>NZ_BJLR01000018.1 GCF_006538745.1 Cellulomonas cellasea | reverse complement strand
AAACGACGCGGCCCCCGGGTTGAGTCCGGCGACCGCGTCGTTGGTCGAGCGTCGTGCGTCGTGCGTGCTGCGTCGCCCGTCCTGCGTCGCGCGCGCCCGGTCACACGTCGTGCCCCAGGCCTGCCGGCGTCAGAGCGCCAGGATCTCTCGCACCTCCGCGTCGACCTCCGCGAGGCATGCGGCGCGCGCGTCGGCGGCCGTGCGCGCGGCCCGTGCCACCTTGGCGAGCCCCCGGCAGGCGTCGAGCGAGTGCCGGCTGAGGGCGAACCGGACGCCGGGCACGGCGGCGGGCGACATCGACAGGCTCGTGACGCCCATGCCGGTGAGGACGAGCGCCATGAGGGGGTCGGCCGCCGACTCCCCGCAGACGCCCACGGGCTTGCCGGCGGCGGTGCCGGCTGCGGCGGCGGTCGCCACGAGGTCGAGCACGGCGGGCTGCCACGGGTCGAGGAGGTCGACGAGCTCACCGAGCAGGCGGTCGGTCGCCATCGTGTACTGCGCGAGGTCGTTGGTGCCGATCGAGATGAAGTCGACCTCCGCGAGCAGGTCGGCGGCCCGCAGCGCGGCGGACGGGACCTCGACCATGACGCCGACGGTGCGCACGCCCGCGTCCCGGGCGAGGGCCGCGAACTGCGCGGCCTCCTCGACGGTCGCGACCATGGGCGCCATGACCCACGGCTCGCCGCCGGTGGCCTCGGCCGCACGGGCGATGGCCCGCAGCTGGGTGCGCAGCAGGCCCTCGTCGGCCCGGACGAGCCGGAAGCCGCGGACGCCGAGCGCCGGGTTCTCCTCGCCGTCGCGGGTGACGAACGCGAGCGGCTTGTCGGCGCCGGCGTCGAGCGTGCGGATGACGACCTTGCGGCCCTCGAGGCCGGTGAGCGCGCGGGCGTACTGCTCGGCCTGCTCGTCCTCGGTAGGCGCGGTGGTCCGACCGAGGTAGAGGACCTCGGTGCGGAACAGGCCGACGCCCTCGACGGCCGCTCCGGTGAGCCGCTCGGCGTCCTCGGCGGTGCCGATGTTGGCGAGCAGCGCGACGCCGTGCCCGTCGGACGTGCTGCCCGCGTCGGTGGTCTCGGCGAGCGTCGCCAGGCCGCGCCGGCGCACCTCGACGCGGGCGCGGACGTCGTCGTCGGGGTCGACGACGATCGTGCCGGCCGCCGCGTCGACCGCGACGACGGTGCCGTCGGTCAGCGTGGAGGCGCCGACGACGCGCACGACGCACGGGATGCCGAGCTGCCCGGCGATGATCGCGGTGTGACCCGTCGGGCCGCCGCGCTCGATGACGATGGCGAGCACCTTGTCGAGCTCGAGGGCCGCGGTGTCGGCGGGCGAGAGGTCGTCGGCGACGACGACCGCGGGCTCGGTGAGTGCCGGGACGCCGGGCTCGGGCTGGCCGGTGAGCAGCGCGAGGACGCGGTCGCGCACGCTGAGCAGGTCCGTGACGCGCTCGGCGAGGTAGCCGCCGGCCTGCGTGAACAGGTCGACGAACTCGGCGACGGCCCGGTCCACGGCGAACGGCGCGGACTGCCCGGCGTCGATCCGCACAGCGACCTGGTCGGTCAGCTCGGTGTCGCGGGCCATCGCGGCGGTCGCCGTGAGGACGTTCGCGACGGTTCCGCTCGACCGCTCCGCGCGGGCCTCGAGCGTGTCGGCGACGGACGCGAACGCCGCGACGACGGACGCCGTGGCGGCCGCGCGGTCCTCCTCGGCCGGTGCCGACGCGTCGACCGTCGGCGCGGGGTGGGCGCGCGCGACCGGGCCGACCACCGCGCCGCGCCCGACGCCGGCCCCCCGCAGCGTGGTCACTCCGCCACCGCGTCCAGGTCGGACGCGAGCATCGCCGCGAGCTGGTCGAGCGCCGCGTCGGCGCCGTCGCCCTCGGCGGTCAGCGTGACCTCCTCGCCGAACTTCGCGCCGAGCGTCATGACGCGCAGGATGCTCGACGCGTCGACGGGCGTGCCGCCGTTCTTGGCGATGAGCACCTTGGTGCCGGTCGCGGCAGCGGCGGCCGTGAAGAGCTTCGCGGGCCGGGCATGCAGGCCGACCTTCGATCCGATGGTGACGGTGCGCTGGGACATCAGGGAGTTCCTTCCGGGTGACGCCGCAACGGTGCGGCGAACGGGTGCGGCGAACGGGTGCGGCGAACGGGTGCGGCGAACGAGTGCGGCGAACCGGTGCGGGTCGGTCACAGCTCCTTGAGCGCGACGTTCGGCGGGGGCGACTCGACGACGCGCACCTCGTCGAGGCGCACGTCAGCCGGGGTCGGCACGGCGGTGCCGGGGAGCAGGACGGCGGCGCGTCCCCAGGCGACGGCGGTCGCGAGCCGGACCTGCGGCTCCTCGTCGACCGCGGAGAGGAAGCCCGCGAGGGTCGCGTCGCCGGCGCCCACCGTGGACGCGGGCACGAGCGGCGGGCCGCCGGCCCACCACACGGACGTCGCGTCGACGAGCAGCGCCCCGTGCGCCCCGAGGCTCACGAGCACCTGCCGCGTGCCGCGGTCCACGACGGACCGGGCGGCGTCGACCACGTCGCCGACGACGACCATGTCGCGGCCGACGAGGGCGCCGAGCTCCTCGTCGTTGGGCTTGACCACGTCGAGCCCGCCGGCGTCGACCGCCGCGACGAGCGGCTCGCCCGAGGTGTCGAGCGCGCACGGCACCCCGTGCCGACCCGCGAGCGCCGAGAGCCGCACGAAGAAGTCGGCCCCGGCCCCGGCGGGGAGGCTCCCGGCACCGACCACGAGCCGCGCGCCCGCGGCGACCTCGGCCTCGACCGCGTCGAGCAGCGCCGTGACGTCGTCGGGCCCGAGCGCCGGGCCGGGGGCGTTGACCTTGGTCGTGACGCCCGTCCGCTCGACGAGCGTGATGTTCGAGCGCGTCTCCCCGGTCACCGGCACGGCGTGCGCGGGGACACCCTGCTCCTCGAGCAGCCGGACCAGGAGCTCACCGTCGGGACCGCCGGCGGGCAGGACGGCCCGGGTCGGGTACCCGTGGGCGACGAGCGCCCGGGACACGTTGATGCCCTTGCCGCCCGCGTGCACGTGGGTGTCGTGCGCCCGGTTGACCTCACCCACCGCGAGCTGGTCGAGGTCCAGCGCACGGTCGACGCTGGGGTTGGGGGTGACCGTGACGATCATCGGTGTCTCCTGGCTGCTGTCGGCGTTCGGCGGGTCGGGGCGACGGCCCTCGGTGGTGTTGTGCGCACCACCGAGGGCCGCGTCCTCACTCCTCGTTCACCTGCTGGAGGACGGCGTACAGCTCGGCGGCCGTCGGCGCGTCGAGCACGCGCTGCACCTGCTCCATGTCGGCGAAGACCAGGGCGATCTTCGACAGGATCTCCAGGTGCTCGTCCCCCACCCCGGCGATGCCGACGACGACGCGGACGGGTTCGCCGTCCCAGTCGACCGGCTCGTCGTAGCGCACGAGGCACAGCGCCGAGCGCGTGATGGCGCCCTTCGCCTCCTCGGTGCCGTGCGGGATGGCGAGGAAGTTGCCCATGTACGTGGACATCGACCGCTCGCGCTCGAGCATCGCGTCGACGTACGCCGGCTCGACGGCGCCGGCCCGGACCAGGACCGCGCCCGCCTCCCGGACGGCGTCGGTCTTGGTGGCCGCGGACGCCGCGAGGACGACGTCCCCGGGCGCGAGGATCTCCGTCATGCCTTCGCCCCCTCGCTGTCGACGGCGAGCTCGCGCACGATGTCGTCGTACACGGGGCTCGAGAGGAAGTTCTCGACCGAGACGTGCCGCGCCGTCGGAGCGTGACCCCGGGCCCGGTCGGTGAGCTCGCGGTGCGTGATCACGAGGTCGGCGGAGTCGTCGAGCTTGGCGACCGCGCGGTTGACCACGGTGATGTCGGTGCGGCCGGCCTTCTTGAGCTTGTCGCGCAGGATGCTCGCGCCCATCGCCGAGGAGCCCATGCCCGCGTCGCACGCGAACACGATGGAGTGGACGGTCCGAGCGGGGTCGGCCGCGGTGGCCGACGTCGCGCCGGTGGAACCGGCGAGCGCGCCGAGCGCCGAGCTCGACTTGCCCTTGTTGGCCTCGGTCTGCGCGATGGCCGCCGCGAGCCGGTCCGCGTCGTCGCCCTTCGCGAGGTCACGTGCCCGCGAGGCGCGCAGGATGACCGCCGCGATCACGAACGTCACGGCGAACGAGAAGAGGACGGAGGCCGTGACCCCGAGGTAGGAGTCACGCGAGGTGTTGGCGAACACCGCGATGATCGACCCCGGTGCAGCGGGGGCCGTGAGGCCGCTGCCGAACGCCGCGTTGGTCGCGACGCCGGTGGCCCCGCCCGCGATGGCCGCGATGATGAGCGCCGGCTTCATGAGGACGAACGGGAAGTACACCTCGTGGATGCCGCCGAAGAACTGGATGAGCGCGGCGCCGGGGGCGCTGCTCCTGGCGGCACCGATGCCGAAGAACGTGTACGCCAAGAGGATGCCCAGGCCCGGGCCGGGGTTGGCCTCGACGAGGAAGAGCAGCGACTTGCCGCTCTCCACGACCTGCTGCGCGCCGAGCGGGACGAGTGCGCCGTTGCCGATCGCGTTGTTGAGGAACAGCACCTTGGCGGGCTCGACGATGATGCTCATGACCGGCAGGAGGCCGCGGTCCGCGAGCCAGCCGACCTGCTCCCCGAGCCAGGTCGAGACGTTGGTGATGATCGGCGCGAAGCCGAAGAACGCCAGCACGGCCATCGCCGCGGCCGCGATGCCCGCAGAGAACATGCTGACGAGCATCTCGAAGCCCGCCTTGATCTTGCCCTCCCAGAGGGCGTCGATCTTCTTCATGACCCAGGCCGAGAGCGGGCCGACGATCATCGCGCCGAGGAACATCGGGATGGTGCTGCCGGTGATCATGCCGACGGCGACGATCGAGCCGACCACGGCACCGCGCTCGCCGTAGACGACGCGCCCGCCGGCGTTCGCGATGAGGAGCGGCAGCAGGTAGGTGATCATCGGGCCGACGAGGCCCAGGTACTGGCGGAACGTCGTGCCGTCCTCGGCCTCGACGAGCTGCGTCGCCGCGCCCTGCCAGCTGCCGGTGTCGGCATTGCCGTAGCCACCGAGGATCTCGTTGGGCCACCAGCCCACGGCGATGAACAGGCTGGTGATGAAGCCCCAGGCCAGGAAGGCCGGGAGGTTGGGCATGATCATGCTGCTGGCGAAGGCGCCGAACTTCTGGAGCTTGACCTGGATGGCCTTGCCCCGGGTGGCGGTGCCGGCGGCCGGTGCCGTCGTAGCGGACACGGGCTCACACTCCCATCGTGGTGGTGCGCGTCCGGGCGTCGGTGCCCGGGTGGCGCTGATCGTCGTTGACCTGGTTCTTCGCCCCTGCGACCGGCCCGCCGGGTGGCGGGCCGGGTCCTCGTCAGCCGCCGGCCGGTGGGTGGTGGCCGGCGTCGTGCGTCACGGCTCGACCGTGACCTTGATCCCCGCGCCGGACCGCACGATCTCGATGCCCTCGACGATCTGGTCGAGCGGCAGGCGGTGGGTGATGAGGTCGGCGACGGGCACGCTGCCGTCGGCGATGTAGGCGAGCGCCTGGCGGTTGTGCGCCGGGCTGGAGCCGTTGGCGCCCACGATCGTGAGCTCCTTGTAGTGCACGAGGTTCGAGTCGAGCGTGATCGTCGGCTTGTCCTTGGGCAGCCCGCCGAAGAAGCTGATGCGGCCCTGCGGCGCGAGCATGAGCAGCCCCTGCTCCTGTGCGGCGCCCGACGCGGCGGCGGTGATGACGACCGTCGCGCCCTTGCCGTCGAAGAACGCCTTGACGGCCTCGATCGGGTCCTCCTCCGCCGAGCACACGGCCAGGTCGGGGTTCACGACGGCCGAGGCGAGGTCGAGGCGCGACCGGCTCAGCTCGACGAGGACGACGCGCTTGGCGCCGCGGGCCCGGGCGAGGCGCACGTGCAGGCAGCCGATCGGGCCGGAGCCGACGACGACGACGTCGTCGCCCTCGTGCACGTCGACGATCTCCTGGGCGTTGATCGCGCAGGCGAACGGCTCGGCGACGCTGGCCTCGGCGAACGAGACGTTCTCGGGGATCCGGTTGAGGCCGTCGACCGCGAGGACCTCCTTGGGGACGATCGTGTACGGCGCGAAGCCGCCCTCGAAGTCGTAGCCCATCGAGACCTGGTTCGGGCAGATCGTCATGGCGCCCGCGGTGCAGAAGTCGCAGGTGCCGCACGGGATCGCGGCGATGACCTGGACGCGGTCGCCCGGGACCCAGCCGTCGACGCCCTCGCCGACCTCGACGACCTCGCCCGCGATCTCGTGGCCCATGATGCGCGGGGGCACGATCCGCTGGTGGCCGGCGGTCGAGATCTTGACGTCGGTGCCGCACATCGAGCAGGCGCGCACACGGAGCTTGACCTCGCCGGGCCCGACCTGGGGCTCCGGGGCGTCCTCGAGGCGGACGTCGCCGGGGGCGTAGAAGCGGAAGACGTTCATCGTTCTCCTTCGTGTGACGTCGGGGGACGTCGGGGTGGGGTCGGTCGCCGGGGGCGCCGCCGGACCGGTGGCGGCGCTCATGCGCGCACCACCCGCGGGCCGGCGGCCTCGATCTCCTCGGCGAGGTCGGGCTCGAGCTGGGAGTCGGTGATGAGGGTGTCGACCGCAGAGAGCGGTGCGACCTGGGCGAAGTCGACGCGGCCGAACTTCGTGTGGTCCGTGAGGACGACGGTGCGGCGCGCGGCGGCCACGAGCGCGCGCTTGACGCGGGCCTCGACGAGGTCCGGGGTCGTGAGCCCGCGCTCGGTCGTGATGCCGTTGGTGCCGAGGAACGCGACGTCGGCGTAGACGTCGGCCATGGCGCTCTCGGCCCACGGGCCGACGGCGGCGAGGGTGCGTCCGCGGACGGTCCCGCCCAGCAGGTGCAGCGTGATGTTGGGGCGCGTGGCGAGGAGCATCGCGACGGGCAGGCTGTGCGTGACGACGGTCAGCTCGCGCTCGGTGGGCAGCATCTCGGCGAGGCGGATGGTCGTGGTGCCGGCGTCGAGGATGATCGAGCCGCCGTCGGGCAGCTCGTCGAGCGCGGCCTTGGCGATCCGCTCCTTCTGGCCGGCCATGCGGGCCTCGCGGTCGGCGACGGCGGGCTCGATGCCGAGGCGCTCGACGGGGATCGCGCCGCCGTGCACCCGGCGCAGCAGGCCCCGGCGCTCGAGCGCGGTCAGGTCGCGGCGCACCGTCTCCGGCGTGACGTCCAGCGCGTCGGCGAGGTCCTTGACCTCCGCGCGGCCGTCACGGCGTGCCCAGGCCAGGATCTCCTGCTGACGCTCCGTCGCGTACACGAGTGCCCCTCACCGCGCTGTGGGATGGTCCGTTTCCGCCGGATCCATCTGTGTAAGGGCTTGTCTAGTTCCGTTTCAGCCTGAAGTCAACATTCCGAAGGCTCCGTTTGGGCTTGGACATGTCCGGATGTGTGGTTTCACGCCTATGCGGACCGTGCGGGCGGGACGAAGGACCCACGAACGCCGTCCGCGGCGCGGACGTAGGCTCGGGGCGTGACCGTGCTCGTCGACCCGCCCATGTGGCCGCAGCACGGCCGCCTCTGGGGCCACCTCGTGAGCGACACGTCGCTCGAGGAGCTGCACGCGTTCGCCGAGCGCGCCGGCATCCCGCGCCGCGGGTTCGACCGCGACCACTACGACATCCCCGACGAGCGCTACGACGAGCTCGTCGCGCTCGGCGCCGAGCCCGTGGGGCCGCAGGAGCTCGTCCGGCGGCTGCGCGCGTCCGGCCTGCGCGTCACCGCACGCGAGCGCCGCGGCTGACCCGCGGCGGGCGTCACGGCGTCGGCGCGGCGCTCCCGACCGGGGTCCGGCTCGCGAGGTAGGCCGGCCAGCTCACGTGCTCGGTGATGTCCTGCCCGGCCGACGCGGCGTCGAGCGCGCAGCCGAAGCCGACGACCCACGTGCCGTCGTCGAGCTCGACCGGCCCGAGGAGCATCGGCGCGGGCAGCGTCGCGAGCAGGCGCCCGAGGCCCGCGAACGACACGAGCCACGCCTCCCCGGCGATCGACGCGCCCTCCCCCGGACCCGCGCGGACGAGCCCGGGCTTCGGCGGGACGGTGTCGAGGGCGGCGAGGCGGTAGGCGTCGGACGTCGCGACCCCCCGGACGAACCGCGCGCCGAGCTCGTGGAGCTGGCCGTTGAGCGGCTGCCCGCGCAGGTGCGCGCCGAACACGGCGACCTCGACGCCGGTGTCCACGACCAGCCCGTCGCCGGCTCGACCCGGGGACCCGACCGCCACCGACACCCCGGGGCCTGAGTCCGCCTGCGCGTCGAGCACCCGCGCCGCGAGGTCGAGCGCGAGCTGGTCGTCGAACGCGCGGGCCAGCACCGTGACCCCGAACGGCCCGCCGTCGGCCTCGCCCGCGGGCACCGCCACGGCCGCGAGGTCGAGCAGGTTGACGAAGTTCGTGTACGTCCCGAGGCGCCGGTTGATCCCGACGGGGTCGGCCTGCACCGCGGCGATCGTCGGGTGCTCGGTCGTCGTGGGCAGCAGCAGGAGGTCGGAGCCCGCGAGGGTCGCGAGCGCGTCCGCGCGGGCGCGGTCGAGGGCCTCCCGGTCGTGCACGTACGCGGCGGCGAGCACCTCGCGTCCGCCGAGCACGATGCGGGCCACCACGGGGTCGACGCCCGGGTCGCCCGCCGCGTGCGCGCGCTCGAGGAACTCCCCCACGGCGGCGTACCGCTCGGCGACGATCGCGCCGTCGTACAGCAGCCGGGCGGCCTCGAGCATCGGGGACACGTCGACCTCGACGACGCGCGCCCCGGTGCGCCGGACGGCGTCGACCGCCTCCGCGAACGCGGCCCGCCACCCGGCGGACAGCGGGGTCAGGTCGGCCGGGCGGGGGACGGCCACGACCGGGTCCGGCCGCAGCCCGAGGCGCACGTCGGCGGGCCACACCCGTCCGGTGGGGTCGGCGGCGTCGGGGCCGACCATGAGGCGCGTCGCGAGCGCACCCAGGCCGAGGTCGCGCGTGAACGTCGTGACCACGTCGTAGGACCGGCACGCGGGGACGACGCCCGCGGTCGGGACGAGGCCGAGCGTCGTCTTGATCCCGACGATGCCGTGGAACGCCGCCGGGACCCGGCCCGAGCCGGCGGTGTCGGTGCCGATCGCGACGTCCGCGACGCCCAGCGCGACGGCGACGGCCGACCCCGAGCTCGACCCGCCCGAGACCCGCTCGGGCAGCGTCGCGTGCCGCACGGCGCCGTACGGCGAGCGGGTGCCGACGAGGCCGGTCGCGAACTGGTCGAGGTTGGTCTTGCCGAGCACGACGGCCCCGGCGTCGACGAGCCGCTGGACGGCGGGGGCGGTCCGGGTCGCGGGCGCGACGCCGTACGACGGGCACCCCGCGGTCGTCGGGAGGCCCGCGACGTCGACGTTGTCCTTGACCGCGAGCGTCGTCCCGGCGAGCGGCAGGTCCTCCCCGGCGCGGACGCGGGCGTCGACCTCGGCCGCCGCGGCGAGCGCCTCCGCCTCGGGCCGCAGGGCGATCCACACCTCAGGGCGGTCGACCTCGTCGATCCGCCGGTACGCCGCACGGACCCGCTCGACGGCGCTCACGCCCCCACCTCCACCACGACGAGCGGCGCACCGGGGGCGACGTGCTGCCCCGGTTCGACGAGCACCTGCCGGACGCGTCCCGTGACCGGCGCGTCGACCGCGAGCTCGAGCTTCATGGCCTCGAGCGCGACGAGCGGGTCGCCGGCGTGCACCTGCTCGCCCGCGCGCACCTCGACGCGCCACACGCTCCCGACCATGGGCGCCTCGACGAGGACGCAGCCGTCGGGCACCGCGAACGCCGGGCCGCCCGCCGCCCCGCCCGGCGCGTGCGCCCCCCCGGCCTCGTCCGCGGGCTCCTCGACCGCGAACTCCCCCGCGGCCTCCCACGCGGCGCGCTCGGCGGCGAACGCCTCCGCCTGCCGGGCCTGGAACTCGGCGATCGAGTCGTGCTCGGCCGCGAGCATCGCGAGGTGCTCGGCGTAGGAGAACGTGCCGTGCTCGACCTCGACGTCGAGCCGCCCGGCGGCGAACGCGGCGCGCTGCTCGAGCAGCTCCTCGGGGCCGACCGGGTGCCACACGATGCGGTCGAAGAACCGCAGCAGCCACGGCGTGCCCGGCTCGAAGACCCCGCGCTGGCGGTGCCCCGACCAGATGGGCACCGTGCGCCCGACGAGCTGGTAGCCGCCCGGGGAGTCCATGCCGTAGACGCACAGGTACGTGCCGCCGAGCCCGACGGTGTCCGCCGCGGTCCACGTGCGCGCCGGGTTGTACTTCGTGGTCATGAGCCGGTGGCGCGGGTCGAGCGGCACCGCGAGCGGCGCCCCGAGGTAGACGTCCCCGAGGCCCAGCACGAGGTACTCCGCGTCGAACATGGTCCGGTGCACGTCGTCGGCCGAGCGCAGGCCGTTGACGCGGCGGACGAACTCGATGTTCGACGGCAGCCACGGCGCCTCCGCCCGCACCCCGGCGGCGTACCGGGACGTGGCCTCGGCGATGACCGGGTCGTCGAACGACATCGGCAGGTGGATGCGCCGGCTGGGCACGACGAGGTCCGCCGTGGGCGGCAGCGTCGCCTCGAGCTCCGCGAGCACCGCGACGAGCGCGCGCACGCCGAGCACGTCCGGGTCGACGTGCACGTGCAGGCTCCGCACGCCGGGCGTGATGTCGACGACCCCGGCGAGCCCGGCGTCGGTGCGCGCCCGGAGCGCCTCGCCCAGCGCGTGCACGCGCAGCCGCAGCCCGAGGTCGAGCGTCATCGGGCCGTACTCGACGAGCACGTTGTCGTCCGCGCCGCGCAGGTAGACGACCTCCGGGCGGCCGAGCGGGTCGGCCGGGTCGCCGGCGATCCGGTGCAGCACGCCGTCGTCGCCGTCGGGCCCGGTCGCGAGCGCGGCGCCGGCGGCCGCGGTTCCCGGCCCGTCGGGCGCTGCGCCCGCCTCCGCGCCGATGCGGTCGAGCCCGCGCAGCGCGTCGGACCTCCGCAGCGCGTCCGCGGTCCCCTCGGGCACCGGGACGAGCCGCACGGTGTCGCCGGGCCGGATCTGGCCCATCTTCCAGCGGTGCCCGGCGACCACGGTGACCGGGCACGCGAAGCCGCCGAGGCTCGGGCCGTCGGGCCCGAGCAGGATCGGGGTGTCGCCGCTGACGTTCAGCGCGCCGACCGAGTACGGGTTGTCGTGCAGGTTCGACGGGTGCAGGCCGGCCTCGCCGCCGTCGGGCCGCGCCCACTGCGGCTTCGGGCCGGTGAGCCGGATGCCGGTGCGGTTCGCGTGCGTCTGCACCTGCCACGTCGCGGCGTAGAGCATCGCCATGTCCTCGGGCGTGAAGTACGACGGCGCGGGCTGCGGGCCCTCCTGCACCGCGACGTGCCACTCGTGCACGAGCTCGGGCCGCAGCTCCGCGGCGACGGCCACCGCGGCCGGCGCGTCGTCGGCCACGGCCGCGGGGACCAGGACGTCGCCGACGACGAGCGCGCGGCCGGTGTACCCGCCGAAGCCGCCGAGCGAGAACGTCGACGCCGAGCCGAGGTACAGCGGCACGTCGAGCCCGCCGCGCAGCAGCACGTACGTCCGCAGGCCCGCGCCGTGCGGCGCGCCGACGTCGAGCACCGCGCCCGCGGGGACGGTCACGGGCTCCCACTGCGGGACGGGCTCGCCGTCGACCGTCACCGGCGCGGGCGCGCCCGTCACGCACACGACCGCCTCGTGGCTGAACCGCAGGCGCGGGCCGGTCAGCGTGCACTCGAGCCCCGGCGCGCCCTCGGGGTTGCCGAGCGCGCGGTTGCCGAGCCGGAACGACAGGTCGTCCATGGGGCCCGACGGGGAGATGCCGACGTCCCAGTGCCCGAGCCGCCCGGGCCAGTCCTGCACCGTCGTCATGACCCCGCCGCGCAGGACCTCGACGTGCGGCTCGTCGTCGGTGACACCCGCGAGCGTCGCGGTGGTGTGCGTCGCCGCGACGACCTCGGGGACGGCGACGGCGGCCCGCAGCAGCGGCAGGTTCGTCTGCACGCCCGTCACGCGGGTCCCGGCGAGCGCGTCGGCGGCGGCCACGAGCGCGGCGTCCCGGTCCGCGCCGTGCACGATCACCTTGGCGAGCATCGGGTCGTAGTGGGTCGTGACCTCCTGCCCGGTCTCGGCCCACGCGTCGACGCGCACGCCCGCGGGGTACCGGACGTCGGTGAGCAACCCGGCGCTGGGCCGGTAGTCGTGCCGCGGGTCCTCGGCGTACACCCGGGCCTCGACGGCGTGCCCGCGCAGCTCCGGGCCGGTCTCCGGCAGCGCCGCGAGCTCGTCGCGGAAGTCGGCGTCGCCCTGCGCGAGCCGCAGCATCCAGGCCACGAGGTCGACGCCGGTGACCTCCTCGGTCACGGGGTGCTCGACCTGGAGGCGCGTGTTGACCTCGAGGAACGAGACGTCGCCCCGGTCGACGTCGTACACGTACTCGACCGTGCCGGCCGAGCGGTACCCGACCGACGCGGTGAGCGCCCGCGCCGAGGACTGCATGCGCATCCGCACGTCGTCGGGCAGGTTCGGCGCCGGGGCCTCCTCGAGCACCTTCTGGTGCCGGCGCTGGAGCGAGCAGTCGCGGTCGCCGAGGCTCACGACGCGCCCGTCCCCGTCGCCGAAGACCTGGACCTCAAGGTGCCGGGCCCGCGCGACGAACCGTTCGAGGAAGACCCCGGCGCTGCCGAAGTTGGCCGCGGCGATGCGCTGCACCTTCTCGTAGGCGCCCGCGAGCCCGGTCGCGTCCGCGCATGCCTGCATCCCGATGCCCCCGCCACCGCCCACGGCCTTGAGCATCACGGGGTACCCGACGGCGTCGGCCGCGGCGAGCGCGTCCGGCAGGGACCCGAGCAGCCCGCTGCCCGGCACGAGCGGCACCCCGGCCGCCTCGGCCGCGACGCGCGCCCGGTGCTTGTCGCCGAACACGTGCAGGTGCGCCGGGGTCGGGCCGACGAACGCGAGCCCGGCGGCCTCGACCTCGGCGGCGAAGACCTCGTTCTCGGACAGGAACCCGTAGCCGGGGTGGATCGCGCCGGCGCCGGTGGTCAGCGCGGCGTCGAGCACGAGCTCGGAGCGCAGGTAGCTCTCGGCCGCGGGGGCGGGCCCGAGGCGCACCGCGACGTCGGCCATGCGGACGTGGGGGGCCGCGGCGTCGGCGTCGGAGTACACCGCGACCGTCTTGAGGCCGAGTCCCTTCGCCGTGCGCAGGATGCGGCAGGCGATCTCGCCTCGGTTGGCGACGAGCAGCGTCTCGAACACGGGGGCTCCCACGGGCGTGAGGGGCGGTCGGGCGGTGGGCCGCCGGGTCCGGGTCCCGAGCCGTCCGGCCCGGGTCGTCGTGGCGCTCCACCGCCGGATGCGGAGGTGTATACACGTCCGTATCCGCTCTCGAACCGTAGGGAGGCGGTGTTTCCCGCAGCGGGTGCGGGCGTAAACGCTGAGTTACGCGAGCGCCCTGCGCGCGCCCCGGCGGGGCCGTCAGCCCGCGAGCGCCATCCGCGTCATCGCGCTCGTCGCGCGCTCCATGACGACCTCGAGCGACTCCCCCACGTGCTTGTGCAGCGCGGTCAGCGCCGCCGCGAGGTCCCGTGCCAGCACGAGGTCGAGGATCTCGATGTGCTCGTCGATCGTCGTGACGATGCGCCCGGTCTCGACGAAGTCGTGCATGCGGACCGCGCGGATCTTCTGGTTGACGGTCACGAGCGCGTCGGTCAGCTGGGCGTTGCCCGACGAGCGGGACAGCGCCAGGTGGAAGCCTTCGTCGAGCAGCACGAACGCCGGGTCGGGCTCGGGCGGGGTGTCGCGCAGCTCCTGCCAGCGGGCCAGCTCGGCGCGGACCTGGTCCTCGTCGTGGCGCACGCCCGGGTTCTCGATCGCCCGGGCGATGCCGCGCAGCTCGAGCGTGACGCGCAGCTCGTAGAGGTTGCGCAGGTCCTCGAGGCTCGGCACGACGACCGCGTAGCCGTAGTCGGTGCGCTCGACGAGCCCGTCAGACAGCAGCCGGGACAGCGCCTCGCGGACCGGGGTGCGCGAGACCTCGAACGCCTTGCCGAGCTTGGGCTCGGTGAGGCGCTCGCGCGGGGAGACGCGGCCGTTGAGGATGTCGTCGCGCAGGCGCTCGTAGACCACGTCCCGCAGCGACCGCGACGCGCCCGCCGACACCGTCGCGGTGCCCGGGTCCACGTCAGCGCTCATACCCACGGAGCGTATCCCTCCCGGCGGGGCGTCCCGGGCGCCCCCCTCGGCGTCGGGCCGCTTCCGGCGCTCGCCCGCGCGCCCGGTGTCAGAGCGCCATCGCGGCACGGACCTGCGCCTCCTGCTCGATGCCGCCCTCGCCGGACGCCACGACCCGTCCGGACTCGAGCACCGCGAAGTGCGACGCCGCCCCGAGGGCGAACCCGACGTGCTGCTCGACGAGCAGGACCGCGAGCCCGCCCGCCGCGGTGAGCGCGAGGACCGCGTCCTCGATCTCGGCGACGACCGACGGCTGGATGCCCTCGGTCGGCTCGTCGAGCACGAGCACCCTCGGGCCGGTGATGAGGGCCCGGGCGATCGCGAGCTGCTGGCGCTGACCGCCCGAGAGCAGCCCCGCGCGCCGCCCGAGCAGGCCGCGCAGCGCCGGGAACAGGTCGAGCGCCTCGTCGGTGCGCCGGCCGCCTGCGGCGCCCTGGCCGTCGGCGACGAGCTGGAGGTTCTCCCGCGCGGTGAGCTGCCCGAACGACTGCTGCCCCTGCGGCACGTACGCGAGCCCGCGCCGGACCCGCTCGTGCGGGCGCAGCCGCGTGACGTCCTCGCCCGCGAGCCGGACCGTCCCCGCCCGGACGGGGAGCAGGCCGACGGCCGCGCGCAGCAGCGTCGTCTTGCCCGCGCCGTTGTGGCCCATCACGGCGGCGATCCCGCCGTCCGGCACCCGCACGTCGACGCCGTGGACGACGGACGTGCGCCCGTACCCGACGTGCACCCCCTCGAGCTCGAGCATCACCGCTCCTTCCGTCCGCTGCCCAGGTACACCTCGACGACGCGCGGGTCCGCCTGGACCTGCGCGACCGTCCCCTCGCTCAGCACGCGGCCCTGGTGCAGCACCGTGACCGACGACGCGAACGAGCGCAGGAACTCCATGTCGTGCTCGACGACGACGACCGTCCGCTGCGCGCCGATCCGCTGCAGCAGCAGGCCGGTCTGCTCACGCTCGGCGTGGCTCATCCCCGCGACGGGCTCGTCGAGCAGGAGCAGCCGCGAGTCCTGCACCAGGAGCATCCCGATCTCGAGCCACTGCTTCTGCCCGTGCGCGAGCACGCCCGCGGGCGCGTCCCGCAGCGCGGTGAGCCCGACCGTCTCGAGCGCCTGCTCGACGACCTCGGGGACCGCCGACCGGCGCCGCAGGAGCGTGCGGGCCTTCCGCCGGGACCCTGCGGCGATGTCGAGGTTCTGCAGGACGCTGAGCTCGTCGAAGACGCTCGCGGTCTGGAAGGTGCGCCCGACGCCGGCCCGGGCGACGCGGTGCGACGCCTTGCCGAGCAGCTCGACGCCGCCGAACCGGACCGAGCCGCTCGCGCGGGCGAGGCCGGTGATCGCGTCGACGATCGTGGTCTTGCCGGCGCCGTTCGGCCCGATGAGGAACCGCAGGTCGCCCTGGGTGACCGTGAGGTCGACCCCGTCGACGGCCACGAAGCCGTCGAACTCGACGCGCAGGCCCCGGACCTCGAGGTAGTCGTGCCGGAACCGGTCGCCGGGCCCCGCGAGCACCTGCTCGAGCGCGTCGGGGTCGAGCACCTGCTCCGGCTGGGGGATGTCGGTCATGGGGTGCTCCCGGACGTGACGGTCTCGGACGGCGTGGTGGGTGCCTGCGCCGCGCGCGCCGGGACCTCGTCGGGCACGTCGTCCCGCTCCGCCCGGCCGGCGCGCCACCGCCGCCGAACGCCCCCGAGCGACGCGAGGCCACCCGGCAGGAACGCGACGACGACGATGAACAGCGCGCCCTGGAAGTAGGTCCAGAACGACGGGAACTGCTCCGACAGCGAGGTCTGCGCCCACGAGACGGCGAGCGCCCCGAGCACGGGCCCGAGCAGCGTCGCGCGGCCGCCGATCGCGACGCCGACGAGGAAACCGATGGACGGCACGACGCCGACGTCCGCGGGCGAGATGATCCCGACGATCGGCACGAACAGCGCCCCGCCGATCCCCGCGAACGCCGCCGCGACCGCGTACGCGACGACCTTGACGGCCGCGGGGTCGTAGCCGAGGAACCGGACGCGGTTCTCCTGGTCGCGCACCGCGACGAGCAGCTCGCCGAAGCGCGAGCGCATCAGGAGGCGCACGATCGCGACCATCGCGAGCAGCGTCCCGGCGGCGATGAGGTACAGCATCTCCTTGTTCACCGGGTCGGCGAGGTCGTACCCGAAGAACGACCGGAACCCGTTGAGCCCGTTCGTCCCGCCGGTGACCTTCTGCTGCCCGACGAGCAGGATCGCGAACGCCGCCGCGAGCGCCTGCGACAGGATCGCGAAGTACGCCCCGCGCACGCGCCGCGTGAACACCGCGAACCCGAGCGCCGAGGCCAGCGCGACCGGCACGAGCACGATCGCGACGACCGTGACGACCGGGCTGCGCAGCGGCTCCCACCAGCCCGGCACGGTCCCGTCGCCGTAGAGCAGCATGAAGTCGGGCACCCCGCCCGGCCCGGCGTCGGCGAGCTTGAGGTGCATGGCCATGAGGTAGCCGCCGAGCCCGAAGTAGACGCCCTGGCCCAGCGTGAGCATCCCGCCGCGCCCCCACGCGAGCCCGATGCCGACCGCGACCATCGCGAGGCAGCAGAACTTGGCGAGCAGCCCGAGCCGGAAGTCGGAGAGCAGCGCGGGCGCGACGCCGAACAGCGCGACCGCGGCGACGGCGAACCCGGCGAGGGTGCGGACGCGCTCGCCGGTCAGCAGCCGGCCCACCGCACCGCCGCGGCGCTCCGCGGTCCCCGCCGGGCTCACGCGAGGCTCCGCGTGCGCAGCGACACGAGCCCCTGCGGCCGCACCTGGAGGAACGCGACGATGACGACGAACAGCAGCACCTTGGCGATGCTCGCGGTCGTCGAGTACTCGAACGTCGCCTGCAGCAGCCCGAGCGAGAACGCCGCGATCACGGTCCCCTTGAGCTGCCCGATGCCGCCCGCGACCACGACGAGGAACGCGTCGACGATGTAGGCCGTGCCGAGCGTCGGGCCGATCGACCCGAGCAGCGTGAGCGCGACGCCCGCGACCCCGGCGATCCCGGAGCCGACGAAGAACGTGAGCCGGTCCGTCGCGCGCGTCGAGATGCCCGACGTCTCCGCGAGGTCGCGGTTCTGCACGGTCGCGCGGATCCGACGACCGAGCGGCGTGAGCTTGAGGACGAGCGCCAGCGCGGTCACGCACACGACCGCGACCAGCAGGATGAACAGCCGCGTCCGGGGCACCCCGAGCCCGAACAGCTCGACCGCCCCGGACAGCCACGCCGGCGCCCGGACGTCGACGTTCGGCGCGCCGAAGATGTCGCGCGCCGCCTGCTGGAGCACGAGCGCGACGCCCCACGTGACGAGCAGCGTGTCGAGCGGCCGCCGGTACATCCGCGAGACGAGCGTGACCTCGAGCACGAGCCCGAGCAGCCCGCCGACGAGGAAGCCGACGACGAGCGAGACGAGCAGCGAGACCCCGGCGTCCGCGATCAGGCTCTGCACGACGTACGCGGTGTACGCGCCCGCCATCATGAACTCCCCGTGCGCCATGTTGATGACGCCCATCTGACCGAACGTGAGCGCGAGCCCGAGCGCCGCGAGCAGCAGCACCGACCCGAGGCTCAGCCCGGCGAAGAGCTGCGAGAACAGGGCATCCATCCCGGCCCCCTTCCGTGCGGGCCCCGCCGGCGGCCGGCGCTCCGGGCGAGGGAGCGCCGGCCGGCGTGCGGGGCGGGCTGGTCGTGCCGCGTCGGTCGTCCGCCGGTGGCGGTGGCGCGGCCCGCTGGTCAGGTCAGGACAGGCCCTCGGCCCAGTCGTAGCCCTCGAGGAACGGGTCGGGCTCGATCGCCTCGTCCGAGCTCCACTCGGTGTAGATGAGGCCGTCGGCGCCGATCTTGCCGATGAGCGCCGTCTTGGCGATGTGGTGGTTCTCGCCGTTCACGGTCACGGTGCCCTCGGGCGCCTCGAACGTGACGCCGTCGGCCGCGTCCTGCACCGCCGCGACGTCGAACGACTCGGCCTTCTCGACCATGCCCTTCCACAGGTAGAGCGACGTGTACGCGGCCTCCATCGGGTCGGACGTCACGCGGTCCTCCCCGTACTTGGCCTTGAACGCCTCCACGAACGTGGTGTTCGCGGGGCTCTCGACCGTCTGGTAGTAGTTCCACGCCGTGAGCTGGCCCTCGATGTTCTCGACGCCGATGCCGCCGACCTCCTCCTCGGCGATCGAGACCGAGACGACCGGGGTCGTGTCGACCCCGAGGCCGACGTTCTTGTACTCCTTGAAGAACGCCACGTTGGAGTCGCCGTTGAGCGTGTTGAACACCGCGTCGGCGCCCGACGCCTTGAGCTTGTTGACGATCGTCGAGAAGTCGGTGTGCCCGAGCGGCGCGTACTCCTCGCCGACGATCTCGATGCCGTTCGCCTCGGCGTAGGCGTTGATGATCTTGTTCGCCGTCCGCGGGAACACGTAGTCGGAGCCGACGAGGAAGACCTTCGTCTTGCCCTGCTCCTTGAGGTAGTCCATGCCCGGGACGATCTGCTGGTTCGTCGTCGCGCCCGTGTAGAAGATGTTCGGCGACGCCTCCAGGCCCTCGTACTGCACCGGGTAGAACAGCAGCGCGTCCTTGCTCTCGAACACCGGGAGCATCGCCTTGCGCGACGACGAGGTCCAGCCGCCGAACACCGCGGCGACGCAGTCGGACGAGACGAGCTTCTCGGCCTTCTCCGCGAAGACCGTCGGCTCCGAGGCGCCGTCCTCGCCGACGACCTCGAGCTGCTTGCCGAGCACCCCGCCGTCCGCGTTGATCTCCTCGGCGGCGAGGTCGAGCGCGTCGCGGACGGTCTGCTCCGAGATCGCCATGGTGCCCGACAGCGAGTTGAGGAAGCCGATCTTCACGGAGTCGCCCGACGTGTCGACGCACGAGGCGGCCGCGTCGCCGGACGAGGTGCTGCCACCGGAGGACCCGGCGTCGGTGCGCGCTCCGCCGCAGCCGGTGAGGCCGAGCGCGACGGCGAGTGCCGCCACGGGGAGAGCGAGTGCGCGCGTGCGTGATGTGGTCAACGGGGTGCCTTTCGCTGCGGTTCGCGGGAGGGGTTCGCTCCCCTGGCTCCGGGCCGCAGGACCGCGTGACACCGCACTGTGTCCCGCTGTGTATACATCCCTGTGCCCATGACCGAGGACGCTAGGGACCGGGTGTTTCCACGGGGCACGCGCAGCCGTGAACGGTGTGTTTCGCCTCGGTCTCGATCCGCCTCACCCGCGGCGAGCCCGGACGCACGAACGGCGACGGGCCGGCCACCCGAAGGTGACCGGCCCGTCGCCGTGTGCTGTCAGCGGCTCATCGCCGCCGGGTGAGGCTCAGCGGATCAGAACCCGCCGCCGAAGTCCTCGCCGCCACCGCCGGCCGGAGCAGCGTGCTTCTCCGGCTTGTCGGCCACGACGGCCTCGGTGGTGAGGAACAGCGCCGCGATCGACGCCGCGTTCTGCAGCGCGGAGCGCGTGACCTTGACCGGGTCGTTGACGCCCGCGAGGAGCAGGTCCTCGTAGGTGTTCGTCGCGGCGTTCAGGCCGTGACCCGTCGGGAGGTTGCGCACCTTCTCGGCGACGACGCCACCCTCGAGGCCCGCGTTGATCGCGATCTGCTTGAGCGGCGCGTCCAGCGCGATGCGGACGATGTTCGCACCGGTCGCCTCGTCACCCTCGAGCTTGAGGCCCTCGAACGCGAGCTTGCCGGCCTGGATGAGCGCGACGCCACCACCGGCGACGATGCCCTCCTCGACGGCGGCCTTCGCGTTGCGGACGGCGTCCTCGATGCGGTGCTTGCGCTCCTTGAGCTCGACCTCGGTCGCCGCGCCGGCCTTGATGACGGCCACGCCGCCGGCCAGCTTCGCGAGGCGCTCCTGGAGCTTCTCGCGGTCGTAGTCCGAGTCCGAGTTCTCGATCTCGGCGCGGATCTGGGACACGCGGCCCGCGATCTGCGACGCGTCGCCCGAGCCCTCGACGATCGTGGTCTCGTCCTTCGTCACGACGATCTTGCGCGCCGTGCCGAGGACCTCGAGGCCCACCGTGTCGAGCTTGAGGCCGACGGTCTCCGAGACGACCTGACCGCCCGTGAGGATGGCCATGTCCTGCAGCATCGCCTTGCGGCGGTCGCCGAAGCCGGGCGCCTTGACGGCGATCGACTTGAACGTGCCACGGATCTTGTTGACGACGAGCGTGGCCAGGGCCTCGCCCTCGACGTCCTCGGCGACGATGAACAGCGGCTTGCCCGACTGGATGACCTTCTCCAGCAGCGGCAGCAGGTCCTTGACGTTCGAGATCTTCGACTCGACGAGCAGCACGTAGGCGTCCTCGAGGACGGCCTCCTGGCGCTCGGGGTCCGTGACCATGTACGCCGACAGGTAGCCCTTGTCGAAGCGCATGCCCTCGGTCAGCTCGAGCTCGAGGCCCAGCGCGCTGGACTCCTCGACCGTGATGACGCCTTCCTTGCCGACCTTGTCGAGCGCCTCGGCGATGAGCTCGCCGATCGCCGTGTCGCCGGCCGAGATCGAGGCGGTCGCGGCGATCTGCTCCTTCGTCTCGACCTCCTTGGCCTGCGAGAGGAGCTGGGCCGTGACGGCCTCGACGGCGGCCTCGATGCCCTTCTTCAGGGCGATCGGGTTGGCGCCGGCGGCGACGTTGCGCAGGCCCTCGCGCACGAGCGCCTGGGCGAGCACGGTGGCGGTCGTGGTGCCGTCACCCGCGACGTCGTCCGTCTTCTTGGCGACCTCCTTGACGAGCTCGGCACCGATCTTCTCGAACGGGTCCTCGAGCTCGATCTCCTTGGCGATGGAGACGCCGTCGTTCGTGATCGTGGGGGCACCCCACTTCTTGTCGAGGACGACGTTGCGGCCCTTCGGGCCGAGCGTGACCTTGACGGTGTCGGCGAGGACGTTGAGTCCGCGCTCGATACCGCGACGGGCCTCCTCGTTGAAGGCAATGATCTTGGCCATGGGGCGGTGATCCTTCACTGTGCTCGTGGGTGGCCGGTCGGTGCCCGCGACGGACGGCCCACCTCGCGCGGTCATGTCCCGTGCGGCGTGGACCTCACCGGTCGGCCGGTTGATCCTGTCACTCTCCACCGGAGAGTGCTAAGTCAATGGTTAGCACTCGACCCCGGAGAGTGCAAGACGCAACCCGCCGCCCTGGGGACGCGCACGCACCTCCGGGCAGCCCTGGACCACCCGGTCGCGCGGGTCCGCGGGCGCGCGCGGCGGCCCGCGTCAGGACTGGTAGTCGGCCTCGAGGACGACCGCGATGCCGGCGGCCGCCTCGGTCGCCGACGGCAGCACCTGGGTGATGCCGAGGGCCTGCGCGACCGCGTCCGCCGTCGCCTTCTGCGCCTCGCCGGCGTAGAAGACGGTCGTGCCGTTGACGCCCGCACCGGTGTGGTTGCCCGTGTCGACGTTGGTGAACCCGGCGCCCGTGAGCTTCTCGGCCGTCTCGCCCGCGAGGCCCGCGACCTTGGCGGCGTTGAACACCGTGACCGCCGTCGCGAGGTCCGGCTCGGGGGCCGCAGGCTCGGTCGCGGGGGGCTCCGCAGCGCCGCCGTCCGCGGGGTCGGTGGGCGCGGCACCGTCGTCCGGGGCGGCGTCGCCCTCGCCCTCGGTCGCGCCGTCCCCGCCGTCGTCGCCCGCCGTCGTGCCGCTGCCGAGACCGGCGGGCAGCGTGACGTCCGAGTTCGCGAGGTAGAGCAGGACGCCCGCACCGAGCCCGGCGAACACGACGAGCACGACCGCGAACGGCAGCAGCGCCCGCCACCGTGAGCGGGGAGCACGGTGCACGCCGCGGGGGCCGTCGAGGTCCTCCGCAGCGTCGAACTCGTCCTCGGGGTACGGGTAGCTGCCCTTGCTCACGGCGGACAGGCTAACGGCTGAGGCTGGGCGCAGAGGCCGGATCACCCGCGTGCCGCCCGAAAGGTGCGATCAGCACCGGGTCGAGCGCACGGGTCCCGGGGCCTCGGCTCAGGAGTCGCCGCCGAGGCGGCGGGCCGTGCGGGCGCGCTGGCGCGTCGAGCGCATCCGTCGCAGGCGCTTGATGAGCATCGGGTCGTGCGCGAGGGCGGCCGGGGAGTCGATGAGGCTGTTGAGCACCTGGTAGTACCGGGTCGCCGACATGTCGAACAGCTCCCGGATCGCCTGCTCCTTGGCGCCCGCGTACTTCCACCACTGGCGCTCGAACGCGAGGACCTGCTGGTCGCGCTCGGACAGGCCGGCGGCCTCGGCGTCGTGCGCGGTCGTGGCGGCGGTCTCGGGGGTCTCCTGCGCCGAGGAGCCCGTCAGCGTGGCGGCATCCATCGCGTCCTCCGGGGGGGCTCAGGCTCCGCATGGGGAGGGCTGGGGGCGGGCTGGGGGTGCTTCGTGAACCTCGCCATCGTAGGCGCGAATGACACGCGTGTCATTCAGCACCCCCGCCCGCGGACCCGCTCCTGCGGCGCTTCACCCGGACCCGCGCGCGCTCGGTACCCTCGCCCCCGTGAACCCCGCTCCCCTGGACCAGCTCGTCGCACCCGACTGGGCGCAGGCGCTCGCCCCCGTCGAGCCGCAGCTGCGCGCGGCCGGCGACTTCCTGCGCGCCGAGGTCGCCGCGGGGCGCGGGTACCTGCCCGACGGGCCCTCGGTGCTGCGCGCGTTCCAGCGCCCGCTCGCGGACGTGCGCGTGCTCGTCGTCGGCCAGGACCCGTACCCGACGCCCGGGCACGCGATGGGGCTGTCGTTCTCGGTGCAGCCCGACGTGCGCCCCGTGCCGCGCTCGCTCGCCAACATCTTCACCGAGCTCGTGGCGGACGTCGGCGCCGCTCCCCCGACGTCCGGCGACCTCACGCCGTGGGCAGACCAGGGCGTCATGCTGCTCAACCGGGTCCTCACCGTGCGGCCGGGCGCACCGGCGTCGCACCGCGGGAAGGGCTGGGAGGCCGTGACCGACCGGGCCATCGAGGCGCTGGTCGAGCGCGGCGGACCGCTCGTCGCGGTGCTGTGGGGGCGCGACGCGCAGTCGCTGCGCGGCGCCCTCGGGAGCGTCCCGCGCGTCGAGAGCGTGCACCCGAGCCCGCTGTCCGCGCACCGCGGCTTCCTCGGGTCGCGCCCGTTCTCGACCGTCAACGCGCTGCTCGTCGAGCAGGGGGCCGAGCCCGTCGACTGGTCCCTGCACTGAGCGCGGGCGCGGGACGACGAGCGGCGGCGGGCGCGGCACCGGCCTCGACCGCGCGCCGGCCGACGGGTCGGGCGGCGGGGCCCGCGACGGGACGGGCGGACCTGGACGCGTCGGTGGCCGGCGGCACAATGGGACGGTGAGCACCCCCGCGCAGAGCACCTCACCCGCCACCCCCACCGCCGTCGCTCCCGTCCCCTGGCGGAGCTACGTCGCGATCGGCGACTCGTTCACCGAGGGCCTGTGGGACCAGCCCGCACCCGACGGCGAGTGCCGCGGCTGGGCGGACGTGCTCGCGCTCCACCTGTCGACCCGCCGCACGGCCGCGGGCGACGACCCGCTCGTGTACGCGAACCTCGCGATCCGCGGCCGGCTGCTGCGCCCGATCCTCGCCGAGCAGCTGCCCGAGGCGCTCGCGATGCAGCCGGACCTCGTGAGCCTCGTCGGCGGCGGCAACGACATCCTGCGCCCGCAGGCCGACGTCGACGCGCTCGCCCGCTCGCTCGAGGACGCCGTCGTGCGGATCCGGGCCACGGGCGCGGACGTGCTGCTCTCGACGGGCGTCGACGCCGCCGACAGCCCCATCGTGCGCCGCACCCGCGGACGCGTCGGGATCTACAACACGCACGTGTGGTCGATCGCGCGGCGCCACGGCGGGCACGTGCTTGACCTGTGGGGCATGCGCTCGCTCAAGGACTGGCGCATGTGGGCCCCGGACCGCATCCACCTGACCTCCGACGGCCACGCCCGGGTCGCGCAGGCCGCGCTCGTCGGGCTCGGGCTCGCGCCCGACGACGCCGCGTGGGACGACCCGCTCGCGCCGCTGCCCTCGCCGCCACGCCTGCAGAAGGCCCGCGAGGACGCGCAGTGGCTGCGCGAGCACGTCTACCCGTGGGCGACGCGGCGGCTGCGCGGGCGCTCGTCGGGCGACGCGCGCGCGGCGAAGCGGCCGCACCTCGAGCCCGTCGAGCAGCGGGGCGAGCAGGCCGGCTGACCTCGGGGCGCGGCGACGCCCGCCTACGGCGCGTCGCGCAGCACGGCGGAGACCCCCGCGACCGCCGAGGCGGGGACCGCCGGGTCGAGCGGCCCGCCCACGCGCACGCCTGGCGACCCAGGTGTGGTCCGCACCTCGGCGAGCGTCGAGCCGTCGTCGGCGGTCAGGGCCACCCACAGCTCGCGGTCCGCGCACGACGCGGGGAGTCCCGAGACGCGCACGCCCGAGACGGCGTACCCGCCGAGCGCGGGCTCGAGGACGACGTCGTAGGAGACGTCGAGGGGCGCGCCGGCGCACGCGTCGGCCAGGCCGAGCCGCGCGGCGGCGGACGGGAGCAGGCCCGCGGCAGGCGGCAGCAGCCCCGCGGCGGGCGCGAGCACGCCGGAGCCGGACATGACCGCGACGACGACAGCCGTCACGACGCTCCACCGCATCATCCCCATGGGCACCCGCTTCCTGCGCACGCCGTGGTCGATCCTTCGACCTGTCCCTCTGATCGACCGGGGGCCGGCGCAGATGACGCGCGCGCGGGTGTGCCACCCGATCGGCGCACGTCACCCGCGCGGGCGGGGGGCCGGGACGGGTCAGGGGCAGGTGAGCAGGCTGCCGGTGCCCCGGGTCTGGCCGGAGACCTCGAGGCGGTCGCTGCGGCCGGCGTGGACCGTGCCGTACGAGCCCCACGCGGTCGTCCCGCGCACGGTCACCGTGCGCGGCGTCGCGGCACATCCGCTCGTCGAGACCAGCACGAGGCCGCCCTGGACGTCGGAGAACGCGGAGGCGACGAACGGGAACTGCGCGCCGTCCGACAGGTCGAACGTGAGCTCCCACGTCACGGGCGTGCGCGACGGCGTCGTGACCTCGAAGCGCCGCTGGTAGTTCCCCGCCCAGTCGGCCGAGCCGCCCGGGAGCAGCGTCGCGGTGCAGGTCGCGGCCGGGTCCGCCGGGACACGGCACGCCACGCCGGGCGAGCTCGCCGACCACGCGGTGCGCAGCCCCCACGTCGAGACGGTCAGCGCGACGCCGCTCGCCGCGCGCACCTCGTAGGCGGGCACGCGCACGGTTGCCGTCGTGCCGGACGACGGGAGCGTCCCCGTGGTGTCGGTGGCCGCGAGCGCCGCCTGGACCCCGTGCACCCGCAGCGCGAACGGCCGGCCGAGGCACGCCGGCGGCAGGCCGGTCAGCACGACCTCCTGCGAGGTGCCGTTGTCGACGGCCCCGGGGCGCACCGCGAGCGGCGTGGTCGTGCAGCGGTCGGCGGCGACGAACGCCGTCAGCGAGCCCGCGCGCAGGGGGACGCCGGCCGCCTGCGCGACCGAGAGCCCGGCGCCGAGCACCACGAGCAGCCCGCACACCGCCACGGCCAGCGCACGCCGCGCGGCGCACCCGGGCTCGGCCGTCAGTCGCGCGGCGCACCCGGGCCGAGCCGGGAGTCTCACGGCGCACCCGGGCCCGGGCGGGAGTCGAGGCGCGGCAGCGTGAGGAGGACGGCGAGGCCGCGAGCGTCGTCGGGCTCGTCGTCGGGCACCGGCTCGTCGCGCCCGGGCCACAGCAGCAGCGCGCCGCCGAGCACGAGCACCGACGCCCACGTGAGCGGGGAGAGCAGCACCGCGGCGACCGTCCCCGCGTGCGGGACGTGCACGCGGGCGATGCCCTGCACCTCCTCGCCGCGCGGCGACCACGGGTCGGTGAAGTCGTTGTTGTCGCCCTGCATGCGCCAGCCCGACTCCGCGTCGCCGCCCACGACCCGGTGGATGACCCGCCCGCCGTTCTCCCCGGCGGGCCGGTACACCACGACGTCCCCGACCCGCGGCTCGCCGCAGCGCGAGACGACGAGGTCGCCGGTCACGTACGTGGGCTCCATCGAGTGCCCGGAGACGATGGTCACGGTCGTGCAGCCGCCGAGGGTCGACGGCCACACGAGCCACGCCAGCGCGGCCACGGTGGCGAGCACCGCGGCGTCCCGCAGCACGCCGGACAGCCGACGGGCGCGGGGCTCGTCGGCTGCCTGGGTGCGCGCACGGGGCGTGCGCGCGGGCTGCGTGCGGATGGGGGCTCCTGACGGATCCGGGCGGACGGGTGGTCACCGGCCGGGCGAGGTCCCCTGGTCGGGACCGGCGGTCGGGTGCGCCGGCCGGCGGACGGGCGGGGGCTCGGGCCGGCGGGTGGGCGGTCCGGGCCGGCGGGCGGGCCGGTCTGGGCCGGCGAGCGGGCCGGCGCGGGTCAGTCGGAGATGACGACCGCGACCTTCTCGACGGCAGCGGCCGCGATGCCCGCGGGCACGGAGGCGAGGGTCGTCGTGCCGGTCGCGGCCTTGCCGGCCACCTCGCCGAGCACCGCGTCGCCCGCGCCGAGGAGCGTCACCCGGACGTCCTTGGCGGCGCACGCGGCATCGACGCTCTTGAGCTGCACGCTCGCGACCTTGTACGACGGCGACGTCGCGACGCTGAAGGCGGTCGTGAAGCCGACCGTCACCGGGGTCGCGGTCGGCTGGCACGAGGCGACCGTCGCGGTGTTCGCCGCGAGGGTGCTGCCGCTCAGGTTGAGCGTGGCCGCGGAGGCGAGCGAGAGGCCGGCGAGGCCGACCACGGCGAGGGCGACGGCGGAGGCCTTGCGGCGGTTCGAGGCGGACGACATGGGGGTGCGCTCCAGGTGGGGGGTCGTGCGGCGGCCGGGGCGACCCGGCACGGCCCGGTGCTCCGGGCAAGGTTCTGACGGGGACACTGTCGGACGGTCGTCCAGGAAGGGCCTGGGTGCTGGCACCCACCCGACCGGTTGGTCCGTTTCTTTCACCCGAACCGATCCGGACGGGCCGGGAGGATCCGGACGACGGGGCGCGTGAGGCGGGAGCGCGACCACCGGACAAGCCGGGACGGAGGCCGCCCCGATGTGCCCGACGTGCCCGGCTCCGTCCCCCGGTCAGGCGTGAGGGCACCCGCTCCGGACCCGGTCGGGGGGCGAGGCGCTGGCTTCGCCCCCGGTCAGGCGCGAGGTCCCCGCTCCGTTCCCGGTCCGCCGGCGAGGTCGCGCTCCACACCTGGCCGTCCTCCCGGACCCTGACCTGTCAGGACCCGAGGGCCCGGACCGGGACGTGCGCCTCCACGCGCGTCCCCCGGCCCGGCGCGGAGCCCACGTCGAGCGACCCGCCGACGATCTCCAGCCGTTCGCGCAGCCGCGCCAGCCCCGACTCGGGGGACCGCCGGTCCGCCGCGGGGTCGTCCGCCGCGAAGCCCGCCCCGTCGTCCACCACCGACACCGCGAGCCGGTCGCCCGCGAGCGTGACGCCGACCTGGAGCGACGCCGCTCCCCCGTGCCGCAGCGCGTTCGTGACGGCCTCCTCGACGACGCGCACCGCGAGCAGCCGCTCGGCGCGCGTGAGCACCGGCGCCGCGGGGTCGTCGAGGCGCCGGACGTCGTCGGGCACCGTGAGCCGCGTGGCGATGCTCGACGGGAGCCGGCCGAGCAGCGTGCGCACCGCGGGGACCATGCCGACCTCGAGCTGCTCGGGGTAGAGCATCCGGCTCATCTCGCGGACGTCACCGACGCGCACGTCCTCGAGGTCGGCGCGCAGGACCCGCAGGAGCTCGGCGTCGGCCTCGGTGACCCGGTCGTGCTCGAGGTGGTCGAGCACGCGGTCGAGCCGCGCGACCGCGAGCACGAGGCGCTGCTGCAGGCTCCCGTGCAGGCCCTCCGCGACCGCCCGGCGTACCCGCACCTCCTCGTGCTGGAGCGCCTGCAGCGCGACCTCGATCTGCATGCGGGCGCGCGCGGCCTCGTGGACCTCGTCGCGCAGCCGGCGCTGGGACTCGGTGAACGCCGCGCCGACGAGCCCCGCGACCACGGCGCAGGCCGTGCCGCTCGCGAGCTCGGTCACGAGCACCCCGTCCCACGCCGAGGAGTGGACGCCGAGCGCCACCTGGGCCGCGACGCGCGCCGACCCGGCGACGAGCGCCGCCGCGGCGACCCCGGCGAGCACGCGCGGCCGGCGCCGCTGCCGGTGCACCCGCAGCGCCGCGAGCACGACCGCCATCACCGCGACCGCGAGGAAGTTGGCGGTGATCCGCGCCCACAGCGCGCCGTCGCCCGTCGCCGCGCCCAGCACGTACGCGGTCTGCACCGCGGCGCCGACCGCGAACACCGACAGCACCGCCGACGTCGCGAGGAGGAGCGAGCGCCGGTCCGCCGCAGCCGGGGTCGCGGGCGCAGCGGCCGTGCGCGACGGCCACGAGCCGCGCGGGGGCCGGCCGCGGCCCGTTCCCCGGGGGCCGCGCAGACCGGTCGTGGACGTCATCGTCGTGGTGCACCCGCTCCGTGTGTCGCGCGCCGGCTCGGGTCCGGCCGACCAGGGAGCGACCATACTTCGGAGGATGACCGCCACCGAGGGCGCGCCGATCCGTGTCGGGATCGTCGAGGACCAACCACTCTTCCGGTCCATGCTCGAGGTCACCCTCGGCACCGTCCCGGGACTCGAGGTCGTCGCCGCGGTCGCGACCGTCGCCCAGGCGCGGCGCGCGTTCCCACCCGGCGCCGTGGACGTCGCCGTGCTCGACATCGACCTGCCCGACGGCAACGGCATCGCCCTCGGCGTGACGCTGCGCCGCGGCCAGCCCGGCCTCGGCATCCTGCTGCTCTCCGCGCACGACGCGATGGACCTCCTGCTCGACCTGCCCCCGGACGTCAAGCACGGCTGGAGCTACCTGTCCAAGACCTCCTCGACCAGCTCGGACGCGCTCGTCGCGGCCATCCGGTCGACCGCCGAGGGCCGCACGACGCTCGACCCGGCGCTGCTCGAGCGCATGGAGCCGCGCGCCGGCTCGTCCGTCGCCGGGCTCACGGACCGGCAGTACGAGGTGCTGCGGGTGCTCGCGCAGGGGCTCTCGAACGCGGGCATCGGCGAGGCGCTCGGCATCACCGAGAAGTCCGTGCAGAACCACATCAACGCGATCTACGCGGGCCTCGGCATCGACGCCGACCCGTCGCGCAACCCGCGGGTGACCGCCGCGCTGCGCCTCCTGGAGGAGACCGGCCCCGTCGCGTGACCCCGCGCGGGTGAACCGCAGCCGGACCGCCCACGCGCACGCCCGCACGCTGTCACGATGTCGAGCCGGCCGGCCGGCACGCCCGGCCGCACGGCGGGACCGACGGGAGGACAGCGTGGGGTACTTCGGGGTGCACCTGCACACCGACGGCGCGTGGCGCGACGACGCCGCGCCCGGCGCGCCGTTCCTGCGCGTCGAGATCCACGACTCGGACCTCGCGATCGTGTCCTTCTGGAGCGCCGGCGCCGCGGGCCTGTTCTACCTGGGCTACCAGCCGCGCGACTACTTCGACGACCCCGCGGCGAGCCGGGCCGTCGACAACGACACCGAGACCGCTGCCTTCGTCGTGTGGGCGCGCGTCGTGCTCGGCGTGACGCTCGACGCGGGCGCCGTGCGTCCGCTGCTCGCCGACGTGGGCGCCGACGAGGATCCGGTCGACGTCTTCGTCGAAGCCACGCTCGCGCGCCTGCTGCAGATGCTGCGCCTGCCGCTGCCGTCGGAGCTCGCGGACGACTGAGCCGGCGCGCCTCAGGAGCAGCGCGGCGCCGGCTCGTCGATCCGGCCGATCGTGCTGGCCGTCGGGTAGATCCGCGTGATCGACAGCACCGCGTCGACCTCGCCCGCGTTGCTCACGTGGTGCGGGCCGGTCTCGGTGAACGCCTGCCCCTCGCCGAAGACCTCCCCGGCGCCGCACCCGGTCCGCCGCTCGACGGCGCCCTCCTTCACCACCGCGACGACGATCCCGGGGTGCGAGTGCCACCCGGAGTACGAGCCCACGGGGTAGGTGAGCTCGAACGTGGTGACGGTCGTCTCGGTCTTCGTCTTGAGCTCGACGCCGTCCTGCGACACCTTCTCCGGGCCCTCCTCGCTGCCGACGAGGACGCCGCTGACTGTGTTCGCGGAGCTCGGGGCGGACGGGCTGGGCGCCGGCGGCGTCGCGACGGCGGTCGAGCCGGCCGAGGCCAGGTACGCGCCGGTCGCCAGCACGGCGAGGGCGAGCGGGACGCCGAGCGTCAGGCGGGTTCTCTTCATGACAGCCTCCCCCAGGGTGAGGCTGCCATCGTCGCGCGCACGGCCCGCGGCGGACCGGCCGGGGCGGTGGCGCTGCACGATCGTGCACGTGCTGCGGCGGGGCGGGCTGCGCGCGGGGACGGCCGCCGCGGCGCTGGAGCCCCCTATCGGATTCGAACCGATGACCCCCTGTTTACAAGACAGGTGCTCTGGCCAGCTGAGCTAAGGAGGCGCGGCGCCGGGGTTTCCCCCAGCGCCGCGCCCAGCCTAGCGTCAGCCCTTCGCGGCGGTCACCGCCTGGGTGAGCGACCCCGGCTCCTGCCAGTTGCCCTCCCACCGCTCGCCGTCGATGACGATCGCGGGCGTCGTGAACTCGCCGCTGCCGCCGGCGGACGCGAGCGTCGTGCCGGCGTTGTCCGTGAGGCTCGCGACGTACGGGGCGAACACGCGCCACTCCTCGTCGCCGTCGGCCGCGGTGAACCGCGAGACGACCTCGTCCGGGACCCCGGCGTCGCGGGCGAACTGGGCGATCTCCTCGTCGGACAGGCCCTCGGTGTTCTCGGCCGGCTGGTTCGCGAACAGCGCGGCGCTGAAGTCGAGGAACTGCTCGGGCGCCTCGTCGGCGACGACCGCGGCCGCCACGGCCGCACGCGTCGAGTACTCGGAGCCGTTGGAGAAACGGTCGAGGATCGACGTCGGGTGGTAGACGACGGTCACGTCGCCGGACGCGCGCAGCGCAGCCAGCTCGGGCTCGTTGGACTCCTCGAACTGCGCGCAGAACGGGCACATGAAGTCGAGGTAGACGTCGACGACGGTGGCGTCCTCCGCGGGCTCCTCGCCCGCGACACCCTCGGCGCCGACGGGGATGCCGCCGGACTCGAGCGCGGTCGACGGGGCCTCGACCTCGGCGATCGCCACCGGGTCGCCGGTGTACGCCGCGCCGGCGGCGACGTCCTTGCCCTGGCTGAGGATGAGCGTCACGACGACCGCGAGCACGGCGACCGCCGCGACGAGGCCGCTGATCGCGACGATCCGGTTGCGCTTCTCGCGCTTCTTCTGCTCCGCCTGCAGCTGGAGCGCCTTCTGGCGTGCCTCGTCGCGGCGCTCGGCCTTCGACTGGCGGGGTTCGTTGGGCATGGTCCTGCTCTCGTTGTCCGGGGTGGTGGGTGGGCTGCTCACGCGGGCGCGAGCGGCGGCCCCCGGTGCGGGTGGAGCCGCAGACTGCGGCTCCCCGGCGGGCGCACGTCGGGGTCCCCGACGACGACGAGGCGCCGCGGCGGCGTCGACGCGACGCGCGGGCGCACGGGCAGGCGCACCAGCACGGCGCCGAGCAGGGCCCCGGCGGACGAGGCCGCGCGCACGAGGAGCGCGGTCAGGCCCGCCCCGAAGACGGCGACGACGACGTGCGCGACGAGCACGGGCGCGGCGACGCTCAGCACGAGGATCGCGCCGTGCGTCGCGGCGTCGCTCACGGCGAGCGTGCCCTCGGGGCAGTCGGTCGCGCTGGTCAGGAGCGCGAGGCGCACGCCGAGCTGGCCGAGCGGGCCGTCGGCGCTCACGCACGGGTGCAGCAGGAGCCGCCCCTGGACGACGAGCACGCCGAGCACGACCGCGAGCAGGCCGACGCCCGCGAGCGCGAGCGCGAGGGTCCGGTCGAGCGCCGCCGGGCGGGCGGGGCGCGCGGCGCGAGCCGGCGGACGGCGGGACGCACGGCCCGGTGCACGGCCCGGTGCACGGCCCGGTGCACGGCCACGCGGCGAGGACGGGCGGCGCCGCTGGGGCACCGCCACGCGCGCGCGTGGGCCGGTCATGGGGTCAGGGTACGGGCTCGACCTGTGCGTCCCGGGTGCTTCCGCGCCGGGGTCGCGGGGGTCCGACTGCCGCGTGCAGGCGTCGCGCGGGGACCGACGGAGGTTGCGGCGGTCGCGGCGGTGGCGGCGGTGGCGGCGGTCGCGCCGGATCAGGGCAGCCGCGGCTGGGGCAGCGGGGACCACACCACCTGCGGGTCCCCGAGCGTCTCGAGCACCAGGACCGCGGCGACCGCGAGCGCGACGAGCGTCAGGACGAACGCGCCCGCACGCCCCGGCGCCACGACCGACAGCACGCGGCGGGCGCCGATGCGGGTCGTGAGCGCGATGGGCCCCCACCACAGCGTCACGAGGCCGAGCACGAACACCCCGGCGACGATCGCGGACGCGATGATCCCGGTCGGCTCGCCGCCCCGGACCCCGTCGGGCGCCCAGTACCCGCCGGTCAGGAGCCACCACAGGACGCCCAGCACGATGAGCACGAGGCACCCCGCGACGAGGACCGCGGGGAGCAGGCCCAGCACCGCGAGCACGAGGTGCCACGGCGTCGACACCACGGCGCGCAGCGTGTCCGTGCGCCGCACGCCGTTGCGCTCGCGGCGCGCGTACATCGCCTCGACCGTCGAGCCGGCGGTGCGCACGAGCACGAGCAGCACGCCGAGCACGACGAGCGTCCAGCCCGGGTAGAGCGCGGCGGCGGCGGTCGCGAGGAGCCCGAGGGCCAGCAGGCTGCCCCACCGCCGGCGCGCGAACGGGCGCTCGTACCCGGCGTCGTCCTCGAGGTCGGCGTCGTAGCCCGGCGGGTCGGCCCACGCGTCGTCGTCCGCGTCGCCCCCGCCGTCGTCGTACGCCACGTCGTCGTACGCCGGGCCGTCGGCCGTCCGGGGGTCCGCGGCCACACCGCCGGCGACGACGTCGTGGCGGTCGGCCCGGGGCGTGACCGGGACGGACGGCGGCGCGGCGACCGGTGCGCGGAGCACCTGGGTGTGGCCGTCGTTCGTCAGGACCGTCGAGCTCGCGACCGCGCCGACCGCGGTGCCGGTGGCTCCGAGCAGGACGGTGTCCTGCGCGTCGTCGGCCCAGGCCTCGTCGTCCTCGTCGTCGTCCGGCCCGGCGCCCTCGTCGTCGTCCTGCGCATCGGCGTCCGGCTCGTCGTCGTCCGCGGGCGCCCCGGCCGCGATCCCGGCCGCACCGGCGAGACCGGCCGCCGCGACGGCGGTCCCGGCGCCGGCGGCACCGGCCGCCCCCACGGCGACGGGGGCGCGCTTCGTGAGCAGGACCGTCGCGACGGCGTCCTCGGCGTCGTCGTCGCTGTCCGCATCGTCGCCGTCGCCACCGTCGTCGTCCGCGTCGTCGGCCCGCGCGTCGTCGTCCGCGTCGTCGGCCCGCGCGTCGTCGTCCGTGCCGCCGCCCGCACTCGCGACCACGGCACCCGCACCCCCCGGCTCGACCGGGTCCCCGTCCGCGACCGCCACCTGCAGCGCCGCGACCACGTCGGCCGGCGTGAGCCGTGCGTCGGGGTCGGCCGCGAGCGCCCCGCGCAGCGCCCCCGCGGTCAGCGGACCGATCCCCGCGACGTCCGGGTCGCCCGAGCGCGCCTTCGCGAGCACCTGCTCGAGCGGCCGCAGCCCGAACGGCGCACGGCCGGTCGCCGCGAACGCGAGCAGCGCGGCCCAGCCCCACCAGTCGCTGCGCGCGGTCGGCTCGGCGCCGTCGAGCAGCTCGGGCGCGAGGTAGCCGGGCGTCCCGATGACGAGGCCGGTCGACGTGACGCGCGCGTCGTCGGCCGCGTGGGCGATCCCGAAGTCGATGAGCACCGGGCCGTGCTCGGTCACGAGGACGTTGCTCGGCTTGAGGTCGCGGTGCACGACGCCGGCCTCGTGGACCGCGGTGAGCGCGCTGCGCAGGCCCTCGGCGACCTCGTGCAGCGCCGCGGCGTCCAGCGGCCCGTGCGCGCGCACGTGCTCCTCGAGGTTCACCCCGTCGACGAGCTCGGTGACGATGAACGCCTCGGTCGAGTCGGCCTCGGCGTCGAGCACCGCGGCGACCGCCGGGTGACGCAGCCGCTGCAGCGCGAGGACCTCGCGGCGCAGGCGCTCGCGGGCCTCGGTGTCGGTGTCGTCGGCGCCGTGCAGCAGCTTGAGCGCGACCGCCGCCCCGCCCCCGTCGAGGGCCCGGTACACCGTGCCCATGCCGCCCGACCCCAGCGGTGCGACGATCGAGTACCCACCGACCTCTGACCCCGGGGTCAGGCCCTTGCGCTCCATGCCCGGACAGTAGCGGGACGCGCGCGCCCAGGTGCGCAGCGCGCACGCGGGCACGCCGCCTCCACGACCACCTCACGGTATGGTCGAAAAAACCCCAAGGAGCTGATCGACGGTGGGAACTGCCGGTTATGACCTCGTGGTGGTCGCGAACCGACTGCCCGTGGACGTCACCCTCGGCGAGGACGGTGAGCCGACGTGGACGCGGTCGCCGGGTGGCCTCGTCACCGCGCTCGAGCCGGTGATGCAGAACGCGGACGGCGCGTGGGTGGGCTGGGGCGGCTCGCCCGACCTCGAGCTCGACCCGTTCGACGCCGACGGGATGCGGCTCGTGCCCGTGCCGCTGTCCGAGCGTGAGCTCGAGGACTACTACGAGGGCTTCTCGAACGACACCCTGTGGCCGCTGTACCACGACGTCATCGAGCCGCCGCAGTTCCACCGGCAGTGGTGGGAGTCGTACCGCAAGGTCAACTGGCGGTTCGCGACGGCGGCCGCCGAGCAGGCCGCGCACGGCGCGACCGTCTGGGTGCACGACTACCAGCTCCAGCTCGTCCCGGCGATGCTGCGCCAGCTCCGCGCCGACGTGCGGATCGGCTACTTCCACCACATCCCGTTCCCGGCGCTCGAGATCTTCGCGCAGCTGCCGTGGCGCAAGCAGGTCGTCGAGGGCCTCCTCGGCGCGGACCTGATCGGCTTCCAGCGGGCGGGCGACGCGTCGAACTTCGTGCGGGTCGTGCGCCGGTTCACGGACCTGACGACGCGCGGCCAGGTCGTCACGATCACGAAGCACGGCAAGGTCGAGCGCCACGTGCGCGCGGCGGCGTTCCCGATCTCGATCGACTCGAAGAAGTTCGACGCGCTGGCCCGCACCCCTGAGGTCCAGCAGCGCGCCAAGGAGATCCGCACCGAGCTCGGCGACCCGAAGGTGCTGCTCCTCGGCTGCGACCGGCTCGACTACACCAAGGGCATCCGGCACCGCATCAAGGCGTACGGCGAGCTGCTCGAGGACGAGCGCCTGTCGGTCGCGGACACCACGCTCGTGCAGATCGCGAGCCCGAGCCGGGAGAACGTCGGGGCGTACCAGCAGCTGCGCGACGACGTCGAGCTGCTCGTCGGGCGGATCAACGGCGACTACGGCGAGCTCGGCCACGCGGCGATCCACTACATGCACCACTCCTACCCGATGGAGGAGATGGCGGCGCTGTACCTCGCGGCCGACGTCATGCTCGTGACGGCGCTGCGCGACGGCATGAACCTCGTCGCCAAGGAGTACGTCGCGGCGCGCTCGGACGACCGCGGCTGCCTCGTGCTCAGCGAGTTCACCGGCGCGGCGGACGAGCTCACGGGCGCGATCCTGGTGAACCCGCACGACATCGCGGGCCTCAAGGACGCGATCACGTACGCGGTGCACCTCGACCCGCGCGAGGCCCGCAAGCGGATGCGCCGGCTGCGCAAGCGCGTGCTGGAGAACGACGTGGCGCTGTGGTCGGAGTCGTTCCTCGCGGTGCTGACCGCGGTCCCGGTGCGCGGCGAGAGCGGCACGACGACGCACGGCGAGTCGTCCGACTCCGTGCACGCCGGCTCCGCGGGGCGGGGCGACGATGTCTGAGCCGCGCACGGCGACGACCTCCCCCACCGGCTCCGGCCCGGACGACGACCGGTCCACGACGCTCGCGGCCCTGTCGGCGCTCGCCGCGGACACCACGCGCCGCCCGCTGCTCGTCGCGCTCGACTTCGACGGCGTGCTGGCCCCGCTGCAGGACGACCCGTCCGCGTCGCGCATCCTGCCGCGCGGCGTCACGGCGCTCGAGGCGCTCGGGGCGCTGCCCGACGAGGCGCGCGTGCGCATCGCGCTCGTCTCCGGGCGCGCGATGGCGGACCTGCACGCGCTCGCCCAGGTGCCGCCCGGCACGTTCCTCGTCGGCAGCCACGGCGCCGAGCGCGCACGGGTCACGACGTTCGGGCTCGACCGCGACGTCGTGCAGCTGAGCGACGAGCAGGCGGACCGCCTCGCGGCCCTCGGCGCGCAGACCGCGTCGGTCGCGCGCGGCCGGGACGGGGTGTGGGTCGAGACGAAGCCGACCGCGGTCGTCGTGCACACCCGGCTCGCCGAACGGGACGTCGCCGAGACCGCCGAGCGGGAGGCGCTGGCGATCGGCGCCGAGCTCGGCTCGGGCGTGCTGCACGGCAAGGACGTCGTGGAGATCTCGGTGCTGCACGCGAGCAAGGGCGAGGCGATCACCGCGCTGCGCACCGAGCTCGGCGCGGACGTCGTGGTCTACGCGGGCGACGACGTGACCGACGAGCACGCGTTCGCGGCGCTCGGGCCGGACGACGTGACGGTCAAGGTCGGCGCGGGCGACACCGTCGCCCGGTTTCGGCTCGCGACTCCCGACGACGTGGTCGAGGCGCTCGACCTGCTCTCGACGGACCTCGGGGCCCCGCGGGGCTGACGGGCGACGGAGGTGGCGGCCGGCGGAGCACCGGACCGGCCGCCGCCCGCTGAGCCGGTCCGCGCGCCGCGGCGTAGGTTGCGGGGCATGGGCCGTGGCGACATGCAGGCGGTCGAGCTCGTCCCCGGGGACGCCCCGGACCCGGTCCCGGCCGCGCCCCCGGAGGCGGACCGTCCGCGCCTGGGCCGCCGCGCGCGCCGCAGGCTCGTCGTCGTCGCCCTCGTGCTGTGCGCGGCGCTCGTCGGGACGCAGCTCGTGCTCGACGCCCGCGAGCGCACCCGGCTCGCGCGCCTCGCGACGGTCCCCCACGTGCTGGCCCCGCTCGGGGACGCGCTCGAGGTGCGGTGGGAGTCCGACGGCGTCGTGGGGCACCTCGTGCGCACCGGCGTGCGCTCGGGCGACCTCCTGGTCGGCACGTTCGTCGGCGACGACGGGGTCCCGACCGTGCGCGCCGTCCGGGCGCCGACCGGCGAGCAGGCGTGGTCGACGGCGCTCGGCGCGTCGTCGCCCGGCGCGGTGCTCGACCCGGGGTCCGGACCCGCGTGCCAGGCCGACGAGGAGCGCCCGGGTGGCCCGGTCGTGTGCCTCGTCACGGGCGTCGCGGAGGTCGACGGCGACGCGCGCCCCGGCGTCCCGAGCTGGGCCGAGGTCGTCGTCCTCGAGCCGACGACGGGCGAGGTCCTCGCGCGCCGGCCCACGGAGCCGAGCACGCGCGTCGCGGTGCTCGGCGAGGCCCTCGTGCGGGCGCGCGGCGACGAGTCGGGCCGGCTCCTGGTGACCGCCGAGGACCCGCTGACCGGCACCGAGCGGTGGCGCTTCTCGGTCCCCGAGCCGCTCGCGGTCGACCGCAGCTTCGGCGTCCTCCTCTCGCTGTGGGTCACCGGCGGCCACCTGCAGATCGCCGAGACGCAGGGCCGCACGTGGCTGCTGTCCCCCGACGGCCGGCTGCTGCACGCGACGACGACGGGGTCGGAGGTCGTGGCGTGGCCCGAGGCGCTGCGCGGCGGCCGCGTCGGGCTGGTGTCGTACGAGGGCTCGGGGTCGACGCGGCTGCTGCTCGAGGACGGCTCACCCGGGCCGCTGCTCCCCGGCGTCCCGGCGTTCACGTCGGTCGACGACGGGTCCGCGCCCGGCCTCGTGCTGACCGCGGACGAGCGCTTCCACGCGTGGGACGCCCGCACGGGCGCGGCGGTGTGGCAGAGCGAGCGGATCGGCGACGGCGCGGTCCCCTGGACCGACACGATCCTGCTCGACGGCGCGCTGTACGGGGCCGACGCCTCGGGGCGGATCGTCGCGCTCGACGCGGCGACCGGCTCGACGCGCTGGACGGCGACGTTCACGCCGAGCGCGGACCGCAGCGTCTGGACCGACGGGCGGATGGTCCTCGTGCTCGAGCTCACCGCGGACGGCAGCCGCCGGCTCAGCGGGTTCGCCTTGGCCGACGGCAGCCGGGTGTTCACCGGGGCGCTCCCCGACGTCGAGGTGCTGACCTCGAGCGGGCGGCTGCTGTTCGGGATCCCCGACTTCGGATCCGACCGCGTGCTCGCGCTGGGCTGAGCCCGGGGGCGACGCACACGCCGCGCGCACGCGACCCGCGCGTCGCCTGCACGGAACCGCGCCCGCGGGGGCGGCCCGGGTGAGAACCTGGCGCGAGGGGCGCCGGCGCACGGGCGGGCGCCCGCGGACGAGGGGGCACCGTGGCGCGGGACCCGATGGTCGAGGTCGAGCTCGTGGCGGCGCCCGGGTCCCCATCCGGCGCCCCGACCGGCGCCCACGCACCCGTTGCGTCCACGGACCCCTCGCCGGACCGCACCCGTGACCGCCGCCGCGGACGCCTGCTCGTCGCCGGGGCCGCCGCGGTCGCCGCCGGCCTGCTCGTGACCCAGGCGGTGCTCGACGCGCGCGAGCGTGCGGCGTACGCGCGCGTCGCCGACCTCCCCGGCGTCCTGCTGCCGGTCGGCGACGGGCTCGAGCCGCTGTGGCCCGCGGACGGCGCGGCCACGGCCGGCGAGTGGGCCGTGACCACCTGGAACGGCCCCCGCGGGCGGAGCGACGGCCTCGCGCTCGGGGCGACGTTCGACGCCGACGGCGTGCCGCGTGCCGGTGCGTTCGACGCCACGACCGGCGAGGTCCTGTGGTCGGTCGAGCTCGCCGAGCCCGACCCGGTCCTCGCGGCCGAGGGCACCGAGTGGTGGATCCACTGCGAGTCGACGCCCGCGGGGCGCCACCTGCTCGCGTGCGTCGTCCCCCAGCAGCACGTCGCGGCGCAGCCCGACGAGGATCCCGACGTCGTCGAGGGCGACCGCCCTCCGGTGCCCACCGCCGCGGAGCTCGTCGTCCTCGACGCGCGCACGCACGAGGAGGTGCTCCGCGTCGCGGTGGCGCCGCTCGCGACGCTCACGCTCGTCGGCGACCTCGTCGTGACGGCGCACGCGGGACCGGACCGCAGCATGACCGTCGCCGCGCGCGACCTACGCACCGGCGCCGACGTCTGGTCGCACACGACGCCGCCGGGCACGGCGCGGGAGCCCCGGCACGGCGACCCCCGCGAGTCGACGCCGATGCTCGGGCGCCTGGGCGAGACCGTCGTCGTGCAGGGCGGCGCCTCCGTCGTGCGCCTCGCGGCGGACGGGAGCCTCGTGTCCACGAGCCCCCTGGACGCCGGCGAGCAGGACTTCGCCTACGTGCACGTCGCGCGCGAGCGCCACGCCGTGCTGCAGGTCTACCCGCGCGAATCGGGATCGGGCCGGGCGCACCTGCTCGACGCCGACGGCGCCTGGGTCGACCTGCCCGTCACCGAGCCCGTCCGGCTGCCCGTCGACGACGGCTCCGAGCCGGACCTCCTGCTCCTGTCGGGGTCCGACGGGATCGTCGCGTACGACGTCCGCGCGCGCGAGGTCCGGTGGGAGCTCGCGTCCACGAGCGGCGACGTCGCCCTCGTGCTGGGCGGCAACCTCTACCTGTCGACCCGGCAGGGCGGGCTCGTCGCGCTCGACCTCGCGGACGGCACCGAGCTGTGGCGCGCGGAGCTGGGGCCCGACGAGCGCTGGCCGGGCGGCTACTCCCCTGAGATCGCGACGGACGGCCGGGCGGTCCTCCTGCTGCACGACCAGGACACGGGAGGACCCGGGCAGGGCCCGACGGTCACCGCGCACGCGCTCGCCGACGGGCGCCGGCTCTGGTCGCAGCCGCTGCCCGACGGGGTCGACTACCTCGGCCCCGCCGGGCGCGTGCTGATGGGCCGCGGCGGGGACGACGGCCGCGTCGTGCAGGCCTTCGGGTAGGGGCGCGAGGTGAGAACCTGGACCGACAGCGCCGCCGGGGGCACGGGAGCGGCCGTCGAGGACGGGGGCGGGCCGTGAACCGGGACCCGAAGGTCGAGGTCGAGCTCGTCGACGTCGACACGCCCGGACCCGCCGGCCCGGGCGGCCCGGGCGCCCCTGGGGTCCCGCCCGGCACCGACGGACCCGCGGCCGAGCCCGGGGCGGGCGCGACCGAGCCGCCCGGCACGCCGCCCCGACGTGTCCGGACGCGGACGGTCGTGGCCGCCGCCGTCGTCCTCGCCGCCGCCCTCGCCGGGACCCAGGCGGTGCTCGACGCCCGCGAGCGCGCCGAGGTGGCTCGCTGGGCGCAGGTCCCCGGCGTCGTCCCCGCGCTCGGCGACGGCCTCGAGGCGCGCTGGGAGCCCGAGCTGGGCGACGTGCTGATGATGTACGCCGGCGCCGAGGTCGACGACCTGGCCGTGGGCGCCCGCTTCGAGGACTCGGGCGCCCAGAGCGCCGTCGCGCTCGACCCGCTCACCGGCGACGTCGCGTGGCGGACGCCGCTGACCGAGCCCGAGCCGCTGCTGGTCGACGCCGCGGAGAACTTCCAGGCGGTCCCGTGCGACGCGACGACCGGGGACGAGCCCTTGCTGGTCTGCCTCGTCGGCGACCGGTACGCGCGCGCCTCGGTGCGGCCGGAGACCTACGGCGGCGACACCTCCCTCCCGGCGCCCGTGGCGCAGGAGGCCGAGCTCGTCGTGCTCGACGTCGCCACCGGGGAGGTCGTCCGCCGCACGCCCGCGACGCCGAGCACCGGCATGCGGGTCGCCGACGGCACCGTCCTGACCGCGAGCTCGTCGAGGGACGGCAGCGCCGAGGTGAGCGCCCACGACGTCCGCACGGGCGAGGTCCGGTGGGAGCAGGAGCTGCCGTCGGGGACGGGCGAGCGGGAGTGGGCCGAGTCGGGCGAGCCCCCGTACCTCGAGCCCGTGGGCGACACGGTGCTCGTCGTCCTCGGGACCGCCGCCGCACGGTTCGCCGCGGACGGCACGCTCCTCGGCACGGTCCCCGCGAGCGCCCTGGAGATGGGCACGGCCATCCTGCCCGCACGCGGCGACCGGGTCGTGCGCCAGGACTTCGGTGCGGCGGGCGGCGAGGCGCTCGCGGTGCTCGCCCCCGACGGCACCGCGACCCCCCTGCCCGAGGGACGGCTCCTGACGCCCACGGTCGACGACGGCTCCGAGCCCGACGTGCTGCTCCTGACCGGGGCGCCGGACGCGGCCGGCGGCCTGCTCGGCTGGGACGCGGCGACCGGCACCGAGCGCTGGGTCGTCGAGGACCTGCTCGTGTCCGACGTCGTGGTCCTCGGCGGCGCCGCGTACGTCGTCGGGTTCGACCGCTCGCTGCGGGCCGTCGAGCTCGACGACGGGTCGACCCGCTGGCGCACGGACCCCCCGCCGCCGGTGCCCGGCGAGGACCCGGTCACGAGCCCGACGCTGCTCACCGACGGCCGCTCGCTCGTCGTCGTCGGCCGCCGCGGCGAGGAGACCGGCGTCCAGGCGTACGCGCTCCGGGACGGACGGCCCACCTGGGACGGCACCCTGCCGTTCGAGGTCGAGGGCGTGCAGCCCCTCGGGGGCCGTGCGGTCGCGTGGTCATCCGCCGCCGACCGCTGGACGGTCCTGGGCTGAGGGCCGGCCGCGCAGTCCGCCGACGACCCGCCCACCTGCCGCAGCACGTCGTGTGGCAGGATGGGCCGCGGACCGAGGGCGACGACGCCGACCGTGTGCGCACCCGCGAGCTTCCTCCAGCAGGCGCGAGCAGGTGCGCACCGGATCAGTACGGCGACGACTGCTCCCGGTCTGTGTCAGCGGCGACACTTCTGACACTCTTCACTACGGATCGTCCGGCACGTACCTGCCGGTGAAGGGAACACACCATGGCTACGGTCACGTTCGACAACGCCACCCGGGTCTACCCCGGCACGGAGCGCCCCGCGGTGGACGCGCTCAACCTGCACGTCGAGGACGGCGAGTTCCTCGTCCTCGTCGGCCCCTCCGGCTGCGGCAAGTCGACCTCGCTCCGCATGCTCGCGGGCCTCGAGGACGTCAACGCCGGTCGCATCCTCATCGGCGACCGCGACGTCACGGACGTCCAGCCCAAGGACCGCGACATCGCGATGGTCTTCCAGAACTACGCGCTGTACCCGCACATGACGGTCGCCGACAACATGGGCTTCGCGCTCAAGATCGCCGGCACCCAGAAGTCGGAGATCCGCAGCCGTGTCGAGGAGGCCGCCAAGATCCTCGACCTCACCGAGTACCTCGACCGCAAGCCGAAGGCCCTCTCGGGTGGCCAGCGTCAGCGCGTCGCGATGGGCCGCGCGATCGTGCGCCAGCCCCAGGTGTTCCTCATGGACGAGCCGCTGTCGAACCTCGACGCCAAGCTCCGCGTCCAGACGCGCACGCAGATCGCCTCGCTCCAGCGCCGCCTGGGCGTCACGACGGTCTACGTCACGCACGACCAGACCGAGGCCCTGACGATGGGTGACCGCATCGCGGTCCTCAAGGACGGCCTCCTGCAGCAGGTCGGCACGCCGCGCGACATGTACGACACCCCGAAGAACGTCTTCGTCGCCGGCTTCATCGGCTCGCCGGCCATGAACATCGGCACGTTCCCGGTGCTCGAGGGCTACGCGCAGGTCGGCAAGGCCCGCATCGCCGTCCCGCGCGACGTCGTCACGGGTCTCACGGCCGAGGACAAGGGCCACGTCACGATCGGCTTCCGTCCCGAGTCGCTCGACGTCGTCCCGCAGGGCACGCCGGACGCCATCCCGGTCGAGGTCAACCTCGTCGAGGAGCTCGGCTCGGACGCGTTCGTCTACGGCTCGCTGACCAACGAGTTCGGCGCCGCGGCCACCGTGCACTCCGGTGCCGGGGACGCGCAGGTCGTCGTCCGCGTCGACCCGCGCCAGGTCCCGGCCAAGGGCGAGACGATCTGGGTCCGCATCCGCACGGGCGAGCAGCACCTGTTCCACGCCGGCTCGGGCGAGCGCATCTCGCACGTCTGACCTGCACCTGACACACCCGTGAGGGCGGACCGGCACCTGCCGGTCCGCCCTCACGGCGTTCCGGGGGCTTGTCGGTGTCGTCCGGGTGGGGGCTGTGCGCGCTGTCGGTGCTCGCACCTCCCCGCGTCCGACCGTGGTGAGAGGATCGGGGCATGAGCCAACGCCCGCCTGCGCGCCTGCAGATCACGACCGCGGCGCCCGACCCGGCGCTCCTCGACCTCCCGTGGCACGTCCCGCTCGAGGACTGGCCGGCCGAGACGCTCGCCGCCCTCCCCCGCGGCATCTCGCGGCACATCGTCCGGTTCGCGCGCCTGTCCGGGCGGGTCATCGCGGTCAAGGAGATCGGCGAGACCGTCGCGTACCGCGAGTACGAGCTCCTGCGCCAGCTCAGCCGGATCGACGTGCCGAGCGTGGACCCGATCGGGGTCATCACGGGCCGCACCGCGCCCGACGGCGAGCCGCTCGAGGCCGTGCTCATCACCGAGCACCTGTCGTTCTCGCTGCCGTACCGCGCGCTGTTCAGCCAGTCGCTGCGCCCCGACACGGCGACCCGGCTCATCGACGCCCTCGCGGTGCTCATGGTGCGCCTGCACCTCATCGGCTTCTACTGGGGCGACGTCTCGCTCTCGAACACGCTGTTCCGGCGCGACGCCGAGACGTTCGCGGCCTACCTCGTCGACGCCGAGACGGGCGACCTGCACGACCGGCTCACCGACGGCCAGCGCGCGTACGACCTCGAGGTCGCGCGGGTCAACATCATCGGCGAGCTCATGGACCTCCAGGCCGGGGACTTCCTCGAGGAGGAGGTCGACGCGGTCGCGATCGGCGCGATGCTCGTCGAGCGGTACTCCGAGCTGTGGACGGCGCTGACCGACGCGGAGTCGTTCACGCTCGGCGAGCGCTGGCGCTTCCAGGCACGCATCCAGCGGCTCAACGACCTCGGGTTCGACGTCGGCGAGCTCGACATCACGACGGACGTCGACGGCACGACCGTGAGCATCCAGCCCAAGGTCGTCGACGCCGGCCACCACTCGCGCCGCCTCATGCGGCTCACGGGGCTCGACGTCCAGGAGAACCAGGCCCGGCGCCTGCTCAACGACCTCGACGCGTTCCGCGCGGCGACCGACCGGCAGAACGAGGACGAGTCCTTCGTCGCGCACGACTGGCTCACCGGGATCTTCGAGCCGGCGGTCCGGGCCGTGCCGCGTGAGCTGCGGCTCAAGCTCGAGCCGGCGCAGGTGTTCCACGAGCTGCTCGACCACCGCTGGTACCTCTCGCAGCAGCAGGGGCGCGACGTCCCGATGACGGAGGCCGCGCAGAGCTACGTGCGCGACATCCTCCCCTACCGGCCCGACGAGCAGGCGATCCTCGGGGTCAGCGCCGCCGACCTGCACGAGGACGCCGACGTGGTCCCGGCGCCGCGGCGGGACTGACCCGAGCGGGGCCGGAGGCGGTGCGTCAGCGCGTGCCGAGGGCGTCGACGCGGTCGAGGCCCACGATCGGCCAGACGGTCGACGTCGGCGCCGGGTCGGTCCGCAGGCGCGCGTGGGTCTCGACGTCGAAGCGCTCGGTGCCGTACCGGAGCTTGCGGCGCTCGGTGCCCTCGACGACGAACCCGGCGCGCGCGGCGACGTGGCACGACGCCGGGTTGTTGACCCGGTGCCCGAGCTCGAGCCGGAACAGCCCGAGGCTGTCGAACGCCCACGCGGCGACGGTCGCGACCGCCTGCGTCGCGAGCCCGCGTCCCCGGTGGTCGGCCGCGAGCCAGTAGGACACCCACGCCGAGTCGTGCACGTGCTCGACGTGGCTCAGGCTCACGGCGCCGACCGCGGTCCCGTCGACGCTGATCGCGAACGCGTAGTGCGCCGGGCCCCAGGAGTCGAGCTGCGCCGCGATGAGCCGCTCGCACGCCTCGAGGTCACGCGGGTCGGTGCCGCCCCCGAGCTGGACGGCGAGGTCCGCGCTCGCGGCGAGGGCGGCCTGCAGCGCGGGGGCGTCGCGGAGGTCCCAGCGACGCAGCTCGGTAGTCATCGGTCCCATCGTGACACGGCCGACCGTTGCCTGCGGCCACCACCGGCGTGCTGACCCGTCGGGCAGGGGCGCCCTCAGTGCCCCGTGCCCACGTGGTACCGCCGCACCGGCCCGTGCTCGGTGTCCACGACGTCGACGAGCACGCCGCCGCAGCGCTCGATCACCCGGGCGGACGCCACGTTCCCGTCGTCGCACGTCACGAGCGCCACGTCGACGCCGACGTCCCGCGCCACGCCGAGCGCCCGCCGCAGGGCCGCGGTCGCGTACCCCCGGCCCCGGTACGGAGCGCGCACGGCGTAACCGATGTGCCCGCCGTCGACGGCGAGCGCCGGGGTCAGGCGGTGACGGACCGACACCCGGCCGACGAACCGCCCGCCGACCTCGATGACCCGGAACGTCGCCGGCACGTGGCCGTCGGGCAGGTCCGCGCCGTCCCCCGCACGCGCGGCCGCCGCGAGGTACTCGCCCCAGTCCTGCCCCGGCTCGAAGCCGAACAGGAACGTGAAGCCCTCGGCCGCGAGCTCGAGGTGCGCGGCGGTCGCCTCGGCCTCGTCGGCGGGCGCGAGCGGACGCAGGCGGACGGTCTCGACGCGTTCATCGGGGAGCACGCGCCCAGGATGCCAGCACCGCGCACGCACCACGACGGCATTCCGCCGCCGCCGCGCCCCGCGACCTCCCGGCGTCAGGCCCCGCGCTGCCGCGCGACCTCGTACAGCGCGATGCCCGCGGCGACACCGGCGTTGAGCGACTCGACCGCGGAGCCGATCGGGATGGACGCGATCGCGTCGCAGTGCTCGCGCACGAGCCGCGAGAGGCCCTTGCCCTCGGAGCCGACGACGATGACGAGCGGGTCGTTCGCGTAGGGCAGGTCGCCGACCGGGGTGTCCCCGCCGCCGTCGAGCCCCACGACGAAGCACCCGGCGCTGCGGTACTGCTCGAGCGTGCGCACGAGGTTCGTGGCGCGGGCGACCGGCACGCGCGCCGCGGCACCGGCCGAGACCTTCCACGCCGAGGCGGTGACCCCGGCCGCGCGGCGCTCGGGCACGAGCACGCCGTGCACGCCGAACGCCCCGGCCGAGCGGAGCACGGCCCCGAGGTTGCGCGGGTCGGTGATGCCGTCGAGCGCGACGATGAGCGGCGGCCTGCCGGACGCCTCGGCGACGTCGAGCAGGTCGTCGGGCTCGCCGTACGCGTACGGCGGCACCTGGATCGCGACGCCCTGGTGGACCGAGCCGTCGGTCAGGCGGTCCAGCTCGGGCTTGGTGACCTCGAGCAGCGGGTAGCCGCGCTCGGTGACGGCGCGCAGGATCTCCCGCGTGCGGTCGTCGGCCTCGAGCCGGGCCGCGATGTACACGGTCGAGACCGGGATGCCGGCGCGGATGGCCTCGACGACCGAGTTGCGGCCGTTGACGATCTCGTGGGTCGCGGAGACCCCGCGCCCGCCCTTGGTGCCGCCCGCGCTGCGCGAGGCACGCGCCCCGCCACCGGCCACGCGCGCGCCCGCCGACGGCCCGCGGTCGGTCCCCGTGGCCGCACGGCGCTCGGCAGCGATCTTCTTCTTGCCCGCGGGGTGGTACGGACGGTCCTCGGCCTTCGGGGTCGGCCCGCGGCCCTCGAGCGACTGGCGACCCTTGCCCCCCGAGCCGATGCTCGCGCCCTTCTTCGATCCCGGCTTGCGTGTGGCGCCCCGGCGCTGCGAGTTCCCTGGCATCAGTCGTCGTCCTCGGTACGTGGTGGTGCTGCGAGCGACCAGCGGACGCCGGTCGCGGAGTCCTCGACGACGACCCCGGCGGCGGCGAGCCGGTCCCGGATCGCGTCGGAGGTGGCGAAGTCGCGTGCGGCGCGCGCGTCGGCGCGTGCGGCGAGCTCCGCGGCGACGAGGGCGTCGAGCGCCTCGGCGTAGCGGCTGTCGGTCCCGTGGCCGCCCCACTGCGGGCCGCCCGGGTCGAGCCCGAGCACGTCGAGCATGCCGCGCACCGCGACGAGCTCGGTGCGCACCGCCGGGGTGTCGCGGGCGGCGAGCGCGCTGTTGCCGGCGCGCAGGTGCTCGTGGACCACGGCGAGCGCGGCGGGCACGTTGAGGTCGTCGTCCATCGCGGTCACGAAGTCCGCGGGCAGCTCGCCCGTCGCGACCTCGTCGGGCGTCACCGCGGCGCCCGGCCCGAGGCGCTCGGCCGCACGCTCGACGAACCCCGCGAGCCGGTCCCACGTGCTCTCGGCCTCGCCGAGCGTGTCGGGCGTCCACTCGAGCATCGAGCGGTACTGGACCGAGGTGAGCGCGTACCGCAGCACCGCGGGGCGCACGGTCTCGAGCAGCACGCTCACGAGCAGCCCGTTGCCGAGCGACTTGCTCATCTTCGCGCCGCCCTGCGTGACCCAGCCGTTGTGCAGCCAGAACTGCGCGAAGCCGAGCCCGGCGGCGCGCGACTGGGCCTGCTCGTTCTCGTGGTGCGGGAACCGCAGGTCGAGCCCGCCGCCGTGGATGTCGAACGTGTCGCCGAGGTAGCGCTGCGCCATCGCCGAGCACTCGAGGTGCCACCCGGGCCGGCCGCGCCCGAACGGGGTCGCCCACGACGCGGTCCCGGGCTCGCCGGGCTTCGGGGCCTTCCAGAGCGCGAAGTCGCGCGGGTCCTTCTTGACGACCGTCGGCACCTCGCCGTCGGTCGGCGCGCCGTCGGGCGCGGGCACCATGTCGTCCAGCCGCTGGTTCGTCAGCGCGCCGTACTCGGGGTAGGAGCGGACGTCGAAGAACACGTCGCCGTCGCCCGCGACGTAGGCGTGACCGCGCTCGACCAGGGTCTCCATGAGGTCGACCATCGCCGGCACGTGGCCCGTCGCGCGGGGCTCGTACGTCGGGGGCAGGACGCCGAGGGCGTCGTACGCGGCGGTGAACGCGCGCTCGTTCTCGAGGGCCCACGCCCACCACGGCCGGCCGGCCTGGTCGGCCTTCGCGAGGATCTTGTCGTCGATGTCGGTGACGTTGCGGACGTACGTGACGTCGTTGCCCGCGCGCCGCAGCCAGCGCACGAGCACGTCGAACGCGATGCTCGACCGCACGTGCCCGATGTGCGGGGGCGACTGCACCGTCGCGCCGCACAGGTAGATGCCGACGGAGCCCGGGCGGACGGGCACGAAGTCGCGCACCCGGCGGGTCGCTGTGTCGTACAGGCGCAGGCTCACCCCGCAAGGTTACCGGCGAGTGGCGTCCGCACCGGCCGGACGGGGTGACGGGCCTGGTCGGGAGCGAGCCGGGGCACCCGGTCACCCGACGCCGGGCTGGTCGGGAACGACCCCGGGGCACCTGGTCACCCGGTCACCCGACGCCGGCCCGCACGACGCGCGATCCAGGCCGGCCGTGGGGGCCGCGCGCGAGGGTCAGCCGAACGTCCGGCCCTCGCCGCGGTATGTCGGGACGGTGCGCTCGAGCCTCTCGCCGCGCACGAGGTGCACCTCGGGGAAGCGCTCGTAGACCTCGCCGGCCTTGGCGTGCCGGAACCACACCCGGTCGCCGACCGACAGCCCGGCGACGCCGCTCCCGCGCAGGGGCGTCTGCACCTCGCCGGCACCCTCGCGGGGCGTGAGCGTGAGGCCGCCGGGAGAGACGGGCCGCGGGAGCCGCGAGCGCGTCGCCGGGCCGGACGCGACGTACCCGCCGCCGAACGCCGTCGCGAAGCCCGGGCCGGGCAGGCGCACGACGTCGAGACCGAAGAACGCCGCGGGCCGGGGCTCGAAAGCGCGGTACCCGTCGAACAGCGTGGGCACGAGCAGCCCGGAGCCGGCGGTGACCTCGGTGACCGCCGGGTCGGCGGCGCTCGTCCCGACCGAGCCGGAGCCGCCCGAGTTGACCAGCCGCAGCGGCTCGCCGGTCGCCTGCTGCACGGCGTCGACGACCCGGGCCCGGCGCCGGTCGAGCTCGCGGACCGACGCGCGCTTGACCGCCCGCACCAGGGCGTCGGAGTCGGGCAGCCCGGCGACCTGCGCCTCGTAGAACATGACGCCGCGCACCTCGAGGCCGGCGCGGCGGGCGACCGCGGCGGCGAACACCTCGGCCTGCCGCGGGGTGTGCAGCGGCGAGCGCCGGACGCCCAGGTGGAGCACGGCGCGGCCGACCCCGACGCGCAGCGACGCGTCGATGTCGAGGCACACCCCGATCGGGTTCCCGCCCGCCGCGGCGGCCCGCTGCGCGCGGTCGACCTGGCCGGCGTGGTCGACCATGAGCGTGACGGCGGCAGCGGCGCGGGCGTCCCGGCCGAGCTCGAGCAGCGCCGCGGTGTCGACGGTCGGGTAGCCCATCAGGACGTCGTCGACGCCGTTCTCGACGAGCCACAGCGCCTCGCGCAGCGAGTACGCCATGACGCCCGCGAAGCCGGGGGTCGCGAGCGCCGCGGCGACCAGGTGCCGCACGCGCACGGACTTGCTCGCGACCCGGATCGGCACGCCGCGCGCGCGCCGGACGAGGTCGGCCGCGTTGGCCTCGAACGCGTCGAGGTCGACGACCGCGAGCGGCGCGGGCAGCCCGCGGGTCGCGGCGTCGAGGCGAGCCCCGAGCGTCGTGCTCACGCAGCCGTCCGGCGGCTCGCGAAGCGCGGCGCGAGCAGCACGACGACGACGGCGAGGACGAGCGGGACCGCATACCCGATGCGCAGGGTCGAGCCGACGCCGATCGCGCCGACGAAGACCCCGCCGAGCACGGCGCCCAGGTAGTTGAAGCCGTTGAGCCGGGCGACGACCGCGTCGGCGTGCTCGGGCGCGAGGTTCCCGGCGGCGGCGAAGCACAGCGGCACCACGACGCCGAGCCCGAGCCCGGTGAGCGCGAGGCCGCCGATCGCGACGGCCGCGTTCGGCGCGAGCACGACGGCGAGCAGCCCGAGCGCCCCGACGAGCCCGGCCGTCCGCACGACCGCGACCCGTCCCCAGCGCCGCACCGCGAGGTCGCCGGCGAGCCGCGACACGAGCGTGGTCGCGAGGTACGCGCCGTAGCCGAGCGGCGCGACGTCGTCGGCCGCGGCGAGGACGTCCCCGAGGTAGATCGTGCTCCACGTCGCCGCGGCGGAGTCGACCACGAAGTACGCGGCGACGGCGACCCCGAGCACGGTGATCGCGCCCCAGGGCAGCGGGCTGCGCCGCCCGTCGCCGGACTCCGCGGGCGCGCCGAGCGGGGCGTCGTGCGCGCGCCACCCGCGCCGCAGCACCAGGAACCCGATCACCGCGACGAGCACGGCGACGACCGGCAGCGCGACCTGCTGCGGCACGTCGCGCGAGACGTACTGGCCGACGTAGACGGTCGCGAGGATGCCCGCGATCGACCACGCGGCGTAGAAGCCGGTGAGGATGCTGCGCCCGTACGCGCGCTGCAGCGCGACGGCCTGCATGTTGGTGCCCGCGTCGACCTGCCCGAGCCCGAAGCCGTAGAGCGCGAAGCCGACGAGGAACACCGGCAGGCTCGGCGCGAGCGCCACGACGAGGATCGCGAGGGCGATCCCCGCGAGCCCGGAGACGAGCACCGCACGCGAGCCGGGGCCGCGCGCCTGCCGCTCGGACACCACGGTGCCGACCGCTGCCATGAGGCACACGCCCAGGACGACGAGCGTCACGACGTCGTCGCCGATCCCGAACCGGTCCTTGAACCCCGGCAGGCTCGTGATGAGCGCGCCGTACGCGAGCCCCTGCGCACCGAACGCCAGCGCGACGACGACCCGGGCCGCGCGCGCCGCCGCGGGGAGCGCGGCAGGTGCGGTGCCGCCGAGGTCGAGACCGGCGGGTGCGCCGGGGACTGACGTCCCGCCGCTCACGCCGGCACCCCGGCCGGGACCGCCCGGCCCGACCCGGCGCGGGGTCGGACCGGGTGCCCGATGTCCGTGCGGGTCACGCGTGCGAGCTCGCGTGCTCCGGGAGCGTCGCGCTCGCGCCGGGCTGGCCGCTCGCGCCGAGGTAGGTGAGCGGGGCCGACGGCTCCGCCCCCTCCGACGCGGCGGGGCCGTCGATCAGCTCCCGGGGAAACGTCGCGGCCTGCGAGGCGAGGAAGTCCGCGAACCCCGCGAGCGTCGTCGTCGCCGCCACGTCGTCCCCGTCGACGAGCCACGCGAGCGCGATCCCGTCGACGACGGCGACGAGCGAGCGCGCGAGGCGCTCGCGCGGCACCAGCCAGGTGATGCCGACCGCCTGCTCGATGTTCTCGAGGAACACCTCGGCGGAGTTCTACTGACCCCGGTACTGCGCGATCGCGACCTGGTTCAGCTCGGCGTGCCGGAGCGACGTCGTCGTCAGCTCGTAGCTCAGGAGCTGGGCACCCCGGTTCGCGCGGATGTTGTCCCACAGGCTCTCCACCGCCGCGCGGAACGTCGTGCGCAGGTCGGCGTCCACGGGCAGCCCCATCTCGGCCGCCTGCCGGTTCTGCACCGTGATCGCGTCCGCCACGGCGCGGAGCAGCTCGTCCTTGTCCTGGAAGCAGTAGTGCACGACCCCCAGCGAGACGCCGGCCTCGGCGGCGACGGCACGTACCGTCGCCGCGTCGATCCCGTCCCTGCTCGCGACGCTCAGCGCCGCCTCGATCAGCTGCTCTCGCCTCGCGGCGACAGGCATGCGGTTCATCGGTCCCCCGTTCGATCCCCTCGTTCGCCCGGGCTCCGCGCGACACGGGGTCTGCGGTGCCCGTGCGCCCCCTTGACCCCATCTCAATGTGCGTCGTGACAATAGTCAAGCGTGCAGAGCACTTGACTTGGACGGCCGACCAGATCGACAGTCACCCCATGAACTTCGGGGGGAACCGTGGGGAATGGCAGAACTGGGCGCGCACCGCGCAGTCGAACCCGGTGCGCCGGGTCCGGCCGCGCGACGAGGAGGGGCTCGCCGCCGTCGTGCGAGGGGCCGGTGACCTGCGGGTACGTGCGGTGGGAGCGGGTCACTCGTTCACCGGGGCGGCGGTCACCGACGGCATCCTGCTGAGCCTCGACGCGATGACCGGCATCGAGCGGGTCGAGCGCCGGGCCGACGGGACCGCCCGTGTGACCGTCCTCGCCGGGACGCGCCTGGGTGATCTCAACGCGGGGCTCGCCGCGCACGGGCTCGGGCTGCGCAACCTCGGGGACATCGACCGCCAGTCCATCGCGGGGGCGATCTCGACCGGGACGCACGGCACCGGGATCCGGCTCCCGGGCCTCGCTGCGCAGGTCGCCGGCGTGCGGCTCGTGACTGCGGCGGGCGACGTCGTCGAGGCCTCCCCCGAGCACCGGCCCGAGCTGTTCGAGGTCGCCCGGCTCGGCCTCGGCAGCGTCGGCGTGCTCTCGGCTGTCACGCTCGACGTCGTGCCCGCGTTCCGGCTCGAGGCCGTCGAGGAGCCCTGGCCGCTCGACCGCGTGCTCGAGCAGCTCGACGGCCCCGACGGCCTCGTCGAGGCCAACGACCACTTCGAGTTCTACTGGTTCCCGCACACGCGGCGCACGCTCACCAAGCGGAACAACCGCGTGCCCGACGACGACGTCCGCCCGCTGTCCCGGGTCCGCGCCTGGGTCGACGACGAGCTGCTCTCCAACGGCGTCTTCGCGGCCACCAACACGCTGACCGCGGCGGTCCCGGCGCTCACCCCGTCCGTCAACGGCATCGCCGCCCGCGCGCTCGGCGCCCGCACCTACACGGCCGCGTCGCACGAGGTGCTCGTCTCGCCGCGCCGCGTGCGGTTCCGCGAGATGGAGTACGCGATCCCGCGCGCCGCCGTCCCGCAGGTCCTCGCCGAGATCGAGCGCTGGCTCGCGGCCAGCGGCGAGCGCATCCCGTTCCCGCTCGAGGTCCGCTACACGGCGCCCGACGACGTGTGGCTGTCGACCGCGTACCGGCGCGAGACCGCCTACGTCGCCGTGCACCAGTACGTCCGCCTGCCGTACCGCCGCTACTTCACCGCCGTCGAGCGGATCGTCGCGCAGGTCCAGGGCCGGCCGCACTGGGGCAAGCTGCACTGGCTCGGGCCCGAGGAGCTCGACGCGCTGTACCCGCGGCTCGCGCAGGCCCGCGCGGTGCGCGCCGAGGCCGACCCCGGCGGGCGGTTCGCGAACGCCTACGTCGACCACGTCCTCGGGGCGCCCGCCGAGCGCGCGGCCTGACGCGCGCCGCGGGTCGGCCTGGGCGCGGGTCGGCCTGGGCGCGGGTCGGCCTGGGCGCGGGCCGGTCTGGGCGCGGGCCGGCGTCGGCGCGGGTCGGCCTCGGCGCACGGCGGCGGCGCACGCGGACCTCAGGGTGGGGCCGCTGACGTCCTCGAGTCCCGCGGCCGTCCCGCCCGGCGGGCCGGAGCCGCCGTCAGGTCGCCGCGGCCCGTTCGATCTCGCGCGCCAGCGTGCGGAGCTCGCCGAGCACGCGCTGCACGACGACGCGCTCGGCCCGGTCCGGACGCAGCAGCGCGTCGATCTGGCGGCCCGCCCGGACGCCGGCGAGGGGCACGAGCCGCAGCCGGTCGGGCGCCGCCCCCGTCGTGTAGCGCGGCAGCAGCGAGATGCCGTGGCCGGCGGCGACCAGGGCCTCGACGACGTGGAAGTCGTTGATGCGCTGCACGATCCGCGGCGGGGAGCCGGCGATCGCGGCGAGCTCGCTGAGCACCGCGGCGACCGGGAAGCCCTCGCGCACCGCGATCCAGTCCTCGCCGGCGAGGTCGCCGGGCTCGAGCGTGGCGCGCTGCGCGAGCGGGTGCCCCGGCCACAGCGCGACGTCGAGGGGCTCCCGCAGCAGCGGCTCGACGCGCAGCCCGCCGCCCCAGCCCGCGGCACGGTCGGGCCGGTGCGCGACGACGACGTCGAAGTCCGCGGTCAGCGCGCCGAACTCGGCCTGGGCCACGTCCTCGTCGCTGCACTCGAGCGCGATCCCGCCGAGCCGGGCCACGCGCGTGAGCAGCCCCGGCAGGAGCATCTGCGCGGCGCTCTGGAACGCGCTCACGCGCACGGTCCCGGTCGGCTCGGCGCGGTGCGCGTCGACCGCCGCCCGCGCACGCTCGACGGCGACCGCGACGTCGACGGCAGCGGCGGCGAGCGCCGCACCGGCCGGCGTGAGCCGGACCCCGCGCCCGGCGCGCTCGAGCAGCACCGCTCCGACCTCGCGCTGCAGCACGCGCACCTGCTGCGAGACCGCCGACGGGGTGACGTGCAGCGCGGCGGCGGCGGCGGTGACCCCGCCGTGGTCGTGCACCGCGCGCAGCGTCTCGAGCAGGCGTGCGTCCATGAAGCCACGCTACAGAGTCGGCGCAGGACATTTCGATGGTGCTGCGCGCCGGTGAGGAAGGACCATCGACGCATGCCACCCCGGGACCGCCTCCTCGCCGCCGTCGTCGCGCTCACGTGGGGGCTGAACTTCACGGCGATCCACGTCTCGCTCGAGCACTTCCCGCCGTTCTTCCTGGCGGCCCTCCGGTTCGCGGTGCTCGCCGTGCCGACGATCCTGCTCGTCCCCCGGCCGGCCGTGCCGTGGCGGTGGATCCTCGGCTACGGGCTCGGGTTCGGCATCCTGCAGTTCGCGTTCCTGTACCTCGCGATGGACGCCGGGATGCCGACCGGGCTCGCCTCGCTCGTCCTCCAGTCGTCCGCGCCCTTCACGGTCGTCCTCGGCGCGGTGTGGCTGCGCGAGCGGCTCAGCGCCCGGCAGGGCGTCGGCATCGCGCTGGCCGTGCTGGGCCTCGCGGGCATCGCCGTGCACCGGGCCGAGCTCGGCGGCTCCGCGACGCTCCTGCCCGTCCTCCTGACCCTCTGCGGGGGTCTCGGGTGGGCGTTCGGCAACGTCTGCAACCGGCAGGCCCGCAGCGGCTCCCCGCTCGCGCTCCTGCTGTGGATGTCCGTCGTCCCGCCGCTGCCGATGCTCGCGCTCGCACTGGTGGTCGACGGCCCCGCGGCGATCGGCACGTCGCTCACGACCCTCGGGACCCCGGTCGGCCTGCTCGCGCTCGCCGGGCTCACCTACACGGTCCTCGTCGCGACCCTCCTCGGCACGGGCCTGTGGACCGCGCTCATGTCGCGGCACCCGTCGAGCACCGTCGCGCCGTTCTCGATGCTGGTGCCCGTCGTCGGCGTCGCGGCGTCGTGGCTCCTGCTGCGGGAGCCGACGCCGGTCGTGGAGCTTGCGCTCGGGACGCTCGTGGTGGGCGGGGTGCTGCTCGGCAGCTCCGGTCCCCGGCGCGCCGCACCCGCGCGGGACGCGGCTCCCGGGACCGTCGCCGGCGGCACGCCGGCCGTCGCCGGCGCGGACGGGCGCGACCACGACCGCACGGTCAAGAGCGTCCCGGCTGCTGCGGACGGACTCGATCACGCCCGTGCGGCCGCCGGCACGCCCGCTGCCGTGGGCGGGCCCGACCGCCCCCACGCGGCCGAGGCCTCGCCGGCTGCCGCGGTGCGCTAGCCCGCCGCGAGCGCGCGGTGCCGGTCCGCTTCCGCCGGGTCAGCTCCCCGGCGTCGGGCGCCGGACGCGCGTGACCGGGATGGCGCCCGTCGCGAGCTCCGCGCTCACGGGCGGCGGCGGCGCCGAGGCGGCCTCGCTCTCGGACAGCTCGGGCGCGCGGTGGTCGTCGAGCTGGGCCAGTCCGTCGATCGTGGCGGCCAGCACGTCGGTCGGGATGCGCACGCGCAGGCGCACCCGGTTGACGCCCTCGCGCTGCGGGAGCGGTGCGGGCCCTTCCGGTGCAGCCCCGTGACCCGGCAGCGCTCTCACGCGCTCGACCGGGCGGGTCGGGGGGCGGTGCGTCTTCGTCACGAAGCGGGACGGTACAGACATTCCGACCGTGATGCGACCCCCCGCCGCCTGCGCGTGCCGCTGCGTGCACAGTCGGCGGCCGCCGTGTCCCGCGCACGGGTGACACGGTCCCGGGCACCGGGCCGGTGCTACGGGACGGACGGGAGCGCGACGACGAGAGCCGTCGCGACCGCCGCGACGCCCTCGCCCCGGCCGGTGAGCCCGAGGCCGTCGGTCGTGGTCGCGGAGACGCTCACGGGTGCGCCGGCGGCCGCGCTCAGCGCCTCGACGGCCTCCGCGCGGCGCGGACCGAGGCGCGGCCGGTTGCCGATCACCTGGACGGCGACGTTGCCCACCTCGAAGCCCGCGGCGCGCACCCGGCGCGCGGCCTCCGCGAGCAGCACCGTGCCCGCGGCGCCCTTCCACCGCGGCTCCGAGGTCCCGAAGTTCGAGCCCAGGTCCCCGATCCCGGCGGCCGACAGCAGCGCGTCGGCCGCAGCGTGCGCGGCGACGTCGGCGTCCGAGTGCCCCTCGAGCGGACGCTCGCCGGGCCAGGCGAGCCCCGCGAGGTGCAGGACGTCGCCGTCGCGCGGCTCGGCGGCGTAGGCGTGCACGTCGACGCCGATCCCGGTGCGCGGAAGGGCGGACGGCTGGGGCGCCGTGGCGTCGGCGGTCACGGGTCGGGCCTCCTGGGCGGTCGGGGCGTCGTGCGCGGCCGCACGCGCGGCGAGCACGAGCTCCGCGAGCGCGAGGTCCCGGGCGGTCGTGACCTTGAACGCGTCGTCGTGCCCCGCCACGACGTGCACCGGCAGCCCGAGTCGCTCGACGAGCCCGGCGTCGTCGGTCGCGGCGTTCGCCTCGTCGCCCGCCGCGGCCTGCGCCTCGTGGTGCGCGCGGTCGAGCGTCGCCCGGTCGAAGCCCTGCGGCGTCTGGACCGCCCGCAGGTCGGCACGCGGCACCGTGCCCGCCGCGGAGCCGTCGGTGCGCACGCGCGTGAGCGTGTCCGTCACGGGGACGGCGGGGACGACGGCGGGGTGCCCGGCGCGCACGGCGTCGACCACCCGGTCGACGGTCGCGGCGGGCACGAGCGCGCGCGCCGCGTCGTGCACGAGGACGATCGTGGCGTCGGGCGGGACGACGGCAAGCCCCGCGGCGACGGAGGCCTGACGCGTCGAGCCGCCCGGGACGACGCGGATCGGGACGCCGAGACGGGCGTCGTCCAGCAGCGTCGTGAACTCCGCGACACGGTCGCCCGGCGCGGTCACCACGAGCAGGCTGACGCCCGGCCGCGTCACCGCGGCACCGAGGGCCCCGTCGTCGGCGTCCCCGCTCACACCCGGTTCCCCGGATGCGCCCGGTTCCCCGGATGCGCCCGGCTCCCCGGATGCGCCCGGCTCCCCGGATGCGCCCGACTCCCCGGATGCGCCCAGCTCCCCCGACCCGACCGGCTCGCCGGACCCGGGCGACGCGACGCCGCCCGCGGCCAGGAGGCTTCGGGCGGCGAGCACGACGAGCGGGACTCCCCCGACGGGGACCAGTGCCTTGGGCAGGGTGTGCCCGAGGCGGGTCCCGCTGCCGGCGGCCGTGAGGACCGCCACGACCCGGTCAGGACGTGCGCCGGGCCGGGGGTCGTCGCGCGAGGCGCGCGGCACCGCGGCGGCGTTCCCGGTCACGGGGCGTCGAGGAGGTCGTCGGAGGACGCGTTACGAGGCGAGGACCTCGTCGAGGATGGCCTCGGCCTTCTCCTCCTCGGTGTGCTCGGCGAGTGCGAGCTCCGAGACGAGGATCTGACGGGCCTTGGCGAGCATGCGCTTCTCGCCCGCCGAGAGCCCACGGTCCGCGTCGCGGCGCGAGAGGTCGCGCACGACCTCGGCGACCTTGATCACGTCACCCGAGGCGAGCTTCTCGAGGTTGGCCTTGTAGCGGCGCGACCAGTTGGTCGGCTCCTCGGTGTACGGCGCACGCAGCACCTCGAAGACGCGGTCCAGGCCCTCCTGGCCGACGACGTCACGCACACCCACGAGGTCGACGTTCTCCGCCGGGACCTCGATCGTCAGGTCACCCTGGGCGACCTTGAGCTTGAGGTAGATCTTGTCCTCGCCGCGGATGGTCCTGGTCTTGATCTCTTCGATCAACGCTGCACCGTGGTGCGGGTAGACAACCGTCTCCCCAACAGTGAAAGTCATCTGCAGGTGTCCCCTTTCGCGGACCCCCATTCTATCACGCTATTGTTCGCCCCCTTTCGCCCGCCCGAAGCCGCCCGGCCCGTTTGCGCAGGTCACGCACACGGCTCCACGGGCGTCCGGCGGGCGGTCCGCGAGGCCCGACCCCGCGACGCCGACTAGGCTGTGGACCTGCGGTCCGCGCCGTGCGCGGAGCGTCACCCAGCACACGTCAGCACCCGTCAGCACCCCGCAGGTCCTCGCCACGCCGGCACCCGCCGGCCGCGCGGGCGCCCGGGGCCCAGCACGTCGTCAGCACCGCCGGCCGACGCCGGCACCCGTTCCGCCCCGAGGAGTCACCGTGACCCGCGTCCGCCCGTCCCTGCACCTGCGCCTCTCGGCGACCGTCGCCGTCGCGCTCGTCGGCGCCGGTCTCGCCGGCTGCTCGGCGACGAACCCGATCACGACCCAGGAGCCCTACGCGCCGTCCGACGGCGTGCGCGTCGGGCTCGGTGACCTCACGGCCGAGAACCTGCTGGTCCTCACGTCGGGCGAGGGCGAGCCGGCGAGCCTGCACGGCGCGGTCCGGAACCGGGGCGGCGAGGACCTCGAGGTCACCTTCACGCTCGAGGACGGCACCGAGGTGGGCACGGTCGAGGTCGCCGCGGGCGACGGGGTGCTGCTCGGCGGCACCGACGGCGAGCAGCTGCTCTTCACGGCCACCGACGTGCCGGGCTCGACGACCGACCTGGCGATCTCGACCGCCGCGGGCGGCGCCGAGACGGTCCCGGTCCCGGTCCTCGACGGCACGCTGCCCGAGTACGCGGACGAGGTCCCGACGGAGGGGCCGAGCACGACGCCGTCCGCCCCCACGGGCGTCGACCCGACGCTCGAGCCGACCCCCACGCCGACCGCGACCGAGGGCTGACCACCGCACACCTGCACCTCGGGCTCCCGCACGCCCGGCACGACCCACGACGCAGCACGGCCCCCGGGGGACTCCCCCGGGGGCCGTCGTGCGTCCGGGGACTCCCCCGGAACCGCCGAGGTCAGCCGAGCGACCCGATCGCGTCGAGCACGTCCTCCCGCACGGACGTCGGGAGCGGCGCGTACCCGATGTCGGCGAGGCTCTGCTGCACCTCGGTCGACGCGAGGTGGCGCAGGAACGCCCGGACCGCCGCGGCGGTGGGCTCGTCGAGCCCCGTCGAGCAGACGACCTCGTACGTCACCAGCACGATCGGGTAGGCACCCGGCTCGCGCGTCGCGTGGTCGAGCCGCAGCGTGAGGTCGTCGCCCGCGCCGGTGCGCTCGGCGGTCGCGACGGTCGCCCCGACGCTCTCCGCTGTGAGCTCGACCGGCCCGGAGCCGTTGTCGATCTTGGCGACGCCGAGCCGGTTCTCCTTCGCGTAGGACCACTCGACGTAGGTCAGGCTCGACGGGGTCGTGGCGACGGCCTCGGCGACGCCGGCCGACTTCTCCCGGCCCTCGCCCACGCCCTCGACGGGCCAGGTCTTCGCGGGCGCGTCCGTCCACACGTCGGCCGCAGCGGTCGCGAGGTACCGCGTGAAGTTCTCGGTCGTGCCGGACTCGTCGGCCCGGAACAGGACCTGGATCTCCTCGGCGGGCAGGAGCTCGCCGGGGTTGAGCGCGGCGATCGCCGGGTCGTCCCACGACACGATCTCGCCCCGGAAGATCCGCGCGGTCGTCGCGGCGTCGAGCACGAGCTGGCCGACCGTGTCGAGGTTGTACGCGAGGGCGACGGGCCCGGTGACCATCGGCAGGTTCCAGGCGGGGGCACCGCCGCAGCGGGCAGCGGCCGCGTCGACCTCGCCCTTGCCGGCGTTGAGCGCCGAGTCGGAGCCCGCGAAGGCCACCTCCCCGGCGGTGAACCGGGTGATGCCCGCGCCCGAGCCGCTCGCGTCGTACCGCACGACGACGTCGGGGCACACCGTCGCGAACGTGATGATCGCCTGCTCGACCGCGTTGCGCTGGGCCGAGGAGCCGGCCGCGTCGATCGTCCCGCTGCCGCACTCCGCGGCCGCCGCGGCGGCCTCCGTGGCCGACGTCGAGGGGACCGCCGAGGCACCGCTGCCCGGGGTCGCCTGCGAGCCGCACCCCCCGAGCGCGAGCCCCAGGACGAGTGCGACGCCGACCAGGCCGACGTTCCGTGCGCGCTGCCGTACCACCACGTGGATCCTCTCCCCCTGCAGACGTCGTCCCCGGCGCACCGGCCCGGGCGGGCGGCGGCGCGTCGGGGACGCGGACATGACGGCACCAGGGCCGGCACCGTCGTCTGGCCCTGGCCCTGGTGCGGCGGTGAGCCGCGGCCGGTCCGCCGGGGCGGACCAGCCGGGCGGCTCAGCCGAAGCGGCCCGAGATGTAGTCCTCGGTGGCCTGCTCGCGCGGCGAGGAGAACATCGTCGCGGTCTGGTCGACCTCGATGAGCTTGCCCGGCGCCCCGGTCCCCGCGATGTTGAAGAACGCCGTCCGGTCGGACACGCGCGCGGCCTGCTGCATGTTGTGGGTCACGATGACGATCGTGTAGTCGTTCTTGAGCTCGGAGATGAGGTCCTCGATCGCGAGCGTCGAGATCGGGTCGAGCGCCGAGCACGGCTCGTCCATGAGGAGCACCTGCGGGCGCACGGCGATCGCGCGCGCGATGCACAGGCGCTGCTGCTGGCCGCCCGAGAGGCCCGCACCGGGCTTGTCGAGCCGGTCCTTGACCTCCTTCCAGAGGTTCGCGCCCTGCAGCGCCCTCTCGACGACGTCCTGCAGCTCGCTCTTCTTCTTCATGCCGTTCAGGCGCAGGCCCGCGGCGACGTTGTCGAAGATCGACATCGTCGGGAACGGGTTGGGGCGCTGGAACACCATGCCGATCGTGCGGCGGACCGCGACGGGGTCGACGTTCTTGTCGTACAGGTCGGCGCCGTCGAGCAGCACCTCGCCGTCGACGCGCCCGATCGGGAGCACCTCGTGCATGCGGTTGAGCGTCCGCAGGAACGTCGACTTGCCGCAGCCGGACGGGCCGATGAAGGCGGTCACGGAGCGGGCGTCGATCCCCATCGTGACCCCCTCGACCGCGCGGAAGTCCCCGTAGTAGACGTTCAGGTCCTTGACGTCGATGCGCTTGGCCACGGCCCTCAGCGCTCCTCTCGTGGCAGTGCGGCGGGGGTGACGGAGGCGGGGGCCGTCATGACTTGACCTTGCTGAAGTGGCCGATCGCGCGGCCCGCGATGTTCAGGGCCATGACGATGAGGATGAGCGTGAGCGCCGCACCCCACGTGCGCTGGACCGCGGCGTCGAGGAACTCGGTCCGGTCCTGGTTGATCATCGTCGGCAGCGACGCCATGTTGCCGTTGAACAGGTCCATGTTGATGGACTTGGTGTACGGCCCGAGGATCAGCAGCGGAGCGGTCTCGCCCATGACGCGCGCGAGCCCGAGCAGGACGCCGGTGATGATCCCGGAGAAGGCCGTCGGCAGGACGATCTTGACGATCGTCTTCCACTTGGGGACGCCGAGCGCGTAGCTGGCCTCGCGCAGCTCGTTGGGGACGAGCTTGAGCATCTCCTCGGTCGAGCGCACGATCGTCGGGACCATGAGCAGCACGAGCGACAGGCTCACGGCGAACCCGACCCGCGAGAAGCCGAACGTCGAGATCCAGAGCGCGTAGACGGTCAGCGCGGCGACGATCGACGGGATGCCCGTGAGGATGTCGACCATGAAGCTCACGGCGCGCGCGAGGCGGCCGCGGCCGTACTCGACGAGGTAGATCGCGGTGAAGACGCCGAGCGGGACCGAGATGAGCGCGGTCACGGCGGCCTGCATCACGGTGCCGGCCATCGCGTGGTACGCGCCGCCCCCGAAGTCGCGCACGGTGACCCCGCGCTGCGAGTTCGTCCACCACGTCGACTCGAGGAGCATGTGGTAGCCCTGCGAGACGACGGTCCACAGGATCCAGACGAGCGGGATCACGGCGACCAGGAACGCGAGGTGCATGACGACCGTCGCGATGCGGTCCTTGACGCGGCGCGACCCGGAGCCGCCGCCGTTCAGGGTGCGCAGCTCGTCGCCCGGCGACGCGTCGCCCGGGTCGGCTGCGGCGAGGCTCGGGGTCAGGGACGTGGCGCTCACTCGGTGAACCCCTTCCGGCGGTCGATGATGACCCGGGCGATCGCGTTGACGGCGAACGTCAGGAGGAACAGCACGAGCCCGGCGGCGATGTAGGCGCCGGTCTTCGAGGGGCTGTCGAACTCGGACGCGGCGTTGGCGATCTTCGAGGCGAACGTCTCCCCACCGAAGAACAGCGACCAGCTGAACGCGCCCGTCGTGGTCGACAGGATGATCGTCACGGCGATGGTCTCGCCGAGCGCCCGGCCGAGGCCGAGCATCGCGGCGGACACGACGCCGGGCCGGCCGAACGGGAGCACCGCGGTGCGGATCATCTCCCAGCGCGTCGCGCCGAGGGCGAGCGCGGCCTCCATGTGCCCGACGGGCGTCTGCCGGAAGACCTCGCGCGAGAGCGCGGTGATGATCGGCAGGATCATGATCGCGAGCACGATCGACGCGAGGAAGATCGTGCCGGCCTGCACGGCGGTGGGCGCGAACAGCGGGAACCAGCCGAATGCGCTCTTGAGGGCGTCCTGGAAGGGCTGCACGTACGGCATGAGCACGCGCGCGCCCCAGAGGCCGAACACGATCGACGGCACCGCGGCGAGCAGGTCCACGAGGTACGCGAACGGCTTGGCGACGCGCGGCGGGGCGTAGTGCGTGAGGTAGAGCGCGACGCCGATCGCGACCGGCACGGCGATCGCCATCGCGACCACCGACGAGATCACGGTGACCCACAGCAGCGGCGCGATGCCGAAGCGCAGGGCGTCCGGGTCGGCGACGCTCCACTCGCGCGACGTCAGGAAGCTCGCGCCGTTCGCGGCGAGCGAGGGCCACGCCTTGCTGATGAGGTACACCCCGACGATCACGACGAGCGCGACGACGACGGCGCTCGACCCCCCGGCGAGCATCTTGAAGGCACGGTCGGGCCCGCGCGACAGGCCCTGCTTCAGGCCCTCGGGGCCCGGCGGCGCGTCGGGAACGCGCGGCGTGCTGGTGGTCGTGGCCATCGGCGTCCTTCACTCGGTGGTGCTGGGCGGTGCTGGGGTCGTGCGTCGGGCTCTGCGGCGGTGCGGCCCCGAGTCGTGCGTGCCGCCGTCCCGGCCCTCCCTCGTGGGGTGGACCGGGACGACGACGACCCGTCCGGTGCTGCCGGGCCGGGTGCGGCCCGGCAGCGCGTGGAGGTCAGGTCAGGCGATGGCCTCGATCGCGGCCAGGACGTCGGTCTGCACGTCCTCCGGCAGCGGCGCGTAGCCGATCTCGACGAGGCCCTCCTGGACCTCGGGCGAGGCGAAGTGCGTGAGGAACGCCTTGACGCCGGCCGTGGCGGCCTCGTCGAGGCCCGCCGAGCAGACGATCTCGTAGGTCACGAGGACGATCGGGTAGGCGCCCTCCTCCTGCGTCGCGTAGTCGAGCTTGAGGGCGAGGTCGTTGCCCTCGCCGACGCGCTCGGCCGTGGCGACCGAGGTGGCGACCGTCTCGGCCGTGAGCTCGATCGGGCCGGAGCCGTTGTCGATCTGCGCGATGCCGAGGTCGTTGTCCTTGGCGTAGGACCACTCGACGTAGGTGATGCCACCGGCCGTCGTCTTGACGCCCTCGGACACGCCGGCCGACTTCTCGCGGCCCTCACCGACACCCGAGGACGGCCACGACTTGCCGTTGGGGTCCGTCCACACGCCGCCCGAGGCCGCGTTGAGGTACTTCGTGAAGTTGTCGGTCGTGCCCGACTCGTCGGAGCGGAAGAACACGTGGATCTCGTCGCCCGGGAGCGTCGCGCCCTCGTTCAGCGCGGCGATGGCGGGGTCGTTCCACGTCGTGATCTCGCCGCGGAAGATCTTGGCCGTCGTGGCCGCGTCGAGCACGAGCTCGTCGACGCCCTCGAGGTTGTAGGCCACCGCGATCGGGCCGGTCACCATCGGGATGTTCCACGCCGGGCCGGCCTCGCAGCGCGCCTGCGCCGCCTCGACCTCGCCCTTGTCGGCGTTGAGCGCCGAGTCCGAGCCCGCGAACTCGACCTGACCGGCCGTGAACTGCGTGATGCCCGCGCCGGAACCGGTCGGGTTGTAGTTCACGGTGATGTCGGGGCAGACCTCCTCGAACGAGGCGATGGCCTGCTCGATCGCGTTCTTCTGTGCGGACGAGCCCTCGGCGTTGAGCGTGCCGCCCTCGCCGCACTCGATGTCGCTGCCCCCCGCGGTCACAGCGGCGGAGTCCGCCGTCCCCTCGTCACCGGCGTTGTTGTCGGACCCGCAGGCCGCGAGCGCCAGAGACGAGACGAGCACGAGACCGACAAGTCCGGTCTGTCGTGCGAGCTGTCGAACCTTCACGGGAATCCCTCTCCTGATGCTTCGTCGTAGACCCACCGGACCCCGGGGGCCTCGGTGCGCCACTGACGCTAAGGAGAGGAAGTGACCGCGTGGCCCGCCGGAGGTGAACCCCCGGTGAACGGTGGTCGACGACTACCGGCCAGGCCTTGCGGCGCGGACCCTCAGGACGCTTCGTCCGTGTCCGCGATCTTGTAGCCGAGCCCGCGCACGGTCTGCAGCATCGTCGGGTTGGCCGGGTCGTCCTCGATCTTGGCCCGCACGCGCTTGACGTGCACGTCGAGCGTCTTGGTGTCGCCGACGTAGTCCGAGCCCCAGATGCGGTCGATGAGCTGGCCGCGCGTGAGCACCCGGCCGGCGTTGCGCAGCAGCAGCTCGAGCAGCTCGAACTCCTTGAGCGGGAACGCGACGAGCGCGCCGCGCACGTGCACGGTGTGCCGCTCCACGTCGAGCCGGACGGGGCCGACCTCGAGCGTGCCGTCGTCGAGGTCGTCGTCGGCCGGGGCGCTCGCGGCGGCCGGTGCGCCGCGGCGGCGCAGCACCGCGCGGACGCGCGCGAGCAGCTCGCGGAACGAGTACGGCTTCGTGACGTAGTCGTCGGCGCCGATCTCGAGCCCGACGACCTTGTCGATCTCGCCGTCCTTCGCGGTCAGCATGATGACGGGGACGTCGCTCGTGCGGCGCAGCTCGCGGCACACCTCGGTGCCCGAGAGGCCCGGGAGCATGAGGTCGAGCAGCACGAGGTCGGCGCCGCCGTCGGCGAACCGCTCGAGCGCCTCGGGGCCGGTCGCGGCGGTCACCACCTCGAAGCCCTCGCGCTCGAGCTGGTACGTGAGCGGGTCGCGGTAGGACTCCTCGTCCTCGACCAGCAGGATCCGGGTCACCGGGCGGCTCCTTCGTGCGCGGGGCCGTCCCCGCCGGCGGCGGGGGCCCGCGCGGGTGCGGGGGTGGTGGTCGCGGGGGTGGTGGTCGCGGGGGCGGGCGCCGTGGGGCTGCCGGGTGCGGGTGTGGCGGGTGCGGTCGCGCCGGGGGCCGACGACGGGGTCGGCAGCGTGCCGATCGTGCGGGCCGCGGGCGGGGTCGCGAGCAGCTGGTCCGGGACCGCGCCGACGGGCAGGCGCAGCGTGAACGTCGAGCCCTTGCCGGGCCGCGACCACACGGTGACCTCGCCGCCGTGGTCGGCCGCGACGTGCTTGACGATGCTCAGGCCGAGCCCGGTGCCGCCCGTGTCGCGCGAGCGTGCGGGGTCGACGCGGTAGAACCGCTCGAACACGCGGTCCTGCTCGTCGGACGCGATGCCGATGCCCTGGTCGACGACCGCGACCTCGACGAGCCCGTCGACCGCGCGGACCCCGATCCCGACGTGCGCGCCCTCCGGGGAGTACGCGACCGCGTTGTCGAGCAGGTTGCGCACCGCGGTCACGAGCAGGGCGTGGTCGCCGTACACCGTCAGGCCGCGCTCGCCGCCGACGTCGAGGCGGATCTGCTTGGCGCTCGCCGCGGTGCGGGCCCGGTCGACGGACTCCTCGACGACCGCGTCGACGTCGACGACCGCGATGTCCTGCAGCGCGCCCGCGACCTGGAGCCGCGAGAGCTCGATGATCTCGTGCACGAGCGCCGAGAGCCGGGCGGCCTCGCCGCGCATGCGCCCGGCGAAGCGGCGGACCGCCTCGGGGTCGTTCGCGGCGTCCTGCACGGTCTCGGCGAGCAGCGACAGCGCGCCGACCGGGGTCTTGAGCTCGTGCGAGACGTTGACGACGAAGTCGCGCCGGATCGCCTCGAGGCGCCGGGCCTGCGTGCGGTCCTCCGCGAGCACGAGCAGGTGGCGCGGGCCGACCTGCGCGACCCGGACCTGGAGCATGAGCGTGCCGGGCCCGACGGGGCCGCGCGGCAGCTCGAGCTCCTCGTCGCGGATCACCCCGGAGCGGCGCACGTCGGCGATCAGGTCGCGGATCGCGGCGTGCACGACCTGCCCCTCGCGCACCACGCCGAGCGCGTACGCGGGCGGGCTCGCCCGGACCACGCGGTCGTCGTCGTCGAGCACCACGGCGGCCGAGCGCAGCACCGCGAGCACGCGCACCAGACCCTCGTCGAGCTCGCGCTCGGGTTGCGCGGGGACGCTGTACTGCGCACGCTCGCTCCACCGGAACGCCGCCACCGCGACGACCCCGACGACGAGACCGAGCAGGCCGGCGACGATCGCCACGACACCATCAGGACCATCCACGTCTGCCAGCGTACGGTCGCCCCCGGAGCGTCCCGCACGAGGACGGCCCGTGCGGGCCGATGGCTTCCGGATGTTCACCGATGTTCATCTGGGCGCGGGGAGCCGTTCACCTCCGGGTGCGAACGTGACGGTCGCGCGCACCAGCACGCAGAGAGTAGGGACCATGCGGCAGATCTTCGAGGCCGAGCTGACCCAGCTCGGCGACGACCTCGCGGCGATGAGCCGCCTGGTCGAGCACGCCATCACCAACGCGGGGATCGCGCTGCTCACGGCAGACCTCCAGCTCGCCGAGACCGTCATCGCCGACGACGTCGCGATCGACGCCATCGAGCGCGACCTCGACGAGCGCTGCGTGCACCTCCTCGCGCAGCAGCAGCCCGTCGCGACCGACCTCCGCGTCGTCGTCTCGGCGCTGCGGATGAGCTCGACGCTCGAGCGCATGGGCGACCTGGCCCGGCACATCGCGCAGGTCGCGCGCCGCAGCTACCCCCGTGTCGCCGTCCCGAACGCGCTGTCGGGGACGTTCACCGAGATGCACGAGGCCGCGGTGCGCGTCGCGAAGCGGACGACCGCCGTGCTCACGACGCGTGACCTCGAGGTCGCGCAGAGCATCGAGCGCGACGACGACCTGCTCGACGCGCTGCACGCCGACACCTTCACCGCGCTGCTCGGCGTCGGCTGGAACGGCAACCCGCAGGAGACGGTCGACGTCACGCTGCTCGGCCGGTACTACGAGCGCTTCGGGGACCACGGGGTGTCGGTCGCGCGCCGCGTCACGTTCCTCGTCACGGGGACCTTCGAGGACACCCGCGCCGGACGCTGAACCTGCTCGACCCCCCGGGGTCGGGGCCCGTCACGAGGCGCTGGGGGCGCCGACGAGGCCCACGACCCCGGGTACGACGAACGCCGCGGTGCACCGGAGGGGTGCGCCGCGGCGTTCGTCGTCGGGGCTACTTGCCCTGGTTCGCCACCGCCGCGATGGCCGCGGCCGCTGCGTCGGGGTCCAGGTACTCGCCGCCGCGCGTCACGGGCTTGAGGGTGTCCTCGTCGAGCTCGTAGCGCAGCGGGATGCCGGTCGGGATGTTGATGCCGGCGATCGTCGCGTCGTCGACGTCGTCGAGGTACTTCACGATCGCGCGGATCGAGTTGCCGTGCGCCGCCACGAGCACCGTCTTGCCGGACTGCAGGTCGGGGACGATGTCGCTGTGCCAGTACGGCAGCGCGCGGTCGAGCACGTGCGTGAGCGCCTCGGCACGCGGGATCGGCTCACCGGCGTAGCGCGCGTCGGCGTCCTGCGAGAACTCCGAGCCGAGCTCGATGTCCGGCGGCGGGACGTCGTACGAGCGGCGCCACAGCATGAACTGGTCGTCGCCGTACTCGTCGCGGATCTGCTTCTTGTCCTTGCCCTGCAGGGCGCCGTAGTGGCGCTCGTTCAGGCGCCAGCTGCGCTTGACGGGGATCCAGTGGCGGTCGGCGGCGTCGAGCGCGAGGTTCGCGGTGGTGATCGCGCGGCGCAGGAGCGACGTGTGCACGACGTCGGGCAGCACGCCCGCGTTCGTCAGCAGCGTCCCGCCGCGCTTGGCCTCCTCGACCCCCTTCTCGGAGAGCTGGACGTCGACCCAGCCGGTGAAGAGGTTCTTGGCGTTCCACTCGCTCTCGCCGTGGCGGAGCAGCACGAGGGTGTAGGTCATGGGTTCATCCTGCCGCACCCGCGCGCGAGCGCACCGGGGACGTTCGGCCCGTGAGCAGCGTCAGGACCGCCGGCGCGCGGCCGCGAGCGCGTACACCTTGAGGACCTGCTCGGCGGCGCCGTCCCACCCGAAGCGCTCGGCGTGGCGCCGGGCACCGAGCCCGAGCGTCGCGCGCGCGGCGTCGTCCGCGAGCACCTCCTCGATCGCGTCGGCCCAGACCGCGGGGTCGTGCCCGTGCACGAGCCGGCCCGACACCCCGTCGGTCACGACCGAGCGCAGCCCGCCCACCGCGGACGCCAGGACCGGCGTGCCCGACGCCTGCGCCTCGACCGCGACGAGCCCGAACGACTCGCTGCGCGACGGCATCGCCACGACGTCGGCCGCCCGGTACCAGCGCGCCAGCTCGGCGCGCGGGACGGGCGGGCGGAACAGGACGTGGTCGGCGAGGCCGGTCGTCGCGGCGAGGGCCTGGAGCTCGCGGACCGCGGTCGGGCGACCGCTCGGGCCGCCGAGCACGACGAGCAGCGGGACGCCGCGGCCGGCGCCCGGACGCTGCGCGAGCACGCCGAGCGCGCGCACGAGCACGTCGGGCGCCTTGAGCGGCTGGACGCGGCCGGCGAACAGCACGACCTGCCGGTCGAGCGGCAGCCCGAGCGCGCGGCGGGCCTCGGCGCGTCCGTCGGGGCCGCCCGGCGCGAACAGCTCGAGGTCGACGCCCGGGGCCACGACGTGCACGCGCTCGGGGTCCGCGTCGTAGAGCGCCACGAGGTCGTCGCTCTCCTCCGCGGTGCTCGCGACGAGCGCGTCCGCCTCGGCGACGACCTGCTCCTCGCCGATGATCCGGCCCGTCGGCTCGGCGGAGTCCCCGGGCGCGAGCGACGCGTTCTTGACTCTCGCCATGGTGTGCATCGTGTGGACGAGCGGCACCTCCCAGCGGTCCGCCGCGAGCCAGCCGACCTGCCCCGAGAGCCAGTAGTGCGAGTGCACGACGTCGTACCAGCCGGGCCGGCGCGCGGCCTCCGAGCGCAGCACCCCCGCGGTCATCGCGCACAGCTGGCCGGGCAGGTCGTTCTTGTCGAGGCCCTCGAACGGGCCCGCGGGCACGTGGTGGACCAGCACGGGCGGCACGACGCCGGGCTCGACGTGCTCGGCGAGCAGCACGCGGCGGGAGTCCTCGCGCGAGAGCGCGTCGCCGCGCGCGTCGGTCCCCGGCAGCACGACCGTCTCCGGGAGGGCCGACGACGTGGCACGCGTGAAGATCTCGACGCGGGCGCCCCGGCGCGCGAGCGCGCGCGACAGCTCCGAGACGTAGACGTTCATCCCGCCCGCGTCGCCCGTGCCGGGCTGGTCGAGCGGCGACGTGTGCACCGAGAGCATCGCGACGCGCGGCAGCTCGGAGGTCACGGGCGCTCCAGGGGGCGGGTCGGGTCGGACGGAGGGCGGGCCGGTCGCGGTGCCGGGCGCTTCCAGCGTGCACCCGGGCGACCTCGGGGGCCCGCCGTGCGCCCATTGTCTCGCCTTCCGGACGCCCGGTCGTCGCCGGGGGCAACCGGGAGGGCGGGATCACCCGGGCGGACCACACGCGGACCGTCGCCGTCACGCTCGGACGACCCCGGACCGGTACGCACCCGCCGACCGGGCCCCCGGGCTCGCGCGACGGCGACCGCACACGACCCGGCAGACCACGGGCCGACCGGGCGGACCGTCCTGGACCCCCGCGGACCGCGGGGACCGCCTCAGACGACGGCGACCACGCAGGCGGGGGCCGGCAGGCGCAGGACCGTGCCCGGCTCGCTGCCCGGGGCGAACGTCACCAGGGCGCCCGCGACCTGCTCGGCGACGACCGTCCAGCCGTCGACCACGGCGTGGTGGCGCGGCCAGGCGCCCGCGCCGAGCGGCAGGTCCCGGACGGGCGTCAGCAGCCCGTCGGCTCCCACGGCGAGCTCCGCGAGCACGCCGGCCGCGCGGACGCCGACGAGCAGCCGGTCCCCGTCGAGCGTGACGTGCGAGGGCAGCACACGCGGCGCGACCCCCGTCGCCGCGTCGGCCGCCGCCGCCGTGCCGCCCGCGGGCAGGACCTGGACCGGGCGGCCGGTCGCCGTCGCGGCGTCCCACGCGAGGACGTGCACGGTGACGTCGAGCTCGCCGACGAGGTAGGCGAACCGCCCGTCGGCGGAGAAGACCAGGTGGCGCGGGCCCGTCCCGGGCGGGAGCGTCGCGGCGATGCCGTCGTCCGTGAGCCGGCCGTCGGCCTCGACGCGGTAGCGCCGGACCTCGTCGGTCCCGAGGTCGCACACGAGCACGTGCCCGGCGCCGGGCGCGAGCGCGACGAAGTGGGCGTGCGGGGACTCCTGGCGGCTCTCGTCGGGCCCCGTGCCGGTGTGGCCGAAGACCTGCGCGGGGGCACCGGACGCGAGCACCTCGGGCGCGAACCCGCCGTCCGCGTCGAGCGGCAGGACGGCGAGCGTGCCCGACGAGTAGTTCGCGACGAAGAGCGTGCGCGCGTCCGGGGAGAGCAGGAGGTGGCACGGGTCGGCGCCGCCGGACGCGACGGTCGCGAGCGGCTCGAGGCGCACCGCCTCCGGCCCGTCGGCGCCCTCGGCGTGGACCTCGAACGCCGTGACCGTGCCCTCGGACCGCTCCCCCACCGCGTACAGCACGCGCCCCGACGGGTGCACCGCGACGAACGACGGCGCGGGCGTCTCGACGACCTGCCGCGCCGCGCGGAGCCCGCCCGTCGCGACGTCGAGCGTCACGCGCCAGACGCCCTCGCCGAGCCCTGCGGGCGTGCCGGCGCCCGCGGCCGGGTACGTGCCGACCCAGAGCTCGCGCGACCCCGCGGACGGGGCGGGCGCCGGCGCGGAGCCGGTCGCCGGGGTGGTCGTGGGACGGGTGCTGGGCTGCTCGGTCACGGGAGCCGAGCGTAGGCGGTGCGCGCGGCTCGGACCCGACGCGTCCGGCGGCGTCGTCCAGCGGCGCAGTCCAGCGGCGCAGTCCAGCGGCGCAGTCCTGCACCGTCGTCCGGCACCGTCGTCCGGCGGCGGCGTCGTCCGGCGGCGCCGGCCCGACCTCAGCCCGCCCGCAGCGCCGCGAGCCGCTGGAGCCGGTACCGCGTCGTGCGCTGGAGCATCACCGGGTACACGTGGAAGGGCACCGCGAGCACGGCCGACCAGACCGCGACCCCGGGGCGCCCGAGCACGAGCCCGGCCCCCGCCAGCAGCACGGTGAGGCCGAGCAGCAGCAGGTGCGCGCCCTCCGACCGGCGCGTCCCCGCCTCGAGGGCGTCGAGCGTCGCGCGGGTGCCGTCGAACCCGCGGCCCGTGTCGACCGCTCGGTTCCAGCCCACCGCACCGAGCGCGCGCCGGAACAGCCCGACCCCGCAGCGCCGGTACCAGCGCACCTCGTCGGCACCGACCCGCACCCGGGGACGCGGCAGCCACCGCTGCGGCTCGCGCAGGACGAGCGCCGCCCAGCACAGCCCCGTCCACTGCGCGCCCCACGCGAGCACACCCGCCTCGACGACCGTCCAGGCGAGCACCAGCAGGACGACGGCCGCGAGCGTCACGGCGACGTCCACGACGGCGCGCAGCCGGGTCCGCGGAGGCATGCCCTCTTCTACCGCGCCCGCGCTGCAGACGGCGAACCGGCGCAGGGCTCGCGCTCGTCGTGCACCGCCGCCCGGACGCGACGCACCCGCGCCGACCTGACCCCGCGGGGCCGGTCGACGCGGGTGCGTCGGGAGAGCGGGAGCGCCGGTGGCTCAGCGCGAGCCGCCCGCGCGGCGCTTGTTGATGAGGTCGAACGCGACGGCGAGCAGGAGCACGAAGCCCTTGATCGCCTGCTGCACGGCCGGGTCGACCGAGAGGATCGACAGGCCCATGTTGAGCACGCCCATGATGAGCGCGCCGATGATCGCCCCGGAGATCCGGCCGACGCCGCCCGTGACCGCCGCGCCACCGATGAAGCACGCCGCGATCGCGTCGAGCTCGTAGTTCTGCCCGGCGGCCGCGACCGCCGCACCGGCGCGCGAGGTCACGACGACCGACGCGACGCCCGCGAGGAAGCCCATGTTGACGAAGATCCAGAAGTTCACGTTGCGCGTGTTGACCCCGGACAGCACCGCCGCCTGGACGTTGCCGCCGATCGCGTAGATGTGCCGGCCGAACACGGTGCGCCCCATGAGGAACGTGTACGCGAGGATCAGCGCGCCGACGATCACGAGCACGATCGGCGTCCCGCCGGCGCTCTGCGACAGCACCCAGGTGACCGCCCCGATGCCGACCGTGATGAGCACGACCTTGGTCAGGAACAGCGGCACGGCCTCGGTCTTGAGGTCGTGCTTCTTGAGCACCGAGCGCGCGCGCACCTGGCTGCCGACGAGCGCGGCGATCACGATCGCGCCGAGCACGAGCGTCACGGCGTCCGCGTTCCCCGCGAATCCGAGGAAGTTCGGGATCGAGCCGCCCGAGATGTCGATGAACGGCGCGGGGAAACCGGCGACCGTGACACCGACGAGCAGGATCGCGAAACCGCGGAAGATCAGCATCCCGGCGAGGGTGACGATGAACGCCGGGATCCCGATGTACGCGATCCAGAATCCCTGCCAGGCGCCGACCACCGCGCCGATCGCGACTCCGAGGAGCACCGCGACGAGCCACGGCAGGCCCATGTCCTTCATCATCAGCGCGACGAGCCCGCCGATGAATGCGACCTGGGAACCGACCGACAGGTCGATGTGCCCGGCGACGATCACCATGACCATGCCGATCGCGAGGATCATGACGTAGGCGTTCTGCTGGATCAGGCTCGCGACGTTGTTGGGCAGCAGCAGCTTGCCGTCGGTGAGCACCTGGAACAGCGCGACGATCACGACGAGGGCGCCGAAGATGCCGTACTGGCGCATGTTCCCGCCCATGCCCTGGAGGCGCGCGAGCGGCGAGACCCGGGCCTGCGCCGGCGTCTCGGGTGTCATGGTGGTGCTCATCGGGCGGCCCCGTCCTTCTCCATGGTCATGTAGTGCATGAGGGTCTCCTGGGTCGCGTCCTCGCGGGACACCTCACCCGTGATGCGGCCCTGCGAGAGGGCGTAGATGCGGTCGCACGTGCCGAGCAGCTCGGGGAGCTCGGAGGAGATGACGATGATCGCCTTCCCCTGGGCCGCGAGCGCGTTCATGATCGTGTAGATCTCGTACTTCGCGCCGACGTCGATCCCGCGGGTCGGCTCGTCCAGGATGAGGACGTCCGGGTCGGCGAAGATCCACTTGCTCAGGACGACCTTCTGCTGGTTGCCGCCGGAGAGCTTGCCGACGAGGGCCTCGACCGTGGGGGTCTTGACGTTGAGGTCCTTGCGGTACTGCTCGGCGATCTTCGTCTCGCCCTCACGGTCGACGACGCCGAGGCGGGCGACCTTGTCGAGCGCGGCCGACGACACGTTGCGCTTGATCGTGTCGATGAGGTTGAGGCCGTAGCGCTTGCGGTCCTCGGTCGCGTACGCGATGCCGTGCCGGATCGCCTCGCGCACCGAGCCGACGTGGATCTGCTTGCCGTCCTTGAGGATGCGGCCCGAGATGTTGGAGCCGTAGGCCCGGCCGAAGACGCTCATCGCGAGCTCGGTGCGGCCCGCGCCCATGAGGCCCGCGATGCCGACGATCTCGCCGCGGCGCACCGAGAGGTTCGCGTGGTCGACGACGACGCGGCCGTGGTCCACCGGGTGGTGCACGGTCCAGTCCTCGATGCGCAGGACCTCCTCGCCGATCACGGGCTCCCGGTCGGGGAACCGCGCGTCGAGCGAGCGCCCGACCATCGCGCGGATGATCCGCTCCTCGGAGACCGGCTCGGCGCCGTGCATCTCCATCGTCTCGATCGTGCGGCCGTCGCGGATGACGGTCGTGGTGTCGGCGATGGCGTGGATCTCGTTGAGCTTGTGGCTGATGATGATCGACGTGATGCCCTGGCCTTGGAGGCTGCGGAGCAGGTCGAGCAGGTGCGCGCTGTCGTCGTCGTTGAGCGCGGCCGTGGGCTCGTCGAGGATGAGCAGCTTGACGCGCTTGGACAGCGCCTTGGCGATCTCGACGAGCTGCTGCTTGCCGACGCCGATGTCCATGATCTTGGTGTCGGGGCTCTCGGTGAGCCCGACGCGGGCCAGCAGCTTGGCGGCCTCGGCGTTCGTGGAGTTCCAGTCGATGACGCCGCGCTTCGAGCGCTCGTTGCCGAGGAAGATGTTCTCGGCGATCGACAGGAACGGGCTCAGCGCGAGCTCCTGGTGGATGATGACGATCCCGCGCTCCTCGGAGTCACGGATGCCCTTGAACTCGCAGGGCTCGCCCTCGAAGAAGATGTCGCCCTCGTAGGTCCCGTGGGGGTACACGCCCGAGAGGACCTTCATCAGGGTCGACTTGCCGGCCCCGTTCTCCCCGCAGATCGCGTGGACCTCGCCGCGCCTGACCTCGAGGGTGACGTCCTGCAGCGCCTTGACGCCCGGGAACGTCTTGGTGATGCCCCGCATCTCGAGGATCGTGTGATCGCCTGTCATGTCTGCTCGCAGTCGTGTTCGTCGGTGGACCGCCGGACGCCCGGCGCGGTCCGGGCGGAGGCCGGTCGGGGCGGCGTGCGCCGCCCCGACCGGCCGACCGGTTCCGGGTGTCAGAGACCGAGGTCGCTGGCCTTGTAGAAGCCGGACTCCACGAGCACCGACTCCACGTCGTCCTTCGTCACGACCTGCGGGGGCAGCAGGTAGGTCGGGACGACCTTGTTGCCGTTGTCGTAGGTCTCCTCGTCGTTGACCTCGACGTCCTCACCCGTGACGATCTGGTCGACCATCTTGGCGACCTGGTCACCGAGCGTGCGGGTGTCCTTCCAGACCGACATCGACTGCTTGTCGGCGAGCATGTTCTGCACGTTGGCCTTGTCGGCGTCCTGGCCCGTGATGAGCGGCCAGTCGGTGCCCGGCGTGTAGCCGGCACCCTCGAGCGCCTGCTGGATGCCGAGCGCGAGCGAGTCGTTCGGGGAGAGCACGACGTCGACCTTGGTGCCGCCGGCGTAGAACGAGTTCAGGCGGTTCTCCATCTCGGACTGGGCGTCGTCGGAGCCCCAGCCCTGGATGCCGATGCTGGTCCACTCGTCGTTGCTCTTCGGGGCCTTGCCCGACGGCGTGACGAGCTTGCCCTCGTCGACGTACGGCTTGAGGACGTCCCACGCGCCGGAGAAGAAGAACTTGGCGTTGTTGTCGTCCGGCGAGCCGGCGAACGGCTCGAGGTTGAACGGGCCCGCCTCGGTCTCGAGGCCGAGCTGCTCGACGATGAACTCGCCCTGGAGCTTGCCGACCTCGTAGTTGTCGAACGTCGCGTAGTAGTCGACGTCGTCGGTGCCGTTGATCAGGCGGTCGTAGGCGATGACCGCGATGTCCTTCTCCTTCGCCTGCGCGAGCACCGGGCCGAGCGCGGTGCCGTCGATCGAGGCGACGACGAGGACCTCAGGGTCCTGGTTGATCATGTTCTGGAGCTGCGTGATCTGCTGGTCGACCTGGTTGTCGGCGTACTGCAGCGTCGTCTCGTAGCCCGCCTCCTGGAGGAGCTCCTCGAGGTGCGCGCCGTCCTTGTTCCAGCGCTCGAGGCTCTTCGTCGGCATCGCGATGCCGATGAGGCCGCCCTCGGCAGCGGCGGCGCCGTCGCCCTCGGGGGTCTCGGCGGCACGCTCCTGGCTGCACGCCGCGAGGCCGCCGACGAGGAGTGCCGCGCCGGCGAACGCCGCGACGACCTTGGTGGTTCTGAGAGACATCGTTGTCGACCCTTCGTCCGACCGCCGGACTGCCCGGCGGTGAGGTGACGCGTCCTCGCGTCGGGTTCGGGGTACCCCGTGACGACCTGCGGTCGCCGTCAGGCACCCTCGCCTGATGTGCACTCGGGTCGGCCGACCCGAGTTTGTTGTCGCGATGAATTTAGGATGTGGACCCATCCTGCGCAAGGACAGTACAACTGTTGAAGGTCACGATTGCACAACGGCCCGATCACATCCCGGTGACGATGCCCGGATCTCTCGATGTGAGCGGTCACATGGACGAATCGGGCACCCGGCTGCCGCACCGCGTCACCCGGACGAGCGAGGGGCCGCGGCCGGCGGCCGTCACCCTCCTGCGCGGGCGAGGGTGTCCTGCCCCGTGCCGGACCAGCCGATCGGGTCCGCGGCGACCGCGCGCAGCACCGCGAGGGCGCCCCCGGTCATCGCCGGGTACTCCCCCGCCCGGGCCTCGCTCAGCTCCACGGGTGACCACCCCCCGAAGATGACACAGCGGTCGAGCTGCTCCGCGACCGCGTCGCGCACGTGCGGGTAGATCTGCCCGAACGTGCCGCCGAGGACGACGAGCCCGACGTCGACGACGTTGACGACGTTCGCGAGCGCGACGCCGAGGGCCGTGCCGCCGCGGCGCAGCGAGTCGAGCGCCGCCCGGTCGCCCGCGTCGGCCGCCGCGACGAGGTCCGCGAGCGGCGCGCCCGACTCGAGGCCCGCGCCGCGCACGAGCGCGTCGAGCCCGGCGTACTCCTCGAGCGTGCCGCGACCCGGGCCGAACGGGTCGAGCACGGTGTGCCCGAGCTCGCCGCTCCACCCGTGCCGCCCGAGGAAGATCTCGCCGTCGAGGACGATCGCCCCGCCGATGCCCACCTCGCCCGAGACGTACACGAAGCTCGGGCGGCCCGCCGACCTGCGCGCATGCGCCTCAGCGCGCGCGGCGAGGTTCGCCTCGTTGGCCAGGCGCGGCGGGAAGCCCGCGAGCACCGGGTGGGTCGTGAGGTGCGCGACGACGTCGACGTCCCGCCACCCGAGGTTCGGCGCGACGCGCAGGGGGCCGGTCACGCGGTCGACCAGCCCGGGCAGCGCGAGCGCGGTGCCGGCGACCCGGACGCCGTCGGCGCTGAGGTTCGCCGCGACCCGGCCCGCCATCTGGGCCAGGCGGTCGAGCACCGCCTCGGGCCGGCTCCCGCGTAGGTCGCCGAGCTCGACGCGCTCGGTCAGCACGCGGCCCGCGAGGTCGAGCGCGCGCACCCCGACGTAGTCGACGTTGACCTCCATCCCGAGCGCCGCGACCGTGCCCCGCGCCGGTGCGAGCGGGACCGCCGGGCGGCCGGCGCGCTGGGACGCGAGCGGCTCGAGCTCGACGACGAGCTGCGCCTCGATGAGCTGGTCGACGAGACCCGAGACGGTCGCGCGCGCCAGGCCCGTCGCGGACGCGATGTCGGCGCGCGAGAGCGGGGCGTGCGCGTCGAGGACGTGCTGGAGCGTGAGGCTCAGGTTGTGCTCGCGCAGCGAGGCCTGACCCGCGGCCCGGCGCGGTGCACGCACGCGCGTCGCGGAGGGCCGGCCGGCGGCCGAGAGCGCCCCGGCGCCCCGGGCCCGGCGGACGACCGGTGCACCCGCGGACGCGGCGGCCGACGCGCGGGACGGCGCGGCGGCATCGCTTCGATCGGGGGCCATGACTTGACCCTAGCCGCTCGCGCGCATAAGTTCACTCGTACAACAAATTCCCCCGGCTCTCGTGGAGGAGAACCCGATGGCGCCCAAGGCCACCCCCGCAGACAAGTTCTCGTTCGGTCTCTGGACCGTCGGGTGGGAGGCGCGCGACCAGTTCGGCGACGCGACCCGCCCGTGGCTCGACCCGGTCGAGTCCGTGCACCAGCTCGCCAAGCTCGGCGTCGCGCACGTGACGTTCCACGACGACGACGTCGTCCCGTTCGGCTCCGACGCGAAGACCCGCGACGAGATCCTCGCCCGCTTCAAGGGCGCGCTCGACGAGACCGGCATCACCGTCGAGATGGTCACGACGAACACGTTCACGCACCCGATGTTCAAGGACGGCGCGTTCACCTCGAACGACCGCCGCGTGCGCCGCTACGCGCTGCGCAAGATCGTCCGCAACGTCGACCTCGCCGCCGAGCTCGGCGCCGACACCTTCGTCATGTGGGGCGGGCGCGAGGGCGCGGAGTACGACTCCGCGAAGGACCTCAACGCCGCGCACGACCGCTACGCCGAGGGCATCGACACCGTCGCCGCGTACATCAAGGAGAAGGGCTACGGGCTCAAGATCGCCATCGAGCCCAAGCCCAACGAGCCCCGCGGCGACATCATCCTCCCGACGATCGGGCACGCGCTCGGCTTCATCGCCAAGCTCGAGCACGGCGACATCGTCGGCCTCAACCCGGAGACGGGCCACGAGCAGATGGCCGGCCTCAACTACACGTCGGGCATCGCCCAGGCGCTGTGGGCGGGCAAGCTGTTCCACATCGACCTGAACGGCCAGCGGTCCATCAAGTACGACCAGGACCTCGTCTTCGGTCACGGCGACCTGTTCTCCGCCTTCGCCACGGTCGACCTCGTCGAGAACGGCTTCCCGAGCGGCGGCCCGCGCTACGACGGCCCCCGCCACTTCGACTACAAGCCCTCGCGCACCGAGAGCATGGAGGGTGTCTGGGCGTCCGCCGAGGCGAACATCCGCACCTACCTGCTGCTCAAGGAGCGTGCGCTCGCGTTCCGTGCGGACCCCGAGGTCCAGGCGGCGCTCGAGGCGTCCGGCGTGCTCGAGCTGGCGCAGCCCACGCTCGGCGAGGGCGAGACCCTGGCCGACCTCCTGGCGGACCGCTCCGCGTACGAGGACCTCGACGTCGACGCCGTCGCGGCGCGCGGCTTCGACTTCGTGCACCTCAACCAGCTCGCGCTCGAGCACGCCATCGGCGCGCGCTGACCGCTGCTGACCGGCCCAGCACGACTGCACGACCGCACGACCCGAGAAATCCCGGCCGGGCCCGGCGACCGCACCCCGCGGACGCCGGGCCCGGCTCCTCGCACGAAGGGCACACGCACATGACGCTCGTCGCCGGGGTGGACTCCTCCACCCAGTCCTGCAAGGTCGTCGTCCGCGACGCGCAGACGGGGGCGCTCGTCCGCTCCGGGCGCGCCTCGCACCCCGACGGCACCGAGATCGACCCCGCCCGCTGGTGGGACGCGCTCCAGGCCGCGATCGCGGACGCGGGCGGGCTCGACGACGTCGACGCGATCGCCGTCGGCGGTCAGCAGCACGGCATGGTCGCGCTCGACGCCGACGGGAACGTGGTCCGCGACGCGCTGCTGTGGAACGACACGCGCTCGGCGCAGGCCGCCCTCGACCTCATCGGCGAGCTCGACGGCACGCCGCGCGACGGCGCCGTCGGTGCGTCCGAGGGAGCCCCGCTGCTGGACGGTGCCACCGCGTGGGCGCAGGCGACCGGCTCGGTGCCCGTCGCCTCGCTGACCGTGACCAAGCTGCGCTGGCTGCGCGACGCCGAGCCGGAGAACGCCGCGCGCGTCGCCGCCGTCGCCCTCCCCCACGACTGGCTCACGTGGCGCCTCGCGGGCCACGGGCCGGGCACCGGCCGCACCGGGCTCGAGGCGCTCACGACCGACCGCTCCGACGCCTCCGGCACGGGCTACTGGTCCCCGTTCACCGACGACTACCGCCGCGACCTCCTCGAGCTCGCGCTCGGCCACGACGCGGTGCTGCCGCGCGTGGTGCGCCCCGGCGAGCCCGCCGGGACCTCGGCGGTCGGTGCGCGCGGCCCGCTGCTCGGCGCCGGTGCGGGCGACAACGCCGCCGCCGCGCTCGGCCTCGGTCTCGTGCCCGGTGACGTCGCCATCTCGATCGGCACGTCCGGCGTCGTCTCGGCGATCGCCTCCGCGCCGAGCGCCGACGGCTCGGGCCTCGTGACCGGCTTCGCCGACGCGACCGGCGCGTTCCTGCCGCTCGCCTGCACGCTCAACGCCTCGCGCGTCCTGGACGCCGCCGCGCGCATGCTGGGGGTCGACCACGCGGGGCTCTCCGAGCTCGCCCTCGCGGCACCCGCGGGCGCCGACGGCCTCGTGCTCGTGCCGTACCTCGAGGGCGAGCGCACGCCGAACAAGCCCGACGCCACGGGCGCGCTGCACGGCATCCGGCTCGCCAACACGACCCCGGCGCACCTCGCGCGCGCGGCCGTCGAGGGCATGCTGTGCGCCCTCGCGGACGGCCTCGACGCGCTGCGGGCGCAGGGCGTGCAGGTCGAGCGCGTGTTCCTCATCGGCGGCGGCGCGCAGTCCCAGGCGGTGCGCGAGATCGCCCCGAGCGTCCTCGGGCTCGACGTGACCGTCCCCACCCCCGGCGAGTACGTGGCCGACGGTGCCGCGCGTCAGGCGGCCTGGGTGCTCTCGGGCGAGCCGACGCCGCCCGCGTGGACCGGTGCCGGCGAGTCGACCGTCTACCGCGCCGAGCCCGCGCCGCGCGTGCGGGAGCAGTACGCGGCCGTTCGCGAGCTCACCGGGACCCGTCCCGCCTGAGCCGACCGACGCGCGTCCGCCCGGTGCGGGGCGGCGCGCGTCCCGCCCGGCCCGGGTGCCCTCCCACCCGGCCCGGACGCACGAGTGCCCGGCACCCATGGGGTGGTGCCGGGCACTCGTCGTTCTTCGGTGCACCGCGGGCGACCGCGGCAGGGTCGAGCTGGGGTCAGTGCGCAGCCTCGTAGGCGGCCTTGACGTCCGCCGAGATGCGGCCGCGCTCGGAGACCGGGTGGCCGTTGGCCTTCGCCCAGTCGCGGATCGCACCGGCGTCGCCGCTCGAGGACGAGCCCGACGAGCGACGCGTGCTGCTGCGCCCGCTGCGACCGGCCGACGAGGACGCCCGGCCGCCCGTCTTGCGCGCGTGGCCCACCCACGTCGCGAGCGACTCGCGCAGCTCGTTCGCGTGCTCCGACGTCAGGTCGATCTCGTAGGACACTCCGTCGATCGAGAAAGAGACGGTCTCGTCGGCGGTGCCGCCGTCAATGTCGTCGACGAGCAGGACCTGGACCTTCTGGGCCATTGTTCTTCTCCTGGTGCGAGGGGGGATTCTCACGGGGTGTTGAACGCAGCATCGCACCATTCGAAAGTTGCGTCAAAGGGAAGCCGCGTGCACCAGAAGGATCGCTGCGCCCGCACCAACAGACCGGTGTATCAGCTATCTGATTCAGACCGAGCAGATTTGGCCTTCGCGGCGCGCTCCGCATCCTGCGCGTCCATGCGCGCCAATGCCGCACGTTCCGTGCGGTCGGCATTCACGAGCGCCCGCATCACATACCAGAAGATCGCGCCGACGCCCAGCGAGGGCAGCAGCGCGGCGAGGGCGAGAAGGAAGCCGTTCATCGCGACAAGTCTACGCCCGGCGATCTCGCCGGACGCCCGACGGCAATTCCTCAGGCCTGCGGCTTCACGAGCGGGAACAGGATCGTCTCGCGGACGCCGAGCCCGGTCAGCGCCATGAGCAGGCGGTCCACGCCCATCCCCATCCCGCCGGCCGGCGGCATCGCGTACTCGACGGCGGTGAGAAAGTCCTCATCGAGCTGCATGGCCTCGTCGTCGCCCGCGGCCGCGAGCAGGGCCTGCGCCTCGAAACGCTGGCGCTGGATCACCGGGTCGACGAGCTCGGAGTAGGCGGTCGCGAGCTCGAAGCCGCGCACGTACAGGTCCCACTTCTCGACGAGCCCGCGCTTCGTGCGGTGGTCGCGCGTGAGCGGGCTCGTCTCGACCGGGAAGTCGCGCACGAACGTCGGCGCCCACAGGTCGTTGCCGACGTGGTGCTCCCACAGCTCCTCGACGAGCTTGCCGTGGTTCTGCCGGCGGGGGTCGATCTGGATGTCGAACTTCTCCACGAGCGTCGTGAGCCGCTCGTCGGGGGTGTCGTGCGTGATCTCCTCGCCGAGCGCCTCCGAGAGCGATTCGTACATCGACAGCTGCGTCCACTGCCCGCCGAGGTCGTAGTCCTCGCCGTTCGGGAGGATCACGACCGTGCCGCCGAGGGCGTCGTTCGCGGCGGTCTGCACGAGGTCCTGCGTGAGCGTCGCCATCGTGTCGTAGTCGCCGTAGGCCTCGTACGCCTCGAGCATCGCGAACTCGGGCGAGTGCGTGGAGTCGGCACCCTCGTTGCGGAAGTTCCGGTTGATCTCGAAGACGCGCTCGATCCCGCCGACGACCGCGCGCTTGAGGAACAGCTCGGGAGCGATCCGCAGGTACAGCTCGATGTCGAACGCGTTCATGTGCGTGACGAACGGGCGGGCTGCGGCGCCGCCGGCCTGCGTCTGCAGCATCGGCGTCTCGATCTCGAGGAACTCGCGCCCGTGCAGGTTGTCGCGCAGCGAGCGCACGACGGCGGCGCGCAGCCGGGCGGCGTCGCGCGCGGCCGGGCGGGCGATGAGGTCGACGTAGCGCTGACGGACGCGGGCCTCCTCCGAGAGGTCCTTGTGCAGCACCGGGAGCGGGCGCAGCGCCTTGGCCGCGATCTGCCAGTCGTCCGCGAACACCGAGAGCTCGCCGCGGCGCGAGGAGATGACGCGCCCGTGCACGAACAGGTGGTCCCCGAGGTCGACGAGCGCCTTGAAGCGGCCCAGCGACTCCTCGCCCACCTCGGCGAGGCTCAGCATGACCTGCAGGCGGGTGCCCTCGCCGTCCTGCAGCGTCGCGAAGCACAGCTTGCCGGTGTTGCGCAGGAACACCACGCGCGCGGCGACGCCCACGACGTCGTCGGTCTCGGTGCCCGGCTCGAGGTCGGGGTGCGCCGCACGGACCTGCGCGAGGGTGTGGGTGCGCGGGACCGAGACGGGGTACGCCTCGCCCTCGGCGAGCAGGCGCTCACGCTTCTCGCGGCGGACCCGCATCTGCTCGGGGAGGTCCTCGGTCTGCTCGTCGTCCGCCCCGGCGGGCACGCTCTCGGTCACCGGACGATCCTACCGACCGGCGCGCCCGCTCCCGGCGCCCGGGGGTCCGGGCGGACGCCGGGGCCGGGGCGCCCAGCAGGGAGCCCGTCCGGCGTCAGGATGTCGCGGCCGGCGTCAGGTCGAGCGCGACGTCCAAGATCGGGCTGGAGTGCGTCAGCGCCCCGACCGAGAGGTAGTCGACCCCCGTGCGGGCGACGTCGGCGGCCACGTCGAGCGTCAGGTTGCCCGTCGCCTCGAGCTCGACCCGGCCGGTGCGCGCCTCGCCCGCCCGGACCGCGGCGACGACCTCGGCCAGCACCGCGGGCGGCATGTTGTCGAGCAGCAGGAAGCGCGCGCCGACCTCGACGGCCTCGAGGGCCTGCGCGAGCGTGTCCGCCTCGACCTGGATCGTGACGTGGGGGAAGCGTGTGCGGACCGCCTCGACCGCCGCGGCGACCGAGCCCGCCGCCACGACGTGGTTGTCCTTGACCATCGCGACGTCGTACAGGCCCATGCGCTTGTTCGTGCCGCCGCCGCAGCGCACCGCGTACTTCTCGAGCGCGCGCAGGCCCGGGGTCGTCTTGCGGGTGTCGAGCACCTGCGCGCCCGTGCCGCCGAGCGCGTCGGCCCAGCGGCGTGTGTGGGTCGCGACCCCCGACGCGCGCGAGACGAGGTTGAGCAGCGTCCGCTCCGCGACGAGCAGGACCTGGACGGGGCCCGCGATCGTCGCGAGCACGTCCCCGCGGCGCACGCGCGTCCCGTCCGGCACGCGGAGGTCGACCGTCGCGGGCGCGAGGCCCAGCCGGGTCGCGACCTGGTCGAGCACCTCCGCGACGACGACGAGCCCGGCGACGACCCCGTCGGCGCGCGCCACGACGTCCGCCGCGCCCGTCTCGTCCGCGGGGACGGTGGCCTGCGTCGTCACGTCGCGGCCGGGCGCCGGGCCGAGGTCCTCGTCGAGCGCGACGCCGACGAGTCGGGCGAGCCACGCGGCGTCGGGCGCGTCGTGCGGGGTGGCGGGGGTCGAGGCGGCGGGCGGGGTCTGCGCGGTCACGCCGCCACGGTAGCCGCGCGCGGGCGGCCGAGGGCCGGCGTCCCGCGGGGGCGTCGCGGCGGCAGGAGCGGGCGGCGCGGCGCGACCCGGTGCCGGGTCGGCCCCGTCGCTTCCGTTCCGGCCGCGCGCACCGCATCCTGGGACGCGGCCGCGCGCCGTCGGCCCCGGCGCACCACCGCCGCCCACCCCCAGGAGGACCCGCGTGAACGAGATCGACGTCGCCCGGCTGCACGCGCTGCTGAGCGAGGACCCCACCGCGACCGTCGTCGACGTGCGGGAGGCCGACGAGTACGCCGGTGGGCACGTCCCCGGGGCGCTGTCGGTGCCGCTGTCGGAGCTCGTCGCGCGCGCGCCCGAGGTCCTCGGGCTGCCGACGCCGGTGCACCTCGTATGCGAGTCGGGCGGGCGCTCGGCGCAGGCCGCGGGCTGGCTCGAGGCGCAGGGCGTCGAGTCCGTCAACGTCGTGGGCGGCACGAGCGCGTGGCGTCGGGCCGGGCTCCCCGTGGACGTGCCGGGGCGCTGACCCCGGCGTCCCCCGCCGACGTCCCGGCGGTGCGGCGCCGACGGCCCGGCGGTCCGGCGCCGACGGCCCGGCGGTCCGGCGCCGATGGCCCGGCGTCCGCCGCCGACGGACCCGGCGCCCGACCGCCGTCGTCAGGCGGGCGGGACGTCCCCGGCGAGCGGCACCCGCTCGGTCACGAGCCGGCCGTCGGCGTCGAGGCGCGCCTCGATCCGCAGGCGCCACGCGTCGTCGGGCACGGGGAAGTCCGTGCGCGCGTGACCGCCGCGGCTCTCCTCGCGCTCGAGCGCCGTCGCGGTCAGCACGGTCGCGACCTGGTGCACGTTCGTGGTCTCCCACTCGGCGGTCTGCGGGTCGGCGACGACCCCCGAGGACCCGTGCGAGACGACGTGCGCGTCCGTCCGGACGCCCGCGAGCCCCTCGGCGGCGGCCCGCAGCCCGTCGCCGGAGCGCAGCACGCCCGGTCCGGACGACGCGAGCCGCTGGATGCGCGAGCGGCTCGCGCCCGCGACCAGCGCGGCACGGCCGGGACGCTGCTCGGGGTCCTCCGGGACCAGCTCGCCCGCGCCGACCCGCTCGGCGATGTCCCGCGCGGCGCGGTGCGCGAACACGAGCCCCTCGAGCAGCGAGTTCGAGGCGAGCCGGTTCGCGCCGTGCACGCCGGTGCACGCGACCTCGCCCGCGGCGTAGAGCCCGCGCAGCGACGCCCGGCCCACGAGGTCGGTGACGATGCCACCCGAGTGGTAGTGCTGCGCGGGGGCGACCGGCACGAGGTCCGTCGTCAGGTCGATGCCGTGCTCGAGGAGGCGTTCATGGATCGTCGGGAACCGCCGGCGCAGGAAGTCGCCGCCCAGGTGCCGCGCGTCGAGCAGCACGTGCTCCGAGCCGGTCCGGGCCAGCTGCGTGACGATCGCGTGCGCGACGACGTCGCGCGGCGCGAGCTCGGCCATCGGGTGCACCGCGGGCATGAACCGCACGCCGTCGGTGTCGAGGAGGTAGGCGCCCTCGCCGCGCACGGCCTCCGAGACGAGCGTGAGCTGCCCGCGCACGCCCGAGCCGAGCCACAGCACGGTCGGGTGGAACTGCACGAACTCGAGGTCGCCGAGCCGGGCGCCGGCCCGCAGCGCCGCGGCGATCCCGTCGCCCGTCGCCTGCACGGGGTTGGTCGAGGAGCGGAAGACCTGCCCGATCCCGCCGGTCGCGAGCACGACCGCGGGGGCCAGCGCCGCACCGACGCCGTCGCGCGTGCCCTCGCCGATCACGTGCAGCGTCACGCCGCAGACCGCGCCGGGCTCGCCGTCCGGCCCGGCCGGGCCCGTGAGCAGGTCGAGCACGAGCGCGTGCTCGATGACCTCGATGCCGGGGTCGGAGCGCACCGCGTCGAGCTGCGCGACGAGCGCGCGGGAGATCTCCGCGCCGGTCGCGTCCCCGCCCGCGTGCGCGATCCGGTCCGCGTGGTGGCCGCCCTCGCGGGTCAGCGCGATCTCGCCGTCGGCGGCCCGGTCGAACACCGCCCCGCCCGCGACGAGCTCGCGCACGCGCGCGGGGCCCTCGGTCACGAGCACCTCGACCGCGCGCGGGTCGCACACGCCGGCCCCGGCGACGAGCGTGTCCGTGAGGTGCGCCGAGGGCGAGTCGCCGGGGTCGAGCGCGGCCGCGATGCCGCCCTGCGCCCACAGCGTAGACCCCGACGCGAGCACGCCCTTGGTCACGAGCAGCACGCGCGGCACGCGGGTGCGCAGCTCGAGCGCCGCGGTCAGGCCCGCGATGCCCGAGCCGACGACGACCGCGTCGGCCCGCGCGGTCCACCCCGGCTCCGGCGCCGCGAGGTGCGAGGCGAGGACGACGCCCTCCCCCTCGCGCGCCTCGAGCCCGTGCGGGTTCGCCGGCGCCGGGGCGAGCGTCATCGGGGTGCGCCGGGGATCGCCGGGTGCGGGCCCTGGACGAGGCTGCGGCCCTGCGCGAACGGCACCCCGCTCGGCTCGAGCCCCGACAGCTCGGTCCACTCGGGCGGCACCTGCCCGGGGTCGTCGCCCGCCCCGACGATGCGGTTGTCCGCGTCGACGAGCACGACGTGCGGGGAGTACGTGCGCGCCTCGGCGTCCGAGAGCATCCCGTACGCGATGAGGATCACGACGTCGCCGGGGTGCACGAGGTGGGCCGCGGCCCCGTTGATGCACACCTGGCCCGAGCTGGCCTCGCCCGCGATCGCGTACGTCGTGAGGCGGGCACCGTTCGTCACGTCGACGACGTCCACCTGCTGCCCGGGGAGCAGGTCCGCGGCGGCGAGCAGGTCGGCGTCCACCGTGATCGACCCGACGTAGTGCAGGTCGGCCTGCGTCACGGTCGCACGGTGAATCTTGCCGATCATCATCGGTCGCTGGAGCGAGGTCATCGGGTCCCCTCGGGTCGGTCGGGCCCGGCCCCCTCGGGGTCTCCGAGGGTCAGCCGGACGTTGTCGATGAGCCGGGTGGAGCCTACGCGGGCGGCGACCGCGAGGACCGCGGTGCCGGCGAACCCGGGTCGCACGTCCTCGAAGCCTGCCGCGTCGACGAGCGCGACGTAGTCCACGTCCACGACGCCGGCCTGCGCGAGCGCCGCCTGCACGGCGTGCACGACGTCGCCGGGGTCCTTGCCCGCCTCGGCCAGGTCGCGAGCCTCCACGAGCCCGCGCGAGAGCGACAGGGCCTGCGTGCGCTCTCCGGGGCTCAGGTAGGCGTTGCGCGACGACAGGGCCAGGCCGTCGACGTCGCGCACCGTGGGCACGCCGCGGACCTCGACGGGCACGTCGAGGTCGTGGACCATGCGGCGCACCGCGCTGAGCTGCTGCGCGTCCTTCTCGCCGAACAGCGCCACCGACGGGCGCGTGAGGTGCAGGAGCTTGAGCACGACGGTCAGCACGCCGTCGAGGTGGCCCGGGCGCGAGCGCCCCTCGAGCACCTCGCCGATCCGCCCGGCCGCGACGCGCACCATCGGGTCGCCGCCCGGGTAGACGACGTCCGGGGTCGGGGCGAAGACGACGTCGCCCGGGCCCAGCAGCCCGTCGCCCGCGAGCAGCGCGAGGTCGCCGTCGAGGTCGCGCGGGTAGCGGTCGAGGTCCTCGCCCGCCCCGAACTGCAGCGGGTTGACGAAGATCGTCACGACGACGTGCCGGGCGGCGGCGCGGGCGGCGCGCACGAGCTCGAGGTGCCCGGCGTGCAGGGCGCCCATGGTCATCACGACCGCGCGGGCGGGGAGGTCGGCGGCGTCGGTGCCGGCGCCGCCGCCCCCGGCGTCCTGGGCCGCGAGCGCCGCGGCCAGCTCCGCCCGCGTGCGGACCAGGGCCGGCCCGCTGCGGTGCTCGTGCGCGGTCATGCGTCGTCCTCCTGCGTGCGGTCGTCGTCGGGGTCCGGCGCGTCCTGCGCGGCCCCGTGGTCACCCGGGCCGTCGGCGCCGGGCGGTCCCACCCCGTCCAACGCTGCGCGGTCCTCCGGCATGCCCGCCACCCGGGGCGGCTCGGTCAGCGCGTCGAGCAGCGTCTGCGCGGCCCCCGCGTCGAGCAGGCCGGCCGCGAGCGCGCGCGACGTCGCCGCCCGGGCGAGCGTGCGGTAGCTCAGCGGGACGTCGACCGCGCCCGTGCCGGCCCCGAGCGCACCGAGCACCTCGACGTGGTCGCGCACCGTGCCCGCGTCGCCGCGCCGCACGGGTCCGGTGAGCGCGGTGATCGCGCCCGGCCCGCCGCTCGCCACGCCGCCGGGCGACGCCGGTGCACCCGCCGAGGCGGCGCGCAGCGACCCGTCGAGCGCGGCGGACAGCAGGGGCCCGAGCACGCGGCCGGGGTCGTCGACGCCGGCGGCCGCGAGCGCCTGCGCGGCCTGCGCGACGAGCACGACGAGGTGGTTCGCGCCGTGCGCGAGGGCCGCGTGGTAGAGCGGGCGGGCCTCCTCGGCGACGACGACGGGCTCACCGCCGACCTCGACGACGAGCGCCTGGCCGATCGGCAGCACCGGGCCCGGCGCGGTCACCGCGAACGTGCAGCCGACCAGCCGGGCGAGGTCCAGCGACGTGCCCGTGAACGTCATCGCGGGGTGCAGCGCGAGCGGGATGACGCCGGCCGAGCGTGCGGCGGCGAGCACGCCGACCCCGTACCGCCCGGACGTGTGCGCGACGATCTGGCCCATCTGCCACGCGCCGACGTCTGCGAGCCCCGTCACGAGCCCCTCGAGCGCGTCGTCGGGCACCGCGAGCAGCACGAGCTCGGAGCGCCGCACGACCTCGGGGACGTCGACCACGGGCACGCCTGGCAGCAGCTGCTCGGCGCGCTCGCGCGACTCCGCCGAGATGGCGCTGACGGCCACGACGGGGTGCCCCGCGGCGCGCAGCGCGCTGCCGAGCACCGCACCGACGCGGCCGGCACCGACGACCCCGACGCCGAGGCGCCCGGGCCGGCGCTCACCGCTCACGCCGTGCCCTCGCGCCGCATCCACTGCTCCGGCCCCGCGTTCGCCCGGGCCGTGCGCGCGCGCTCCGCCTGCTCGTCGAGCAGCGCCGCCGCGACCGCGGCGTCGAGGTGGTCCACGCGCGGGCTGACCGGTCCGGGCGTCGAGTGCACGACGAGCGACGCGACCCCGAACCGCCGCTGGAGCGGGCCCTGGTCGAGCTGCAGGGACTGCGTGCGCTCGTGCGGGACGACGACGAGCCGCCGGATGAAGCGCCCCGAGCGCACGAGCAGGGCGCGGTCGGTCACGAGCACCCCGCGCCGGTTCCACGCGAGCAGGTCGAGCAGGCGCGCGCGGCGCGGGACGGTCAGGAAGCCGAACGCGTCGTCCGCCGCCGAGCCCGAGAGCCCCGCCTCGACGACCGCGCGCGGGTCGGCCACCCCCAGGTCGGGCAGGACGAGCCACAGCGCCAGCACCGCGTCGTCGCGCGTGCCCACGGGGAGCAGCACGTTCTCCGTCTGCTGCTCGCCCGCTCCCCCGTAGCCGGCGACGTTCATCTGCACGCGCCACCAGTCCTTGCCGCGCCACAACGGGCCCTGCGTGATCGCGAGCGCCTGGACGCGGCCCGGCGGCACCGTCTGCGCGCGCGCCTCCGTGAGGCCGTGGCGCAGCCGGATGCCGTCCGGCGAGATGGCGGCGCGGAAGTTCGCGCCCTGGTTGATCGCCGACCAGATGGCCCCGGCGATCCCGAAGAACGCGGGCACCATGATGAACACGGCGCCCGGCTCCCGCGTCCAGACCACGCCCACGATCACCGGCACGACGAACACGCCGGCCCAGAGGGTCACGCCCGAGCGCAGCACCGACTGCACGAGCCGCGCCATCGGGACCTCGAAGACCTGGTGCTCCGGCGCCGCCTCGACCACGGGACCGCCCTGCGGCGCGCCGGCCCCGACGTGCAGGCCCGCGGCGCGCGCGAGCAGCTCCGAGCGCAGCGCCTCGGCCTCGTCCTGCTTGAGGAACGCGAGCGAGACGGCGGAGCCGGAGCCGCCGGCCACCTCAAGCTTGAGCTCGGCGAGGCCCGTGATGCGCGCGAGCAGCGGCTGCACGACGTCGACCGCCTGGAGCCGGTCGAGCCGCGCCTGGCGCTGCTGGCGGAACAGCACGCCGGTGTGCAGGTGCACGGCCTGGTCCGTCACCGCGAACCGGGTCATGCGCCACGCGAGCAGCGCGTACACGAAGCCGACCGCGGCGACGAGCACGAGCCCGCCGACCACGAACCGCCAGCGGCCGTCGCCGACGAGCTCGGCGGCGTTCCGGAGGTCGTCGCCGAACTGGTAGCCCAGCACCGCGATCGCGCCGACGAGCACGCGCCAGCCCTTGATCGCCGGGGTCACGGGGTGCATGCGGCGCCAGACGCGCGAGTCCGCCGCAGGCTCGGGGAGCGCGACGGCGGCGGCGGGGTCGGCGTCGAGGGCCGCGTCCCCGGGTGCCGGCACCGGCTCGGTCGGGACGGGCTTCGTGAGGTCGGGCCGGGCGGACGCGGCGCCCACGGGCACCGGCTCGGCGGGCACGGGCGTCGCCACGTCGGGCCGCGTCCGTGCGCCGTCGACGGGCACCGGCTCGGGCGGCGCGGGCTCGGTGAGCTCGGGCCGGGCGGGCTCGCTCACAGCCCCGCCAGCTGCGCCTCGCCGCGCGACGCGAGCTGGTCGCGCAGGCGCGCGGCCTCCTCGGGCGGCAGGCCATCGATCGTCGCGTTGGTGTTCGGCGACGCGGTGTGGAGCTGCACGGACGCGATCCGGAACCGCCGCGCGAGCGGTCCGGCGGTCACGTCGACGTACTGCATGCGCCCGTAGGGCACGACGACGAGCTGGCGGAAGAGGATGCCCTTGCGCACGAGCAGGTCGTCCGCGCGCTCGGCGTACGCGTGCGCGCGCACCTGCCGCGGCACGAGCACCGCCGCCCACAGCATCGGCGCGACGACGACGGCGGGGAACGCCCACGTCCACGCCGCGCCGGTGAGCAGCGGGATCGGGACGAGCACCAGCAGCACGATCGCCGTGGTGATCCCCATGGCCGTGAGCCGCGCCCCGGCGAGCCGGCTCGACACGGGGGTCCAGGTCACGCCGGTCGGGTCGAACGGGCCGCCGGCCGCTCGCTCGGGTGCAGTGGTCATGCGCTCATCCTTCCACCGTGGCCGGGGCCGCCGGATCGGTCGCGCGGTGGACGCCTGTACCGACCCAGGGCCACGGCGGTGCGTCCGAAGGGCTACGCGCCCCGCGGACGGTCCGCGACCCGGACGCACCGGCCACGGTCAGCCGGCGGCGGGGTCCGGTGCGGGCTCGCGCGGGCGCGACGGGTCGTCCTTCGCCCCGTCCTCGGGCGGCGGGACCCGGCAGAACCACTCGACGACGAGACCCACGACGGCGAGCACCACGGCACCCAGGACGGCGAGCCCCGCCGCCGCGGCACGGGCCCGCTGCGGCTCGATCTCGAGGTCGCCGAGCACCGCGAGGACCTGGCCGCCGTACCAGCCGACGAGCACGGCGCCCGTGTAGCAGGACGCCTTCGCGAGCACCGCGGTCCGCGCCGCCCGGATCGGCGACAGGTCGGGCCGCTTGCCCTGCAGGAACTGGCGCACCGCCCAGCCCATCGAGAGCACCACGCCCGCGATGAGGAGCTCCACGGCGACGACGAGCCACGGGACCTCGGGCACCTGGATCCCGCGGCCCGCGAGCGCCCGGACCAGCAGCGAGCTCACGGCGGTCGTGGCGACCGCCCACAGCGCGAGCGTCTGCCATCGCGTGCGGTGCATCACGGGTGCGGCCCCGACCCCGGGTCGCCCCCGGCCGGCTCGGGCTGCACGGCGGGGACCGGCACGGTGAGCCAGTCGAGCGCGAGCCAGCGGATCCCGTCGCGGTCCGGCGCGGTCGCGGCGAGCGCGGCGACGGGCCCGCCCCCGAGCCCGGGCAGCACCGCGTCGGGCGCGACCTGGGCCCACGGCTGCAGGACGAAGGCGCGCTCGTGCGCCCGCGGGTGCGGCAGCTCGAGGTCGTCGGTGACCGCGAGCGTCGTGCCGTACACGACGATGTCGACGTCGAGCGTCCGGGGACCCCAGCGCTCGTGCCGCTCCCGGCCGTGGATCTGCTCGACGGCCTGCGTCGCGCGCAGCAGGTCGCGCGGGGAGAGCGTGGTCCGGGCGAGGACGACGGCGTTGAGGAAGTCGGGCTGGTCCGGGCCGCCGACGGGCGCGGTGCGCGCGAGCGGCGAGACGTCCACGACCTCGATGCCCGGGACCTCCGCGAGGTCGTAGACCGCGTCGCGCAGCGTCTCCTGCGCGGCGCCGAGGTTCGAGCCGAGCGCGAGCACCACGTCGACGGGGCCCCGGGGCGCCTCGTCGAGCGCGTCGCTCACGAGCTCGCCGTCGACCACGTCGTCCTGCGCCGCCGGTCCGGCGAGCAGCTCGGGCCGGGTCGAGCGGACGTGCGCCGCGAGCTCGGGCGCCGGGACCGGGGGCAGGCCGGCCTCGCCGTGCCGCGCCGGGGCGACGCCGTCCACGCGCACGGGCCCGGAGTGGTGCGTGCCGGGGGTCTCGTCGGCGTCCGCGTACGACTCCGGCGCCGACACCTCGGGCCGGTACGGGAGCGGCACGTACGGGCCCTCGTCGTAGGGGAACGGCGCCCGGCCCCCGAGCGGGTCCGTCGGGTCCGCGGGCGACGGCGCGCCAGGGTGCGGACCGGTCGGGACCGGCGGCAGCGGGGCGGGCGGGTGCGGCGTGGGCGGGTGCGGGGTCGGCGGGTGGGGGTCCGGGACGGGCTCGGCGGCCCGCGGTCCGGACGGGACGGCGGCGGTCGCCGAGGCCGCGGCGGGCACCGTCGGGAGCTGCGCGGTCACGGTGCGCACCGGGGCGGACGGGACCGCGGCCCGCTCGCGGCCGTCCTCGGCCGCGGGGCGCCACGGCTCGGCTGCGGGGAGCTTGTCCCGGTCGCGGTAGATCTCGACGACGACGTCGTCGAACGGCACCGGGATCGGGGCGCGCGGCTTGTGCAGCGCGACGTCGACCGCCACGGCCTGCGGGAACGCGAGCACCGTCGCGGCGATCCGCTCGGCGACGGTCTCGATGAGGTCTGCCGGGTCGCTCGAGAGCACCCCGGCGACGTGCTGCGAGAGCGTCCCGTAGTCGAGCGTGAGCGCGAGCTCGTCGCGGGCCGCGGCCCGCCGGGTGTCGAGGTGCACGACGACGTCCGCGACGAACTCCTGCCCGTCCCGGCGCTCGTGCTCGAAGACCCCGTGGTAGCCGATCGCGGAGATCCCGAGCACCCGGATGCGGTCGAGCCGCCGGCCCGACGCGTCGTGGGCGACCGCCGCGCTGAGCGCGTAGGCGCCCTGCTCGCGGGCCGACCGCCCACCCTCACCGTTCGCGTGCACGTTCACCGCTCGCCTCCCGTCGTCTGAGCCCGTCGCCCACCGCCGTCCGCGGCTGCCCCCCGCCACGCCGCGGCGACGCGCACGGCGTCCGCCGAGCCTGCCACCTCGTGCACCCGGACGCACCAGGCTCCCGCGGCCGCCGCGAGCGCCGAGATCGCCGCCGTCGCGCCGTCGCGCGCGAGGGGCGGGGCGGGCGTGCCGTCCGGCCGGGCGAGGAGGTGCCCGAGGAAGCGTTTGCGGGAGGCGCCGACGAGCACCGGGAAGCCGTCCGCCACAAGCTCCGGCAGTCGCGCGAGGAGCGGCCAGTTGCTCGCCCCCGGCTTCGCGAAGCCGAGGCCCGGGTCCAGCACGACCTGCTCGTCGCGCACCCCCGCGGCGCGCAGAGCGTCGACCCGCTGGGCGAGCTCGCGCCGCACGTCCGCCACGACGTCGTCGTAGTCGTCGCGCGAGTCCATGACGTCCGCGTGCCCGCGCCAGTGCATCGCGACGTACACCGCCCCGGTCTGCGCGACCGTGGCGAGCATCGCGTCGTCGGCCAGGCCGCCCGAGACGTCGTTGACGATCGAGGCGCCCCGCGCGACGGCCTCACGGGCGACCTCCGCGCGCGTGGTGTCGACGCTGACCGTGGCCCCGCGCTCCACCAGCTCGGCGACGACCGGGAGGACGCGCTCGAGCTCGTCCTCGACCGCGACCCGCCGGGCGCCCGGCCGCGTCGACTCACCGCCCACGTCGAGCACGTCCGCGCCGGCCTCGACCAGCGCGAGCCCGTGTGCGACCGCCGCACCGGGTGTGAACCACCGGCCGCCGTCCGAGAAGGAGTCCGGGGTCACGTTCACGACGCCCATCACCAGCGTGCGACCCGCGCCCGTGAGGTGCTCGGGCAGGGGTGCTGGTCGTGCTCCGGTGCTCACGGGGGCGAGCCTAGGCCCCGGTCAGCGTCCGATGACGAGACTCATCGCCTCGGCCCGCGTGGCGACGTCACGCATCTGCCCGCGCGCGGCCGACGTGACGGTCCGCGAGCCGGGCTTGCGGACCCCGCGCATCGACATGCACAGGTGCTCGCACTCGATGACGACGAGCACGCCCTTGGGGTCGAGGTGCTCGACGAGCGCGTCGGCGATCTGCGACGTGAGCCGCTCCTGGACCTGGGGGCGGCGCGCGAACACCTCGACGAGCCGCGCGAGCTTGCTCAGCCCGGTGATGCGCCCCTCGGAGCTCGGGATGTACCCGACGTGCGCGACGCCGTGGAACGGCACGAGGTGGTGCTCGCACGTCGAGTACACCTCGATGTCCTTGACCAGGATCATCTCCTCGTGGCCGAGGTCGAACGTCGTGGTCAGGACGTCCTCGGGCTCCTGGCGCAGGCCCGCGAAGATCTCGCGGTACGCCCGGGCGACCCGGGCCGGCGTGTCGCGCAGGCCCTCGCGCTCGGGGTCCTCCCCGACCGCGAGCAGCAGCTCCCGGATCGCGGCCTCGGCGCGGGCGGCGTCGTACTCGGGCACCAGCCGACGCTCCGGTGCGGCGACCGGCGCGGGCAGGAGCTCGCGCAGGGCGTCGTCGTGCTCGTCGACGGTCATCGCCGTCAGCCCTGCGCGTTCGGGTCGGGAGTGCCGTCCCACGGGAGCTGGACCGGGATCTCGGCCGGGTGCTCCGGCTTGGCGTCGGCCGCGATGTCCTCAGGGATGATCGGCGCGCCGTTCTGCGCGGCCTTCTCCCCCTTGGTCATCACCGGCGGGCGCTTCGAGACGGCGCGCTCCTCGCTCGACAGCCAGACCTGGCGCGGCTCGCGCTTGACGACCGGCTGGAAGATCTCGGCGAGCTCGGCCTGGTTGAGCGTCTCGCGCTCGAGCAGCTCGAGCACGAGGTGGTCGAGCACGTCGCGGTACTGGACCAGGATCTCCCACGCCTCGTCGTGCGCGGCGTCCATGAGCTTGCGGACCTCGACGTCGACCGTCGCCGCCACCGACTCGGAGTAGTCGCGCCCGTGGCCCATGTCGCGGCCCATGAAGACCTCGCCCGAGTCCTGGCCGAGCTTGACGGCGCCGATGCGCTCGCTCATGCCGAACTGGGTGACCATCTTGCGGGCCGTGGCCGTGGCCTTCTCGATGTCGTTGCTCGCGCCCGTCGTCGGGTCGTGGAAGACGAGCTCCTCGGCGACGCGGCCGCCCATGGCGTACGCGAGCTGGTCGAGCAGCTCGTTGCGCGTCGTGGAGTACTTGTCCTCGAGCGGCATGACCATCGTGTACCCGAGGGCCCGGCCGCGCGGCAGGATCGTGACCTTGGTGACCGGGTCGGTGTAGCGCAGCGCCGCGGCGACGAGCGCGTGGCCGCCCTCGTGGTACGCCGTGATCTTCTGCTCCGAGACCTTCATGATCCGGGTGCGCTTCTGCGGGCCGGCGATGACGCGGTCGATCGCCTCGTCGAGCTCGTGGTCGCCGATGGTCTGGCCGCCCGTGCGGGCCGTCAGCAGCGCGGCCTCGTTGAGCACGTTCGCGAGGTCGGCACCCGTGAAGCCCGGCGTGCGGCGCGCGACGGCCTCGAGGTCGACGTGCGGGGCCATCGGCTTGCCCTGCGCGTGCACCTGCAGGATCCGCGAGCGGCCCTTGAGGTCCGGCGGGTCGACCGAGACCTGGCGGTCGAAGCGGCCCGGGCGCAGCAGCGCGGGGTCGAGGATGTCGGGGCGGTTCGTCGCGGCGATGAGGATGACGTTCGTCTTGACGTCGAACCCGTCCATCTCGACGAGCATCTGGTTGAGCGTCTGCTCGCGCTCGTCGTGCCCGCCGCCCATGCCGGCGCCGCGGTGGCGGCCGACGGCGTCGATCTCGTCGATGAAGATGATCGCCGGGGCGTTCTGCTTGGCCTGGTCGAACAGGTCACGCACGCGGCTCGCGCCGACGCCGACGAACATCTCGACGAAGTCCGAGCCGGAGATCGAGTAGAACGGCACGCCCGCCTCGCCGGCGACGGCCCGCGCGAGCAGGGTCTTGCCGGTACCCGGCTGGCCGTAGAGCAGAACGCCCTTGGGGATCTTGGCGCCGACCGCCTGGAACTTGGCCGGCTCGGCCAGGAACTCCTTGATCTCGTGGAGCTCCTCGACCGCCTCGTCGACGCCCGCGACGTCCGCGAACGTGACCTGCGGGGACTCCTTGCTCACGAGCTTGGCCTTGGACTTGCCGAAGCTCATGACGCGCGAGCCGCCGCCCTGCATGTTCGACATGAGGAACCAGAAGACGGCCAGGATGATGATGAACGGCACGATCAGCGTCAGCAGGCTGCCCCACCACGACTGACGCGGGACCTCGGACGTGAACCCCTTCTCGGGGTCGGCCTCGGCGATCGCGCTCACGACCGTCTCGCCCTGCGGCTCGACGTAGTAGAACTCGACGTTCTTGCCGAGGTTGTCGTCGCCCTGCATGTGGTCCTCGGACAGCGTGAGCTGGACGCGCTGCTCACCCTCCGTGACCTTGACCTGCTCGACCTTGCCCTTGTCGAGGAGCTCGAGCCCGACGGACGTGTCGACCCGCTGGGTGCGCGGGGAGCCGAAGATGGTGCCGAGGCCGATCCAGACGATGACGGCGGCCAGCACGATCCACACGGCGGGGCCGCGGGTGAGTCGCTTGAGATTCATGGGCAGCGGGGGTGGTGCCCCCTCATCCCTCCGGGTTGCAGGGCAGCAGGTGGCGTCGAAGTTACACGCTGGACCTGGGATCGGCCGTGTCTGTTCGCCCAGGGCAGGAAGGGCGCCTCAGTGCGAGTAGACGTGCGGCGCGAGCGTGCCGACGAACGGCAGGTTGCGGTACTTCTCGGCGTAGTCGAGCCCGTAGCCCACGACGAACTCGTTCGGGATGTCGAACCCGACGTAGCGCACGTCCACGTCGACCTTGGCGGCCTCGGGCTTGCGCAGCATCGTCGCGATCTCGACGCTCTCGGGCCCACGGCTGCGCAGGTTCGCGAGCAGCCACGACAGCGTGAGGCCGGAGTCGATGATGTCCTCGACGATCAGCACGTGGCGCCCGGTCAGGTCGGTGTCGAGGTCCTTGAGGATCCGCACGACGCCCGAGGACTTGGTCCCCGAGCCGTACGACGACACGGCCATCCAGTCCATCTGCACCGTGGAGTGCAGGCGGCGCACGAGGTCCGCCATGACCATCACGGCACCCTTGAGCACCCCCACGACCAGGAGCTCCTTGCCCGCGTAGTCCGCGTCGATCTGTTCCGCCAGCTCGTCGAGGCGCGCACCGAGCTGGGCCTCCGTGAGCAGCACGCGCTCGAGGTCGTCACCCATGTCCGCAGGATCCACGGTCGTCATTCTCCTTCGTGCGTTCGGGGGTGGAGCCTCAGCCTGCCACACGCGCGGGACGCGACCACGGGACCCGGCAGGTCGGCCGGACCCTGCCCGTGCCACGCGGTCACGAGCGCGTCGACCGCGAGGACGTGCGCCCGGGTGAGGCTCCCGGGCGGGCTCCCGGCACGCGCCGCGGCCTGCCGCAGGGCCCGGCGGCGCACGGCGGGGAGGGCGCGGGCGAGCGTCGTGACGTCGAGCACGACGCCCGGGCCCGCGGGGGGCTGCTCGGTCGCGGGAGCGTCGGCGGGACCGGGCGTCCCGGGCGTGTCGGCGTCGCCCGCCGGCCCAGGCGCGTCGGCGTCACCCGCGGGCCCGGTCGCCGACGCGTCGGCCGCAGCCAGCGCCGCCTCCGCCAGGAGCTCCGCCGCGAGCGCGTCGAGCGCGTCCGCGTCCTCGCGCAGCAGCGCGGCCGTGCGGGCGAGCGCGACGGCGACCCCGGGCCCGAGCACGTCCTCGAGCACCGGCAGGGCCTCGCCACGCACGCGGGACCGGACGGGCGCCGCGCGGTCACCGGGCGCCGGGGTGTTGGTGGGGTCGTGCCACGGCGTGAGCCCGTGCGCCGCGCACACCGCCTCGGTGTCGGCGCGCCGGAGCCCGAGGAACGGCCGGCGCAGCAGGTCCCGGCGCGCCGCCATGCCCGCGAGCGAGCGGGCGCCCGAGCCCCGCGCGAGCCCGAGCAGGACGCCCTCGGCCTGGTCGTCGAGGGTGTGCCCGAGCAGCACCGCGGCCGCGCCGAGCCGCTGGGCGGTCGCGGCGAGGGCGGCGTACCGCACGTCGCGGGCGGCGGCCTCGGGACCGCCCGGACCGCCGGCGTCGACGCGGACCACCTCGACGGGGTCGAGCCCGAGCACCCGGCACGTGACCGCCGCAGCGGCCGCGACGTCGGCGCTGCCGGGCTGCAGGCCGTGGTCGACGACGACGGCGCCGGCCCGCAGCGCCCGCGACCCGCGCGAGCCGCGCGAGCTGCGCTCGGCGACGAACGCCGTCGCGGCCGCGAGCGCGAGGGAGTCGGCGCCGCCCGAGCACGCGACGAGCACGAGCGACCCGGCGGGCACGTCGTCGAGCGCGCGGGCGACCGCGGTGCGGGCGGCCGCCACGACGGGTGCGGGTCCGGCCATGCCGGTCAGCCGTGCACGCGACGCACCCAGGCGCCGGGCTCGGCGATCTCGCGCGCCGACGGCAGGTGCTCGGGCGCGGCCCACACGGCGTTGAGCCCGTCGGTCCCGACGGCGGTGCGGACCGCGCGCACGAACGCCGCGCCGTCGCGGTACTGCGCGAGCTTGGCGTCGAGCCCGAGCAGCCGGCGCACGACGCGCTCGGGGCCGCGGGACCGGGCCCCGGCGTCCCGGCGGGCCTCGAAGCGGGCGCGGATGCGGCGCACGGACGGCACGACCGAGCGCCCGACGGCGTCCATCGCGACGTCCGCGTGCCCCTCGAGCAGCGCCATGACCGCGCCCACCTCGTCGACGAGCTCGCGCTGGCCCGGGGGCAGCAGGTCGAGGATCCCGCGCCCGTCGTCCGGGCCGCCCAGCGCGCCGGCGACGCGCTGCAGCAGGTCGAGCAGCGTCGGGTCGTCGTCGTGCGTGCCGTGGCCCCTGCGGCCCTTGTCCCGGGTCCGCTCGGCGTCGCCCGAGAGGCCGGCGAGCAGCGTGCCCGAGCGCGTGCGCAGGTGGTCGGCGAGCCACGGCGCCGCGGCGAACTGCAGCGCGTGCGTCTGCTCGTGCAGGCAGACCCAGAGCCGGAAGTCGGCGGGGTCGAGCCGCATCGCCCGCTCGGCCTGGAGCACGTTGGGCGCGACGAGCAGCAGCCGGCCGCCGGGCGCCTGCGCGTCGGCGGTGAACGGGTCGAACTGCCCGAGGACCTTGCCCGAGAGCAGCGCGAGCACCGCGCCCACCTGCGTCGCGGCGGCGAGCCGGGCGGGGGCGGGCACCGGCCGGGGCACGGGGACGTCGCGCGTCATGCTCGCCATGAGGCGGGTGTTGGCCCGCGCCCAGGCCGGGCGGTCGACGACGTGCACGGTCGCGGGCGACCGTCCGGGCGCCGGCGTCAGGCCCGTGATGCGGGCGACGTGCCCCGGGGCGGCGTCGGCCGCGGCGCGCAGCCCCTCGACGAGCGCGGCGGCCTCGTCGCGCGTCGTCCGGGGGCCGGGGGTCGCGAGCCGGCCCGCGAGGCGTGCGGCGACGTCCCAGTCGACGAGCGCGTGCGGCCCGGGTCCGGTCGTGCCGGGCTCGGCGTCGACGCGGTCCGGGTTCGCTGCTCGACGCGGTGCCACGCGCCCACCGTAACCGCCGGTCCGCCGCGCGCCCGCCGGTCGGTGGCGGAGGTCCTCAGCGGCAGCCGCACTCCGCGAGGCGCGCCACGAACCCGTCGATCGCCGCGCGCGGCGCGGGCTGCCCGCCGCCGGGCGTCTGGTCGGCGAGCACCGCGAACAGGAGCTGGCGGCCGTCGGCGTCGACGACGGTGCCCGCGAGCGACGTGACGCCCGGCAGGCTTCCGGTCTTCGCGCGCACGAGACCGCGCGCCGACGTCGTCGTGTACCGCTCGGCCAGGGTCCCGGTGAGCCCGGCGACGGGCATCCCGGTCGCGATCTCCCGCAGCTCGGGCCGCGCGGGGTCGGTCACGAGGCGCAGGAGCCCCAGGAGCAGGTCGGGGGTCAGCAGCGAGCCCGCGCCGAGGCCCGAGGCGTCCACGAGCTGGGCCCCGGACGTGTCGACCCCGAGCTGCGCGGCCTCGCGCAGGACCGCCTGCGACGCGCCCTCGAAGCTGCCCGGGAGCCCCGAGCGCACCGCGACGAGGCGCGCGACGACCTCGGTGATGGTGTTGTCCGACGTGTCGAGGAAGTAGTGCACGACGTCGGACAGGGGCGCGGACCGCACGAGGCCGAGCTGCTCGGCACCCGCGGGCGTCGGGCCGACGGGGCCGACCTCGGTCACGGTGATCCCGTTCTCGGCGAGCCGCTCCGCGAACGTCTGAGCGGCGTGGCGCTCGGGGTCCGGGTGCCGCGGCGGATACTCCCCCGGCCGGATCTTCGCGATGTCGACCGCGAGGCTCGTGACGGGGGCGACGAAGCCCTGGTTGACGTCCGACGGCTTCCACGTCGGGCTGAGCGCCGGCCCGGAGAACAGCGAGCCGTCGTAGCCGAGGCGCACGGACGTCGTCCCCGTCGAGGTCAGCACGCCCGCGACCTGGGTCGCGAGGTCGCCGAGGCCCGCGTGCCCGACGACCGCGTCGGCGTCGCCCCCGCCCGGCGCGAGCATCATGTCGCCGCCGCCGACGAGCACGACCTGGTCGCCCTCGCCGCGCACGACGCGCGTGTCGAGCGTCGACGCCGGGTCGAGCGTCGCGAGCGCGGCGACGCCGGTCACGAGCTTCGCGGTCGACGCGGGGACGCGCGGCTGGTCCGACGCGTGCGACGCGAGCACCTCGCCGGTGATCTGGTCGGCCACGACGACGCCGACCGCGGGCCCGATGCGCCCGTCGGTCACGAGGCCCTGGACGAGCGCGGCGACCTGCGCGGCGTCGGGCACGGGAGCCGCGGCGTCGAGCGGGCCGAGCGCCGGGGCGACCGCGGGCGGCTCGGCGGCACCCGGGACGGCCGGGAACGGCTCGGGGTCCGGGGGCACGGGAGCGAGCGTGACGACCCCGGGCACGACGTCGTAGGCGTCCGCCGTCCCGTACGCGGCACCGCCCAGGACGAGCACGAGCAGGCTCACCCCGACCACGCGCGCGCCTGTCGACATGCGCCCTCCCGTCCGTGCGTGTCGCGCGTGTCGCGCGTGTCGTTGGTCTCAGTCGGCTGCTCGACCGGGCACGGTGTGGACCGCGCGCGGGAGCAAGTCGTCCCGGTGCGTCACACTAGGTCACGTACCAGGGGGGCGTCCCACGTCGGCACGCCGCCACAGGCATGTTGGAGACACGTGTGGACAGGTCGCGCCCACCGGCGCTCCCGCCGCACGGGCGGAGGAGAGCTGTGGAGTTCGACGTCACGATCGAGATCCCCAAGGGTCAGCGCAACAAGTACGAGGTCGATCACGCGACGGGGCGGATCCGCCTCGACCGCATGCTCTTCACCTCGACGCGCTACCCCGACGACTACGGCTTCATCGAGGGCACCCTCGGTGAGGACGGCGACCCGCTCGACGCCCTCGTGCTCCTCGAGGAGCCGACGTTCCCGGGCTGCCTGATCCGGTGCCGCGCGCTCGGGATGTTCCGCATGCGCGACGAGGCGGGCGGTGACGACAAGGTGCTGTGCGTGCCGACCGGCGACCAGCGCGCCGCGTGGCGTCAGGACATCGACGACGTCTCGGACTTCCACCGCCTCGAGATCCAGCACTTCTTCGAGGTCTACAAGGACCTCGAGCCCGGCAAGTCGGTCGAGGGCGCGCACTGGACCGGCCGCCAGGAGGCCGAGGACGAGATCGAGCGCTCGCGCCAGCGGGCCATCGACGCGGGGTACGACCACCACTGAGCCGGACGCGGGCCGCCCCTCGGGGCGGCCCGTCCTGCTCGTGGGGTGCCGGTCCGCACGGACGGACCCGCCGGGCGACGTTTCCGGGCGGACGTCTCAGGGGCGACCGGCGTACGGCATGGTGCCCGACCAGCGCATCGACGCCAGGCGCACGGGCACGCCCTCGCGCGCGGCCTCCATGATCTGCCCGCCGCCGACGTACAACGCGACGTGGTGGATCTTGTCGGGGTTGTTCGGGTCGGTCGACCAGAACACGAGGTCGCCAGGGCGCAGCGAGTCGTAGCTGATCTTGAGCACCTGCTTGTACTGGTCGCGCGACGTCCGGTTGAGGTTGACGCCGGCGCTGCGCCACGCGCCCCCGGTGAGGCCCGAGCAGTCGTAGCCGCCGGGACCCGTGCCGCCCCACAGGTACGGGATGCCAGCCTGCGTGCGCGCCCACGCGGAGGCGGCCTCGCCCTGGCCCGCGCTGCCGCGTGAGCGTCCGGTGCCGAGGCCGTAGGGGTTGCTCGGCGCCGGGGCGGGCGCGGGCACGGCCGGTGCGGGCGCCGGTGCGGCCGGTGCGGGCGCCGGTGCGGCCGGTGCGGGCGCCGGTGCGGCGGGAGCGGGTGCCGGCGCCGCCGGGGCGGGCGCCGCAGGAGCCGGGGCCGCCGGGGCCGGGGCTGCCGGAGCGGGCGCGGCGGGAGCCTGGGCGGCGGGAGCCTGCGCCGAGGACGGGGCGGGGGGAGCCTGTGCTGCCGGACCGGCGGCGGGCGCGGGCGTCGCGGTGCGGCGGGCCTGCGCGGCGGCGTTCTCGCGGGCCCGGCGCTCGACGTCGAGGGCGTCCTGGCGCGCGCGCTCGACCTCGGCGCTCGTGCTGCGCGCCGCGGCGAGCTGGGCGATGAGGCCCTCGCGCTCGACGGTGGCGGCCGCGACGGCGTCGTCGGCCTCCTCCTGCACGGCCTTCGCCTCGGCGAGCGCGTCCTGCGCGGCCTCGGCCGCCTCCTCCTGCGCCGCGACGGCTGCGTCGGCCCGATTCTTCAGCGTCGTGGCGACGAGCTGGGCGGCGCGGTACTCCTGGACGGCGGTGTCGGCCTTGGTGCTGACCCGGGCGAGCGCGGTGCTGCGCTCGACGACCTGGTCGAAGCCGTCGGCCGAGAGGAACGCCTGGACGGTGTCCATCGAGCCGCCGGAGCGGGCGCTCTGACGGGCGATGGCGACGAGCGTGCGACGGGCGGCCTCGGCCTGCTCCTGCGCGACGCGGTGGCTCTCCGCGGCGGTCGTCGCGGCGGCGGCGGCGGCCTCGGCGTCGACCTGGGCCTGCGTGTACGCCTCGGCGGCCTGCTGCACGCGCACGAGGGCGGCGTCGCGCTCGGCGCTCTGCTGGGCGAGGCGCACCTCGATGGCGGCGACGGACGACTCGGCCCCCGCGACCGCGCGGCGGGCGTCGCGCACGTCCTGGTCGCTCGGTGCGGCGGGGACGGCGGTGGCCGCGACCGGGGTCAGCACGAGCAGGGCCGCGGCGAGCGTGGCCGCTGCGGAGCGGCGGAGCTGCGGCACCGTGCGGCTGCGCGGGTGGGGGTGGGTCACGTCATGTCCTTCGTCGTCCGAGGGCGCGACCTTGAGCCGTCGGGGGCGCCCGTCGGCACGCTACCGGCGGGATTCTCAGAAGTGAACACCAGTCACACCCGTCACAGGAGTCACACGGATGTGGTTCGGGACCGACCCGGACGAAACGACCGGGTGAAGCTGCCCGTACGGGCGACGGCCGGGAGGCGGGGTGAAGTCGTCCCGCATCGCGAGACCGCCGTTTCACATGCGGGACGGCGCTCGTACTGTTCGAGACATGTCCCGCCGAATGTGTCGCTGACCAGCGCACGCTCGGCTGTGCCCGGTGACCGGTCACCTGAGCCCCTCCCCCTCCCCGCGTGAGCACGCGGGCGACGGGCACCGGGGCTCCCGGTCCTGATCGGGCCGCTCCCCGGCACCGCGGCAGCGTGCGCCCCGCCCCCGCCCCTGCGCACCCCGCGTCCCCCGCCCACGGCGTCCCGCCGCCGGGCCCGCCCTGAGGAGAGCCCCATGAACAACGCCTGGTCCTTCGAGACCCGCCAGGTCCACGCCGGCCAGACCCCGGACGCCGCGACCGGCGCCCGCGCGCTGCCGATCTACCAGACGACGTCGTTCGTCTTCCCCGACGCCGGCGTCGCCGCCGACCGCTTCGCGCTCAAGGACCTCGGCCCGATCTACACGCGCATCGGCAACCCGACGCAGACGGCCGTCGAGGACCGGATCGCCTCGCTCGAGGGCGGCGTCGGCGCCCTCCTGGTCGCGTCCGGCCAGGCCGCCGAGACGCTCGCGATCCTCAACATCGCCGAGGCCGGCGACCACGTCGTCGCGAGCCCGAGCCTGTACGGCGGCACGTACAACCTCCTGCACCACACGCTGCCCAAGCTCGGCATCCAGACGACGTTCGTGACCGACCCCCACGACGCCCAGGCGTGGCGCGACGCGGTCCGCCCGAACACGAAGCTCTTCTTCGCCGAGTCGATCCCCAACCCGCGCGCCGACGTGCTCGACATCGAGCTCGTCGCGGGCATCGCGCACGAGAGCGGCGTCCCGCTGCTCGTCGACAACACCGTCGCGACGCCCTACCTGATCCGGCCGTTCGAGCACGGCGCCGACGTCGTGATCCACTCCGCGACGAAGTACCTCGGCGGGCACGGCACCGCGATCGGCGGCGTGATCGTCGACGCCGGCACGTTCGACTACGCGCAGCACCCCGAGCGGTTCCCGAACTACAACGAGCCGGACCCGAGCTACCACGGGCTCGTCTACGCGCGCGACCTCGGCGTCGGCAGCGCGTTCGGCGCGAACCTCTCGTTCATCCTCAAGGCCCGCGTACAGCTCCTGCGCGACCTGGGTGCGGCGATCTCGCCGTTCAACGCGTTCCTCATCGCGCAGGGCATCGAGACGCTGTCGCTGCGGGTCGAGCGCCACGTCGAGAACGCGCAGAAGGTCGCCGAGTGGCTCGAGGCGCGCGAGGACGTGCTCGGCGTGCACTACGCCGGGCTGGCGTCGAGCCCGTGGAACGCGAACGCCCGCAAGTACGCCCCGCGCGGCGCCGGTGCGGTGCTGGCCTTCGAGATCGACGGCGGTGCCGCGGCCGGGCAGGCGTTCGTGTCCGCGCTCGAGCTGCACTCGAACGTCGCGAACATCGGCGACGTCCGCTCGCTCGTGATCCACCCGGCCTCGACGACGCACAGCCAGCTCACGCCCGAGGAGCAGGCGCTCTCCGGCGTGACGCCCGGGCTCGTGCGCCTCGCGGTCGGCATCGAGCACATCGACGACATCCTCGCCGACCTCGAGGCCGGGTTCCGGGCCGCCAAGGGCGCCTGACGGCACTGCCCCGGGCGCGACGCGCACGTCGCGCCCGGGGCCCCACGCGCAGCCCGCGGCACGCCCCCGTAGATTGGACAGCCATGCCGACCGACCGGCCGAGAGACCGGCCCACGACAGCGACCGACCGGGACCTCCCGGGCGGTGCCGCGCTGCCCACCGCGTTCAGGGCCGCCCCCGCGGGCCCCCGCCGGGTCGCCGCACCGCCCGCCCCCGTGCCGGCGAGCGCCGCGTGGCGCGAGGGCGACCCCGTGGGACGCCGGCAGTTCGCCGACCTCGGTCCGCTGCGCCTCGAGGCCGGCGGACGGCTCGGCGCCGTCCGGCTCGCGTACGAGACGTGGGGCACGCTCAACGAGGCCGGCGACAACGCGGTGCTCGTCCTGCACGCGCTGACCGGCGACTCCCACGTCACGGGCGACGCGGGCCCCGGGCACCCGACGCCCGGCTGGTGGAGCTCGCTCGTCGGGCCCGGCGCCCCCATCGACACCGACCGCTGGTTCGTCGTCGCGCCCAACGCGCTCGGCGGCTGCCAGGGCTCGACCGGCCCGGCGTCGACCGCGCCCGACGGCCGGCCGTGGGGCGGGCGGTTCCCGCACATCACGGTCCGCGACCAGGTCGCCGCCGAGACCCGCCTGACCGACGCGCTCGGCATCGACTCGTGGGCGCTCGTCGTCGGCGCCTCGATGGGCGGGCAGCGCGTGCTCGAGTGGGGCGTGAGCGCCCGTGAGCGCGTCCGGTCGCTCGCGGCGATCGCCACCGCGGCGCAGACGTCGGGCGACCAGATCGCGAGCTTCCACACGCAGCTCGCGGCCATCCACGCCGACCCCCGCTTCCGCGGCGGCGACTACTACGACGCACCGGACGGCGAGGGCCCGCACGTGGGGCTCGGCATCGCCCGGCAGATCGCGCACCAGACCTACCGCAGCGCGCGCGAGCTCGACGTGCGGTTCGGGCGGATCCCGCAGGGCGGCGAGGACCCGCTCGAGGGCGGGCGCTTCGCGGTGCAGTCCTACCTCGACCACCACGGCGACAAGCTCGCGCGGCGGTTCGACGCCAACACCTACGTGACGCTGACCCGCACGATGATCACGCACGACCTCGGGCGCGACCGCGGCGGGGTCGAGGCCGCGCTCGCGAGCATCACCGCGCGCTCGCTCGTCGTCGCGGTCGACTCCGACCGGCTGTTCCTGCCCGCGCAGTCCGAGCGCGTCGCGGCGGGGATCCCCGGCTCGGGCGCGGTGCGGACGATCCGCTCCGAGTTCGGGCACGACGGGTTCCTCATCGAGGCCGAGCAGGTCGGCGGGATCGTGCGGGAGTTCCTCGCGGAACGCTGAGCCCCACCGGCCGCGCGTTCGGCGAAACGTTTCGGCAGTGGTGCACCCGTCGGCGCGGGCCGCAGGATCGGCCCAGCCGGGGTCCGACGACGGGTCCCGCGCGCCCGACGAAGGAGTCGACCGATGCCCCGCTCCGCGCTGCTCGAGGGTCCCGCCGACCGGCCGGCCGCCGACCCGGCCCGCACGTCCCCGCGGCGCCGGCGGGGCGCCGCGCTGCTGCTCGCCGTCGCCCTGACCGCGTCGGGCCTGGGCGTCGCGCAGACCGCGTCGACCCCGACCACCGCCCCCGCGCAGGCCGCCGTGCTGCCGTACCTCGACCCGGCGCTCCCCGTCGCCACCCGCGTCGACGACCTGCTCGGGCGCATGACGCTCGACGACAAGATCGGCCAGATGACGCAGGCCGAGCGCGCGGTCGTCACGCCGGCGGACATGACGACGTACCGGCTCGGCTCGGTGCTCTCGGGCGGCGGGTCGGCGCCGTCGCCGAACACGACCGCGGGCTGGGCGGACCTCTACGACCGGCTCCAGCGCGGGGCCCTCGCGACGCCGCTGCAGATCCCGATGCTCTACGGGATCGACGCCGTGCACGGCAACAACAACGCGCTCGGCGCGACGCTCTTCCCGCACAACATCGGCCTCGGGGCGACGCGCGACCCGCAGCTCGCGCAGGACGTCGCGCGGGCCGTCGCCGAGGAGGTCAGTGCGACCGGCGTGGACTGGACGTTCGCGCCGTGCCTGTGCGTCGTGCGCGACGACCGGTGGGGGCGCACGTACGAGTCGTTCGGCGAGGACCCCGCGCTCGTGTCGTCGATGGCCACGACCGTCACGGGCTTCCAGGGCGAACGGCTCGACGGGCCCACGTCGGTGCTCGCGACGGCCAAGCACTTCATCGGCGACGGCGGCACGGTCGGCGGCGACGACCAGGGCGACGCCCGGATCACCGAGGCCGAGCTGCGCGCGGTGCACCTGCCGCCGTTCGAGGCCGCGATCGACCGGGGCGTCGGGTCGGTCATGGTGTCCTACAGCAGCTGGAACGGCGTGAAGATGCACGGCAACCGGTACCTGCTCACGGACGTGCTCAAGGGCGAGCTCGGGTTCGACGGCTTCGTCGTGTCGGACTGGGCCGCGATCGACCAGCTCGACGGCGCGCGGGGCTTCACCGCGCAGGAGGTCGCGACGTCGATCAACGCGGGCATCGACATGGTGATGGTCCCGAACGACTACCGGACGTTCCTGACGCACCTGCGGCAGAACGTGCAGAGCGGCGCCATCCCCGTCGCGCGGGTCGACGACGCGGTGCGCCGGATCCTGACGAAGAAGGTCGAGCTGGGCCTGTTCGAGCGGCCCCTCGCGGACCGGTCGTCCGCCTCGACGGTCGGCAGCGCGGCGCACCGGGCGCTGGCCCGGACGGCGGTGCAGCGCTCGCAGGTGGTGCTCAAGAACACCGGGGTCCTGCCGCTCGCGCGGACGGGCGGGAAGGTCTGCGTCGCCGGCAAGAACGCGCACGACATCGGCAACCAGAGCGGCGGCTGGACCCTGAGCTGGCAGGGCGCGAGCGGCGCGACCGTGCCCGGCACCACGATCCTGCAGGGCGTCCAGGAGGTGCTCGCGGGCGGTCGGACGACGACGCACGCGCGCGACGCGAGCAACGTCGACGCGTCGTGCTCGGTCGCGGTCGCGGTGCTCGGCGAGACCCCGTACGCCGAGGGCGAGGGCGACCGCCCGGGCGGCCTGTCCCTCGACGCCGCGGACACCGCGGTGCTCGAGCGCATCCGGTCGACGGGCGTCCCGACGGTCGTCGTGCTCGTCTCCGGACGCCCGCTCGACGTCTCCGTGCTCCTGCCCTGGGTCCAGGCGCTCGACGTCGCGTGGCTCCCCGGCAGCGAGGGCGCGGGCGTCGCCGACGTGCTGTTCGGGAAGGTGGCCCCGACCGGGACGCTGCCGGTCTCGTGGCCGGCGTCCGCGACGCAGCAGCCCGTCAACGCGGGCGACGGCCGGACGCCGCTGTTCCCGCTCGGCGCGGGGCTCACGTGGACGCCCGGGGACGGCGGCGTCGTCGTGCAGCCGCCCAGCGCGCCGACCGGCCTGACCGCGGGCCCGACGACGACGAGCACCGTCCCGCTCACCTGGTCGGCGCCGGCCGGCAGCAGCGCCGTCACGGGCTACGAGGTGCACCGCGGCGGGCTGCGGGTCGCGACCACCGCGAGCATGAGGTTCACCGACGCCGGGCTCACGGCCGGCACCGCGTACACGTACACCGTCCGGGCGGTCGACGCCGCGGGCAACGTCTCGCCGCCCTCGGCCGCCGTGACCGCGACGACCCAGCCGGCGACGCCCGGCCCGGCGTCCGGCTGCACCGCGACGTGGCGCACCGAGAACAGCTGGGGCAGCGGGTTCACCGCGTCGGTCACGGTGACGGCGACCGGGACCACGGCGCTGCGGTCGTGGCGCGTGCTGTGGACGTGGCCGGACGGCGTGCAGCTCGCGGGCGGCTGGAACGCCGCCTTCAGCCGCACGGGCGCGACGCAGACCGCGGCGAGCCTCGCGTACAACGGCGCGCTCGCGCCGGCGGCCTCGACGTCGTTCGGGCTCCAGGGCACGACGACGAGCGGGGTCCCGGCACCGGTGCTCACGTGCGTCGCCGGCTGACGTCCCGGGCGGCCCGAGGGGAGGTCCGGCGGCAGGTCCGACGGCCGGTCCGGCGCGCCGGGCCGCGGGTGGGCGGACGCGGCAGGTGCGCCGGGCCGACTCGGACACCTGCCCGACTCGGCCCGGTCTGGGGCACGATGGGCGTATGACGCACCCCTCGTCGACCGACCTCGCCGCCGCCACCACCGCGCTGCACACGCAGTGGGACGTCCTGCGACGGTGGGTCGGGAACGTGGTCGACCCCCGGGCGGCGCGCGCCGAGAGCGTGCTCGACGGCTGGACGGTGGGCGACCTCGTCGCGCACCTCGGCCGCGCGATGGACTCGCTCACCGCGGTCGACGTCGCCCCGCCCGGGACCGTCCCGCTGACGCTCGCCGAGTACCTCGGAAAGTACGCCGACCGGGCCTCGGAGACCGCCGAGGCGACGCGGCAGCTCGCCACCGAGCTCGGCGAGAACCCGCTCGCGGGCGTCGACGCGCTCGCGAAGGCGGCGTTCGCGCGGCTCGACGCGCTCGGCACGTCGGACGTCGTCGTGCTCGCGCGTCGCGGCCCGGTGCTGCTCTCCGACATGGTGACCTCGCGCGTGCTCGAGCTCGTCGTGCACGCCGACGACCTCGCGCGCTCCCTGCGCGACGCCGGGCGCGCCGACCCGTCCGGCGGGGGGCCGGTCGACCGCGCCGCGCTCGACCTCGTCGCGGGCGTGCTGCTGCGCATCGTCGTCGCGCGCGGCGGGTGGAGCCTCGAGGTCGCCAAGCCGCTCACCTGGGTCCGCCTTGCCGCGGGCCGGGTCCCGTACGACGTCGACGTGCTCGCCGACGCGCTGAGCCCGCAGTACACGTCGGACGCCGTGCCGGACCTCGGGCGGATGCTGCCCCTGCTCTGACGCGACCACCCGTTCAGGGGCTCACGGCCGACCGCTCCCTGCCGATCGTGCGGGGGGACAACCCAGGGACCGACGGGAAGGTGGCAGCGCCGTGCTCGCGCTCGTCTATGCCGTCGTCGCGCTCGTCGCCCTCGTCCCCGCGCTGACGTCCTGGCGGCACCGCGCACGCGGGCCCGCCGCCCGGCCGCTCACGCTCCTGCACCTCGGCATCGCCTGGTGGAGCGCCGCCGACGCGATCTCGGTCGCCGCCACCGACCCCGCGCTGTCGTACGCGGCGGGCCTCGCGATCTACCCGGGCGTGTGCGCGGTCATCGCGGGCTTCCTGTGGCAGGCGCTGGTCGCCGCCGGGCACGCCGAGTCGCTGCGCCGCCGGCACGCCGTCCTCCTCGCGGTCGTGCCGGTGCTGACCGTGGCCGCCGCGGCGACCGACCCGTGGCACCACCTCTTCTACGCCTCGGTCGAGCGCGTGCCCGGCGCACCGATGCCGCACGTGGTGTTCGGCCCCCTGTTCTGGGTGCACAGCGCGTACAGCTACGCGCTCAGCACCGTCGCGACCGTGCTGCTCGTGCACGCGATGCGCCGGGCCATCGCCGGCCAGCGCCGCACGTTCGTCCTGCTCCTGCTCGCCGCGGCGGCACCGACCGTGGGCAACCTGGCGACGATCACCGGCGTCGGCGGCAACCAGACCGTCGACCTGACGCCGATGCTGTTCCTCGTCACGGCCGTGTCCTGGTGGCTGCTCGACCGCCGCTGGGGGCAGGGCCTCGCGCTGCCGTCGCTGTCCGCGCGCCAGGTCCTCGCCGCGCTCGGCGACGCCGCGATGGTGCTCGACCCGTGGGGCCGGTTCCTCGACCTCAACCCCGCCGCCGTCCGGCTCCTCGAGCGCGCGCCCGGGCCGACGCGCTCGCCGGTCATCGGCGCACGGTGGCAGGACGTGCTCGGCCCCGAGCTCGCCGCCTCGCTCGACAGCCGCGACCCCGCCACGGTCACCACCGCGCACGGCCAGGTGCTCGACGTGCGGGTCACCGAGATCCGCTCCCGGCAGGGCCGCCTGCTCGGCTTCGTCGCCGTCGCGCGGGACGTGACCGAGCTCGAGCACCTGCGCGCGGACCTCGCCGACCAGGCGTCCCGCGACGCGCTCACGCACGTCCACAACCGCCGCCACCTCGCGCACGCGCTCGCCACGGAGGTCGCCCGGTCGGCGTCGGCAGGCACGCCGCTCACCGTCGTCATGGTCGACCTCGACCACTTCAAGCGGGTCAACGACACCCACGGGCACGCCGTCGGGGACGAGCTTCTCGTGTTCCTCGCGACGACGCTCGCGTCGAGCCTGCGGGGCGTCGACGTCGTCGCCCGGTACGGCGGCGAGGAGTTCGTGGTGGTCATGCCCGGGGCGGACGTCGCCGTCGCGGCCCGGCGCGCGGAGGAGTGGCGCGCGGCCTGCGCGACCGCGACGGTCCCCGCCCCCGGCGGACGCGTCGGCGCGACCATCAGCCTCGGCGTCGCGCAGGCCGTGGCCGTGGACACGCCCGAGAGCCTCCTGCGGCGCGCCGACGACGCGCTGTACCGCGCGAAGAGCGACGGGCGGGACCGCGTGGTCGTCGCCGGCCCCGGGACGTCCTCGCGCGCGCTCGCGCCGGCGCCCTCCGGGTCGCACTGACGCCGTACCCGCTCGGTACCGGGCTACGGTGCTCGCATGCTCGCTGCGTACGTGACCCGCTTCGGCGCCTCGCCCGACGACCTGCTCGACGGCCTCGAGGTGGGTGACCGCCCCGAGCCCGAGGAGCGCGAGCACTGGACGACCGTCGACGTCCGCGCGGCGTCGCTCAACCACCACGACCTGTGGTCGCTGCGGGGCGTCGGCCTGCGCGCCGAGGCGCTGCCGATGACGCTCGGCACCGACGCCGCCGGCGTCACGCCGGACGGGCGCGAGGTCGTGGTGCACGGTGTCGTCGGCGGCGCGCTCGGGCACGGCGTCGGGCCCGACGAGCCGCGGTCCCTGCTGTCCGAGCGGTACCCCGGGACGCTCGCGGAGCGCGTGGCCGTGCCGACGTGGAACCTCGTCGACAAGCCCGCCGGGCTGTCGTTCGTCGAGGCCGCGTGCGTGCCGACCGCGTGGCTGACCGCCTACACGATGCTCTTCACGCGCGGGCGCGCGACGCCGGGCCAGCGCGTGCTCGTCCAGGGCGCCGGCGGCGGGGTCGCGACCGCCGCGGTCCTGCTCGGCGCCGCCGCCGGGCTCGAGGTGCTCGTGACGAGCCGCGACGAGGCCCGCCGCGCCCGGGCCGTCGAGCTCGGCGCCGCCGGGGCGTTCGAGACCGGCGGGCGGCTCCCCGGCAAGGTCGACCTCGTGCTCGAGACCGTCGGCGCCGCGACGTGGTCGCACTCGGTGCGCTCGGTGCGTCCCGGCGGCGCGATCGTCGTCGCGGGCGCGACCTCGGGCGACGCCAGCCCGGCCGAGCTGCAGCGGCTCTTCTTCCTCGAGATCAGCGTCCTCGGGGTCACGATGGGCGCCAAGGAGGACCTCGTGCACCTGCTCGCGATGCTCGACCGCACCGGCGTCCGCCCGCTCGTCGACGCCACGTACCCGCTGTCCGGCGCCCGCGACGGCCTCGACCGGCTCGCGCGCGGCGCCCAGTTCGGCAAGGTCGTCGTCGAGGTCTGACGCGACGCACCGGGCCGCGCAGACGCCGGGCCCGACGAGTGCCGGCGGACGTCCGGCGGGGAGGCAGGCGCGTGGTCGGCCGGTGGGGACCCGACGTGCTCGGCGACGACTTCCGTGCGCGCACGCTGCCGCTCGAGCCCGACGACGAGGGCGACGTCGTCGCGACGCTCGTGCGGTACGCGCCGCCGACGCCCGAGCCGGTGCGGCCGGCACGCGCCGTGCTCTACGTGCACGGGTGGTCCGACTACTTCTTCCAGACCGGGCTCGCCGCGTACTGGCACGCGCAGGGCGCCGCCTTCTACGCGCTCGACCTCCGCAAGTACGGCCGCAGCCTGCGCCCGCACCAGACCCCCGGCTACGTCGACGACCTGCGCACCTACGACGAGGACCTCGACGCGGCGCTGGCCCAGGTGCGCCACGACCTCGGCCCGCGGGCCCGGGTCATGATCATGGGGCACTCGACCGGCGGGCTCGTGGCGGCTCTGTGGGCCGACCGCAACCCCGGGCGCATCGCGGGCCTCGTCCTCAACAGCCCGTGGCTCGAGCTCCAGGGCTCCGCGGTGCTCCGGCACGTCAGCGCGCCCGCGATCGCGCGCATGGCCCAGCTCCAGCCGCGCGCACCGCTGCCCAACATCGACCCCGGGTACTACGCGCGCACGATCCGCGCGGCCGACGGCGGCGAGTGGACCTACGAGGACCGCTGGCGGCCCGTCCCCTCGTTCCCGGTGCGCGCCGGGTGGCTCAGCGCGATCATGACCGGCCACGCACAGGTCGCCCGCGGCCTCGCCATCGACGTCCCCGTGCTCACGCTCGTCTCGGCGCGGACCGTGATCAGCCGGCGCTGGAACGAGGACATGCGGGCGTCCGACATCGTGCTCGACGTCGAGCTCGTCGCACGCCGGGCCGTGCAGCTCGGGCCGGTCGTCAGCGTCGTGCGCGTGGCCGGCGGGCTGCACGACCTCACGCTCTCGCCCGCACCCGTGCGCGCACGGTTCTACGCCGAGATCACGCGGTGGTCGGGCAGCTACGGGTGGGTCGCCCCGGACTGAGCCCGGACTGAGCCCGGACTGAGCCCGGACTGAGCCCGGCGTGCGGGCTCGGCGCGGGGCGGCCGGCCGGTCCGGGGACACCGCGGGTTCCGGCCGACGTCGGCCGACCTCCGCCGGCCGCGGCCCGCGGGCTCGACCAGTCCGGCGGCGTCGCGCTCAGCGGGTGCCGGCCGCCTCGGCGAGCGTCGGGCCGCCGTCGCCCACGCGCCACGAGCCCCACCCGTCGACGGCGCCCTCGGCGTTCGCCGCCTCGGCCGCGGCGAGATCCGGGTCGGCGTGCACGCGACCGTCGGGCAGCTCGATGAGGCCGTCACCGCGCAGCGTCGCGAGCAGCCGCTGGCCCCGGCGCTCCCGGAACCACACGAGCGTCGCGACGGCGCCGCGCCCCTTGGCGAGCGCCGCGAGCGCCGGGTCGGGGCTGAGCGGGCCCGAGGCGCCGGTCAGCGAGGCCGGCCGCAGCGACCCCGTGGGCGGCGTCGGCGGCACGTCGGTGCGCGGCGCGCGGTCGCGCACGGGGAGGTCGTCGTCGGGGACCAGCGCGCGGCCCTGACCGTCGGGGGCGGGGGTCGCCGCGGGGCGGGCGGGCCGCTCGTCGGCCGGTGCGGCGGTCCGGTGCGAGGTCGCCACGGCGCCGTTCGGCGGGGTCGGGACGCGGCGCTCGTCGGTCAGGAACGTCGGCCGGTAGGGCTCGGGCGTCGGGATCGGCGCGGGGGTCGACCCGGCGGGGGTCGCACTCGACGGGGTCGCGCCCGTCGCGGTCGCGCCCGTCGCGGTCGTGGTCGGCACGCGCAGCGGGGTCGGGCCCGACGCCGGCGTGGACGGGCTCGCCCACGCCGCGCTCGTCGCCTCGACCGCCGCAGCGCCCCCCTGGCCCCCCGGGCCGCTCCGGCCGACGGGCGCCGGCGCGGTCGCGCGGTCCGGCAGGAAGATCGGCGCCGTCAGCGGGCTCGGCTCGCGGCGGGCCGGGCGCATCCGCGCGGCGTCGAACGCGCGAGCCCGGGCGAGCGCCTCGTCCGCGGCGCGGAGCTCCGCGGCGTGCACCGCGGGGTCGCGCGGGAGGTCGGTCGTCGTGCTCTCGTCGGCACGTCGCCGGGCCGCGGCACGCTCCTCGGCGGCGCGCTGCTCCTCCGGACGCGGCGCGAACCCGCCCGAGCGGGTCGGGGGCTCGGGCAGCACCTCGTCGTCGTCGAGCGGGACCGGCGCCATGCGCATCGTCATCTCGACGTCGGCGGGAGCGGCGGGGGCCGGGCGCGCGGCCGGCACGGGTGCAGGTGCGTCGGGCACCGGGAGCGGGACCGACACCGCGTCTGCGGCGGGCACCGGGAGCGGGACC
>NZ_BJLR01000017.1 GCF_006538745.1 Cellulomonas cellasea | reverse complement strand
CAAGCGGGGCGGGCACCGCGTCTGCGGCGGGCGCCGGGGCCGCGGCACGGCCGGTGCCTCCGGTGCGCGGCGGGTCTCCCCACGTCGGCGCGTCGACGTCGCGGGCGACCGGCGCCGGGCTGCCCGCACCCGGCACGGCGTCGTCCGACGGCGCGTCGGGCCCCTCGTCGGTGCCGCGCTCACGACGACCGTCGGCGTCGTCCACCCGGGCGTCGCGCCCGTCGTCGTCCCCGCTCCGCGCGGCGGACGCCCCGGTGTCACGCACGGCGTCGCGCACGTCCCACTCGTCCGCCGAGGGGCGCGGCGCCGGGACCGGCTCGGGCCGCGGGCGCTCCGCCGCGGCCACCCGCGCCGAGACGCTCTCGTGCGCCGACGCTCCCGTCACGGTCAGGGGTGCGGGCACCGGGGCGGGGACGATCATCGCGGCGGGCTCGACCGGGCGCGGGGTGCGGTGCGGGCCGAGCTGGACGGGCGAGACGTCGACGTAGCGGCGTCCGTCGCCGCCCTGCACGACGCCCATCTGCAGGACCTCGACCTGGCGGCCCGGCTGGCGCAGGAACGCGAGGGCGTCGCTCACGTCGTCGTCCACCTCGGAGCACACGAGGACGAGGCGGGAGCCGGTGCGCGGGGCGTGCTGCGCGGTCAGCGGGGAGCGGTCGCGGAACACCGCGAGGTCGGCGTCGAACGCCTCGCGACCGCCCTGGTAGGCGCGGGCGAGGTCGGAGCGCGTGAGCCGGGCGGCCTGGCCGGCGAAGCCGAGGGCGCGCACGAGCGCCTCGGCGTCGAGCAGGTGGACGACGTCGACGACGACCGGCTGGCCGCCCGCGTCGAGCGCGAGCAGGTGCGGCGCCTCGTCGTCCTCGTGGCGCACGCGCACCTGGAAGAGCTGCTCGCCGAGCAGCGCGGTGAGGTGGTCGGCGACGAGCGCGGAGGTGTCCGGCGCGAACGTCGAGCTCGCGGGCTGCATGGGCTGGACGAGGAGCGGTCGACCTTCGTCGAGCTCGAAGATCGGCACTGCGTCTCCCTCCCCGGGCGCGCGCAGCCGCCGTGCGCACCCGCGTCGATCGCCCCGGACGACCGCCCCCGGCCGTCCGGCGAACACTCTCCCACGCCCCGCTGTGAAGCCCAACCGGCCCTCACCCGAACGCTGCCGCCGCGCAGGCGGACGGCGGGCGGCAACCCCGGAGGGACGCACCGGACCCGCCGCGTCGGACCAGCGCCCGACGGGGTTCGTCCGGCCCTCAGCGCCCCTCGGCGACCGCCGGCGCGTCGGCGGGCAGGTGCGCCGCGAGGAGCTCCGCGAGGTGCACGCCCTGGACGCCCGCGAGCTGCTCGGCCTGCGTGCGGCACGAGAACCCGTCGGCCAGGTACACGTCGCCCGGCGCGGCGTCGCGCAGCGCAGGCAGGAGCGCGTGCCCGGCGACGGCCACCGACGTCTCGTAGTGCCCCTTCTCCATCCCGAAGTTCCCGGCGAGCCCGCAGCACCCGGCGAGCGCCCGGAACTGCGCGCCGGCCTCGGTGAGGAGCGTGCGGTCCGCGGTGTACGTCATGACCGAGTGGTGGTGGCAGTGCGGCTGGACGACGGCGGTCACGCCGGACAGGTCCGGGAGCTCCCAGCGCTCGCGCGGCCCGATCGGCGCGGGGGCCGTGAGCAGCTCCGCGAGGGTCCGGGTCTCGCGCGCGACCGCGACGGCGCGGGGGTCGTCGGGCAGCAGGTCGAGCAGGTCCGAGCGCAGGACCGCGGTGCACGACGGCTCGAGGCCCACGATCGGGATGCCGTTGACCGCGTACGGGCCGAGCACGCCGAGCAGGTGCGTGAGGCGCTCGCGCGCGCCGTCGAGCTGGCCCGTGGTGATCCAGGTGAGCCCGCAGCACGCCTCGTCCTCGGGCACGATCACCTCGTACCCGGCCGCGCGCAGCACCCGCACCGCGGCCTGCGCGACCGAGGGCGCGAGGCCGTCGCTGAACGAGTCGGTCCACAGCAGCACGCGCGGCTTCCGGGCACCCTCGGGCGCCTCGTCGTCCACCGCCCCCGCACCGCGCGTGACCTGCGCCGCTCCCTCGCCCCGCGCCCACGCCCGGAACGGGGTGGACGCGAACGTGACCATCTCCCGGCGCGTGTCCATGCCGCCCGCGGCGAGCACGAGCTTCGCGACCGGGCGGATCCCGAGCGCCGCGTTGGCGAGCCGCGCGAGCCCGGGCACGCCGGTCACGAACCGGGTCCAGCGCGGCAGCCAGCCGAGCGCGTAGTGGCTCACGGGACGCAGCCGTCCGCGGTAGGTGCGGTGCAGCACCTCGGACTTGTACTGCGCCATGTCGACGCCGGCGGGGCAGTCGCTCGAGCAGGCCTTGCACGCGAGGCACAGGTCGAGCACCTCGTGCACCTCGGGCGCCGCCCAGCCCTGCGTGACGAACGTGCCGTTCGCCATCTCCTGGAGCACGCGCGCCCGGCCGCGGGTCGAGTCCTTCTCGTCGCGCGTCGCGAGGAACGACGGGCACATGAACCCGCCGGCGGCCGAGGTGTCGGCGCGGCACTTGCCGACCCCGACGCAGCGGTGCACGGCCGTCGTGAAGTCCCCGGCGTCGTGCGCGAACGCGAACCCGCCCGAGCCCGCGAGCAGCGACCGCGCGTACGGGCGGCGCAGGTCGGCGTCGAGCGGGCGCGGGCGGACGAGCACGCCGGGGTTGAGCAGGTCGCGCGGGTCGAACAGGTCCTTGACGGCCTCGAACGCGGCGATGGCCCGCGGGGAGTACATGACCGGCAGCAGCTCGCTGCGCGCCCGCCCGTCGCCGTGCTCGCCCGAGAGCGAGCCGCCGTGCGCGGCCACGAGGTGCGCGGCGTCGGTCATGAACGCGCGCAGCGGGTCGCCCGAGCGCTCGAGCGGGACGTCGAGGCGCAGGTGCACGCAGCCGTCGCCGAAGTGCCCGTAGGCCAGGCCGTCGACCGCGTGCGTCGCCATGAGCGCCTCGAGCTCGCGCAGGTACGCGCCGAGCCGTGCGGGCGGCACCGCGGAGTCCTCGAAGCCGGGCCACGCCTGCGCGCCCGAGGGCGTGCGCCCGCCGAGCCCCGCGCCGTCCTCGCGGATGCGCCACATCGCGGCGGCCTGCGGTCCGGGCGGGAAGACCCCGACGGCGTCGGTGCCCGCGTCGGCCGCGAGCGCGCGCGCCCGGGCCATCGCCTCGTCGAGGTCCGCTCCCCCGACCTCGACCATGAGCCAGCCCCCGCCGGTCGGCAGCGGCGGGACGGCGCTCGCGCCCTTGACGCGGCGCACCACGTCGACGAGCCGGGCGTCCATGCCCTCGATCGCGAGCGGGGCGTGCGCGAGCAGCGCGGGCACGGCGTCGGCGGCCGTCGGCATGTCCGGGTAGCCGAGCACGACGAGCACCGGCGCGGCCGCGATCGGCACGAGGTTCACGGTCGCGCCGAGCAGCGTCACGAGCGTGCCCTCGGTGCCGACGAGCGCCTTGGCGAGGTCCGCGCCGTTCTCGGGCAGCAGGTGCTCGAGCGAGTACCCGGAGACCTGCCGGCCGAAGCGGCCCAGCTCGGTGCGGATCGTCTCGAGGTTGGCGCGCACCAGGGCGTCGAGGCCCGGCACCGGGTCGAGCCCGCGGGCGGCCTCGAAGCGCCGCCCGGTCCCGTCGACCACGTCGAGCGCGAGCACGTTGTCCGCGGTCCGCCCGTACGCCACGGCGCGCGGGCCGCACGCGTTGTTGCCGATCATCCCGCCGAGCGTCGCGCGGGCCTGCGTCGACGGGTCGGGCCCGAACCGCAGCCCGTGCGGGGCGGCCTGGCGCTGCAGCTCGGACATCACGACGCCCGGCTCGACGCGCGCCGTGCGGGCCTCGGGGTCGATCGCGAGGACGCGGTTGACGTGCCGGGAGAAGTCGAGCACGACGCCCGTGCCGACGGCGTTCCCCGCGACCGACGTGCCCCCGCCGCGCGACGTCAGCGGGACGCCCGCCGCGCGCGTGACCTCGAGCGCGGCCAGCACGTCGTCGGTGTCGCGCGGGAACACGACGACCTGCGGGACGACGCGGTAGTTCGACGCGTCCGTGGAGTACTCGGCGCGGCGCCGCGAGGAGTCGTCGACTGCGCCCCCGACCGCGGAGCGCAGCGCGGCGACGACGTCGGGAGTGGGCGGCGCGGCCGCGTCCGGGCGCTGCGCGGGATCCGTCACGGTCGACACCGCTGCAGTCTCCCACCCACAGCCCGGCGCCTGCGCACGGTGACCAGGTTCACCCTGGTGGCGGTGCATGCGGGGTCAGCTGCTGCCGATATCTCTTGCATGACAGGCACAGCACGGCAGCCCCGCTCGCGGGATCGTCGCAGCTTCGTGCCGTCCCCCCGCGGCACTGCGGGACGCGCGGCCCCCGACGTGCGTCCCGCAGTGCGCGGGCTGGATCCCGCCGAGGCCATGTGGCTCGCGGAGTCCCGCGAGCTCCTGCGCGGCCCCGGGCTCGACCTCACGGACGTCGACCGGCTCGGCGTCCTGCTCGACGAGCTCATGGGCGCGTGGCACGCCGCCGAGCCCGCGCTGCGCTGGGACCCGCTCCCCACGATCACCGCGCTCGGCCTGCTCGCGGGCGACGCGATCGTCGCCCGCGTGCCCGGGCTCACGTGGGTCCGCGTCGAGGGCTCGCCGAGCATCGCGCTGGCGCACCCCCGCACGACGACGCTCGAGCTGCCCCTCGACGCCGTCGCCGCGCTCTGGCAGGCCGGCGTCCCGGAACAGCTGCCCACCTTCGTGCGCGAGGTCACCGACCGCACGCTCGCCCGGATCACCGAGGTCGAGCCCCCGCGGCTCACGGGCGCGCTGCGGCTGCTCGCGCGCCTGCGCTGACGCCGCGCCCCACGCCCAGCACCGCCCCACGCCCCGCACCGCCCACGCACCGACCGCCCCGGGCCGACGGCGCACGCACGCGTCGCGCACGCCCCCGGCCCGGGACGGACCGCGCGCCGGTCAGTCCAGCGCGGCGTCGAGCGTGATCTCGGTGCCCGTGAGCGCCTTGCTCACCGGGCACGTGGCCTTCGCGGCGTCGGCCGCCTTCGCGAACCCGTCGGCGTCGATGTTCTCGACCTCACCGCGGACCTTGAGCGCGATCCCGCTGATCCGGAACCCGCCGGCCGGGTCGGGGCTGAGCGTCACGTCCGCGGTGACCTCGAGCGCGACGGGCGTCGCCCCGGCCTCGCCGAGCAGCGCGGAGAGCTGCATCGCGTAGCAGGACGAGTGCGCGGCCGCGATGAGCTCCTCGGGGCTCGTCACGCCACCGGCCTCGTCGGCCGCGCGGCGCGGGAACGAGACGTCGTACGTGCCGACCTTCGAGCTCGTCAGCTCGACCTGGCCACCCCCGTCCTGCAGGGTCCCGTTCCAGGCGGTGCGTGCGGTACGGATGGGCATGTCGCTCCTTCGTCGTCACGTGCGCGACGCCGGTCGGCGCCGCGCGTTCCACCGTAGGGTCGCGGCGTCGAGCCCGACACCCCACGTCGCGACACCGCAGGCCCGGGGGCGCGACCGCGACGGCACCGCCGGCTGCGGGCCCCGGGCGGCGCGCGGGATCACACCGTCCGGTGCAGGTGCCGCTCGACGACGGCCGGCGGCGCCCCGGCCTCCTGGAGCGCCCGCGCCGCGCGCGCGTGCAGGTCGCGGCGCCCGGCCGGGTCCAGCCCCGCGTAGAGCGCGGTGCGCACGAGGTCGTGCCGGAACGCGAGCCGGTCGCCGCGCGCGTGCACGACCCCCGCGGCGAGCGCGTGCCGCAGGACCCGCCAGCAGTGCGCGACGGGCAGCTCGGCGAGCTCGGCGAGGTCCCCGACGACGAACGACGAGCCGAGCACCGACGCCCGGGCCAGCAGCGCGGTGACGTCCGCACCGAGGTAGTCGAGGCGGGCGACGACGAGCGCGTCGAGCGGCCCGACCCAGCCGTCGTGCGCCACGTCGACCCCGCCCGGGGGCATCGGGACGAGCGCGCCGGCGTCCTGGACCGCCTGGACCAGGTCGGCGACGAACCGCGGGTTGCCGCCCGTCGTCGCGAGCGCCCCACGCAGCGCGGGCCCGACGGGGGCGCCGACCCGGGACTCCGCGAGCTCGACGACGGCGGTGGGCGCGAGCGGGCGGAGCTCGACGTAGCGGGCGCCCGCGCGCGTCCAGGCCGCAACCACCGTCGCGAGCTCCGCGCCGCGCGGCACCGGGCGCATCGTCGCGAGCAGCAGCGCCCGCTCGACGGCGCCCTCGCGCGCGAGCCGGTACAGCACCGCGAGCGACGCCTCGTCGGCGAGGTGCAGGTCGTCGAGCACGAGCAGCCACGGGCCGGAGTCGCCGCGCCGGCGCACGAGCGCCGTGAACAGCTCCTCGGTGCGCGCGACGACCGCAGGGGCCGCCGGGGTGTCGCGGGCGCCGTCGAGCAGCGCGGCGAGCTCCTCCTCGACGGGCGACGCCGCGCGGGACGGCACGGGACCGAGCGCGTCCTCGGCGCCGGGCACCGGGCGGGCCGGCAGGAGCGCGTCGGCGAGCAGCGCGAACGGGCGGCGCGGGACCGCCGACGCCGACGCGCTGCGGACCTCGAGGCCGAGCAGGTGGGCCGTGGTGCGCACCGCGTGCGCGATCGAGGACTTGCCGACGCCGGCCTCGCCCTCGAGCAGCATGATCGAGCCGCTCCCGGCGGACACCGACGACAGCGCGTCGTCGAGGTCGTCGAGCTCGGGCCCGCGCCCGACGAGCGGCCGATCCCGCCCGGGCTCGCCGTGAGCGCTCATGGGGCCGATGGTAGGCCTGCGTGCGCTCGGGGGCCTCGCGGCGCGTCAGCCGACGTACTCCCAGTGCCACGCCTCGGGCTTGCTGCCGGTCGCGCGGGCCCAGTCGGGCAGCGTCCAGCCGTACTCGTCGGCGTTCGCGACGAGCCAGCGGTGCTGGCGCGTGCCGAACGTCTGGATGCCGCCGCCGAGGTCGACGGCCGTGCCGAGACCGTGGTTCGAGGTCCCGGGCGCCGCGCACAGGCTGCCCTTGGTGCGGGTGCAGGCGTACTGCCCGGCGAGGGAGCGGTAGGAGTCGGAGATCGTGATGTGCACGCCGAACGCGTCGACGTACGCGGCGTCGAGCTGCTCGAGCTGCTGGGCCGCGTCGCAGCGCAGCTCGTGCGACGGGTCGAACGCGACGTCGCAGAGCGCGGACTCGGGGACCTGCCCGTTGGAGTACTTGTCGAGCGACGTCCGCCACGCGGCGCGCGTCGCGGCCCGCTCGGCGGCGACCCGCGCGGCCTCGGCGGCGGCGCGCTCCGACTCGGCGGCGGCGGCGGCCTGGACGCCCGCGGCCACCTCGACGGCGGCGGAGTTGGCCTCGGCGACGAGCACGACCTGGGCGGACGCCTGGGCGACCTTCTCGACGGCCTCGCGGAGGCGGGCGGTCGTCGCGTCCTCGGGGCCCTGCGGGACGTCGACGCCGGCGACGGTCGCGGGGACCTCGGTCGCGACGATCGTCGTCTCGCTCGGGGAGGCCGAGGGCGTCGGGGTCGCGGCGGGCGCGTCGGACGGCAGCGGCTCGGGGGCGGGCTCGGCGGCGCCCTCGGTGGGCGACGGGGCGGACTGCGGCAGCGGGGCGGCCGGGCCGGTCGCGGCGGGCTCGGGTGCGGAGACGGGGCTCGCGGCGCTCTCCGCGCGGGCCAGCTCGAGGAGCTCCCCGAGCTCGGCGACGGCCTCGTCGAGCGGTGCGACGACCTCGGCGGTCAGGGCGGCGGCGCTCGCGGTCTCCTTGGCGACCTGCGCGCGGGCGGCCACGCTGTCGGCGACCTGGACGACCGCGGCGCGGCGCTCGGTGAGCGCGACCTCGGTGGCCTCGGCGGAGGCGGTCTGGACCGCCTGCTCCTCCTGGGCCTGCTCGGCGGCCTGTCGCTGCGCGGTCACGTCGGCCATGCTCGGCACGGTGAACGCGTAGGCGCCGACGCTGAGCGCCATGGCGACGGCGACGGCACCGCGGGCCACCTGGACTGCGGTGGCGCGCGGCTGGGCGGCGGCTCCGGCGCGGGGGGCAGCGTGCCGCCCACCGCGTGCAGAGCGCCGCGTGGTCGGCAATCTGTCACTCACACGTAACACGTTATGTGTATCGGACCGAGGTCCTCGACCCTTGAGGGTGAGTTTCTTTGTGGGTCTCGTCACGCTTGCGTGACAGATTGCCCCTCCCCTGTCCGATGTGTCCCGGCTACGCTTCCCAGGTGGACTCAGGGGACCTCGACGACGCCCGCGCGCCCGGACGGGCGGCGCACGCCGCACCGGACGCACCGCTCACCCGTGCGCAGATCCGCGCCCGCGAGCGGGCCGCCGCGCCGCAGGGTCTCGACGACCTCTACGACATCGGCCGGCTCGCGGACCGGCTCGGCGTCGAGCACGCGACGATCCGCGTCTGGCTCTCGCGCAAGGTCCCGTGGCTCCCGGCGCCCGACGGCCGGCTCAACGGCGGAGCCGTGTGGCGCGCGTCGACCCTCGAGGGGATCGAGCAGCGGCGCACGCCGGGCCGCCCGGGCCGCCGCCCCCGCACCGTCGCGCAGCTCATCTCCGAGACGCAGTCGATCCCCGTGGTCTCCGTCCAGGCCGTGCTCGACCCGCTGCCCACGTCGACGGGTCAGGTCCCGCTCGTCGCGCCCGCACCCTGACGGCGACCCCCGCGGCGCACCGCACGGCGGGACCCGCCCCGCACCTCCCCTGACACCGCGCAGCCGCGCGCCTACGCTCGACGGATGACGGGTGAGGGCGGCCGCCGGCCGGACCCCCTCGAGCGGGCCGACGACGTCGCGCAGGCGATGCGCGACCTGGACCGACGCGCGTTCCTGCCGCCCGACCAGCGCCCCCACGCGCACGAGGACCGGCCGCTGCCGCTCGGTCACGGCCTGACGTGCTCGCAGCCGAGCACCGTCGCGACGATGCTGCGCCGGCTGCACGTCCCCGTGGGCGCGCGCGTGCTCGACGTCGGCTCGGGGTCGGGGTGGACGACGGCACTGCTCGCCCGGCTCGTCGGGCCGCGGGGCGAGGTGCTCGGCCTCGAGCTGGACCCCGGGCTCGCGCAGTGGGGTGCGGGGAACCTCGCGGCGACGCGGCAGCCGTGGGCCCGCATCGAGCCCGCGACGCCCGGCGTCCTCGGGCGCGAGGTCCCCGGCGGCTGGTCCCGGGTGCTGGTGTCCGCGGCGGCGCCGCGCCTGCCCGACGCGCTCCTGCGCCAGGTGGCCGACGGCGGGCGCGTCGTGCTGCCGGTCCGCACGACGCTGTGGGTCGTCGAGCGGCGCGGCGAGACGTTCGTGCACCGCCGCCTGGGCAGCTACGCGTTCGTCCCGCTGCGCTGACGTGCGGTGCGCGCGCACCCGACGGCGCACCCGACGGCACGGCCCACCGCGCGGCTGACGGCACCGCGCCGGGGCGTGCGCGGGGGCCGCGCAGCACGGCCGGTGTACCCGCGGGTAACACGCAGTCGTACTCAGGAGTAACTCGTGGTGCCCGAACGGGTGACGAATCACCCGTTCGCGATTACCGTCACCCCGGGGGCCGTCCCGCGATCCGGGACACCACGACACTCGGGCGGCGCCACAGTTCCTCACCACGCCTTCACACGCCCCGCCCAGGAGTGAGCCCATGACGCCTCGCCCGCTGCTCTCCGTGCTGACGACCCTCGCGCTCGCCGCGACGTCGACCCTCGTCGGCGCCCAGGTCGCCGCCGCAGCCCCCGACCCAGGGTCACCCGGCGGTGCCGTCGCGTCGGGCAAGGACCTGTCGCGCGCCAAGGTGAGCCGCAGCGTCCTCGACGCCGAGGGCACCATCACCGCGTTCGTCGAGCTCGACGCCCCCTCGGGCCTCGACGTCGTCGAGGACGGCGGCACGCCCGCGCAGGTCCGCGCCGCGACCGAGCAGGTCGAGGAGCTCGCCGCGCAGGTCGTCCCCGAGCGCGTCACCGCGCGCACCGCGACGCCCGCGCCCCGCCGGATCTCGACGCTCTCCAACGTCGTCTCGGGCACGCTCGTCACGGGCGACGCCGCGACCATCAGCCGGCTGGCGCAGTCGGACGACGTCGTCTCGATCCGCCGGGTGACCCCCAGGACCCCCGACAACCGCAACACCGACGTGTTCACGCGCGCGCTCGAGGTGTGGCAGTCCACCGGCCAGACCGGTGAGGGCGTCCGCGTCGGCGTCATCGACACCGGCCTCGACTACACCCACGCGTCGTTCGGCGGCCCTGGCACGGTCGAGGCCTACGACGCCGCGTACGGCGAGGACGGCACGCAGCCCGTGCCGGAGGGCCTGTACGACCCGGAGAAGTTCCTCGGCGGCTACGACTTCGCCGGCCCGCTCTACGACCCGAGCGAGGACATCCCGGGCACGAGCGCGATCCCCGTCCCCGACGAGAACCCGATCGACAGCCTCTACACGAGCGACAACAGCGGCCACGGCACGCACGTCGCCGGCACCGCGGTCGGCTACGGCGTGACCGCGGACGGAACGACGTTCGAGGGCGACTACGCGTCGCTCACGGACCTGTCCGACTGGCAGGTCGGCCCCGGCGCGGCCCCCGAGGCCGGCGTCTACGCCCTCAAGGTCTTCGGTGACCTCGGCGGCTCGACGAACCTCACGTCGCTCGCGCTCGACTGGGCGGCCGACCCGAACGGCGACGGTGACTTCAACGACCACCTCGACGTCGTCAACCTCTCGCTCGGCGCCTCCGCCGCACCCGTCGACGACCCGGACTCGCTCGTCGTCGACCGGCTCTCCGACCTGGGTGTCCTGTCCGTCTTCTCGGCCGGCAACTCGGGCGACATCACCGACGTCGGCGGCTCGCCGGGCAGCGCGACCTCGGGCCTCACGGTCGCGAACTCGGTCGGCAGCCCGCTCGACCTCGACGGCGTCGAGGTGACGGTCGGCTCCGACCCGTCGCTCGACGGCGTCTACGCCGCGCAGAACAGCATCGCCTACGCCGGGACCGAGGACGTCACGGCGCCGGTCGCCTACCTCGGCGACGAGGTCGACGGCTGCACCTCGCTCGCGCCGTACGCCGAGCAGCTCGCGGGCAAGATCGCGTACCTGTGGTGGGACGACGACGACTCCGCCCGTCGCTGCGGCAGCGTCGCGCGCTTCAACGCGGCCCAGGCCGCCGGCGCGGTCGGTGTCCTGATCGGCACCGAGAACACCATCTTCTCGGCCGGCATCTCGGGGAACCCGACGATCCCGGGCGCGCAGCTCACGGCGGCCTCGACCGACATCCTCCTGCCCGCGATCCAGACCGGCACCGTGACGGCCCACATCGGCCCGTCGCTCGCCGGCACCGTGCAGGACGCGTCCGCGGGTGACGCGCTCAACCCGGGCTCGTCGCGCGGGGCGCACGGCTCGCTCGGCATCCTCAAGCCGGACGTCGCCGCGCCGGGCACGAGCATCCAGTCCGCCGCGTCGGGCACCGGCAACGAGGCCCACACGCTCTCGGGGACCTCGATGGCCGCGCCGCACGTCGCCGGCATCGCCGCGCTCGTCCGCGCGACGAACCCGGGCTGGACGCCCGCGCAGGTCAAGGCGTCGATCGTGAACACCGCGACGCACGACCTGTTCACGGGCCCGAACCGGACCGGTGAGGTCTACGGCCCCGAGCGGGTCGGCTCCGGCCGGGTCGACGCGGTCGACGCGGTCGCCAACGGCGTCCTCGCCTACGCCTCGGACGCCCCCGAGCAGGTCTCGGTCGTCTTCGGGGTCGTCGACGTCGGCGCGCAGACGGTCGTCGAGAAGAAGACCGTCACGGTGACCAACACGAGCAACCGCGCGGTCCGCTACGCGACGGCGTTCGACGCCTCGACGACCGCGGGCGGCGCGACGGTGACGACCTCGCCGGCGAGCCTCACGGTCCCGGCCGGGCAGTCCCGGCTCGTCACGCTGACCCTGACCGCCGACCCGGCGACGCTCGAGCGCGAGCTCGACCCGACGTCGGAGGTCGAGCAGGGCGGCGTCCCGCGCGAGTACGTCGCGACGCTCTCGGGGCGTCTCGTGCTCACGACGGACGGCAGCGAGCTGCGGGTCCCGGTGCACGCCGCACCGCGTCTCGTCAGCGACCTGACCGCGCAGCCGGTCACCTTCGCGGACGCCGGCGCCACGACCGCGGAGCTCGCGCTCACCGGTCGCGGGGTCGCGTCCGGCGGCTGGTACTCCCTCGCGGCGCCGCTGGTCCTGGGTGCCACGAGCCCGCAGCTCGAGGACGACCCGCGCGTCGAGACGTCGCCCTCGGCAAACGCCGCCGGTGACCTGCGCTACGTCGGGTGGTCCTCGACCGCCCCGCAGCGCGCGGCCGCGGGCGGCGCGCCCGAGGCCGGCTACCTCGGCATCGGCATCGCCACCGAGGGCGAGTGGGCGACCCTCGGGGCGTACACGAAGCCGGTCATCGACATCGACATCGACGGCGACGGCACCTACGACACGCAGACGGTCGTGCAGAAGCTCGACGACTCGTCGGACGTGACGGTGCAGGCGACGTTCGACCTCGTGACCGACGAGGTCATCGACATCCAGCCCGTCAACGGGTTCTTCGGCGACGTCGACACCACGGTGTTCGACAACAACGTCGTGGTGATCCCGCTGAGCCTCGCGGACGTCGGCATCACGCCGGGCACGACGCCGACCGTCCGGGTCTGGACGTACTCGGGGTACGCCGCCGACCCGGAGGGGGTCGTCGACGAGGTCGAGCCGTTCACGGTCGACCCGTTCACGCCGCCGTTCTGGTTCGACGCCGGCACGCCGGACACGCTGTGGTTCCTGTCCGGTCCGGACGCGCCGATCACGGTGCACCGCACCGAGGCCGCCAAGGCCGGCGAGTCGCAGCTGCTCGTGCTGCACAGCCGCAACGCCACGACGACGGCGCGCGCGCAGCTCGTCGACGTCACGGTCCCCGAGGCGACGCCGACGACGACGACCCTCAGGGTCGGCGGCTCGGCGAAGGCCGGCGCGGAGCTCACGCTCACCGCCACGGTGGCCCCGGCCGAGGCGACCGGCGTTGTCCGGTTCCTCGAGGGCGACACCGAGCTCGCCGCGGTCGCGCTGAGTGGCGGCAAGGCGACCGCGAAGGTCCGCCTCGGTGCGGGCTCGCACGCCCTGACCGCGGCCTTCACGCCGGACAGCGCCGCGTACGTGCGGTCGACCTCGGACGTCGTGACGACGAAGGTCGCGAAGTCGGGCTCGACGCTCGGGCTCATGCTGTCGAAGGCGTCGGGGAAGCCCGGCGAGGCCGTCAGCGCGACCGTGACCGTCAAGGGCCGCACGTCGGCACCGACCGGCACGGTCGAGATCCGCGAGCGCAGCACGGTCCTCGGCACCGGCACGCTCGTGACCGACGGGCTCACCGGCACGGTCACGATCGCGCTGCCGACCGACCTCAAGGTCGGCACGCACCAGATCACGGCCGTCTACCTGGGCAGCGCCGACGTCGAGAGCTCGAAGACGCAGCGCTCGTACCAGGTGAAGCAGGCACGACGCAGCTGATCACCTGAGCCGCCGCCCGGCGGCTCGCACGGCACAGGAGGGGCGTCACCGGCCGGTCCGGGGGCGCCCCTCCGGCGTGCCCGGGCGCACGCCGGCCGGCGCGATGGGAGCGCCCGCCGGCATCGGGCGGCGAACCACCCGCGCCGACGTTCAAGCCGCGGTCACAGACGACCGATCAACGCGTCATGACCGCTCACACCCTGGCACCTCGTCCGGAGGTCGCCCCGCTCAACGCCGCCGAGCTCGTCTTCGTGGCGCAGCACCGCGAGCTCGTCGCCGGCCTGTGCGGCGGCTCGGTCACGCCCGAGGCCCTCGGCTCGCTCTACGACCGCGTGCTCGTGACCTGGGCGGCGTCCCCCGCTGCGGACCGCGCCGACGCCGAGCAGCTCGTGCGCGCGTTCGGGATCGCCCTCGGCGACCTCGTCGTCGCGCTGTCGCCCGGCACGGGGTGGGCGTCGTCGACCGACGAGGCGGGCACCGAGCTCGCGCTCACGCACCCGGGGGTCGACGTGCTCGTCTACCCGCTCGGGGTCGTGGCGCGGCGCTGGTCCGCCGGGGAGACCGGCTGGCTCGCGGGGTACCCGGACGAGATCGCGCGCGGGCTCGCGGAGCTCGCGGCCGCCGGGAGCTGACCGACCGCTCAGAACAGGACGTCGAGCTCCGGCTCGGGCTGCGTGCCGCGCGGGACGCGCGCGACCGGCGCGGTGCGTGCCCCGGCGGTGCGGGTCGCCGCCGTCCGGACCGGCGCCGCGGCGACGGCCTCCGTCGCGACCGGGGCGGGTCCGGCGACGCCGACGGTCACCTCGCCGGTCACGGACGTCCGGGTCACGACGACCTCACCCTGCTGGGCGGCCCGCGCCGCAGCCCCGCACAGCACGTCGGCCCGCTCGTTGAAGTGGTCGCCCTGGTGCCCGCGGACCCAGTGGAAGACGACCTCGCCCTCCCGCTCGGCGATCGCCCGCTCGATGCCCTGCACGAGCCCGAGGTTCTGCACGGGCCCCCCGCTCGCGGTCCGCCAGCCCTTGCGCTTCCAGCCGGCGACCCACACCGACGCGCACTTGATCGCGTAGGTCGAGTCGGACTCGACCCGCAGCGGCTCGGCGCCCGGGTGCGCGAGGATCGCCTCGAGCACGGCCGTGAGCTCGGCGATCTGGTTGGTGCCCGAGGCGATGCCGCCCGACGCCGACGAGCCGTCGTGGTTGACCCACGCCCAGCCGCTCGCCCCTCCGGGGTTGCGCAGGCAGGAGCCGTCCGTGCTGACCGTGATCACGCCGTCCATTGTGCCGGGTGCGCCGCGGGCGACCGTGCACCGGGACGACGCGCGAGGCCCCACCCGATCGAGCGACGGCGGCCCGATCCCCTCACGTCCGCGCAGGTCAGTGCCGATGAGGAGCGCATGACGGCCATCGACGGCAGCACCTTCGACCTCTTCGACGACCTCGGGCTCGGCGCCGACCGGGACGGTGCCGCACGCGCCGCCCTGACCCGCCGGTTCGCCGTGTTCGTGACCGCCGGTGCGCTGCTCGTCGGCGGTGCGGTCGCCGCCCGCGCCGCGATCGAGGCCGGCCCCGCACCGGCCGAGCTCGTCGCGCCCGCGTCGCTCGTCGGTGTGCTCGGCCAGCCCCAGCGCGCGGCCGACGTCCTGGTCGAGGAGCCCGCGACGGCGGCGGTCGACCCCGCGACGACCCGCTTCCTCGGCGAGACGGCCGCGGGCCGGCACTTCGTCGCGCAGAGCACGGCGGGGCTCGTGTGCCTCGTGACCGTGCCGGTGGGCGACGTGGCGGACGTCGGGTGCGCCGATCCGGTCGCGGCCGCGGTTCTGGTCGAGGGCCAGTTCGCGCGCTCGGAGGCAGTGACCGTCCGCCTCGTGCCCGACGGCACCGTGCCCGAGCCCGACGGCGTCGCGGCGTGGCAGCGGGTCGGGGCGAATCTCTGGGCGCACCCCGGCGTCGCCCTGGGGTCCTGACGACCCGGCGTGTTCGAGCCGGCGCGCGTCAGTCCCGCGTGAGCGCCGTGACGACGCGCGTGACGCTCGACGTGAGCCCCCAGCGCGTCGTGAGCTCGACGAGCCGCTCGGGGTCCGCGGGCGTCTCGGGCAGCGTGTCGTCGAGCTCGCCGACCGGGGCGTCGGGCGCGACCCGGACGACCGTCGGCGCGACCGCGAGGTAGTCCGCCGCCTCGACGAGCTTGGCCCGCTGGCTCTTCGTCAGGCCCGCGTCCCCCGAGTCCCGCGCCGCGAGGATCCCCGCGAGGTCGCCGTACCGGGCGACGAGCGCGGCGGCGGTCTTCTCGCCGATCCCGGGCACGCCCGGGAGGCCGTCGCTCGGGTCACCGCGCAGCACCGCCATGTCGGCGTACGCCTGGCCCGACGCGACGGAGTACTTCTCGCGCAGCCGCGCGGTGTCGACGACCTCGAGGTCCTTGATGCCGCGCTGCGTGTAGAGCACGCGCACCCGGGCCTCGTCGTCGACGAGCTGGAACAGGTCCCGGTCCCCCGTGATGACGTCGACCGGCGACCGCTGCGCGGCGGGCCGCGCCCTCTCGCGCGCGACGAGCGTGCCGATCACGTCGTCGGCCTCGAACCCGGGCGCCCCGACGCGGGCGATCCCGAGCGCGGCCAGGACCTCGGCGATGACGGGCACCTGCGGCGAGAGCAGGTCGGGGACCTCCTCGGCCTCCTCCCCGCCCGGGAGCACCTCGGCGACGCGGTGCGCCTTGTACGACGGGATCGCCTCGACGCGGAACGCCGGCCGCCAGTCGTCGTCCCAGCACGCGACGAGCCGCGACGGCCGGTGGTCGGTGACGAGGCGGGCGATCATGTCGAGCAGCCCGCGCACCGCGTTGACCGGGGTGCCGTCGGGCGCCTTGACCGAGTCGGGCACCCCGAAGAACGCCCGGAAGTACAGCGACGCGGTGTCGAGCAGCAGGAGCGGTCGGCGGTCGGTCATGCACGGCACGCTACGGGACACCGGTGACGCCGCGGGCGTCCTCGCGTCCCGGTCCCGTGCTGGGGCGCCGCGCGCGCGGCCCGTCCCGCGACCGAGGTGGCACGCTGGGTGCATGACGGCTCACCTCGGCGGCACGGCGCGCGGCGGCACCCCGTGAGCGCGCCGACGACCGCGCCGGTAGCGACGCGCGTCGACCGCTGGACCTGGGCCGTGCGGCTGTTCCGGACGCGCGCGCTCGCCGCCGCCGCGATCCGGTCGGGGCACGTCAAGGTCAACGGCGACCGCGCCAAGCCGGCGACGCAGGTCAAGGTCGGCGACGAGGTGCGCGTGCGCGAGGGCGGGATCGAGCGGATCGTCGAGGTGGCGCGGGTCATCGAGAAGCGCGTCGGGGCGGCGCTCGTCGCGGACGTCCTCGTGGACCGCACGCCTCCCCCGCCGAAGCCGACCGAGATCGCGTTCGTGCCGACCCGGGACCGCGGTGCGGGGCGGCCGACGAAGCGCGAGCGGCGCGAGATCGAGAAGTTCCGCGGGCACTGACCCGGGGCCGCCGTGTGGTGCGTGCAGCTCCGCACGCCTGCGGCTGCGACGCTCCGAGCGGCGTCGGACGCGGAGCGCCTCGGGGTCCGAGCCGCGCAGCCCTCCCCCGGTGTCGCGGCCCCGCCCGTACCCCAACGCACCGCACGGCCGAGAGGTTGTGCACCCTGGGGAGGATGTTTCGCGTCTCCGCCGCGACCACAGGCGGATGCCCCGCGACCCCGCGCACCGGTGGACTGGCGGGTATGACGGTGATCTCGCCCCTCGACCGGTCGCACGCCCGCGCTGCCGCCGTGCGCCGCGGCCCCGCCGTCCGGACGACCCCGACCCGCGCACCGGCGCCGCTCCCTGCCGACGAGCCGCTGGACCCGCTCGTCGGCATCGCGCTCGCGCTCGTCGGCGGGCTGTTCCTGGGCGTCACGACGCAGGTGCTCCAGGGCGTCCTGCCCGGCGCGTGGAGCACCGTCGCCACGTCGGTCGCCGTGTGGAGCCTGATCGGGGCGGGCCTCGGCTCGCGCGTGACCGGCCGCGTGGCCCCCGGGCTCGTCGGCGTCATCACGCTGCTCGCGCTCACCGGCGGCTGGGCGGCCGCCGCGTCGCTCCAGGGCGTCCCGCACAGCACCGGCTACCTCGTGTTCTGGTCGCTCAGCGCGGTCGTCGGCGGCGTCGTCTTCGGGACCGCGGGCGCGTGGTGCCGCTTCGGTGCGACGCGGCAGCGCATCGCCGCGGCGGCGGTGCTCGGCGGGGTGCTCTGCTACGAGGGCCTCGTGCGGACGTTCGTCTTCGCCGACCAGGTGCCCGAGGGCCTGACGATGGTCGTGCTGGGCATCGGGGCCCCGCTGCTCGTCGGGCGCACGCCGCGCGAGCGGGCGCACGCCGCCGTGGCCCTCGTGCCCGCGACGGCGCTCGGGCTCACCGCCTACCTCGTGCTCAACCTGCTCCCGGTCTGACCCCGGCGGCACGCCCCGGCGCCCGTCCGTGCACGCGACGGCTCAGCCCGCGGCCGGACCGCCGTGCCAACCCAGCAGCAGCACGCACACGTCGTCGCGCCCGCGCTCGTCGCGCAGCAGGCGCTGCACCAGCGCGGGGACCGCGGCGCCGGGCGGCTCGTCGCGCAGGCCCGCCGCCGCGACCGCGAGCCCCTCGAGGCTCTCCTCGAGCAGCCGGTGGCGTCGCTCGACGAGACCGTCGGTGTACAGCAGCAGCCGGTCGCCGGGCGTGAGCTCGAACGTCCCCTCGCGCCGCTCCCGCCCGGGGATCCGCACGCCCAGCGGCGTCGAGCGCCCGCCCCACAGCAGCTCCGCGCCGCCGCGGGCCCGGACCAGCAGCGGCGGCAGGTGCCCCGCGCACACGTACCGCGCGTGCCCGGTCGCGAGCTCGACCTCGACGTACGCCATCGTCGCCATCGCCGCGGTGGGGACCTGGTCCACGAACCGGTCGAGCCGCTGCACGAGGCGCGCGGGGCCGACGCCCGGGCCAGCGACCGCGCGGATTGCGCTGCGGACCTGGCCCATCGCGCTGGCGGCCCCGAGGCCCCGCCCGACGACGTCCCCGACGACCACCGAGAGCACGCTGTCGTCCGCGAGGAACGCGTCGTGCCAGTCCCCGCCCACGTCGAGCGCCTCGACGCCCGGCCGGTAGGCGGTCGTCACCTCGAACCGCGGGTCGACGGGCGGGTCGTGCGCGAGCAGCGAGTGCTGCAGCTCGTGCGCAACGGTGGCGCTGTGCTCGTACAGCTCGGCGCGGTGCAGTGCGAGCCCCGCCTGCTCGCCGAGCGCGGTGACGACCTCGAGCGGCAGCGGCTCGGCGCCCGGGTCGTCGCGCGGGACGAGCGCGAGCACGCCCTGCAGTCCGGCCTGGCCGTGCAGCGGGACGACGACGCGGTCCCCGTCGGGCACGGCCTGGCGCTGCCGGAGCACGGGGTCGGACGGCAGTCCGCCGACCTCGTTCGTCCGCTCCCCGAGCGACCCGTGCAGCCGCAGCGCCCCCGAGCCGTCCGCGAGCCACAGCGTCGCCGCGCGTGCCCCGAGGTCGGCGACGGCCGCGTCCAGCACCGCGTGCGCGACGCCCCGGATCCCGGTCGCCCGGGAGAGCGCGGACGTGGCCCGCTGCAGCACGCGCACCTGGTCGGCCGCCCGGTCCGCGGCCCGCCGCGCCGCGAGCAGCTCGCGCTCGTACCGGGACCGCTCGCGCGCGCTCGACAGGGCCGCGTGCACCCGGACGCCCTCGCCGGCGCCGGTCCGCTCGACGACCGCGGTGAGCAGCACGGGCATCCGCCCCGACGGCGTGCGCAGCTCGAGCGCGACCTCGTCGGCCCGGCCGTCGACGTGCAGCATCGGCGCGAGGTGCGTCTCCCAGTAGATCCGGCCGCCGACCGACAGCAGCTCGCTCAGGCGGACCCGCCCGACGACGTCGCCGCGCGCGCGCCCGACCCAGTCGAGGAACGTGTCGTTCGCGCCGGCGACCGTCCCGTCCGCGTCGAGCACGAGCAGGCCCGACGGCGACGACCGCCACGCGTCCGCCGGGCCGGCCGTCATGCCGCCAGGTAGCGCCGCATCGCGGCGACGAGCTGGTCGGGGGCGCTGAGGTTCGGGCAGTGCCCGACGGCGTCGAGCAGCACGTAGTCGCTGCGCGGCAGGTGGTCGCGCACGTACTCCCCGACCGCCGCGGGGGCGATCACGTCGTCGCGGCACTGCACGACGAGCGCGGGGACCGTGCAGCGGGGCAGGTCGGCGCGGTTGTCCGAGAGGAACGTCGTGCGGGCGAAGGACCGGGCGATCGCGGGGTCCGAGCGGCAGAAGCTGCTCGTCAGCTCCTCGCCGAGCTCGGGCCGGTCGGGCCGGCCCATGATGACGGGGGCGATGTGCGCCGACCAGCCCAGGTAGTTGTCGTCCATCGTGTCGAGCAGCTCGTCGATCTCGTCCTGCGTGAAGCCGCCCGTGTACCCGTCGTCGTCGACGTAGCGCGGGCTCGGGCCGACGAGCACGAGCCGGTCCACCAGGTCGGGGCGTGCGACCGCGGCGAGCACGCCGATCATCGCGCTGACCGAGTGCCCCACGAGCACCGCCGGCCCCGCGTGCAGCGCCTCGATCACCTCGAGGACGTCACGCGCGTACCCGTCGAGCCGCCCGTGCCGCGCCGGGTCGTACGCCGAGGCGTCGGAGCCGCCCGCGCCGACGTGGTCCATGAGCACGACCCGGTGGGTGTCCTCGAACGCGGGCACGACGTACCGCCACATGCCCTGGTCGCACCCGAAGCCGTGCACCAGGAGCATCAGCGGACCGTCGGCACGGCCGCGCACCTCGACGTTGTTCCGGGTCAGGACGTCCACCGCGACAGGGTACGTGCGGCCCCGGGCACCCGCACGGGGCCACACCGGGGCCGCCCGGACGTCCCTCGCCCGCACCGCGCTCCAGGTCAGCGCGCCGCGAAGTCGAGCCCGTCGTCCGTGAGCGCGACGACGCTCCACGCGCTGCCCTCGTCGTCGGTGAGCTCGTAGCTCGGCACCAGCACGCTCGACCCGTCGGCCTGCGCGACCATCGCCAGCCCGAGCCGCGCCGACGTCAGCGTGACCTCCTGGACCGGCCACGAGACGGGCGAGCCCGCCGGGGTCAGCGGCGGGACCGTCGGCTCCTGCCCGGCGCCGTCGGGCGACACGGCCGCGTCGAGGTCCTCGGTCGCGATCATCGGCTGCTCCAGAGCGGCGCGTGCCTGCTCCGCGAGCGGCATGACCCCCATCGGCGAGGACCCGAAGCGCGGGTCCATGAGCCGTTCGACCGCGGCGGCCGGGCTCACGACGTCGTACTCGCCGAGCTCGACGACCGGGGCGAGCGAGCCGTACAGGGCCTGGACGCCGTCGGCGACGAACGTCAGGCTCCACGACACGCCGCTGCGCTGCCCGTCGAGCACCTGGTGGGCGTAGACCGTCGTCGCCGCGGGCTGCCCGGTGTCGCTCGCGACCTCGAGCTCGTAGCCGGCCGCGTCGACGCCGAGCCGCCCGAGCAGGTCCCGGGTCTGCGCGCTCGCGTCGTCGCCACTCGGGGCTGACCCCTCCGGGGCGCAGGGCGCCGGGGCGGGCCCGTCCGGGCCGAGGGCGCCGTCGGCGGACCCGCTCGTCGCCGGCCCGTCCGGCTCGGCGACGTCCGTCCCCTGCTCCGCGACGCCCGTCCCCGGGTCCGCGGCGCCGGCGTCGGTGCCCGGCTCGGCGCGGCCGACGTCCGGGGTCTCGGGGGCCGACCGCACGCACGCCCACGGGTCCCGCGTCGGGTCGGAGTAGCTGAGGCTCGCGAGCCCGTCGGGCTGGAGCTGGAGGTTCGGGCCGGTGCCGTCCTGCGCGCCGACCGTCCACGCGCCCCACTGCCGCGTCGCGCCGCCCTCGACGCCGAGCACGCCCGCGACCCGCTCCGCGGTCTCCTGCGAGAACACCGACGCCGGGTCGAACGTCCAGGCGCGCGCGGACCCGCCCTCCTCGGACAGGCCCGAGCCCGTGAACACCGTGCGGCCCCAGAAGCCCGGCGCGATCATCTTCGTGTCCGCGACGCTCTCGTCCATCGCCATCGACTCGGCGCCCGAGGCCGGGGCCGCCGCCCGGCCGGCCGGGTCCAGCGTGATCGGCGCCGCCGCCGGGGTCGGTGCGTCGCCCCGGCCGAGCGCGTAGGCGCCCGAGCCGATCACCGCGGCACCCGCGACGGCCGCCGCGACCTGGAGCCAGCGGGCCGGCCGACGTGCGGCGCGCGCCTCCCGGGCGGCGCCGAGGTCGCGCACGCCGGACGCGTCGCCGGCGGCCCGGGACGTGACGGCCTGCCGCAGGGCCGGGAGGTCCGCGACGGTCGACGCCGCGGGGTCCGCCGCGCGCACGCGGTCGAACGCGACGTCGGGCACGGGCTCGCGCGACGCGGAGGACCCCGGGTCATCGACCGGGTCGGGGGTGCGGCGGGCGGCGGAGTCGTCGGCGGTCGCGCCTGTTGCGTCGCCCCGGCCGCTCGGGCGGGTCGCGTCGTCGGGGCCGGTCGGGCCGGTCGGGGTCGACGTCATGGTGCTCTCCTCGGGTGCGCGGCGGTGGCGTGCTGCTACCCCGTCTGTGTCCCCAGGGCCCCGCGCCTTGCACCGTCCACCGTCCGGGCTCGCCCCGACCGGTCCGCCGCGGTACCGCCGCGCGGCGGGACGCGTCGCCGTGCGCAGGACGAGCCGCTACGCCTCGGGGGCGTCCGCCCACGCCTCGCGCAGCCGGGCCCGCGCCCGCGAGAGCGCCGCGTCGGCTCCCCCGCGCGAGATCCCGAGCACGTCCGCGAGCGCGTCGCCCGTGAGCCCCTCCCACGCGTTGAGCAGCAGCACGCGCCGGTCGCGCGGGCTCAGGGCGCCCAGCACCTCGCGCACGCGCTCGTCGGTCACCGCGAGCTCGGCTGGGTCGTCGTCGGCCGCGACGTCCGGCACGTCGCCCACCGGCACGGGGCGGCCCTTGCGCCGGTGGTTCGCGAGGACGAAGCCCGCGGTGCGGTAGAGCCAGGGCAGCTCCGCGCCGAGCGGCACGTCGGCCCGCCGCCGCCACGCGGTCGCGAGCACGTCCGCCGCGAGGTCCTCGGCGTCACCGCGCGCGCCGCGCCGCACGAGGTAGCGCAGCACCGCGGTGGCGTGCGCCCGGAACAGCTCCTCGAACCACGCGTCGTCCCGCGGGCCCGCGAACGGCTGCGCCGCGGGGCGGTCCGGGTCGACGGGGACGTCCGGGCTCGGGCTGGTCCGGGGCTGCACGGGTGCTCCTGGGGCTCGGTGGCGCGTCACGGGCGGACGGGTGCCTGTACCCGCACTGTGTCGCGTCGCCCGGCCGCCTTGCACAGCCGGGCGGACCCGTCGGACGCCGGCGGGTCAGAGCCCGTCGGCCACCGTCGCGGTCACCTGCAGCCACGCGTCCCGGGTGCGGCGGTGCAGGCCGTCGTACTCGATGGGCCCGCCGGGGATGAGCCGCTTGTCGTGCGGGACGTCGAGCACCGCGCGGGTCAGCGCGCCGAAGTGCTCGTGCAGCCGCTTGCGCAGGTGCTTGTCGACCTTGGGCTCGGGCGCGGAGAGCACCGTGACCGCGTGGCGCACCATCTCGGCGTGCCCGGTCGCCCGGAGCGCGTCGATCGCCCACGCCGCGGACTGCGCGGTGTCCTCACGGACGGTCGAGACGATGACGAGCTGGTCGGCGGCGTCGATCGCGGCCTGCCAGTTCGACGCGCGCATGTTGTTGCCGGTGTCGATGACCATGACCCGGTAGAACCGCGAGAGCGCGGTGTGCAGCGACGTGAAGCCCTGCGCGTCGACCGAGGCGGCCGAGGCGGCGTCCTCGTCGGAGGCCAGGACGTCGAACTGCGAGCGGCCCTGCGAGCGCACGTAGCTGTCGAGGTCCCCGACCCGCGCCGACGCCAGGTCGGTGAACCGGCCGATGTCCTGGAGCAGGTTGACCGCGGTGTTCGAGTGCCGGGCGTGCGTCGAGCGCCAGCCCAGGGTGCCGCGGGTCTCGTTGTTGTCCCACGCGAGGGTGTACCCGCCGCGGTGGATGCCGAACGTCGCGGCCATGAGCAGGGTCGCGGTCGTCTTGTGCGCGCCGCCCTTGGGGTTGATCACGACGATCGTCTTCGGGCCGTCGAGGCTGCGCTGGACCGACTCGATCGCGCCGCGACGGGCGCGCTCGGCACGGCCCGGTGCGGGCGAGACGAGCCCGCCGGTGACGCGCCGGAGGCCCGCCTGCCAGCCATGGTGCGCGGCGCCCTGCTGCGCGGTGCGGCGGCGGGTCGCGAGCAGGTCGTCGAGCGTCGGCGCCTGACCGGCCGCGGCGACGGTCCGGTGCTCGCCGGTGCGGGTGCGCGTGCGCTCCTCGGCGGGGGCGCGCGTCTCGGTCGCGGGCGCGGGGACGGCGGGGGTCGCGCCCGACGACGCGTCGGCGAGCGCGGTCGGCGCCTCCTCGACGCTGCCGTCGGGGTGGATCAGGAGGGACCAGACGCCGTCGGGGTCCTCGACCGTCGCGGGGACGGGGCGCCCGAGGCCGGCGGCGATCTCGGCGACCAGACCGGTCACGGCGGCGCCCGCCTCGGCGACGCTGCCGAGGGCCACGCGGCGCACGGAGCCGTCGACGACGACCTCCGCGGTCCCGTCCGCCCGGACCACTGCCTGCACGACGGACGGACCGGGTGACGGGTCTGCCGTCAGCGCACTGCTCTCGCTCATGGGTCGGCCTCTTTCGTCGACGGTCACGCCAGGCACGAACCTACGCCGCATCGCCCTGACGTGCCCAAGTGTGCCCGATGGTCCGGTATCGGACTCCACCCCCGCCTCTCCTCACGGGTGTCGAAGCGGTTCCGATAGAGAGGGCATGACGATGTCGGCGATGCGCACCGGGAGCCCGGCCGCGGTGCCGTGCGCCGCGCGGCCGTACGCGTCGCTCGTGCACGTGGACGGCGCGTGCCGCTGCTTCGCGGGCGGGCCGCCGCCCGAGTACGCCGCTCCCCGGCAGCTCGGTCCGCGCCTCGGCCTCGTCGAGGGCGGGCTCGGCGCCGGGACGCGCTGGGTCGCGACCGGCACCACGGAGCCGGCCGAGCACGCCTGCTGACCCCCCGGGCGCGCCGAGCGTCCACCGACCGGGCGTCGCACCCGACGGTCCGCACGACCGGGCGTCGCGCCCGACGGTCCGCACGACCTCGCGTCGCACCCGACGGTCCTTCACGACCCGGCGTCGCGCCGGGACGACCGACGGCGACAGCCGCTCCCGCCCGCGCCTGCCCGCGCCGGTCCCGACGACCACCCCTACGCTCGTGGCGTGCGGCCGTTCCTCCTGCTCGCGTCCCGCGCCGACGACCCCGCTGCCGACGGCGAGTACGCCGCGATGCTCCGGTACGGCGGGCTCACGCCCGAGCGCCTGCACCGCGTCCGGATGGAAGCCGGCCCGCTGCCGCCCATCGACCTCGACCGGTACGCCGGGGTCCTCGTCGGCGGGAGCCCGTTCAACTCCGCGGACCCGCCCGAGCGGAAGTCCGCGGTGCAGCACCGCGTCGAGGCCGAGCTCGTCCCGCTGCTCGACGAGATCGTCGCGCGCGACCACCCGTTCCTCGGCGCGTGCTACGGCGTCGGGACGCTCGGCGCGCACCAGGGGGCGGTGATCGACGGCACGTACGCCGAGGAGATCGGCTCGGTCGAGGTCACGCTGACCGACGCCGGCGCGGAGGACCCGCTGCTCGAGGGCGTCCCGCGGACGTTCGAGGCGTTCGTCGGGCACCGGGAGGCGTGCCGGACGCTTCCCGCGCACGCGGTGCTGCTCGCGTCGTCGGCCACGTGCCCCGTGCAGATGTTCCGCGTGCGGGAGCACCTGTACGCGACGCAGTTCCACCCGGAGCTCGACGTCGAGGGGATCGTCACGCGGATCGAGGTCTACCGGCACGCCGGGTACTTCCCGCCGGAGGACGCGTACCGGGTCGAGGAACGGGTGCGCCGGGTCGCCGTCACGCACCCCCCGACGATCCTGCGGAACTTCGTGCGGCTCTTCGGGTGAGCGCGAGCGGCTGACGAATCGATTCGAGACGGCTCGTCCCGATTGTTACCGATCGGTACCCATTGTTCCGGGCCCGGCAGGTGGCTAACTTCGCCTCGCCGCGCGCACGTCGCGGCGAGGCGTCGGCGCCGCACCGACGCGAGCCGACCCGAGGAGCCCAGCACCGTGGTGACCCGCCGAGAGCTGTCCACCGCCTCCCGCGGCGTCCCGACCGTGACGCCGACGCCCGCACCGGTCTCGTCCAGCTCCGCCGCCCCCGCCCGCTCCACGACGCCGGCCTGGCTGCCCGTCCTGCTCGGGGTCCTCGCGCTCGCCCTCGTCGCCGGCAGCGTCCTGGTCGGCGTGCGCGACGTCGCGTTCGAGGCGGAGGCCGAGTACGGCTGGGTCGTCGTGCAGGACGTCGGCGACGGCTCCGTCACCGCGGTGCAAGACCTCGACCCGGAGGGACCGACGATCGCGCTCGACGTCCCGACCACCGCGGGCATCGAGGCCGGCTCCCGGATCGCGGTCCGCTACGAGAAGGACAGCCCGTACGACGTGGTGCTCACCGACCGGCCGTCGCGCCTGCCGCTGCTCCTCGGGGCCGGGCTCGCGGGGGTCGTCCTCGCCGGGATCGCGCTCGGGCTCGCCCTGCGCGTGCGCCACGCCCGCGCGCAGCTCAACCGGCGCGGCTGAGCCTCTCCTCGGCCCGGCGGTCCGCCGTCGCCCAGTCCCGCACACCGCGCAGCAGCATGAACCCGCCCGCGAGGACCGCGGTCATGGACAGCGCCGTCCCGAGGGTCTGCAGCGCCGAGGCGTAGGACGCGACCGCGGCCGCGGCACCCACGCCGACGACGAGGCCCCAGACGAGGATGGCGCGCTTGGCGCGCTCCCGGAGGGTCTCGGACTCCCGGTTGAGCTTCCACTCCGGCACGGCGGTCTCGTGCGCAGCCATCAGGGCCCTCCTCGTCGGTCGTCCACGGTGACGAGGAGGGCATCGGCACGGCGCGCCCGATGCTGAGGAGCGGACGACGACGGCACCCCGGCGCGCGCCGGGATTCACTCGGACGGGCGTCCAGGACCGCGCCGGGCGACCGGCGGACCCGTCCTAGCGCTCGGCCTCGGGGTCGACCGTGAACCACACGGTCTTGCCGCCCGGCTCGCGTCGCTCGATGCCCCACGCGGTCGACAGCGCGGCGACGAGCGCCATGCCACGGCCGCTCGCGGCGGTGGGCGCCGGGTGCAGGACGCGGGGGCGGTCCGGGCTCTCGTCGGTCACGGACACCCTGACGGCCTCGCCGTCGATGCGGACCTCGACGCGGATCTCGCCGTCGGGCGGCCCGTGCAGCACCGCGTTGGCGACGACCTCGCCCGCGAGGAGCTCGATGACCTGGTTCGAGACACCGTGCACACCCGCCTCGGCGATGGTCCGCATGATCCAGTGCCGCGCCGCGCGGGGGGCCGCGCGCTCGGGGGTCAGGACCAGCTCGACGGTGTGTGCGCGGGCATCCTGACGTCGCGCGCTCGCAGCGCTCCGCAGCTCCCTGACATCGCCCACCGGTCCACTGTGCCTGACCGAGCCGGAGTTCGCCGGGTGAACGCGCGACCCGATCCGGTGAGCCGGGTGCCGCAGACGTGCCATCACCTCGCCATGCGGCGGCCATCACCTGGTCAAGCGGCGCCCGTCCGCGATGGCGCGACGAGCGCCGCTGCCGGGCCGCTGCCGGGCCGCTGCCGGGCTGCCGCCGGGGTCCCGGCCGTGGCAGCCTGGACCCATGACCACGCTGCGACGCCGCCTCGGACGGTCCGGTCTCGACACCAGCGCGCTCGGCCTGGGCTGCTGGGCGCTCGGCGGCCGGATGGCGAGCGGCGACCAGCCGCTCGGCTACGCGGGGGTCGACGAGGACGAGGCGACGCGGGCGCTGCACCGCGGCATCGAGCTCGGCGTGACGCTGCTCGACACCGCCGACGCCTACGGCGCGGGCCGCAGCGAGGAGCTGCTCGCCCCGGTGCTCGCGGCGCACCCCGACGTGCTCGTCGCCACCAAGTTCGGCAACACGATCGACCCCGCGACGCGGCAGCTCACGGGCGTCGACGTCTCCCCCGGGTACGTGCGCGACGCGCTGCACGCCTCGCTGCGCCGGCTCGGGCGCGACCACGTCGACGTCTACCAGCTGCACACCCCGTCGGCCGGCGCCGCGGTCGCGGAGGAGCTCGCGGCGACGCTCGAGGCGCTCGTGGACGACGGGCTCGTGCGCTGGTGGGGCGTCAGCACGGACGACCCCGACGAGGTCGAGGTGCTCGCCCAGGCGCCGCACCTCGCGGTGGTGCAGATCCAGCTCAACGTGCTCGACGACAACGCGCCGATGCTCGCCCTGGCCGAGCGCCACGACCTCGGCGTGCTCGTGCGCTCCCCGCTCGCGATGGGCCTGCTCGGCGGGCGGTACACCGCGGCGAGCCGCCTGCCCGCGGACGACGTGCGGGGGCGCGAGCCCGAGTGGATGCGCTGGTTCTCGGGCGGCTCGCCGGCCCCCGAGATGCTCGAGCGCCTCGACGCCGTCCGTGAGGCGCTCACCGCGGACGGCCGCACGCTCGCGCAGGGGGCGCTCGGGTGGATCTGGGCGCACGACGAGCGCGCCGTCCCGCTGCCCGGCTTCCGCGACGTGCGCCAGGTCGAGGAGAACGTGGGCGCGCTCGCGGCCGGGCCGCTCGACGCGGCGGTGCACGGGGAGATCGAGCTGCTGCTCGGCCGCGGGTCGGGCTGACCGCGTGCGGTCGGGCTGACGGCCCGTCCGCGTGCCCTCGGCCCGACGGCGTGGCTTGGGGCTGAGCCGTGTCGGCGCCGTGCAGCACGATGGTCCGGTGCCCGACTACCTCGCCCGCATCACCGTCCAGGACGTGCCCGACGACGACACCCGCGCCGGCATGGCCGACGCGCTGGGGGCCGTCGACGACGTCGCCGACGAGGCCGCGCTCCCCGGTGCGCCGCTGCCCGGCCCCGTGACGTTCACGGTCCCGGGCGAGGCACCGGACCTCGAGACGGCGACCGGCGTCGCGCAGCGCCACGCGGCGGAGCTGCTCGACGGGTTCGAGTTCGAGCTCGACGTCACCGAGCGCTGACCGCCGTCCGCGCGGGCGTCGGGCTCCTGCGGTGCGCGGGCTCGGCGTCGCGGCGGCCCGTGCGGTGCGCCGGCCAGGGCCGTGCGCCGGCTCGTGCGGTGCGCCGGCTCGTGCGGTGCGCGGGCTCAGGCGACGGGGGGCGTCGGGACGCCCGGCGCGGGGTAGCCGGCGTGCACGCGGGCGAGCTTGTCCTCGGACGGCATGAGGATCCACAGCACGGGGTAGACGATGAGCTGGCTGCCCGGGATCACCATGAGGACGAGCAGGAAGAGCAGACGCGCGGGCCAGGGGTCGAGCCCGAACCGGCGGCCGAGCCCGGCGCACACGCCGCCGAGGACGCGGCCCTGGACGGGGCGGATGAGGCCGTCGCGGCCGAGGGTCTCGTGGATGCTGGTCACGGTGCACGTTCCTTCGTTCGTGGGGTGTCGCTCTGACACCTCCACGGTGCGCCCGCGGGCCCCCGGCGCGCATCGGGGACCTGCCCTGACCGGACCCGGACCCTGCCCTGACGCCGCCCTGACCGCTCCCCCGGCCAGGCCCTGACCGCCGCGCCGCGTCGTACGCGCAGCGGGCGCCTCGCTCCCGCCGGAGCCGTCAGGCGGGCCACCGCTCGGCGGTCCCCCGGCACGGCCCCGTGACGACGCCCCCGGCGTCGCTCGTCAGGGTCCACTCCCACGCGTCGCCGAGGTCCTCGAACGTCGTCGGCGAGAAGCGGGCCACGACGCTCGCGTCCTCGACCCAGAAGTCCTCGATCGGTGCACCGCGGTTCTCGAGCTCCGCCGAGCCGTCCGCGGCGGCCGCGAGGACGTCGACCTGGAAGGTGCGCGCTCCCGTGCCGTCGGGCCGGGCGACCTCGAGCCGGTACGCCCCGGGGGCCGCGACGGCGCCCGTCCGCTCCCACCGCACCTCGACCCACCCGTCGCGCTCGACCTGGCGGCGCGTGACGCCCCACCGGACGACGGAGCCGGCGCCGTGCTCGACGACGACGCTCCCGCCCGCCGCCGGGCCGGCCGACCCCGCGGTGCCCGGGACCATGCAGTCCGAGGTCCAGGTGCCCGACGACGAGAACGTCGCCGGGCCGAGCTGGAACACCGCCGCGGCGACGCACCCGACCGCGGCCGCCGCGACGCCTGCGCGCGCCCGGCCGCCGGTCCACCACCCCGGCGTGCGGGCGTCGGCCCGCGGGACCACCACGGTCGAGAGCAGGCTGTCCGCGAACGTGCGCCGCTCGGGGTGCCACGCGGGCCGCAGGTACCCGACGTAGACGATGGCGTCGAGCAGGTGCGCGAACCAGCGCACGACCGTGCGGCCGAGGCCGACGGGGCGCCCGTCGGAGTCGCGGACGACCGCGATCCCGAGGACGAGCTTGCCGGGCGTCGACCCGACGTAGGCCTGCATCAGCGCGAGGACGGCGACGGTCAGGACGACCCACGGGCTGTCCGTCCAGCCCGCGGGACCCGCCGTGCCGTCCGCCGGGCCGAAGAACGGTGCGGGGGTCGGTGCGGCGACCGGCTGGACCGGGAGCGTGAGGTAGGTGACCGCCCCGAGGACCGCGGTGTCGAGCAGGTGCGCGACGACGCGCGAGCCCCACGACGCGTAGCGGGGTCCGCCCTCGCGCGCCCACCGGAGGCGCGCCTCGGGACCGTCGGCGTCCGGCCAGGCGATCGCCACCCCGGTCGCCGGCGGCGCGGCGCGGGAGCCGTCGCGGTCGGGACCCGGCACGTCGTCGGTCGCCCGGTCGGAGCCCGGCGCGTGGGGGCCCGCGGCGGGCGCCCGCGGCTGATCGGGGTGCGCCTCGTCGGGGTGCGCCTCGTCGGGGTGCGCCTCGTCGGGATGCGCCTCGTCGGGATGCGCCTCGTCGGGGTGCGGCTCGTCGGGGTGCGCGTCGGCGCGCGCGGGCGTCGGCGGCCTGCCGCCGGTCGCCCCGCCGCCCCCTGCGGTGGTCATCCGGTCATCCTGGCGCAGGTCGGCCGCCTGCGGGGGCGGATCACCCGACCGGCGGCCTCGGGATCCGGCCGTCCGCGCGCAGCGGGTACCAGCGGCTGCCCCAGCGGCGCGTGACCTGGGGCCCGTCGACGGTCGCGAGGTCCGTGACGGTGCGGGTCACGGCCCCGGCGACGTGCAGCGCGGCGGGGTCGTCGTCGGCGGTGAACCGCACGGTGATGCGGGCGCGCCCGCGCACGACGCCGAGGTCGTACGCCTCGACGGTCGCGAGCGCGCGGGCCGCGCCCGCGGCGGCGGGCAGCACGTCCTCGGGCGCCGTCGACCCGCGCAGGAGCCCGACGCCGAGCGTCACGCGGTACGAGGGCACGTCGGGGCGGCCGGTCCGGTCGGGCGGCGGGTCAGACGGCGAGGACGCGCACGCCGGCCCCGGACACCTCGAAGCGCACGGCGCCGAGGTCGGGGACGACGACGTCGGCGGTCAGCGCGTCGCCGTGGGACTGCGTCGCGAGCGCGAGCGTCGCCGCACCCGCGTCGCGGCCCGAGTCGAGCCCCGCGGCGGCGTCCTCGACGACGAGGCAGCGCGCGGGGTCGACGCCGAGCCGCTGCGCGCCGAGCACGTACGGCTCGGGGTCGGGCTTGCCTCGCGCCACGTCGTCTGCGGTCACCACGACCTCCGGGACCGCGAGCCCGGTGGCCGCGAGCCGGGCCGACGCGAGCGTCCGGTCGCACGACGTGACGATCGCGCTGCGCCCGGTGCCCGCGAGCGCGGCGAGCGCCTCCGCGGCGCCGGGCAGCACCTCGATGTCGCCCGTGTCGGTGACCTCGAGCTCGACGATGCGGCGCAGCGCCCGGGCGCGCTCCTCGGGCTCGCGGGCGGCGAGCAGGGTGTCGACGATGTCCCGCGCCGGCACGCCGTGGAACCGGAACTCGCGCACGCGCACGTCGTCGATCGCGAACTCGTGCGCGAGCCGCGTCCAGCTCCGCATGACCGAGGCGAGCGAGGAGATGAGGGTGCCGTCCATGTCGAAGAGCACGGCGTCGAACGTCGCACCTCCGAACAGCACGGAACCCGGGGCGGCGGTCGACAGGGGCATGACCCGAGGGTGTCACGGGCCGCGCGCCGGGGCCGAACCGGCTGGTCGCGGCGCCGGCACAGGTGGCGGGCGACCGCCGGAGCCGGGGCCTCAGGCGTGCGCGGGTCCCGTCTGAGGTACCTCAGAGGCTCCTCAGCCGCGATCCCGTGCGCACGACCGGTCGACCGACCGATCCGGCCGCACCCCCCTCAGGACCAGCGTGGAGGTCGTGCGGGAGCGGGTCCCGCCGACGGAGAGGGAGCAGTCATGAACGCGATGTGGGGACCGGCGCTCGACGCCGAGGTGGCCTACCGGGCCGAGCGGCTGCGCGCGGCGTCGCGCTCGGGCGGGGCGGGGCGGCGGGGGCCGGCCGTGGCCGACCAGCGCGGCACCCGGACGCGGGCACGCACGGCCGCCGGGGCGCGGCCGGGCCGTGGGTGGCACCTGCCAGGATCGGGGGCATGGCACGCAGCGCGATGACCACCCCGTTCGTCGCCCGGGCCGACGAGGTCCGGCGGCTCACGGACGCGCTCGACCGCGCCGGTGCGGGGCAGCCCGGCGCCGGGCTGCTGGGCGCGGACGCCGGGGTCGGCAAGACGCGGCTGCTGCGCCGTGCCGCCGAGCTCGCCGAGGAGGCGGGCGCGACGGTCGTGACGGTGCACTGCGTCGACCTCGGCGAGATCGGCCTGCCGTACCTGCCGTTCGCGGAGGCGCTCGCCCGGCTGCGGGACCAGGTCCCGGAGGTCGTCGAGCCGGCGGTCGACGCGCGGCCCGTGCTCACGCGGCTCGTGCCGGCGCGGCGCGGCGCGGGGCTGCTCGCGGGCGCCGCGGTCGGTGGCCGTACGAGCGGGGGGCCTGCGGGCGGCGCAGCGGAGGACGGCGCGGGCGGCGGTCGGGCCGGTGGCGAGCAGGGGGCGCCGCCGGACGACGCGCGCGACCCGGCGCCCGGCGAGGACCAGGCGGGCCGGCTCCAGCTGTTCGACGGCATCGCCGCGGTGCTCGGCGCGGTCGGCCGGCCCGGGGCGCCGCTGCTGCTCGTGATCGAGGACCTGCACTGGGCGGACGCGTCGAGCCGGGACGTGCTGCGCTTCCTCGTGGCGCGCCTGCGCGACGAGCACCTCCTCGTGGTCGCGAGCTACCGGACCGACGACCTGCACCGGCGCCACCCGCTGCGCCCGATGCTCGCCGAGATGTCCCGGCACCCGCGCGTCGAGCGCATCGACCTGCCCGCCTTCACGCGCGACGAGCTGCGCGACTTCGCGACGGCCTTCGTCGGGCACCCGCTGCCCGAGGCGGACCTGCTCCGCGTCGCCGAGCGCTCGGAGGGCAACGCGTACTTCGCGGAGGAGCTGCTCGACACGCGGTCGGGGCCGGAGACGCTGCCGTGGACCCTCGCGGACATGCTGCGCGCACGCCTCGAGCACCTCGACCCGGCGGTCCAGCAGCTCGCGCGCATCGCGTCCGTCGCGGGACGCCGGGTCACGGAGCCGCTGCTGCGGGCCGTCGCGGCGGACCGGGAGGCGGGGTTCGGGTCGCTGTCGCTCGACGACGCGCTCCGGGAGGCGGTCGCGCACCACGTGCTTGTGGGCGAGGAGGGGCGGATCGCGTTCCGGCACGCGCTGCTCGCCGAGGCCGTGTACACCGACCTGCTGCCCGGCGAGCAGGTCGCGCTGCACCGTGCCTACCTCCGGGCGCTGCGCGCCGACCCGTCGCTCGGGCCGCTCTCGCGCCTCGTGGTGCACGCGCTCGAGTCGCACGACCTGCCCGTCGCGGTCGAGGGCTCGTGGCGTGCCGCGCAGGACGCCGCGTGCGTGCTCGCGCCCGCCGAGGAGCTGCGGCACCTCGAGACGGTGCTGCGGCTGTGGGAGTCGGTGCCGGACGCGCAGGCCCTCGTGGGCGCCGAGCGGGTCGACGTCCTCGAGCGGGCCGCCGACGCGGCGAGCCGGTCCGGGCAGGTCGAGCGCGCGATCACGCTCGCGCGGGAGGCCGTCGCGGCAGCCGAGGACGACCCGCGCCGCCGCGTCGCCCTGCGCACCGCGCTCGCACGTCACCTGCTCGCGGCGGACCACGAGCTCGAGGCCCTGCGCCACGCGGCCCAGGCGCTCGAGGACGACCCCGAGCCGCGTCAGCTCGCGTGGGTGCTCGCGACGCACGCCCGCGCGTCGCTCACCGCCGACCGCGACGACGACGCCCGCGTCTCGGCCACCCGGGCCGTCGAGGTCGCGCGGGAGCACGGCGAGGCCGCCGCAGAGTCCGACGCGCTCGCGACCCTCGCGGTGCTCGTCGTCGACGACCCCGCGCACGCCGCGGAGCTGCTCGCGACCGCCGAGCGCCGGGCGCGCGACGCGGGCGACCTCGTGACCGCGCAGCGCTGCACGTACAACCTCGCGACGACCCTCTACTACGACGGCCAGCTCGCGGAGGCGTCCCGCGTCCTCGCGCGCGGGCTCGACGAGTCCGCGGCGACGGGGCTCGCCTGGACGGAGTTCGGCGTCGCGCTGCGCTTCTTCGGCGAGCTCGTCCGCTACGCGCTCGGCGACCTCACGCCCCCGCGCCTCGGCAGCGAGCCGCTCATCGAGCTCCAGCCGGGGCTCATGGCGGCGGTCGGGCTGTACGCGGCGGTCGCCCGCGGGGACGCGGACGCGGTCGCCCGCGGCCGCGCGTTCGAGCCGGGCTGGGAGCGCGACGCGCAGATCGCGCTGCTCAGCGGCGGCTGCCTCATCGACGCGCTGACCTGGGCGGGGGACGTCGACGAGGCGGCGTCGGTCGGCCAGCGGCTCATCGACCACCTGGGGCGCACGTGGAGCGAGACGTTCCTCGGCGCCATCTGGCTCGCGGCGCTCACGATCGCCGCGCTCGCCGACGACGCGCACGGCCGCCGGCTCGTCGGGGGCGACGCCACGGCCCTCGTCGAGCACGGCACCGCGCTGCTCGCGCGCGCGACGCGGGTCGCCGAGCGCGGACGGCCGCGCGGCGGGCGGCTCGGGCCCGAGGGCCGGGCGTGGCTCGCGCGCGCGCACGCCGAGCACGCGCGGTTGCTGGGGGCCGACGACCCCACCCTGTGGCAGGCGGCTCGCGACGCCTACGCGTACGGGTACCGCTACGAGGTCGCCCGGTGCGAGTGGCGCTGGGCCGGTGCGCTGCTCGACGCGGGCGACCGCGCGGCGGCGACCGAGCGCCTGCGCGTCGCGCTCGCCGAGGCCGAGGCGATGGGGGCCGAGCCGCTCGCGCGCGCCGTCCGGGACCTCGCGCGCCGCGGGCGGCTCGACCTGCCCGGGGTGCGCGGGCCCGGGTCCGACGTCCTGACCGCACGCGAGGTGGAGGTGCTGCGGCTCGTCTCCCGCGGGCTGTCGAACCGGCAGATCGGCGAGGAGCTCTTCATCAGCGCCAAGACCGTGAGCGTGCACGTGTCGAACCTGCTCGCCAAGCTCGGGGCGTCCGGGCGCACCGAGGCCGCGACGCTCGCGCACCGGCGCGGGCTGCTCGACGAGACCTGACGCGACCGCACGGGAGGAGCCGCCCCGCCCGGGGCACCCTCCGGCCGCGGCCCGGCGGTCCCGGGCGGCCGGCGCCGTCAGCGGCCCGCGTCGTCCGTCGAGCCGCGCCGCTCGGCCGCGCAGTACCCCAGGAGCCACGCCACCAGCAGCTCCTTCTCGGCCGCCTGCACGCGCGTGCGCAGGCTCTCGACGTCGTCGTCCGGCTCGACGGGCACCTGCCGCTGCGCGAGCACCGGACCCTCGTCGTACTCCGCCGTGACGACGTGCACGGAGGCCCCCGTGACGGTCGCGCCGTCGGCGAGCACCGCCGCATGGACCCGGTCGCCGTACATCCCCGTCCCGCCGTACGCGGGCAGCAGCGCCGGGTGCGTGTTGACGACCCGGCCGGCGTGCTCCGCGAGCACCCGCGGCCCGAGCTTCTTCATGTACCCCGCGAGCACGACGAGCTCGGTCCCGCCGGCGGCGAGCGCCTCGGCCATCGCCGCGTCGAGCTCGCCCGCGTCGGGATGGGTGCGGCCGCTGAGGTGCAGGGTCGCGACGCCGCGGGTCCGGGCGTGCTCGAGGACGCCGGCCCCGCTGTTGTTGCTGATCACGAGGCACACGTCGGCGTCGGCCGAGGTCCGGGTCGCGTCCAGGACGGCGGCGGCCGTGGTCCCGGCCCCCGAGCCGAGGATCGCGATGCGCACGGGCGGGCCTGCGGGATCCGACATGCGCACCACCCTAGGGACCGGCCGCCGCCCGGCGTGAGGCAGTTCACCCCCCGTTCACGGACGCCCGGGGTTACCGTGGAGATCGGCCCCGTTTCCCCCGCGCACCGCCGCGCGCCTCTCCGAGAAGAGCCCCCCATCACGCGTCCCGTCGTCCTCGTCCACGGTGTCCGTACGTCGTCCGCGATCTGGACGCACCAGGTCAGCGCGCTCAGCCGCCACGGCCACCGCACGATCGCCGTCGACCTGCCCGGCCACGGCCTGCGCGCGCACGAGCGGTTCACGCTCTCCGGCGCGCTCGCGACGATCGACGACGCCGTCGCGTCCTGCGACGTCCCGCCGCTGCTCGTGGGCCTCTCGCTGGGCGGCTACATGTCGCTCGCGTACGCGGCGCGTCACCCGCACAAGCTCGCGGGCGTGCTGCTCGCGGGCTGCTCGACGGAGCTGCGCGGCAAGCCGCTCGGCGCGTACCGGCGGCTCGCGCACCACGTGACGGGCGCGCTGCGGATCGGCGGCGGCACGTGGCACGTCGTGACGGACATGCTCGCGGCGGTGCGCGGGTACTCCCCGCTCTCGGACCTGCGCCGCGTGCACGTCCCGGTGTGGCTGGTCAACGGGCGTCGCGACCCGCTGCGCCTCGACGAGCGCCGCTACGTCAGCGCCCGCCCGGGGACCCGGCTCACCGTGGTGCCGCGCGCGGGGCACGACGTGAACAGCCACGCACCCGCCGCGTTCAACCGGGTGCTGCTCGGCGCGATGCACGAGCTGCGGCTGCCCGAGCGCGCCGCCGTCGCGCACCTCGCCCCGGCCGCGTGACCGCGGGCGCCGCCACGGCCTGACGGCGCCCCGGGAGCGCGAGCGCCGCGTGCGCGCGACGGCCGCCCAGCCGTCGTCGGCCACCCGGCCACCCGGCGACGCCCGGGCGTAGGCACGCCTCGTGGTCCCCCGGCCGCCGGCAGCCGCCTGACGTCGACCCTGCGCACGCGCGCCCCGCCCTCGGGCGCAGCACGCCGCCCGACGTCAGGCCTCCGCCTCCCGGCGGACGACGCGCACGAGGTCCTCGACCGAGAGCCCGAGCTCGCGCGTGCGGCGCACGTACTCGCGCGCGGCGATCGACGCCTCCCGCTCGCGGTCCGCGCCGCGCACGGCCACGAACGTCCCGAGCCGCCCGCGCGTCTCGACGACCCCGGCCTGCTCGAGCTCGCGGTAGGCGCGCGCGACGGTGTTGACGGCGAGGCCCAAGTCGTCGGCGAGGCGGCGCACCGTCGGCAGCCGGTGCCCGGGCGCGAGCGTGCCCTCCTCCGCCTGCGCCGCGAGCTGGCTGCGCACCTGCTCGTAGGGCGGCACGTGCGACGCGGGGTCGACGACGAGCATCACAGCGCCCCGGCGGCCCCGGGCCGCGGGCCGGGGACCGAGGGACCGGCGGCCGGCGACGCGGGGCCGGACGGTGGCGTCACCGACGGTGGGGCGACGGACGGGGCGGGCGGCTGCGGCCACAGGCGGCGGCGCACGTGCCCGCGCGGGTCGAGCAGCGCGCTGACGCCCGCCGTGACGAGCATCGCGAGCACCAGGACCAGCGAGACGCCGTCGGGCAGGCTCCCGACCGCCTCGGCACGCGACGTGATCACGAGCGGAAGATACGCGCCCGCGGTGAGCGGCACGGTCACGAGGTCCCGGGCGGTGCGGGCGCGCAGCACGTCGTCCCACGCGAGCGCGAGCGGGGTCGTCGCCGCCTGGCGGGCCGCCACGAGGCGCCGCAGGAGCACCTCGGTCACGACGACGGCGGCGACGGGCACGGCGATGCCGAGCGCGACGAGCGCCCCCGGCAGACCGGGGCCCTCCCGCAGCCCGGCCCACGCGGTGACGGCGACGCCCGCCCCGGCGAGGACCCACGCGCCCCGCCGCTCGTGCGGGGTGACGTAGTCCTCGACGACCGGGACGCTCGCGCGCGCGACCCGCGGGCCGGGCTCGTCGACGGGGCGGATCGTCTCGCGCCAGGCGAGCAGGCCGAGCCCGGCGGCGGTGCCGGCGAAGAAGCCGAGGAGCACCGCGAACCCGCGCAGGTCGCCGCCCGTCGCGCCGAGCAGCGCGGCGCCGTCGTCCCCCGGCAGCAGGAACGCCAGCGGCAGCAGCCCGCCGAGCAGCGCGCCGGTCCCGGCCCAGCGCTCGCGGCGCCGGAACCGCCCCACGACGAGCCGCTCGGTCGCCTCGTCGAGCGGGAGGTCGACCTGGAGCGCGGTGCGGCGCACGGCGTCCCGGACGAACCGGCGGACGAGGCTGTGCGCCAGCAGCGCGAGCGCGCACACCGTGGTGAACGCTGCGAGCACGAGCGTGGACTGCATGCGCTGCTCCTCCGTCGCGGTCCGGAGGTGACCCCGGACAGTTTGTATCGCGTTTGTGTCACTCTAGCGGTACAAACCTGCGACAGACAAGCGCGGGCACGGTCAGGCGCCGGAGCCCTCCGCGTGCCGCTCGACCTTCGTGTCCGGCCCTGGGAAGACGAGCGTGCGCTCCCCCGTGTCCGACCACTCGACGACGAACGGCGGCTGGCCGTCCGGGTGGCGCAGCTCGACGACGACGCCCTCGCGCACGTGACCGCCGACGACCGCCGGCCGGCTCACGATCAGGTCCCCTACGGCCGCTCTCATGGCACGTCTCCTCTCACGAGCGGGTGCCCTCCCATCATGCGCGTGCCGGGTCGCCCGCGGAACCTCGCCGAGGGACGGACGGGCTGCCCGTGCGGGAGGATGTGGCCCCGGCGGCGGGCCGCCACGCGCCGGGGCCGGCGTCCGCGCAGGTCGAGCGGCCCGGACGGCGGTCCCGGCGCGCGTGTGCGGTCCCCCGCGAACCGGTGCGCCCGTGGGCGCCCGCGTCTACGGTGAGGCGCATGGCGCCGTCGAAGACACCCGCGGTCGAGCTCGAGGTCGAGGGCCGGACCGTGCGGGTCACCAGCCCGGACCGTCTCGTGTTCCCGCAGCGCGGGCTCACGAAGCTCGACGTCGTGCAGTACTTCGTGACGGTCGGCGCCGGGATCCTCGGGGCGCTGCAGGAGCGTCCGACGACGCTCGAGCGCTGGCCCAAGGGCGTCTTCGAGGGCGCCCGGCTCTCGACGCGCACCGACTCGACGGGCGACGCGTTCTTCCAGAAGCGCGTGCCCCAGGGCGCCCCCGACTACGTCGAGACGTGCACCATCGCGTTCCCGAGCGGACGCACCGCCGACGAGGTGTGCCCGACCGAGCTCGCCGTCGTCGCGTGGGCCGCCAACATGGGCACCCTGACGTTCCACCCGTGGCCGGTCCTGCGCGCCGACGTCGACGCCCCCGACCAGCTGCGCATCGACCTCGACCCGCAGCCGGGCACCGACTACGCGGACGCCGCGCGCGTCGCCCCCGAGCTCCGGGCGATCCTCGAGGAGCACGGGCTGCAGGGGTTCCCGAAGACGTCGGGTGGGCGCGGGCTGCACGTCTTCGTGCCGATCCAGGCGCACTGGACGTTCACGCAGGCCCGCCGCGCGACGATCGCCGTCGGCGCGAGCTCGAGCGGCGGCTCCCCGACCACGTCACCACGAAGTGGTGGAAGGAGGAGCGCGGGTCCAAGATCTTCGTCGACTACAACCAGATGGCGCGCGACCGCACCATCGCGTCGGCGTACTCGATCCGCGCCAACCCCCGGGCCACGGTGTCCGCGCCGCTGCGCTGGGACGAGGTCCCGGACGTGCACCCCGACGACTTCGACGTGCTGTCGATGCCCGCGCGGTTCGCCGAGGTGGGCGACCTGTTCGCACCGCTCGGCCCCGACCGCAACGGCCTGCCCGACGACGGGTACTCGATCCGTCCGCTGCTCGACCTCGCGGACAAGGACGAGCGCGACCACGGGCTCGGCGACCTGCCCTACCCGCCGGAGTACCCGAAGATGCCCGGCGAGCCCAAGCGCGTGCAGCCGAGCCGCGACCGGGACCGCCCGGCGGCCGCCGCCGACGGGGACGCCCCCGCCGCGGACTGACGCCCCTGCCGCGGGCGCGGCGGCGCGCGGTCGACCTCGCGGCTCCACCGCACGCGCGGGCGCGGTGGGCTCGCGCCGGACGCCCGCGTCCAGTCCGCGCGCTCGGGCCGCGGTGGGCCCGCGCCGCCCCCCCGGTCAGTCCGCGCGCGGGGGCGGCGGCGTGATCCGCACGACGCCCGCGTCGAGGTCGACGTCGAACGGCGGCGCCTCGGACGGCCGCTGCGCGATCGCGGTGCGCTGCCGCTCGCGCTCCTGCGTGAGGTGGGTCCGGCTCGGCTGGAACACGTCGACGAGCTCGCCGAGCATCCCGGCACCGAGCCCGTCGCTCATGCTGCCGCGCGCCCCGCGCAACCCGCGCGCGCTGAGGCGCTCGAGCAGCACCGCGACGACCGCCACCAGCACCACGACGGTCACGAGGGCCACCCACCCGCTGCTCATCCGCCGAGCGTAGGCCTGGGTGGCGGTCCGGTCGAGGGAGGGCGCGGCGGCGAGGCGCCCTCCGGCACGCGCACGTCGCCATCGCGCGGGTCGCCACCGCGCACGGGCCCCGGAGCGCGGCGGGGGTGCGGCGCGCCCGGAGCGGGCGGCAGTCGTTAGCGTCAGGGCATGTTCCTGCTCGACGACGGCGCACCCGTGCTCAGCCCGAGCGACCTGGCCGTCTCCGCGACGTGCGAGCTCGCGGTCCTGCGGCGCCTCGACGTGCAGCTCGGCCGGGCGGAGGCCGTCGCGAGCCCGCCCGACGCGCTCGGCGTCCGCACGTCGCAGCTCGGCGACGCCCACGAGCAGCAGGTGCTGGCCCGGTACCGCGAGCAGCACGGGGCGCTCGACCCGGCGACGGGGCGCGGTGTCGCGGTCGTCGAGCGACCGCCGTTCGTGTGGGCGCGCGACCGGCGGGTGCTCGAGGACAAGCACGCCGAGACACTCGCGCTGCTGCGCGCCGGCGCGGACGTGGTCCACCAGGCCGGCCTGTTCGACGGCGGGCTGAGCGGCTGGGCGGACTTCGTCGTCCGCGAGGAGGCGCCGGGTGACAGCCCCCGGTACTCCGTCGTGGACGCCAAGCTCGCGCGGCACGCCCGCACGACCGCGCTGCTCCAGCTCGCCGCGTACGGGGACCTGCTCGCGCACGCCGGGGTCCCGGTGTCGCCGCACGTGCACCTCGTCCTCGGCGACCGCACCGTCACGAGCCACCGGCTCGACGAGCTGGCGCCGGTGTACCGCGAGCGCCGCACCCGCCTCGAGCGGCTCGTCGGCACGCACCTCGCGCAGCCCGGCCCGGTGGTGTGGGGCGTGTCCGGGGTGCGGGCGTGCGGGCGGTGCGACGTGTGCGCCGTCGAGGTCGCGCGGACGCGGGACGTGCTGCTCGTCGCGGGCCTGCGCACGACGCAGCGGGCGCGGCTGCAGGAGCGCGGGGTCCGCACGATCGACGAGCTCGCGGGGAGCACCGGCCCGGTCCCGGGGATCGGGGCGGGGACGCTCGACGCCCTGCGGGCGCAGGCGCGGCTCCAGGTCGACCAGGACCGCCGTGCGCGGGCGCAGCTCCCGGTCGTGCCCTCGCCGCCCGACGCGGTGGGCACGGTCGCGGAGCCCGGCACGCCCGACCATGCGGACGCGGTCGCGGAGCCCGGCGCGCACGACACGCCGCTGGTGTTCGACCTGTTCGCCCCCGAGGTCGTCGGCCTGCTGCCCGCGCCGGACCCGGGCGACCTGTTCTTCGACTTCGAGGGCGACCCGCTGTGGGTCGACGACGACTCCGGCGAGTGGGGCCTGGAGTACCTGTTCGGCGTCGTCGAGGCGCCCGCGCACCCGGGCGACGAGCCGGTCTTCCGGACGTTCTGGGCGCACGACCGCGCCGAGGAGAAGCAGGCGCTCGTCGACTTCCTCGACTACCTCACGGCCCGCCGGCGCACCCACCCGCACCTGCACGTCTACCACTACGCGGCGTACGAGAAGTCGGCGCTGCTGCGGCTCGCGGGCCGGCACGGCGTCGGCGAGGAGGTCGTCGACGACCTGTTGCGCGACGGCGTGCTCGTCGACCTCTACGCGACCGTGCGCGCGAGCCTGCGCACGGGGGCGCCGTCGTACTCGATCAAGAAGCTCGAGCCGCTGTACCGGGACGCGGCGCGCGACGAGGCGGGCGTGACGACCGCAGGCGACTCGATCGCGGAGTACGCGACGGCGTGCACGCTGCGGGCCGTGGGGGCCCTCGACGAGGCGCAGCGCCGCCTCGACCAGATCGCGGACTACAACCGGGACGACTGCGTCTCGACGCTCGGCCTGCGGGACTGGCTGCTCGAGCGCGCGGCGGAGCACGGCGTGCACCCGCGTCCGCCCCTCGACGCCGAGCCGCTCGACGGGGTCGACGACGAGGCGCCCGAGCGCGACCCGCTCGTGACGGCGCTGCTCGCGCACGCCGGGCCCCCGGCCGGCGCCGGGCACGCCCGCACCGCCGACCAGCAGGCGGTCGCGCTGCTCGCCGCCGCGCTCGGGTACCACTGGCGCGAGGACAAGCCGTTCTGGTGGGCGCACTTCGACCGGCTCAGCGCCGCGCCCGACGAGTGGACCGAGCGGCGCAGCACCTTCGTCGCCGACGAGGTCGAGGTCGTCGAGGGCTGGTCGGTCCCGCCCCGGGCCCGCACCGCACGCCGGGTCCTGCGCCTCGTCGGCCGGCTCGAGCCGGGCAGCGACCTGCGCCGCGGGGCCAAGGCGTTCGCGCTCTACGACCCGCCGCTCCCCTCGGCCGCGAAGCGCAGCGAGGGCGGCCTGCGCGGCTGGACCGAGCGGGTCACGGTGGTCGCGGTCGGCACGGAGACGTCGCTGCCCAAGACCGGCACCGCGACGTCGGCGAACGGGAACGGCACCGTGACGTCCGCACCCGCGGACGGCAACCCGACTCCGGCACCACGGGACGGCACCGCGACGCCCGAGACCGGCACGGCGACGCCCGCGACCGGCACGGCGACGTCCGCGGCCACGGACGCCGGCACACGGCGCCCGGCACCCGCCCGCGCCCCCGCCCGCGCCCCCGCCCGCGCCCCCGACCGCGCCCCCGACCGCGACGTCGTGCTGGTCGAGGACGCCCTCCCGCTGGACGCCGCCGAGCACGACGCGCTCCCGATGGCGCTCGGCCCGTGCGCGCCGCCGCGGACCGCGTCGATCACGGCGGCGGTCCGGGCGCTCGCCGAGGACGTCGCCGCGCGGCTGCCCGCCGTCCCGCCCGGCCCCGCGCTCGACCTGCTCCGCCGCGTCCCACCGCGCACCCGCAGCGGCGCCCCGCTGCCCGCCCCGGACCGGGCCGAGGGCGGCGGACCCCGGTACGTCGAGGCGATCACCGCGGCGCTGCTCGACCTCGACGACTCCTACCTCGCCGTCCAGGGACCGCCGGGCACCGGCAAGACGTACACCGGGGCGCGCGTGGTCGCGGCCCTCGTCGCGCGCGGCTGGCGGGTCGGCGTCGTCGCGCAGTCGCACGCGGTCGTCGAGAACATGCTGCACGCGCTCGTCGCGGCCGGCGTCGGCCCGGACCGCATCGGCAAGAAGCCGTCGGAGGCGACGGACCCGGGCGTCCCGTGGCGGCACCTGCGGACCGACGCGCAGTTCGCCGCGCTCCTCGCCGGCCCCGCCGCGGGCGCCGGCGGGACGCCCGACGCGTTCCCGCCCGCGGGCGGCGGCGGCGTCCACGGGGACGGGGGCAGCGCGGCCGGTACCGGCGCCGTCGTCGGCGGCACCGCGTGGGACCTCACGAGCACCGGCCGGGTCCCGCGCGGCTCGCTCGACCTGCTCGTGGTCGACGAGGCCGGCCAGCTCTCGCTCGCCGACACCGTCGCGTGCTCGGTCGCGGCGCGGCGGCTCCTGCTGCTCGGCGACCCCCAGCAGCTCCCGCAGGTCAGCCAGGGCGTGCACCCCGAGCCCGTCGACCGCTCGGCGCTCGGGTGGCTGACCGACGGCCACGACACGCTCCCGCCGCACCTCGGCTACTTCCTCGCCGAGACCTGGCGCCTGCACCCGGCGCTGTGCGCGGCCGTCTCGCGGCTGTCCTACGAGGGGCGGCTGACGAGCGTGCCCGCGGCCGCGGAACGGTCCCTGGACGGCGTCGCGCCGGGCGTGCACCGGGTGCGGGTCGAGCACGAGGGCAACGCCGTGGCGTCGGTCGAGGAGGCCGCGGCGGTCGTCCGGCTCGTCCGGGACCTCGTCGGGCGGCGGTGGCGCGACCCGTCGGCGCACGCCCCGGCGTCCGCGGTCGACCGCCCGCTCGAGGCCCACGACGTGCTGGTCGTCGCCCCGTTCAACGCGCAGGTCTGGACGGTCCGGCGCGCGCTCGACGCCGCCGGGCTGACCGCCACGCGCGTGGGCACGGTCGACCGGTTCCAGGGCCAGGAGGCGCCCGTCGTCGTGCTCACGACCGCCGCGTCGTCCCCCGACGACGTGCCGCGCGGCCTGGAGTTCCTGCTCGACCGCAACCGGGTCAACGTCGCCGTCTCGCGTGCGCAGTGGTGCGCGTTCGTCGTGCGCGCGGACCGGCTGACCGACCACCTCCCGAGCACCCCGGAGGCGCTCGCGCAGCTCGGGGCGTTCGTCGGCCTGTGCGAGGGGGCCCCGACCCCTGCCGGGGCGCACCCCCGCAGCGCTAGCGTGGCGACGTGAACCGTCGCCCGCTGCCCCAGTCCCTGCTCGGCGTGCTCGTCGTCGCGATCGGGGTGGCCGCGCTGCTCGACCAGCTCGACGTCGTGGACGTGAGCCTCGGCGAGCTCGTGTCGACGTGGTGGCCGCTCGCCGTCGTCGCGGTCGGCGTCGCGGCGCTGGCGACCGTGCCGCGCGCGTGGGTCGGCCCGGCGGGGCTGATCGCGGTCGGCGTCCTGCTCCAGCTCGGCCGGCTCGGCCTGCTCGACGTGAGCTTCTGGGGGCTGATCTGGCCGATCGCCATCATCCTCGTGGGCGTCTCGCTGATCACGCGGCTGGGCACCCCCGGGTCCGACGACGCCGTCGTGAACTCCGCGGTGATCTGGTGGGGTTCCGAGCGCCGCTCGACGTCGCGCACGTTCCAGGGCGGGAGCCTCACGGCGATCATGGGCGGGATCGACCTGGACCTGCGCCAGGCCGACATCGTGGGCCGCGCGGAGATCGCGGTGTTCGCGCTGTGGGGCGGCGTCGAGATCAAGGTCCCGACGACGTGGCGCGTGACCGTGACGGGGCTCCCCGTGCTCGGCAGCTGGGAGAACAAGACGACGCCCCCGCTCGACCCCGACGCCCCCGAGCTCCTGGTGCACGTCACGACGATCATGGGCGGCGCGGAGATCCGCAGCGGCGTGCTGCTCAGCAAGGACTGACCGTGACGCGCGCCACGAGCCCCACCAGCCCCACGAGCGAGGAGCCCGGATGACGACCACCGGCACCCGGCACGAGGTGCTGCTCGACGACGGCCGGACGCTCGTGGTGCACGACACCGGACCCACCGCAGGGGCGGGTGACGCGCTCGCGCTCGTGTGGCACCACGGCTCGCCGCAGACCGGTGCGCTCCTCGACCCCCTCGTCCGCGCCACCGCACCGCGCGGCATCCGGCTCGTCTCGTACGGCCGCCCGAGCTACGGCGGCTCGTCCCCGCTGCCCGGCCGGGACGTCGCCTCCGCCGGGCGCGACGTCGAGCAGCTCGCGGACGCGCTCGGGCTCGGCCGGTTCGCCGTCATGGGCTCGTCGGGCGGCGGGCCGCACGCGCTGGCCTGCGCGGCGGCGCTGGGTCCGCGCGTGGCGGGCGTCGCGACGTTCGCGAGCCCCGCCCCCTACGACGGCGACGAGCGCTGGTTCGCCGGCATGGCCGACGACGCGGCGCTGCGGGCCTCGACCCTCGGCCGCGACGCACGCGCGCGCTTCGAGCTCACGGCCGAGTTCGACGAGGGCGTGTTCGTCGCCGCCGACTGGGCGGCGCTCGCCGCGTCGTGGTCGGCGATGAACGACGACGTCGCGCTGGCCGCGCAGGCCGGGAGCGACGGGCTCGTGGACGACGACGTCGCGCTCGTGCAGCCCTGGGGCTTCGGGCTCGACGAGGTCGCGGCGCCGGTGCTCGTGGTGCACGGCAAGGCGGACCGGATGATCCCGGTCGCGCACGCGCAGACCCTGCTGCGGGGCTGCCCGCGCGCGGAGCTCTGGCTGCGCCCCCGCGACGGCCACGTCTCGGTGCTCGACGCGGTCCCGGTCGCGCTCGACTGGCTGCTCGACCACGCGCACGACGAGGTCGACGACCCGGCGGAGCCCGAGCCGGCCCGCGCCGAGGGAACGGCTCCGGCCTGACCCGGCGGGCACACGCGGCTCCGGCCTGAACCGGCGGGCACACGCCGCTCCGGACTGACCCGGCGGGCGCACCCGGCTCCGAACTGACCGGCCAGCGGGCGCGCGCCGGGCACCTGCCGGAGCCTCCGCGCCGGCCACGGTCCCGGCGGCCGGGCGCGCGGGCGACGCCGGGCCGCGTGCGGGCGCGGTGCGTCGCCGGCCAACCTCACCCGACGCCGGCCCCCAACGATCCGGTGCAGGTGCGCGTTGTGGTGTCAGCAGCCCGGACGAGGGGAAGGACGCCGCGTGGCGCACTGGAGGAAGACCCTGGACCAGATGGTCCAGGAGCGGCGGTCGGCGCTCGTCGCCTACGCGTGCCTGTTCGTCGTGGACCGCCGCGACGCGGAGGACCTGGTGCACGAGGCGCTCGTGCGGACGTTCGCCCGGCCGCGCGTCGTCACGGACGTGCACGCGGCGGAGGGCTACGTGCGCCAGGCGGTCCGGACGGTGTACCTCGACCAGGTGCGGCGTCGACGGACGTGGCGCGAGAAGGCGCACCTGTTCGCCGGCGACCCCCCGGCGCGCGCCGCCGAGGACGCCGCGACGGCGTCGACCGACGTCGGTGCGGCGCTCGCGCTCCTGTCGCCCCGCGAGCGCGCGTGCGTCGTCCTGCGCTACTTCGACGACCTGACGGTGCCGCAGGTGGCGTCCGCGCTGCAGATCAGCGAGGGCTCGGTCAAGCGCTACCTCGCCGACGGCACCCGCAGGCTCCGGGGGGCGCTGCGGCTCGACGGGGGCGCCGAGGACGACACCGAGATCGTGCACGTGACCGACACGGGAAGGAGCGGGGCATGAACGACGACCTCGCCGCCGCGCTGCGCGGCTTCGCTGACCAGGAGCGCCACGTCGCCGCGGCGTCCGCCCCCGACCCCACGCTCGAGTCGGGCGCCCTCGCACGCCGGGTGACGCGACGCCGCGCCGTCCGGGCGGGCGCGACCGCCGTCGCGAGCCTCGCCGTCGTGGGCGGGATCGCCGTCGGGGTCCAGGCGTGGGACACCGCGCCGCAGCCCCCGGCCGTCCCGGTGCCCGCACCGACGACGCCCACCCCGACGCCGGCACCGACGACACCGACGCCGACGCCCAGCCCGAGCCCGACGCCGACGGCGCCCCCGGCACCGCCGCCCACCCCGACGTTCCGCGACGCGGAGCCGATGGCCCCCGGGATGCTCGAGACCTCGGGCGCGGGGTGGCTGCTCGTCCGGTACCAGCCCTTCGCCGACGCCAGCACCGCGAGCTCGCCGGCGCAGGTGTACCTCCTGAGCCCCGACGGTCGCCCGTACCTCGTGCCGACGCCGCTCGACCTGGAGGACACCTACGTCCTCGACTGGGCTCCTGGCAGCACGCGCGCGCTGGTGGGGCGGGGCACGGGCACGGCCTGGGTCGCCGACCTGCTCACCGGCGAGCGCGGCCCGGACCTCGCCACCCCGTCGGTGGGGCGCGCGATGCTGCACGACAGCTCGGGAGACGTCCTGGACACGCAGGCCGCCGGCGGGATCGTCCTGCGCCGGGTCGCGCCCGACGGGTCCGTGCTGGCGGAGAGCCCGGGGTTCGAGCGCCACTACGGCTCGGCCGCCCTGCTACCGAGCCCGGACACGGCGTTCGTCGTCCTCAACGACGTCGCCGGCCCGCGGGCCCTGCGCACCGACCGTCTCACCGCGATCGCGATGGCGGCTCCCTACCCCGACCTGCCGGCCGCGTGCCGGGCGTGGATGTGGGTCGGGCCGGCGAAGGTCCTGCACGAGTGCTCGGTCGACGGGTCGGGGCCCTTCGCGGTCGGCGCCGAGAGCGAGTTCTGGCTGGTCCCGGTCGGTGGGGACCAGCCGCGCCGGCTGGCGGACATGCCGGCGGCCACGTCGCTCGGCGGGATGTGGCGCGTCGGTGACCGGCTCGTCGCCGGCACGTTCGGCCCCCGCGAGTCGCAGGCCCGGTGGTGGGACGTGACGGACGGACGGGCGACGCCGTTGAGCGCCGGGGGTGCGCCCGGGCTCCGGGTCGCGGGCGTGCGGGGTGGGGAGCTCGTCGCGACGGAGCGTCCACGGCCGGTGGGCGACGAGCCGACCGTGGACGCGCTCGTCGCCGTCGACCCCGTGACCGGGGTGGTCCGCCGGCTCGTGGAGGGCGAGCCGGGCCGGTCCAGCGCGTTCGGGGTGGCACCGGAGATCGTCGCTTCGGCGCCTCAGACCGAGATCGGTGACTGACGCAGCCGCGTCCGGTACGCCTGCGGGCTGACCCCGTGGGCGCGCCGGAACGCGGTGCTCAGCGCGAACGCGCCGCCGTACCCGACCCGGCGCGCGACGGTCTCGAGCGTCGCGTCGGTGGCGCGCAGGGCGTCCGCCGCGAGCGCCATGCGCCAGCCCGCGAGGTAGGTCATGGGCGGCTCGCCGACGAGCTCGGTGAACCGGCGCGCGAACGCGGCGCGGGACACGCCGACCTCGGCGGCGAGCCCGGCGACCGTCCACGGCTCGGCGGGCCGGTCGTGCACGAGCCGCAGAGCCCGCCCGACCACGGGGTCGCCGTGCGCGCGGAACCACGCGGGGGTGTCGTCGCCGGGTCGCGCGCACCACGCCCGCACGGCGGCGACGAGGACGAGGTCGAGCAGCCGGTCGAGCACGACGGCCTGGCCGGGGGCGTCGCGCACGATCTCGGCGGCCAGGGCGTCGACGACGGCCGTCGCGCCCTCCCCCCGGCGCACCACGACGAGCGGCGGCAGCGCACGCAGCAGGCGCTCGCCCACGACGCTGTGCTCGGGGTAGGTGCCGATCAGCATGAGGTCGGGGCCGTCGTGGTCGTTGCCCCACGTCCGCACGCCGAGCTGCATCGAGAGCACGAGGCTGTCGCCGTCGACCGTCGTGCAGCTCTGGTCCGGGTGGACGATCACGCTCGGCGGCGTCTCGGGCCGGTCGGCGATCGTGTACGGGTCCGGCCCGCGCAGGACCGCCACGTCGCCGGGGCCGAGCAGCTCCGTCCCGCCGGCCGTGGGCAGGACGCACGCCGAGCCCCGCAGCAGGGCCACGACGGTGATCGGCGCGCGGTCCTGGACGCGGATGGACCACGGCGGCGCCATGACGGCGCGCAGCAGGAAGGCGCCGAGCGCGCGGGGCGAGTCGAGCAGACCGGAGATCGGGTCCATGGGGCCGAGCGTAGACTCTCGCGCATGTCTGCGCGCTCCTGAACCATTCACCGTCTCGCCGGGACGCGGTTGGCTCGTCCCATGACGCACACGCCCAGCCCGACGACCACCGCCCCGACCACGACCCCCGGCGCCGGCTCCCCGGGTCCCGCGACCGGCACCGCGCCGTCAGCCGCCCCCGCACCGCCCACGCCGACGGGGGCGTCGTCCCCGACCCGGACGCCCCTCGCCGACCCCGGGACCGTCCTCGTCCTCGGCGGCACCGGCAAGACCGGTCGCCGCGTCGCCGCCCGCCTGCGCGACCGCGGCGTCGACGTGCGCATCGGCTCCCGCTCGGCGACCCCCGCGTTCGCGTGGGAGGCACCATCGACGTGGGATGCCGCGCTCGACGGCGTCGACGCCGTCTACGTCTGCTTCGTGCCCGACCTCGCAGTCCCCGGTGCCGCCGACGTCGTCCGCGCGTTCGTCGCCCGCGCCGAGGCGGCCGGCGTCCGCCGGCTCGTGCTGCTGTCCGGCCGCGGCGAGGAGGGCGCCGAGGAGTGCGAGCGCCTCGTGCTCGCGAGCCGCATCCCCGCGACGGTCGTCCGGGCCGCGTGGTTCGACCAGAACTTCAGCGAGTACTACCTCGTCGACGGCGTGCTCGCGGGCGAGGTCGTGCTCCCGGCGGGCGACGTGCTCGAGCCGTTCGTGGACGCCGACGACATCGCGGACGTCGCCGTCGCCGCGCTGACCGAGGACGGCCACGCGGGCGAGCTGTACGAGGTCACCGGTCCGCGCCTGCTCACGTTCGGGCAGGCCGTCGCCGAGATCGGCGCCGCGACCGGACGCGCGATCACCTACGTCGAGGTGCCCGTCGCCGACTACGCCGCCGCGATGGCCGAGGCGGGCGCGTCCGACGACGAGGTGTGGCTGCTCACCTACCTGTTCACGACCGTGCTCGACGGGCGCAACAGCGCGGTCACCGACGGCGTGCAGCGCGCGCTCGGCCGCCCGCCGCGCGACTTCGCCGAGTACGCCCGCGACGCGGCCGCCGCCGGGGCGTGGGACGTCGCCGCCGTCGGCTGACCCGGGGACGCCGGGGGCCCCGCACCGTGCTGGTGCGGGGCCTCCGGTCGTCGTGCCGCGCGGGGACCTCGGGGGCGTCCGGGCCAACATCGCCCCGGGACTCAGGTCCCGCCCGGCGGCGCGGGCGAGATGGTGCGGAGTGACGGATCCGCGGGTCAGGTGCCCGCGAGCGGGTTGGGTCCTTCCATGCGGGTCGCGCCGCGCCGCTTCACCGACGTGACGGGCTCGGCGATGTCCTCGAGCGACTGGCGCTCGGCGTTGATGCCGATGAACCACGCCACGAGCCCGCCCGTGAGCATGAACGCCGCACCGACGAAGTACCCCGCGGTGAGGGGGCCCCGCTCGGTGCCGTCGCCGACGAGCGAGGCGTAGACGATCGCCGCGACCGCACCCGCGGCCTGCGCGATGCAGAAGAAGAACGCGATCGCCTGCCCGCGCAGCTCGATCGGGAAGATCTCGCTCACGGTGAGGTACGCGGACGACGCGCCGGCCGACGCGAAGAAGAAGCAGATGCACCACAGCAGCGTCTGCGTGGCCGCGGTCAGCACGCCCGCGCTGAACAGCACGGCCGCGAGCGCCAGCACGACCGACGCGAGCCCGTACGTCAGCAGGATCATCCGCCGCCGGCCCCACGTGTCGAACAGGTGGCCCAGGAGCAGCGGACCGGCGAGGTTCCCGATCGCGAACGGGATGAAGTAGAGCGGGACACGCTCGTCGGGCACGTCGAAGAAGTTGTTCAGCACGAGCGCGTAGCTGAAGAAGATCGCGTTGTAGAGGAACGACTGCGTGATCATCATGGTCGCGCCGAGCACCGCGCGGCGCGGGTACTGCCGGAACATGACCCGCGCGACCTGCGTGAGCGGGATCGACTTCTCGCCCACCACCTCGATGGCCTTGGTCTCGTCGACGGGCGGGAGCTCGACGCCGTGGCTGCGGACCGACTCCTCGATCCCGTCGACCGTCGCCTCGGCCTGCTCGGTGTACCCGTGCGTGAGCTGCCAGCGCGGGCTCTCCGGGATGTGCCGCCGGATGTAGATGATCACCAGGCCCAGGATCGGGCCGATGAAGAAGCAGATGCGCCAGCCCCAGAAGATCGGCACGAGGTCCGGGTCCAGCAGCACCAGCGCGCCGAGCGAGCCGAGCAGCGCGCCGCCCCAGTAGGTGCCGTTGACCGCGATGTCGACGCGTCCGCGGTAGTGCGCCGGGATGAGCTCGTCGATCGCCGAGTTGATCGCGGTGTACTCCCCGCCGATGCCCATGCCCGCGATGAACCGGAACACCAGGAACGAGTACAGGTCCCACGAGACGCCCGCGAGGCCGCTGCCGATCAGGTAGATCGCGAGCGTCATGATGAACAGCCGGCGCCGCCCCAGCCGGTCCGTCATCCGTCCGAACACGAGGGCGCCGACGACCTGGCCGATCAGGTACACCGACGCGAGCAGCCCCACCTCGGTGTTCGAGATCCCGAGGCCGCTCTCGTCCTTGGTCAGGATCGACCCGACGTTCGCGACGAGCTGGATCTCGAGGCCGTCGAGGATCCAGGAGATGCCGAGTCCGATGACGACCATCCAGTGGAACCTCGTCCACGGCAGCCGGTCCATGCGGGCGGGGATGAGACTGCGGACGGAACGCGGTTCGGTGAGGCTCTGGGCTGTCGCGTCCATGCGGACTCCTGTGTGCGCGTGGCGACGGAAAGGGTGAGGGGAATTCCGGCCTCACCCGATTTCCGGACGCTAAACGCGCTCCACCAGGCCCGCAACACGAAACGGGTCGCAGGATGCCGCTCGCGCGGTGGCGCCGGGGCGGGTCACCGGCTCCCGCGATAGGCGCTCGTGCACGCCGAGCCGCCGTCGGAGTCCACGGGCGCCCCCTCCGCGAGCACCGCCGCGGCACGCGACCGCGACAGGTTCAGGTCGCCGAGGCCCTCGGGTGCGACGACGACGCGGCCGTCGAGCACGCACGAGCGCAACGGCTCGTCGAGCGTGTCGAGCGCCGGCACCGCGTCCGCCGAGAGCCCCCGCAGGTACAGCACGTCGAGCTGCTCGCGGGCCTCCTCGGTCGTGTTGTGCCGCACGATCTGCGCGTCGGGGTTCGCGAGCGCGAGCGCGAGCATCGCGACGGCCACCACCTGGACCGCGGCGCGCGGGAGCCAGGTCCCGCGCCAGCGCACGCCCGCCGCCATGACGAGCACGAGCAGCACTGCGAGCACGATCTCGCCGACGAGCACGAGCAGCCGCAGCCGGGTCAGGCCGAACGTCTCGACGTACAGGTCCATGCGGCGCAGCGCCGAGGCGACGACCCCGAGCGACCCGACGCACAGGAACCCGAGCGCGACGCGTGAGACCAGCCGGTCCTGCGACGTCCCGCGCGGCGCCCGCCGGGCCGCGAGGCCGACGACGACGAGGGTCAGCGCCGTCACGGCCACGAGCTGCGCGAAGCCCTGGCGGGCGTACTCGGCGTAGCTCAGGCCGAGCGTCTCGAGCACGTGCCGGTGGCCGTCGACGAGCGCCCCGACCTGGACCAGCACGAACGCCAGCACGAGCGTGCCGAGCGCCACGACCGGCAGCAGCCACTCCCCGCGCCGCGCCGGCCTCCCCTCCGGCAGCCGGTGGTCGGACCACGCGGGCGGCGCGAGCGCGAGGTGGGCGAGCGTCGCGGCGACGAGCGCGACGAGCGTCCCGACGGCGAGCTGCGCGGGCAGCAGCCCGACGCCGAACCGCGGCAGGTAGCTCGCGAACACGGTGTCGGCGCTCGCGAACAGCGCCCCGAAGACGACGAGCAGGACCACGGTGACCGCGACGCTGCGCAGCGCGACGAGCAGCTCGGCGCGGCGCGTGCCGACGAGCGCCCCCACGCCGTGCCGGACCCACGGCAGGGCGCGCAGCGCGCCCGCACCCCAGCTCAGCAGGCTCGACGCGACCGCCGGTGCGCTGCGTGCGGACGTCGCGGCGACGGCCCCGGCGACCGCGGCGACCGTCAGGCACAGCGCGACGACCCAGGCGGCGTCGCGCACCGCGACCATCGCCACGAGCGCGACCGCGAGCGCGGCGGTCACGAGCGAGCCCCACGCCCGGCGCCGCACGAGCGTCGGCGCCGCCGCGGCCCACACGGCGAGCCCGACGAGCGCCGCGCCGAGGCCGAGCGGGTGCCCGACGAGCAGCAGCCCGCCGAGCGCCCCGACGCCGGCGCACGCCGCGAGGACCGGTGCGGGCGCGGGCAGGGCGCGGGCGGCCCAGAACTCGTCCCGCGCGAGGGTGAACCGGGTCGGCGGGAGCGGCGGGGGCAGGTACGTCGGTGCGGGCCACGTCGTGGGCGGCGCGGCGGTCGCGACGCCGCCGCCGGTGGGGGCGGCGTACGCGCGGACGGCGCCGGGGACTGTTGCGCCGGGCGGCGGCGGGGCGGTCGTCGTGCCGGGGGCAGCGGGACCGGCCGGGGCCGTGGCCGGGCCAGGGGCGGGCGTGGTCGGACGGCCCGGCGCGTCGGGCGTCATCGCCGGCGTCGGAGCGGCCGGGTCCGCCGCCGGTGTCCCCGGTGCGGGAGCGCCCGGGGCCCCGGGCGTCGGTGCGGCGGCGGCGTCCGGCTCGTGCCGCTCGGGCTCCGGTGAGGTCGGGGTGGCGGGCGGGCCGGCGTCGGTCATGGCGGCAACGCTAGGGACTGCCGGACGCCCGCGGCGGCTGCGGCGGGGGCGGTCCGGTGAGGGTTGTGCTCACGTCCGTGGACATCCTGTGAGGGTGCCCCGGGCGGCGCGCCCGCGCTGGTCAGAACGTCGCGCGGCCGTCCTCGGGCATCGGGTGGTCGGCGGCCTCGAAGGGCGTCGGCCGCAGCGCCGAGTACACCGCCCCGGACCGGGTGCGCCGCTGCTCGACGAGGTCGAAGCCGGTCGGCGGCGCGTCCTCGGCGAACAGGCGCTTGCCGTGCCCGACGGCGACGGGGAACACGAGGAGCCGGAACTCGTCGACGAGCCCCGCGGCGTGCAGCGTGCGGACGAGCGCGCCGCTGCCGTGCACCTGGAGCTCCTCGCCGGGCTTCTCCTTGAGCGCGGCGATCGCCTCCACGACGTCGCCCTGCAGCACCGTGGTCGCCGCCCAGCCGGGCTCGGACACGGTGCGCGACGCGAGGTACTTGGGCAGCCCGTTGAGCGCGACGCCGACGAGGTCGTCGGGGTCGGTCACCTGCGTCCAGTAGTCGCGCATCATGTCGAACGTCGTACGCCCGAGCAGGATCGCCCCGGCGCGCGTGAACCAGTCGTCCACGATCGCGCCCATGTCCTCGTCGGCGTACGGCACGAGCCAGCCGCCGCGCGTGAAGCCGCCCGAGGGGTCCTCGTCGGCCGCGCCGGGACCCTGCATGACGCCGTCGACGGTCAGGAACGTGTGCACGGTGAGCCGCACGGGTCTCTCCTCGGGGAGCTGGTCGCTGGTCGAGGGTGTGGACCGGCGCGCGCGCCGGAACTCATCGTTCGCTGCGGGCGGACCGCGCCGCCGGTGCAGGCGCCGCGTGCGCTGCTACGTTCGCCAGGAGACGACCCGGGAGGTCCCCATGGCGCGTGAACCCCTGCTGCGACGGCTCGTCGGCGCGATCCTGCGGGCCCGGCGCGAGGCGCAGGGCCGCACGCTGCGGGACGTCGCGACCGACGCCCGGGTCTCGGTCGCGTACCTCTCCGAGATCGAGCGCGGCCGCAAGGAGGCGTCGTCGGAGGTGCTCGTCGCGGTCTGCGGCGCGCTGGGCATGGGCCTGGCCGACCTGCTCGCGGAGGCGCACCGGACCCTCGTCGGGCACGCGCCGGTCCTCGACCTGACCGCGGTCCCGGGGCGCACGAGCGGCGGCACGCTCCACGTGCTGCAGCCCGCGCACGCCCCCGGGCCGACGACGGCCGCGCCCGCCCAGGTCCTGCTCCGCGCGGCCTGACCCGCCGCGTCGAGCCGCACGGAGCCGCAGCGCGTCGCCGGCCCGGCCGTCGCCCGGCCGCCCGCACGGGCTACGCGGCCTGCACCGCACCCGCCTTGAGCGTCCGCACGACGCCGTCGACCAGCCCGTACGCGACAGCCTCGTCGGCGGTGAGGATGCGGTCCCGGTCGGTGTCGGCGCGCAGCTTCTCGACGGTGTGGCCCGTGTGCCGCGCGAGCACCTGCTCGACCTGGGCGCGCAGCCGCAGGACCTCGCGGGCCTGGATCTCGAGGTCCGCCGCGGTGCCCTCTCCCCCGCCCGACGGCTGGTGCAGCAGCACCCGCGCGTGCTCGAGCGCGAACCGCTTCCCGGGCGCACCGGCCGCGAGCAGGACCGCCGCCGCCGAGGCCGCCTGGCCCATGCAGAACGTCTGGACCTGCGGCTTGACGAACTGCATCGTGTCGTAGATCGCCATGAGCGCGGTGAGCGAGCCGCCCGGCGAGTTGATGTAGAGGCTGATGTCGAGGTCCGCGCTCTCCGACTGCAGGTGCAGCAGCTGCGCGATCGTCACGTTCGCGACGCCGTCGTCGATCTCGGTCCCGAGGAAGATGATGCGCTCCGACAGCAGCCGGCTGTAGACGTCCGAGAACCGCTCCCCCGTCGGCCGCTGCTCGACGACCATCGGGACGGTGTACTGCCCGGCCATCAGAGGCCGACCTTCGCGCGGCCGCCGTCGGGGCGCACGTCGTCGAGCTGCGTGACGACACGGTCGACGATCCCGTACTCGCGGGCCTCGTCGGCCGTGAACCAGCGGTCCCGGTCGCTGTCGCGCTCGATGGTCTCGGGCGTCTGCCCGGTGTGCTCGGCGATGAGCGCCTGCATCGTGCGCTTCACGTGCGCCATGTTCTGCGCCTGGATCGCGATGTCGACGGCGGTGCCGCCGAGCCCACCGGACGGCTGGTGCATGAGCACGCGCGCGTGCCGCAGCGCGAACCGCTTGCCCGGCGTCCCCGCGGCGAGCAGGAACTGCGCGGCACTCGCCGCGAGCCCCATCGCGAGGGTCGAGACGTCGTTCGGGATGAGCCGCATGGTGTCGTAGATCGCGAGGCCGGCGCTGACCGAGCCGCCCGGGGAGTTGATGTAGAGCGCGATGTCGCGGCGCGGGTCCTCGGCGGACAGCAGGAGGAGCTGCGCGCAGATGCGGTTGGCGATCGCGTCGTCCACCTCGCGGCCGAGCACCACGATGCGCTGGTGCAGGAGCCGGGTCGCGAGCTGGTCGTCGAACGGCGCGAGCGGGGTCTCGGTGCGCGCGGTGGGCGCAGGGACGCTCGTGGCGAGCGCCGTGAGCAGGGTCGGGACGGTCATCGGGGTGCCTTCCGGTGCGGGGCTGGTCACCCCACCGTCACACCGCGGGAGCCCCCGGGAGCCGCCCGTCTGCCTGCGGCAGATCTGCCGACGGCAGACGCGTGCGCCGCGCGAGCACCCACCACACGATCCCGCCCGCGAGCATGAGGACCCCCAGGAGCCCGAGCCCGATCGCGAGGAAGACCCCGAGGATCGACCCGAAGATCCCCGCGAAGAACGGCGCGAAGTCCTGGTCGGGCGCGAGCAGGACCGTCGCCGGCGAGCCGTCCTCCGTCGCCGGGGCGATCACCGTGTACGTGCCGGGCTCGGTGATCGTGAACGACGCGACGGTGTGCGCCGTGACCCCGCCGCCGCCCGTCGTCATCGTCACCTGCGTCCCGCGCGAGGTGTCGACGACCGTGCCGTCGGACGCGCTGACGAGCAGGTCGGTCGCGAGCCCGACGGCGTCGTCCGCGTCGCCGCCCGACGAGGGCTGCGCGACGTACACCGCGTAGCGGTCCGCGGCGAGCTCGACCTCGGCGGCGCCCGGCGCGTCGAGGCTCGCGACGACCGCCGGCCCGGGCTCGCCCGCGGACGTGACGACGCCGAGCGGCAGCAGGCCGAGGAACACGCGCGCGACGCCGATGCTCAGCGCGAGCGTCAGGAGCAGCACGAACGCCCCGCTGAACGTGAGGACCTTCGCGCCGCGCGTCGAGCGCGGGGCTGCCGGCGCCGCGGAGCGCGACCCGGCCGGGGGCTGCGGGACGGGGTGCGGCGTGGGGTGCGGGGTGGGGTTCGTGCCGTGCTGCGGGACGGGGGTGCTCACCTGCGGACGGTAGCGCGCGCCGCCCGTCCCCGGCACACGACGGGACAAAACCCGTTGACCGGACAGGACGGACGGTAGTAGACCTGCTACATACGAACGCAGGCCGACGACAGTCCAGGGGTGAGCCCATGCGTCACGACGAGGTGATCATCGACGTCCGCGACCTGCGGATGCGCTACGGCAGCACCGACGTGCTCGACGGCGTCGAGCTCCAGGTCCGGCGCGGCGAGGTCATCGCGCTGCTCGGGCCCAACGGCGCCGGCAAGACGACGACCATCGAGATCCTCGAAGGCTTCCGGAACCGCTCCGGCGGCGACGTCCGGGTGCTCGGCGAGGACCCGGCGGTCGCGGGCGAGGAGTGGCGCGCGGGCATCGGGATCGTGCTGCAGTCCTGGCGCGACCACGGCCGCTGGCGCGTCCGCGAGCTGCTCGCGCACCTCGGCCGCTACTACGTGCCCTACGGCGTGCCCGGGCGTCCGCGGCCGCGCGACACCGACGAGCTCATGGCGACCGTCGGGCTCACCGCGCACGCCGACCAGAAGATCTCGACGCTCTCGGGTGGCCAGCGCCGGCGGCTCGACGTCGCGATCGGCATCGTCGGGCGCCCGGAGCTGCTGTTCCTCGACGAGCCCACCGCCGGGTTCGACCCCGAGGCCCGGCGCGAGTTCCACGACATCGTCACCGGGCTCGCCGACCTCGAGGACACCACCATCCTGCTCACGACCCACGACCTCGACGAGGCCGAGAAGCTCGCCGACCGCATCCTCATCCTCGCGGGCGGCCGGATCGTCGCCGACGGCAGCGCCGACGCGCTCGCCCGGGAGGTCGCCGGCACGTCCGAGGTCCGCTGGGCCCGCGGCGGCGAGCGGTTCGTGCACCCGGCGCACGACGCGACCGCGTTCGTCCGGGAGCTGCTCGCGCAGCACGACGACGTCACCGACCTCGAGGTCCGCCGCACCACGCTCGAGGACTCGTACATGACCCTGGTGCACCGGCACGAGACGGCCCCGGAGAGCCGCCGCGTCCTGGAGGTGACCCGGTGAACCACACCAGCTACGCGATCCGCGTCGGGATCGGGCGCGGGCTCGCCGAGTTCCGGCAGAGCCTGCGCAGCTCGCAGGACTGGATGTTCTACGTCGTCGTCGGGCTCGGCTCGCTCGCCTACCTGTGGGGCAACCGCGCCACGCCCGTCGAGGGGACCGGGCTGCTCATGCCGACCCTCATCCTGCCCAGCATGCTCGGCGGCCTCGTGGTGTTCGGCGGCATCGTCGGCCCCGCGTTCACGCTCGCGATCGAGCGCGAGGACGGCACGCTCCTGCGCGCCAAGGCGGTGCCCCACGGCATCACCGGCTACATCTCCGGGCAGGTCCTGTTCCAGAGCATCGGCGTGCTCCCCATGCTCGTCGTCCTGCTCCTGCCGAGCGCGCTGCTCTTCGACGGGCTCATGCACCAGGGCGCGCGGGGGTGGCTCGTCGTCGCCGGCTACCTCGTGCTCGGCCTGGCGACCTGCCTGCCGATCGGGTTCATCATCGGCTCGCTCGCCACGACCCCCAACAAGGTCAGCACGTGGGGCATGCTGCCTGTCATCGGGCTCGCGATCGTCTCGGGCATCTTCGTGCCGCTCAGCGCGCTCCCGGGGTGGCTCCAGGGCGTCGCGCAGGTGTTCCCCATGTACTGGGCCGGGCTCGGCATGCGCTCGGCGTTCCTGCCCGACTCCGCCGCCGCGCTCGAGATCGGCGGGTCGTGGCGGACCCTCGAGACGGTCGTCGTGCTCGTACTGTGGGCGATCGTGTCGATGCTCCTGCTGCCCCCGCTCCTGCGCCGCATGGCCCGGCGCGAGTCCGGCTCGTCCGTCGAGGCGCGCCGACAGGAACGGATGCAGCGCGTTGGCTGAGGCCGTGCGTCGCGAGGCGGAGGGGCCGCAGGCCGAGGAGCAGCCGGCCGCCGACCCGCAGGCCCCGGGGCTGCGGGCCGCCGGTCCGCAGGCGGCGGGCCAGCGGTCGCCCGAGACCGTCCACAACCGCATCGCGGTGCTGCGCGCCGAGCGCGGGATCTCCCGCCGCCAGCTCGCCGAGGCCCTCGACGTGCACTACCAGACCGTCGGCTACCTCGAGCGCGGCGAGTACAGCCCGAGCCTGTTCCTCGCGCTGCGCATCGCCGAGTACTTCGAGGTGCCCGTCGAGGTGGTGTTCTCGACGCGCCCGTTCCCGCGCATCGGGAGCTGACGCGCGGGCGTCGCGAGCCTCGCCCGCCTTCCTCCGTGCGTCCCGTCCGCGGCACGACCGGCCATGACCCCGGCCCGAACCGGTCGGCGGCGGTTCCCCGCACGTCGTCCGGACGCGTCGAGACGTGCGGCGGCCAGTTCCGGGGCCCGCCGTCCTCGTCGTCGCGTCGCACGCACGGCCGGCCAGCCGGCCGGCGTACGGTCCTCGTCCGGGTCGCCCGGCCGGAACACCCACTCGCCGCCCGCGTTCGACCGGGCGTCCACACCCGCACGGCTGCGCCTCACGTGTCCCACACAGGCACGCCAGCGGTCCTCGCCGGCCGCTCGGACCTCGTCGAGGAACGCCTCGACGGCCTCACCGTTGATCCGGTGGCTGTCGTCGAGCTCGCCTCTACGGCAGCTCGGTCGACTCCTGCAGCGCGGCTGCGGCCGACTCGAACCCCTCCGCCACGAACGGCTCCAGCAGCGCCCGCCGGTGCTCGATCGCCAGCTTGTCGCCCGCAGCGATCGCCTTCGTCGCGGACGACACGCTCACCTTCACGTCACCGAGGGCCAGCGGGTCCGCGAAGTCCGAGCGTGACAGCCCCAGCGAGGCGAACGCCTCGAGGCCAGCGTTGTCGACCGCACTCAGGACGGCGCGGGGCCAACGCATGTCGGCGATCGCAATCATCGCCGGTGTCACCCCCGGGTTCTCCGCCCGTACGGCATGCTCGGCCCAGTCGACCTGACGCGTCCGCACCTCCGCGAGGAACGACGCCACGAGGTCCCCCTGCGGGCCGAACTTGGAGTTCTGTCCCATCACGTTCCCCTCCCCCTCATCGCACTCCCACGTGGTCGACCAACGTGAGTCGGACGTTCATGCGCACGTCGCCCCACAGCTCGGGCGGGAGGCCGGACCGTCGGATCGCGGAACCGACCCCGCGTCGCAGGACGTCGGAGCGCTTCTTCCACTGGGAACCGATGGAACGGTTCACGCCGTCGTCGCCCATGCCGGTGAACTGCCAGGGGTTGCCGCCCGCGCGCTGATCGGGTCCGTGCAGGGGGTCCTGCCCCGCGAGCCGAGCCCGCGCGTCGATCATCGCCTGCGTCCGGCTCAGCCCTGGCTGCTGGGCCTGCAACCGATCGGCGATGATGCGCGCCAGGAAGCTGCGGTACTGCCCCTGGTTGTCGAGCCGCCTGGTGAAGCTGTCGAACCTCGACGTCCAGTCGTGCAGCGACATCTGGTTGATCGCTCGCTGCTGGAGGTCGAGCTGCCGCGCGAACTCGACGGGATCGTGCGCGGCGTCCGTCCGCTCGAAGGGGGTGGCCGCGACATCCTCGGCGAGCCGGAGCACCCCGTTGTCGACGACGACGGTGCCGTCCTCGACGTACGGCCGCAGGTCCTCGGGGATCACGTCGGGGTCGATCAGCCGACCGCTGTTGGTCAGGCCGCTGTCCGACGGCACGTCGGGGTTCTCCGTGCCGACGTTGCCGTGCTCTCCACGCGGGACGGCGTCGTAGTGCGGATGCGCCGGGTCGAACCGGGGGTCGCCCCGGAGCTCGACCGGCACGTCCGCGACGTCGGGACGGGGACCGAAGCGACTACGGTCCCGGACCGTGTTCCCGTCCCAGTCCGGAGCGTTGCCATGGGGAGCGCCGTTGGCCGGGGCCGCGGTCCCGTCCGTGGGGGCCGCGTTCCCATCGGGCGTGGTCCCGTCGGGCGTCGTCCCGTCGCCACGAGGCGTGGTCCCCTCGGGCGCGGTCCCCTCGGGCGTCGTCCCGTCGCCATGAGGCGTGGTCGCCTCAGGCGCGGTCCCCTCGGGCGTCGTCCCGTCACCACGAGGCGTGGTCCCCTCGGGCATCGTCCCGTCACCACGAGGCGCCGTCCCCTCGGGCGACGTCCCGTCACCACGAGGCGTGGTCCCGTCACCACGAGGCGTCGTCCCGTCACCACCACGCGACGTCGTCCCGTCACGCCCGGTCACCGCGGTCTCCGTGCCTCGCCCACCGGTCGTGCCCGGCTCGCCGCGCGAACCGAGCCCGTCAGCCGACCCGCGGCCCGACACGCCGTCGACCAGGCCCGCCGCACGACCGCCCGTCGACGGTGTCGCAGATCCTCCGCGCGCCGCCGGCGGGATCTCCCCCCCACCCGCGCGGCCGGCCCCCGGACCGAAGAGGTCGTTGCTGACGGCCGGTCGGTGCGGCACGGCTCGCGACGGCACGGGCTCGATCAGAGCGTTCACCAGCCCCGTCATGCTGATCCGGAACCCGCCGCCCACCGCTCCCGCTCCCGCGAGCGCCGGCGTCGGTCCACGAAGCCCACCGGCCAGCAGCTCACCACCGAACGCGAGCGCGGAGCGCAGCTCGGCCACCAGCTTGATGCCGCCCTTGACGACCCACGAGCCGCCCTGGATCGCGAAGTCGGCGCCGACCGCGGCCATCTTCGTCACCCTGGCCGCGATGGACCCACCCTTCGCGAGCGTCCCGACCTGCCCGGCGCCGGGGATGAAGAACGTGCCGATGCTCAGCACGGCACCGGTGCCGGCGGCGACGCCGTCCTCCTTCCACTTGTGCCAGCCGTCCTCGGCCCCGTGGTCGTACCCGACGAGGCTGCCGAGGCCGCTGACCGCGGTGTCGTAGCGGTCGTCCATGAACCGCACGAAGTCGTTGTCGGTGTTCCCGGTCGCCTGCATGCCGATCGCGACCCACGCGACCGGCGACGCGAACAGCGCGATCGACCCGACGAGGTCACCGAGCCCGCCCCACGCCTGCCCGTACGCCTTGCCCTCGAACCAGCCGCCGGTCTCGGGGTTGTAGCCGAGCAGGAGCTGGCCCGCCCCCTGGATCAGGTCCTTGCCGAACGTGTACGCGCCGCTGCCCACCGACTCCGGGCAGTTGCGGTCCTCCTCGCGCGGCTCACCCCACGGCATGGGCTGCGCCGGGTTCGTGAACGCCTCCGCCGGGATGACCTCGACGGGCGTCACGCACATGTTCTTGACCAGGCCGTTGATGTCGTTCGCGCACTGCGCGCTCGCCGTCGAGACGTCCTCGAGCAGCTCCGCGTACTCGGCGAGCAGGTCCTTGTTGCGCTGGACGGTGTCGCCGTCCTCGTACCAGGGCACCGTGACCTGACGCTCGTCGACGCCGGCCCACTCGAGCATGCCCTTCCCGTAGTCCAGGAGGCCCGCCTCGGTGGACGACGACGCGTCGACCTGCACCCCGTTGATCACCTCGGCCCGGAACGCCGCCGCCCGCTGCTCGAACGACGCCAGCCGCGGCTTGATCCCGTCCAGCGCCGCCGCGTACGTCTCCAGGTGCCCCGCCATCGTGTGGAAGGCCGTCTTCAGCTCGTTCGCCGACGTCACGGCCGGGCGCATCAGGTCGTAGACCCGCTGCTGCTCGGGCGCCTCGTAGCTGTGCGTCAGACCGCTCCAGCTCGCCGCGATCGAGCTCGTCTCGTCCTGCACCGACGTGCCCATCGTCTTCACGGACGTCGCCGAGTCCCGGACCTGCTCCGGCTTCAGATCGGCGGACTTCGCCGGGAACAGCGCGGGGTTGATCAGCCCGCCGTCCGCGACGCACTGCGTCGGTGTGACCGTCATGTCTGCCCCCTCAGGCCTTGTACCCGTGCTCCACGAAGTACGAGAAGTCGCCCGACTCCGCGGACTTCAGCAGCTCCGCCTGGTACGACCCGGCCATGTCCTCCTGGCCGTTGTTGTACGCGATGACGGCGTTCGAGACTCCGACGACGCCCGCGTTGATGCGGTTGCCGATGTTGCGCAGGTTGGCGCTCTGGTCACCCAGGACCGCGTTGACGGCAGCCGGGACGTCCTGCGTGAGCGGTCCGCCCCAGAGCAGTCCGTCGAGGACGCCCTGGAACTTCTTCTCGTCGAGCGCCTTCCCGAGCTCCTCGGCGTCGGTGTTGACGCCCCTCAGGACGGCCTGCACGTCGGCCGGCTTGATCTTCCAGTGCGTCATGTCCGCTCCCCTGTCCCCCTGATGGCTGCCGCGCGCCCGCGGCCCGTCGTGCTGGTGCTCGCCCTCGTGCTGCTCGTGCCCGTCATGCGCGCTCTCGCACGACGCCGCCCACGGCCTCGGCGATGGAGTCGGCGAGCGCACGCGCCGTCTCCGGCGCCCCGTACGGCACCGCCAGGTCGGTCCACAGCGCGAACGACTGCGGCGGGTCCTGCACCGCGGCGGCCGCCTCGCGCGGGACCGAGACCGGGCGCGTGCGGTAGATCTGCAGCAGGGCGTTGCCGTCGGCGTCGACGAACTGGCGGATCTGCCCGTCCCGGTACTCGAGGAACGACCCGAGCGGGTGGTCGACCGACGCCGCGCGCACCATCACCTCGGACGTCGGCTCGACGTCGCTCAGCAGCACGAGCTCGGTGGGCACCTCACACCTCCCTGTCGAGTCCGGTCGCGGCAGCGATCCTGTCGTAGCCGAGGTCGTGCGCGAACGCGACGAGCTGCGCCCACAGGCCCACGTCGGGGTTGCTGAACCGCACGAGCACGCTCGGCAGCCGCTTGCGGCCGAGCACGGTCACGTCGTGCCGCTCCGCGAGCCGTGCCGGGTCGACCCGCAGGTCGTGCACGCCGCGCGGACCGATGACGACGGCCAGCGGGACCTCGAGCCGCTTCGCCGACGCGCCCTGCGTCGCACCCTCGTCGGTCTCGGCGAGCGACACGAAGCCGATCGTGGGCTGGAACCCGTCCGCGACCGCCGCGAGCGTCGCCGACGCCTGCGCGACGACCCCGCCGATGGTGCGCGGGTACGCCCCGACCGGGACGCCGCCCTTGACCTGCTCGAGGACCCCGCGACGCGTCCGCGCGACCGCGACGTCCACGAACGAGCCGTCGGGCCCCCGCGCGTGCATGAGCTCGGACGCCGGCATCCCGCGCCGCGCCGTCTCGGTGAGCGCCGCGGTGTCCCACGCCTCGACGAGCGGCTCGTGCAGACCCCACACGTCGAGCGGCTGCCCGCCGAGCGAGCCGACGACCGACGCCGCGAGCGCACCGATGCGCGTGTCCGCCGCGGCGCGCTGGTGCGCGAACACGTCGAACATGAGCACCCCGCGCGGCTCGGGCGCCGAGCCGGCGAACGTCTCGAGCCGGTCGCGGTCGGTGCCCGAGCGCTGCCACAGGTCCGCGAACGAGTCGATCCGGTACCCCGACAGCCCGTCGAACACCCGGCCGTCCTGGTGCCGCACGGCCCAGTGCCCCGCGGCGCGACGCATCGCGAGCGAGACGAACGGGCTCAGGCGTGCGTCCGCCGACGTGACGAGGACCGGGCGCAGGTGCTCGGTCGTCGCGTGGTCGAGGAACGCGGCGAGCGGCTCCGACAGCAGGACGGAGCGGCCCGACGCCACGAACACCGTGTACTCGTCATCCCACTCGTCGGCGACCGGGTGGACGATGTGCACGGTCAGTCCGGGATGTAGGACGCGGCCTGCTGCAGGCCACGACGCGCGATCTCGTCGTTGTCGGACAGCGAGTTGCGGATCGCCGAGATGATGCCGCGGACCTCGGTGCCCGCCGCGTTCCACTGCTGCTCCATCGCGGCGTAGCGGTCGCTCACCCCGTCGGCCTGGTACACCGCCATCGCGGCCTTGACGTCGGCGTCGCGTCGCGCGAGCGCCGCCTCGAGAGCGCTCGCGGCGCGCTCGAAGTTGGCCTGCGCCGACTGCGAGGCGTTGATGTCGTAGTCGTTGCGGTCCAGCTGGTTCGTCGACATGGCGGTCCCCCTCAGGCCCTCGGTGCGAACTTGGACGTGTCGGCACCCGCGAAGTCGGCGGAGCCCTCGGCCGAGCGGTGCACGTCGGCCCCCTCGTCGGCGGTCGTGACGAACGCGCGGTTCTGCCCGGCGATCGACTCGGTGATGCCCACGAGCGCGTTGTTCAGGACGGTCGAGATGTCGTCGGTGCGCTCCTTGAAGGAGACGAACGACGCCTTGGCGACGCCGTTGAACGTGCCCTCGAGCGGTTCGGCCGCCTCCTTGAGGTTCCGCACGAGCTGCCCGAGGTCGTCGGACTCCGTCGCGGTCTTCCGGCCGAGCACCTGCAGTGCGTCGGCCTCCATGGCGAACTTCATGAACCCTCCCCTGCATGTCATGAAACCGCCCGAACCGGGCAGCGGGACGATCGTAGGGCGGGCGTCCGACACGCGCTACGGAGATCTCCCGACCGGCACGGAACCTCCACGACAGATGTGGGCGGCACACGCTAGCGTCGAGGCCGGTCAGCGAGCACAGGGGGTCCCATGCCGACGTTCACGAACTTCACCCGTACCGCCGCGGTCGCCGAGGAGACGGTCGCGCGGTTCGAGGCGTCCGTGCCCCCCGAGATCGCGCAGGTGTGGCGCGAGGACGGCGCCGGCCTCGTGGGCGACGGGTTCGTGCGCGTCGTGGACCCGGACCGCGCGACGACGATGCTCGAGGGCGTCGTCGGCATGCCCGCGGGCGCCGTGCCGGTCCTGACGACCGCGCTCGCGGACGTCGTGCTCTACATCCGCCCCCTGTTCCACGTGCTGCGGTTCCGGTTCGGGATCATCGACGTGATCGGCTTCGACGCCGCGCAGCTGCTCGCGGACGTGCAGGACGAGACGTTCCTCGACGAGGTGCTCGCCCGGCAGCCCTACCCCGCGGGGGTCGAGCGGCTCGGCGTCCCCGGGCCCGACGAGTGCTTCGGGTTCGTCCCGCTGCTCGCGCTCGGCGGCGTGCCCGACCCCGCCCGTCTCGACCGTGGTGGGCTCTGGGAGCACATCGCGATCATCATGGCGCTCACGGGCCCGCCGCAGTCGCGCGCGTCCTCCTGACGCTCCCCGACACCGCCCCGCCGCCGGACACCCCGACCGTCTCCGATGACTGCCTTCACCGCCGTCGACCCGCCGCGCACGGACGCACCGTCCGCCGTGCCGCGCTCGCCCGTGCCCGCGGCCGTCCTGTTCCACGGCGTCGTGCTCGCCGAGACGCGGCGGACCTGGGCGCTGCTCGTGGACGCCGGCGTCGTGGTGCTCGCGCTCGTCGCCGGGCTCGTGGTGACGCCGCTGCTCGGGCTCGTGCTGCCCGTCGTCGCGGTGCTCTCGGTCCTCGCCGGGCTGGTGCGGCACGGGCGCACCCCCGGCCACCTCGCCCTGCGGCTGCGGACCGTCGACGCCCGCACGGGCATGCCCGGGAGCCCGCTCGCGCTGCTGCCCGCGCGCGGCGTGACCGCCGACCTCGTGCGCGGGCGCGATCCCCTGCGCGTGATCCCGTCCGCGCTGACCCCCGGCCCCCGCGCTGCCCTGCCGCGCTCCGCCGACCCGTGGGCCGCGGGCAGCCGCCGCCCGGCGACCGTCGTGCTCCTGACCGACGACGGCTCGGTGCTGCAGGTCACCGGCCCCACGATCGTCGGGCGCAGCCCCGTCGACCCGACCGGCGCGCACCGCCTGCTCGGCATCCCGGACCTGAGCCGGAGCATCTCGCGCAGCCACGCGCTCATCGAGCCGCACGGCGCGGCGGTCTGGGTCACCGACCTCGGGTCCGCGAACGGGACCGCCGTCGCGCTGCCGGGCGAGCCGCTCGTCCGGCTCGCCCCGAACGTGCGCGTCGAGGCCCCCGTCGGCGCGCGGATCGCGCTCGGCGACCGCGTGGTGCACCTCGCGGAGGCGCAGACCGCCGGCCTCGGTACGGAGGGAGCACGGTGAACGACCCGGACCGGACCCTGATCGAGACGACGCGCACGCACCGCGACCGGCTCGCCTCCGCGCTGTCCTTCGGGGCGCTCGACCGGCGCCGCCCGGTCAACACGAACCTGCGCCGCTTCGTCGGCTCCGTGGTGCTCGCGGCGGTGGCCGGGGTCGGCTGCCTCACCTTCTCGTTCGTCGTCCACCTGCTCGACGACCGGCGCGAGGACCAGGCGCTCGCCGCCTTCCGCGCCGCGCTCTCCGCCAACCCGATCAAGCCGACCGACCAGATGCCCGCGGACCCGGTCACGGGTTTCCTCGACGACCCGGCGTCCGGCGACCTCATCGACCCGCAGACCGGGTTCGTCGTCGACCGCGAGACCGGGCTGGCCCGCGACCCCGAGGGGAACATCATCGACCCGCGCATCGACTGGTTCCTGGACCCGGCCACCGGGTACTACACCGACCCGGCGTCGGGCGTGACGATCGACCCGCAGACGCTCCAGGTCGTCGAGGAGGACCGGTGACCGAGTACACGCGCGTGACGGTGCAGGGCGAGGGCCGCAAGGCCGACCTCGTGCTGCCCGACGACGAGCCGGTCGCCGCGATGCTGCCCGACGTGCTGTCGCTGCTCGACGACGGCCAGGCCCGCTCGGCGCGCCCGGTCGCGCTCGTCACGACGGTGGGCGACCAGCTCGACCCGTCGATGACCCTCGCGGAGCAGGAGGTCGCGCACGGCACGATCCTGCGCGTCGTCCGGGTCGACCAGGCGCCGCCGCCGCCCGAGGTCGCGGACGTCACGGACGTCGCCGCCGACGCGGTGCAGTCCCGGCCCGACGCGTGGCGTCCGGTGTGGGGCGTCGTCGCCGGGGCCGTGCTCGCGGGCGTGCTCGGGTTCGTCGCCGCCGGGCTCGGGGCCCGCGACCTCGCGGTGTCGGCCTCGGCGCTGCTCGGGGTCTGCGCCGCGCTCGCCGTCGTCGCGGCGCTGCTCGCGCGTCGGCGCCGCACCGAGCCGGCGGTCGTCGCCGTGGCGGCCGCGGTCGGGGTCGCCGTGGTCGCGGCCCGCGCGCTGACGTCGGGCGCGCCCGGGGAGACCGCGCTCGTCGCGTTCGGGCTCGTGGGGCTGCTCGTCGCCGTCGCCGCGGCCGCCGGGTTCGGTGACGCAGGGCTCGCGCTCGGCGGGGCGACCGCGGCGGCGCTCGTGGGCGCGGTCGCGACGATGCACGCGCTCGACGCCGAGCCGACGCACACGGCCGCGGTCGTCGCCGTGGCGGGCTGCCTGCTCGTCGGGCTGCTGCCCGGCGTCGCGATGTCGGTGAGCGGCCTGAACGGGCTCGACGACCGGGTCGTCGAGGGCCGGCGGGTCTCGCGGGCGGAGGCGCACCGCGCGGTCGCCACGACGCACCGCGCGCTCACGTGGTCGACCGTCGCCGCCGCCGCCGTCACGGGGGCGTGCGCGTGGGTGCTCGCGGGCGGTGAGGACCCGTGGAGCCGGCTGCTCGCCGTCGCGGTGGCCGGCGTCCTGCTGCTGCGCACGCGCATCTTCCCGCTCGCCCCGCAGCGCCTCGCGCTCCTCGCCGCGGGGGCCACGCCGCTCGTCGCGCTGCTCGCGGAGCTGGGCCGGACCGACCCGGCGCGGGCGCTCGCCGTCGCGGCGGTCGTGCTCCTCGGGATCGCGCTGCTCGTCGGCGCGCGGCCGCGCGAGCACGTCGTCGCCCGGGCGCGGCGGCTCGGCAACGTCGTCGAGCTCGTCGCCGTCGTCGCGCTCGTGCCGCTCGTGCTCGCGCACCTCGGCGTGTTCGCGGACCTCGTGGGGACCTTCTGATGGGCCGTGCGTGGACGACGGTGGTCTCGGCGCTGCCCGGGCGCGTCGACGAGCTGCGCCGGCTCGACGCGGCCGTGCGGGCGCCCCTGCCGCTGAGCACGCGGGTCGGCTTCACGGGCGTGGCCGGAGGGATCGGCTGCTCGGTCGCGGCGGGCCTCGCGGCGTCGGTGCTCGCCCGCCGGCGGGACCACCGGGTGCTCGCCGTGAACGCCTCGCCCTCGTCCCGCTCGCTGCTGTGGCACGCGGGGCTGACCTCGCCCGCGACGAGCACGCCGGCGCACGAGGTCGAGCGCCGCGCCGCGCGGCACTCCTCGGAGGCCACCGCGGGCCTCGCGCTCACCCCCGGCGGGCTGCACTGCCTCGACCTGCACGCCGACGGGACGCCGGTGCGCGACGCGCGCTGGTGGGAGGCCGTCGCGCCCGCGGGCCGGTTCTTCGACTTCGTCGTGACCGACTGGGGCGTGCGGGACCCGGCGACGGTCGGCAGCGTCGTCTCGGCGAGCACGGTCGTGTGCGTCGTCACCGCCGCCGACCGCGCGTCCGTGCAGGCCGGGGTCGACCTCGCGCACGCCGTCGACGACCCGGCCGTCCGCGTGCTGCTCGCGGTGGTCGACGCGTCCGGTACGCGGCGGCCCGCGACCGGCGACCTCGTCCGGCTGCTGCCCGTGCCCGCGGTCGAGCTCCCGCGGGACCGGGCGCACGGCGCCGCGCGACCCGTGCCCGGCGCGCGGCTGCGGGCGTCGACCAACCTCGCGGCGCTGCGCCTCGCGGCGGCGCTCGTCGGGGCGGCCACGCCGCGTGCGGGCGGGCTGCCCGTGCGCGGGGCCGCACCCCGGGGGCGCTCCGCCGGCGTCGAGGTGTCGGCGCCGGTCGGCCCCCCGCCCGATCCCACGCCGACCCCGCAGCCGCCGGCCGGTGCGCAGCCGCCCGCCCGGGCACGCCGGGAGCGCGCCGCATGACGCTGACCCTGGTCCACCGGCCGACCCGCAGCACGATCCCGCTGACCCGGCCCGAGCCCGAGCAGATCGCGCCGCCGCCCCCGCTCGGCGACGACCCGGGCGGCCGCACGCCGCTGCAGTTCCTGCTGCCGATCGTCGGGGCGATGTCGTCCGTCGTGATGATGGTCGTGCTGCGCAACGGCCAGCCGCTGTTCCTCGTCATCGCCGCGCTCGTCTTCGTGGTGGCGGTCATCGCGGGCGTCGGCTTCGCGATCTCCTCCCGCGGGGCGCAGCGCAAGCAGCACCGTGCGCAGCGCGAGCTCTACCTCGACTACCTCGAGCAGCTGCGCCGCGACCTCACGCGCCGGACGGAGGACGCGAGGCTCGACGCCGCCGTGCTGCACCCCGAGCCCGCCGCGCTGGTCCCGCTCGTGCGCGACCCCGCACGGCTGTGGGAGCGGCGGCGGCGCGACGCCGACTTCCTGTCCGTGCGGCTCGGGTCCGGCTCGGTGCCGTGGTTCGGCCTGTCGGTGCCACCGCCCGAGTCCCCGATGCAGCCGCACGACCCGATCCTGCTCTCGGAGGCGCGGCTCATCGCCGAGCAGGCCGAGAGCGTCGAGGCGATGCCCGTGACGGTCGACCTGCGCGGCGCCGGGGTCGTCGCGGTGATCGGCGAGCGCGAGCAGGCGGTCGGCGTCGTCCGCAGCCTGCTGCTGCAGCTGGCGGCGCACCACGGGCCCGACGACGTGGCCGTCGCCGCGGCGTTCGACGCGGACCGGGCGGCCGACTGGCACGGGCTCGACCTCCTCCCGCACGTACAGGACCCCGACCTGTTCGACGGCCCCGTCCCCGCGCGCCGGATCGCCCCGGACGTCGACGCGCTGGCGCACGTGCTCGGCGCGACGCTGACCGACCGGCTCCAGCACGCCCACTCCGCCCGGCGCACCGGGGCCACGCGCACGCAGCCGTCGCGGCTCGTCGTCGTCGTCGACGACCACGGCCGGCGCGCGTCCCGGCTGCCCGTGGGCGGCGGGGCGTCGCTGCGCGCGCTCGGCGTCACCGTGGTGCACGTGCTGGCCGACCGGCTCGACGAGCCGAACGACGTCGACGTGCGCGTCACGCTGCGCGGCAACGGCTCCTCGGGTCCGTCCGCCGGCGGGCCGGCGGGGACGACCGCCCGCGAGCGCGCGCACCGGTCGGCCACCGCGGCTGCGGGCGGCCCGGTCGCCGGGGCCGGTGGGCCGGCCGACGAGCAGAGCGTGCTGACCATCGACGCGGGCACCCCCGCAGCCGTCGACGTCGCACTCGTCCCGGACGTCACCAGCCCGACGCTGTTCGCGTCGACCGCCCGCGCGATGGCGGCGCTGCGCGTGTCGGCGGCGGCCGCGCAGGACGAGCAGGGCAACCGGACCCTCGACGTCGCCGAGCTCCTCGGCGTCGAGAGGGTCGACGACCTCGACCCGGAGCTGCTGTGGCGCCCGCGCGCCGCGTCGGAGTTCCTGCGCGTGCCGTTCGCGACCGACGACCTCGGCAGCCCCGTGCACCTCGACCTCAAGGAGAGCGCGCAGCTCGGGATGGGCCCGCACGGCATCTGCATCGGCGCGACCGGTTCGGGCAAGTCCGAGATGCTGCGCACGCTCATCCTGTCGCTCGCGCTCACGCACCCGCCCGAGGACCTGTCGATGATCCTCGTCGACTACAAGGGCGGCGCGGCGTTCGCGCCGTTCGTCGGGCTCCCGCACCTGGCCGGGCTCATCGACAACCTCGCCGACGACCCGCAGCTCACGACGCGGGCCCGGGCCTCGATCCAGGGCGAGGTCGTGCGGCGCCAGCGGATGCTCAAGGACGCGGGGTCGTCGCCGTCGATCACGCACTACCGCGAGCTGCGCCGCGAGCGCCCCGACCTCCTTCCGATGCCGCACCTGTTCGTGGTGATCGACGAGTTCGGCGAGCTGCTCACCGCCGAGCCCGAGTTCATCGACCTGTTCCTGCAGATCGGGCGCATCGGCCGCTCGATCGGCGTGCACCTGCTGCTGTCGAGCCAGCGCATCGAGGGCGGCAAGCTCCGCGGGCTCGACACCTACCTGTCGTACCGGCTCGGCCTGCGCACGTTCAGCGAGCCCGAGTCGCAGATGGTGCTGAGCACGGCCGACGCCTACCACCTGCCCGCGCTGCCGGGTTACGGCTACCTCAAGGTCGACACGAGCGTGTACACCCGCTTCCGGGCGGGCTACGTGTCGGGTCCGGTCGAGCGCATCCGGGCGCCGCGCGACGAGGGCGTCGAGCCCCGGCCGCTGCTGCTCCCCCGGTACAACGGCATCCGCCGGGACCGCGCGGACGATGGCGGGGCACCGGTCCTGTCTCGCCCGGGGACCGGCCGGACGTTCATCGACGAGTCGGTCCAGCGCGTGCGCGACGACGAGCGCGCCGTCCGGCCCGTGTGGCTGCCGCCGCTCCCCGACCGGCTCGCGCTCGGCCTCGTCGTCGACCGTGCGGGCGACCGCGGCCCCGGGCTGAGCACCGTGATGGGGCTCGAGGACGACCCGACGCAGCAGCGCCAGGACCCGTGGCGCCTCGACCTCGCGCGCGCCGGCGGGCACGTCGCCGTGATCGGCGCACCCCAGGCGGGCCGCAGCACGCTGCTGCGCACGATCGCGGCGTCGCTCGCGCTGACCCACACGCCGCGCGACGTCGCGGTCTACGGCATGGACCTCACGGGCGGCGGGCTCCAGCGGATCGAGCAGTTCCCGCACGTCGGCGGCGTCGCGACCCGCGCGCACCGGGACCGGCTCGCGCGCCTCGTCGAGGAGCTCGGCGGGATGCTCGCGCTGCGCGAGCAGGTGTTCAAGGCCCGGTCGATCGACTCGATGGCGCAGCTGCGCGTCCAGCACGCCGCGGGCCGGGTGCCCGAGCTCGACGCCGCCGACGTCGTGCTGCTCGTCGACGGCTACGGCCAGATCCGCCAGGACTTCGAGGAGCTCGAGGGCGCGTTCGTCGACATCATGCTCCGGGCCGCCGGCTTCGGGATCCACCTCGTGCTCGGCATGACCCGGTGGAGCGAGCTGCGGATGGGGCACCAGGCGCTCGTCGGGACGCGCGTCGAGCTCCGCCTCAACGACCCGACCGAGTCGAGCATCGACCGCAAGCTCTCCTCGACGATCTCCGTCGACACCCCCGGCCGGGTGCTGCTCGACAGCAAGAACTTCGCGCACGTGGCCCTACCGGTGCTCGACGTCGTGCCGGACGAGGCGGTCGGCGACGAGCTCGAGGCCCTCGCCCGGCGCACGGCGCAGTCGTGGAGCGGCCCGGCGGCTGCCCCGATCCGGCTCCTGCCGCTGCACGTCGACCCGGCCGAGCTGCCCGACGCGTTCGACGAGCCCGACGTCGTCCCGATCGGCCTGCGCCAGGACACCATGGAGGCCGCGCTCTGGGACTTCGCGGGCGACGACCAGCACCTGCTCGTGCTCGGCGACGCCCGCTCCGGCAAGTCGACGCTGCTGCGCACGATCGCGCGCGGGCTGCAGGCCCGGTTCGCGAGCGACGAGCTCGCGATCGCGGTGGTCGACGTGCGCGGACACGTGCCGGGGGTCGTCGAGGACGACTACCTCGCGGCGCACGCCCGCAACGCCGCGCAGGCCCGCGGGCTCGCGGCGTCGATCGCCGCCGAGCTCGAGAAGCGCCCGACGCGGGACGCCGAGCAGCGCGCCAAGGAGCCCCGCATCGTCGTGCTCGTCGACGACCACGACATCGTCGCGGCGGGCGGCGACGACCCGCTCGCGCCGCTGCTGCCGTACATGCCGAGCGCGCGCGACCTGGGCCTGCACGTCGTGCTGACCCGGCCCGTCGCCGGCGCGAGCCGCGCGATGTACACGCAGGTCATCCAGACGACCCGCGACACCGGCGGCTCGGTGCTGCTGATGTCGGGCGAGCGCAGCGAGGGCCAGGTCGTCGGCCGGCTCTACCCCGAGCGCTTCCCGCCCGGGCGCGGCCGGTTCGTGCGCCGCGGCGTCGCGCCCTACGTCGTCCAGGTCGCGGCGACGCCCGAGGGCGAGGTCTCGTGAGGACGCTCGCGCTCGTCGCCGTGTCCTCCGGCGCCGGTGCGACGACTCTCGCGGCGCTCGCGTTCGCGGGCCTGCGGGACGAACCGCGCTGCGCCCCCCGGCTCCTCGGCGCGGAGCGTGGCGGGATGCTCGAGCGGGCCGGCGGCGCCGAGGCGGACACCGTCGACCCGGACCGGGCGGTGTGGGACGCCGGCGCCCGCCCGGTGCGCGAGGTGCTCGCGGTGCTGGGGCCGCAGGACCCGCTCGTGGTCGTCGCGCCCGCGACGCCGCTCGGTGCGGCGGACGCCCGCCGGGTGCTCGACGAGGTCGCCGCGACCGACCCCCGCGGACTCGACCGGGTGACGGTTGTGCTCGCGGAGGTGCACGGGCGGGCGCGGACGCTCGCCGCGCCGCCCGGGGCGCCGGTGCTGCGGCTGCCGTACGACCGGGCCCTCGCGTGGCCGGGCGCCGTGATCGGCGACGAGGTGAGGCTCGCGCGGCGGACGCGGGCAGCGGTGACCGCCTGGCAGGACTGCTGCGCGGAGCTGCTGAACCGCTGAGTGGGTGCCGGGGCGCCGACGCGGTGCCGAGTCGAGGAGCCACGCGTCGACGCCGTCACTGCCTCTCCCCGCCACGCGAGGCTGCGCCGCCACTCGCGCGCGCTGCCCGCACGGTGTGTGAAACCGCTGGCCAGGCCCCCGGCACCCTCTGACACCATGTGGCGCTCGACACCGAGGAGGACCCATGGGCGACAGGCAGCGTGACGGCTTCGTGCTGACGCAGGACGCGGAGCGTCTCGACCTGGACCGCGTGCACCGCTGGCTCTCGGTCGAGTCGTACTGGGCGACGGGGCGCGAACGCGACGCGATCGAGCGCTCGATCGCCGGCTCACGGCCGTACGCCGTCCACCTCGACCGGACGCAGGTCGCCTTCGCCCGGGCCGTGACCGACGGGGCGACGTTCGCCTGGGTCTGCGACGTGTTCGTCGACGAGGCGCACCGCGGCCGCGGGCTCGGGACGTGGCTCGTCGACAGCATCGTCGAGGACCTGACCGAGGCTGGCGTGCCCCGGATCCTGCTCGCCACGCGCGACGCCCAGGACGTCTACGCGCGCTCCGGGTTCACGGTGCTCGACGCGGGCGGACGCTTCATGGAGATCGACCGCCGCCCGACGCGCGCGGCGATCCTCGGGTTGTCCTGACGACACCATCAGCCGCGCCACCTGGCGACAGCCTCGAGACGCGAAGGACATCTATGCGCTTCTCGCGCGACGGTCTAGCGACAACCTCTTGAGCTATTTTTTGACGGGCCTGCGTCCAAACGAGTTAGAAGTAAAGCCGTCTTACGATCGAAGGCGCTCGAATCCTGCGGCCATGGAAGAGCCGGATACTGACGTGCTCAGTGACTTGAGTAGTCGATGGTCAAGATCGCAACTACGCGGTGAAGGTCTCCATCTCGAGATGCCCGGTAAGCATCGGCGTATTGATAGTTCACTCGCCCGGCTCCAGACACCTCGTAATGGATGGTTCTAGACCACCCCTCACCCTGCGGGTTCCCTAGCTTCCCTCGGAGAATGCATGTCGAGCCGATTGGCGGAGGGCCGCCTGGGTTGTGAGCGAGATGATCCCATAACTGCTGCGCCTTTTCCACCGAGACACGCTCGGGCATCTCGAGCCATCGATCAAAGTACTGGCGATGCACCAGAACACGGTAGACCGGGGCAACGGCCGGCCGGCCGCCCGGCCGCTTCCCGGGCCACAGCGGATGATAGGCCCCTCCTGCCGGCAACCTCAGCTACCGTCCTCTTGATGCAACAAACTTTCGCCACCTTCGCGAAAGTCCGATGGGTCGTGCCTGCCCGTAAGAACTGCGCGACGAAGAGGATCCTCTGCTTGCTGCGCAGTTACGCGCCAGGCTTTGACTGCCTCATGGATGAGCGCCGAGTCATTGTCCGCGAAGGCAGCAATAAGGCAGTTCTGCAGTTCATCAACGAATGCGCGCATGTCTTCCGCGTCAAATACGCGCAGCCATGCGAGGTCGCCAAGGTCGACTACGGAGGGAATCTCGGCGCGCCCGAGCAGGAGCGCGAGTCTCCGCTGCTGGTTGGACCAGTACGCAAGGTCGTCAAGTACGCCGAGTTCATGGGCGCGCAGAGTTACGAGGTCAGTACCGTCGGTGTCTCTGATGTGAGCACGCCCTTCTCGAGCGGCGTCTAAGAACTCGCGGCGCTTGGTGCCTGCGAGATCGCTGGCTTGGAAGATGAGGTTCACCGGTCCACCCTTGGATAGGATCGTATGCACGATCGTAGGCAAGATCGTAGGTGACTACCACCACAGCGTCTAGACCAGCTTGCACGTCGTCACCCGCACGTACCATCGAGGCATGCAGGCATCTGGAGAGCCTCCGACAGCACAACGACTACTGACTCTCCTCGTTGACCTGCTTGGACGACCCACGTTCACGCCTGACGAGCGGGAGGCGAGACTACGGTCGACCCGCTCCGCGGTCAGAGTGTTCGAAGGGATGGGGGTGGATGGGCAGGCGCTGATCCGATACGGCCTCGCCGAACAGTTCGCCGGCCCAGTACTGGGCACAGTCGCCGTGGCGTTGATGCTTGAGGCTCGAGGCAACGCCTCGCCCGCGAGACTTGCCCTAGAGGTCGACGGCTGGCGCGCCGCACTTGGCGTGACGGAGCGATCTCGTCCTGCCGTGGCGGAGCGCGGTAGCGGCTTCGACTCGCGCCAGTACCCGCACGTTGCGGCGTCGCTCCGCGCTGCACCGACGATGCTCCACTCGTGGATCGCTACCGCACCCTTTGAGGAACTTGTCAGCCTGGTCCCACCTCGCCCCGAGGAGATGGCGGCCGTTGTCGGGCAGGCCGAGCAGGCGAGTGCCCTCTTCGCCACCTACCAGTGGCTGGTGCAGCGGAATACCGAAAAGGACCTCTCCGGCTGGTCGACTGAGGCGCTGCACAAGGAGTACCAGTACGTCGCACACGGCGAGGCTGCTGCCATGCCAGCCGCCCTGCTCGATGCACGGCTGCACGAAGTCGACACTATAGCGAGGGAGGTAGCCGACCGGGCAGTTCGGCATACCGCCCGGCCGGGAGACGACGAGGACTGGTACCGCCTGCTGACAGGCGTGCACAGGCAGGCGCGGCGATACCTCGGCGATGGCCGGCACGCGGAGGCCGCAGCTCTGTTCGAGTTCTTACTGACGAGGCGCCCGACGGATGCGCGCGCTCTCAACAATCTCGGTTTCTGCCTGCTTCCGGTTGACCCTGCCCGTGCAGACCGCTACTTCCTCCAGGCCGATGAGCAGTCGTTTTCGGTCCGATCGCTCCTCCTGTATAACCGTATGTGTTGCGGCGACGGCTCCGCCGACATGGCACACTTGCTCTTTGCCACGGAACGGCACTGGGCTTCCGGACTCGAGGGTGGACCTCAGCCAGCGGTGATCTGGCGGCGTGACGCGAGCGGGTCGTGGGAAGTATGCGACACCCTTGACGTTCGTGTGGATCTAGCGAAGGTCGCCGCCGAGTACTGCACTAAGCTGTCACGCCATGACCGAGTAAGAGTGTGGCTCGGACGGGCGGAAGCCCTTATCGGGCCCACTACGGAGGACTCCGGCGACACCTGATTCAGCGCACCTTCGATCGGCGTACGCTGGCGCAATCAAGGCGGCCTGGTCGCCGTGCGACGCCGTGATTGGCTTCTGGTCAATTGTCAGACGTTGACCGCTGCCCAGTCCGCGCAAACACGTCGCGGCGGTCGAAGCACAGCGGTGGGCGCCGACGCCACGGCCCTGCCTCTCCGTCACCCTAGCTCGCACTCGGCTCATGAGCAGCAGCGTTGAGAACCTGAGTTCGGGGTGCTCGATGCGGGCGGGCGCTTCATGTAGATCGACCGCCGCCCGACAAGGGTCGCGATCTCGGGCTGGTCCTGACGGCACCTGCCCAAAGCGCCCCGGCGACCTAGGGTGCAGGCATGGACACGTCGACGGCGCTGAGTCCCCAGGACCTCGCGCACCTGCGTCGCTGCGTCGAGCTCGCCCGCGAGGCGCTGGCCGACGGCGACGAGCCCTTCGGGTCGGTCCTGGTCGACGCTGCGGGCGCCGTGCTGCACGAGGACCGCAACCGCACCGCGGGCGGCGACCAGACCCGCCACCCGGAGCTCGCGCTCGCGCAGTGGGCGGCGGCGCATGTCCCGGCCGAGTTGCGGCCAACGTGCACGGTCTACACCTCGGGAGAGCACTGCCCGATGTGCGCGGCCGGCCATGCCTGGGTCGGGCTCGGGCGCATCGTGTACGCGGGCTCGATTGGCCAGCTCACCGAGTGGCGGCAGGGCTGGGGGCTACCGCCGTCCCCGGTCGCGGCGCTGCCTATCACCACCGTGGCCCCCGGCGTGCCCGTCGCCGGACCGGCAACCGAGCTCGCCGACAAGCTGCGCGACCTCCACCGGCAGCACGCCGAGCGGCAGGCCGCGTCTTGACCCGGCTCGACGGCAGCGGGAGCATGCGAACGGCCCCCGCCCCGCGAGTGCGGGTCGAGGGCCGTCCGGTGTGGAGCCGCCTAACAGAATCGAACTGTTGACCTTCTCATTACGAGTGAGACGCTCTACCGACTGAGCTAAGGCGGCACTGCTGGTCCTGCTGTCGTGCACGCACCGCGCGGACGAGCCGAGCGGGCTGCGCCACTCTACCTGGCGTGCGGCCCGGGTTTCAAAACGAGCGCCCGCCGGACCCGTCGTCGCAGGCCAGCGCGATGCGCAGGCCTGCCGGCACGGTCAGCAGCGCGTCCCGTCCTCGGGCACGGTGCCCTCGAGCAGGTACGCGTCGACCGCGCCCGTGATGCACTCGTTGGATCGCCCGTACGCGGTGTGCCCCTCCCCCTCGAACGTGAGGAGCACCGCCGAGGAGAGGACGTCGGACAGCGACTCCGCCCACACGTAGGGCGTCGCGGGGTCGTTCGTCGTCCCGATCACAACGATCGGCGCGGCGCCCTCGGCGGTGTACGAGTCGAGCCCGCCGGCCTCCGGGACCGGCCAGCGGGCGCAGACGACGCCGCCGTACCCGAAGAACCGCCCGATCGTCGGCGCGGCCTCGACCATGCGCTCCGCGGAGGCCCGCATCTCGTCGGGGTCGGTCGTCGCCCGGTCGTCCGCGCAGCCGATCGCCCAGAACGCCTCGGTCGTGTTGCTCCCGTACGTGCCGTCGGGGTCGCGGTCGTAGTACAGGTCCGCGAACTGCAGGAGCCGTGAGCCGTCGCGCTGCTGGATCGCGCCGGTCAGGCCCTCGGTCAGGTAGGGCCACAGCGTGTTGGCGTAGAGCGTCTGGGCGATGCCCGCGAACGCGAGGCTGGCCGTGAGCGGCCGCTCGGGGTCGGTCGTCTCGAGCGGGTTGCGGCGCGCGTCCTCGAGCAGGTCCGCGACGGCGGCCAGCCCCTCGTCGACCGTGCCCTCGAGCGGGCAGCTCTTGCCGGCCTGGCAGTCGGTCACGTACGCGCGCAGGGCCGACTCGAAGCCGGCCGCCTGGCCCGCGGCGATCGCGTCGGAGTCGAGGGTCGGGTCGAGCGCGCCGTCGAGCACGAGCCGTCCGACGCGCTCCGGGAATAGCGAGGCGTACGTCGCGCCGAGCGCCGTGCCGTAGGAGAAGCCGAGGTAGTGGAGCTGCTCGTCGCCGAGCACCGCGCGCAGCACGTCGAGGTCGCGGGCCGCGCTCACCGTGTCGATGTGCTCGAGCACCTCGCCGGTGCGCTCGAGGCAGCCGGCCGCGAACTCGCCGTAGCGGGCCTCGACGTCCTCGAGGCCCTCGGGCGTCGAGTAGTCCGCGTCGAACGCGACGAGCTCGTCCATCTCGGCGCCGTCGACGCACTCGACCGGGTGGGACTTCCCGACGCCGCGCGGGTCGAAGCCGACGAGGTCGTAGCGCTCCTTGACCCCGGCCCCCATGCGCTGGATGACGACGGTCTCGAGCGCCTCGGTGCCCGACGCCCCCGGGCCGCCCGGGTTCGTCAGCAGCGAGCCGATCCGGTCGCCCCCGGTCGCGCGCGACCGGTTCACGGCGAGCTCGATCGAGCCGCCGCCCGGCTCCTCCCAGTCGATGGGCACGACGACGGTCGTGCACTCGAGGTCGCCGCACGCGGTCCACTCGGGCTGCTGCTCGTAGAACTCGGCCAGCTCGGGGGCGACGCCCTCGCCGGCCGACGCCGGGGCGCTCGGGTCGACGGTGACCTGGTTCTTGGGGCTCGAGCACCCGGCGAGCACGAGCGCGCCCACGGCGAGCAGTCCGGCGGCACGCATCAGCGGGCGGCCGGCGCGGGAGACGGGGCGCAGCGGGGCGGGCGTCACCGCGGCCAGGGGCTGCTCGGCGGCACGGCGGACGTCACGTGGGGCGAGGGGCACCACCCCAGCCTAAGCGGGATGCGGGGGCCGGCTCGTCGCCCGGTCGGCGCAACGGGCCGCCCTCAGGCGCGCGGGGGCTCAGCCCTGCGGCCGGAGCGCGATCGCCATCGCCTCGACCGCGAGCAGCGGTGCGACGTTGCCCGCGAGCCGCGTCCGGGCGACCCCGACGGCGTCCATCCGGCGCAGCGTCTGCTCGGGCGTGCTGCTCTCCGCGAGCGTCCGCACGGTCTCCTCGTGCTCGACGTTGACGAGCTCGACGGCCGCGCCGAGCTGGATCACGAGCACGTCCCGGTACAGGGACAGCAGGTCGACCATCGCGCGGTCCAGCACGTCGCGCTGGGCTCGGGTCGCGCGGCGCTTCTGGTCCTCCTCGAGCTGGCGGACCTGGGCGCGCAGCGCCGGCGGGATCGTCGCCGCGCCCTCCGCGCCGAGCGAGCGCAGCAGCGCCGTGCGCTCGCTCGCGTCGCGCTCCTCGGTCGCGGCCTTGGCGTCGGCCTGCGCGGTCTCGACGAGCTCCCCCGCGGCCAGCACCGCGTCGCCGACCCCGCGCACGCGCGGCGCGAGCGAGAGCACCTTGGCCCGGCGCGCCCGCGCCTCGGGGTCGCGCGCGAGCCGGCGGGCGATGCCGATGTGGCTCTGGGCGGCCCGGGCGGCGACCGCGGCGACGTGCGGGTCGACGCCGTCGCGCCGCACGAGCAGCTCGGCGACGGCCTCGACGGGCGGGACGCGCAGCGGGACCGAGCGGCTGCGCGAGCGCAGCGTCACGAGGACGTCCTGCGGGCTCGGCGCGCACAGCAGCCACACCGTGCGCGGCGGCGGCTCCTCGATGGCCTTGAGCAGCACGTTGCCGCTCGTCTCGTTGAGCCGGTCCGCGTCCTCGACGACGATGACGCGCCAGCGGCCCTCCGAGGGGGACCGCTGCGCGAGCTCGACGAGCGGCCGGGCGGTGTCGACGCGGATGAAGACGCCCTCGGTCGCGACGAGCGTCACGTCCGGGTGGGTGCCGTGCAGGACGGTCGTGCACGCGTGGCAGTGGCCGCAGCCGCCCTCGAGGCACTGCAGCGCCGCCGCGAACGCGCGGGCCGCGTTGGACCGGCCCGAGCCCGGCGGCCCGGTGAGCAGCCACGCGTGCGTCATGCGGCTCGGGTCGAGCGCCGCGCCCCGCAGCTCGGCGACGGCGGGCTCCTGCCCGACGACGTCGTCCCAGACGCTCATGCCGCGCCCGCCCCGGAGGAAGCACTCGGGACGGCGTCGGCGAACCCGCCCGCCGCGGCGACCCGCGCGAACACGTGCGCCGCGAGCTCGTCGACCGGCAGCGTCGCGTCGAGCACGAGCCACCGCCCCGGGTCCTGCTCGGCGCGCGCCAGGAACGCGGCGCGCGTGCGGCGGTGGAAGTCATCGCCGGCCCGCTCGAGCCGGTCCGGGTCCCCGGTCAGCCGGGTGCGGCCGACGTCGGGGTCGAGGTCGAGCAGCACCGTCACGGCCGGCAGCAGCCCGCCGGTGGCCCACAACGAGATGCGTTCGACCTCGTCGGCCCCCAGGTCGCGGCCCGAGCCCTGGTACGCGACCGACGAGTCGAGGTAGCGGTCCGTGATGACGACGGCACCGCGCTCGAGCGCCGGGCGGACCAGCGAGGCGACGTGGTGCGCGCGGTCGGCGGCGTAGAGCAGCACCTCGGCGCGCGGGTCGACGTGGTCGCCGTGCAGCAGCGCCTGGCGCAGCTCGACACCGAGCGGGGTCCCGCCCGGCTCGCGGGTGAGCACGACCTCCCGCCCGAGCGCACGCAGCCGGTCCGCGAGCGCGCGCGCCTGGGTCGACTTGCCCGCGCCGTCGCCGCCCTCGAACGACACGAAGAGGCCGGGAGCGGACCGTGTGGCCGCCGGGTCGCCTGCGTGCGCGACGGACGAGGCGGATGCCGTCGCCTCGCTGGCTCCCGTGGCCCCGTTCGCAACCGGCGCCGTGGCGTCACCGCGCGGACCGTCGGCCGGGGTGCGCTGAGCGGCTCGGCTCTGGGGCTGGGCGTCGCTCGCAGTCACGGCGTCAGGGTAGCCCGCAGGACCGACGCCACGACGACGACGTCGAGCCGCTCCGCCTCCCACGACAGCGCCGGCAGCCTCGGCCATCAATGGGGGGTGGGAACGGCGAGCCGAAGCTCCGCGAGCGGCACCCCGTCGGGGCTCAAGGTGGCGTGAGCGCCTGCCGATCCCGTGGGCGACCCGGCGAAGGAGACCCATGGACAGCACCCGAGACGACGACGTCACGCTCTGGGAGGTGGCGCTCGGCAGCATCGGCGGCGCCTCGATGGCCGACCCTGACGAGGCGGAGGACGCGGACCTGCTCGAGGCGGCGTGGGCCGCCGCGCACACGAGCGAGGAGGTCGCCGACTGGACACCGCTGCGCGTGCGCGCGGAGCAGTCGCCCCCTCCCGCCGTTCTGTACGTCGAGGAGGCGGAGGTGCTCGTCTACGCCGACGCCGTGCGCACGGCGGTCGAGGGCGTCGAGGCCCCGGCGTCCCACCACGACTGGCTACCGGTGGTCGTCGAGACCGACGACGCAGAGCACCGCTACTGGGTCCTGTCGTGCCGAGTCGCCGACGTCGAGCTGAGCGACGGACGTGTCGAAGGTGCGCGCGCACGCGATGCCGCCGTCGTGCACTACCGGGTCGGCGACGGCTTCCCCGCCTTCAGCGACGACGCGCGCCGCGCGATCGAGGCGGCCGTTCCCGGCGTCGTGCTCGAGCGCGCAGACACCCCGATGAGCGACCCCGGGACGCCCGCCTGACAGCCCCTCAGGACGAGGGCCCCCGCCACGGAGCACGTGCTCCGTGGCGGGGGTCGTCGTCGTCCCCGTGGACCGACTACTTCCGCCCAGCCGTCCAGTTCATGCCCCAGCCGTACTGCCGGTCGAGCTCGGCCTGGCTGCCCTGGATGTAGCGGACCTCGCGGTTCACGGACAGCTCGCCGCCCGTGTTCTCGATCATCGCGATCGCGCACATGGGCGAGCGCGGGTCGTGCTCGTCGAGCCGGACCTCGATCTCCGGGCCGGACGCGGGGTAGAGCGTGACGACGCCGTCGGCGGCCGCCCAGTTCGGCACCCCCTGGTAGATGAACGCGAAGACGAGGATCCGGCGGATCTCGCTCACGTGCGCCAGGTTCACGAACAGGTTCTCGCCGCCCGAGTTCGTGCCGCTGCGGTCGTCGCCGTCGAGCCACGTGATCGCCTCGCCGCGGCGGGTGTCGCGGAACGCGTTGCCGAGCGCCTGGACGACGCCCTTGGACCCGTCCGTGTACTCGTACAGCGCCGCGAGGTCCAGGTCGATCGACCCGCCGCCGCCACCGCCCGTGAGGCGCTTGAGGAACCCGCCGCCGCCCTGCGGCGCACCCGCGGGGCGCGCGTTCCAGTTGAGGTTGACGCGCAGGATCCCGCTCGCGCCGCCGCGCTTGGTCAGCGACACCGACGGCGCCGCCTTCGTCAGCGTGACCTTGCTCAGCGAGACGGCGCGGCGTCCGACGGCGTGGCGCCCGGCTGCCCGGCGCTCTCGGGTGCGGGCTCGGGCTGCCCCGGACGCTTGTTGTAGTCGATTCCCATGCTGACCTCCTCGGTGTGCCGGCGGACCGCCGGCTGGTCGTGCTGCTCGGTCCTGCTGATCGGGTGTCGCTCAGGTCCTCGGCACCGGCCCGCTCACACGAGCGGGGTCCGGGTGTCGACCCAGGTGATCTCGTCGAACCCGTGCGCCGTGCACGCGTCGCGCAGCGTGCCCTCGACGAGCTCGTCCTCGGCGCGCAGCACGAGCTCCCCGCCGACGCGCAGCACCGACAGCGCGACGAGCACGCCCGCCGACCGCCCGTGCCGCAGCGGTGCCTCGACGCGCAGCCCGCCGAACCCGTGCACGACGAGCGTGCCACCCCAGTCGAGCGCCGCGCCGGACTCGGAGTACGCGAGCACGACGAGCCGCTCGAGCGACCGGACCTGCCGCAGGTCCACGACGAGCTGCTCGAACCGCTCGCGCGACGACACGATCACGGGCCGGCGGGCGTGCAGCCCCGCGACGGGGATCTCTCGGCTGTGCGCGACGAGCGAGGGCCGGGCGCCGACGAGCCGGTACGCGCACGCGAGCCGCAGGTCGCCGACCGCGTCCGAGCACGCCGCCTCGACGGTCAGGCCGCCGACGCCCGACTGCAGCGCCGTGAGCGCGACGACGGGCTCCGTCGGTCCGAGCACGACGGGCGACCCGGCGTGGACGCGCGGCGGCGTGAACGCGAGCACGAGGTCCCCGGCGGCGGCGGACGGGGGCGCCGACCGGGCGCGGCGCCCCGGCGCGGCCGGGGCGGGCGACGCGGCGAGGTCGAGCGACGTCGTCGTGCTCGGGCCCCGGGTCGGGGACGGTGCGGGCGGGACGGCCGGAGCGGGCGGCGGGCGGAGCGATGTCCGCGCCGGGGCCGACGCGGCGGACCGGACGGATGCGGGAGGCGCGGTGGGCGCGGTGGGCGCCCGCGCGGGTGTCAGGTCGAGGGACGTCGACCCGGCCGCCGGGGAGCCGAGATCGAGTGACGTCGACCCCGCCGCCGGAGTGCCGAGGTCGAGGGACGACGACCCCGCCGCCGGGGAGCCGAGATCGAGCGACGTCGACCCCGCCGCCGGAGAGCCCAGGTCGAGCGACGCCGACCCAGCCGCCGGAGAGCCGAGGTCGAGGGACGACGTCACGGGCGCCGTCGGGCTCGGCTGGGGGGCTGTGGCCGGTTGCGGCGGCGCGCCGCCCGAGCCCGCCCCGGCGGTCGACCCAGTCAATCCCCCCGACGCGCCCCCGGCCGCCGCCGCGGCCTCGACCCGCGTCCGCAGCGTCCGCCGCCGCAGCCACGGCAGGTCCTCCCGCACCTCCGTGCTCGGGTAGCGCGACTGGGCCGACCGGGGCGACGTCACAGCGGCACGCCGTAGTCGGCCGCCATGCCCTCGAAGCCGTTCGCGTACCCCTGCCCGACGACCTTGAACTTCCAGCCGGTCGTGTGCCGGTAGAGCTCGCCGAGCACGAGGCCGGTCTCGGCGCGCAGCGACGGCGCGAGGTTCTCGGAGCGCACGAGCTCGGAGCTGTCGCGCAGGTCGAGCACGCGCACGGACGCCTCCCGCAGCTGCCCGAGGGTGCGCCGCTGCCCGAGCGCCTCGTTGATGTAGGCGACCACGACGATGCGCGCGACGTCGGCGGGGACGCCCGCGAGGTCGACCTCGACCTGCTCGGTGTCGGTCCCGACGACCCGCTCGAGCTGCGCGACCGACAGGTCCGGCTCGACGAGCTGGTTGAAGAACACGACGTGCCGGTCCGAGAGCACGCGGCTGCGCGCGTCGCACAGCAGGGTCGCGACGACGAGGTTGTCCATCAGCACGGATTCGGAGGACGCGAACCGCACGCCGAGCACCACCCCGGTCAGCGACGGGATCTCGCGGGTCAGCTCGACGTTCGAGCCCCGCGCCATGGGCCGTGCCGCCATCACAGGTCCAGGTCCGAGCCGGAGAACCGCGTGCGGAGGAAGTTGCCTTGCGTCATCAGTGCGTCTGCGTCCTGGTTCTGGGTCGCGTGCAGGGTCGCGGTCGCCGACTGCAGGAGCGCGTCGAGCTGCATCATGAGCGACTGCGTGGGCGTGTGGCCAGCGCCGCGCGGGGTGTCGAGGAGCCGCGCGTCGACGGCGAGGTAGGTCCGGATCGTCGTCGGCAGGTAGTCCTCGACCGTGCCGCGGACCGACATCGTGGCGTAGACGTCGAGCGGCCGGGTCTGCGCCTGCCCGACGACGGCCCGCAGCACGTCGGTGATCCGCCGGGCGTTCGCGACGGCCGCGGCCGGCAGCCGTCCGGCGCTGCGGTTGACGAGCCGCTCGAGCCCGGCGACGCCCGCGAGGAGCTGCTCGGCGCTGTCCGCGGGGTCGTCGGCGGGCGGCAGCGGCAGCGGCGGGACGACGGCGTCCTCACGGGCGTCCGTGAACCGCCTGAACCACCTCACGGTCGGGCTCCTCCTCGGGTCCGGACGTCAGGACGTGATCTCGCCCTGCCGGGTCCGCGCGAGGTACGGCTGGGCGCGCTGGATCTGCCCCTCGAGGGCGGTGACGGTCTGCGCCATGCTGTCGACGGCCTGCGCGCGGAACGTGTCGAGCGCGTCCATCGTCGCGAACACGTTGTCGAACGCCACCTGCAGCTTCTGCACGTCGATCGTCGACTCCGCGGCCTGCTGGGTGATCTGGGCGCCCTGCGTGCGCAGCTGCTCGGAGGTCTGCTCGATGAGGTTCGACGTCACGGTGTTGAGCGCGGTGATCTGGTCGAGCACGAGCTTCTGCCGCGAGAGCGCCTGGGACACGATGACGGCCGTGCGCAGCGCCGCGATGGTCGTGGTCTGCGCGCGGTCGACGCCCTTGATGAGCTCGATGTTGTTCTTCCGGACGAGGTCGAGCGCCATGTAGCCCTGGACGTTGACGGCCATCTGCGTCATGAGGTCCTGGCGGCGCTGGCGCACCGGGAACAGCGCGTCGGCCCGCACGGTGTCGGCGTCCTGCTGGCGCCCGGCGGCCTCGAGCTGCGCGATCTTGTCGACGAGCGCGGCGTCGAGCGCCCCCGCGAGCTCGTTGTACTCGGCGAGCCGGCCCATCGTGGCCCACATGTTGGCCTTCTCGGTCTCGATCGCCGCGTTGTCCTTGCGGAGGTCGTCCTGGCCCGAGTTGAGCGACTTGATGATCGCGTCGAGGTGCTGCTGCGCGGACTGGTACCGCTGGAAGTAGCTGTCGATCTTCGAGCCGCCCGGGAGCCAGCGCAGGGCCTTCTTGACGCCCGTGAGGTCGGCGCGGTGCGGGTCGAGCTCGGTCACGGTCTGCCGGAGCTGGGCGATGGTCGTGGCGACGCGGACCTGCGCGTCGCCGCTGCCCGCCGTGGAGCCGCCCTTCGCCTTGCCCATCGCCGCGGCGGGCCGGTCGAGCATGCGGCTCGACACCGCGGCCGCGGCGCGCATGTCCTGCTCGCCCATCGACGTGATCGACGCGACCTTCTGCGTGAACTCGGGCGACCGCGTGTCGAGCGCGACGAGCTCGGCCACGAAGGCGTCGGCCTTCTGGCGCAGCTCGACCTGCTTCGCGGAGTCGACCGGGACGGCGCCCGCGGCCTGCTCCTTCTCGACGACGACGACCGGCGCGGGGGGCGTGAGCACGAGCGCACCGGACGTGGGGGCGGCGGGCACCGGGCCGGGCGTCGCGGTGGAACCCAGGTCGAGCTCGGACATCGGCGTGTCTCCCTGTCGTCGTGTGCGCCGGCGCACGGTCGCGCGCGTGGCCGGTCCGTGTCGACTCTAAAGTCTCGGCGCCCCGCGGGGGTCCGTGCGACCCCTGACGTGACCCTGAAAGGACCCTGATCCTTCACCGAAGGAACTCCGGCCCGTGCAGCCACGTTGTTAGCATCGGTGCGCCGTCTTGCCTGACGGCGCGCGTGAGCACGACGGGGGGCACGCCTCCGTCAGGAAGCCTCTGGAGGATCCGTGGGAGTCAGCCTCAGCAAGGGCGGCAACGTCAGCCTCACCAAGGCCGCACCCGGCCTCACCGCCGTGGTCGTCGGCCTCGGGTGGGACGTCCGCACGACGACGGGCACGGACTTCGACCTCGACGCCTCGGCGATCCTGGTCGACGCCAACGGCAAGGTCGTCTCGGACGCCCACTTCGTGTTCTTCAACAACCTGAAGAGCCCCGAGGGCTCGGTCGAGCACCTCGGCGACAACCTCACGGGCGAGGGCGAGGGCGACGACGAGCAGGTCAAGGTCCAGCTCTCGACCGTCCCGCCGGAGGTCGACAAGATCGTCTTCCCCGTCTCGATCTACGACGGCAACAACCGCGGCCAGAGCTTCGGCCAGGTCCGCAACGCGTTCATCCGCATCGTGAACCAGGCGGACAACGCCGAGCTCACGCGCTACGACCTCTCCGAGGACGCCTCGACCGAGACCGCGATGGTCTTCGGCGAGCTGTACCGCAACGGTGCCGAGTGGAAGTTCCGCGCCGTCGGCCAGGGCTACGCGGCGGGCCTCACGGGCATCGCGAAGGACTTCGGCGTCAACGTCTGACCCAGCGCGACCGACGGTCGGGCGTGCCCCTCGGGGTGCGCCCGACCGCGCGTCGGCGGCCGGCACACGGTCGCGACCGCACGGCACGACCCGCACGGCACGACCCGCACCTGCACCTGCACCTGCACCTGCACCTGCACCTGCACCTGCACCGACCGTCCGGACCCGGAGGAGACCGACCATGGGCGTCAGCCTGAACAAGGGCGGGAACGTCTCGCTGACGAAGCAGGCCCCGAACCTGACGGCCGTCGTCGTCGGTCTCGGCTGGGACGCCCGCACGACGAGCGGCGCCGCGTTCGACCTCGATGCGAGCGCGCTCCTCGGCGGCCCCGGCGAGCGCGTCCTCTCCGACCAGCACTTCGTCTTCTTCAACAACCTCGTGAGCCCCGACGGCTCGGTCGAGCACACCGGCGACAACACGACCGGCGAGGGCGAGGGCGACGACGAGTCGATCAAGGTCGACCTCGCGCGCGTCCCCGAGCAGGTGACCCGGATCGTCTTCCCGGTGTCGATCTACCAGGCCGACGAGCGCGGCCAGAGCTTCGGCCAGGTCCGCAACGCGTTCATCCGGATCGTCAACCAGGCCGACGAGCAGGAGCTGGCTCGGTACGATCTGAGCGAGGACGCGTCGAGCGAGACCGCGATGATCTTCGGTGAGATCTACCGGCACCTCGGCGAGTGGAAGTTCCGGGCCATCGGCCAGGGCTACGCGTCCGGCCTGCACGGCATCGCCAAGGACTTCGGGGTCGACGTCGCCTGACCCTCACCCGGGGCCGTCCGCCCCGGTGCACCACCCCCACCTGCTGCGCCTCCCGGCGCTCATCCCCCTGAGAGAACGAGGACCCCCCGTGGTCATGCGTACCTTCGGCTGGTCGTTCGGTGTGACCGCCGTGTCCCTCGTCGTGGCCTTCCTCTACGGAGGATGGAACGCGCTGTTCCTGTGCACGATCCTCGGCATCCTCGAGGTCTCGCTGTCGTTCGACAACGCCGTGGTCAACGCCAAGATCCTCGAGCGCATGAGCGAGTTCTGGCAGAAGATCTTCCTCACCGTCGGCATCGCGATCGCGGTGTTCGGCATGCGCCTGGTCTTCCCGCTGCTCATCGTCGGCATCACCGCCGACCTCGGCCCGATCGACGCGATCTCCCTCGCCATGGAGAAGGGTGACCCGGAGACCCCGGGCAGCTACGCCTACCTCCTGAACGAGGCGCACCCGCAGATCGCGGCGTTCGGCGGGATGTTCCTGCTCATGCTGTTCCTCGACTTCATCTTCGAGGACCGCGACATCAAGTGGCTGACGTGGCTCGAGCGCCCGCTCGCCCGCATCGGCAAGCTCGACCAGCTCGCCGTCATCGTCGCGAGCATCTCGCTGATCCTCGCCGCCCAGCTGCTCGCGAAGGACCCGGCGGTCGTCCTGCTCTCGGGCCTGCTCGGCATGATCACCTACATCGCGGTCAACGGCCTCGGCTCGCTGTTCGAGGGCCAGGGCATCGACGAGGCCGAGGGCACGATCATCGAGGACGGCGCCGCCGAGACCGGCGCGGGCGCCAAGGACCGCACCGGCCCGACGCAGCTCGCGAAGGCCACCGGCAAGGCCGGCTTCTTCCTGTTCCTCTACCTCGAGGTCCTCGACGCGTCGTTCTCGTTCGACGGCGTCATCGGCGCGTTCGCGATCACGTCCGACCCGATCATCATCGCCCTGGGCCTCGGCTTCATCGGCGCGATGTTCGTCCGGTCGATCACGGTGTTCCTGGTCCGCAAGGGCACGCTCGCCGACTACGTGTACCTCGAGCACGGCGCCCACTGGGCGATCGGCGCGCTCGCCGCGATCCTGCTCGTGAGCATCGGCTTCCACATCGACGAGATCATCACCGGCCTCGTCGGGGTCGCGTTCATCGGTGCGGCGTTCACGTCCTCGATCCTGCGCAACCGTCGCCTCAAGGCGGCCGGCATCGAGCCGGAACCCGTCATCGTGCACGCCGACTGACGACGCCGACCCCGACGATGCGCCACTTCGCGCACCTCGCGCCCGACGAGCGCGAGCGGCTCTTCCACGTGGAGCCGCAGGAGTTCACGGCGCACGACGACCGCGAGGTGCTCGCGGTGGCGCTCGGGGCGACCCTGTACCTGCCCGGGACGAGGCCGGCCATCGCGGCCGACCTCGTCCGGCGGGCGGCGCAGGGCGTCACGAGCGCGGTCGTGTGCCTCGAGGACGCCATCGCCGACCGGGACGTCCCGGCGGCGGAGGCGAACCTCGTCGCGCAGGTGCGCAGCCTCGCCGAGTCGGGCGAGGCGGGCCCGCTCGTGTTCGTGCGGGTCCGCACGCCCGAGCAGATCGGCCGGATCGTCGCGGGCCTCGGCGAGCACGCCGGCGCGCTGTCGGGGTTCGTCGTCCCGAAGTTCACCGAGGACCGCGGCAGCGACTTCCTCGACACCGTCGCGGAGGCCTCGGACGTCACCGGCCACCGGTACTTCGCGATGCCGATCCTCGAGTCCGCCGAGGTCATCCACCGCGAGACGCGCACCGACGCCCTCGTCGGGATCCGGCGGGCGCTCGACAAGCACCGCGACCGGGTCCTGGCGGTGCGGATCGGGGCGACCGACCTCAGCTCGGCGTACGGCATCCGGCGCAGCCGGGACCTGACGATCTACGACGTCCTGCCGGTCGCGCAGGTCATCGCCGACGTCGTCAACGTCCTCGGGCGCGCCGACGACACCGGCTTCGTCGTCACCGGGTCGGTCTGGGAGTACTTCGAGGGTCAGGAGCGGCTGCTCAAGCCCCTGCTGCGCGAGTCCCCGTTCATCGAGCACGACGAGCGCGCGCTGCGGGCCCGCCTCATCCGCAAGGCGCTCGACGGCCTGATCCGCGAGATCGTGCTCGACAAGGCCAACGGGATCACCGGCAAGACCGTCATCCACCCCTCGCACGTGCCCGCGGTGCACGCGCTGTCGGTCGTGACGCACGAGGAGTACGTCGACGCGGCGCACGTCCTCGGGGTCGAGATGTCGGACGGCGGCGTCGCGGCGTCGGGGTACCGCAACAAGATGAACGAGGCGAAGCCGCACCGCGCGTGGGCCGAGCGGACGATGCTCCGCGCCCGCGTCTTCGGCGTCTCGGGCGCCGACGTGTCGTTCGTGGACCTCCTCGGCGCGGGCGACCCCACGTGACGGGACGGCACGCGGCGGGCGCGCCGGAGGGTGCGCAGCCGGGCGATCGTCCGTCGTCCGGGGGCACCCGGAGCGCCGCCTCGACCGGTCGCTGGAGCGGCGGCTGGGTCGCGGAGCGGCTCGGCGTCGGGCTCGCCACCACGGGCTCGCCCGTCGGCGTGACGCTGCCCGAGCTCGTCGGGCTCGCGCTGCGCCGCAACCCCCGGCGCGCGCACCTGCTCGTGTCGACGGTGCTGGGCAAGCACGTGCCGACCGACCCGCGCGTCGTGCACGCGTCCGCCGAGCTGCTCGGCGCGCTCGCGGCCGCACGCATCGCGGGGTCGGGGGACGACGACGCGACGACCCCCGCGTGGACCGCCGCGGTCGACGCGCTCGCCCCCGCGGTCGCCGGGGTGCCGGGCGCCGCGGCGACGCTGCGCGCCCGCACCGACGCGCTCGTGACCGACCTCCGGGCGCGGCACGCGTCGGCGCTCACCGGCGCGGTCGTGCTCGGCTACGCGGAGACGGCCACCGCGCTCGGCCACGGCGTCGCGGAGGCGCTCGGGGCCCGCTACCTGCACTCGACGCGCCGCGCCGTCCCCGGGGTCGCGCTCGCGGGCGGCTTCGAGGAGCAGCACTCGCACGCGACGTCGCACCTGCTGCTGCCCGAGGACCCGGCGTTCCTCGCCGGCCCCGGGCCGCTCGTGCTCGTCGACGACGAGCTCTCCACGGGTCAGACGATCCTCAACACCATCACCGCGCTGCACGAGCGCTACCCGCGCGGCCGCTACGTCGTCGCCGCGCTCGTCGACGTCCGCTCCGACGACGACCGCGCGCGCGTCGCCGACCTCGCGGACCGGCTCGGCGTCCAGATCGACGCGGTCGCGCTCGTCGCGGGGACCATCACGCTCGGGGACGACGTGCTCGCGGCGGGCCGCCGGCTCGTCGAGGAGCACTCCGCGTCCGACACCGTCTCCCCCGCCGCGCCCGGGGCCGGCGGCGTCGGCGAGGTCGTCCGGCTCGGCGCGCTCGGGTGGCCCACCGACGTGCCCGACGGCGCCCGGCACGGCCTCACCCCGGAGCAGCTCGACCGGCTCGGCGCCGCCGCGCGCGACGCGGCGTCGACCCTGGCGGCCCAGCTCGGGGGCGGGGCTCCTGCGCCGGCGGCTGCGGTTCGCGACGGCGGGTCGCCCGCAGGCGCGACCTCCGACGGCACCCCGGCTGCGGGCGCAACCTCCGAGGGCTCGGCGGCGGCACCCGCGCCGGCCGCTGCGGCTCGGCGGGTGCTCGTGCTCGGCACCGAGGAGCTCATGCATGCGCCGTTGCTGCTCGCCGCGCACCTCGCCGACCTGCTCGACGAGCACGGCGGCACGGTCGCGTTCTCGTCGACCACCCGCTCCCCCGTCCTCGCGCTCGACGCCGAGGACTACGCGATCCGCACGCGCCTGGTGTTCCCGAGCCACGACGACCCGGCCGACGACGGCACAGGGGGCCCCGCCGACGGCACGACCGCCACCAGCACAACCGCCACCAGCACTCCCGCCACCAGCACTCCCGTCGCCAGCACACCGGTCGATGGCACAGCCGGCAGCGGCGACGGCGCCGGCGACCGGTTCGCCTACAACGTCGCCCCCGGCGCCGACCCGCGCCGCCGGTTCACGGACGTCGTCGTGGTCGTCGACTCGGCCGGCGACACCCCCGCGCTGCACGCCCCCGGCGGCCTGGCGGCGAGCGTCGCCGCGCACACCGACCGCGTGCACCTCGTCGTCCTCCCCTCGTACCGGCCCGCCGCCGGAGCACCCCACCCGCAGGAGACCTCCCCGTGACCGCGACCACGCCCACCCCGCTCCCCCCGCCGCTGCGCGGCCCGGAGTTCGGGAGCTACGCCGCCGACGAGGTCGCCTGGCTGCTCACCGACCTGACGCACGTCGCGCTCGAGGCGCCGCTCGAGGAGCGCGAGGAGGCGATCCAGGCCGGTCAGGCGCACTACGCGGAGTCGCTGCCGGTCGAGTACCAGCCGAGCGCCGCGTACCAGGAGCTGTTCCACGCGTCGCTCGCGGAGTCCGCGACGAAGCTCGCGCACGCGGTCGGCGTCGTCACCGAGCTCACGCTCGCGGAGCGGGGGCGCGGCGCGGTGCTCGTGTCGCTCGCGCGCGCCGGGACCCCCGTCGGGATCCTCATGCGCCGCTGGGCGCGCGAGGTGCACGGCCTGGACCTGCCGCACTACGCGGTCAGCATCGTGCGGGGCCGCGGCATCGACACCGTCGCGCTGCGGTACCTCGCCGAGCACCACCGCCCGCAGGACGTGATGTTCGTCGACGGCTGGACCGGCAAGGGCGCGATCGTGCGCGAGCTCACCGCCGCGGTCGCGGAGGCGAACGTCGCGCTCGGGCTCGGCGCGGGCGAGGGCTTTCGCGCGGACCTCGCGGTGCTGGCCGACCCGGCGGGCTGCGTCGAGCTCTACGGCACGCGCGAGGACTACCTCATCCCGTCGGCGTGCCTGAACTCGACGGTCTCGGGCCTCGTCTCCCGCACGGTGCTCAACGACGACCTGATCGGGCCCGGCGACTTCCACGGCGCCAAGTTCTACGCCGAGCTCGCCGCCGCGGACGTCTCGAACCGCTTCCTCGACGCGGTCTCGGAGCGCTTCGCCGAGGTGGCCGACGACGTCGCGCGCGACTGGCCGGTGCTGGCCGCGAGCGACCGCACGCCGACGTGGAGCGGCTGGGCGACCGCCGAGCGGCTGAGCGCCGAGCACGGCATCCACAGCGTCAACCTGGTCAAGCCCGGGGTCGGCGAGACGACGCGCGTGCTGCTGCGCCGCGTCCCGTGGAAGGTCCTCGTCCGGCGCCGCGACGACCCGGAGCTCGCGCACGTCCTGCTGCTCGCGGAGCAGCGCGGCGTCGAGGTCGTCGAGGTGCCCGACCTCTCCTACCGCTGCGTCGGCCTCGTCCACCCCGGCTTCACCCGTGGCGCACGCGCGGCCGACGACGTCCTCGCTGCGGAGGTCCGCGCATGACCAGCCACCCGACGCCCACCCCCCACACGGCCCCCGCCCGCTCGGCAGGACCGGCCGCGGGCCCGACCGTCGTCGCGTGCGACCTCGACCGCACGCTCATCTACTCGCGCGCCGCGATGGCGCTCCCCGACGGCCCGGAGCCGGGGCTGGTGTGCGTCGAGCACTACGACGGCGCCCCGCTGTCCTACGTGACCGAGCGCGCCGAGCGCCTCCTCGTCGAGCTCGCGGCGTCCGCCGTCGTCGTCCCCACGACCACGCGGACGCGCGCGCAGCTCGCCCGCATCCGCATCCCGGGTCCGCCGTCGCGCTACGCGATCGCGGCCAACGGCGGCATCCTGCTGGTCGACGGCGAGCCCGACGCGGCCTGGACCGCCGCGGTCCGGGAGCTCCTCGCGGCGACGAGCGTGCCCCTCGCGGACGTCCGCGAGCACATGCGCACCGCGTTCGACGACGCGTGGACGCTCTCGCGGCGCGAGGCCGAGGAGCTGTTCTGCTACGCGGTCGTCGAGCGCGCGGCGCTGCCCGCGGGCTTCGTCGCGGACCTGTCGGGGTGGGCCGCCGAGCGCGGCTGGACCGTCTCGCTGCAGGGCCGCAAGCTCTACGTCGTCCCGTCGGCGCTGACCAAGGGCGCCGCGGTGACGGCGCTCGCGGGCCGGGTGGGCGCCGCGCGCGTGCTCGCCGCGGGCGACTCGCTGCTCGACGCCGACCTCCTCGAGGCCGCGCACGCCGGCGTCCGGCCCGCGCACGGCGAGCTCGCCGAGAGCGGCTGGACGCGCCCGCACGTGGCCGTCACGCCGCGCGCCGGGATCCTCGCGGGCGAGGACGTGCTGACGTGGCTGCTCGCCGAGGTCGCCCGTGGCACGGTCGGCACGCGCGCCGGGTCCGCCACGGTCTGAGGAGCAGCACCGCACCGGTCCACCCGTCCGCAGCCTGCATCCACCCGTCCGCGCCCTGCGTCCGCGCGGCGCGTGCTGTCACACTGGAGCGGGGACGAGGTCGTCCCGGAGAGCCGAGACGAGGACGCCGGAGGTCGGCATGACCCAGCTCTACCCCGCCTCGCTGCTCCCGGGCTCTGCGCTCCTGCCGGCCCGGCGCGACGAGTCGTTCGAGCGGTTCGCGCGCGTCGCGCAGCGCCACCTCGGCGTGCCCGTGGCGCTCATCTCGCTCGTGTCGCAGGAGGGCCAGGTCTACCCCGGTGCGGCGGGCCTGCCGCCGGACATCGACGAGTCCCGGCACACGCCGCTGACGCACTCGTTCTGCAAGTACGTCGTGGCCGACCGGTCGCCGCTCATCGTGGACGACGCGCGCCGCGTCGCGCTGCTCCGGGACAACCCCGCGATCCCCGAGCTCGACGTCATCGCGTACGCGGGCTACCCGCTGCTCGACGACACGAACGCGGTCGTCGGCTCGATGTGCGTGATCGACCACGTGCCGCGCCGCTGGACGGCCGACGAGCTCGCGCTGCTCGAGGACCTCGCGGCGGCGTGCAGCTCGGAGCTGCGGCTGCGGGGCGAGCGTGAGCGGGCGCGCCGCTCGCAGCAGCAGGCGACGCTCGCCTACCGGCAGGCGGGGCTGCTGCTGCTCGTGAGCGACGCGTTCCAGGACGTCCTCACGGTCGACGACGTCGCGGCGACCTCGGCGCGCGTCGCGGACACGGGCCTGGGCGCCACGATGTCCGGCATCGCGCTGCTCGACGCGGACGGCCGCGGCCTGACGTACACGACGATCGAGCGCTTCACCGACGACTTCGACCCGCGCTGGCAGCACGCCCGCATCGACGAGGACCGGCCCATCGCGCACGTGGCCCGCACGCACGAGCCGCTGTTCTTCCGGGACAACGCCGACCTCGTCGCGCAGTTCCCGTCGATGGCGCGCCCCGGGACCCGGGAGGCCGGGGCGAGCGCTGTGCTCCCGCTGGTCTCGGGCCAGGAGCTGCTGGGCGTGCTCACGCTCGGCTGGCGCCTGCCGCGCGAGTTCGACGAGGGCAACCGCACGATCAAGAACGCGCTCGCGGCGTACACCGCCCAGGCGCTGCAGCGCGCGCAGCTCCTCGAGCAGCGCCGCGACGTCGCGCGCACGCTCCAGGACGCGATGCTCACCGCCCTGCCCGACCCGCCGCACCTGCGCCTCGGCGCGCACTACCTGCCCGCGGGCCGGGCGGACCGCGTTGGCGGGGACTGGTACGACGCGATCGAGCTGCCCGACGGCGGCGTCGCGCTCATGGTCGGCGACGTCACCGGCCACGACATGGACGCCGCCGCGCGCATGGGACAGCTCCGCTCGACGCTGCGCGCGTTCGCGTGGGACCACCCCGACACGCCGTCGTCCTGGCTCACGCGCCTCGACCGGGCCATCGAGGGCCTGGGGCTCGGGACCATCGCGACCGCGCTCGTCGGACGCGTCGACCCCGACCCGGCGACGGGCGCGCACCGGTTCACGTGGTCGAGCGCGGGGCACCCGGCCCCGGTGCTGGTGCGGCCGGGGCTGCAGAGCGTCGCGCTCCGGGCGCCGCAGAACGACCTGCTGCTGGGCGTCGACCCCCGCACGACCCGGCACGACCACACGCACACCCTCGAGCGCGGCGACACGCTCCTGCTGCACACCGACGGGCTCATCGAGCGCCGCGGGACGTCGCTCCGGGACGAGGCGAGCGCGCTCGTCGACGCCGCGGGCCGGCTCGCGCACCTCGAGCCGGCGGCGCTCGTCACCGCGCTCGCGCACGGCCTGGTCGCGGGTCAGCCCGCGGACGACGTCGTGCTGCTCGCCGCCCAGGTCGTCGGCCGGCGCTGAGCGCGGCCCCGGGCAGCCCCGGGGTGCCGGACGACGCCGCCCACCTGGGGGCGCGCCGAGGAAGACGGACGGCGGCGCCCGCGTGGCGGCGGGCCGAGGTGGCGGCCGGGACGCGTCGTCCCGGCCGTCACCTGGTCACTCGCCCGGGTAAACGACCCCCACCTGGGCGCGCACGGCGTCGAGCGTGCGCATGACCTCGACGGTGTGGTCCCACGTCATCAGCGGGCTCTGCGTGTCGCCCGCGGCGATGCGGCGCGCGACCTCGGCGGCCTCGTACTGCAGGCCCTTCTTGCCGGGCTGCTCGAACGTCCACACGCGGCCGTCCCGGCGCTGCACGCGGAACGACGACGGGCCGTAGAAGTTGCCCGCGACGTGGATGAAGCCCTCGGTGCCCGAGATCGCGGCGGTCGTCGGCGTCTTGGCCCACAGCGTCGTCGACAGGGTCGCCTGGGTGCGCTCGCCGTAGCTCAGGACGATCGAGGCCTGCCCGTCGACGCCGGTCTCGGTGAGCGTGCCCGTCGCGTGCACGGAGTCCGGGACACCGAGGAAGTCGTGCGCGAACGACACCGGGTAGACCCCGAGGTCGAGCAGCGCGCCGCCCGCGAGCTGCGGGTCGAACAGCCGGGAGGTCGCGTTGAACGGGAAGTACTGGCCGTGGTCGGCGGTGAGGTTGATGATCTCGCCGATCTCGCCGGCGTCGATGACCTGGTGCAGCGCGGCCACGTGCGGCAGGAACCGCGTCCACATGGCCTCCATGACGAAGACCCCGGCGGCCTTCGCGGCGGCGAACACCTGCTCGGCCTCGGCGGCGTTGCGCGTGAACGCCTTCTCGACGAGCACGTGCTTGCCCGCGGCGATCGCGAGCAGCGCGTGCTCGAGGTGCTCGGAGTGCGGGGTCGCGACGTACACGGCGTCGACCTGACGGTCCTCGACGAGGTCGCGGTAGCCGATGTGGGTCGTCGGGACGCCGTGCGCGGTCGCGAAGCGCTCGCAGCGGTCCCGGTTGCGGGAGCCGACGGCGACGAGCTGCGCGCGGGTGTGCGCGTTCACCGCGTCGGCGAAGGCGCCGGCGATGTTGCCGGCCCCCAGGATTCCCCAGCGGATGGACGGAGCGGTCGACGGGTCCTCGGTGCGAGCCATGCGGCCAACCTAGTACGGCACGGCGCGCGGGTCCTGCGGGTCCGGGTGACGCTCGGCACGTCCGGGCGGCAGCCCCCGCGACCGGGCGGGCCCCGCCGCGACCGCCGCGTGACGGGCCTGTGCCGGACGGGTGCCGGACCGGTCAGGACTTCGCGGCGGCCTTCTTGCGCGGGGCCGCGGCCTTGCGCGCGGGTGCCTTCTTCTTGACCGGGCCGCGCGCCCGCTTCTCCGCGAGGAGCTCCTGCGCGCGCTCGGGCGTGATCGAGTCGACCGCGTCCTCCTTGCGCAGGGTCGCGTTCGTCTCGCCGTCGGTCACGTAGGCGCCGAAGCGGCCCTCCTTGACGACGATCGGCTTGTTCGAGACCGGGTCCTCGCCGAGCTCGCGCAGCGGCGGCGCCGCGGTGGCACCCCGGCCGCGCTTGGGCTGGGCGTAGATCGCGAGGGCCTCCTCGAGGGTGACCGTGAACATGGCCTCCTCGGACGGGAGGGTGCGCGAGTCGGTGCCGCGCTTGAGGTACGGGCCGTAGCGGCCGTTCTGCGCGGTGATCTCCGTCCCGGTCTCGGGGTCGACGCCCACGACGCGCGGCAGCGAGAGCAGGCGCAGCGCGTCCTCCAGCGTGACGGTCTGCAGGTCCATCGACTTGAGCAGCGACGCGGTGCGCGGCTTGGGCGCGGCCGCCAGGGCCCGCTTCTTCGCCGCGGCGCTCAGGCCCGGGTCGATCTCGGGCTCGGGCAGCAGCTCGGTGACGTACGGGCCGTAGCGGCCGCTCTTCGCGACGATCGTCGTGCCGGTCACCGGGTCCTCGCCGAGCACGAGGTCGCCCTCGGGCTGCGTCTCGAACAGCTCGCGGGCCTTGGCGACCGTGAGCTCGTCGGGGGCGAGCTCCTCGGGGACCGACGCGCGCCGCGGCGCACCGTCGGGCCCGCTGAGGTCGCGGGTGTCCTCGAGGTAGGGGCCGTAGCGGCCGACGCGCAGCGTGATGCCGTCGCCGATGTCGATCGAGTTGACCTCGCGCGCGTCGATGTCGCCGAGGTTCGCGACGAGGTCGCGCAGCCCGCCGCCGTCGACCGACCCCGGGTTCTCCCCGAAGTAGAACTGGCTGAGCCACGCGCTGCGCTCGCGGCTGCCGGCCGCGATCTCGTCGAGGTCGGCCTCCATCGCGGCCGTGAAGTCGTAGTCGACGAGCTTGTCGAAGTTCTCCTCGAGCAGCCGCGTGACGGCGAACGCGAGCCAGCTCGGCACGAGCGCCTGCCCGCGGCCGGTGACGTACCCGCGGTCCTGGATCACCGAGATGGTGGCGGCGTACGTCGACGGGCGGCCGATGCCGCGCTCCTCGAGCGCCTTGACCAGGCTCGCCTCGGTGTAGCGCGGCGGCGGCGACGTGCGGTGCCCGTCGGCGGTCAGGTCCGTGCCCGTGAGCTCGTCACCCTCCACCATGTTCGGCAGCCGGGCCTCGCGCTCCTCGGCGGCCTTGCCCTTGCCCTTGGCCTTCCCGGTCGGCTCGTCGGCGCCGTCCGCCGCACCGTCGGCCCCGTCGGCGCCCGCGACGGCCGTGGGCGCGTCGTCCTCGTAGCGGTCGGCGTCGCGGCCCTCCTCGTACGCGGCCATGAAGCCGCGGAACGTGATGACCGTGCCGGACGCGGCGAACACCGCGTCGACGTCGGCGTCCCCGAGCGGGGAGCCGGCGGCGCCCGGGGCGCTCAGCCGCGCCGTCGCGCCGATCCGCACCGAGGCCGTCGAGCCGCGCGCGTCGGCCATCTGCGAGGCGACCGTGCGCTTCCAGATCAGCTCGTAGAGCCGGAACTGGTCGCCCGAGAGCTCGCGCGCGACCTGCGCCGGCGTGCGGAACTGGTCGCCGGCGGGCCGGATGGCCTCGTGCGCCTCCTGCGCGCCCTTGGCCTTGCTCGTGTAGACGCGCGCCTTGTCGGGCACGTACTCCGCGCCGTACAGCTCGCCGGCCTGGCGGCGCGCGGCGTCGATCGCCTGCGACGACAGCGCCGGGGAGTCCGTACGCATGTAGGTGATGTAGCCGTTCTCGTACAGGCCCTGCGCGGTGCGCATCGTCTGGCGCGAGCCCATCCGCAGCTTGCGGCTGGCCTCCTGCTGCAGGGTCGACGTCGTGAACGGCGCGGCCGGCTTGCGCGTGTACGGCTTGGTCTCGAGGCTGCGGACCTCGAACGACGACTCCACGAGCCCGGCGACGAGCGCGCGCGCGGCGGGCTCGTCGAGGTGGCGCACGTCCGCGGCGGACCCGCGCAGCACGCCGCGGTCGTCGAAGTCCCGCCCGGACGCGACGCGCTGCCCGTCGACCTGCACGAGCCGCGCACCGAACGACCCCGCACGGGTCTCGTCGCCCCGGGTGTCGACCTGGCCGAACGTGCCCGTGACGTCCCAGTACTCGGCGGTGCGGAACGCCATGCGCTCGCGCTCGCGCTCGACGACGAGCCGGGTCGCGACGGACTGCACGCGCCCGGCGGACAGGCCTTGGCGGACCTTGCGCCACAGGACCGGCGACACCTCGTAGCCGTAGAGGCGGTCGAGGATGCGGCGGGTCTCCTGGGCGTCGACGAGGCGGTCGTCGAGCTCGCGGGTGTTCGCGAGCGCACGCTGGATCGCCTCGCGGGTGATCTCGTGGAACACCATGCGCTTGACGGGGACCTTGGGCTTGAGCTCCTGGAGCAGGTGCCACGCGATGGCCTCGCCCTCGCGGTCCTCGTCGGTCGCGAGGAAGAGCTCGTCGGAGTCCTTGAGCAGGCGCTTGAGCTCGGAGACCTTCTTCTTCTTGTCCGCGTCGACCACGTAGTACGGCGCGAAGCCGTTGTCCACGTCGACGGCGAACTTCCCGAAGGGGCCCTTCTTCATGTCCGCGGGCAGCTCGCTGGGCTGCGGCAGGTCGCGGATGTGGCCGACGCTCGCCTCGACGTCGTACCCCTCGCCGAGGTACCCCGCGATCGTGCGCGCCTTGGCGGGCGACTCCACGATGACGAGCTTGCGACCTGCGGACATGCGTTCCTGCTTCCTCGTGGGGTGGGGGACGGTTCGCAGGCCGTGCCCCCGGTGGCGGACGGTCGTCGCCCCGCGCCGGGCCGGCGCGTGCGTCGACACCGTCGCCCCGGCACTCTACGACCTTGCGTCAAGGAGCCTCGACGCGCGAGGTAGCGGCGTGCCGCACGACCAGGAGGACCGCGAACGCGAGCGCGCTCACGGCGACCACCCCGAGCACCGCGCCCGCGTACGCGGTCAGCAGGTCGGCGCGCGCCTCGAGCTCGCCTGCCCGGACCCAGGTGCGCCGCAGCGACAGCGCGGACGGGACGGCGGCCGCGATCCCCGCGATCCCGAGCAGCAGCGCCCCGGTCCGGGAGCCGGCGACCGACGATCGCGGGCTCCGCGCGATCGCGATCTCGCCGGTCGCGGTCCGCGGGGAGTCGCCGGGGACGCCGGGGTGGCGCGCGACGAGCACGCAGGTGACGCAGCTCCAGAACAGCACGACGAGCACCGCCGCCATGACGTCGCTCGGCCGGTGCCACTGCCCGACGAGCGTCGAGACGCCCGTCGCCGCGGTGTACCCCGCGCCGAGCGCCGCGGCCCACGGCCGGACCCGGGGCGGGACGACGAGCACGAGGACCGCCGAGACGGAGGCGGCGGCGGTCGTGTGCCCGCTCGGCAGCGCGTTCATCCCCGGCCCGGGGACCCCGAGGTCGGGGCGGTCGGTGACGACCCGCTTGATGAGCTGGGTCGTGATGTTCGAGCCGGCGACGAGCACGACGACCTGGATGGCGAGCGCCCACCGCCGGCGGAACACCGCGATGAGCATCGCCGTGACGAGCACGAGCGCGATGTAGCTGACGGAGACCACGTCGAGCACCGGCTCGGCGACGGTCCACAGCGCGCCCTGCCCGTACTCGGCGCCGCGCAGCACGGCCTCCTCGGTCCACTGGCCGGCCCAGGTGTCGACGAAGACGCGCCACGTCGCGACGACGCCGAGCAGCGCGACGACCGCGACGAGGACGCCGGGCAGGCTGCTCGAGCGGCGGGGACCGCGGGGCACGTCGCTCGGGGCGCGGCCGAGGGGCCGCTCTCGGGGTGGGCTCGCACTGGGCACGGCCCCACGGTAGGCGACGTCCGGCGCCCTCGTGCGCCGGGGAGCGCCCGGGCGGCCCGAGCCCACAGCACGTTCACAGGCTCCCGTCAGAGAGGGCACAGGCAGCCCGCGCACGCTGGGGCCCATGACGCTCACGACGCCCCGGCGCGACCCCCTGACCCGTGCCGACGGGACCGCCGTGCGCGCGCTCGTCGTCGACGACGAGCCCCTGCTCGCGGAGCTGCTCTCGACGGCGCTGCGCTACGAGGGCTGGCAGGTCGAGTCCGCGCTGACGGGGCAGGCGGCGGTCGCGGACGCGCGCCGGCTCGAGCCCGACGTGATCGTGCTCGACATCATGCTGCCCGACGTCTCGGGCCTCGAGGTGCTACGCCGCATCCGCACGTCGCACCCGTACGTGCCCGTGCTGTTCCTCACCGCGAAGGACGCCGTCGAGGACCGTGTCGCCGGGCTGACCGCGGGCGGCGACGACTACGTGACGAAGCCGTTCAGCCTCGAGGAGGTCGTGGCCCGGCTGCGCGCGCTCCTGCGCCGCGCGGGGGCGGTCGACCAGCGCGAGGAGGCCGTGCTCGTCGTCGGCGACCTGCTCCTCGACGAGGACAGCCACGAGGTCTCTCGGGCGGGCCGTGACGTCCGGCTCACCGCGACGGAGTTCGAGCTGCTCCGCTACTTCATGCGCAACCCGCGGCGCGTGCTGTCCAAGGCGCAGATCCTCGACCGCGTGTGGCAGTACGACTTCGGCGGCCAGGCCAACATCGTCGAGCTCTACGTCTCCTACCTGCGGCGCAAGATCGACGCCGGGCACGAGCCGATGATCCACACGCTGCGCGGCGCCGGGTACGTGCTCAAGCCGGCCCCGTGACGGGGCTGAGCCCGGGTCTCGAACCCCCGCTCCGGGCCCGCAGAGGACGTGGGTAACCTCTCGCCCGTGCACGGACCCACCGAGGTGACGACCGACCGGCTCCGGCTGACCGCGACGACCACGTCGGAGCTCGCGGAGCTGCACGCGCTGCACGCGGACCCGGCGGTCTGGACCCACTTCCCCTCGGGCCGGTACGTCGAGCTCGCCACGACGGAGGCGCTCGTGCACCGGATCGCCTCGGCGTGGCAGGAGCACGGGCTCGACTACTGGACCGCCCGGCGCCGCGACGACGCGGCCGCAGGGATCGTCGGGATCGGCGGGTGCAGCCTGCGCGCCGGCCTCGCGTGGAACCTCTACTACCGTCTCGCGCCGACGGCGTGGGGGCGGGGCTACGCCCGGGAGCTCGTCGGGGCGGCGCTCGAGGCCGCGGAGCACGTGCGCCCGGAGCTCCCCGTGGTCGCGTACCTGCTCGAGCACAACGAGGCGTCGCGCCGCACCGCGGAGCGCGCCGGGCTCACGCTGGCCTGGCGCGGCCCGGACGCCGGGAACCCCGACCCCGCGGCGGTGCGGCTCGTGTACGCCGACCGTCCGCTGTCGCGCGAGGCCCTCCGGGCGTTCGTCGACGCCTGACCCGGGGGCCGTTGACGGACTGCCGCCGCCGGACGCCGGACGCCTGAACCGATTCGTCCCGACCGGGACCTCGCTATCGCGGACTTTCTTCGGTAACTTCACAAAGCCTCGTTCGCGAGGCCGCACCGTGCGTGCGCGCGGTGCGGTGACCACCTGGAGGTTCAATGAGGAACCCGACCCTGGCGCGCCGCGGGCGCGCCCTGACGGCAGCGGTCGCCGCCGCAGCCGTCGGAGGTCTGACGGCGACGCTCCCGGCCCAGGCCGCACCCGTCGCGCCGACCGCCCCCGTCGCGGAGACCGCGACCATCGTCGACCCCGGGGCCACCCCCGAGACCCGGTCGCTCTTCTCGTTCCTGCGTGACGTGCGCGGCGAGGGCATCCTGTTCGGCCACCAGCACACGACGTCGTTCGGCGTCACGGTCGGCGACCCGCCCGACGGCACGCGCTCCGACGTCGAGGCCGCCGTCGGCGACTTCCCGGCCGTCTTCGGGTGGGACACGCTCATCCTCGAGGGCCGCGAGAAGCCCGGCGTCCTCGGCGCCCCCGTCGAGCAGAACATCGCGGTGTTCGCCGACTACATGGAGAAGGCGCACGCGTTCGGCGGCATCAACACCATCAGCGCGCACATGAACAACTTCGTCACCGGCAACGACTTCTACGACACCGAGGGCAACACGGTCACGGCGATCCTGCCGGGCGGCCCGAAGCACGCGGAGCTCAACGCGTACCTCGACAACATCGCCGCGGTCGCGGACCAGACGCGCGACGCCGAGGGCGACCTCATCCCGATCATCTTCCGGCCGTGGCACGAGAACGCCGGCTCGTGGTTCTGGTGGGGCGCGGCGCACGCGACCCCCGGCGAGTTCGTCGAGCTCTGGCGGTACACCGTCGAGTACCTGCGCGACACCAAGGGCGTGAGCAACTTCCTCTACGCCTACTCCCCAGGCGGCAGCTTCGGCGGCGTCGACGACGTGTACATGCGCACGTACCCCGGCGACGCGTACGTCGACATCCTCGGCTACGACAACTACGACGGCAGCACCACGGCCGACAGCAGCGCGTGGCTCAACGGCGTCGTCCAGGACCTCGCGATGATCGCGGACATCGCCGACGCCAAGGGCAAGATCTCGGCGTTCACGGAGTTCGGCCCGACGGGCGGCAAGCTGCGCGCCAACGGCGAGGGCGTCAACCTGACCTGGTTCACGGACCTGCTCGACGCGATCGAGGCGGACCCGAAGGCGTCGCGCAGCGCGTACATGCCGACGTGGGCGAACTTCGACCCGCTGCGCCCCGCGATCCCCTACCCCGCGACGGGCGACCTGCCCCCGCACGAGATGCTGCCGGACTTCCAGGCGTTCGAGGCCGACCCGTTCAGCTTCTTCGCGGACGACCTCGACCTCGCGGACGTCTACGGGCGGACCGTCGAGACCACCGAGCACGCGCCGTTCGCGCACGTCGTGACCCCGGCGGCCGGCCAGCGGATCACCGCCTCCCCCGCCGTCGTGCGGGCGAAGCTCGTGGGCGGCGAGGCGACCGCCGCGTGGTTCACGGTCGACGACGACGCCACGCGCCACGCGCTCGCGCTCGACGACGACGGCTACCTCTCGGCGGCGTGGACGCTCACGCCCGAGCAGCTCGACAACAGCACGCACACCGTGCACGTGACGGTCGAGGTCGCGGGCTCCGAGCCGCTGACCGCGAGCTCGACGGTCATCCTCGGCGCGCGCCCGGTGCTCGCGCCCGGCGTGGTCGACGACTTCGAGGGCTACGGCGACGACGAGGCCCTGCGCGCCGAGTTCTCGACCGCGGGCGTCAACACGATCTCGCTCGAGACCGGTGAGGTCGGCGGCGGCGAGAAGGCGCTCCGGCTCGACTACGACTTCACGTCGCAGACGTACACCGGGATCATCAAGAAGTTCTCGGGCGACTGGACGCGGTTCTCCGAGCTGTCGATCTGGGTCCGCCCCGACGGCTCCGACAACCGGATGGTCCTCCAGCTCGTCGCCGACGGCGTGTCGTTCGAGGCCTACCCGTCGCTCGCCGGGACGGACGCGCAGGTCGTCACGATCCCGTTCGAGGACTGGCGCCCGGCCCCGTGGGACACGTCCAACGCGGACCGGCGGCTCACGCACGACGAGCTCGCGAAGATCACGCAGTTCAACGTGTACGTCAACGAGGAGCCGGCCGCCGGCGTGAGGTCCGGCAGCATCGTGTTCGACGAGATCCGCGCGACCGGCGTGGCGTCGTCCGGCTTCACGGACGTCGATGCGAACCACCCGTACTTCGCGGAGATCGCCTGGGCCGAGCGGGCCGGGATCGCGACGGGCTGGCCCGACGGCACCTACCGGCCCTCGGCCAAGGTGACGCGCGAGACGCTCGCGACGTTCCTGCACGCGCTCGTCGACCCGGAGTTCACCGCCCCGGAGACGCCCACCTTCGCGGACGTCCCGGCGACGCACCCGGCGTACGAGGCGATCGAGTGGCTCGCGTCGACCGGGTACCTGCGCGGCGACGGGTACACCAAGTTCCGTCCCGGCAGCACCGTCGCCCGCCAGACCGTCGCGGCCGTGCTCTACGCGCTGCGCGGCACCGGCGAGGTCCCCGAGCCCGGCACCCAGACGTTCAAGGACGTCCGGCCGACGCGCGCGGAGTGGGCGGCGATCGAGTGGGCGGCGAGCACCGGGATCATGCCCGGGTACCCGTACGGCACGTTCAAGCCGACCGGGAACGTGAACCGGGGCGAGCTCGCGGCGTTCCTCCACCGCTACGCCCGCCTGCCCGAGCCGCCCGTGGAGTCGGTCCCGCTGTTCGACTTCGAGGACGGCGCCCAGGGCTGGACCGGCGCCGGACCCGTCGCGGCGGACGCGGGGCGGATCGCCGTCACGAGCCCGGCCGGCGGCGGCTGGTTCGGGGTCGACGCGGCGCTCCCCGACCTCACCGGGCGCACCGAGATCCGGATGGACGTCGTCGAGACCGCCGGCGTCAACCCGAAGCTCGCGCTCAAGCTCGGCGGGAGCTGGCAGTGGTGCGAGACGGCCGAGGCCGGGTGGACCTCGGAGCCGCGGACCGGCGAGGACGCGCTCGTCTTCGACCTGACGACGCTCACCGCCGAGTGCGCGGCGATGCTCGACGACGTGCGCGGCTTCAACGTCTACCTCAACGAGGGCGGGCACGTCCTCGACACCGTCGAGGCCCGCTGACCCTCGTCGCCCCGTACGCCCGCGAGGGCGCGCTCCGCACGTCCGCCGGGGCGTCGGTCCGCACAGGACCGGCGCCCCGGCCGTGCGCGGGGACGCGGCGCCCGCGCGGCGGGACAGACCGGCCGGTGCCCGTTCCGTCAGAGCGGGAACGCCGCGTACACGTCCCGGACCTGCGCGACGGGAGCGGTCGCCCGGAAGACCGTCGTGCCGTTCGACCAGAGCGCGACGCCCGTGCCGTCGCCCGCGTCGACGATCGTGAACGTGCCGACCGGCTGGCCGTCCACGACGACCTCGCCGGTCTGCGGGAGGGGCGCGGGCGCCGTCGTCGCGCCGGGCGTCGGGCTCGCGGACGCGTCCGCGGGGATGCCGGCGGGCAGCGCGGCGGCGAGCGTCGCGACCTGCGCCGCGGCCTCCTGGGGCGTCTCCCACTGGCCGGACTGCACGACGACCTGGGCCGACCCGCCGTCCGTGTAGGTCTCGGTGTAGGCCTCGAGCGCGCCGGCCGCGAGCCACGCGTCCTCGGGGCCCGACGCCGCGAGCGCGTACTGGAGCACCGAGAGCGGGAGCGCCACGGCGAACGCCGTCGTCGAGGTGCGGGCCACGGGCTGCGCGGTCGGCGTGGGCGACGCGAGCGTCACGGTCTCCGCGGCGGGCGCGGGCGCCGCCTCGTCGTCGCCGCCGGTGAGGACCGCGATCAGGACTCCCACGAGGACGAGCACCGCCACGACGGCGCCGCCGATCAGGAGCAGCTTCCGGCGGCGCGCGTCGGCGTCGGCCGGGGCGTCCGGCGCGGGGTCGTTCGGGCCCAGGCGACCCTCCGCCTGCGGCAGCGGTGCGCCCGGGGTGCCGGCCTCGGCGCGGCCCGGGGTGGGCGAGGCCGAGCCGGTGGACGACGGCGGGGGCTGCGGCAGGTTGCGCCGCTGCTCGCCGCTGGGTCCGGTGGTGCTCATGGGCGTCTCCCCTGCTGCGCGATCGGCCCCGCGGCGTCGCGCAGGTCGGTTCGCACGGCAGCCTACTGGCGGGGCCGGCACGCCCAGCGCACCGCTGCTCCGCCGGGGTGGCGGTCCGGCGGAGGGCCGGCGGCGCGTCGGGCGGGCGTGTGGGCGGCGGCGTCTAGCGTGCCCGCATGACCTCCTCGACCGTCCGGCGCACCGCGTCCGGCTCCGCCGGCACGTCGACCACCGGACGCTCCGCACGCGCGACGCGGCCCGGGTACCGCTGCGCGGAGTGCGGCTGGACCACCGCGAAGTGGGCCGGGCGCTGCGGGGAGTGCCAGGCGTGGGGCAGCGTCACCGAGGACGCCGGACCGGGCGGGGGCGCGCCGCGCACGTCGGTCGTCGCCCCGACGCGCAACCCCGCGCGGCCCATCGCGGAGATCGACGTCGAGGCGAGCCGCGCGCGGCCGACCGGGGTCGACGAGCTCGACCGCGTGCTCGGCGGCGGGCTCGTCCCTGGCGCCGTCGTGCTGCTCGCCGGGGAGCCGGGCGTGGGCAAGTCGACCCTGCTGCTCGACGTCGCCTCCCGCGTCGCGCGCGGCACCGAGGGACCGGCCGCCGGCGGCGGGCCCGCGGGGCGCCGGGTCCTCTACGTGACGGGCGAGGAGTCCGCCGGGCAGGTGCGGCTGCGTGCCGAGCGGATCGGCGCGCTCGACCCCGGCCTGCTGCTCGCTGCGGAGACGGACCTCGGCACGGTCCTCGGGCACATCGAGCACGTCGCGCCCGACCTGCTCGTGCTCGACTCGGTGCAGACAATCGCCTCCGCGGCGGTCGAGGGCACCGCGGGCGGCGTGAGCCAGGTCCGGGAGGTCGCGGCGGCGCTCATCGCGGCCGCGAAGGAGCGGGACCTGCCGGTCGTGCTCGTCGGCCACGTGACCAAGGACGGCTCGGTCGCCGGCCCGCGCACGCTCGAGCACCTCGTCGACGTGGTGTGCCAGTTCGAGGGCGACCGCCACTCACGCCTGCGCCTGCTGCGCGCGACCAAGAACCGCTTCGGCCCGACGGACGAGGTCGGCTGCTTCGACCTGTCGGAGTCGGGCATCGTCGGGCTCGCCGACCCGAGCGGGTTGTTCGTCTCGCACGAGCGCCACCACGTGCCGGGCACGTGCGTGACCGTGACGCTCGAGGGCCGCCGGCCGCTCGCGACCGAGATCCAGGCGCTCGTCGCCCCGAGCATGCTCGCCAACCCGCGCCGGACCACGAGCGGCGTCGACGCGAGCCGGCTCGCGATGGTCCTCGCGGTGCTCCAGCGGCGCGTCGGCGCGCGGCTCGCCGACCAGGACGTGTACGTCTCGACCGTCGGGGGTGCGCGGGTCGTCGAACCGTCCGCGGACCTCGCGCTGGCCCTCGCGACCGCGAGCTCCCGGGAGAACGTCGCGCTGCCGCGGGGGCTCGTCGCGCTCGGCGAGGTGGGCCTCGCGGGCGAGCTGCGCCCGGTCACCGGGGTGCTGCGCCGGCTGTCCGAGGCGGCCCGGCTCGGCTTCGCGCGCGCGGTCGTCCCGGCCGGGTCCATCGAGCCCGGGACCGCGCCCGCGGGCATCGAGCTGCTCGAGGTCGCGGACCTCGCGGAGGCCGTCCGCGCGACCGGCGTCGCCGGCGACCGCCGCACGTGAGCCTGCAGGAGGTCCACCACCCGGCGCCCGTGGGCCCGCGCACCGGGGCGGCGACGCCCGCCGTCACCCGTCCGGACGCACCCGGCCCACGCGTGGCCTTCACCTCGTCACCACCCAGGCCGCGTAGGATCGCGCGCGTGCCCACCACTCCCGCGCCGGACGACCTCCTGCGGACCACGCTCGCCGCGGTCGCGCCCGGAGGGGAGCTGCGCGACGGGCTCGAGCGCATCCTGCGCGGACGCACGGACGCGCTGATCGTCCTGGGTCACGACGCGACCGTCGAGTCGATCTGCTCGGGCGGCTTCGTGCTGGACGTCGAGTTCTCCTCGACCCGCCTGCGCGAGCTCGCGAAGATGGACGGCGCGATCGTCGTCGACCACGACGTCTCGCACATCGTGCGCGCCGCGGTCCAGCTCCTGCCCGACTCGACCATCGAGACCACCGAGTCCGGCACCCGCCACCGCACCGCCGAGCGCGTCGCGAAGCAGACGGGCTTCCCCGTCATCTCGGTCTCGGCGTCGATGCGCATCGTCGCGCTCTACGTCGGCGGACTGCGGCACGTGCTCGAGGACTCCAACACGATCCTGTCCCGCGCCAACCAGGCGCTCGCGACCCTCGAGCGCTACAAGTCGCGCCTCGACGAGGTCAGCGGCACGCTCTCGGCGCTCGAGATCGAGGACCTCGTGACGGTGCGGGACGTCTCCGCCGTCGTGCAGCGCCTCGAGATGGTCCGCCGCATCTCCGAGGAGATCGAGGGCTACGTCGTCGAGCTCGGCACCGACGGCCGCCTGCTCGCCCTCCAGCTCGACGAGCTGACCGGCGGCATCGGCTCCGACCGCGAGCTCGTCACGCGCGACTACATCGACCTGCGCAAGGACCGCGACGAGGCCGGGGTCCAGGCTGCGCTCGCCGACCTCGACTCGACCGAGCTCCTCGACCTCGCGCACATCGCGCGCGTGCTCGGGCTCCCGGGCGGCGGGGACACGCTGGACGCCGCGGTCGGCCCGCGCGGCTACCGGCTCCTGTCCAAGGTCCCGCGCCTGCCCGTGGCGATCGTCGACCGGCTCGTCGGGCACTTCGGCGGCCTGCAGAAGCTCCTCGCGGCCGGCATCGACGACCTCATGACGGTCGACGGGGTCGGCGAGCAGCGCGCCCGGGCCGTGCGCGAGGGGCTCTCGCGCCTCGCCGAGTCGAGCATCCTCGAGCGCTACGTCTGACCTGCGCGCCACTCCAGCACGAGCACCACGGGCGCAGGGGCGAGCGGGCCAGGCGTGAGCGCCGCGGTCACACCAGCACGAGCACCACAGGAGCCGGAGCCAGCGGGCCCGGCGTGAGCGCCGCGGTCACTCCCGCCCGAGCACCACAGGAGCCGGAGCCGGCGGGCCCAGCGTGAGCGCCGCGGTCACTCCAGCACGAACACCACGGGGGCCGGGGCGAGCGGGCCGAGCGTGAGCGCCGCCGAGTAGGTGCCCGGCTGGGCCGCGGGCTGGTCGGCCGGGCAACCCTCCGCCGAGCGCACGCGCGGCCACTGGACCTGGGTGGCGTCCGGGGTCCCCGGCGAGATCAGGATCTCGCGGACCTGGGTCTCCGGGGCTGCGCAGTCGCGGCTCGACCAGATGCGATCCGCCCCGGACGTGACGACGAGCTCGCGCTGCGCCTCGCCCACGTCGATGAGGCACGGCTCCTCGCCCTCGTTCGAGAGCGTGACGGTGAGGTTCGGCAGCGCACCGGCGGCGTAGCTGGTGCCGTCGGCGGTGAGGGTCAGGCCGAGGGTCTGCGGGTCGCACGCTCGCGTGCCGGGGTCCTCGTCCTCCGCGGGCTCGGTCGCGTCGGTCGCGGGCGCCGCGTCCTGGCCGGCGCCGGCTCCGTCGTCGGGCGACGAGCCGCCCCGCCCCACGAGCACCCACACGACGACCGCGACGAGCACGAGCGGGATGCCGACCACCACGAGCCGCCGGAACCAGTACACGCGCGCGGGGAGCGGCCCCGCCGGCCTGAGCACACCCATGGGCCAACCCCTCCGTCTGGCGCGCACCCGGCGAGCGGAGTGGGAGTCCGTCGGGACGCGGTGCCCCCACGGTACCGACGGAACCTGCGCGCGCCGCCGAGCGCACCCGGCAGGTCGCGAACCGGACAAACCCGGAGCACGACGGTGCCGGCCGCTCGCCCTGCGAGCGGGCGTGGCGCCGGGGCTCGCGTCCGGGCGCAGCCGCCGCGGCCGGCCGGCCGGCCGCAGTCCCCGTCGCCGGCCGTCCGGGCGCAGCCGCCGTGGCCGGTCCTCCGGGTCCGGCCGCCACGACGCCGACTCCGGACGGCGTGGCCGGCGCCCGGAGCCCGGGCCCGTGCTCGCGCGACGTGCGTCCCGGGCGGGTCGCCGGCCGGGAGAGGATGTCCGCGTGACCCACGACCCCGGCCTGCCGCTGGTCCCGCGGGTGATCGACTGGTTCGCCGAGAACGCGCGCGACCTGCCGTGGCGTTCGCCGGACCGGACGGCGTGGGGCGTCCTCGTGAGCGAGGTCATGCTCCAGCAGACCCCGGTGGTGCGCGTCGAGCCGGCGTGGCGCGCGTGGATGGCCGCGTGGCCCGAGCCGGCGGACCTCGCGGCGGCGAGCACCGCGGACGTGCTGCGCGCGTGGGACCGGCTCGGGTACCCGCGGCGGGCGCTGCGGCTCCAGGAGTGCGCCCGCACGATCGTCGAGCGGCACGGCGGCAGAGTCCCGACCGAGGAGGCCGAGCTGCTCGCGCTCCCCGGCGTCGGCAGCTACACGGCCGCCGCGGTGCGGGCGTTCGCGTACGGGCGCCGGTCGGTCGTGCTCGACACGAACGTCCGGCGGGTGCTCGCGCGCACCGCGGCCGGCGCCGCGCTCCCCGGCCCGTCGCAGACCGTCGCCGAGGTGCGCCTCGCCGAGTCGCTCGTGCCCGCCGACGACGCGACCGCCGCACGCTGGGCGGCCGCGTCGATGGAGCTCGGCGCGCTCGTGTGCACCGCGCGGAGCCCGCGCTGCGACGCGTGCCCCGTCGCCGACCTGTGCGTGTGGCGGACGGCCGGCTACCCGCCCGACGTGCACGCCAGCCGCCGCCGCACGCAGGGGTTCGCGGGGACGGACCGGCAGGTGCGCGGGCGGGTCATGGCGCTGCTGCGGTCGGCGCTCGAGCCCGTCCCGCTCGACGAGGTCGAGGCCGCGTGGCCGGACCGCGCGCAGCTCACGCGCTGCGTCGACGGCCTCGTGACGGACGGGCTGGTGACGGTCGTGCCGCACCCGGGCGGCCCGGACGCGGGGCCCCCGACCTACCGCCTCCCGCACTGACCGGCGCCGCCGCCGGGGTCCCGCGGCTCAGTCGAGCTCGATCAGCATCCGGGTGTTGCCGAGCGTGTTCGGCTTGACCCGCGCGAGGTCGAGGAACTCCGCGACGCCGTCGTCGTGCGAGCGCAGCAGCTCGGCGTAGACGTCGGGCGTCACGGGCGTCCCCTCGATCACGTGGAAGCCGTGCGCGGTGAAGAAGTCGACCTCGAACGTCAGGCAGAACAGCCGCCGCAGCCCGAGCTCGCGGGCCCGCTCGACGAGCGCGTCGAGCAGCCCGTGCCCGACGCCGCGCCCGCGCCACGTCCGGTCGACGGCGAGCGTGCGGATCTCGGCGAGGTCCTGCCACATGACGTGCAGCGCCCCGCACCCGACGACGGTCGCCGCCTCCCCAGGCGCCCGCGCCTCGCCGGAGTCCGCGCCGTCAGCACCGCCCGCGCCGTCGACCGCCGCCGCGACGAGGAACTCCTGCACCGCCTCGTAGTACCCGACCCACTCCTTGGCCAGCAGGATCCGCTCGGAGGCGTACGGCTCGACGAGCTCGCGGATCGCCCGGACGTCGGCGGGGCGCGCGGGGCGCACGTGGAAGGCAGGCTCGGTCACGCGCCCCAACCTAGCGAGGCGACACAGGGCGGCCCCGGCGACCGACCCGGGCGGCCCCGGCCAGGTGACGCCATCCGGCCCCGCAGGGCGACGCTGGACGGCCCGGGCGGGGCGCCCCGACGTCTCACGTGCGGACGCGCCGTGCCGATGTGCGTGGGTGCAGTGTCCCGCGCTGCCGGTCGACGCCGTCCGGCTGCTCCCGCCGAGCGCACAGAGGTCCCATGGTCCACGTCGGTGTGCTGACGCCCATCACCGGGGGGTTCTACTACGGCGACGTCGTGGCGAACGTGACGCAGGCCGTCGCCGCAGCGGGCGGGCACGTGACCCTCGTCCAGACGATCGACGCGGGCCGGTCGCGGCAGAAGCTGCCCCCGGCCCCGGACGTCCCGCACATCGGCTGGGACTCCTTCGACGGGATCGTCGCGATCGCCCAGGCCGCGAGCGCGTCGTCGCTGCGCTCCGCGATCGCGTCGGGGACGCCGGTCGTCACCGTCGGCAGCGAGATCGACCTCGACGCGGCGCAGGTCGTCGCGGACAACCGGGACGTCGTCCGCGGCGCCGTGGGGCACCTCGTGGAGCACGGGCACCGGCGCATCGCGTTCGTCGGCAACCTCTCGCAGTCGGACACGAACGCGCGGTACGAGGGGTTCCGCGCGGGGGTCGCGGCGCACGGGCTCGGCGGCGGGGCGACCCTCGTGACGACGGTCGACCACGTCGAGGCCGGGGGCCGGCTCGCGGCCGACGCGGTGCTGGCGACCGGGGTGACCGCGGTGGTCACGGGGACCGACCGGATCGCGCTCGGCCTCGCCGCGGCCCTGCGCGAGCGCGGCGTGCGGATCCCGGACGACCTCGCGGTGATCGGGTACGACGACGTCGAGGAGGGCTGGTGGCACGACCCGCCGCTGACGACGGTGCACCAGGCCATCGGCACGCTCGGCACGCGCGCGGCGGAGCTCCTGCTCGCCGAGCTGCGGGGCGAGCCGGACCACGGGATGCACGTCGTCGGGTCGACGTTCGTCGCCCGGGAGACGTGCGGGTGCCCCGCGGGTGCGGGCGGGTCGGCCGAGCTCGGGATCGCCGGCGCGGACGAGCTCGTCGCCGTGGTCCTGCGGCACCTCGAGGAGCACGCCGGCCCGGGTGACGAGCCCGACGCCCTCGCGCGCCTCGACGCGGTCCTCGCCGCGACGGTCGCGCGCCTGTACCCGTCCCCGCCGCCGCCCGAGGCGATGCTGAGCTTCTCCGAGACGGTCGTCGACCGGTTCTCGGTGCTCGCGGCGGACGCCGCGGGACGGGGCGACCCGACCGCGGACCTGCTGCGGCCAGCGGGGGCCCGGACGATGCTCGCGCTGCGCGACCACGAGCGCGGCGTGACGCTCGAGCGCACCGAGCGGCTCGCGTCGTCGATCGTCGAGCAGTACGACGTCGGCATCGAGGTCCTGAGCACGTCCTCGGGCGACCCGGAGCAGCTCGCGTGGCTCACCAAGGCGTCGGCCCGGGTCGCGTGCCTCGCGCTGTGGGAGGGCGACCCGGCGGACGGCGTTCTGCACGTGACGGGCGTGTTCGACCCGGAGGGCCGGCTCGACGAGGCGCCGTCCGGCACGCTGCGCATCGAGGACTTCCCGCCGCGGGCGCTCGTCGAGCAGGCCGACGCCGGGCTCGGCGACGTGCTCTACGTCGTCCCGGTCCGCGGCGTCAACGGCGACCACGGCTTCCTGTGCGTGCTCGGTGCGTGCGAGCGGGGCTCGCGCTCCGACCCGGCGACGTACGCGCACTGGGCGACGACCCACAACCACTGGGCCGCGGTGCTCGCCGTCGCGCTCAAGCAGAAGGCGCTCCTCGGGCACCTCGGACGCAGCGAGGAGCGGTACTCGCTCGCCGCGAGCGCCGCGAAGGACGGCCTGTGGGAGTGGGAGGCCGGCCTCGGGCACGTCTACGTGTCGGAGCGGTGCCGGGAGCTGCTCGGCGTCGCGGACGACGCCGCGGTCACGCTCGACACGTGGGTCGCCCTCGCGCATCCCCTGGACACCGACCGGGTGGCCGCCGAGCTCGGGCGCGCGGTCGACGAGCCGGGGGTCCCGGTCGAGGTCGAGTACCGCGTCACGGGGGCGGACGGCGCGACGCGCTGGGTGCTCACGCGCTGCCTCGCGGTCGCGTCCGAGGGTGTGGTGCAGCGCGTCGTCGGCTCGGTGTCGGACATCCAGACCCGCAAGGACCTCGAGGACCAGCTCCGCCAGGAGGCTCTCTACGACAACGTCACCGGGCTGCCGAACCGCCGGCTCTTCGTCGACCGGCTCGACGCCGCGCTGCGCCACCAGGACCGGGCGGAGGCCGCCGGGTTCGCGGTGCTGTTCTTCGACCTCGACGGGCAGTGGATCTGCGGCGTCCCGCAGAGGGTCTACTCGAAGCTCGGCTACGGCGTGAACCGCGACATCGCGGTCGAGAACGAGGTCACCGCGCTCGTCGACTACGGCGACGGCGTGACCGGCACGTTCGTGACCTGCACGTACGACATCGCGGGCACCGACCGGTTCGAGATCCTCGGCGACCAGGGGAAGATCGTCGTCGAGGACAGCAAGCGGGCCGTCGTGACCCGCCTGCGCAAGCCCGAGGCCGAGCTCAGCGCGGGCATGGACATGGCCGACGTCATGCGGCTGTTCACCGGCGAGGTCGACCTCGACACCCTGTACACGCAGGAGACCATCGAGCTCGAGTCCCCGTTCGGCCAGCAGCACGCCGACGTGCTCGAGAACTTCGCGCGGAACGTCCTCGACGGCACCCCGCTCGTCGCGCCGGGGGCGGACGGCATCCACGGGGTCCGGCTCGCCAACGCGATCCACCTGTCGAGCTGGCTCGACCAGGAGGTCGCGCTCGACCTCGACGAGCGGCAGTACCTCGACCTGCTCAACGAGCGGATCCGCGAGGAGGGCCTGTTCCCCGTGCGCGAGGTGTGACGGGCTCGTGGGTGCCGCGACCGGGGCGCGGGCGGCGCCGGGCCGTGGGCGGTACGGGGCCGTGGACGACGCCGCGGCGCGGGTGTGGACGCGGGCCGCAGTGTCGCCCACGGCTCGTAGGGTGGTCCCCGTGAACCCGGGCCCCGCCACGTACGACGACGTCCCGCCGTACGACCCGGCGTACGACGACGCGCCCCCGTACGACCCCGCCTACGACGACGGGCCGCCCGACGACGCGCACCTCGCCGCGCCGCCGGCCGGTCCGCGCTCGTCCGCCCCGGGCCGCCGCACGTCGTCCGCCCGCTCGACGGCACCGACGAGCCCCCCCGCCGCGCCCTCCGCGCCGCCCGCCCGGCCCCCGGCCGCGGCCACCGCCCCGCCGCCGCGCCCGGCCCGTGCCGACGGCCCCGCGCCGACGCCCGGCAAGGTGCTGCGCACCGTGTTCGGGTACGACAGCTTCCGTGGCGACCAGGCCGAGATCATCGACACCGTGGTCTCCGGCGGCGACGCGCTCGTCCTCATGCCGACCGGCGGCGGCAAGTCGCTGTGCTACCAGGTGCCCGCGCTCGTGCGCCCGGGCACCGGCGTCGTGATCTCCCCGCTCATCGCGCTCATGCAGGACCAGGTCGACGCGCTCGCCGCCGCCGGGGTCCGCGCCGACTTCCTCAACTCGACGCAGGACGTGGCCGCCCGCCGCCGCGTCGAGCGCGAGCTGCTCGACGGCGAGCTCGACCTGCTCTACCTCGCCCCCGAGCGCCTGCGCGTCCCGGACACGCTCGAGCTGCTCGGCCGCGCCGACCTCGCGCTGTTCGCGATCGACGAGGCGCACTGCGTGTCCCAGTGGGGCCACGACTTCCGGCCCGACTACCTCCAGCTCTCCGTGCTGCACGAGCGCTGGCCCGACGTCCCCCGCATCGCGCTGACCGCGACGGCGACCGAGACCACGCACGCGGAGATCGCCCAGCGCCTCCAGCTCACCGAGGCCCGGCACTTCGTGGCGAGCTTCGACCGGCCCAACATCCAGTACCGGATCGTCCCCAAGGACAACCCCCGCGCCCAGCTCCTCGACCTGCTGCGCACCGAGCACCCCGGCGACGCGGGCATCGTCTACTGCCTCTCGCGCGCGTCGGTCGAGCAGACCGCGCAACACCTCGTCGACAACGGCATTCCCGCGCTGCCGTACCACGCGGGGCTCGACTCCCGGGTGCGCGCCGCCAACCAGGCGCGGTTCCTGCGCGAGGACGGCCTCGTCATGGTCGCGACCATCGCGTTCGGGATGGGCATCGACAAGCCCGACGTGCGCTTCGTCGCGCACCTCGACCTGCCCAAGTCCGTCGAGGGGTACTACCAGGAGACCGGGCGGGCCGGGCGCGACGGGCTGCCGTCGACCGCGTGGCTCGCGTACGGGCTGCAGGACGTCGTGCAGCAGCGCCGCATGATCGACACCTCCGAGGGCGACGCCGCGCACCGGCGCCGGCTCGGGGCGCACCTCGACGCGATGCTCGCGCTGTGCGAGACCGTCGAGTGCCGGCGCGTGCAGCTCCTCGCGTACTTCGGCCAGGCCAGCACCGCGTGCGGCAACTGCGACACGTGCCTGACGCCGCCGGAGTCGTGGGACGGCACCGTGCCCGCGCAGAAGCTGCTCTCGACGGTCGTGCGCCTCGAGCGCGAGCGCGGTCAGCGGTACGGCGCCGGGCACCTCGTCGACATCCTGCTCGGCAAGGCGACGCCGCGCGTGACGCAGCTCGGGCACGCGTCGCTCAGCACGTTCGGCCTCGGCACCGACCTCTCGGACACCGAGTGGCGCGGCGTCGTCCGCCAACTCCTCGCCCAGGGGCTGCTCGGCGTCGACTCCGACGGGTACGGCACCCTGCGGCTCACCCCCGCGAGCGCCGAGGTGCTCACGGGGGCCCGCCCGGTGCGGCTGCGGCGGGAGGCACCGCGGACCGCGCGCGCCGCCCGGTCCTCGCGGCGCACCGCCTCGACCGCCGCGGTCGCCGAGCTCGACCAGAGCGCGGCCGCCGTCTTCGAGAAGCTGCGGGCGTGGCGCGCCGCGACCGCCAAGGAGCAGGGCGTCCCGGCGTACGTCGTCTTCCACGACGCGACGCTGCGGGAGATCGCGACGAGCGTGCCGGGTGACCTCGACGCGCTCGGGACCGTCAGCGGCGTCGGCGTGACCAAGCGCGACAAGTACGGCCCGGGGCTGCTCGCCGCGCTGCACGGCTGAGCCCGTGGGGGCGATCCTCACGGCGCTCAGCACGATGGGCGCGATCGTCGCGCTCGGCTGGGTGCTCGGCCGCCGCGGGACCCTCGGGCCGGCCGCCCCGGCGGTGCTCGCGCGCGTGGTGTTCGCCGTGGCGACGCCGTGCCTCCTGCTCGTCACCGTCGCGCACGCGGACCTGCACCTCCTGCTCTCGCGCGCCGCGCTCGTCACGGCGCTGAGCACCACGACGGTGGTCCTGGTCGCGGTCGCCGTTCTGCGCGGGCTCTGGCACCGGCCCGCCGCCGACGTCACGGTCGCGACCCTCGCGTCGTCCTACGTCAACGCGGGCAACCTCGGGCTGCCGCTCGCGGTGTACCTGCTCGGGGACGCGGTCGCCGTGGTCCCGTCGCTGCTCTACCAGCTGCTCGTGCTCGCCCCGGTCGCGTTCGCGGTGCTCGACGCCCGTGCGCCGCGCGAACCCGGTCCGGCCCCGACCGCCGAGCCGCCCGCGGCGCCCGACGGCCCGCAGCGACCACCGACCGCCCCGGGCGTCCCGCCCGACGCCCCGCCGACCGTCTCTCCCGTGCCGGGGCGGAGACCGCGCCGCGGCGCGCTCGTGCTGCGCGCCGTCCTGCTCCGGACCCTGCGCAACCCGATCATCGTCGGCGCGCTCGCGGGGCTGCTGCTCGCGGCGCTGCCGTGGAGCCCGCCCGAGGTGCTGCTCGGGCCGTTCGCGATCGTCGGTGCGGCCGCCGCACCGCTCGCGCTGCTCACGTTCGGGATGTCGCTCGCGGTCCCCCGCACGGTCGACGCCCGGCCGGTGCGGCGCGAGCTCGTGCTCGTGGTGGCGCTGCGCTCGCTCGTGCACCCGCTGCTCGCGGGCGGCATCGGCGCGGCGCTCGGGCTCGAGGGCGCGGCGCTGCTCGGGGTCACCGCGATGGCGGCGCTGCCGACCGCGCAGAACGTGCTCGTGTACGCGATCCAGTACGGCCGGCAGCAGCCGCTCGCGCGCGACGCCGGCCTCGTCACGACGGTCCTCGCGGTGCCCGTCCTGCTCGGCATCACCGCCGTCCTGGGCTGACCCCCGCAGCCCCACGCCGGCCGTGCACCACGGAGGATCGTCACCGGCCCGCCCGCGCGGTCCGGGGCTCAGGTGGGGCGCTGCGGCTCGGGGAGGAGAACCGTCGCGAGCGTCACGGTGCGGGTGCCGGCGGCCTCGTTCGTGAGGTAGGGCGCCAGCAGCTCGCCGAGGCGGGCCTGGATCTCGCCCAGGTCCTCCGACGTGACGTGCAGCTGCACCTGTCCGAAGCCGAGGAAGTCCCGGATCGCACCGTCGACCCCATCGGCGCTCGCGCGGTCGAACGTCTCGCCGAGGTTGGCGAGGAAGGTCAGGAAGGACAGGCGCAGGTCCTGCTCGTCCATCTCCCGGAGCTCCGCGTGGTCGACGTGCGCCATCTGCCCGCCGAGGGCCAACGTGCGCTCGACCGCACCGCGCACGCGGCGCTCGCCGACGACTGCGAGAACGTCGGCCTCCACGAGCGCCGCGACGTGGCGGTAGAGCGTCGCCTGGGGGACGTCGGGCAGGGCGGTCCGGAGCTCCGTGGTCGTCGCGCGGCGCGTCCCGACGATCTGGATGATCCGCAGGCGGACGGGGTGCATGACGACGGCGGCGATCGGCGAGGACCTCGGCACGGTGGACAACCATTCTCATAGTGATAATGTTCTCAGCACGCGATCCAGAGTACGACGAGCGAGGGGACCTCCTATGACCGCCATCCGTCTCGACGCATCGACCCTGAACCTGCACTTCCCCGGCTGGGAGGCGCTGATGGTCGGGCGCTCCTGGTACACCGTCGATCGCGACGCGATCACCCGAGCCGAGCTGCTCCCTGGCTGGAGCTCCGAGGTCCTCGGCACACGCTCCGGCCTCGTCGTCTCGGGCCGCATCAAGGTGGGCACCTTCCGCCACCCGTCCGGTGTCCGCAGGCTCGTGGCGATGCGCCGAGGCCTTCCGCTGCTCCGGCTCACGCTCGCCGGCGAGGAGTTCGACGAGCTCCTCGTGAGCGACGCCGGAGCCGGGGGCATCGTCGACGCCCTCGGCAAGGGCGTCCGGCGATGAACGGGTGGCGCGACCGCAGCCCTGACCGGCTTCACCTCCCTCCGGGACGCCGTCGCGGAGCAGCTGCCGACAGCGACCGCACCCCCGATCCCGGCGGCACTCGGCGCGCTCGTCCTCCTCGCGTACGCGGCGCTCGCGTGCGTGGTGGCGATCGCGATCCCGCTCCGGCGTGACCTGCGGTGAGCGCGGCAGCCGCCGAGACGGTCGTGGCGGTCCGCACGCCGGCCACCACGACCCCGGACCACCGGTGACTGGGTACGGTCGCTCTCGTCCTGGATGACGGCTTCCCGGGTGCAGCTCCCCGAGCCGTCCCGCGGGTCGTCGGCCGAGCCGACCGCGTGGACCCCGGGTGCACGGGCGCCGGAAGCACGCACCACAGCAGGGGGAAGCCATGCTCCGCGTCTCGCCACGCACCCGGAAGATCGTCGCGGCGGTGACCGCCGCGGCCGTCCTGGCGCTCGCCGGGCTCACCGGCCTCGCGGCGATGATGCCCGCGCGCGCCGCCTCGTCGGACCTGCCGTTCACCGTGACGAACAGCTCGGGCCGCCCCGAGGACACGTTCCTGTACGTCATGGCCCGCAGCCAGACCACGGGCGAGCAGGGCTACGTCGACGGGTCGGGCGACTGGCACGCGTTCGACCTGCCGGCGTCCGTGGCGAACGGCACCGGGAACCCGACGGCACCCGACGTGTCGATCTCCGGCCCGGCCGACGGGTCGAGCGTGAAGCTGTCGCTCCCCGCGAACCTCACGGGCGGCCGGATCTACGTCGCGTTCGGCGAGCACCTGACGTTCCAGCTCTCCCCCGGCGGCCTCGTCGAGCCCGCCGCGTGGAACAGCGACGACCCGAACCACGACGTGCTGTTCGACTGGGCGGAGTTCGCCCGCAACGGCACCGCGATCAACATCAACACGACGATGGTCGACATGTTCAGCGTGCCGATCGCGATCACGGTCAAGGCGCTGGCCCCGCCGCCGCCCCCGGCGCCCGTCGACAACTCCGTCCCGGTCGACCCGAGCGCGACGCCGCCGGACACCACGCCTTTCCCGGTCACCCGCACCGAGGGCACGCTCGCGAAGGACGGCCGCCGCAAGGTGTTCGACGCGGTCACGGCGCTCGGCGGCGACTGGGCCGCGCTCGTCGACGTGCGCGAGTCCGATGGGCTCCCGCTGCGGGTGCTCGCGCCGATCCACGGCATCGACAGCGCGGCGCCCGTCTTCGACGCCGCGTTCTTCGACTCCTACGTCGAGGGCGTGTACGACTACTACGCGAGCCACGCGCTCACGGTCGACACCGCGCTCGGCGTCTTCACGGGCAAGGTCGCGAACGGCGCGTTCACCTTCCGCGGCGAGGGCGGCCGGACGATCGGCACCATCGGCCGGCCGACGACGCCGGAGATCTTCGGCTGCCACGGCGCGCTGCAGCCCACCGGGCAGCCCGACCAGGACGCGATCCTCGCGGTCGGCGCCCGGATCTGCGCCGGCTTCCACCGCGGGACCCTCTCGACGCCGGACCGCGCGGGCTCCGACCGCCAGGCCACGTTCGACGCGACGGCGTTCTACCGGCACGAGTCGTCCGACCTGTACTCCAAGGTCATGCACGACCACTCGACGAACGGCCGCGCGTACGGCTTCGCGTTCGACGACGTCGCCGAGTTCAACCCGAGCATCGACGAGCCCACCCCGACCTCGGTCACGATGACGCTGCAGCCCTTCGGCTCGTCGGTCGCGACCGGACCCGTGGCGGGCGCGGAGCCTGCGCCCCCGTCGGCGCCGAGCCCGGGCGGGGAGGCCCCGGTGGGCGCGATCCAGGCCGAGGCCCGCACCGCGCAGCGCGGCACGACGCTCTCCCCGACCTCCGACTCCGGCGGCGGGAAGCACGTCGGCCACGTCGGTGACGGCGACTGGCTGCGGTTCGAGGACGTGAACTTCGGGCGCAACGGGCTGAGCACGCTGCGCGCGCGCGTCGCGTCGGGCGCGGCGACGTCGGTCAGCGGCGTCGTCGAGGTGCGGCTCGACAGCCGGACGAGCACCCCGATCGGCAGCTTCGCCGTCGGGCGCACCGGCGGGTGGCAGTCGTGGCGGACCGTCCCGGCGGCGATCGCGACCACGACGGGCACGCACGACGTCTACCTGACGTTCGCGACCGGGTCGGGCCGGGAGTTCGTCGACGTCAACTGGTTCACGTTCGCCTGACGCGACGACCGGCGGTCGGGTCCGGGCACGCCCGCCGACCGCCGGCCCGACGGCCGAGCCCGCCGACCGGCCCGCGGCTCGAGCCCGCCGACCGACCCGCCGCCCTGAAACGAGCCGCTCAGACCCGCCCGAGTGCGCCGTCGAGCGCCGCGAGGAACGCCTCCCGGCCCTCGCGCCGCACGCTGTGCCCGACGCCCGGGACCGCCACGTGCGTGAACCGGTCGCCGAGGAGCGCGCGCACGCGCTCGACGTGCGCAGCCCCGACGAGGGCGCCGCGCCCGACGTCGCCGGTCACGAGCGTCACCGGCACGCGGACGTCCGCGAGCGCCTCGACCCACGCACGCCCGCTCCAGTCGTGCGGGACGTGCACGAGCCGCTGGTCGAGCTGCGCCTTCGACCGGGCCCACGGGCCGTGCTCGTCGTCGGCAAAGTCCTGCTGCGTCGCGCGCGAGCGGGCCTCGAGCGTCTCGGCGTCGACGCCCGCGAAGGACAGCAGGAACGGCGCGAGGAACGGCGGCACCCCGTCGGGCGTCGCGACGCCGCCGGTGTCCCAGGCGGGGTCCTCGAGCACGAGCCCCGCGACGAGACCGGGCTCGGTGAGCGTGAGCTCGGTCGCGACGAGGCCGCCCATCGAGTGCCCGACGACGAGCACGGGCCCGTCGGCGACGTGCCGCAGGACGGCGGCGGCGTCGACCGCGAGCGACGCGATGGTGAACGGGCCCTCGCCGAGCGGGGTCCGGCCGTGGCCGCGCGCGTCGACCCCGACGACGAGCCGGTCGGCCGCGAGCAGGCGCGCGACCGGGTCCCAGGTCTCCGCGGAGTCGGTCACGCCGTGCAGCAGGAGCACCGGGAGCGCGTCCCCGGGCCGCCCCCAGACCGTGTAGCCCACGGGACGCCCGTCGACGCCGAGCGTGCGCTCGCTGCGGTGCACGACGACCGCGTCGCCCGCGTCCCCGGCGCCACCGGGCGCACCGGCGTCGCCGTGCACGACCGCACCGCCCGTGGCGCTCCCGACGCCGGCGTCCGTGGTCATCGCGCGGTCCCGTCGACCGCGTGCTCCTCGATCGCGGCGAGCTCGTCACCGGTCAGCGCGGGCGCGTCGAGCGCGGCGACGTTGTTCTCGAGCTGCGCGACGCTCGACGCCCCGATGAGCGCCGAGGTGACCCGCTCGTCGCGCAGGACCCACGCGAGCGCGAGCTGCGCGAGGCTCTGGCCGCGCGCGGACGCGATCTCGTTCAGCGCCCGCGCCCGGGCGAGGTACGTCTCGCTGATCCGCTCGGGCTGGAGGAACTTGCTCTGCGCCGCGCGCGAGTCGCCGGGCACCTCACCGGAGAGGTAGCGGTCGGTCAGCAGTCCCTGCGCGAGCGGCGAGAACACGATCATGCCGATCCCGAGGTCGCCGACCGCGTCGAGCAGCGTCTCGTCCTGCCCGTCGCCGACCTGCTCGACGTGCCGGTTGAACATCGAGTAGATCGGCTGGTGGATGAGCAGCGGCGTGCCGAGCTCGGCGAGCACGCGCTGGGCCTCGCGGGTCTGCGCCGGGGAGTAGTTCGAGATGCCCGCGTACAGCGCCCTGCCGCTGGTGACGGCGGTGTGCAGCGCGCCCATCGTCTCCTCGATCGGGACGCTCGGGTCGGGCCGGTGCGAGTAGAAGACGTCGACGTAGTCGACCCCGATCCGCTGCAGCGACTGGTCGAGCGACGCGAGCAGGTACTTGCGCGAGCCGCCGTCGCCGTAGGGGCCGCGCCACATGTCGTAGCCGGCCTTGGAGGAGATGACGAGCTCGTCGCGGTACGGGCGCAGGTCGCTGCTGAGCACGCGCCCGAAGTTCTCCTCGGCCGAGCCGTACGGCGGGCCGTAGTTGTTGGCGAGGTCGAAGTGCGTGATGCCGAGGTCGAACGCGCGGCGCAGGATCGCGCGCTGGGTGTCCCCCGACGTCGTCCCGCCGAAGTTGTGCCACAGGCCGAGCGACAGCGCCGGGAGCGCGAGCCCGCTGCGCCCCGCCCGGCGGTACGTCATCGCCTCGTAGCGGTTCTCGGCGGCCGTGAAGGGGCGGTGGGGCTCGGTCGGCATCGGTGGCGTCCTCTCGCAGGGTCGGTCGCGACCAGCCTAGGTGCCGTTCGGCGTCGCCCGGCTCGGGGCTTGACCCGCTCGGCCGAGGTCACGGTATGGTCACGGCTTCGTCGGGGGGCGGACGACGCCAGGAGACACGCAGCATGACGACGACCCGCCGCCGGGCCCTCACGATCACCCTCGTCACCGTCGCGGCGCTGTGCGCCGGGTGCAAGGCCGGCCCCGTGGAGGCACGCCCGACGGGCACGCCGCCGGCCACCGTGGCCCCCTCGCCGGCCGCGTCCACCGCGCCCGCGCCGGGCTCGACCGCCACGACCGACCCCGCGCCGAGCGCGTCCGCGACGCCGACCGCGACCCCCTCGCCGACCGCCGTCCCGACGTCCGCGGCCCCCACGGCCCCGCCGGCCCCCACGCCCACGGCGGCCCCGCCCGTCGCGGCCCCCACCGGTCTCGGCCGGATCGTCGTCGACTACCAGCTCGGCGGCGCCTACGCGCTGCCCGCGGGCGTCGGCGGCGTCGTGCGGGACAGCACCTCCGAGCCTGCGCCCGGCGCGTACTCGATCTGCTACGTCAACGGCTTCCAGACCCAGCCCGACGAGCGCACCACCTGGCTGCGCGAGCACCCCGACCTCGTGCTGCGCGACGCCGAGGGCCGCGTCGTCGCCGACCCGGGCTGGCCCGACGAGGTGCTGCTCGACACGTCGACCGACGACAAGCGCGCCCGCATCGCCGCCGTGATCGGGGTGAGCCTGCAGCGGTGCGCCGACGCGGGCTTCGACGCCGTCGAGCTCGACAACCTCGACTCCTACACGCGCTCGGGCGGGCTGCTCACCGCCGACGACGCGCTCGCGACCGCCGCCCGGTACGTCGCCGTCGCGCACGGGCTCGGGCTGGCCGTCGGGCAGAAGAACGCCGCCGACCTCACCCGGCGCGGGCACGACGAGGTCGGCTTCGACTTCGCCGTCGCGGAGGAGTGCCACCGCTGGGACGAGTGCGCGGCCTACACCGACGTCTACGGCGACCAGGTCATCGACGTGGAGTACGCCGACGACCTGCGCGGCACGTTCGCCGAGGTGTGCGCCGACCCGCAGACCCCCTTCTCGACGGTCCTGCGCGACCACGACCTCACGTCCCCCGCGTCGCGCGCGTACGTGTTCGAGGCCTGCCCGCGCGGCTGAGCACCCCCGCGGACTCCTGCCCGCGCGGCTGAGCACCGCTGCCGGGATGGGAGGATCGCCGGGTGCTGCACGTCGTGTTCTTCGAGCCCCGCATCCCCGGCAACACCGGCAGCACGATCCGGTTGGTCTCCGCGACCGGCGCGACGCTGCACCTCGTCGAGCCGCTCGGCTTCGACCTGAGCGAGCCGAAGCTGCGCCGCGCGGGGCTCGACTACCACGACCTCGCGCACGTCGTCGTGCACCCGACGATCGACGCGTGCCTCGACGCGCTCCCGGGCTTGCGGGTCTTCGCGTTCACGACCCAGGCGACGACGGGCTACACGACCGTCGAGTACTGCGAGGACGACGTCCTGCTGTTCGGCCCCGAGCCGACCGGGCTGCCCGACGAGGTCGTGGCGCACCCCCGCGTGACCGACCGCCTGCGCATCCCGATGCTCGCGGGGCGCCGGTCGCTCAATCTCTCGACGTCCGCGGCCGTCGCGTCGTACGAGGCGTGGCGCCAGCTGGGCTTCGCCGGCGGGGTCTGACGCCGCGACGACGGGCGGCCGGGTTCCACGCCGGCAGCCGGTGCGCCACGATGGCGCGTCTCGCGGCGCCCGGGGACGACGCACCGCTCGTGCGGGCCGCGTTCGAGCGGGCGTCCGCTCCCTGACCGCTGCTCGGTGTGCGGGCCGGCGGGCGGAGCCGGGACGCCGCCCGGGGCTTGACCTTCGAGCCGGGTCGAAGGTCTACCGTCCGGGGCATGGGCTACCGCATCGCGGAGGCGGCGGCGCTCGTGGGGGTCGCCCCCACGACGCTGCGCTACTACGAGGACATCGGGCTGCTCGCGACGCCGTCGCGCGGCTCCAACGGCTACCGCGTCTACGACGACCGCGACGTGGCCCGGCTCCGCTTCGTCGCCGCCGTCAAGAACCTCGGGCTGCCGCTCACCGACGTCCGCGCGCTCGTCGAGGCGTACGACGTCGAGGACTGCGCGGGCGTCGCGCACCACGTCGTCGAGATGGTCGCGGCCCGGCTGGGCGAGACGCAGGAGCGCATCGGCGAGCTCGTCGCCCTGGCCGCGCAGCTCCAGGGGGTCGCCGCCCGGCTCGCCGACGCCCCGGCCGGCTCACCCTGCGGGGAGGGCTGCCCCTGCGCGACGGCGGCGCCCGAGCCGCTGCCCGACGGCAGGACGCTCGTCCCGCTCACGCGGGCGCCCGAGGCGGTCCTCCCGGCGACGCGGGTGGCGGAGGCGGTCCTCCCGGCGACCGGTACGCCCCCACCGGCCCTCCCGCTCACGCGGGCGCCCGAGGCGGTCCTCCCGCTGGCGTCCGCCGCGGCACCGGCGATCGCGTGCTCGCTCGACGCGGGCGCCGTGCCCGAGCGCGTGAGCCGCTGGCGGGCGCTCGTCGCGCAGGCCACCCACCGCGAGCCCGTCGACGGCGGCACCGCCCTCGTCTTTCCGGCGGACCCCGGGCTCGCGGCCGAGGTGGCGCGGCTCGCCACCGCCGAGCAGGCGTGCTGCGGGTTCTTCGACTTCACGGTCCGCCTCGCCCGGGGTCAGGTCCGGCTCGAGGTCCGCGCCCCGGACGAGGCCGCCGACGTCGTGGCTGCGATGTTCGGCCCGACCGCCTGACGCGGGCCGCGCACTGCACCCGCGCGGCAGACCCGCGGACCGTCCCCCTCCGCGTCGCTCTCGTCACCCGCTCACCACCACCGAGGAGTCCCCATGACCCTGCCCACGTCCGCGCCGCTCTCCCCCGCCTCCACGACCGGCGACCCCGGCCGCGCGTCCCGCCGTCGGGTGCTCGGCGGTCTCGGCGTCGCGGCGGCGTGCGGGCTCGCCTGCTCGCTGCCGCTCCTGGCCGGGGCCGGCGTCCTCGCGTCGGTCGGTGCGCTCCTCACCGGCGTCCCGGCGCTCACGGTCGTCGTCCTGCTCGTGGCCGCAGGCGCCGCGCTCCTCGTCCGCCGCACGCGCGGGGCACGGTCGGCGGCCGGTTCCTGCGGGTGCGGCGGAGCCTGCGGCTGAGGGTGCCGAAGCGACGCGCGGGCGCCGGGGCGAGCACGCGACACCCCGCGCCGGCCACTCGACGTCGCCCCGCCGCACGAACACGTACCGGACGCCGCCGTCGTAGCCGGTGACCTCGCCGCCGCCCGGAGCACATCGCCTCCCGTCAGCACGCCCACGTACGGACCCGAGCAGCGGCGTCCGTGTGGGCGGCGCGTGCTCGACTGGCCCCGGACCGCACCCCGCCGGTCCGGCGCGCGGCTCCTCGGCAGCGGGGTCGCCCGCAGGGCACGGAGGTCGGCATGGGAACCGCATCACCCGAGGTCGAGCGGTACCTGGCCGACCTCGAGCACCCGCACACGGACGGGGTCGTCCGGCTCCGGGCGGCGATCCTGGCGAGCCCGCTGCCGATCACGGAGCACGTGAAGTGGAACGCGCCGAGCTTCTGCCTCGACGGCGTCGACCGCGTGACGTTCCGCCTGCACCCCGGCGCGAAGCTGCAGCTCGTGCTCCACCGGGGCGTCCAGGTCCGCACCGACGCGTTCGTGTTCGACGACCCGTCCGGCCTCCTGACGTGGCTCTCGCCCGACCGCGGTCTCGTCGACCTGCGGGACAGCGTGACGGCCGCGGCGCGCGAGGCGGACGTCGTCGCGCTCGTCGAGCGGTGGGTCGTGGCCTGACCGCTGGGCCGGCCGTGCCTACCGGCCGCCGCGCGCCGTCAGCGCAGGAACGCCGTGAGGGTCCGCGCGAGCCACGCGGGGTCGTCGAGCCAGGGGTGATGCCCACCCCCGGGCTGCACGGCCAGCTCGCCGTGGGGAAACAGCCGCGCGTACTCGGCAGCACGCGTGGGCGGCAGAGCGACGTCGTGCTCACCCGCTGTCACGAGGACGCGCGCGCCCAGGGACGCCAGCGCCGCCCGGGTCACCTGCGGGTCGGGGATGCCCGGCGCGTAGTACGCGGCGACGGCGGCGGGGTCCTGCCCGACGGCGTCCTGCGTCAGGCGCGCCGCGCGGGCGGCGTCCCACCGGCCCTGCGTGAACGGGGTGATCGCCTCCCAGTCCGCGTCCGTCGCGGTGCCGGACCAGATGCGCGCGAACGCAGCGAACGCGTCGGCGAACCACGGCTCGCCGCGACGTCGCTCGGCGACCTCCCGGCGGTCGTCGTCGGTCACGTCGATCCCGACCACGCGCGGGCTGGGGGTCAGCAGCGCGAGCCGTCGGACCCGGCCCGGGTGGCGCGCCGCGTACATGACGGCGACCGAGCAGCCGGCCGAGTGCCCGAGCAGGTCGACCCGGGCCAGCCCGAGGTACGCCCGGAGCGCCTCGACGTCGTCGACGAGCCGATCGCACCGGTAGCTCGACGGGTCCGCCGGGACCGCCGACTCCCCCGTCCCGCGCAGGTCGAGCAGCACGAGCGGCCGCGCGGCGGACAGCCCGCCCAGGTCGCCCAGGGAGGCCGACGCCTGGAGCGGCCCGCCGGGCACGCACACCACCGGGTCACCACCCGACCCGAGCCGGTGGAACACGAGCCGCGTGCCGTCGGAGGCCGAGAAGCCGTTCGCACCGTGCGGGGTCACCCGGGCAGCATCGCTGCGGACCCGCAGGACCTCCGCACGCTTTTCGCGTCGTCCGCACCCAGACCCGCGGGGTGACGACGACCGCACTCGCACGCACCTGGCGCCGGACCACGTGCCGTCGCGCCGCGCCCCCCGCCGGGCGGCGGCTCGCTCGGCGCGCCTCAGGCCTCGGGGCGGGCCATCCGGTGGAGCGCGTGGCAGAGCTCGTGGGGGGTCGTCGGGTCGGTCGACAGCGCGCTGTGCAGCACGAGGCCCTCGACGAGGGCGTCGAGCTCGCGTGCGGTGACCGGGTCGAAGTGCCGCTCGAGCGCCCGGCGGCTGCGCAGCATCCACTCCTGGGTCACCGACCGCAGCACCGGGCGGCGGGCCGCGACACCGTAGAGCTCGATCGAGAGCACGAGCCCCCGGCCCGGCGCGAGCAGGTCCTGCGCCAGGTGGTCCGCGAGCGCGTCGAGCGCCGCACCGGCGTCCGATGCCGCCTCCAGGCGCCGCTCGAGCGCCCCGGCGACGTCGTCCGCGTGCCGTCGGAACGCCGCCGCGAGGAGCTCGTCGATCGACGCGAAGTGATAGGTCGTCGAGCCGAGCGGGACGTCGGCGGCCTGCGCGATCGTCCGGTGCGTCGTCCCGGCGACGCCGTGCTCGGCGAGGACGTCGAGCGCCACGGCGACGAGCCGGTCGCGGCGGCCGGGGTCGTGCCGACGCGCGCGGCGGGGGGACGGGCGAGCGGGCGCGGACGGCGGCTCGGGGGTGGAGGACTCCGGTGCGGAGGACCCGGGCGTGGCGGACTCCGGCACGGACGGCTCCGACGGGTCCGGCGCGGAGGACTCCGGCACGGACGGCTCCGGCGCGGAGAGCTGCGGTGCGGACGGCTCCGGCGCCGCGCTCCTCACCGGCCGCTCGTTCCGGCAGCGGCGCTCGCCCCGGCCTTGCTGCTCGCCCCGGCCCGGCCGCCCGTCGTCGTGACGCGGGTGTCCGCGTCGTCGTCGATCGTCCGGACCACGCGCGCCGGGTTGCCCACCGCGACGACGTTCGCCGGCAGGTCGCGCGTCACGACCGAGCCCGCGCCGACGACCGTGTTCGCGCCGATCGTCACGCCGGGCAGCACGACGACGCCGCCACCGAGCCAGACGTTGTCGCCGATCACGATGGGCTTCGCGGCCTCCCACTTGTCGCGGCGGGGGCCGGGCTCGACGGGGTGGGTGGGCGTCAGGAGCTGCACGTTCGGGCCCATCTGCACGTCGTCGCCGATCGTGACGGTCGCGACGTCGAGCGCGACGAGGCCGTAGTTGGCGAAGCAGCGGGCACCGACGCGGATCTGCGTCCCGTAGTCGACGAAGAACGGCGGCCGGATCTCGGTGCCCTCCCCGACCGCGCCGAGGAGCTGCTCGAGGAGAGCGCGGCGCAGCGGTCCCTGCCGCGGGGTCGTCGCGTTGTACGCGGCCATGAGGTCGAGCGCGGCGGCGTTCGCCTCGGCCAGCTCGGGGTCGTCGGCGAGGTACGGGTCGCCGGCGAGCATGCGCTCGCGCATCGAGCGGGTGTCGTCGGTGCCGGGTGTCGTGGCGGTCATGTGGACGAGCGTACGCATCCTTGTGTACCTGCGTCCACAGTGGGCGCTGCCGTGTCGGTGGTCGGCGCGACGATGACCGGATGGCCACGCACACGCACCGGATCCACCACTCGATCGATTACATCGAGCTGCCGACGACCGACCTCGCGGCGGCGCGCGAGTTCTACGGCGCGGCGTTCGGCTGGCAGTTCACCGCGTACGGCGACGGGTACGCGGGCATCCGCACGACCGCCGAGGACGGCTCCGACGAGGCGGGCGGGCTCACGCTCGCCGAGTCCTCGGCCATCACGCGCGGCGGCCCCTTCGTGCTCCTGTACACGGCGGACCTCGACGCGACGCTCGACGCGGTCACGCGCGCCGGAGGCACGGTCGTGGAGGGGCCCTACGCGTTCCCGGGCGGCCGGCGGTTCCACTTCCTCGACCCGTCCGGCAACGAGCTCGGTGCCTGGTCCGAGTCGTAGGCGCGGACCCCGGCCCGCAGCACGGCTCAGTCCGGCAGCACGAGGTCGAGCTCGAGCCACCGCGCGAGGTCCGCGACCTCGCGGTCCACCGCGGCCGCCATCGCCGCGGTGAACGGGACGTCGCGATGCAGAGCAGCGACGCGCAGCACCCCCGCACGCGGGTCGGCCCTCGCGTCGAGCTTCCCGACGAGCCGGTCGCCGTGCAGCACCGGCATCGCCCAGTACCCCCAGCGCCGCTGCGACGCGGGTTTGTACATCTCGAGCTGGTAGTCGAACTCGAAGAGCTCCGTCATCCGGCGGCGGTCGAGGACGAGGCGGTCGAGCGGCGACAGCAGCGCCGCCCTGCCCTCGAACGGCCGGCCCAGCGCCGCGGGGTCGACCCGCCACGTGCCGCGGACGCCCTCGACGACGGCCGGCTCCCCCGCGTCGCGCACGTCGTCGGGCTCGTCGGGCCGGGCGGTCGCGCGTGACCGGGCGATGCCGAGCGCCCGCAGCCGGCGCTCGTCGCGCACGCGCCGCGCCTCCTGCGACGGGAGCGCCGGCACGTCCGGGTAGACGCGGGACGCGAGGTCCCACAGCTTCTCCCGCCCGGCGGTCCCGGCGACCGCGACCTCCCCCCGCGCCGCCAGGACGTCGAGCAGCATCCGCACGTTGCGGTGGTCGTTCCACCCGCTCGACCGCCACGGCCGCACGCAGGTGTCGGGGAGCTCGCTCGCGGGCAGCGGACCGTCGGCGCGCAGCCGCTCCAGCACGTCCCGGTGGCACGCCGCGTTCGCCCGCACCCACGCGCGCACCTCCTCGCGCCAGGCCGGCACCTCCCCGGCGCCGGGCCACGCGTCCATGTCGGCACGGAACAGCGCGACGTCCTCGGCGGGCCGCAGGAAGCCGCGCAGCTCGACGACCCGCTGCTGGTCCACGAGGTCCCGCAGCTCTCCCGGGTCGTACGCGGACCCGAGCCGACTCCAGAGCACCACGTCAGCGCTCGGTGCGACGGCGCTCGTGGGGTCGGGCTGGAGGACGGTCAGGTGCCGGAGCACGCCCGGCACGTCTGTCGGCCGGTCCGCGCTCAGCAGCTGGGCCCGGACCGCGATGCGGCGGGCGTCGGCGCGGCTGAGCTCGTGCACGTGCGCCCCTCCCGGCGAAGGCCTACGGGACCCAGACGGCGAGGTCGACCTCGTTGCCCTCGGGGTCGGCGAGGGTCCACCACTCCGGCGCACGGGCGTCGCTCACGACGCGGCCGCCCGCGGCGACGGCCGCCGCGATGCGCGCCTCGACCTGGTCACGCGGCAGGTGCACGTCGACGTGCAGCCGGTTGCGTCCCGTCCGCGGGGCGTCCATGGGCTGGAACCACAGCGTCGGCCCGCGCCGCAGCGGGTCGACGAGGTCCGCGTCGCCGACCTCGTCGTAGCCGAGCACCGCGCGCCAGAAGGGCCGCACCGCCGCGGTGCCGAGCGCGTCGACCGCGACCTGCACGTGCTGCACGGCCGACGGGTCCGCGCGCGCGTCGAGGGCGCGGGCGGCCGCGGAGATCGTCCGCGCGAGGTCGAGGTCCCGGGTGCGGAAGCCCTCGGGCCCGTCGCCACGCAGCCGGACCGTCACGCCCTCGGGGCGCAGGTCGACGTCGGGGTGGCGGTTCGCGGTCGTCGCGGCCTCGCTGACCGCCTGGACCAGCGCGGCAGCGACCGAGAACGACGACGTCCGGAAGAGCGCGCACGCCCACGCCCCGCCCCACAGGACGCGCCAGTCCCCGAGGCCGGGGGCCTCCGCGAGCTGCCGCGGGCTGATCCGTTCGGTCATGGGCTCACGCTAGCGACCTGCGCCGGCGTAGGTCGGCCCGAGCGGAGGCTGCCCGTGCGGCTCCTCCCGGGATGGACCACGAGGCCACGAACGCGCGGAGCGCGTCGTGACCTCGTGGTGCATCCCGGCGTGATGACGGGAGCGGGTGGGACGAGCCCCTATCGCCGGCGGGAGCTTCCCCCACGCCCCCCACGCCCGCGCCAGCCGCCGTTCACCGGCGACGCGCCGCCGACGCCGCCCAGGTGCAGCGCGAGGCAGAACAGACCGGCGAACATCAGCGTCTGTGGGGTCAGAGCGTCCCCGACGTTCGCCTCGACGAGGTCGAGGAGCAGGGCGAGGGCGAAGATCGCAGCAGCGACGATCGCGAGCATGAGCACTCCAAGGAAAGGCCTCCGGCGAGCCTGCCGGAGGGTCTGGTGCTTCCGGTGATCCGGAAGCCCCCGGATCATGGCCCACGGTCACGACGACCGCTAGTGGGAGAAGAACTCCGAGGGCTCGAGGGACTCAGGCGTTCAGCCCCGGTCGATCTGCACTGCATCTCGCCGGCCTGGACAGGCCGCCCCGCCGGGTGCACGGTGGAGGTCTCGCGAAGGAGCCCCCCGTGGACGCATCCCTGACGCTGGCCGCCGACGACCCGCTCGCGCGCGAGGCCGCCGACGCCATCCGCACCGGCGACGTGGAGCGGCTGCGCGGGCTGCTCGACGCCAACCCCGGTCTCGCGGCGGCCCGGATCACGCGCGACGACGCCCAGCCGGACGCGACGGTCGAGGACCTGCCGACGTGCACGCTGCTGCACGTCGCGACCGACCACCCCGGGCACCTCCTCGCGGTGGGGCGCACGATCGAGGTGCTCGTCGCGTCCGGGGCCGACCCGGACGCCCCCTTCACCGGCCCGCACGCGGAGACCGCGCTGCACTGGGCCGCGAGCAACGACGACGTCGAGGCCGTCGAGGCGCTCATCCGCGCCGGGGCGGACCTCGAGGCGCCCGGCGCGGTCATCGGCGACGGGTCGGGCACCCCGCTCGCGGACGCCGTGGCCTTCGGGCAGTGGCGCGCGGCCGAGCACCTGTTCCACGCGGGCGCGACGCCGAACCTGTGGCAGGCCGCCGGCCTCGGGCTCGTCGACCGGGTCGAGGCGCTGCTCGACGCCGAGCCCGCCCCGGACGCGGACGACCTGACCACGGCGCTGTGGTGCGCCGCGCACGGCGGGCGGCGCGCCTGCGTCGACCTGCTGCTCGCTCGGGGGGCGGACCCGGCCTGGATCGGCTTCGATGGCCTCACTGCCGCCGACGCAGCGCGTCGGGCCGGTCACGGCGAGCTCGCCGACGCGCTCACCCCCTGAGCCGGCGCCGCACGGCCGGGCGGCAGCGGACGCACGCCCAGGTTCGACCCCTCGAAGGAGAGCCCGATGAGCACGCCGCGCGAGACCGACCCCACGCACCCCCTCCACGCCGACCCCGACCGCACGCCCGCGAACGGGGTGCCCGGGTCGACGGACCACGCCGCCCACGTCGACGACCGGACCCTCCACGACCGCACCGACGACGACCGCACCGCGGTGCTCGACCCGGCCGACCGCCACCGCACGTCGCCGGCCGACCCGGCTGACGTCCCTGAGCCCGAGCCGCTCGCCGTCTCCGCGCGCGACCTGGGCGTCGACCGTCAGAGCGTCGTCGCGCGCGAGAAGGAGGAGTTCGGCGGGGTCAAGATCGGCTCGGCGTTCTTCGGCTGGCTCACCGCGACGGGGACCGCGGTGCTGCTGACCGCGCTCGTGGCGGGCGCCGGGACCGCCGTGGGCGTCGCGACCAGCACCGACGTGGGCGAGGCCGCGGACCAGGCGGCCGGCGAGATCGGCACGGTCGGCGCCGCCGGGAGCATCGCGCTCCTGGTGGTCCTGTTCCTCGCGTACTACTGCGGCGGGTACGTCGCGGGCCGCATGGCGCGGTTCAACGGCGCCAAGCAGGGCCTCGCGGTGTGGCTGTGGGCGGTCGTCATCGCGGTCGTCGTCGCGATCCTCACGGCGATCGCGGGCGAGCGGTTCAACGTGCTCGCGCGGCTCGACAGCTTCCCCCGCATCCCGCTGGGCGAGGGCGACCTCACCACCGGCGGCATCGTCGTGATCCTGCTCGTCGCGGTCGCGAGCCTCGTCGGGGCGGTCGTCGGCGGCCTCGCCGGGATGCGGTTCCACCGCCGCGTCGACCGCGCGGGGCTCGGCCGCTGAGGCCCGCGGCCTGACGCGGGGCGCCCGCCCCCGCACGACCCGACGCCGGCCGGCGCACGCACCCCGTGCACCGGCCGGCGTCATCGTGCCCGGCGCGTCCGGGCCCGCCGGCGCGCGCGATCATCCACGGCCCGACGCCGCCCGCAATCCCGACCACCTGATCGTGTTCATGGTCCGACTCGTGTTGCTGGGTCCCCGGGCCGGACATAGCGTGATGAACGCACGCAGCGATGTGCAGCTGCCCACGCAGCAGAAGGATCGCCCGACGCTCCTGGTGCCGGACCGCTCACCGGTCCCGGTCCCTGGAGACGACAGACGCGCAGGCCAGACGCGTCACACCCCTGTCCCGCACCGCCCGGATCCGTCATGCCGGTCGGCGCTCCGACGACCCCTGTGAGGACCTCGCACATGATCACCACCGACCAGATCCAGACCCTGCTCGTCTCCGGCGGCACCGTCGTCGGCCCCGACGGCCAGAAGATCGGCAAGCTCGGCCAGATCTTCCTCGACGAGCAGTCGGGTCAGCCCGAGTGGCTCACGGTCTCGACCGGCTTCTTCGGCACGTCGCAGTCGTTCGTGCCGCTCAGCGACGCGACCGTGCAGGGCGACGAGATCCACGTGCCGTTCGACAAGGACAAGATCAAGGGCGCGCCGCGCGTGGACGACGAGGACGGCCACCTCTCGGAGGCCGAGGAGTCGGAGCTGTACGCGTACTACGGCCGGACCTACGGCGGCACGGACACGTACGAGAGCACGACCACGGCGGGCCTCGGCACCACGGGCACCGACACGTACGAGGACACCGACACGACCTACACGGCCGCCGACACGGACCTGACCGCGGGGACCACCGGCACGAGCACCGCCTCCGCGGGCACGACGGACGACGCCATGACCCTCTCCGAGGAGCGGCTCGAGGTCGGCACCGAGCGCGTCGCCACCGGCCGCGCGCGCCTGCGCAAGTACATCGTCACCGAGCAGGAGACCGTCACCGTGCCGGTCCAGCGCGAGGAGATCCGCCTCGAGCGCGAGCCGATCACCGAGGGCAACGTCGACGACGCGCTGTCCGGCCCCGAGCTCACCGAGAGCGTCCACGAGGTCACGCTCACCGAGGAGCGCCCGGTCGTGACCAAGGAGACGGTGCCGGTCGAGCGCGTGCGCCTCGACACGGACACCGTGACCGAGCAGCAGCAGGTCACCGAGTCGACGCGGCGTGAAGAGGTCGAGCTCGAGACCGACGACGACGGCACCACGCGGCGCTGACCCGCTCCCCGGCCTGACGAGAGAAGGCACCGATGAGCACGAACGACACGGACCGCCCGGCCCCGGGGGACGACGACGCCGGGCGGTCCGGCGGTGCGGTCTCCGCCCGCGGCCTCGGCGTCGACCGGCACAGCGTGGTCGCGCGCGAGAAGGAGGAGTTCGGCGGCATCAAGTTCGGGTCTGCCTTCTTCGGGTGGCTCACCGCCACCGGCACCGCGGTGCTGCTGACCTCGCTCGTCGCGGCGGCCGGCACGGCGGTCGGCGTCGCGAACGACACGGACGTCGCGGAGGCCGCAGACCAGGCGGCGTCCGACCCGGGCACCGTCGGGCTCGCGGGCGGCATCGCGCTGCTCGTGGTCCTGCTCGTGTCCTACTATTGCGGCGGGTACGTCGCGGGCCGCATGGCGCGGTTCGACGGCGCCAAGCAGGGGCTCGCGGTGTGGCTGTGGGCGGTCGTCATCGCGATCGCGGTCGCGGTGCTCGCCGCCGTCGCGGGTGACCAGTTCAACGTGCTGGCGCGCCTGGACAGCTTCCCGCGCATCCCGCTCGGCGAGGGCGACCTGACGACGGGCGGCCTCGTCGCCGTCCTCGTCGTGGCCGTCGCGAGCCTCGCGGGTGCCGTGCTCGGCGGGCTCGCCGGGATGCGGTACCACCGCAAGGTCGACCGGGCCGGGCTGGGTCGCTGACCCGTCCCGCACCCGCACGACCAGCACGACCCGCACGACCTGCACGACTCGGACGCCGGCCGGCGCGCACCCCCCGTGCGCCGGCCGGCGTCGTCGCGCAGACGCCCGGCACTCCGGCACCCGGCCGGCCCCCGGACGGACACCCGGCGGCCGGCCCGCGCGTCGGGCACGATGCTGGTCATGGCCACCAGCACCTTCACCACCCGCCCGGAGCTGCTCGGCACGCACGGCATGGTCGCCTCGACGCACTGGCTCGCGAGCGCCGTCGGGATGTCGGTCCTCGAGGCGGGCGGCAACGCGTTCGACGCCGCGGTCGCCGCCGGCTTCACGCTGAGCGTCGTCGAGCCGCACCTCAACGGCCCGGGCGGCGACGCGCCGCTGATGGGCCACCGGGCGGCGGACGGCCACACGTTCGTGATCTGCGGGCAGGGCACCGCGCCGGCGGCCGCGACGACCGACCGCTACGCCGACCTGGGGCTCGACCTCGTGCCGGGCACCGGGCACCTCGCGGCCGTCGTCCCGGGGGCGTTCGGGGCGTGGCTCGACCTGCTCGCGCGCTACGGGACCCTCCCGCTCGCGGACGTCCTCGGCCCCGCGATCGGGTACGCGCGCCACGGCTACCCGCTGATCCCGCAGGCGGTCGCGACGATCATGAGCGTGGCCGGGATGTTCGCGGAGCACTGGCCGACGTCGGCCGCGGTGTACCTGCCGCACGGTGCACCGCCCGAGCCGGGTGCCCGGTTCACGAACCCCGACCTGGCCGACACCTTCGAGCGGCTGCTCGCCGAGGCCGCCGCCGCGGGGCCCGACCGCGAGGCGCAGATCGAGGCCGCCCGGCGTGCGTTCTACGAGGGGTTCGTCGCGGAGCGGATGGTGACGTACACGCAGGGCACCGCCGTGCGCGACTCCTCGGGCCGCACGCACACCGGGCTGCTCAGCGGCGAGGACCTTGCCGGCTGGCGGGCCACCGAGGAGAGAAGCGTCGCGGTGCCGTTCGGCGGCTACGAGGTGCACAAGACCGGTGCGTGGGGCCAGGGGCCGGTGCTGCTGCAGCAGCTCACGATGCTCGAGGCCCTCGGCGTCGCCGAGCTGCCCGACGGCCCCGAGCTCGCGCACGCGGTCACGGAGGTCGCGAAGCTCGCGTTCGCGGACCGGGAGGCCTGGTACGGCGACGCCCCCGACGCGGACGTGCCGCTCGACGTGCTGCTCTCCCCCGCGTACGCCGCCGAGCGCGCGGCGCTGGTCGGCCCCGACGCCGCCGACGGCCTGCAGCCCGGCTCCCCCGGCGGTCGCACCCCGCGGCTGCCCGCCTTCCTCACCGCACCGGGCGCCGGGCGGACCCACGAGGGCTCCGCGGGCACCGACGCGCTGGGCACCGAGCCCGTCGCCGGCGTCGGCGAGCCGACCGTCCGCCCCGACGGGCTCACCCGCGGCGACACGTGCCACGTCGACGTCGTGGACCGCTGGGGCAACCTCGTCTCGGCGACCCCGAGCGGCGGCTGGCTGCAGAGCTCGCCGGTCGTCCCCGGTCTCGGGTTCGGCCTGCCGACGCGCGCCCAGATGTTCTGGCTCGAGCCGGGCCTGCCGAACTCCCTGGTGCCGGGCCGCCGCCCCCGCACGACCCTGAGCCCCGGCCTCGTGCTGCGCGACGGCGCGCCGTACCTCGCGTTCGGCACGCCCGGCGGCGACCAGCAGGACCAGTGGCCGGTGCCGTTCCTCGTCCGCCACCTGCTGCACGGCCGCAACCTCCAGGAGGCGATCGACGCGCCGACGTGGCACTCGACGCACGTGCCGTCGTCGTTCTACCCGCGCGAGCAGGTCCCGCGCGGGCTCGTCGTCGAGTCGCGGCTCGGCGCCGACGCGCTCGCCGACCTCGCCCGGCGCGGCCACGCCGTGCAGGACGCCGGGCCGTGGACGCTCGGCCGGCTCAGCGCGACGGGCGTGCGGGCGGACGGGCTGCTCCGCGCCGCGGCGAACCCGCGCGGGATGCAGGGGTACGCCGTCGGGCGGTGAACCGAGCGGCGGCAGCTGCGCCGGCCGACCCGGGCGATGCGCCGCCCCGGCCGGGTCGGCGACGCCTGCCGGTGCCCCACGTCGGCGACCCGCGTCGGCAGGACGGTCGTCGACGCCGCCGCGTTGCCCGGTGCCCACCACGTGCCTAGGGTCGGTGCGGGCAGGGCCCGGCGACGGCGCCGGGCCGGATCGGAGAGGCACCCATGACCGTCGGTTCCCTGACCTGCGCGACGGAGGTGCGCGGCCCGGACCCGCGCCGCAGCCCGTGCGATATCGGTTTCCGCCCGCGGCAGGCACGGACGGTGCACGACCGGTGAGCGGCCCCACGACGAGCCCCCACCCCACGCCCACCCCGGTGCACCCCGCCTGGCTCCCGGACGCCACGATCGCGCCGCTCGGCACCGGCCACGCGCTGCTCCTCACCGCCCGCGACGAGACCGCCGCCGACCCCGTGCTCGCGACCGTCGAGACCGAGCTGCGCCGCGCGGCACGGGCGCACGGCGGACGGCTGTCGACGCGGACGGACGGCGAGCCCGGCCCCGACGTCCGGCTCGTGCTTGCGACGACCGCCGTCCACCCCCAGCCGCTGCCGGGCGACGCCGCCGCCACCGAGCACGCGTGGCACGCACTCGTCCGCCGCGTGCTCGCCGACCCGGGCACCCTGCCCCCCGAGTCGTTCCGCCTCGTGCGCGACGCCGGTGTGACCGTGGTCGCCGCGTCGTCGGGCACCGGGCTGCTCCACGGGCTGCACCACGTCGCGCGCGACGCCGCCGCCCGTCCCGGCCGCGCCGCCGAGGACACGGCCGTGACGGACGAGGTCCGCTCCCCCGCGCAGGCCGTCCGGATGCTCGACCACTGGGACAACGTCGACGTGCACGACGTCATGGGCCAGGTCGAGCGCGGCTACGCGGGCGGCTCGCTCTTCTTCGCGGACGGCGCGCTGCGCGACGACCTGGGCCGCGCCGAGGAGTACGCGCGGCTGCTCGGGTCGATCGGGATCAACCGCGTCGGGCTCAACAACGTCAACGTGCACGCCCGCGAGGCGCGCCTGCTCACCGAGGGGCTGCCCGACGTCGTGCGGCTCGCCGCGGTGTTCCGGCCGCACGGCATACGCGTGCACCTGTCGGTCTCGTTCGCGGCGCCGATGACCGTGGGCGGGCTCCCGACGGCCGACCCGCTCGACCCCGGCGTGCAGCGCTGGTGGGCCGACGTCACCGCGCACGTGTACCGCGCGGTCCCCGACTTCGGCGGGTACGTCGTCAAGGCCGACTCCGAGGGGCAGCCCGGGCCGTTCGCGTACGGGCGCGACCACGCCGACGGCGCGAACCTCCTGGCCCGGGCGCTCGCCCCGTTCGGCGGGACGGTGTTCTGGCGCGCGTTCGTCTACGACCACCACCAGGACTGGCGCGACCGCTCGACCGACCGGGCCCGCGCGGCGCACGACCACTTCGCGCCGCTCGACGGCCGGTTCGACGAGAACGTCGTGCTGCAGGTCAAGCACGGGCCGCTCGACTTCCAGACGCGCGAGGCCGTCTCACCGGTGATCGCCGCGATGCCGCGGACCCGGCTCGCGGTCGAGCTGCAGGTGACGCAGGAGTACACGGGCCAGCAGCGGCACGCGTGCTACCTCGCGCCGTGGTGGCGGGAGATCCTCGACCTCCGGCCGTGGGGCGAGGGCCCGACGGTGGCCGACGTCGCGATCGGCGACGGTCCGGGCGGGCGACCGGGTGCGCTCGTCGCGGTGTCGAACGTCGGCGACGACCCGTTCTGGACCGGGCACCCGCTCGCGCAGGCCAACCTGTACGCGTTCGGGCGGCTCGCGTGGGACCCGACGCTCGCGCCCGAGGCGGTCCTCGACGAGTGGGTCGGGCTGACGTTCGGCGCCGACCCCGATGTGCGCGCGGGCGTGCACGCGATCCTCGACGACTCGTGGCGCACCTACGAGAGCTACACGGCCCCGCTCGGCGTCGGGTTCATGGTCACGCCGGGGAGCCACTACGGACCCTCGGTGGACGGCTACGAGTACTCCCCGTGGGGCACGTACCACTTCGCGGACCGCGACGGGATCGGCGTCGACCGCACGCGCGCGACCGGGACCGGGTACACGGGGCAGTACCCGGCGCCGTGGCGGGACGTGTACGAGGACCTCGCGACCTGCCCCGACGAGCTGCTGCTGTTCTTCCACCACGTCCCGTGGGGCCACGTGCTGCACAGCGGGAGCACCGTGGTCCAGCACGTCTACGACACGCACTTCGCCGGTGTCGAGCGCGTCGAGGAGATGGTCGGGACGTGGGCGGCGCTCGCGGGACGGGTGCCCGAGGACGTGCACGCGCGCGTCTCCGAGCGGCTCGACGAGCAGCTCCGCAGCGCCCGCGAGTGGCGCGACCAGCTCACGACGTACGTCTTCCGGAAGTGCGGCGTGCCGGACGCCCGGGGCCGCCGGATCTACTGACGACGGCCCGGCCACGCCGTGCGTGCCCCGCCTCGTCAGTCCCCCCGCGGGGTCGTACGGTGGTCGTGCGCACGGGTGAGACGCACCCGTGCGCAGAGCCCATGAGGGCGCACGGCGTGCGAGGGACCATGCCTCAGGACCGACGGCTCGTGCAGGCCGTGGCGCGGCTGTCCGCGGCCGCGACCCGCGACGCGGACGCCGGCGAGATGCTGCGTGAGCTGTGCGTCGCCGCCGCACGCGCGATCCCCGTCGACAGCGTCGGCGTCATGGAGGTCGAGCTGCGCGACGGGCGCCGGGACACCGTCCGGTTCGTCGCCGTCGAGGGGCGTGTCGCGCCGGCCGAGGCGGTCCAGGAGGCGCTGCAGCTCGGCCCGTGCCACGACGCGGTCGCGACGCAAGAGGTCGTCGTGGTCGACGACCTCGGCCGCATGCACGACGTGTGGGGCCCGTTCGTGACGACCGCCCTCGCGGTCGAGGTCCATGCCGTCGTCGCGGTTCCGCTCCTCAGCCGCGCGGTGGTCTGGGGCACGCTCGACATGTACCGGCGCGCGGCCGGGCCGTGGGACGAGCACGACCTCGAGGCGGCCCGGCTGCTCGCGGACGTCGCCGTGTCCTACCTCGTGATGGCGCACGACCGCGACGAGGCCCGCGCGGCGCGCCGCGAGGTCGAGCACCGCGCGCTGCACGACCAGCTCACGGGTCTGCCGAACCGGAGCCTGCTGTTCGACCGCATGGCCCACGCCGTCGCCGCCACCGCCCGGACCGGCAAGGCGGTCGCGGTCGCGTTCCTCGACCTCGACGGCTTCAAGGGCGTCAACGACTCGCTCGGCCACGCGGGTGGTGACGTCGTCCTCGTCGAGGTCTCCCGGCGGCTCCTGTCCACCGCACGCACGGCCGACACCCTCGCCCGGCTCGCGGGCGACGAGTTCGTCCTGCTGTGCGAGGACATCCCCTCCGAGCCCGAGCCGCGTGCGCGTGCGGTCCGGGCCCTCACCGAGCGGCTCGGCCGGGCCCTCGGCGAGCCGGTGCACGTCGGCGGGACGTCGCTGCCCGTGACGGCGAGCATCGGGGTGGTCGTGACCCGGCCCGACGCGGAGTCGTCACCCGACACGCTGCTGCACGCCGCCGACTCCGCGATGTACGAGGCGAAGGCGCACGGCCCGGGCGCGGTCGTGGTGCACGACCGGGTCGAGAGCCTCTCGGCCTGAGCCCGCCCCGGAGCACTCACGCCTGCGCGACGAACCGCTCCTCGACGTCGGCGACCATGGGGCCCGCGTTGCGCAGGAGCAGGCCGAGCATGACCGACGCGAGCAGCGCGAGCACCCAGTCCGACGCGAACAGGACCGTGCCCGTCGCGAGCACCCCGAGCGACGCCGCACCGAGCGTCACGCCGGGCCGCCGCGCGAGGAAGAACGCAGCGAGGCGGGCGGCGTCGCGCGTGCGGAACGAGAACAGCGAGACGAGCACGAGCATGTGCGCGCACCACAGGGCGAGCCCGAGCGTGAGCAACCCCAGCAGCGGCGCGAGCACCGGGCCGCCGGGGACGGAGCCCAGGTGCGTGAGGTTCGTCGCGAGCACCGCCATGACCACGAGGAACGGGACCCAGAACCGCAGCACGTCGAGCCAGTTGAGCCGGTACCCGCGCCAGAAGTGCCCCGCCGGGCGCAGGTCCGGGTCGCGGCGGTAGGCGCGCAGCGCGAAGAGCCCTGCGGACAGCGCCGGGCCGAGCGGGACGAGCGCGAGCGCGACGAGCGGCACGTTGCTGGCGTCGCGGGCCAGGAGCGGAAGGGCCAGCAGGCCCGGTGCGGCGGTCAGCACGAGCAGGGCCTCGACGACGAGGTACCAGTACGCCGTCGCGGACGCCCGCGCGAGCACGCCGGTGCCGATCTCGCCAGGCTGCTCACGGGCCGTCACCCCGCTCATCCTCGCTCCTGCGCGGCCGCGCCGCCGGGCGTGGCGTCGGGGGCCGGGCCCGACGAGCCCCCCGGCGCCCCCGGCACCTCGCCCAGCAGGCGCCGGTCGTCGACCCACGCCGGGGTCTCGTCGCGCACCGGCAGCACCTCGACGAGCGCGATGCCGTGCCGGCCGAGCGGAACGTCGAGGTCGACCCGCCCGGCACGGACGGTCGCGGACCGGTGGTCGACGGCGGGCTCCGCGCAGTCGTGCAGCAGCGCGAGCTGGCGCTCGGTCGGGTTCGCCGGTCGCCCGAGCTCCCGCCACGCCGCCCAGGCGTTGCCGCGCTCCACGTCGACCGAGCGCTGGACGACGAACGCCGTCGCACCGTCGGGCGCTCCCCCGACCGGGACCGACAGCCGCACGGCGTGCCCGGGCCCGTCCCCCGCGTCGTCGGCGTCGGTGCCGCCCACCGGCTGCCACGCGAGCACGGTGACCCGGCCGTCGTCGTCGCGGCACACGAGGTGGTCGTCGCCGCGCGCGAGCACGTGCGCGCCCATGCGGGCGAGGAACGCGTACAGGTGGAACGTCGGCTTGCGGACCTGCCGGTGGGTCAGCAGCCCGAAGCCGCCGTGGAACAGCGCCGTCGGGATGTTCTCCTCCTCGAAGACGTCGCTGAACGTCCAGTAGGAGAAGGAGTCGGCGTGCTCGCCACCACCCGCGAGCACCGGAGCGAGGTAGGCGGCGTTGTACGCGGTGTCGTGGACCGGGTTGTCGGGCCGGTAGGACGTGTTGAACTCGGTGATGTGCACCGGGAGGTCCGCGAGCGCGGTGCCCGCGAGGTGCCGGCGGGGGGCCGCGAACTGGTCGAGCAGCGCCTGCGGCTCGGTGAGCGTCTGGTACGTCCCGAAGGGCACGTGCTGCGCGGGCCCGGAGCTGTAGGCGTGCCGGCTCACGAAGTCGACGGGCACGTCGCGCGCGGTCACGAAGTCGGCGAACGGCGCCCACCACTCGTCGGACCCCGGGGAGATCGCCGGGCCGCCGACGGGGAGCGACGCGTCGACGTCCTTCACCGCGCGGGCCGTGACCTCGTACAGCCGGAGGTACTCGGCCTGGTCGGCGCCCTGCCAGAAGACGGTGAGGTTCGGCTCGTTCCACACCTCGACGGGCCAGGTGCGGACCTCCTCGATCCCGTAGCGGTCCACGAGGTGCCGCAGCGTCGCGCGCACGAGCGCGGCCCACTCGTCGTAGGACCGCGGCGGCGTGACGTTGCCCTTCCACCAGAACACCGTCTGCTCGCCCGACGCGAGGCCCGACGGCATGAACCCGAGCTCGAGGAACGGGCGGATGCCGAGCCGCAGCCACGCGTCGGCGACCTGGTCGAGGTAGGTGAACGCGTGCCGCACGTGCCGGGCGCCGTCGACCTCGTAGGGCCGGTGCACCCCGAGGTCGTCGCTCAGCAGCCCGTGGCCGCGCACGTGCCGGAACCCGATCTCGCGCTGCACGAGCGCGAGGGACTCCTGGTGGTCCTGGCGCAGGGCCAGATTGAGCCGGCCGGTGCCGACGCACGCGCGCCAGGCGTCGCCGAGCGGACCGACGGGCTCGTGGGGGACGGTGACGCGCGCGGTGCTCACAGGGGCTCCTCCGGGGCGGACATGCCACCGTCCGGTCGCGGGCGAGGGGGGCGCGCGACCGGACGGCGGCGATCGGGGGTTCCCGCCGGCTCAGCGGGTGCTGGGCGCGGCGGGGGTGGTGCTGCTCAGCCGTTCTCCTCCGCGTAGCGCTGGTGGGCGCCGTTGACCGCGTCCATGAACGGCGTGAGGTTCATGCCCTCGAGCTCGGTGACGTACGCGTCCCACTCGCTCAGCGGGCGGTCACCGAGGATGAACTGGAGCGTGTTCGCCTCGACGAAGTCGGTCAGGGCCGTCTGGTAGAGGCTGACCTGCTCGCGCTCGATCTCGTCGAGCGGGTACGGCGGGGCCACCGCGACGGGCTCCTTGGTGGCCATCTCCTCCTGCCAGGCGAGCTCCTCCTCGTCGAGCATCGAGTAGACGAGGTCGGTCGTGGAGCCCTGCGCGAGCAGGAACACGCCGTTGTTGAACCCGTAGTCGACGTTGAGCTGCTTGGGCGCACCCGGGTTGAGGCCCAGGTAGGTGATGTCGCTCGCGAGGGTGCGGGTCCCGTCGTCGGCCTTCTCGAACGTCTCGCCCTCGACGCCCCACTTCGCGAACTCGAGGCCCTCGTCGGAGTAGTACAGCCAGTCGATGAGCTGGAGGGTCGCGACGAACGTCTCCTCCTCGGCCACGCTCGACGAGAGCATGATGCCGCTCTCGAGGCGGGTGCCCGCGGTGAGGTCGCCGGCCGGGCCGGAGGGGACGCGGATCTTCTCGAACCGGGCCCCGGTGACGCCCTGCTCCTCGAGCGTCTTGCGGTGGCGCAGCATCTCCTGGCGGTTCGTGCTGATCGCCGAGGACTGGCCCGAGATGAGCTTCTGCTCGGCGGCCGCGTCCTCCTGCGTGAGGCTCTCCGGGTCCATCAGGCCGTCCTCGACGAGCCCGTGGAAGTACTCGACCATGTCGCGGTACTCGTCGGTCGCGCCGGCGTAGACGAACTCCTCGGCATCGGCGTCCCACTGCACGCCCGAGCTGTAGCCCCAGCCGCCGATGGTGCCGAAGCTCGGCGCGGCGACGTTGAGCAGCGCGCCGAGCGACGTCGGGTTGCTCCAGCGGTCCGAGAACGGGTACTGCGACGGGTTGGCCGCCTTGACGTCCGCGAACGACTCCGCGAGGTCCTCCCACGTCTCGGGCTCGGTCTCGGCGCCCGCGGCCTCGAACACGTCGGTGCGGATCCCGATGGTGTAGTCCGGGCGCGGGGCCTCGAGCAGGCCGGGCAGCAGGTAGTACTTGCCGTCCTCCTGGCGGAGCTGGTCGAGGTACGGCTCGAGCTCCCACTCCTCGACCTTCGCCTGGAAGTTCGGCATGAGGTCGACGTAGTCGCTGACCGGGAGGATCGCGCCCGAGGCGACGAACGGCGCCTCCTGGCCGGGGTAGGTCACGGGGATGATCGACGGCGCGTCGCCCGCCCCGATGAGCAGGCTGCGGCGCTGCTCCCAGTCGCTCAGCGGCGCGAGGACCGTCTCGAACGAGACCTTGTTCTTCTCCTCGAGGGCCGTGAAGAAGAGCCAGTCCTCCTTGATCGGGTAGTTCGGGTGGTCGCGGTACATCAGCGACAGCTCGATGGGCTCGGTCGCGACGAACGTGTCGCCGACGCCGAACTCCTCCATCGCGCCGACCCGCTTGCCGTCGAGCGCGGTCGCGTCGGCCGTCGTGCCCTCGTCACCCTCGCCCTCCCCGCCGCTCGAGCAGGCACCGAGGCCGAGGGCGAGCACGCCCACGGTCAGCCCGGTGATCAGGCGCGTGCGCCTCGTGGTCATCGTCGTTCCTTCCGTCGTCGGCCGCCGTTGGCCGGTGCGGGGTGGGTTCCCGTTCGGGGAGGGCTATTGCTTGACCGCGCCGAGCATCACGCCCGACACGAAGTACTTCTGGACGAACGGGTAGAGCAGGACGATGGGCAGCACGGTGAGCACCATCGTCACGGACTGGATGTTGGAGGCGATCTGCGTGACGTTCTCCGACGAGCCGCCGCCCACGGACGTCGCGGTCGTCGCACCGGCGATGAGGTTCCGGAGGTACATGGTCACGGGGAACAGCTCGGCGCGGTCGAGGTAGAGGAACGCGGAGAACCACGAGTTCCAGAAGAACACCGCGTAGAACAGCACCATCGTGGCGATGACGGCCTTGCTGAGCGGGAGCACGATGCGCAGGAGCGTGCCGTAGGTGCTGAGCCCGTCGATCGCGGCGGCCTCCTCGAGCTCCGTCGGGAGGTTCTCGAAGAACGACTTCATGACGAGCAGGTTGAACACGCTGATCGCGTTGGGTACGACGATCGCCCAGATCGTGTTCGTGAACCCGAGCGCGTTGATGAGCACGTAGTTCGGGATGAGGCCGCCGTTGAAGAACATCGTGAAGACGGCGATCGCGATGAACACGTTCCGCCCGCGCAGCCCGCGCTTGGAGATCGCGTACGCGAACGTCGTGGTCAGCACGATCGAGATCGCGGTCGCGACGACGGTGTAGACGACGGTGTTCCGGTAGTTGGTCCAGAACATCCGGTCGGACATCACGAGCTGGTACGTCTCGAGGTTGAACCCGCGCGGCACGAGGTTCACCTGGCCGGCGTTGATGAACGCCTCGCCGCTGAACGACTGCGCGAGGATGTTCACGAACGGGTACAGCATCACGACCATGACGAGCACGAGCAGCGTCGCGTTGGCGACGCGGAACGCGCGGTAGCCGCGGCTGTCCTTGAGCCCGGTCGGGTGCGGGGTCGACTGCAGGCGCCGCGCGAGGGCGGCCGGTTCGGTGGTCACCACAGGCTCGTCCCCACGGTGCGGCGCGAGATCGCGTTGGCGGACAGGATGAGCGTGAGCCCGATGATCGACTCGAACAGGCCGATCGCCGTGGCGTAGCTGAAGTTGCTCGACGAGATGCCGACGCGGAACAGGTACGTCGAGATGACGTCGGCCGTCGAGTACACGAGGGGGTTGTAGAGCAGCAGGATCTTCTCGAAGCCGACCGCCATGAACGTGCCGATGTTGAGGATCAGCAGCGTGACCATCGTGGGGCGGATCCCGGGCAGCGTGACGTGCCACGTCTGCTTCCAGCGGTTGGCGCCGTCGATGCGCGCGGCCTCGTAGAGGTTCTGGTCGACGGTCGTGAGCGCCGCGAGGTAGAGGATCGTGCCCCAGCCGACGGTCTGCCAGACCTCCGAGCCGATGTAGACGGTCCGGAACCAGTCAGCCTCCTGGACGAAGTTGATCGGCGAGCCGCCCACGAGGTCGATGAGCTGGTTGACGGTTCCGCGCAGCGAGAGCAGCTGGAACACCATGCCGACGACGATGACGACCGACATGAAGTGCGGCAGGTAGGAGACGGTCTGCACGAGCCGCTTGAACCTCGCCGAGCGCAGCTCGTTGAGCAGGAGCGCGAGCACGATCGGCAGCGGGAAGGCGATCGCAAGGCTGAGCGCACCGAGGACGAGGGTGTTCTGGAAGACCTTCCAGAACGTCGGGTCGTTGATGAAGAGCTCGACGTACCGCAGGCCGACCCACTCGTCGCCGAAGATGCTGCTCCCGGGCCGGAACCGGCGGAACGCGATGACGTTGCCGAGCATCGGCACGTACCGGAACACGAGGAAGAACAGCAGCGGGAGCACGACGAGCGAGTAGAGCTGCCAGTCGCGGCGCAGGGCCCGGCGCCAGCCGCGGGCCGCACCCCGGCCCGAGCCTCGCCCGGTGCGGGTCGGCGGGCCGAGGACGGTGCCGAGCGACGTCGCGGCGGCGGCGCTGCCCGGTCCGCCGGTGGGGCCGCTCGAGCCGCCCGCGGAGCCGGTGACGACAGGGTCGTGGACGGTCACGCACGGCCCCCTCCCGCCCGGACACCGCTGTCCGAGCATCGAAACTATCGACATCGGTGTCGATACGTGGACCCTAGGCGACCGGTGGGGGCCGGTCAAGACACGGGTCACGCCCCGGCAACACGCATCGAAGCGGTTCCGCCGTTCGCCCGTCCGGGTGTGTGCGTTCACATGAGTCACCCGGACGTGGAGCCGAAACTTTCGGATCGAGGCGCGATGCGGAAAACGCCTCCCACCTCGGTCTCGACCTCGACGCGGCGACCCGCTCGGGCCGGCCGAGCGCCTCGCGCGGGAGCCCGACGCCCCGTTGTGACCGAGCCCACCGACGTCAGATGGTTGCTTCGCACAACCTTCATGATAAGTTGCTTGCGGCAACTAAGGAGGCCGTCCGCCATGACAGCCCGCTCGTCCCGCACGCTCCTCACCGCGATCGAGGACCTCGCGCGCGCCCAGCGCGAGACCGGCGCGCTGCTCTCCCGCGAGCTCGACTGCCCGCGGTCGGGGCTCACGGTCGTCCGGCTCCTCAGCCGGCTCGGCCCGCTGCCCGTCGGCGACCTCGCCGAGCGCCTGCGCATCGACATCTCGGTCGCGAGCCGTCAGGTCAGCGCGCTCGTGGACGCCGGGCTCGTCCACCGGACCGCGCCCGACGGCCCGGGGGCCGACCGGCGGGTCCGCACCGTCGCGCTCACCACGCGCGGCACCGAGCTCGCGGCGCGCAGCCGCACGCACCTCGAGGAGCGCGCCGCCGAGGCGTTCGCCGGCTGGACGGCCGACGAGATCACCGCCGCCGCCGTCCAGGTCCAGAAGATCACCGCCGCCGTGCAGTCGCTGCACACGGCCCGCACTGACACCGCACCCGTCCCCGCACCCCCCACCCGAGAGCAGATCCACGCGTGAGCACACCGCCGCAGACCCCCCGACCCGCCCTGCCCGACGAGCCCGGCGCACCCGGGACCGCGCCCGCCGTCGTCCCGACCCCCCGCACGGCCGCCGGCGCGGCTGCGACGGCCGCGCCTGAGCCCGCCGCGCCGACCGGCGCCTCCGCGCCCGCCGCCATGAGCCGCCGCGAGATCCTCGAGTCGCTGTCCGGGATCCTCCTCGGCATGTTCGTCTCGATCCTCGCGACGAGCGTCGTGTCGTCCTCGCTCCCCCGGATCATCAGCGACCTGTCCGGCACCCAGTCGTCGTTCACCTGGGTAGTCGTCGCGACGCTCCTGACCACGACGATCTCGACGCCCATCTGGGGCAAGCTCGCGGACCTCGTCGACCGCAAGCTCCTCGTGCAGGTCGCGCTCGTCGTCTCCGTCGTCGCCTCGGCGCTCGCCGGTCTGTCGCCGAACGTCGAGATGCTCATCTCGATGCGCGCCCTGCAGGGCGTCGGCGCCGGTGGCCTGATGGCGCTCGGCACCGTCCTGATCGCCGACATCCTGTCCCCGCGCGAGCGCGGCAAGTACATGGGCCTGATGGGCGCAGTCATGGGCGTCGCGATGATCGGCGGCCCGCTGCTGGGCGGCGCGCTGACCGACTCGGTCGGCTGGCGCTGGAACTTCTTCGTCGGGCTCCCGTTCGCCGTGGCCGCGATCGTCGTGCTGCAGCGCACGCTGCACCTGCCGAGGCGGCCGCGCCGCGTCGTGCGGATCGACTACGCGGGCGCCGCGCTCATCTCCGCGGGCGTCGCCGGGCTGCTCCTGTGGGTCACGTTCGCGGGCCAGGACTTCGACTGGCTGTCCTGGCAGACCGGCGCGATGGTCGGCGGCTCGGTCGCCGCGCTCGTCGCCGCGGTGCTCGTGGAGAAGCGCGCCGCCGAGCCGATCATCCCGCTGCACCTCTTCCGCAACCGCACGCTCGTCCTCGCGGTCGTCGCGAGCGTCGCCGTCGGCGTCGCGCTGTTCGGCACCTCGGTGTTCCTCAGCCAGTACATGCAGGTCGCCCGCGGCCGCACGCCCACCGAGTCGGGCCTGCTGACCATCCCGATGATCGTCGGCCAGCTCCTCACCTCGACGATCGGCGGGCGCCTCGTGACCCGCACCGGCCGGTACAAGACGCTCATGACCGTCGGCGCGGTCGTGCTCGGCGCGGGCCTGGCCCTCATGGGCACCATCCACTACGACACGAGCTTCGTCGCCGTGAGCGCCTGGATGTTCCTGCTCGGCGCGGGCGTCGGCCTGCTCATGCAGAACCTCGTGCTCGCCGCGCAGAACACCCTCGACGTCCGCGAGGTCGGCTCCGGCACGTCGACCGTCGCGTTCTTCCGGACGCTCGGCGGCACCGTCGGGGTCTCCGCGCTCGGCGCCGTCCTCGCGAACCACGTCACGACCCGCATCTCCGACGGTCTCGCCGAGCTCGGCATCGACACGAGCGCGCTCGCCGGCGGCACGAGCGCCGTGCCCGACGTCGGGACGCTGCCCGGGCCGGTCCGCACGGTCGTCGAGTCCTCCTACGGCGACTCGGTCGCGGACCTGTTCCTCTACTGCGTCCCGCTCGCGGTCGTCGCGCTCGTCGCCGTGCTGCTGCTGAAGGAGGTCCCGCTGGGCCGGCGGTCGGGCCTCGAGCAGCTCGCGGCGCAGCAGGCGGGGGCCGAGGACGCCGCCGGGACCGCGTCGACCGAGCCGGGGCAGACGCTCGCGGCGCGGACGACGGCGGTGGACGCGGGCGGTCCTGCCGGCGGCACCGGCCGAGCGGCTCGTGCGGCGGACGCGGCGGGTGCGCCCGGTGCGGACGACGCCGTGGACGCCGGCGACCTGCGGGAGACGGCGCGCTCGCGCGCGTGACGGTCCCGGGGCCGGTCGTGGGCAGGTGCCCGCGGCCGGCCCTCGTCGTCCCCGGGCGGACGAGCCGCGCCGCGTGGGCCGCCGTCCGTCAGGATGGTCCCGTGAGCACCTCGGCACCGACCCCCGGCGGGAGCAGCGACGACGCGCTGCAGCACGTCGAGCACGAGCTCGGCCTGCTGCTGCGGCGGGCCCGCGCGAACTCCGCCCGCATGGCGGCGCGGGTGCACCCCGACCTGGAGCCGGCCGCCTACCCGCTGCTCGCGCACATCGCGCAGAACCCCGACGTCCGGGCCCGCGAGATCGCCGCCCACATCGGCGTCGGCAAGGGCACGATGTCGCGCCAGCTCGCCCGGCTCGAGGAGCTCGCCCTCGTCGAGCGCCGACCCGACCCCGAGGACTCCCGCGGCCAGCTCATCCGGCTCACCCCCGAGGGGCTGCGGCGCGTCGAGGGCGCGAAGGTCGCCCGGCGCCGGTTCCTCGGCGCCGCGCTCGGGGCGTGGACCGACGACGAGATCGGCCACCTCGCCGACCAGCTCGCGCGGCTCAACGCCGACCTCGAGACCGCATCCCGCCGCCGCACGGACTGACACCGGGCCCGTTCGCGCGGAGCCGCAGACGCGTCGGTGGTGTCAGCGCTGCCAGGTCGTGCGCTGGCGGGCGATGGCCGCGACCGCGTCGACGCGGGGGGCCTCGAGGCGCTCGGGCAGGCCCCGGAAGATGCCGGGCACGTCGTGCCGGGCGACGACGAGCGGCTCGTCGGGCTGCTCGTCGGGGAGCAGGTCGAGCACGCCCTGGAGCACGAGCACGCCGCGCACGCGCAGCTGCGACCCGACCGCCGAGCGCAGCAGCCCCTGGACGCGCGCGGCCTCGAGCCGGACGTCCCGCAGGTACGGCACCGGGCGCCCGTCGACCTCGATGGAGCGACCCTCGACGCGCACGCGCCGGCCGGGGTGCGCACGCTCGGTCACCGTGAAGATCCCGCCGGGACCGAGCAGCAGGTGGTCGACGACCGTGCCCTGGCGCCCGAGGGGCACGCCGTGGACGACCTGCCAGCCCTCCTGCGTGAGCCGGTCGAGGCGCGTGCGCACGGACCCGCCCCGCTCGCGGCGCGCCGACTGCGCGGAGCCCGAGGGCTCCCCTGCCGGCGGCCCGTCGAGGGCGTCGAGCGACCCGAGCTGCTTGTCGAGCGTGAGCGGGAGGACGAGCTCGGTGACGTCCGCCCGCAGGTACGCCTGCGCGGCGCGGCGCACCCCCGCCTCGGCGGCGGGCTGGTCGACGATGACCTCGCCGGACTGCAGGTCGACGCAGCCGAGCCGCGCCCCGGACTCGCCCGTGACGTACAGGCGGTCGGCGCCGTACCGGCGCCACCGTCGCACGATCAGGGCCTCGTCCACGTGAACCATTATCGGCACCTGCGGGCCCGCTCTGAACCCGCTTCCCGAACGCGTGACGTGTCGTCCCGCACGCGGCGGCGTGTCGTCCCCCGGGCGGACGTGTCGCGACCGGCCCGGCGCGCCGACGCCGTCCCGAGCCACAGGCGGACCGCCCCGCGCGCCGCGAGGAAGATGGGGGCATGCGCCTCCTCCTCGTCCGCCACGGGCAGACGTACTCCAACCTCGGCCGGAACCTCGACACCGCGGAGCCCGGGGCGGACCTGACCCCGCTCGGCGAGCGGCAGGCCCGCGCGCTGCCGGCCGCGCTCGCGGGCCAGGGGATCGACGCGGTCTACGTCTCGAACCTCGTCCGGACGCAGCAGACCGCGGCGCCGCTCGCCCGCGCGCTCGGCCTCACGCCGCACGTCCGCCCCGGCCTGCGGGAGATCTCGGCGGGGGAGCTCGAGATGGCCGACGACCTGCCGTCGGTCCGGCTCTACGTCGAGACGATGCTGCGGTGGGCCGGCGGTGACCTCGACGCGCGGCTGCCGGGCGGGGAGTCCGGCGCCGCGACGCTCCGCCGGTTCGACGACGTCGTCGAGGAGGCCGTCGCGTCGTCCGACGTCGCGGTCCTCGTCAGCCACGGGGCGATGATCCGCGCCTGGGCCGGCGCGCGGTGCGAGGACGTCACGGTCGAGCTCGCGGCCGACAACCCGCTGTCGAACACGGGCGCCGTCCTGCTCACCGGGACGCCGTCGCGGTGGCTGCTCGAGCGGTGGCACGCGGAGGCGCTCGGCGGCGAGCTGCTCGACGACCCGGCGCACGACGGCCCTGCGGGCGAACCGGCCCCGGTGACTGCGGCGTCGGGCTCCCCCGACCCCGCGTCGACGACGGCGGGAACGGCGCGGCGTGGGTGACGCGCCGGCGGACGGCGAGCCGGCCGACGCCCTCCGCGCGGTGCTCGGGCGCCTGCGTGCCGCCGTCCCCGCCCGGGGTCGGGCGCTCGTCGCGATCGACGGCATCGGCGGCAGCGGCAAGAGCACGTTCGCGGCGGACCTCGCCCGGCGGGTCGACGACCGCCCCGTCGTCGTGCTGCACGCCGACGACTTCCTCCACCCGTCCGCCACGCGGCACGCGCGCGGGCGGCTCTCGCCGGAGGGCTTCTGGCTCGACGCGTACGACTACGCCGCGCTGACCGCCGGCGCGCTCGAGCCCCTGCGGCGCGGCGGCGACGGGCTCTACCGCACGCACGCGCTCGACCACGCGGCCGACCGCACCGTCCGTCCCGACCCGGTCCGCGCGCCCGACGACGCGCTCGTGCTCGTCGAGGGCACGTTCCTGCACCGCGACGAGCTGGTCGGGTTCTGGGACTTCTCGGTCTACCTCGACGTGGCGCTCGCGGAGGGCAGCCGCCGTCTCGGCCTGCGCGACGGCGTCGACCCCGGTGCCGAGCAGGGGCCGCTGCGGCGGTACACGGAGGCGCAGCGGCTGTACTTCGCGGCGGCGTCGCCGTGGGACCGGGCCCGCGTGGTCATCGACACGACCGACGCCGCGCGCCCCCGCGTCATCGAGGCCTCGGCGGTGGCGGCGCTGCGCTGAGCACGCGCACCGGGCTACGTCAGCGGCCTTCCTGCGCGTCCTGCAGCCGCAGACCCTCGAGCGCCGCAGCAGCGAGCCGTCGCACGTCCGAGTCCTCGGCGCCCTCCTGCAGCTCCACGAGCAGCGTGCGCAGCTCCGGCCAGCCGGTGTAGGTCGCTGCGCGGACGATCGCACGGCGCACAGCGTCGTCGCCGCGCCGTGCCGCCTCCCGGAGCGCAGCGGTCGCCCGTGCACCCTCGCCCTCCACCGCCGCGAGCGCGACCGGCGGCACCGCAGCCGCCCGCGCAGTCGCGTCCGCCGCGGCATCGAGCACGGCGACCGCCTCGTCGAACCCGACGGTCGGCAGCAGCGCGCGGGCGTCGTCGGCGACCTCCCGGGCGCGTGGTCCCCGGACCACGAGGTACCGCGCCCCGATGTACGTGTCGTCGACGTAGGAGATCGTCGTGGTGAGCGCTGCGTCGTCGTGCTGCTCGTCGACGTACAGGTCCTCGTACGGACGCTCGTCCGAGGCGTCCCAGTGCCGGTCGAGCCGCCAGCCCAGGTCGAGCGCGGCGTCGTCCACGTCGTCGGCCCCGCTGAGCGGTCGCAGCAGGACACGCAGCGGCGGTCCCTCCATCTCACCCTCCCCGTCGTCGTCGGTCGGACCGGGGCTCATGCCCGGCCGAAGAACTCACGCACCATCCGGCGCACCGCGTCCCCGAGCGCCTGCGCGCTGAGCCCCACCATGCCCTGCCCCGCGCGCAGCCGGGCCGTGACCCACCTCTCGCACAGCTCCGTCTCACGCCGTTCGAGCTCTTCGCGGTTCCGGCGTCGGTTCTCGAGCGTGTCCTTCGACGGGGTCGCGGCCGACGGCTCTCGAGCAGTGCGCGGGTCCTGCGGGTTCAGCTCCGCGGCGGCGCGCTCCGCTCCCTTCATCGACATCGGGAAGGCGCCGCGCCCGCCCGTCCGCGGCTGGCCGCCGCCCGGCTCGAACTGCGCGAAGGCCTCGTGCCAGGTCATGTCACCGGTGCTGACCAGGTCGATCGTCATCGGCGCGTACGCCGTCGTGCGGCGGTTGCGGTGCGCCTCCCGCCCGAACATCAGCCACGACAGGTTGCCGAGCAGTGCCGCCTGACCCGACGTGAGGGACTTCGGCGCGACGCCCGTGCGGACGAGCTCGTGCATGTGCTGCGCCATCACGGCGTCCGGCACCCCGGACGCGCGCAGCTGCTCCGCGATCTCCGGATAGGTGCCGACGCCCCCCACGAACCCGCTCGTCGGCCCCGGCCCGAACCACGGCGGCGAGCGCCGCTCGCTGGTCGTCAGGGCAGGGCCCGCGTCGGTCCCGTGCGTGCCCGTCTGCTGCGAGCGGGGCCATGCTCGGTTCTCCTCGTTGCGCAGGTGCTGGGTCGCGGCCCCCCAGCCCTCGCCACCCGAGACGTCCATCCGGCTCGGGTCCTCGCGCACCTGGGCGGCGAGGTCCCGGCGCCGACGGCGCACCTCCGGGTCGCGCAGCGCGTCCCGGACCGCTTGGTTGACGGCCTGCCGGATCTGCGCGGCCGTCAGCACGGCGGTGCTCTTGACCTTGCTGCTCGGGTTGATCGTCGCCCAGATCTCACCCGCTCCGCCGCTTCCCCGGAGCTCGACCGACGTCAGCCGGTACCGGGCGCGCCAGAACAGCATCCGGGCGCGCAGCCCGAGGCCCGAGACACCGCGGGCAAGGAGACTCTCCGCCTGCGGCTGGATCGCCGCGACGGCCCTGCGCAGCCGCTCCTCAAGCTTCGCGGTGCGGTCCTCGGGCTTCTCGCCCTTCTTCTTCGCCTTCTTCTGCGCACGCCGCTCGCGCCACGCCCGGAAGCGGTCGCGGGCGCCCTTCACCTTCGCCGCGATCTTCTTCCCGACCTTCTTCAGCCCGCCGCCGACCCGCTTGCCGACCTTCTTGAGCGCCGCCCCGATCTTCTGGGCGAGCGCACGGATCTTCCCGGCGACCTTGCTCGCGCCCTTGGCCAGCCGCGCGAGGAGGAAGTTCGCGACGAAGTCCAGCACCGCGATGCCCGCGGCCGCGACGGCGCTCGCGAACGCGGGGCCGGCGGTGCCGCTGCGGACGGCCTTGAGGAACGTCACGAAGCGATCGATCGCCTGCAGGATGCGGCTCACGGCACCCCACGCCGCCTGCAGCCCCTGGATGATCGCCAGCACCGCGCCGGCCGCGGGCACGATCATCGCGACGAGCTTCTCGACGAGGAGCGCGATGAGCGCCGGCGGGATGGCCGCCTTGAGGCCCTCCCACGCCATCGCCCCGATCTTCGCGACCGAGATGCCGCCCTTGGTGAGCAGGTTCCAGACGGCCTGACCGACGCCGACGACCTGCTCGACCTTCTGGTCGAACCACTGCTTCACCGCGGTCTTGAGCGCGACCCACAGGTGGTTGCGCAGGCCGTCGAGCACCGCGGCGCCGAGGTTGCGCAGCCACGCGCCCGGGTTCGCCGCCACGTCCTTCGCGATCGCCAGGAACGCCCCGAGCGCCTCGAGCGCGGCCCGCGCCGCCGCGATGGCTCCCTTGACGGTGGCCGCGACCGCGTCGACCGCAGCCTTGAGCCCGGCCTCGAGCCCGTCGAGCAGCGCCGTGAGCGCCCGCCCGAGGAGTCCCAGCGCGGCGCGGACGCCCGCCTTGAGGCCCTCGGCGAGCCGGTTCACGGCGGCCTCCGCGCGCTGGACCGCACCCCGGATCGCGTTCCGGAAGCGCTCGCGCGCCGCCGGGAACGCGGCGAGCACCCGGTCGCCGATCGCGGTGAGCGCGGAGCCCGCGAGCCGGATCGCCGCGACGACGGCCTGCCGGGCCTTCTCGATCACGGCGGTCGCGAGCTTCTGCGCGGCCTCGATCGCGCCCTTGACCGCCTGGCGGGCCTTCTCGAAGGCCGCGCTGATGCCCTGCTTGACCCGGTCGAACAGCGCGCTCGCCTTCGACGACAGCCACCCGAGGAAGCCTCCGCTGCTCTCCTTCTGCCCCTCGGCCTGCGCGCGCTGCGCCTCCTGCTCGCCCTCGCGCCGCGCCTCGGCGGCCCGCTGGTCGCCCTCGGCGTGCGCGGCGGCCGCCTCGGTGCGGGCCTGCTGCGCCTCGGACGCGACCGTCGCCGACGCCGCCGTGCCGACCTGCTGCGCCTCGGCGCGGGCGCCTCCCACGAGCGTCGCGTGCTCGGTCCGCCACTGCGCGCGCTGCTCGGTCGCCTCGGCACGCACGCCCGCGCGCTCGTCGGCCTGCGCCTGCGCGTGCTCCTGCTCGAGCGCGGCGACCTGCTGCGCGGACTCCTGTCGCTGCGCCTGCTCCTGCTGGGCGTGCCGGCCGCGGGCCTGCGCCATCTCGCCCGACGCCCCCGCGGCGGCCGCCCGCAGCGCGGGTCCCTGCTGCTCCTCGGCGACCGCGTCGACTGCGGCGTCGTCCTCGCTCGCGCCCCCGGAGCCCCCCGCGCCGCCGCCACCGCCCGCGGCCGCCGGGCCCGGCGCGGCGCCCGGGGTCCCCGCCGACGCGCCCGGGACCTCGGCCTGGAGGGTCTCGACGGGGACCGTCGGGTGCACGGCGTCCTCGCCGAGCGGCTCGGCGGCGTCGCGCGCCCCCTCGGCCTGCGCCTGGCCGACGCCCTCGAGCAGGTGCGCCTGCTGCGCCCCGACCTGCCCCGGGTCCGCGTCGCCGACGAGCGGGACCGCGGGCGGCGCACCCGCCGTCGCCTGGGCGCCCGGGTCACGGGTCGGCAGCCGGCGCAGGGTCGACGCCAGGTCACCCGCCGCCTCGGCGGTGAGCCCGCCCTCGCGGGCGCTCGGGAGGGGCGGCGCGGCGACGCCCGCGGTCGGGACGGCGGCGCGCGCCGGGGGCAGCGGGGGCGGTGGCGGGACGGGGCGCGCGGCGCCGGCCTCGGCGCGACGGACCGCCGCGGCCGTCGGGGCACCGGTCGAGGGCACGAGCGCCGACGCCGGGGTCGCCACGGTGGCGCCCGCGAGCGGCGTGGCCTGCGGCGGCGCCGCGGCGACCCGGCTGCGCTCGCGTGCGGCAGCCCCGGAAGCGGCTGCGGCGACGCCCGCGAGCGTCCCCTCCATCTGCGTCGGCCGCAGCGACGCGAGCGTCGCCATCGCGGACTCCGGGGGTGCGCCCGACACGTCCGGCGCGGGTGCGGCCGGCGGCGCCTCGACCGCACCGCCCCCTCCCCCGCCGCCCCCGGCCACCTCGGGCTCGGGCGTCTCGGCGGACTCCTCGTCGACCTCGGCCTGCGCGGCGCTCGCGACTTCGGCGCGCTCCGTGGCCGGGTCGGACGCGGGCTCGGCGGCGGCCGCCTCCCCGGAGCCGTCCACTCCGGCGTCGGCCTGCGCGGCGTCGGCGGGTTCGGCGTCCACGCCGGAGGGCTCGGCGGCCAGGTCGTCGGCTGCCGGGCCGCCGCCGGGGCCTCCGGCCGCCTCGGCACCCGGTCCCTCCGCCGGTCCGCCCACAGCCGGTCCGCCCTCGGTCGGCTCCGCACCGGCGTGCGACGACGGTCCGGCGGTCTCCGGCGCGGGTCCGGCATCCTCGTCGAGCAGCGGCCCCGGGTCGTCGGCGCCGGGTGCGGCACCCTCGCCGGCCAGCGCGTCCGCCTCCGCCGGGGCGGGGGTGGCCGACTCGGGCTCAGCCTCGGCCGCCGGCCCGTCGTGCGCGACCGCATCCTCGGCGGAGGTCGACCCCGGGCCACCCGCTCCCGCGTCCGAGTCCGCTGTGCCACCCTGCGGCGCGCTCGACCCCGCGCCCGCCGCAGCCGGCGACTCGTCCACGTCCGGCTCCGCCGTGGTGCTGCCCGACGCCTCGGCCTCCTGGTCGACCGTCGCGAGCTCCGCGTCGCTCAGCCCCGCGGCCGGCGCCTCCGGCGCGGGCGCGGACTCGGCGTCACCGCCGGAGTCGAGCGCGGGGCCGCTCGCCGCCGCCGGTGCAGGGCCGCTCGCCGCCGCGGGGGCCACGCCCGGGCCCGACGCCGCCCCGGCGGACGGCGCGGTCGCGGGCCCTCCGGTGAGACCCCGAGCCGCGGGCGGCGAGGCACCGCGCGCCGGTGCGGGGGCAGGTCGGGGAGCGGGTGCCGTGCGTGCTGCGGTCCCCGGCGCGGCGGCAGGGCCGGCGCCGCCGGGTGCGGCGGGACCCCCGGCAGGGGCGAGCAGACCGGCCGTGGCGGGGGTGGCCCCGGGCGGGCGGGACGCGTCCGCGGTGTCGGCGGCGATCCCCGGCGCGGCAGGGTCGGCGCCGCCGCCGGGTGCGGCGGGACCCGCGGCAGGGGCGAGCAGACCGGCCGCGACCGGGGTGGCCCCGGGCGGGCGGGACGCCTCCGCGGTGTCGGCGGCGCCTTCCGGGGCGGTGCCCGGCGCCGTCGACGGCAGTGCGGTCCCCGGTGTGGCCGCGGCGGCGCCGGTGCCGGCGGCGCGCGCGGGTGACGCCTCCGCACCCGGGGAGGGCGGCCCGGCCGGGGTCTCGAGCTGCTGCGGTGCAGAGGTCGCCGTCGACGCGGCCGGAGTCGCAGCAGCCTCCGCGCCGGCGGCGGTGCTCGTCGCGCGGTCGTCGCCCGCTCGGTCCCCTGCTCGCTCGGCGCGGCCGTCGCGCGCGCCCCGGGCCGCACCGTCCGCGGTCCCGTCGACCTCCTGCGCCCGGTCGTCCGCGTCGCGCCGCTCGGCGTCGAGCGTGTCCACCGCGGCGCCGCCCGCACGCCCGGCGGCCAGGAGCGCGGTGACCGCCGAGTTGCCCGCGCGCTGCTGCAGGCGCAGCACGACCGGGGGCGGCAGCGGGCCGGTCGCCCGGTCGTCGGCGCGGGCCTCGGTCCGGTCGGCGGGCCGGACCCGCTCCGGCACGTCGCGCGCGCCGGGGGCCCGCTCGGGGCGTGCCTCGCGGACGTGCGCCACGTCGCCTCCTCGGGCTCGCCCGGCCCGCGGACCGGCCACGCGCGGGCTCTGCCGGTCGACGCGCCGCGGCCGACCGCCGTCCAGCATCGCTCCGAGCCGCCGGCGCGACCACGACCGGACGGTCCCCCGGACGTGCAGCGGACCGTGCCCGATCGGGCGGCGGTGCGGCTCCGGGAGCGCGTGTGCGCAGGGGCGGGCCTCGCGTCGTCCCCGGGGCGCAGCGACGGCCCCCTGCTCGGCGCAGGGGGCCGTCAGCGGCGGTCGTCAGGCCTGCTGCTCCGGGGCGGCGGGCTCGAACGTCAGGCTCACCGAGTTCATGCAGAACCGGTCGCCCGTCGGGGTCTGCGGCGCGTCGTCGAACACGTGCCCGAGGTGCGAGCCGCACCGCGAGCAGCGGACCTCGGTGCGCACCATCCCGAGCGTGCGGTCGGTGATCAGCTCGACCCGGTCCCCCGCGAGCGGCGAGAAGAAGCTCGGCCACCCGCAGTGCGAGTCGAACTTGGTGTCGGAGCGGAACAGCTCCTGGCTGCACGCGCGACAGCGGTAGACGCCCTCGCGCTTCTCGTCGAGCAGCTCACCCGTCCAGGGGCGCTCGGTCCCGGCGCGGCGCAGCACCGCGAACTCCTGCGGCTGGAGCAGCAGCTGCCACTCGTCGTCGCTCCTGCTGACCTCGTAGCGGCTCGTGCCGTCGGTCGGCGTGCTCGTCATGCGCCCTCCTCGTCGTCGCGGGGTTCACCCGTCGACCTGCACAACGCTGCGCCGCCGCGATCTGTGCCCGCGCCGCACGAGACCCGCCCGGACGGCGCCCTGGCGTCAGGCCCGCCCGGCGGCCCGCTCCCGCTTGCGCTGGTACATCGCCGCGTCGGCGTGTCGGACGAGGTCGCGCGCCGTCGTCCCGTCGCGCGGGCAGACGGCCGCGCCGATGCTCACGGTCATCCGGTGCACGACGTCGTCGACGGTGAACGGCTCGCGCAGCGCCGCGTCGAGGTCGGCGACGACCCGGTCGACGGCGTGCGCCGGGTCGCCCGGGACGTCGACGAGGAGCGCGACGAACTCGTCGCCCCCGCGCCGCCCGACGACGTCGTGCTCGCGGAGCCGGTTCTGCAGGCAGTGGGCCGCGTGCGTGAGGTAGACGTCGCCGACGAGGTGGCCGTGCACGTCGTTGACGGCCTTGAACGCGTCGATGTCGAGGAACAGCACCGCGGCCGCCGCGCCGGTCCTGGTCGCACGCTCGAGCGCCCGGTGCATCGCGTCGTCGAACCCCGCGCGGTTGAGCAGGCCCGTGAGCGGGTCGCGGGTCATCGCCTGGACGGCGCGCGTCTGGGCCTCGACCTCGGGGGTCACGTCGTGCTGGACGCCCATGAAGTGCGTGACCGTGCCGGTGCCGTCGCGCGCGGCCGAGATGTGGACGTCGTTCCAGAACGAGGTGCCGTCCGCGCGGTAGTTGAGCAGCCGGACGCGCGTGAACTGCCCGGAGCGCAGGCCGGCACCCATCGCGTGCACGGCGGCGCGGTCGGTCGCGGCCCCCTGCAGGAACCGTGCGTTGCGCCCGAGCACGTCCCGCGCCGCGAAGCCGGTCATGACCTCGAACGCCCGGTTGACGTAGACGAGGGGGTGGTCCGCCTCGCGGGCGTCCGCGATGGTGATGGGCGCGTCCGCGGCCGCGACGCAGAAGCTCAGCAGGTCCTCCGTCGTGCGCGCGGCACCGGCCTCAGGCACCGGACGCACCCGTCCGTCGAGCTCCTCGCACGACCGCCCCCCAACGACGTGGTCACTGTCGTGACCGCTCGACCATAGCGACCGACGCAGGCCGCGGTCACGGCGGACGTGCCGTCAGCGCGGCCCGGCCGGGGCGACCGTCGCACCGCCGCTCCGCGGGAGGGGGTAGGCGCTGCGCCACGAGACCGCGGTCGCGGGCTGCGGTCGCGCGAGGAGGAAGCCGGCTGCGGCGTCCGCACCGACCGCGGCGATCGCGTCGAGCTGCTGCGGCGTCTCGATGCCCTCGGCGATCACGTACGCGCCGATCGCGTGCGCGAGCGTGACGATCCCCTCGAGGAGCGCCCGCCCCTTGGGCGTGCACCCCGCGGCGACGAAGGAGCGGTCGATCTTGATGACGTCCACGGGCGCGCCGGCGAGCCGGGACAGCGAGCTGTACCCGGTGCCGAAGTCGTCGATCGCGACCGCGACCCCCAGGCGCCGGACCTCCTCGAGCTGGGCGACGAGCCGCCCGTCGTCCATCGTGGACTCGGTGACCTCGATGCCGAGGCGTCCGGGTGCCACGTGCCACGCGTCCAGGTGGCGCAGGAGGGTGTCCGCCAGGCCGGGCACGGCCAGCTGGCGCGGGGAGACGTTGACCCACACGCGTGCCGACGCCGCGTCCGGCCACAGCGCGACCTGCCGGACGGCGCACGCGAGGACGCGCTCCCCGACCGCGAGGATGAGCCCCGACTCCTCGGCGACCGGGATGAACTCGGCGGGCGGCACGGGCCCGCGACCCGGGCTGTCCCACCGGGCCAGCGCCTCGATGTGCGTGATCTCGGTGCTGTCGAGCGCGAACGCCGGCTGGAAGTGCAGCGTCAGCGCGTCCCCGGTGCGCAGCGAGCGCCGCAGGTCGCGCTCGGTCTCGACGCGCACGACGTCCCGCCGGTGCAGCGCCTCGTCGAACCAGGCGAAGCCGTCGCGCCCCTCGGCCTTGACCCGGTGCAGCGCCGCGTCCGCCTCGCGCAGCAGCGTGTCGACCGCCGAGGCGTCGTCGGCGGCCGCGAGGCCGATGCTCGTCGTGAGCGGCAGGAGCGTGTGCCCGACGGGGATCGGGTCCTCCGCCGCCGCGACGAGGCGCCGGGCGAGGTCCTCGGCACGCCGGACCGACGCGCTGCGCAGGACGACGACGAACTCGTCGCCGCCGAACCTCGCGAGGAGGTCGTCGGGTCCCACGAGCCGCCGCAGCCGCTCGGCGACCGCCGCGAGCACCTGGTCCCCGGCGACGTGCCCGAACGTGTCGTTGATGAGCTTGAACCGGTCGAGGTCGAGGAACATGAGCACGACGCCGCCGCTGCCCGGGGTCGTGGCCCGCAGCTCGCGCAGCAGCCCCCACCGGTTGAGCAGGCCCGTCACGTTGTCGTGCGTCGCCTGCGCGGTGAGCTCCCGCTGCGCCGCCTCGGCCGCCGCGCGGGCGGCACGTTCCCGCGCGAGCAGCTCCTCGCGCTCCCGCTGCGCGACGTGCCGCTCGGTGACGTCCCGCGAGTACGAGGCGAGGCCCCCACCCGGGAGCGGGTACGCGCGGACCTCGACCCACAGGTCCGACGCCTCGTGACGTCCCTCGAACTCCTCGGGCTCCCCGGTGCTCATCACGCGCCGGTACCGCTCCTCGAAGACCGTCCCTCGGGTCGAGGGGAACACGTCCCAGAACCCGCGTCCGACGAGCTCGAACCGGTCGACGCGCGCGACGAGCTCGGCGTTGCGGTTCATGTAGGTGATGGTCCAGTCCTCGTCGACCGCGAAGTAGGCGTCGCTGACCGACTCGAGCGTGTCGATGACGGCCTCGGCCGCGCGCCGCAGGTCATCGGCGCTCTGGAGCGCCGGGGCGCCGTCGGACGCGGTGCGCAGGAGCGCGACCGCACCGCCGTCCCCGGTCAGCGTCGAGGTGAGGTCGACGGTGACCGTCGACCCGTCGGGGCGCCGCGCGCGGAGCTCGCCGCGGAACCAGCCCGTCGCGGCGCGCTCGACGAGGGCCGGCCCCCAACGCTCGTCCGCGGGGTCGAGCACCCCGCCGAGACCCGCGCGCCGAAGCTCGGCCTGGTCCCGCCCGAGCAGCCGGCGGGCGGCGGCGTTGGCCGCGACGATCGCGCCGGTCGCGTCGGTGCGGATGACGGCGTCGGTGCCGTCCTCGAGCAGGGCGGCGTACGCGTCGGCCGCCGGAGGCGCCTGGGGCGCAGCGCCTGCGGGCACGCCCTCCCCGGACGCGTCGCCCGGTCGGCCCTCTGCCCCGGGCGCGGCGGCCGTCGACCCTGCGGTGACCCCCCCAGTCATGTCACGAGACTCGCACGTCCGCGGCGGCCGCACAGCACGACGCGCGTCCGGCCCGGGACCACCCGCGGCCCGCTCGCTCAGATGACGCCGAGCGCGAGCATCGCGTCCGCGACCCGGCGGAACCCGGCGATGTTCGCGCCGAGCACGTAGTTGCCGGGCGCCCCGAACTCCTCGGCCGTCGCGGCGCAGCGGTCGTGGATCGCGACCATGATCTCGGCGAGCCGCTCCTCGGTGTGCGGGAACGTCCACGAGTCGCGCGACGCGTTCTGCTGCATCTCGAGCGCGGACGTCGCGACGCCCCCGGCGTTCGCGGCCTTGCCGGGGCCGAACAGCACGCCGCCCTCCTGGAGGAGCTGCACGGCGTCGGGCGTCGTCGGCATGTTCGCGCCCTCGGCGACGGCCCGGACGCCGTTCGTCAGCAGCGTGCGGGCGTCGTCGACCGTGAGCTCGTTCTGCGTCGCGCACGGCAGCGCGACGTCGACGGGCACGTCCCACACGCTCCCGCCCTCGACGAGCCGGGCCCCCGGGCGGCGGGCCACGTAGTCGGCGGCGCGGCCGCGCTCGACCTCCTTGACCTGGCGGAGCAGCTCCAGGTCGATGCCGGCCTCGTCGACCACGTAGCCCGAGGAGTCGGAGAACGTCACGACGCGGGCGCCGAGCGACTGGGCCTTCTGGATCGCGTAGGTAGCGACGTTGCCGGCGCCCGACACCGCCACCCGCAGGCCGTCGAACGCCGCGCCGCGCGTCGCGAGCATCTGCTCGGCGAACAGCACGGTCCCGTAGCCGGTGGCCTCGGTGCGCACGAGCGAGCCGCCCCAGGTGAGGCCCTTGCCGGTCAGCACCCCCGACTCGTAGCGGTTGGTGATCCGCTTGTACTGGCCGAACAGGTAGCCGATCTCGCGGGCGCCGACGCCGATGTCGCCCGCGGGGACGTCGGTGTGCTCGCCGATGTGGCGGTACAGCTCCGTCATGAACGACTGGCAGAACCGCATGACCTCGCCGTCGGAGCGGCCGCGCGGGTCGAAGTCGGCGCCGCCCTTGCCGCCGCCGATCGGCATCCCGCTGAGCGCGTTCTTGATGATCTGCTCGAAGCCCAGGAACTTGACGATGCCCAGGTACACCGACGGGTGGAACCGCAGGCCACCCTTGTACGGGCCGAGCGCGGAGCTGTACTCCACGCGGAAGCCGCGGTTGATCTGCACGCGCCCGGCGTCGTCGACCCACGGCACCCGGAAGATGATCTGCCGCTCGGGCTCGCACAGGCGCTCCAGCACCGCGCCCTCGGTGTACTGCGGGTGCGCGCGGACCACGGGGCCGAGGGTGTCGAAGACCTCGCGGACGGCCTGGTGGAACTCCGCCTCCCCGGGGTTGCGGCGCAGCACCTGCGCGTAGATCGGTTCCAGCGCGCTGTCCACGCCCACTCCTCGGTTCGCCTGTTCCTGTCGGTCGACAGGTTACGCGGGACGGCCGTCGGACCCCGTGTCGTCCCCCGCGGGCCCGTCGTACCGCAGCCCGGCCTCCGTCACCCGGGCACCCTCCGGCGGCCGGTGCGGGGTGCGCCGGCCGTCGTGGCCGAGGTGCTCGACGGGCACGCCGTGCAGGAGCACCGCGACGTCGCTGACCAGCCGCCGGTGGCAGCGCCACCACACCGTCTCGCTGCACATCACCACGGTCGCGCGGGGGCCGCGGGCGACGTCGTCGAGCAGGTCCGCCATGCCGCCGCGGAACTCGTCGGTGCGGGTGTGCGCGGCGTAGGCGCGGAACGCCTCGACGCGCCACCACGGGTCGCCGGGGTCGTCGTCGGCGCCGGCCGGTCCGTGCGGACCGTCCGCGGCCTCTGCTCCCCCGCCCTCGGCGGCGGCCGCGCGCGACGCAGCAGCGACGGTCCGCCGGCCACCGAGCCGAGGCTCCCAGCGGTAGTCGATCCCCGCCTCAGGCAGCCAGCGCGCGAGCTCGTCGCGGGCGACGTGCGGGTTCCGGCGGCTGCCGGGGAAGCGCCGGACGTCGACGAGCAGACTGACGTCCGCGCCGTGCAGCACGGTCAGGATCTCGTCCTGCCCGGTGGTCCCATGGCCGAAGGTCATGAGCGGGCGGCCCGTCGAAGGCGCTCCGGGCGGTGGCGGGCCCAGCACAGCTCCTCCTCGTGCGTCCTGCGGCTCGGTCCCCGCCAGCCTCGCACGCCGACCCGACCGCCGCGCGCGGCCTCGTCAGCTGCGAGAGAGCCGCTTCCACGTGGCACTGCGCCCCGCACCGTCGACCTCGACAAGACCCTCTGCCCGTAGCTGGGCGAGCGCGAGCCGGATCGTCGGGTCGGAGACCCCGGGCAGAGCAGCACGGACGTCGGAGATCTTGAACGTGCTCGCTGCGTGCTCGAGGACGTGGGTCCGGACCCGGTCCTGCTTGGACCCTCCGCTGCGCGCGGACGACGTCAGAGTCGCCAGCTCCTCGTACGAGCTCGCGAGCGTGCGCGTGAAGTCGCGCAGCCAGGGCCAGGGGTCGTGTGCACCGTCGTGCCAGCCGTGCGTCGAGGCGAGGAGTGCGGCGTAGTACGCGTCCGCCGATCGCGCCACGGACGTCTCGAGGGAGACGTAACGCGTGACCTCGTAGCCGACGTCCTGCAGGAGAGCGTTGGTCAGCGCACGGGCGATGCGTCCGTTGCCGTCGGGGAACGGGTGGATCGTCAGCAGGTCCAGCGCGAACAGGCCGACGAGCAGGGCAGGGTGGTGCCGGTTCGCGGCCGTGGCGGTCCGGTAGCGCTGCACGAGCTCGTCCACGTGGTGGGGGGTCTGCCGTGCCGAGACCGGGGTGAACCGTTTGACTCGCGTACCGTCCGGCAGGCGGTCCACGACGATGTTGTCCGTGTCCTTGAACGCGCCCCCGGACACCGCGGTGTAACCGAACAGCAACCGGTGCAGGTGGAGGACGAGTCCGGTGTTCATGGGCTGCCACTGTTCCTGGTACAGGTAGTCCAGGGCCGCACGGTACCCCGCGAGCTCTTGCTCGCTGCGGGTGTGGAGCGTGGTGGCGCGACCGGAGACGATCTCCGCGGCGCGCGCACGATCGTCAACGACGACGCCTTCGATGGCGGACGACGCCTCGATGCTGGCGACGCGCGCACGGTGCGCCAAGCTCGTCAGGAGCTGGGGAAGCTTGTCGCGGTAGAGGGCTTCGCTGCCGCGCCCGGTGTCGATGGTGCGAAGGTCGTTGACGATCGCGAACGGGACCGCACCGATGAGCCGGTCGAGGTCGGCGAACGACTCCACGGATCCCGCCACCTTCCGCTAAACATGCTAACAAGACGCCGACATGAGCGGATTAGCGGTGTGGTTGGCGTCACGTGACCAGCGGCCGACCCGCCCGGCGGGCCACGGCGTGCGTGCTCAGGCGGGCGCGGCGGGCACCCGTGACGTCACGCCGCACGTACCCACCGTGCGAGCTGCCCAGCCGGCACCACACGGCGCCGGGCCACCGCGGCGGTCGACGCCGCGAGCCCCGCGAGCGCCCACACGAGCAGCGCCGCGATCGCACCGCCCGCGCCGCCCTGGCCGGTCACGACGCCCTGCAGCCCGTCGAGCGCCGCGGAGAGCGGCAGCGCGGCGAACACGTGCTCGACGAGCGCCGGGACGGTCGAGACGACGGCACCGGCGAGCCCGACGACCGCGATCACGACCGACGCGAACCGGCCGACCCCGCCGAGCACCGCGACGAGGCCCTGGTTGACCGCCGCGAACGCGACCCCGGCGAGGACCGCGACCGCGAAGAACGCCGTCCAGCCGGCCGGCGACAGGTCGAGCGCGAACGCCATGATCCCGCCGACGGCGAGGCCCTGGACGGCGCCGACGAGCGCGCCCGGCGCGAACGCGCCGAGCGCGAGCCGGACCGACGAGCGCGTCGAGCCGAGCGAGCGGTGCGGCACGGCGGCGAGCACGACGAACGTCGCGAGCCCCCCGAGCCACAGCGCGAGCGCCGCGAGCCACGGCACGCTCGTGTCGCCGAACAGCGCGCCGTCGTCGGCGGCCCGCGCGGCGACCGGCGTCGCGACGACGTCCGCGAGCGTCGCGGCCTCCTCGTCGGTGTAGGACGGCACCTGCTCGCCCGCCTCGCCGAGACCCGACGCGAGCTCACCCGCACCGGACGACAGCTCGGCCGCGCCCGACGCGACCTGGCCCGCGCCCGAGGCGAGCTCGCCGGCACCCGCGGCGGCGTCGTCCGCGCCGGAGGCGAGCTCGCGCGCGCCGCCCGCGGCGGTCCGGGCGCCGCTCGCGAGGTCGCGTGCGCCGCCCGCCGCCGTGCGGGCGCCCGACGCGAGCTGCGCGGCGCCCTGGGCGGACTGGTCGAGGTAGTCGGCGAGTGTGCCGAGGCCCGACGCGGACGCCGTGACGCCGCCGGCGAGGCCGCGGACGCCGGCGGCGAGCTGGGTAGCCCCAGCAACGAGCGACTGGTCGCCACCAGTGACGCCGTCCCGGAGGCCTACGGACCCGGTCGCGAGACCCTTCGCCGAGAAGGCGAGCGTCGGGAAGCCGCCGGGGCCGCTCTCGTCCGGCGCCCGCTGCGCCGTCGTGTAGCCGACGACCGCCTGGCACGCGGCGTCAGCCGCCGCGGCCTCGTCGGGCGTCGCCCTGCTTCCCGCGCACGCGGAGGCGAGCACACCGATCTGCTGAAGCGCGCCGTCGACCAGGCTCTGGTTCCCGGCCGCGGCGTCGGCGAGCGAGGCAGCACCGGCACCGACACGGCCGACCCCTCCTGCGAGCGCGTCCGCCCCCTGCGTCAGCTGCGCGACCTGCGGTGCCGACCCCGCCGCAGCCTGCGCCGACGCCCGCGTCTCCTGCGCGAGCCGCGAGAGCCCGCTCGACAGCTCCCCCGCGCCCGTGGCGAGCTGCCCGACGCCCCCGGCGAGCTGCCCCGCACCGGTACCGAGCTGCCCGATCCCGCCCGCGAGCGCGTCCGCGCCGTCGCCGAGCTGCCCGACGCCGTCGGCGAGCGCGGTCGTCCCGTCGGCGACCTGCGTCGCGCCCGTGCCGAGCTGCCCGGCACCCGACGCGAGCTGGTCGGCGCCGGACGCGGCCTCGCCGAGCGAGTCGTGCAGCGTCGTGAAGCCGACGAGCACGTTGTCGAGGTAGGTCGTGGTGAGCTGGTCGTTGAGCAGCCCGACGGCTGTCGTGGTGACGGCCTGCGCGACGGCGGCGTCGACGAGCCGCGAGCGCTCGCTCGTCGCGATGTCGATGCGCGCCTGCACGGCGTCGCCGGCCTCGCCGCCGAACGACGTGGCCGCGGCGGAGAAGTCCTCGGGGATCGTGACGACGGTCGCGTAGGTGCCGTCGGCGAGCCCCTGCTCGGCGTCGTCGGTGTCGGTGAGGACCCACGTGAAGTTGCCCGACGAGTCGGAGCCGGAGACGTTCGCGACGCCGGTCGTGTCGGTGCCGTCGTCGACCGCGTTCGCGACGCCCGCGGCGCCCCCGTCTGCAGCGGTGCCGTCGGCAGCGGCGCCGTCGCCCTCCGCATCTGCGGACGCCCCGTCGGACGTGACGAGCGCCGACGCGAGCTGCCGCCCGAGCGGGACCGTCTGCCCGTCGACCTCGACGGCCTTGTCGAGGTTGACGATCGCGGCATGCATGCGGTCCAGCCGCTCGGTGGGCTTCCACAGCGCCCAGGTGAGCAGGCCGCCGACGACGAGGGGCACGAGGACGAGCCCGAGCACGGTGACCCACGTGGCGCGTCCCGACGTCCGGGCGCGCTCGGGGCGCAGCAGCGAGGGAGAAGTGAGTGCCATGCGATCAACGCACCTTCACGAGGTCGGGAGCAGCGGCGACGCGCACGGCGACGCGGCCGCCGGGCGTCTCGGGGAGCAGGCCGTCGAGGTCGGCGGGGTCGAGGCAGCTGGCGACGAGCGTGAGGCGGCGGCCGTCGACGCGCGCCTGGCGCAGCGCCTCCTCGACGCACGCCCGCACGTCGCGGCGCAGCACGGGGTCACCGACGGCGTCGAGGTCGTCGACCACGACGACGACCGCGCGGGACGCGAACGCCTCGCGCAGCTCGCCGACGGGGTCGACGGCCCGGGCCAGCGACGCCACGGCGACCCGGCCCCGGATGGTGGAGGCCCGCTCGGGGGCGACGAGCCCGTCGACCTTGAGCACGCCGGCGTCGGCGTGGGCCCGGCCGGCGAGCGTGAGCAGCAGCGCGGTCCGGCCGCTGCGGTGGGGCCCGTGCACGACGAGCAGGCCGTCCTGCGGGACGCGCAGGTCGACGCCTGAGTAGATCGGGGTGCCGTCGGGGGCGTCGAGGCGCAGGCCCTGCGCGGCCACGGCGTCGGTCGCGCCCGGCTCGGGCCAGTCCGCGAGCGCGATCTCCCGCGTCAGGCCCTCGCCCTCGACGTCGAACGACGGCAGGACGCGGTCGAGCCAGCGCGGCATGTGCCACGCGCGGTCGCCGAGCAGGTGCAGCACCGCGGGCACGAGCGTCATGCGGACGACGAACGCGTCGACGAACACCCCGACGGCGAGGCCGAGCGCGATGGGCTTGATGTTGACGTCACCCTCGGGCACGAACGCCGCGAAGACCGAGAACATGATGACCGCGGCAGCAGTGACGACCACGGCCGACGCGACGAACCCGGTCCGCACGGCCTCGCGCGCGTCGCCGCCGTGCACGTAGTCCTCGCGCATCCGCGAGACGAGGAACACCTCGTAGTCCATCGCGAGCCCGAACAGCACGCCCATGAGCACGATCGGCATGAAGCTGATGACGGGCCCGAGCCGCCCGACCCCGAGCAGGTCCGCCGCGACGCCGTGCTCGAACACGAGCGCGACGACGCCGAACGACGCCCCGACCGAGAGCAGGTACCCGAGGGTCGCCTTGAGCGGGACCCACAGCGACCGGAACACCATCGTGAGCAGCACGAACGAGAGCCCGACGACGAGCAGCCCGAACGGCACCAGCGCCGCGCCGAGCCGCGCGGAGATGTCGATGCCGACGGCCGTGACGCCCGTGACGGCGAGGTCGACGCCGTAGCGCTCCTGGAGGTCGTCGTGCGCGTCGCGGATCTCCTGCACGAGCGCCTTGGTCGCGTCGGAGTCGGGGCCGCCCTCGGGGATCACCTGGATGATGCCGGTGTCGGCGTTCTGGTTGGGGGTCGCGAGGGGGACCGCGGCGACGCCGTCGAGCTGCTCGATCTCGGCCTGGAGGTCCGCCATCAGCCCGAGCGGGTCGGTCGAGCCGACGATCGTCCCGGTCACGATGAGCGGGCCGTTGTACCCGGGCCCGAAGTGCTCGGTGAGCAGGTCGTACGTCTCGCGCGCCGGGGTGCCCTCCGGCTGCGACCCGGCATCGGGCAGCGCGAGCCGCAGGTCGAGCGCCGGCACCGAGAGCGCGCCGAGCCCGAGCACGACGAGCACGACGGTCAGCGCCGGGACACGCGTGACGGCACGCACCCACCCGGCGAAGAAGCGGTTCTCGGCCACGGGGGCGACGACCGCGTCGTGCGCGTGCGCTCCCGCGGCGTGCGTGCCCGCGGCGTGCGCTCCCGCGGCGTGCGTGCCGCTCGGTGCGCCGGCCACCGGGGTGCCGCCGGCGTGCGCTCCCCGCGCCGCGCCGGCGTCGTCCGCCCCGCGAGCCGACTCGCCACCCACGCCTCCACGCTCGCCCTGCGGCGCCTGCACCTGCGCCCGCGTCGCGCGCCGCGCCGCCCGCCGCTGCGCGCGGTACCCCGGCCGCAGCCGCTCCCCCGCGAACCCGAGCAGCGCGGGGGTCAGGGTCAACGCGATGACGACCGCGACCCCGACGGCGCACGCCGCGGCGACGCCCATCGTGGTGAGGAACGGGATGCGCGCGACGGCGAGCCCGACGAGCGCGATCATCACGGTCAGCCCCGCGAAGACGACGGCGGACCCGGCGGTCGCGAGCGCGCGCGCCGCGGACTCCTCGGGGTCCATGCCGGCCTTCAGCTGGCCCTGGTGCCGCGAGATGATGAACAGCGCGTAGTCGATCCCGACGGCGAGCCCGAGCATGAGCGCGAGCAGCGGGGTCGTCGAGGAGATGGGCGCGACGATCGTCGCGAGGTAGATGCCGGCCATCGAGAGCGCGACGCCGAGCAGCGCGGTGAGCAGCGGCAGCCCCGCGGCGAGGAACGACCCGAAGGTGATCACGAGCACGACGAGCGCGACGACGACGCCGAGCGCCTCGGTGACCGACGCGACCGGCACCTCGTTGGCGAACAGCTCGCCGCCGAGCGCGGCCTCGGACCCGGCGGGCAGCGCCTCGGCCAGGTCGACCTCGACGTCCTCGAGCGCGGTCAGCGCGCTCTCGCCGACGGACTCGCTCGACCCGTCCATCTGCACGACGAGCACGAGCGCGCGGCGATCGTCGGACACCGAGCCGGTCACGTCCGTGCCGTAGGGGTCGGTGACGGCGGCGACCCCGTCGACGTCGCCGAGCACCTCGACCGCGTCACCGACGGCCTGCGCGACGGCGGGGTCGTCGACGTCCGAGCCCTCCGGCGCGACGACGACGTAGCGCGCCGAGGTGCCGCTCACCTGCGGGAACGTGCGGCTGAGCTGGTCGAGCGCCTCGCCGGCCTCGGTCCCCGGGATCGAGAAGGTGTTGTCGGTGCCCTGGTTGAACAGCGCGGCGCCGGCGCCGGCGAGCAGGACGACCACGAGCCACAGGGCGGCGACCCGGCGGCGGGCGCGGTAGACGTCGCGCCCGAGCCGGTACAGGTACGAGGACACAGGGCCTCCGGGGAAGGCAGCCAGTCGGCTGGGTCAGCGTGATGAGCGACGTGGTGCGGAGCAGCGCGATACGCCGATGTATCCAATACGGAAACGTATCCGATACAGTGATGCATCGGCAACCGGGATCACCCGCCGTCCCGTCCGACCCACCCCGTCCGGTTCGCTAGGGTCCAGCCCAGAAGGAGGTGCCGTGGCCACCAGCACGCCGGAGCGACCCGTCGTCGCCGCCTCCGGGACCCCGCGCCGCGGCCGGACCCGCGAACGCCTGCTCGACGCGGCCTACGAGGTCTTCGCCGAGCAGGGCGTGCACGCCGCGAGCGTCGAGCAGGTCTGCGAGCGCGCCGGCTTCACGCGCGGCGCGTTCTACTCCAACTTCACGTCGAAGGAGGAGCTGTTCTTCGCGCTCATGGAGCGTGAGCACGGCCTCCGGCTCACGGCGCTCGACGAGCGGGTCGACACGCTCCTCCCGACGCTCGACCTCTCGGGCGAGCTCGACGAGCACGTCATCGGCGACCTCGTCCTGGAGTTCCTCGTCGGCCCGTTCGACAACCGCACGTGGACCCTGGTCTCGAGCGAGTTCCTGCTGCTCGCGATGCGCGACCCCGCCGTCGCCGCCGACTACCTCGCCTACCAGGAGCGCTTCGAGGCCGCGCTCGTCCCGATCGTGCAGCGCGCGATCGACAGCGCCGGGCGCGAGTTCGTGCTGGACCCCCGCGCCGCCGTCCGGCTGCTGTGCGCGGTCCAGGTCGACGCCGAGCAGAGCGCGGTCCTCGGCGGCACGACAGCCGACGAGCGCGACGTCCCCCGCCTCGCCCTCGCCCGGGCGCTGCTCGTCGTGACCCGCCCGAAGACCGCCTGACGCATGGACTACTCCCTCGCGGACCTCGGCTGGCAGCTCGTCGGCCTCGCGCTCGGGCTCGCGGTGCTCGCGCTGCACCGGCGGTACGTCCGCCGGCGGCTCGACGCCGGGGAGTGGAGGCGCTTCGACGGGCACGTGCGCGGCGACGACCCCTACCCGCAGCGGTTCCGCCGCGTTCACGTCGTCGTGAGCGACGGCGTCCCCCACCTGACCGGCCGCGGCGGGTTCGCGCAGTCCCCGGGCCGCCTGCACGTCGAGGGCGACCGCCCCTCGAAGCTCCGCGACCGCGTGGGCGACGCGCACGTGCTGCTGACGCGCGACCCGGACGGCCGGCGGGTCGAGATCGCGCTGCGCCAGCCCGACTCCGTGCTGCTGCGCGAGGCGCTCGCCCGCGTCCCGGTCGACCGCTCCCCCACCCCGGGGCTCGTCGACCTCGGCGCCCGCCGCCGGCGCACCGCCGACCCGACGGTGCCCCTGCGCCCGCCCGGCGTCGGGGAGCGGCTCGTGTGGGCGGTCGCCGGGATGCTGCCGCTCGGCGTCGCGTGGCTGTGGGTCGACGGCGAGACGCCGGGGAGCACCACGCGCACGCAGGTCGCGCTCGCCGTCGCGGCCGTGAGCCTCGTCGTCGCGCTCGTGGTCGGCGCCCGCCGCCGGGCCCGCTCGCACCGCCCGCTCGCGGAGGTCGGTGCGCCGCCGTCGGCGTTCCGCTGACGGCGGCGTCCCGGAGCCGAGCGCAACCGCGCGGTCCGGTAGCTCCGTGTGGAGAGATCGGCGGGGTGTCGCCGATTCCGTCCCGACCTGCCGCCTATCCCCGGGGACCCAGATCCTGCAGCCCCGTGACCCGCAGCAGGTCGAGCCGCTCGGCGTCCTCCGAGCCCGGCGCCACGGTGTAGACGACGATCCGCACGTCGATCCCGGGCGCCGTCAGCACGTCGCAGTCGACCGCGATCGGGCCCACCGGCGTGCTCACGGTCTTGCGGCTCGACCGGTGCTCCGCGACGTGCGCGGTCGCCCAGCGCGCGGCGAAGTCCGGCGACTCCCGCTGCAGCCGCGCGACGAGCGACGCGAGCCCCCGGTCGTCCGGGTACCGCCCGACCGCGGCCCGCAGGTCGCCGACGAGGTCCGCGCGGAACGCCTCGGCGTCCTCCGGCGAGTGCAGCACCCCCGGGATCCCGGTGGCGAAGGTCCGCCACGCCACGTTGCGGTCCAGGGGCGCCAGCGCCGACGGGTCGCCGTGCAGGGCCGCCCACAGGGGGTTCCAGCGCACGAGCGTCCAGTCGGCGGTGCACACGCTGAGCGGGAGGTCGCCGAGCCGGTCGACCATCCGCTGGACGCCGGGAGTGAGGTGCCGCGGGACCGTCCGGCGCGACGGGACGGCGACGCCCGCGACGCGGAAGAGGTGGTCGCGCTCGCCGTCGTGCAGCCGCAGTGCCCGTGCGAGCGCACCGAGCAGCTGCGGCGAGGGGTTGCGTGCGCGGCCCTGCTCGAGGCGGACGACGTAGTCGACGCTCACCCCGGCGAGCATCGCGAGCTCCTCGCGCCGCAGCCCGGGCGTGCGCCGGGTGACCGCCGCGGGCAGCCCGACCTCGACCGGCTGGACCCGGTCGCGCCACGCCCGCAGCACGCGCGCGAGCTCGTCGGACGAGTCACCGGACCGCCGCGCCTCGCCGCCCGGCTCGACACCGCCCCCACGTGGCTCGCCGTGCCGCCGCTCCGCACCGCGCATCGGCGACACCGTCGCACCCGACCGCACCTCGGGACCCGTCACCGAGCCATCGTCCCCCGCGGGCGCCACGGCCGGGTGGTACCGGCAGTCCTACCGTCGGACCGTGCCTGGAACGGGCCCGCTCTACGCCGCAGGGTGGCGGCATGACCACCACACTGATCACCGGGGCCAACAAGGGCCTCGGCCTCGAGACCGCCCGCCGCCTCCTCGAGGCCGGCCACACCGTCTACGCCGGGATGCGCGACCTGGGCAGCGGCGACGCCGCGAAGGGCCTCGGCGCGATCCCGGTCGAGCTCGACGTGACCGACGACGCGTCCGTCGCCGCCGCCCTCGCCGCGCTCCCCGGGCTCGACGTCCTCGTCAACAACGCGGGGATCGCCGGGACCTCGTCGGGCGTCGACGACCTCGACGTCGCGGCGATGGAGAGCGTGCTGCAGACGAACCTCGTCGGCGTCGTCCGCGTCACCCAGGCCGCGCTGCCCCTGCTGCGCCGTTCCGCGAACCCCGTCGTCGTCAACGTCGCGTCCGGCCTCGGCGTCCCGCGGTTCCTCCAGGACCCGGCGCGCATCGAGTCCCACGTGCTTGCCGTCCCCTACACCGCCGCGAAGGCGGGCGTCATCACCCTGACCGTGCAGTACGCGAAGAACCTGCCCGGGATGCGGGTGAACGCGTGCGACCCCGGCTACACCGCGACCGACCTCAACGGCCACAACGGCCACCAGACGGTCACCGAGGGCACCGACGCCGCCGTCCGGCTCGCGCTGCTGGGCCCCGACGGCCCGACGGGCGAGCTGCACGACCGGGACGGACGCATCGCGTTCTGACGCCCGAGGCGGGCGGGTCGTCGATGCGGTGCCGCGCGCACCGACGGCCTGCGGGCCGGCGCTCGACCCGGCCCCCACCGCGCTCGTCCTCAACGACCACCGCGTCGGCCCGGGACCCGCGCCCGCCGTCAGTAGGGCGCGTACTCCCGGAGGCGGTCCGGGCGCGAGCGCCAGCGCGGCACCGGCAGGCACCCGCTCAGCGCGTCCGCCTGCGCCGTGCGGTGCTCCGTCCCGTCGGCGAACCACAGGGTCACCTCGGAGCGCGAGGGACCGAACACCTCGCGCACGCGGCCCTGGACCGCGGCCCCGACGACCTCCTCGACGAGGTCCAGGTCGGCGTCGCTCCGCTCCAGCTCCCACCGGCACCCGCCCGCGCCGAACCCGAGGATCAGGGCGTCGCCCCAGGCCAGCAGATAGACGGGGCAGGCACCCTCCGGCGGGGTCAGGACGAAGCCGACGCCGTCGTCGTCCCGCTCGAACACCTCCGGTCCGAGGTCCGTGAGCAGCCGCTCGCACAGCGCGGACAGACGCGCGACCGCACGGGGCGACTCCTCCGGGAGCGGCGGGGACACCATCGGGGCAGTCTGCCGCGTCGTCCTGGAAGGTGCGTGGACGGATGACCCGCCACCTCCGGGGCATCCCGGCGAAGATGCGAGCGCAAGCCCCGCGGCCACGGAAGGAGAAGACCTCGGATGACGTCGGCAGGTTCGCTCGGACTCGAGGGATGGCTCTGGGCGGGCGCCACCGCCGTCGTGGTGGTGCTGCTCGTCCTGGGCGTCACGCGGAAGAGCCGGAAGTAGCTGCGGGCTCGCGCAGCCGCCATCCGGCGCTCGGCACCGCGCCCGCGACTCAGGCGTGCTGCGCGTGCGGCACAGTGGCCCCGTGGAGGAGCACCAGGGCACCGCCGACGGCCCGGCCCTCGCGGAGCTCCTGCGCCTGGTCCGCCGGGACGGCGAGATCGACCCGCGCGACGAGCACGACCGCTGGGCCGTCTACCAGGCGGCGCTGGCCCGCGCGGACGTCGCCGGGCCGCTCCTGGCCGCGACGGTCGCCGAGCCGGAGCCCGCGCTCGCCGTCGGCGTCGCGTTCGCGATGCTCGAGCGGCTCCCCGCCGTCGAGGCCGAGCCGTGGGTCCGGGCGGTGCCCGAGCCCGAGCGGGAGAAGGTCCGCGCCAGGGCCGGCGACCTCGCCGTCCTACGCGGACGGACACCCGTCGACGCGGGGGCGGCGGAGCCCGAGGTCGCGGCGTGGTCGGACTGGCTGCAGCGCCGGCTCGCCGCCGAGTCGCACAGCGCGGCGGTCCTCGTGCTCCTCGAGGCCCACGGCCGGACGCGCCGAGTCCGCGGCCTCGCCCGCGAACGCCTCGTCCGGAGCAGACGCGCGGGCTGACCGGCGCCCGCCGGCCGACGCGACGTCGTCTCGCGCGGCGGGCGAGCCCGGCTGCCTGACCCCGGACGCGCCTCGCCCGGCGCGCGGGCGGCCGCCTGCCCCGGACACGCCGACGCCCCCGGCACCAACGGTGCCAGGGGCGTCGGGGAGACGCGAGGGGCTCAGCGCGAGCGGCGGTTCCCGGCCATCGACATCGCGACCGCGCCGCTCGTCGCGCCGCCGGTCGAGGTCGAGTACACCGAGGTACTGCCGCCGCCGCGACGCGCGCCGCCGCCGGCACGGGCCGGACGCGCCGGCTGACCGCCGCGCGACGAGCCGCCACCCTGGCTGCGGCCGCCGGCCGACGCCGGGGCGCCGCCCTGACCGGCCGCCGAGGCACCGGCGCCACGGCCGCGACCGCCGGCCGCGCCGCCGCCGCCACCGGCTCCGCGACGACGACCGCTGCCGCCACCGGCGGGACGGCTGTCACCGCGACGCGGCTGGCCCTGCGGCGGGGTGATCCCGAGCGACGCCGCCGTCGGCGTGACGAGTGCGGCGACCTCGCCGACGAGCTCGGCGACCGCACGCGAACCCGGGCGGGTCTGCTGCGGCTGGACGTTGATCTTGGCCTGGCGGGTCAGCGTGCGGACGTCGCCGGCCTGCTCGGGGAGCATGACGGTGACGACGACGCCCTCGGACCCGGCGCGGGCGGTGCGGCCCGAGCGGTGCAGGTACGCCTTGTGCTCGGCCGGCGGGTCGACGTGCACGACGAGCTCGACGTCGTCGACGTGGATGCCGCGCGCCGCGATGTCGGTCGCGACGAGCACGCGCACCGAGCCGTTGGAGAACGCCTCGAGGTTGCGCTCGCGGGCCGGCTGGCTGAGGTTGCCGTGCAGGTCGACCGCCGGGATGCCCGCGCTCGTGAGCTGCTTGGCGAGCTTCTTGGCCTGGTGCTTGGTGCGCATGAACAGCACGCGGCGACCGGTGCCCGAGGCGAGCTCCTGCACGACGAGGCGCTTGGCCTCGGCGTCCGGGACCGCGAGCACGTGGTGCGTCATCTTCGCGACCGGGGACTCCGCGGAGTCGACCGAGTGCGTGAGCGGGTTGCTCAGGTAGCGCTTGACGAGCTGGTCGACGCCGTTGTCCAGCGTCGCGGAGAAGAGCATCCGCTGACCGCGCTTGGGCGTCTGGTCCATGATCCGCTTGACGCCCGGGAGGAACCCGAGGTCGGCCATGTGGTCGGCCTCGTCGAGCACGGTGATCTCGACGCCGTCGAGCGTGAGGCAGCGCTGCTTGAGCAGGTCCTCGAGGCGGCCGGGGCACGCGACGAGGATGTCGATGCCGCCGTTGAGCGCGCTGACCTGACGGCCCTGCGAGACGCCGCCGAAGATCGTCGTGATGCTGAGGCGCTCGGCGCGGGCCAGCGGCTCGAGCGTCGCGGTGATCTGCGTCGCGAGCTCCCGCGTCGGGGCCAGGATCAGGCCCCGGGGTCGGGCGGCGCGGCGTGCGCCGGTCGACGCCGCGAGGCGCGCGACCATCGGCAGGGCGAACGCGAGGGTCTTGCCCGAGCCGGTGCGGCCGCGGCCCAGGACGTCGCGGCCCTGGAGGGTGTCCGGGAGCGTCGCGGTCTGGATCGGGAACGGGGCGGTGATGCCCTGCGCGGTGAGGGTCTGGACGAGGGACTCGGGCACGCCGAGAGCAGAGAAGGTCATGAGGGGGCGCCTTTCCGGCGGTGGAGGAGGTCGGGGCTCGCGGCGGCTCTGCGGGGTTTCGACTGCTCGAGACCCGCCGGTGCTCCACGACGTCGGACGCGCTGGTTGCGCGCATCGCACCACCCAGTGTGCCTCATGCGGGCCGTTTACGTGCGTGTCTGTCGCGTCACGTGCGCCACACGGGTCTTCCGGGGGCCGTCTGGCACGCCCACGAGACCCTCCCGGCGCCCCCGCGACCGGGTGAAAACCGGACGAGCGTCCAGGTCCGGGCAGGTCCGCGGCGTCCGAATCGTCAGGACCTGTGCGCGCCGGCCGATGGGGAGGCGTGCACCGCGGCGCCACGCGGCCGAGCCCACCACCCCCAGGAGACCCGTGACCACCCCGAACGCCGTCCTGGTCCTCAGCCAGTGGGCCACGGGCGACTACTTCGGCGAGGTGCTCGCCGGCGTCACGCGCGAGCTCGGCCGGAGCGGGCGGCGGGTCGTCGTCGCGCAGACCCTCGACGCCGGGCTGATGAACGACGACGCCGTCGAGCCCCCGCCGTTCACGGGCCGGTACGCGTGGGACCACGTCGACTCCGTCGTCTCCGTCTCCGCCGCCGTCCCGCGCGCGTACCTCGAGGCGGTGCGCGCCGCGGGCAAGGCCGTGACGCTCACGAGCAACCGCATCCCCGGGTTCGACGCGCCCGTCGCGATGCCCGACAACGCGCAGGGCACGCGCGACGCGGTGCGCCACCTCGCCGAGCACGGGCACACGCGCATCGGGTTCGTCGGCTGCCTCGCCCAGCCCGACATGGTCGAGCGCCACGTCGCGTACGTCGCCGCGCTCGAGGAGCTCGGCCTCGTCGCCGACCCCGCGCACTTCTACCCCGTCGCGAACAACGTCGAGCACGGCGGGGCGCAGGCCGCCGCCGCGTTCCTCGCCTCGGACGACCGGCCGACCGGCGTGATGTTCGCGACCGACCGCAACGCGCTCGGCTTCGTCCCGGCCGTCGCCGCGGCCGGCGTGGCCGTCCCGCACGACCTCGCCGTCGTCGGGTTCGACAACGTCGAGGCCGGCGCGTTCACGAGCCCGACGCTCACGACCGTCAACCAGCGCTTCGACAGCATCGGCGCGCTCGCCGGGCGCCTGCTGCTCGACGAGCTCCGCGGCAGCAGCCCCGATCCCGCCGGCCACGCACCGCCCTCGCAGGTCGTCGCCCGGGCGTCGTGCGGGTGCGCGGCGTCCGACGAGCGGCCCGCGTCGGCGCGGGTCAGCCCCGCCGAGGCGCTCGAGGCCCTCGAGTCACGGCTCAACGCGGTGCTCGTCGCCGGGTCGCCGCTCGTCGACGCACGCCACGCGGTGCAGGCGACGCTCGACGCGCTCGCGGCGGCGGTCGACCGCGTCGTCGCGACCGGGGAGCGCCCCGACCACGACCGCGTCACCGCGGTGCTCGGCCCGCTGTCCGCGCACGTGCACCGGCCCGAGGTGCTCCAGCGGGTCGACGACGCGCTCACCCGCTACGTGCAGGACCGGCTCGCGGCGCTCGAGGGGCCCGGCACGGTCCGCGGCCTGGTCGAGGGCATCGGCAGCCGCGCGTCCGCGGTGCTCTGGCGCATCCAGGCCGGCCTCTACGTGGGCCGCGCCGACGAGCTGCGCAACGCGAACCAGGAGCAGTACGAGATCGGGATGGGCCTGCTCGGGCACGGGACGGACGATCCGGGCCGGCTGCGCTGGCTCGCGCGCTCGCACGTCCGCGTCGGGGTGCTCGCGCGCTGGCGCGACGGGCGGCTCGTCGTCGAGGGCGTCCACGACCCCGACGGCCTCGTGCGCTCGGCGCGGGTCGGCGACGCGGTGCGCCCCGAGCAGTTCCCGCCCGTCGAGCTCGTCGAGGCCGCGGACGCGAGCCGCGGCGAGGTCACCTACCTCATGCCGGTCCGGGCCAACGGCACCGACTGGGGCACGCTCGCCGTCGTCGGCCCGATCGACACGTCCGCGGGGCGCGACACCTACAACCACTGGGCGGCGCTGCTGTGCGCGGCGTTCGAGCAGGAGCAGCTCACCGAGACGCTGCGCACCTCCGAGGAGCGGTACGCGATGCTCGCGCGGGCCATGAACGAGGGCCTGTGGGAGTGGGACCCGCACGACGGCGCGATGTCGTTCTCGGACCGCTGCGCCGACCTGCTCGGGCTCGACCGCGCGCAGGGGCACCCCGACTCCGCGGAGATGCAGCGGCTGTGGTTCCAGGGCGTGCACCCCGAGGACGCCGAGCGCTTCCGCACCGAGCTGCTCCTCGTCGTCGACGGGACGCTCCCGCACGCCGAGATCGAGTACCGCTTCCGCGGCCCGAGCCACACCGAGCACCGCTGGATGCTCGCGCGGGCGATGCCGGTCACGCGCGGCGACGGGGACGCGCGGGCCCGCACGATCCTCGGCTCGCTCACCGACATCGACGACCGCAAGCGCCTCGAGGAGGAGCTGCGCCGCAACGCGCTGTACGACGCCGCGACGGGCCTGCCGAACCGGCGCATGTTCCTCGAGCGGCTCACGGCGAGCGTGGACCGGTGGGTCCGGAACGAGGTGCCGTTCGCGGTCGTCTTCCTCGACCTCGACCGGTTCAAGGTCGTCAACGACTCGCTCGGCCACCAGGTCGGCGACCGGCTGCTGCGCGCGGTCAGCGACCGGATCCGCTCGGTGCTGCGCCCGCAGGACACCGCGGCCCGGTTCGGCGGCGACGAGTTCGCGGTGCTGCTCGACGCCATCGACCCCGAGCAGGTCCCCCGCGTCGCGCGCCGGATCCAGAACAGCCTCGCGCGGCCGGTCGAGATCGACGGGCACGCGCTGTGGGTCACCGCGAGCCTCGGCATCGCGTCGTCAGCGGTGAGCTACGAGCGGGCCGAGGACGTGCTGCGCGACGCGGACACCGCGATGTACCACGCCAAGTCGCACGAGCCGGGGACGCTCTCCTACTTCGACGCCGCGATGCACGACGAGGCCGTCCACCACGTCCGGCTCCAGGCCGAGGTCCAGGCGGCCCTCGACGAGCAGCAGTTCGCGGTGCACTACCAGCCGATCGTCGACCTCGCGGCGGGCCACGTGCACCGCTTCGAGGCGCTCGTGCGGTGGGCGCACCCGACCCGCGGGCTGCTCGGGCCGGGCGAGTTCCTGCCGCTCATGGAGGAGACCGGGCTCGTCGTCCGGCTCGGGCGCTGGATCCTCGAGGACGTGTGCCGCCAGGTCGCGCAGTGGCGCGAGCAGTACGACGGGCCCGTCAACGTCAGCGTGAACATCTCCGACCGCGAGTTCTGGCACGCGGGCCTCGTCGAGCACGTCCTGGCGTGCCTGCGCCGCCACCGGCTCGACGCGACGTGCCTGACGCTCGAGGTCACCGAGGGCGTGATCATGCGGCGCCCCGAGCTCGCCCACCAGCTCATGGCGCAGATGCACGAGGCCGGCCTGCGGCTGCACATCGACGACTTCGGCGCCGGGCACTCGTCGCTGCAGACGGTGCACCGGTACCCGGTCGACGCGCTCAAGATCGACCGGTCCTTCGTGAGCGAGATCCTCGAGGGCACCCAGAGCCGCGAGCTCGTCAAGGCGATCATCGCGATGGGCAGCGCGCTCGGGCTCGAGGTCATCGCGGAGGGCATCGAGACCCTCGGTCAGCTCGCGGCGCTGCGCGAGGTGGGCTGCGCGAGCGGTCAGGGGTTCCTGTTCGACCGGGCCGTGCCTGGCGACCGCGCGGGCGACCTGCTGGGCCGCTCGCTCGTGGCGGAGGCCGAGGACGCCGCCCCGCGGCGCACGAGCACGACGCCCGCGAGGACCGACCCGAGGCCGTCCGCCACGAGGTCGCCGATCGTGTCGGCCTCGCTCACGTAGATCGACTCGTCGAGGTACGTGTGGCCGAGCCACTCGCTGATCTCCCACTGCACCCCGAGCGCGAGCCCGAGGCCGACGGTCAGCAGGACGACGCCGGCCCGCTGCCCGCGCGTCGTGGCGTCGCGGGGGTGCAGCGCCGCGCCGAGGCGGACGACCGCGAGGTAGGCGACGGCCGCGACGAGCCCGGTGACGACGAGGTGCACGACGAGGTCCCACCAGGCGATCGCCTCGTACACGTCGAGGATCCCGCTCCACGCGGCGACGAGCAGCCCCGCGCCGTACGCGACGTCGAGCGCGCCGGGGACGCGCAGCACGCGCGGGACGACGAGCCCGCCGAGCACGAGCAGCATGAGGGCGACCGCGACCGCGTCGAACGTGAGCGCCACGAGCACGCTGAGCACGCCGGCGACGCGGACGGCGTCGGCGGGGACCCAGCGGGGCTGCGGCGCGAGGGCCGGCGGCGGGGTGGGCTGCACCCGGGTCACTGTAGGTCCGGCCGTGCGCCTCGGCACCTGCGGCGTGCGGGGATCCGGCGGGGCGTGCTCACGCCGCCCGTGCGGGGGTCCGGCGGGGTGTGCTCACGCCGCCGTCCCGGGCAGCCGGGGGCGGCTCACGAGCCGGTGCAGCGCCCACCACGCGAGCGGGGCGTAGCCGAGCAGCGCGGGGTACGGGCCCCGCATCGTGAGCCACGTGCGCGAGCCCGCGCCGTCCGGGCCGCGGTCGACGCCGTGCTCGAGGACGACCGCGAGCGGCCCGGACCGCACGCGCCACGTCCACCGTCGCCGGTCGTGGTCGACGGCGACGACCGCGAACCGCGCGGTGACCCCGAACGGCCCCCGGACGCGGCCCCGCCCGCCCGCGGTCAGCGTGGCGGCGTCGGAGTCGACCCGGCGCAGGTGAGGCGCCCACCGCGGCCACAGCGCGAGCTCGTCGTAGCGGCGCCACGCGGTCGCCGCGTCGACCCCGCCGTGGGCGCGCAGCGTCAGGGAACCGTCGAGCAGGCGGGCGGTGCGGGCGAGGAGGCCGGGGCGCATGCCTGATCGTCGCCCGACGCGGCGTGCGGCGCGCGGCGGAGCTGCCGCTGCCGGCCGCTCGGGGCGACGGACGTCAGATGCGCAGGCGCTCGCGGCGCTGGGCGCCCTGGGTGCGCATCACGTAGGCGAACAGCGCGTCGGCCTCGCGGTCCGTCGTCCCCTCGAAGCGGCAGCCGTAGTGCATGCCGGTGCGGGACTCCTGGCCGCGCACGACGACGGCGGCGAGCAGGAACGGCGCGTCGAGCTCGGGGAACTCGAAGCGGATGACGCTGCCGACGGGCACGGTGTCGCGCGCGAGGACGCGCATGCCGTGCGCGCTGATGTCGAGGACGGTGAAGTCGAGGTCGTGCTCGCCGCCGGGGTGCGGCACCTGGCCGTCGTCGAGCGCCTCGAGGAACACCTCGGCGGGGCGCGTCACGACGCCGCGGCACGGCACGGAGGTGCGCACGCGGGCGACCTCGCGCTTCTGCAGGGTCGCCACGAGATCGACGTCGGCGATCTCGACCTGGTCGCCCGCGACGCGCGAGACGAAGCCGGCGTACAGGCACTCGCCGCGGACCTCGTCGAGGACCTGGACGGTGACGTCCCCGCCGGTGGCGAGCCCGCGCACGAGGTCCTCCGAGCCGATGGTCAGCGTGTCGCCCTCGAACGCGCGCACGAAGCCGACGACGGTCACGTCGTCGTCCGCCGCGCGGACCGTGCAGGGGGAGAGCTCGTGCATCGGGTGTCCGTCCATGGACGCGGCCCGGGGGCCGCAGTGAGGCTGTTCCTCGGTCCGACGCTACCGGCGCGGCAGGGTGTCGGATGCCGCCGCGCGGGTGAATGCCGCCGGGGGCGCGGGGTGAACTCGGACGTCCGTCCAGAGAACGGCGCGTCCCATGAGGAGAATCTCACAATTGTCCCTTCCACTCCCCTACTGTGTGGCACGAGCCCCGCCTCCCCGGGCTCGCGCGTCCCCCGCCGCCCCGTCCCGCCCCCGCGAGGTCACCCTGCCTCCCGCCCGTCGCCGCTGGTCCCTGACCCGGTACTTCGCCGTCGTGAGCGTGCTCGCCATGCTCACGCTCGGGGCGACCCTCGTGGTGACCATCTCCGGCGTCCTGCAGCGCCAGGCCCTGCGCGACGGCGTCGACGCCGCCCAGACCGTCGCCGTCTACGCCGGGCGCGCGGTCGACGCCGAGTCCTTCACGCTCGCGCTGCTCGACCCGGCGCAGCGCGCGCGCCTCGAGGACGAGCTCGCGGGCTACGAGGGTCGGCTCGTCTCGCTGCGCCTGTGGACGTTCGACGGCAACCTGCTCTACGACTCCGAGAGCGCCTCGACCGGGTTCGCGGACGGCGACCGGCTCGACGCCGCGACCCGCCGGGCCACGCCCGACGCGCGCGTGGTCACCGACGTCCGGGGCGGCACCCTCGGCGGCACGCAGCGCGAGGTGCTGTCGGTCTACACGCCGATGTCCGTCGACGGCCAGATCGTCGGGGCCGCCGAGGTCGTGCTCGACCACACGGCGACGACCGCGGCCCTGCGCGACGGCAGCCGCACCGTCACCGTCGTCGTCGCCGCGGGGCTCGTGATCCTGTGGCTGCTGCTGTTCCGCACCGTGCTGACCGCGTCCCGCCGGCTGCAGACCTCCGCGCTCGACAACGCGCGCCTCGCGCTGCTCGACTCGCTCACCGGCCTGCCCAACCGCCGGCTCCTCGCCGACCGGCTCGCCCGGTCCATCGAGCGCGCGCACGAGGAGGGCACGCGCGTGGGCCTCGTGCTGCTCGACGTCGACCGGTTCAAGGACATCAACGACTCGCTGGGCCACGACCGCGGCGACGAGCTGCTCGAGCAGGTCGCGGCCCGGCTGCGCGACGTGCTGCGCGACGAGGACCTCGTGGCGCGCCTGGGCGGCGACGAGTTCGCGGTCCTGCTGCCCGAGGTGCACAGCGTCGAGGACGCGGAGCGCCTGGCGCAGCGCGTGCGCGGGGTGTTCGCGGCGCCGTTCGTGCTCGGCGAGCTGCCGCTGCACGTCGAGACGTCGATCGGCGTCGCGTGCCTGCCGGACCACGCGGACGACGCGACGTCGCTCATGCGGATGGCCGACGTCGCGATGTACACCGCCAAGGCGCACCGCCTGGGCGTCGCCGTGTACTCCCCCGACGAGGACGACTCCTCCCCCGCGCGGCTCGTGCTGCTCGGGGACCTGCACCGCGCGCTCGGGGCCCGCAGCACAGGGCGTGGGGGCGTGCGCGGGGCGCCGGCGTCCGGGGGTGGGGGCACCGGCGGCGACGTGGTCGACGGGCCCGCCGAGCTCGAGCTGCACTACCAGCCGAAGGTCGACCTGCGGACCGGCCGCACCGCCGGCTACGAGGCGCTGATCCGCTGGCGCCACCCCACGCGCGGGCTGCTCCCGCCGGACCTCTTCGTGCCGCTCGCCGAGCAGTCGGGCCTCATCCACGAGCTCACCCGCTTCGCGCTCACGACCGTCGTCGCCCAGCTCGCGCAGTGGCAGGGCCAGGGCCGCACGACGCCGGTCGCCGTCAACCTCTCGGCGCACGACGTCACGTCCCCTACGGTCGTCCTGCTCATCGAGGACCTGCTGCTCGAGCACGACGTCCCCGCCGCGCTGCTCGAGGTCGAGATCACCGAGACCGCGCTGGTCACGGAGCCGTCGCGCATCGTCCCGGTGCTCGAGCGCCTGTCCGCGCTCGGCGTGCAGGTCGCGATCGACGACTTCGGGATCGGCAACACCTCGATCTCCCAGCTCCTCGACCTGCCCGTCGACCAGCTCAAGATCGACCGCCGCTTCGTGACCGGGCTGACCGCGACGAGCCTCGCGTCGAGCGGGCGCGGGTCGGGCGTCGTCGTCAAGGCCATGGTCGACCTCGCGCACTCGTTCGGCCTGACCGTCGTGGCCGAGGGCGTCGAGGACGCCGCGACCGCCGACATGCTGCGGAGCCTCGACGTCGACCAGGCGCAGGGCTACCACTACGCGCAGGCGCTGCCCGCCGACGAGCTCCCCGACCCCGCGTCGACATCGGTGTCGAGCGCCGTCACGGAGGTCCCCCGCCCCGCGCGACCGGTGGCGTCCGTGTAGCCCGAGAGCTCCTCGAACCGGCGCACACCGGCCCAGGACGGGCCGCACCGGCCCAGACCCCCCGATCCACGCACGAAGTCGTGCAGAAACGCTCAAGTCGCCCGGGCGCCCTGCCGATGACGCACCCGACCCCCACCGGGGCCCCGCCCCGCGCGCGGCCCCACCTCGATGAAAGGCACCCCGAGACCGATGGACGAGCTCCTCATGGAGATGGTCGACCCCCGCCCGCAGCGCCACGACGCCGCCCGACGCCGACGGCTCGTCTCGACCGTCGTGATCCTCGGCCTCGCCGGCGTCGGCGTGACCGCGCTGACGACCGCCGCCCTGTTCACCGACAACGAGGCGGTCGCCGGGAACGGCATCACGACCGGCACGATCGACCTCGCCGCGTCCGCGCCCGACTTCGTGGTGCCGAGCGGGGGGCTCGCGCCGGGGGACGCGGTGCTCGCCGAGGTCACCGTCCGCAACGGCGGCTCGCTGCGCTACCGCTACGCCGTCCGCTACCAGGCGACGGACGTCGACACGTCGTCCGGCACCGCCGACCACGCGCCCGACGCCGAGGCCACGGACGCCCGCCTGACCGCGCAGCTCCAGCTCCGCCTCTACGCCGGGGTCACGTGCACGCGCGCCGGGACGGACGGCGCCGAGCCGCTTGCCCGCGCCGGCCGCGTCGACGGTGCCGGGGCGCTCGCGACCGACGGGTGGACCCGCCTCCTGGGCGACCCGACGAGCCTCGCGCAGCCCGGCGACCGGGACCTGCCCTCGCAGGAGTCGGAGACGCTGTGCGTGCGCCTCGACCTCGCGCAGGACGCGGGCAACGAGTACCAGGACACGTCCAGCTCGATCTCGCTGCGGTTCGACGCGGAGCAGACGACCAACAACTCGTGAGCACGACGACCCGGCCGTACGGAACGACCGCGCCCGCCGACGAACCCGTCGGCGGGACGCGGGGCGTCGCCGTGCCCCGGGTCGGTCCGCCGTCGGTCCCGACCGCGCGGCTCACGTCGGCGCCGGGTGCCGCACCGGACGCCGCACGACCCGCCGCGCCCTCGCCGGCGCGGGCCCCGTCGCCGTCGCCGTCCTCGGTGATCCGGCCGCCCGCACCTGCGCCGCGGCCCGCCCCACGCGGACCGCGTCCGCCCGGGCACGCACGGCCGCGCCAGCCCGGGCTCCCGCCACGGTTCGTCCGGGCCGCGACGCCCGCCGCGCCGCGGTCGGCTCGGCCCGACAACCACGGCCTGCCGACGGGCTCGACGCCCGCGATCGGGCTCGAGGCGGTCGCGTCGGCGGCACGCGACCAGGAGCTGCGCGGCGGCTCGTGGGTCACGGGCGCGGCCCGGCCCGGCACGGCGGCGCGCTGGTTCCCCACGTTCACCCGCGCGGTGCGCGCCGTCGGTCGGCCCCGCACCGCGCGGGGCCCCGCACCGCACCGCGCGCAGTGGACCCCGGCGAGCCTCGCGCGCGTCCCGCGGACCTGGCGCCGGCGCCTCGTCACGGCGGTCGCGTGGCTCGTGGTCGTGGTGTGCGTGACGGCGTACGCGATCTCGCTGCTCGTGCCGCTGTGGTTCCAGCTGCACGACCAGCGCGTGCTCATCGTGACGTCCGGCTCGATGTCCGGGACGGAGGCGGGCGGCTTCGACGCCGGCGACGCCGTCATCATGCGGCGCATCACGGACCCGTCCCAGCTGCGCGTCGGTCAGGTCGTGTCGTTCTGGCCGCCGGGCTCCGACACGCTCGTGACGCACCGGATCGTCGCGCTGCACTACCTGCCGGTGCTGCGCCAGGACGAGGCCACGGGCCGCATGCTCCCGACGCGCGACCCGGTCACGGGCGAGCTCGTCGAGCGCCCGTTCATCGTGACGAAGGGCGACGCGAACCCCGCGCCCGACCCTGACGCGACGCCGCTCTCGCGCGTGCGCGGCGTGGTGCTCGACGTCTACCCGGGCTGGGGGTGGGTGCTCGCGTGGGCCCGGTCCGCCGAGGGCCGGTTCGCGATGCTCGTGCCGCCGCTCGTCGCGCTCGCCGTCATGGAGGTCCAGTCGCTGCTCGACAGCCGGCGCGCCCCCCGCCCGCCGCGGCACCGCGGGAGGGCCGATGACCTGCTCCTCGGCTGAGCCCCGGCCCGGGACCGCCGCCGCCGCCCGCGGTCGCACGCTGCGCCTCGTCGCGGCCGCGCTCGTCGCCGCCGGCGGGCTGCTCGGCGCGTCGGCGACCGCACCCGACGCGACGTCCGCGGTGTTCACCGACACCGAGACGCTGGTGGCGACGGTCCGGACGGTCCCCGACTTCAGCGCCCCCGCGGTCCCCGAGCTCACCGCACCGCGGCCCGTCGCCGCGCTGCTGTCCACGCCGGCCGCCACGGCCACGCCCACGCCGGCGCCCCCCGAGCCGCGCGACGACCCCCGAGCGCCGCGCGAGGGCCGCGGCCGCTGACCCCGACCGGCCCGGTCGGCGTGAAGCATCCGGCGCCCGGGTCAGACGCCGGCGTCGTCCCGTCGCACCGCGAGCACGGTCACGTCCGCGGCCCCCGCGCGCCCCTGCGCCGCGAGCGCCAGGACCGCGTCGACCGCCGCCTGCGCGCTCGCCGCCCCGCGCAGCGCGTCGTGCACCGCGGGCAGGCAGTCGGCGCTGTTCGTGAACCGCTCGACGAGCCCGTCGCTGAACGTCACGAGCAGGTCGCCGGGGTCGAGGTGGACCGTGCGCTCCGCCGTGACGGGCGTGGGCAGGACCCCGAGCGGCAGGCCTGACGCGGCGAGCCGGGTGCTCGTCCCGTCGGGGTGCACGACGAGGGTCAGCCCGTGGCCCGCGTCGGCGTAGGTCACGTCGCCGGTCGCCCGGTCGAGGTGCGCGTGGAAGCTCGTCGCGAGAAAGCCGGTCGCGTGCAGGTCCGTGTGCAGGACGGCGCCGGCCTCCTCGAGCGCGCCGGCGACCCCCGCCTGGCGGGACGCGACGCGCAGGACCGCGCGCACGGACGCCGCCATGATGCTCGCGGCCGGGCCGGTGCCGAGGACGTCGACGATGCTCAGCGTCAGCCCGGCCGGGGTCGGCGACCAGTCGAAGAAGTCCCCGCCGATGCCCGCGGCGACGCACGCCCCCGCGACGCCGTAGCCCGGGACGAGCGGCGCCTCGCGCGGCAGGAGCCCGGCCTGGATCTGGGCGGCGCGCTCGAGCTCGAGCTCGACGGCCATCTGCGCCTCGACCCAGTGCGCCAGGTCTCGCAGCAGGGCCTGCTGCTCGGGGCCGAACTCGCGCGGACGGACGTCGACGAGGCACAGCACCCCGACCCGGTGACCGCCGGGCGCCCGGAGCGGCTGGCCGGCGTAGAAGCGCACGTGCTCCTCGCCCGCGACGCGCGGCAGGCCAGCGAACCGGGGGTCCAGGGTCGCGTCGGGCACGACGAGCGTGCGGTCCTCGGCGACCGTGGTCGAGCAGAACGTCTGCTCGCGGGGCAGCACCCCGCCGGGGTCGCCGGCCTTGTGCACGGTCCGAGTGCGGTCGACCAGCGTCACGAGCGCCGTCGGCACCTCGAAGAGCCGCCGCGCGAGGCGGACGACGTCGTCGAAGCGCCGGTCCGGGCCGGAGTCGAGCACCCCCAGCCGGTGCAGCGCCTCGACCCGCTCAGTCTCGCTCGCCTGCACCCCGACCCTCACCTCTCGTCCGACGGACCACCGGCTCCCCCATCGGCCGGTGCGCGCGGGACATGAGGAGTCCGGGTGAGCCCGGGACGGGATCAGTCCACGACGGGGTCAGTCCACAACGGGGTCAGTCCACGACCGGGCTGCGCCGCTCGAGCAGGACGACGTCGCGCCAGCGGCCGTCGCGCCGCCCGATGCGCTCGCGCACCCCGACGACCCGGAAGCCGTGGCGCTCGTGCAGCGCGAGCGAGGCGCTGTTCTCCCGGAAGACGCCCGACTGCACGGTCCAGATGCCGGCGGCCTCGGTGCTCGCGACGACCGCGCGGACGAGCGCGCCGCCCACGCCCCGGCCCTGTGCCCGCCCGGCCACGTAGACCGAGAGCTCGACGACCCCCGCGTACGCGGCCCGGGTGCTCACCGGACCGACCGCCGCCCAGCCGAGCACGTCGCCGTCGTCGTCGAGCGCGACGAACCGGTGCTCCGCGCTGTGCCGCGCGTCCCACTCGTCCCACGCCGGGACGCGCGTCTCGAACGTCGCGTTCCCCGCGCGCATGCCCTCGTCGAACACGGCGAGCACCCCGCGCGCGTGGTCCGCCGTCACGGGGACGACGCGCACCGGTGCGGGTGCGTCGGGCACGAAGGCGCTGCTCGGCGGGGTGTCGGGGGGCACCGCGACATCGTCGCACCCGCCCGGCGACGGGCTCAGTCCGCGTCGCCCGACGGGGTGACGCGCAGGTCGTCGAGCAGGAACAGGAACGCGCGCGCGTACGGGTTGTCGCCGACCTCGCGGCGCACGACCTCCCAGTCGATCTGCTCGCGCAGCGCCCGTGCGACCGGCAGGAGCCGCGAGAAGTCGCAGTAGTGCTCGCCGAGCACGCGCAGCTTGCTCGACAGCACGTCGGTCGCGCTGAGCACCGGCATCCGCACCGCGAGCACCTCGATGCGGTCGGACCGCTCGAACAGCCCCTCGTCGACGGGCTCGCCCGTCATGCGGAAGAGGATGTCGATGAGCTCGCCCTTGTGGAACGCCTTGAACAGCCAGTCCTCGGCGGGGTCGAGGACCTCGAGACCCGCCTCCTCGAGGGCCGCGCGCGCCACGTCGACGTCCTCCTCGCGGATGAGGAAGTCGGCGTCGTGGTCGGGCTCCGGCGCGCCACGGGCCCACGCGGCGTACCCGCCGCACAGGGCGTACGGGATGTCGGCCTGGCCGAGCGCCACGGCCGTGAGCCGCAGGCCGTCGTGCATCGCCTCGCGATCGTCGATGGGCATGCCACGGGTCTACACGACCGCGTGCGGGCTCGCAGTGCGAGGGCAACAATCGGTGCGATGCGACTCGCGACCTTCAACATCCTGCACGGGAGGTCGCTCACGGACGGCGAGGTGGACCTCGACCGCTTCGGGGCGGCCGTCGCCCGGCTCGACGCGGACGTGCTCGCGCTGCAGGAGGTCGACCGCGACCAGCCCCGCTCGCACGGCGCCGACCTCACGGCGGTCGCCGCCGAGGCGATGGACGCGCCCGAGCACCGGTTCGTCGCGACGCTCGCCGGGACGCCGGACCTGTGGTCGGCCGCGGACGGAGAGCTCCAGCCCAACACCGCGAGCTACGGGATCGCCCTGCTGAGCCGGCACCCGGTGCTGTCGTGGCACGCGCTGGCCCTGCCGGCGCTCACCCGCAAGGTCCCCGTGGTGTTCCCCGGGCAGCGGGTGCCGTCGATGGTGCAGGACGAGCCGCGCGCGGCGCTCGCCGCCGTGATCGAGGTGCCCGCGGACGACGGGGGTCGGCCCGTCGCCATGACGGTCGTCTCGACGCACCTGAGCTTCATCCCCGGCTGGAACTCCCGGCAGCTGCGCCACCTCGTGCGCGACCTGCGCGGTGTCCCGCGGCCGGTCGTGCTCATGGGCGACCTCAACCTCGAGGGCGACAGGGCCGCGCGCGTGAGCCGGTGGCGCCCCCTGACCAGCACCAACACGTTCCCGCTCGAGAACCCGAACCGTCAGCTCGACCATGTCCTGGCCGACGGGCCGATCGAGGCCACCTCGCTCGGGCGGGCGCTCGACACGGGCCTCTCGGACCACCGGGCGCTCGTCGTCGACGTGGCGCTCGCCCGCGAGCCGGAGCACAGCGTCCCCGCGAGCCGGCACCTCTGAGCCGGCGCGCCGGGCGGTCGGCTGCGGCCGCCGCGCACGCGCTGTGGACGGCGGCCCGCCCGCTCCGTCAGGTGGCGCCCGGTCGGGGACGCCAGCGGACGCACTCCGCGGCCTGCGGCCACGCGACCGTCGCCGTCCCGAGCCGCCGGCGCTCGGCCTCGACGATCGCCCAGGCCGAATCGAGCACGCGCTCACGCTCGGCGGGCGCGAGCACGGCGATCCCCGAGTGCGTCCCGAGCAGCCCACGGACCTCGTCGGGCGTCACGTGCCAGTCCCACAGCACGTCGAGGGTCTCGACCTCGTCCGGGGGCACGCCGACCGCGCGGCGCACGGGGTCGCGGAACTCGGTGCGTCCGCCGTCCGGGTCGAGCTCCGCGAGCGCCGCGGTCCAGCCCTCGCGCGGGCGCGGCCCGTTCCACACCAGCCCGAGCCGGCCGCCCGCGCGCAGCACGCGCCGGACCTCGGCGATCGCGGCGTCGTGGCGGAACCAGTGCCACGCCGTCGCGACGAGCACCGCGTCGACGCTCTCGTCCCCCAGCGGCAGGTGCTCCGCGCCGGCGACGTGCGCCTCCGCCGCGGGATGCCGCCGCCGCAGCACGTCGAGCATCGCCGCGGCCGGCTCGACCGCGACGACGTCGAGCCCGCGCGCCAGCAGCGGGCCGGTCAGCCTGCCCGTCCCGGCACCGACGTCGGCGACCCGCACCGCCCCCGGCGGCACGAGCCAGTCGACCGCGGCGTCGGGGTAGTGCGCGCGCCACCGGTCGTACTCCTCGGCGTACGACCCGAACGCACCGGCGCGGCGGGGGTCGAGCGCGGGGACGGCCGGAGGTGCTCCGGCGGGGTCGGGTCGTCCGAACGCGTCAGCGGTCACGACGTCCGACGGTAGACCCGGACGGGGTGGCCGCCAGGTGCGGGGAACGAGGCCGGTCCGAGCGACGACGTCGGGCCACCACGGAACGGAGTCGGCCGGGGCGAGGTCAGACCGGGGTGCGCGCCGAGAGGAGCGTGAAGGAGAGGAGCTCGCCACCGTCGGCCTCGAGCATCGTCAGGACCGCGTCGGCACCGGCTCCGTCGGGCACGACCGCGGCAGCGGCCTCCGACGCGTGCGCCGCCTCCCGGTCGGCATCCGCCCCCACGGGACCGAGCGCCGCGACCGCTCGCTGCCACCGCAGCCAGTCGTCCCACCCGCCGTGCTTCAGGCGCGCGACGACGTCGGTGACCAGCCCGGTCACCTCCCAGTGGAACCGCCACCACTCCGGCGTGTGCCACGCGAGGGCCTCCCACCCGACGCACGCCGCGACGTGCGGCGGGACGGCGCCGAGGTCGCGCACCTCGCGGCGCAGCGCGGGCGTGGCGACGCCGAGCCGGCCGCCGGGCACGAGCAGGCGCGTGAGGTGGGGCAGGTAGTGCTCGGACGTCCCGAAGTACTCGAACGCGTCGATGCACACGACGGCGTCGAAGCTCGCGGGCTCGAACGGCAGGGAGTGCGCCTCGGCGCGGACCGCCCGGACGCGGTCGGCGACCCCGGCGGCGTCGAGCACGGCCGTCACGTCCGCCGGGTCGACCCACAGGTCCGCGGCGACGACCTCGACGCCGAGCTCGCGCGCGAGGAAGACCGACGTCGCGCCCCGGCCGGCGCCGAGGTCGAGCACGCGCATCCCCGGGCGCAGGTCGAGGTCGTGGCACAGGTCCTCGAGCAGCCACAGCGGGTTCGGGCCCATGTCGAGCCCGACGAGCCAGCGGGGGTCGTACGCCGAGGAGAGCGGGTAGCGGTCGGGGCGCACGAGCGCGGCGAGGGCGTCGTCGGTGGTCTCGGGGTGGCTCACGCGGCCCAACGAACCACCGACGCGGACGCACCGGCAAGCCGATTGCCGTGCCGCTGGCATTGCGACCGCCTGCACCGCCGAGACCCCGGCCGCGGCGCGGTGACCCTGGCGACGCGGCCACGCGCACTCCAACGAGCGCGCGCCACTCCGTCGCGCGCCACTCCGTCGGGCAGCGCTACTCCGTCGACTCCGCCTCGAGCTGCTCGGCCTGCGCGAGCCGCACCCCGTGGCTGCGCGGCGGTGCCTTGATGCCGACCACCATGTCGACGATCTCGATGTACTGCGCCTTGGCGCCCATGCGGAACTCGGTCGCCGCCGCGTGGATCTGCTCGAGCGTGTCGGCCTCGACGATCGTCACCTGGTCGTACTTGGTCGTCAGACCGCTCGTCACGACGTGGGTGAGCAGGTCGGAGAACTTCTCGAGGCTGTCCGCGTGGCTCTTGGACACCTCGTGGATCCCCTTGCGCCCGAGCGCGAAGTACTCGGGGCTGATCTTCATGAAGAGGAATCCGATGTACTTGTTCTTCGCAGCGAGCCGGTGCATCGCGGCCTCCCCGGGTCCGTGGAGGGCGGCTCCCCCCGTCGCCCACGCTGCTCGCGGGCTCACCTGCGGGCAAGGACCGCGAGGGCGCGCGTTCGCGCACGCGGGCGTCCCGATCGGGCACCGGGCCGCCGCGCCTCAGCCCGTCCCGGCGCGCACGAGCCCCGTCTCGTAGGCGAGCACGACGGCCTGCACCCGGTCCCGCACCGCGAGCTTGGCGAGGATGCGCCCGATGTGCGTCTTCACGGTGGCCTCGGAGAGGAACAGCCGCTCGGCGATCTCGGCGTTGGAGTCGCCGTCCGCGACGCAGCGCAGCACCTCGATCTCGCGCGGCGTGAGGTCCGCGAGGCGCGGGTGCACGGCGTCGGGGTCGTCCCCCGCCTCGGGCATCCGGTCGGCGAACATCTCGAGCATGCGGCGCGTGACGCGCGGGGACACGACGGCGTCGCCCGACGCGATCGTGCGGACGGCGGTCACGAGGTCGTCGGGCGCGGCGTCCTTGAGCAGGAACCCGCTGGCCCCGGCCCGCAGCGCCGCGAACGCGTACTCGTCGAGGTCGAACGTCGTGAGGATGAGCACGCGCACGTCCGGGTACGTCGCGACGATGCTCCGGGTGGCCTCGATGCCGTTGACGCGCGGCATGCGCACGTCCATCACGACGACCTCGGGCCGCAGCGGCCCGACCTGCTCGAACGCGGCCTTCCCGTCGCCCGCCTCGCCGACGACGTCGATGTCCCCCGCGCTCTCGAGCACGAGCCGGAAGCCCATGCGCACGAGCGCCTGGTCGTCCACCAGCAGGACCCTCGTCATGCGTCTCCCTCGTCCGACGGCAGCAGCGCGCGCACGCGCCACCCCCGACCGTACGGCCCGGTCTCGACCTCGCCGCCGAACGCCGCGACGCGCTCGCACATCCCGACGAGCCCGCGCTGGGAGCCGGGGCTCGCGTCGACCGGCAGGGTCGGGCCCCCGTCGGTCACCACGACCTCGACCGTCCCGGCGTCGCGGCGCACCGCGACGTCGACGGCCGGCGTGCCGGGCGCGTGGCGCAGCACGTTCGTCAGCGCCTCCTGCACGACCCGGTAGACCGCGAGCTGGCGGTTCGCGTCGAGCTCGGTGAGCCCCGTGTCCGCGAGCCCGGTGGTCCGGACCGGCAGGCCCGCGGACCGGAACCGCTCGACGAGCGCGCCGAGGTCGACGCTGCTCGGCTGCGGCTCGAACGGCGTCGGGTCGTCGCCGTGCACCGCGTCGGTGCTGCCCGTGCGCACGTCCCCGGCGCGTGGGTTGTCGGGGCGGCCGTCCGCCGGACCGGCGTCGTCCCCGGGCCGCGCCGTGAGCGCCGGCGGGCGGGGGCCGTCGTCGTGCAGCACGCCGAGCACGCGCCGGACGTCCCCGAGCGCGGCCCGGCCGGTGGCGACGAGCTCGTCGAGCGCCTCGCGGGACCGGTCCGGCGCCCAGTCGACCGCCGCCCGGGCACCGCCGCCGAGGGCGATCATCACCGAGATGCTGTGCGCGACGACGTCGTGCATCTCGCGGGCGATGCGGGCGCGCTCGGCCGCCTGGGCGACGAGCGCGCGCTGCTCCTGCTCGCGCGCGAGCGCGTTGGCCTGCTCGACGAACGCGGCGAGGTGCAGGCGCTGGTTGCGCGCGCTCGTCCCCACGGCGACCGCCAGCAGCGCGAGCACGAGGACGGGCGCCGCGGTCTGGTACCAGACGGCGCTCTGCAGGAAGCCGCCGGCCTGGGCCTGCCGGGTCGCCGCCTCCAGGTCGGTCCCGATCGCGGGGTCGACGCCCATCGCGATGGCACCGACCGTGGCCGGGAGGTCGAGGACGCGCGCCGCGACGAGGCAGGCGCTCACGGTCGCCGCGGCGGTCACCCATGTGATGCGGGGCGACGACGCGGCGGCGACGGTGTAGAGCGCGAGGGCGAGCCCGAGCTCGAACCCCGACGTCGCACCGGCTGCGGCCAGCGCGGCCACGGCGAGCACGCCCATGACCCCGGCGACCACCACGGGCCGGCGGCGGCGCCACATCAGCGCCGCGGCGCCCACGACCATGAGCGCGAGGAGCACGGTCTGCATCTGCAGGACGCGCTCGCCGCCGAGGTACGCGGACAGCGCGTACATCGAGTCGGCGCCGAGGCCGATGAGCCCGGCCCAGCCGAGGAAGACCAGCGCGAGCAGCGCGTCCGTCACGGCGGGGTGCCGGACGAGGAACCGGCGCACGGGCCCGCGGCGGCGCGCGGACTGCTCGGTGAACACCGGCGCCGGCGTCGCCCGCCCCGCACGCGCCCCGCCCTGACCGCCGGCTGCCTCCACCGGAGCACTCTCCCAGGTCGGTCCGGGGGCCGCAGCGAGGCGGCGGGTGACGTCGGACGGCGCAGCGAGGCGGCCGCCCGCGCCGGGCGCCGCACCGGGCGCCGCAGCGGGGCGGGCCGCCACCGGGCCGCCCGCCCCCGCGCCGAGGACCATGCTCACGCGTCGCGCCGGCGGAGCAGCACGCCCGCGACCACGAGCACCGCGGCGACCCAGGCGAGCAGCACGCCGTAGCCCTGCCACGGCGTCAGGTCCGTCGTGCTCGACACCGTGATGACCGAGCCGACCTCGTCGGCCTGCAGGAGCCGGCTGCCCGCGCTCGCCGGGAGGTGCGCGGCGAGCGTCTGGATCGGCGTCCACGGGATCGACGCGAGCGCGTTCTCGACGACGAGCAGCAGGCCCAGCACCGCGGCGATGCCCGCGGCGGAGCTGCGCACGATCGCGCCGATCCCGAACGCGAGTGCCGTCACGGCACCCAGGTAGAGCGGCACGCCCAGGACGATCCGCAGGTCCTGTCCGCGCGTGAGGTCGACCGACATGCCGGTGGCCTCGAACCACGGCGCGCTCGCGGCCCAGGCCGCGAGCACGGCGACGAGCGACGCCGCCATGACCGCGAGCACGGCGACGAGCAGCTTGGCGGCCAGTGCGGGGACCCGGGTGGGCGCCGCGGCGAGCGTCGAGCGGATCTGCCCGGTGCCGTACTCGCCGGCGACCGACAGCACCCCGAGCGTGCAGAACACGAGCTGGGCGAGCGCCACCCCGGACGTGACGTAGACCGCGCCCACGAGGTAGGGGCTGCCCACCGCCTCCGGCACGGCGGAGATGCTCGACATGCGGGAGGCGGCGAACGCCGGGACGACGAGGGCGCCGAGCACGAGCGTCCACCAGGTCGAGCGCAGCGAGCGGAGCTTGACCCACTCGGCGGCGACGAGCCGGGGAAAGGTCGAGGGGTGCACGGTCACGCGGCGGCGGGCGGGCGCCGCGGCGCCGGGGACGACGAGGGCGGTCATCGGTGGGCTCCTGAGGTGGGACGGGTGGACCCGGCGGGCCGGGCGAGGACGGTCGCGTCGGGGGCGGGGGTGTCGGCCGTGGTCGAGCGGTACTCGACCTCGGAGGCGGTGAGCTGCATGTAGGCGTCCTCGAGCGAGCTCTGCACGGGCGTGAGCTCGTGCAGGACCAGGCCCGCGTGCGCGGCGACCGCGGCGATCTGCGGTGCGGAGCTGCCGGTGACCTCGATCAGGTCGTGCGCGACGGACGTCACCCCGGTCCCGGGCTGCCGCGCGAGCACCGCCTCCAGCTCGGCGGCGGACGGCGTGCGCACCCGGACGGTCGTCGAGCTCGCGCGGGCGACGATCTCCTGGACCGGTGCGTCCGCGACGAGCCGCCCCCGCCCGACCACGATCAGGTGGTCGGCGGTCAGCGCCATCTCGCTCATGAGGTGCGAGGAGAGGAAGACCGTCCGGCCCTCGGCGGCGAGCCCGCGGAGCAGGTGGCGCACCCACAGCACGCCCTCGGGGTCGAGCCCGTTGACCGGCTCGTCGAGGATGAGCGTCTGCGGGTCGCCGAGCAGCGCCGACGCGATGCCGAGCCGCTGGCCCATGCCGAGCGAGAACGTCCCGGCGCGCTTCTTCGCCACGGACGCGAGCCCCGTCGCCTCGATGACCTCGTCGACCCGGCGCGGGTCGATCCCGTGGGTCGTGGCCTGCGCGAGCAGGTGGCTGCGGGCGGACCGGCCGGTGTGCACGGCCTTGGCCTCGAGCAGCGTGCCGACCTCCCCGAGCGGCGCGCGGTGCTGCGCGTACGGCTTGCCGTTGACGGTCACGGTTCCCCCGGTGGGCCGGTCGAGCCCGACGATCATCCGCATCGTCGTGGACTTGCCCGCACCGTTGGGTCCGAGGAACCCGGTGACCCGCCCGGGCCGGACCGTGAAGGTCAGCCCGTCGACGGCGGTCTTGTCCCCGTACCTCTTCGTGAGCCCTGTGGCCTCGATCATGCGTCCTCCTGCGTTCGGTGTGCTTCGAACGTAGGAGCGGGTCCGGGGGCTCCGGGAGGCCCGCGGGGACCAAGTCGGGGGGCCCGCGCGGTACGCCGTGAGGATGACGGCGTACCCCGTGCGGCTGCGCGTCGGCGGGAGGGGAGCGTGTCGGACGGGCGCCAGCACGGCGGCCCGGCGACGCGGCGACGCAGCGACGCGGCGACGCGGCGACGCTCCGGCGCGGCCGCCCGTCCCGCACCGGCCGGGCCACCGACGCGGCGAGGGGTGGCGCCGTACCCGGCGCCACCCCTCGTCCACCCCGGCGCGAGCCGGGTCGTCTGCTGCTACTCCTGCGGCGCGAGCCGGAAGCCGGCCCCCGCGTCGGTGCCCTCCGCGTCGAGCTGCTGGTCCGCCAGCGCGTCGGTCGTCTCCGGGGCCACGTACACGGTCGCGCGGCCCGCGGTCACGACGTCGTCGCCGGGCGTGGGCGCCGCGACCAGGGCGAGCTCGAGGGAGCCCGCGCGCTCGGTGGACTCCGCGATGCGGAGGCCCCCGGTGTCGGGGAGGCCGGCCTGGGTGGCCAGGTCCTCGACGGCGCTGCGGGCGTTGTCGGTCAGGGTGAGCACGGGTGCTCTCCTCTCGTTGCCGGTGAGGACGCCGGCCGGCCACAGCCCTCTCGGGCCGCGCGGTCGACGCCTTCGGTCCCGTCCACCGTCACAAGGCCCGATGAGGCCTGCAACCGGGGGTCCACGCAGCGAGACCCCCGCGGCAGCGGCCCGACGGAGGCCGCGGCGCTGGTGCACCGAGTGCCGCCGCGCAGCGCCAGAACATGCTCCTGCGCAGGTGCGGACGGTCGCCGCGCCTGTCCCGGGGAGCCCGCGGCGCACGCCCCGCGGCCCTCCGGCCGAGGCGACGCGGGGGCCTGATGAGAATCTCCCCACGAACCGTTTACATCGTTGACCGAAACTTTCCGAGTCCCTATGTTAGCGGTCACATCCGACCGACCGGGCGCCCTCGCACGATCACGCAGCGCCCGGCGTGGACGTCCGCGACACCGACGTCGCCGACCCGGACCGGACGCCGCCCCCGCGGCGTCCCCGACGTGCAGGAGCCCTCATGCCCGGCAGTCCTTCCCGCCCGACCACCGACCACCGCCCCACCCCGACCCGTTCCCTGCGGCGCCTCGCCGCCACCGTCGCGACCGCCGCGCTCGCCGCGGGCGCGCTCCTCACGATGGCCCCGGCCGCGCAGGCCGCCCCGCCCACGCTCGTCGGCGTGCAGTCGGGCCGGTGCCTCGAGGTGCGCGACAACAGCACGACCGCCGGCGCCGCGATCCAGATCTGGGACTGCAACGGCGTCGCCGGGCAGGGCTGGACGCTGACGTCCGCCGGAGAGCTCCGCACGCACGACGGCACCCGCTGCCTCGACGCGTTCGAGTGGGGCACCACGGCCGGCACCGCGCTCATCTCGTGGAGCTGCACCGGCAGCGAGAACCAGCGGTTCGCGTGGGGCGCGAACCGCTCGCTCGTGCACCCGCGCTCGGGGCTGTGCCTCGACGTCACCAGCGCGCGCACGGCCAACGGCACCGCTGTCGCGCTGTGGACCTGCAACGGCCGGACCAACCAGCAGTGGACCGCGGGCGGCACGACCCCCACGCCCACCCCCACGGGCGGCACCGGCACGCCGCCCGCCGCCTACCCCGGGCCGGGCGCCGTCACGGGCAACATCGGCGCGCACGACCCGACGGTCGTCAAGCGCCCCGACGGCACCTACCTCGTCGCGACGACCGGTCGCGGGATCCCGCTGAAGACCTCGCGCGACCGCACCTCCTGGTCCGCCGCCGGCTCCGCGTTCCCGAACGGCACGCCGTGGACCTCGCAGCACACCACGGGCGACGTCTGGGCCCCCGACCTGACCTACCGCAACGGGCAGTACTGGCTGTACTACTCGGCGTCGTCCTTCGGGACGAGCAGCTCGGGCATCTACCTCGCGACGAGCCCCAGCGGCGACGCCGGGACGTGGACCAACCGCGGTCTGGTCGTCAGCACGACCGCGTCGAGCAACTACAACGCGATCGACCCCGACATCGTGACCGACGCGCAGGGCCGCGTGTGGATGAGCTTCGGGTCGTTCTGGTCGGGCATCAAGCTCATCGAGATCAACCCGGCGACGGGCCTGCGGTCCGGCACCGCGATGCACTCGATCGCGTCGCGCAGCGCCGGCATCGAGGCGCCCGACATCATCCACCGCGGCGGGTACTACTACCAGTTCGTGTCGTTCGACGCGTGCTGCAAGGGCGCCCAGAGCACGTACCGGATCGCCGTCGGCCGCTCGACCTCGATCACGGGGCCGTACGTCGACCGCAACGGCACGCGGATGACGAGCGGCGGCGGCACCGAGGTGCTCGCGGGCCGCGGGTCGATCCACGGACCGGGCCACTCCGCGGTGCTCGCCGACACCGACGGCGACGTGCTCTTCTACCACTACTACACGGACTCGGGGGCACCCCAGCTCGGGGTCAACCTCCTCGGCTGGGACGCCGCCGGCTGGCCGTACGTGTACTGAGGGACCCCGGGCGCGACGCGACCCGACGCACCCGCGAACGGCGACGGGCGGCAGCCACCTCGGCTGCCGCCCGTCGGACGTGGGTGCGCACCGGCAGACGCCTCACGGCGCGGGGCCGCTCGTGGCGGCGATGGGTGAGCCCGGGGGTCATGAACCGGTGCGCACCTGTCCCAACAGACGCAGCCCTGCCGGTGTTCCCGGCTCCCGGAGGTGGGCGTCCGACCAGTTCGGGGGGACCAATCGGACCGCACCGGGAGGAACCCGGCACCGCGGCGCGCGCGGGGTGGGACTGGTCGCGCAGCAGCCCGATCCGCTGGTTACCGTCGGCGCATGGGGGGAGCGCAGCAGGGGCAGAGCGACCGGGTCGCGGAGCACGAGCGCGTCGCCGCCGTGCGCCGTCTCGGGGTGCTCGACACGGAGCCCGAGGAGCGGTTCGACCGCGTCGCGCGGCTCGCGCAGCAGCTCTTCCACGTGCCCAACGCGATGGTCTCGCTGGTCGACGCCGACCGGCTGTTCTACAAGGCGCACATCGGCACCGCGGTCACGCAGATCCCGCGCCGGCACTCGTTCTGCTCGATGGCGATCGCGGAGCCCGCGACGTTCGTCGTCGAGGACGCGAGCGCCGACCCGCGGTACAGCGCGAACCCGTACGTCGCGGGCGACCCGCGCCTGCGGTTCTACGCCGGCCAGCCGCTCGTCGCGCCCGGCGGCCACCGCGTCGGGACCCTGTGCGTCGCGGACGACCGGCCGCGGGAGTTCTCAGCCGCCGACCGCGCGCTGCTCGGCGACCTCGCGCGGTGGGTCGAGAAGGAGCTCATCGTCGAGGCCGAGCTCGAGCGCGCGGCGTCGGTGCAGGCCGGGCTGCTGCCCGCCGCTCCCCCGGTGCTCGACGGCTACGACGTCGCCGGCGCGTGCCTGCCCGCGCGCGCGGTCGGCGGCGACTTCTACGACTGGGACGTCGTCCCCGGCGGCGTCACGGTCACGCTCGCGGACGTCATGGGCAAGGGCATGGGCGCCGCGATCATCGCCGCGACGGTCCGGGCGGTGCTGCGCGCGAGCAGCCGGGCGCGCGGCGTCGACGGCGCGCTCGCCGACACCCAGGCCGCCGTCGAGCCCGACCTGCTGGGCTCGGGGAGCTTCGTGACGGCGTTCCACGCGCGGCTCGACACCACGGCGCACGAGCTGTCCTACGTCGACGCCGGGCACGGCCTGAGCCTCCTGGTGCCGGCCGACGGCGGCGGGGTGCGGCGGCTCACGTCGACCGGGCCGCCGCTCGGCATCCCGGAGTACGTCGGCGAGCGGCTCGTCACGCGCCTGGCCCTCGCGCCGGGCGACCTGCTCGTGACGTTCAGCGACGGGGTCCTCGACGTGCTCGACGGCACGCTCGCGTCGGTCGACCGGGTCGGCGACGCCGTGCGCGGCGCGACGTCGGCGCAGGACGCCGTCGACCGCGTCCTCGCGCTCGCCCCCGCGGGCGTCGAGCGGCCCGACGACCTCACGGTGCTCGCGCTCCGGCGGTCCGGTGCGCCCGCCGGCGCGCCCGGGCACGCCTCGTCCGAGGGGAAGGACGACGCATGAGGCGCCAGCTCGCGCTGCGCATCGCCGTCCTGCTCGCGGTGACGCTCGGCCTCAACTACACGGTGTGGCGCTGGCTCGAGTCGGTGAACTGGTCGGCGTGGTGGATCGCCGTGCCGCTCGTGATCGCCGAGACCTACAGCTTCATCGACGTCGCGTTCTTCGGGATGACGATGTGGCGGGCCAAGGACCGCGAGACCCCGCCGCCGCCCTCCGAGGGCGCGACGGCCGACGTGTTCATCACGACGTACGACGAGCCCGTCGAGATGGTCATGACGACCGCCCTGGCGGCCCGCGACATCCGCTACCCGCACCAGACGTACGTGCTCGACGACGGCGCGCGCCCCGAGCTCCGCGCCGCCGCCGACGCCGCGGGCATCGGGTACATCGTGCGCACCGCCGACTGGGCCGACCGCCCACGGCACGCCAAGGCCGGCAACCTGAACAACGCGATGCTCACGACCGACGGCGAGTTCATCCTCATCCTCGACGCGGACCAGATCCCCGACCCCGCGATCCTCGAGCGCACGCTCGGCTACTTCACCGACGACCGCGTCGCGCTCGTGCAGACCCCGCAGTACTTCACGAACGTGCCCGACGCCGACCCGCTCGGCAGCCAGGCCCCGCTGTTCTACGGCCCGATCCAGCAGGGCAAGGACGGCTGGAACGCCGCGTTCTTCTGCGGGTCCAACGCGGTGCTGCGGCGCGACGCGCTCATGCAGCTCGGCCTCGTCGGCTACGTCCGGGAGACCGAGCGGACCGTGCGCGAGGCGCTCAAGGCCGGCGCGACGGTGCTCGCGCGCAGCCGCCGGCAGGAGCGCGACCCGCGCGTGCTCGCGGCGCTCGACGAGGTCGAGGCGGCCGTCCGGGACGCGCAGCGGCGCCTGCACGCGCAGGACCCCATCTCGGAGGTCACGTTCGACTTCCAGCGGCGGGTCGGCGAGGTGTCCGCGTCGATGGTCACCGCGGACGTCGACGCGATGCGTGCGGACCTCGCGGCGATCTCGGCGATGAGCTCCGGGCGCCACGTCGAGGAGACCACGCTCACGGTCGACGACGCGGCCCTGCGCCGGCTGTCCTCGCGCGAGTGGTCCCCCCTCGGGGCGATCGAGTCGGTCCGCGCGCTCGTCGCCGCCGTCGACGTCGACCGCTCCGACGAGGCGCAGGCCGTGATGTCGGTCGCGACGGTCTCGGTGACCGAGGACATGGCGACCGCGATGCGCCTGCACGCGCTCGGCTGGCGCACCGTCTACCACCACGAGCGGCTCGCGGACGGGCTCGCGCCCGAGGACCTCGGGACGATGATCACGCAGCGGCTGCGGTGGGCGCAGGGCACCCTCCAGGTCATGCTCAAGGAGAGCCCGCTGACGATGCGCGGGCTGCGCTGGAGCCAGCGGGTCATGTACTTCTCGACGATGTGGAGCTACCTGTCGGGCTTCGCGGCGGTCGTGTACCTCGCGGCGCCGATCATCTTCCTGTGCTTCGGCGTCCTGCCGGTGACCGCGTGGACCGTCGACTTCTTCGCGCGGTTCATCCCGTTCCAGCTCGCGAGCCAGCTGCTGTTCGTCGTCGCCGCGCACGGCGTGAAGACGTGGCGCGGGCAGCAGTACTCGCTCGCGCTGTTCCCCGTGTGGATCAAGGCGACGGTGACCGCGACCGCCAACGTCTGGTTCGGCCGGCCGCTCGGCTTCGCGGTGACGCCCAAGGTGCGCCAGGACGGCGGCGGGTCGTGGCGGCTCGTCCTGCCGCAGCTCGTCGCGATGGGCGCGCTCGTGGTCGCCGCGCTCATCGGCCTCGTGCGCTTCGGGCTCGGCTACGCGCCCTGGATGGGCACGTTCGTCAACCTCGCGTGGGTCGCCTACGACCTCGTGGTGCTCAGCGTCATCGTGGAGGCGCTGCGCTACCGCGGCTACGCCGGCCCGACCGACGGCACGACCCCCGGCAGCCCGACCGGCACCCCCGCCGTCGGCTCCACCAGCTCCAGCAGCAAGGAAGGGCAGTGACGCGCATGCAGCTCGACAGGGACGTCCGACCCGACGGGATCGCGGTGCTCCGGCCGCGCGGGAGGCTCACGATGGTCGCCGCGAGCGACCTCAAGGCCGTGGTCGACGACGTCGTCGCGCAGGGGCACACCGTCGTGGTGGTGGACCTGCACGAGACGGAGTTCATGGACTCGTCCGGGCTCGGCGCCCTCGTCGGGGGCCTGCGCTCGGCCCGCGCCGCCGGCGGGGACCTGCGCATCGCGCGGCCGTCCACGCAGGTGCGCACGGTGCTCGAGCTCACCACGATGGACCGGGTGCTGCGGCCCCACGCGAGCGTCGAGGACGCCGTCGGTGCCGGCTGACCGACCGGTCGAGACGCGGGTCGAGCACTGCGTCCTGCCGGGCTGCATCGAGCGCGTGCACCACGCGCTCGCCGCCCTGTGGGAGCAGGCGCCCGACGTCCCCGACCTCGACCGCATGATGTTCGAGACCGCGGTGATCGAGGTCACCGCCAACGTGATCGAGCACGCCGAGCGCGGCGACGACTTCGACGCGCACGTGGTGCTGCGCGTCGAGGACGGCTCGCTCGTCGGCGAGCTGACCGACACCGGCGCGTTCGTCGACATCGACCTCGACGTCGACCTCCCCGAGGACGACCTCGCGACGAACGGCCGCGGCATCCCGCTCGCCCGCCGCGCGGTGCACGAGATCTCCTACCGGCGCGGCGAGGGGCGCAACCACTGGCGCCTCGTGCGGCACTGGCAGGGTTGACCCAGGACCGCGGGGAGGGGACCCGGCGTCGCCGGGGAGCCGCGGAGGGGGGAACCACGTGCAGCTGCCGTACACCTACCGCGTGACGCAGTACGACCCGCGCGACTGGGACGCCGCGGGCCGGTACTCGGGCGACGCCGCGTGGACGAGCGACGAGGGGCCGGTCGAGGCCGCGCACGTCGAGGCGGTCGCGTGGTTCCTCGACGAGCTCGGCGTGACGCACCTCGAGGTCCGCGACCCGATGAGCGAGGGCCTCGACCCCGACGAGACGCCGCTGCCCGCCGACCACCCGCTCGCCCGGCTGTTCGGGCCGCGGCTCGAGGGCTACCACGACGGCGCGCTCGTCGACGTCGCGGGCGCCCAGGTCCTCGTGCGCGTGATGCTGCGCCGCGCCGGCGCGTGGTGCCGGCTCGAGGCCGCCGGCGCGTTCGTGCACGTCTGGTACGAGTCGGTGTACCTGGGGGCGGGATCTCCGTGCCCGCGCTCGCTGACCCGCGCGCTCGCCGCCGGGCTCGACTGCGAGGAGGTCGCCCAGTCGCCGAACGACCCCGCGCCGACCGACGTCTCCCCGTGGGAGGACCGCCGCGCCGTCGACCCCGCGTTCTGGGCCGAGGTCGACGCGCTCCTCGAGGCGTACGGCGCGGTGATGGTCGAGGAGTGGGGCCCGTGGCCGCGCTGGCACCGGCTCACCGCCGAGCAGCCGCGGGTCACCCTGCGGCCGCGCGCGCACGTGTTCGTGTGGCCGGACCTGCCCGACGGCGTCGGTGCGGTGCTGGCCTCGCCGCCGGCGCCCGAGCGCGTCGAGAGCCTCGTGTGGGTCGCCGCCGACGGGCGCGCCCGTCAGCGCTGGGTCGAGGGCGACGCGCCGCCGGACCTGCGCACGCTCCTCGCGGGGGCGACGCGGGCGGCCTGGCGCGGGCGGACGAACGACCCGCCGCTGCTCGAGGCGTGGCTGCCCGACGCCGACGGGGTCATCCGGACGCGGCTGGACTCCTGACTCAGGCGGCGGTGACCGCGCCCTGCGGCGGGGTCGAGTGCTCGGCGACGAGCGCGAACACCTGCGGCCCGTCGAGCGTCTCGTCGAGCAGCAGCGCGTCCGCGACGGCCTCGAGCAGCTCGGCGTGCTCGGCGAGCAGCGCGGTCGCGGTGGCGTGCGCGTCCTGGAGCAGCGCGTCGACGTGCGCGTGCGCCCGGGCGGCGACCTCTCCCCCGACCCGCAGCGTGTCCGCGTCGAGCTGGGCGTACCCGAAGCCGGTCATGCCGTATTGCGTGACCATCGACGTCGCGAGGCTCGTCGCGCTCTGCAGGTCGCCCGACGCGCCCTGCGTGAACTCGCCGTCGAGCAGCCGCTCCTCGGCGGCCCGCCCGGCCATCGCGACGACGAGCTGCGCGAGGGCCTTCTTGCGGGGCAGGAAGATGTCGTCGCTGCCGCTCATCCACGTGACTCCGCCGGCGGGACCGCGGGGCACGATCGTGACGGACACCGGGTCGTCGGCGTCGGGCAGGAGCGCCGCGGCGATCGTGTGGCCGGCCTCGTGCCACGCGGTGATACGACGGTCGAACTCGGTGACCAGCGCGGACGTGCGCGCCCGGCCGAGCGCGACGGTCGCGATCGCGGCCTGGAAGCAGGCGGCGTCCACGAGCGGCTGACCGCGGCGGGCGGCCTCCATGCAGGCCTCGTTGACGACCTGCGCGAGGTCCGCGCCGGACATGCCGGGCGTCTGCCGGGCGACCTGGACGAGGTCGACGTCACCCGCGAGCGGGCGCGTGCGGCCGTGCACCTCGAGGATCAGCGTGCGCCCGCGGCGGTCGGGGTTGGGCACGTGCACCTCGCGGTCGAGCCGGCCCGGGCGGGTCAGCGCCGCGTCGAGGATGTCGGCGCGGTTCGTGGCCGCGAGCACGACGATCTGCGAGCCGCCGAAGCCGTCCATCTCGTTGAGCAGCGAGATCAGGGTGTTCTCCCGCTCGCCGTCGTTGCCGTTGCTGCCCTTGCCGCTGCGGGCGCGGCCGACGGCGTCGATCTCGTCGATGAAGATGATCGCGCGCTCGGCCTTGCGGGCCTCGGCGAACAGGTCGCGCACGCGCCGCGCACCGACGCCCACGTACGTCTCGACGAAGTCCGAGCCCGCGAGCGCGAAGAAGGGGACCCCGGCCTCGCCGGCGACGGCGCGCGCGAGCAGCGTCTTGCCGGTCCCGGGCGGGCCGACGAGCAGCGCGCCGCGCGGCCGGGTCGCACCGACGGCCTCGAAGCGGGCGGGGTCGCGCAGGAACTGGACCATCTCGCGGAGCTGGTCGACGGCCTCGTCGGCGCCCGCGACGTCGGCGAACGTCACCGTCGGGACCTCGCCGGACGTGAGCGCCTTCTTCTTGGTCGCGCCGAGCATCCCCGGGTTGAGGACGCGCACGAGCAGGAAGAGCAGGCCGAGGACGAGCACGACGGGGAACACGCGGAGCGCGGCCTCCGCGACGGGCCCCTGGGAGGTGCCGTCGGTCGTGTCGAGGGCGACGTCCGCGTCGACGAGGGTCTGCGTCAGCTCGTCGGCGTAGTCGGCGGGGAACCGGGTCTGCGTCGCGGCCCCGCCCGCGAGGTCGAGCGTCACCGTGCTCGTGCCGTCGTCGAGCGTCGCGGCCGTGACGTCACCCGCGGTGATGCTCGCGAGCGCGGCGGTGAGCGGGACCTCGCGCGGCTCGACCGCGGAGCCGGCGGACGACGCCGCGACGGCAGCGCCCGCACCCCCGAGGACGAGCACGCCCGCGGTCACCGCGAGCACGGTCCGGCGGCGCGACCAGCGCCGCAGCGACGACAGGAGCGGGCGCTCGTCGTCGGGCCCTGCCGTGCCGGCCGCACCGGCGCCGCGGCCGGCGGCGGAGCTCGTGCCGGCCGGGGCAGTCGAGCGGTCGGCGGTCGTGCTGGGGCTCGCCGTGGGCGCCGCCTCGGGCGCGGCCGTGGCGGGCAGGGAGGTCGCGGAGGCTGCGGGGATGCGCTCGTCGGGCGTCATTCCCCCGTCATCGGCGGGCCGCGGGGACACGTGAGGGGACCTTCGTCCGAGGCGTGAGACGTCGCTGTTTCACCCGTTCCGACCCGGCCGTCGGGTGGCGACGGCGGGGGCGCTGTGCATGGCGGACGGGCGTCCAGGACCGTCCGCCGGCTCCCCCGCGGCGCCGCAGGCCGACCGGGCGGTCGCCGTTCGACCCCGTCGCCGAGACCGTCGCGGGCCCGGCCGCTCCGCTCGCTAGGGTCCGCCGCATGGACCAGCCCGCGCGCGTGACCGGACCTGTCGTCGTCTTCGTGGTCGCCACCCTGGTGGCCTCGGGCCTCCTCCTCGCGGTGCAGGGCGCGACGGGCGTCGACCCCGCGGTGCAGTCCCACGTCCAGCTGGCGCCGGCGGTCGGTGCGCTCGTCACGTGGCTCGTCCACCGCGCACGGCTCCGGACGCTGCTCCCGGCGCCGGTCAGCCCCCGCGAGCTCGGCACGCGGACGGCCCTCGCCGCGGGCGCGTGCCTGCTCTACGCCGTCCTCGTCCTGGGCCTGACGCTCGCGACCGGGGCGCCGGTCAGCGGCGCCGTCGCGGTCGGGTCCGTCCCCTTCGCGGTCGTCGCGCTCGCGCAGCTGCTCGGGGCCGCGGGCGAGGAGACGGGCTGGCGCGGGCTGCTGCAGCCGCTGCTGGAGCGGCGCACCTCCCGCCTGCGCGCGGCGCTCCTCACCGGGGCCGTCTGGGCGGTGTGGCACGTCCAGGCGTTCGCCGCCGGGGCGGGCGTCGCGGTGGCGTTCGTCGTCGCCACCCTCGCGTTCGCGGTGCTGCTCGCCTCCCTCGGGTCGGGCTCGGTGGTGCAGCGCGTCGTCGTCGCGACCCTCGCGCACTGGCTCGTCAACCTCGCGCTGCTCGTCGTCGCCGGCGAGCGCACCGGCGAGCTGGCCGCCGTCGTGGTCAACGCGGTCGCGATGGTGGTGACGACGGGACTGGTGCTCGCGGTCGCCCGCGCGCGGCGACCCTACGCCGGTGTGGCCGCCGCCCCGGTCTCGGCGACGTCCCGCGGCTGACCGCCGAGTCCTTCCTCGGATCGATTCGACCGCCGCCGCCGACTGCGCGACGATGGACCTCCACCGGCCCGAAGGAGTACCCGTGTCCCGCATCCTCGTCACCGGCTCGAGCGACGGCATCGGCCTCGAGACCGCGCGCCAGCTCCTCGCCGCAGGGCACGACGTCGTCGGCCACGCACGCAACGCCGAGCGCGCCGCCGACCTGCGCGCCGCCGAGCCGCGCCTCGCCGACGTCGTCGTCGGCGACCTCGCCTCGCTCGCCGAGACGCGCGCGCTGGCCGAGGCCGCGACCGCCGCCGGGCCGTTCGACGCCGTGATCCACAACGCCGGCATCGGCGGCGGCGTGCCCGAGCGGACCGTCACGGCGGACGGCCTCGAGCGCATCTTCCACGTCAACACCGTCGCGCCGTACCTGCTCACGGCGCTCATGCCGCGGCCGCAGCGGCTCGTCTACCTGACGTCGGGGCTCGAGTCGCAGGGCCGCACGCACCTCGACGACCTGCAGTTCGAGGCCCGCCCGTGGGACGGGATGCAGGCCTACTCGGACTCCAAGCTGCTCGACGTCACGCTCGCGTTCGCCGTCGCGCGCCGGTGGCCGGACGTGCTCGTCACGGCGGTCGACCCGGGCTGGATCAAGACCAAGCTCGGCGGGCCGGACGCGTGGGACGAGGTCGACGAGGGCGCCGCGACGCAGGTCTGGCTCGCGACGTCCGACGACGACGGCGCGCGCGTGACCGGGGAGTACGTCAAGCGCCACGAGATCCAGGTCGCGAACCCCGAGGCGTCCGACGTCGAGCTCCAGGAGGGCCTGCTGGCCCGCCTCGCGGAGCTCACCGGGGTCGAGCTGCCCCGCTGACGGCCGCCGCCGGCGGGACCGCACCGGGCTGCGGGACGACGCTCGCGGTGCGCTGCGTCGGGAGCGCCGGCACGTCGTCGGGCACCGCCGCCTCGACCGGCTCGAGCTGCTCCGCGGGTCCGGGCCGGCCGAAGAACCAGCCCTGCGCGAGGTCGACGTGCAGCCCGCGCAGGGTCTCGACGTCCGCAGCGGTCTCGACGCCCTCGGCGACGACGGTCGTGCCGTTGCCGTGCGCGAACTCGACGAGCGCGCCCACGAGCGTCGAGAGCACCGGGTCGGCGGACACGCCGTCGACGATGCTGCGGTCGAGCTTGATGACGTCCGGGGCGCACAGCACGATGTGCCGCAGAGAGGAGAACCCGGCGCCGACGTCGTCGATCGCGAGGCGCATCCCGGCGGCGCGCGGGCCGGTCAGGACCTCGCGCAGCGCGCCGTAGTCGTCGACCGGGTCGTGCTCGGACAGCTCGAGCAGCACGCGCGACGCGGGCAGGCGCGCGAGGAGCTCGGCGCACTCGCGGGTCACGAGGGTCTGCGGCGAGACGTTCATCGCGACGTATCCGCCGACCGCGTCGAGGTGCGCCGCGGCGAGCTCGAGGGCCTGCAGCTCGAGCCGGTGCCCCAGGTCGACGCTGTGCGCCTGCTCGAACACGACGTCGGGCGTCATGCCCCACGTCGCGGGGAACCGGCTCAGCGCCTCGGCGCCGACGCGGCGGCCGGTGGGCAGGTCGACGATCGGCTGCAGCAGCACCGTCGGTCCCGCGCCGTCGAGCACCGGCAGGAGGCGCGCGGTGATGTCGTCGCGCCGCCCGCGCTCGACGACGCCCGGCTCGATGATGACCGCGGCCGCCGACGCCAGGACCCCGAGGAGCGCCTTGTCGCGGACCGTCAGCCCCTTGTCGGTCGTGAGCCCCGCCGCGCAGAACGTGCCGTAGAAGCTGCCGTCGCTCAGCGTCACGGGCACGGACACGTAGCTGCGCAGCCGCGGGAACCTCGCGGCGGGCAGCGTCATGGCGAGCGGGTGCGCCCGGACGTCGGGGATGACCGCAGGCAGTCGCCCGTCGAGGATCTGCTGGCAGAACGTCGTCTCCTGCTTGAGCTTCGCGCCCTCGGGGAAGAGGAACGGGATCGAGGAGTCGACGACCTCGAGGTGCTGGGTCTGCCCGTCCATGCGCGTGAGGAACGCGACGCTGAGCCCGAGCGCCTCCTTGGCGGTGCGCAGCAGCTCCGCGACCTGCTGCTCCGCGTCCGACCGCGTCCTGCCCATGCCACCGGCTCCCGTCGTGGGCGCACGCCGCCCGTGGGTGCCCATCGGCGGGCGGGGCCAGGTCATGAACGGTCGCGCACCGCCCGACTCCTCGTCCCCCGCGGACGCGTGAGCGCGAACGTCACAGTCCCCCGGATGGCGGTACCCCCAGGACGGTGCGACGGTTGCCGACGGCCCGGTCCAGGCAATGGGCAGGCCACACCCCCTCACGACGGAGATCTCTCCCATGGCCACATCCTCGAGCACCACCACCACGCACGGCACCACCCGCCGCGCGAAGACCACCGGCCTCACGGTCGCCGCCGCCGGCATCGTGGTGTTCAACATCTCCCCGCTGCTGAACTGGGTGAACCCGGCCGACAGCGCCGACCCCCGCACGGGCTACGAGACGGACTCCCTCGTCCCGTTCATCGCCTACCTCGGCCTCGGCCTCCTCGCCGCGCTGATCTACGCCGGCAAGCGCGCCCGCCGCGGGCAGCACCGTGGTCTGACGCTCGTGTCGATGGCCGTCGGCATCGCCGCAGCGATCCAGTGCCTGGCCTTCGCGCTCAACCCCATGGGCGGCCTCGAGCGCGGTGACGAGCTGGGCACCGACCTGGGCGTCTGGGTCGGCTTCCTCGGCGCAGCGGTGTGGGCCGTCGGGTCCTACCTGCTCGCGAAGGAGATCGAGGGCGACGACGACGCGCACGACGCGCACCGCACGCACTGACCTCGTGCTCGGAAGGCCCCGCTGCGGAGAACCGCAGCGGGGCCTTCCCATGTCACCAGCCCGCAGCGCCGGCTGACTGGGGACGACCTCACGGTCCGGCCGGAGACGCCCCGGCGTCGCACTGAGCCGATCGGGTGGCAGCCGGGCGCGACGCTCGCCCCGGGGGCGGTGCGCGACGCACGATCGGGGGACGACTCGGGCTCGGGGGGGCAACCGTGAGAACTGGCGTTCGTCGTGCAGCCGGCGTGGGGATCGCCGCAGTCCTGGGGACGGTGCTCGCGTGGGCGGTCGCCGCGCCGGCGGGCGCTGCGCCGCCGGCGATCACCCGGTGCAGCGAGCTCGCGGCCGACGGCCGGGTCGAGGGGATCGACCTCGGCTCGCACCTGTGGGTCGACGTCGACTGCCACCTGACCGACGTCGTGGTCCGGGGGACCGTCTACTCCTACGAGGGCGCCACGCTGACCTCCGAGCGCGTGCGGGTCCATGAGGGCCTGTACCTGCGGGGCGACGCGCAGCTGCGCGACACCGTGGTCGGCTGGGTGTCGCTGGACCCGCCGGCGAACCTCTCGGCCGAGTCGTCGACCGTCCGCGGCTCGGTCGTGGGCCGGGCCGGCATCGTGAGCCTGAGGTACGCGCGCGTCAGCGGCGACTACGACGTCACGACGTCCGACATCGCCCGCCTGCAGTCCACGACGGTCGCGGGGAGCACCACGTCACGCGGCGGCCGCCTCGTCGTGCACGACTCCACGTTCCTGGGGACGCTCCACTCGATCGGCAACGGCGACGTGCTCGTCTGCCGGGCCGCCGTGCTGGGCGACCTGCGCGTCGAGGCGCTCACGGACTACGCGCGGCTCGGGGTCGAGGGCAGGCAGTTCTGCCGCTCGGAGATCCGGGGCTCGGTGATCCTCGAGGACAACCCGCACTCGATCGACCTCGGCCCGCTGTTCATCGACGGCGACCTGGTCTGCACCGGCAACACCGGCCCGCGCGGCATCACCGGCCTGCGCGAGGTCTGGCTCTTCGGCATCGCCGTCGGCCAGTGCCGACCCTGACCGAGCGGCCCCGGTGACCGCAGGGACGACTCCTGCTCGATCGACCCCGGGCCGTCGGTACGCGCCGAGGCAGGGCGCACCCTCGACGCTGATCGCGAGCTTCGTCTCGTCGGCCGCGGTGACTCTGACCGCACCGGGGTCGGGGGGACGGTCGCGCGCCCTCCCCGGACGACCCGCACCGCGCGGTGCCGCCCCGTGCCGCCCGGTGCGGCCCGGCACCGCTGCGCCCTGTCCTCTGCGACACATATCTGCTAGACATATCTCCAAGAGACAAGGAGCGCCATGCGCAGCAGCCAGACCCGCACCGCCGTGCTCGGCGCCCTGAGCATCGAGCCCATGACCGGCTACGCCGTCCGCGAGGCCATCCGCGGGACGCTCGGGCACTTCTGGAGCGAGAGCTTCGGGCAGATCTACCCCACGCTCGCCGAGCTCGAGCGCGACGGCCTCGTCGAGCGGCAGGGCGGGGCGCGGACCGGCTCGTCGGCGTTCGCGCTCACGGCGGCCGGGCGCACCGAGCTCCGCGCGCTGCTCGCGGAGCCGCCGCAGCCCGGCGCACCGCGCAACGGCGTCCTGCTCCGGCTGTTCTTCGGGCGGATGCTCGGCCCGGATGCCTGCGCCGAGCTCGTCCGGGACGCGCGCGATCGCGCGGAGCAGCAGCTCACGGCGCTGGCCGCCGCGCGGGCCGACCACGACCACGTCGAGCACGTCGAGGACAGCCCCTACTGGCTGCTCACGATCGCGGCGGGCGAGCACGCGGCCCGCGCGACCCTCGCATGGGCCGACGAGGCGCTCACGACGCTCGGCGCCCTCACGGCGGGAGAGGCCGGGCCGGCACCGTCCGACGACTGACACCCACCGCACGGCACGGCACCACGTCCCCGCGCGGCACACCGCCGCCCGCCACGAACCACGTCCCCGCGGCACACCGCCGCCCGCACGCGCCGCGCACCCCGCACCGCGCGTCGCCACCACCGCTCACCCGCGCACACCCCGGAGCCCCCGATGCCCACGAAGACCACCCCCTTCCCCGCTGCCACTGGCGTCGACCCCGCCGCCGCCCGATCGCGCGACCGCCGCCTCGCGGTCGCCGCGGCGTCGGGCTTCGCGCTCGTGACCGCCTTCCAGGTCGCGCTCGCCGCCGGCGCACCGCTCGGCGTCGCAGCCTGGAGCGGCGCGCACCCCGGCCGCCTGCCCGACGAGCTGCGCGTGGCGAGCAGCGTCTCGGCCGTCGTCTGGCTGCTGGCTGCGCTCGTGGTGCTCGCGCGCGGCGGGGTCGGGGTCCGGCTGCCCGCCCGCGTCGGCCGCACGGGCGTGCGCGCGCTCGTGGGGCTGCTCGGGCTCGGCGCGGTCATGAACGCGGCGTCGTCGAGCCCGTGGGAGCGGTTCGGCTGGGCGCCGTTCGTCGTCGTGCTGCTCGTGCTGTGCGTCCTGCTCGCCCGCCGCGGCCCGCGGGACGCCGTGCCGGCCTGACCGCGCGGGGCACACCGCCCGGACGCACACCGCCCAGGCGCACACCGCCCGGACGCACGCAGACCGAGGGCCCGGCAGCTGGTGGGGGAACCAGCCGCCGGGCCCTCGGCGCCGAGCGGGACCGACTACCGCAGCCCGGTGGACAGCGCGCTGATCAGCTCGCCGTTCGCGGTGTCGCCCGACAGCTCCCAGAAGAAGGTGCCGCCGAGGCCCTTGCTCTTGGCCCACGACATCTTGCCCGCGAGCGTCTGCGGGGTGTCGTAGCTCCACCACTCGCTGCCGCACTTGGCGTACGCCGTGCCGCCGACCGTGCCCGTCGCGGGGCAGCGGTTCTTGAGGACCTTGTAGTCCTCGATGCCGGCCTCGTACGTGCCGGGTGCGGCGCCCGTCGCCGAGCCGCCGGGTGCGGCCTGCGAGACCCCGGTCCAGCCACGGCCGTAGAAGCCGACGCCGAGCAGGATCTTGTTCGCCGGGATGCCCTTGCCGAGGAGCTTGTCGACCGCGGCCTCGGAGTTGAAGCCCTGCTGCGGGATGCCCGCGTAGGACGTCAGCGGCGAGTGCGGGGCCGTCGGGCCCGCCGGGTTGAACGCGCCGAAGTAGTCGTACGTCATCGGCATGAGCCAGTCGAGCTTCTGCGTGGCCGTCGCGTAGTCCGTCGCGTCGATCTTGCCGCCGTTGCTGCCGTCGGCCGTGATCGCCGCCGTCACGAGGGCGCTGCTGCCGAACTTGGTGCGCAGGGCGCTGATCACCTTGTCGAACGCCTGCGGGCCGCTCGTGTCGCAGACCAGGCCGCACGCGTTGGGGTACTCCCAGTCGACGTCGATGCCGTCGAACACGTCGGCCCAGCGCGGGTCCTCGACGAGGTTGTAGCAGGACTCCGCGAACGCGGCGGGGTTCTGCGCGGCCTGCGTGAAGCCGCCCGACCAGGTCCAGCCGCCGAACGACCAGACGACCTTGAGGCCGGGGTGCATCGCCTTGAGCTTGCGGAGCTGGTTGAAGTTGCCGCGCAGCGACTGGTCCCACGTGTCGGCGACGCCGTCGACGCTGTCGGCCGCGGTGTAGGCCTTGTCGTAGTCGGCGTAGGAGTCACCGATCGAGCACCTGCCGCCCGTCGTGTTGCCGAACGCGTAGACGATGTGGGTCAGCTTGTCCGCCGAGCCGCTCGTCTGGATGTTCTTCACGTGGTAGTTGCGGCCGTAGACGCCCCACTCGGTGAAGTAGCCGACGACCTTCTTGCCGGCCGGTCCGGGCGGCGGCGTCGTCGTCGTGGGGGTCGGCGTCGGCTTGGGGGTCGTGGTGGTCGTCGGGGTCGGCGTCGGCGTCGCGGGCGGCGGCGTCACCGTCCCGCCCGAGCAGGTCGCGCCGTTGACGGTGCACGCGGACGGCGCCTTGTGGCCGCCGGTCGCGACGTAGCCCCAGGTGAAGGAGGCGCCCGGCGCGAGCGCACCGGCCCAGGTCTTCGACTTCGCGGTGTAACGGTTGCCGTTGCGCGTGACGTCGGCGTCCCACGAGCTGCTGATCGTCGTGCCGGCCGGGAGGTCGAACTCGACGGTGAACGGGGCAGCGGCGGTGCTGCCGTTGGTGACCTTGACGTTGACCTGGTGGCCGTTGCCCCAGTCCCCCGCGGACGTGAAGGTCGCGGTGAAGGTCCCGGCGGCGTGGGCGGGCGCGGCCGGCAGGGCCGCGACGAAGGTGACGAGCAGGCCGGCCAGGGCGGCCAGTGCGACGGCGGCGCGCGTGCGTGGCGCGACCATGGCCGTCTCGTGGTGCGGTGCGAGCGTTCTGTGCCCCGCGGCGGCGCGGTGTGTGAAGCCCATCGTGGCAGTCCCCTGTCCTCTCGGCCTCGCGGCCAGATATGTAAGGATGGTGTACTAATGGATCGATTCCGACAGTAGCCGTCGGCTGTTCACCCGGTCAACGGTTGACTTACAGACCGGTCGTGCGGCATTCGCGTGCGCGCCCACCCGCGCCCGGCACGGCATCCGCGAGACCACTCGTCCGGGTGGTGGGCCGCCCGCCGCTCGACGCGCGCGGACCCGCGGGCGTCGCCAGACTGGGCGCACCAGCACCGACCGAAGGGTTCGCCCATGCGCACCAGCATCGTCACGCTGTCCCTTGCCGGAGCCCTCGCGCTGACCGGCTGCACCGCCGCCGACGAGAGCGCCGACCCCGTCGCCGAGCGCTCCGGGCCCGAGACGCTCGCCCCCGAGGACCTCGGCGAGGACGTCGTCGACCTCGGCGGCGTCCAGGACCAGATCGACGACCTGCGCGCCGGTCTCGACGACGCCGAGGCCGACGCGCGCGCGGAGGCCGAGACCGCGCTCGACGAGGCGCAGGCCGCGCTCGACCAGGCCGAGACCGCCCGGGACAGCGACGACCAGGCCCTGCGCGACGAGGCCGTCGCCTCGGTCGAGGAGGCCGGCGAGGCGCTGCAGACCGCGCGCGAGGACGCCGCCGACGCGTTCGGCCGCGCGCTCGACACGCTCGACGCGGACCTGCGCCGGCTCGCCGAGGAGCTGCGCCAGGCGCCGGCCTGACCCCGGGCCCCACCGCCCTCTCGACGAGCGCGCGCGGCCCGGGACGTCTACCTTTCGCGGATGACCTCGCGCCGCACGGACTCCCGCGACGCCGAGGCCCCGCACCACCCGGGCCGTGCGCACCGCCTGCTGCGCGCCGCCGGGTTCGCGGCGGCGCTCGGGCTGCCCGTCGCCGCGCTCGCGTTCGTCGTCCGCACCGAGTCCTCGCCCGTCGTCGCGTTCGACGAGGCGGTCATCGCCGCCGCGACGGACCTGACCCGCGACACCCCCGGCCTGCGCAGCGTCCTGCTCGCGTGGCAGGAGGCGTTCCGGGGCGTGTGGGTCAACCCGCTCGTCGCGCTCCTGTGCCTGTGGGCGTGGCGACGGCACGGCCTGCGCACGCGCGCGACCTGGGCGTTCGTCACGCTGCTCGTCGCCTGGGGGCTCGCGCAGGTCATGAAGCAGGTCGTCGCGCGCGCCCGCCCGGTCGTCGAGGACGCCGTCGCGCACGCCGACGGCTTCAGCTTCCCGTCGGGCCACGCGACCAACACCGCGGCGGCCGGCCTCACGGTGACGCTCCTCGTCTGGCCGCTGCTCGGCCGCCGCGGGCGCGTCGCGGTGCCGGCCGTCGCCGCCGCGCTCGTCGTCCTGACCGCCGCCGACCGCGTGCTGCTCGGCGTGCACTACCCGTCCGACGTCGTCGCGGGGGCGCTCTTCGGCACCGCGATGGTCGGCGCGTCGTATCTCGGCTACGTCGGCCGGACCCCGCACCTCCCCCGCCCCGACACCGACCACCCCGACACCCACCATGACAGGCAGGCCCACCCGTGAGCTTCGTCCACCGGTACGCGCAGGACACGTCGCGACCGACCCTCCGCAGCGCCGGGGGCGACCTCGCCCGCCGGGCCCTCGCGCCCGCCGTCGGGCTGTGGGCGGTCATCGTGGGGCTCGGCACGCTCATCCGGGGGCCGCTCGACGACCTGCCCACCGAGGACACGCTCAACGCCGAGCTCGCCGCGGACCGCACGCCGACGATGGACCAGGTCACGGCGCTGTGGTCGAACGTCGGCGCGACGCTGTTCATCATCGTCACGTGCCTGCTCGTCATCGCGCTCGTGTGGTGGCGCACCAAGGAGTGGTGGCTCGCCGTCGTCCCGGGCATCGCCGTGTCCGTGCAGGCCGCCGTGTTCGTGACCGCGGCGGCGGTCGTCGGCCGCGAGCGCCCGTCGGTCGAGAAGCTCGACGAGGCCCCCCCGACGTCGAGCTTCCCGAGCGGCCACGTCGGGGCGTCGACCGCCTTCTACCTCACGCTCGCGCTCCTGAGCCGCCGGATCGCCAACCCGACGCTGCGCTGGCTCGCGACCGCCGTGTGCCTGCTCGTCCCGGTCCTGGTCGCGTACGCGCGGCTCTACCGCGGCATGCACCACCTGACCGACGTCCTCGTCGGCGTCCTCAACGGCGTCGTGTGCGCCGGGCTCGCGTGGCACTACCTGCGCCGCCGCGAGCCGCGCACGAGCCGAGGGCGGGCCCGGGCGGCTGCGGCGCGCTGAGCCGGCTGCCCCGACGCGCGGCCACAGGGTTTGCCCCCTTCCGTCCCGGGAATACCTGTGCGTACGTTGTGAACCGCGCCGACGCGGATCCTCCTCGGACGAACCGCGGGGTCAGCAGACCCGGGCTCGCCGAACTCCTCTGGAGGTCCCACCCGTGACAGCACGTCGTACCCTCGCCGCGCTCACAGCGGCCAGCGCCCTGCTCGTCAGCGGCGCGATCGCGGCACCCGCCTCGGCGCACGGCAACCCGAACACCCCCGAGCGCTTCGCGGAGAAGGTCACCACGCAGGCGGTCATGCGCCACCTGCAGGCCCTGCAGTACGTCGCGGACCGCAACGACGGCAACCGCGCCGCCCTGACCCCCGGGTACGAGGCGAGCGCGCAGTACGTCGAGCGCACGCTCAAGCGCGCCGGGTACAAGACGGAGCGGGACTACTTCACGTTCGACCTCGACGTCGTCGACGCCGAGGTGCTCCTGCAGAACACGCCCGAGGCGGCGAGCTTCGTCGTCGACCAGATGGAGTTCTCGTCGAGCACGCCCGACACCGGGCTGACCGCGGACCTCTCCGTCCCGGCGAACGCGTTCGGCTGCGACGCCACCGCGTGGGAGGGCGTCGACGCCACGGGCACCATCGCGCTCGTGAGCCGCGGCAACGCGTGCCCGTTCGCCGCGAAGGCGCTCGCCGCCCAGGAGGCCGGCGCGATCGGCGTCGTCATCTACAACAACCTCCCCGAGACCGAGCTGTTCGGCACGCTCGGCGAGGACAGCGGCGTCACGATCCCGGCCGCGGGCACGACGCTCGAGACCGGCCAGGCGCTGTTCGAGGACCTCGCCGCGGGCCCGGTGAACGTCACGCTCGACATCCGCAGCCACGTCGAGGAGGCCGAGAGCTTCAACGTGATCGCCGAGACCAAGCGCGGGCGCGACGACAACGTCGTGATGCTCGGCGCGCACCTCGACAGCGTCGAGGACGGCCCCGGCATCAACGACAACGGCACCGGCTCTGCGGCGCTGCTCGAGGTCGCGGTCCAGCTCGCCAAGTCGAAGAAGCACAACAACACCGTGCGTTTCGCGTGGTGGGGCGCCGAGGAGCTCGGGCTCATCGGCTCGACCGAGTACGTCGAGGAGCTCGCGACGCAGGAGGGTGAGCTCGACCGCATCGCGACCTACCTGAACTTCGACATGGTCGGCTCCCCGAACTACGTCATCGGCGTGTACGACGCCGACCAGTCGACGTACGAGGCGCCCGTCGAGGTCCCGGCCGGCTCGATCGAGACCGAGGACGTCTTCACCGACTACTTCGACAGCATCGGGCAGCCGTGGGTCGACACCGAGTTCTCGGGCCGGTCCGACTACCAGGCGTTCATCGTCAACGGCATCCCGGCGTCGGGCCTGTTCACGGGGGCCGACGACATCAAGACCGCCGAGGAGGTCGCGCTGTTCGGCGGCACGGCGGGCATCCCGCAGGACCCGAACTACCACTCGCCCGAGGACGACATCACGAACGTCGACACGACGGCGCTCGGGATCATGGTCAAGGCCATCGCGTTCGCGACGTACTCGCTCGCGCTGGACACGTCGGCGATCAACGGCGTCTCCGGCCCGGGCACCGGCCACGGCTACCCCGGCCACCCGGGTCACCCCGGCAAGGGCCGGCACGGCGGGACGCTCGCACCACAGGGGACGCAGGAGGGCTGGGAGCGCGCGGCCTGACGCGCACAGCGGCAGAGCACGACCCGAGGGCCGGCGGACGTTCCGCCGGCCCTCGGCGTGTGCCCGGGCCCGGTCGGTCGCTGCGCCGGGCACCCTCGGACGGGCACCCTGGGACGCCACCGCGGGAGCGCGGCCGGGTGGACCGGCACGCCGACCCCAACCGCGGACGGCACCAGCGTCGTTCTCCCTTCAGGAGGACGACGTGAGGAGAGGTGGCAGGTGACCAGACCGTGGGAGACGTCGCTGGAGCAGCTCGTGCGCGAGCGCTACCCGCGGCTCGTGGCGCACGCGACGCTCGTCGCGGGCTCGCGCAGCGACGCCCAGGACCTCGTGCAGGAGGCGCTCATCGCGGCGTTCTCCGGGCGGGCGAGGTTCGCGTCCATCGCGCAGGCCGAGGCGTACGTGCGGCGCGCGATCGTGTCGCGCTCGATCGACGAGTCGCGGCGGCGCGCCCGCGAGGCGCGGGTGGTCGGGCGGGTCGGCGCGGAGCCGCAGCGCCCGGTCGTCGTCGAGGAACGCGGCCCGGGAGCGGACGTGGTCCGCGCGCTCGCGACCCTGAGCCCCCGCGAGCGCGCGTGCGTCGTCCTGCGTCAGATGGAGGACCTCTCGGTGCAGGAGACGGCGTCCGTGCTGGCGCTGAGCCACGGCGCGGTCAAGCGCTACACGTCGGACGGGATCGCGCGGCTCGACGCCGCGCTCGGGACGAGGACGGGCCCACGGTCGACGAGCGACGTCCGGCTCGTGCAGAAGGACGGAGGTGCGCGGTGAACGAGGACCTGAACGCCCTGCTGGTGCGGGCGGAGGACGAGCTGACCTCGGCGACGCCCCCCGCCGACGACGTGCTGCTCGCCCGGCTGCACACCGCGGTGCGCCGGCGACGCACGGTGCGGCACGCCGGCGAGTCGGTCGCGGGCGTCGCGGCGGCCACGGTGATCGCGGTCGGCGCCTGGGCGGGCCTGGGTCAGGACGAGCCGGAGCCCGCGGTGACGCCGAGCCCGAGCGTCTCGTCGTCGGCCGGACCGACGGCCACGCCGACCCCGACCCCGACGCCCACCCCGACGCCCACGCCCACCCCCACCCCGACCGGGCCGCCGGTCCGGGCCGAGCAGATCGACGACGCCACGGTCGTCGCCCGCCTGAGCGCGCCCCGGACGGGCGAGGTGTGGACCACGCCCGTGCGGGCACCGGAGCACGAGGCGCTCTTCGCGTCCGAGTACGGGGGCCCCCAGGTGTACCGGGTCGGGCAGCGCGGGGACGCGGAGATCGTCGTCACGATCGACGAGTGGCTCACCGAGGAGGCGTCCGACATGGCGCCGTACCTCTTCGGCCCCCCAGCGCTGTACGAGATCGACGCGGCGGGCGTCCGGCACGTGCTCTGCCCGAGCGCCCGCACGACCGACCCGTGCCAGGAGCGCCACCAGTACACCGAGATCGTGCCGGACGAGGCGACGTTCTACGACTCGCTGACCGTGCCGAGGACCATCGAGATCACCGGGGGCTGGTCGGTGTCGACGGTCGCGACGGTGGCCGAGCCCGACGCGGGCCATGAGCCCCTCGGGGACTGGCGCGCGTTCCGGGACTTCGAGGACAAGGCCCGGGTGGTCCGGACGCTCGGTGCCCTGCGGCTCGTCGAGACGGTGAGCCGGTTCAGCGTGGAGGGCTTCACCTCCCACTCCTACGCGGTGGCCACGCCGTTCGGCTCGGTGCTCCCGCTCGAGGCGCAGGACGTCCCCGGTGGCGACTACGGCAGCATCGTCTGGGACGACGGCGTGGACCGGTCGCCCACCGACGGCGACGACCCCCGCTCGCTCGCCGCGGCGGGCTCCGTGTGCGAGGGCGCGCACTTCTCCGTCGAGCAGGCGCACGTGCGGGCGGACTGGCGCCGGGGCGGGACCACCGCGGAGGGCCGGCCGGTGCTGATCCCCGTCGAGGGCGGCAACGCGGCCTCGCGTGCGCTGCGCGCGTCCCACGAGGACAACTCGTTCACGTACTCCGAGGAGGCCGGCGAGATGGTGTACGGGTCCGACACCGACTACCCGTACGAGACGGACGCCGAGTTCCTCGAGGCGCGCGCGCTGTACGCCGTCGCGGGGCCGGACGGCCGGTGGCAGCTGCGGATCCGACCGGACGCCACGAGCGTCGTGTACGAGTGCTCGTGACGGCCGCCGCCCCGCCGGGTGCCCGGGGTCGCGCGGTCAGGACCCGGCCGGGGTGGTGGACGCCCGGGGGAACAGCCGCGCGAGGACGTCGGCCAGGGTGATCACGCCTCGCAGGGTCCCGCCGTCGACGACGACGGCGAGGTGGTTGCGGGTCTCGCGCATCGAGGTCAGCGCGGCGTACACGGGGGTGCCGGCCTCGATCGCGAGGACCGGGCGCATCAGCTCCCGGACGGGTCGGTCCGGGGGTTCGACCAGGGTGTCGCGCACGTGCACGACCCCCTGCGCCGAGCCGGTGCTGCCCACGAGGATGCGCAGGTGCCCCGAGTCGCGCGTGGCCGCCTGGACGTCGGCCGCCGTCGCGGTGACCGGGACGGCCGTCGGCCGTGAGGTGCTCGTGAGCAGGTCCTGGACGGTGAGGTCCTCGAGCTCGAGGGCGCCGGAGAGCTGGGCGAAGTAGGCCGGCTCGAGCGCGCCGACGTTCGCGGAGTGCTCGAGCAGGTGACGCAGGTCGTCGGGGTTCTGCCCGGCGGCCACCTGGGCGGCGGGCTCGACGCCGACCTTGGTCAGGCACCAGTTGGCCACGTCGTTCAGGGCGACGAGCAGCGGGCGGGTGGCCCACATGAACGCGCGCATCGGGATCGCCAGCACGGTCGCGGACGTCTCGGGGTGGGCGATGGCCCAGGACTTGGGGGCCATCTCCCCGACGACGAGGTGCAGGAACGTGACGACCAGCAGGGCGAGGACGAACCCGGCGGCGTCGGCCAGCCACAGCGCGAGCCCCCACGTCTCGAAGACCGGCGTGAGCCAGTGGTGCACGGCGGGCTTGGTGATCGCGCCGAGGGCCAGGGTGCAGGCGGTGATCCCGAGCTGGGACCCGGCGAGCAGGACGGTCAGCTCGGTCGAGCTGCGCAGCGCCGCGCGGGCGGACCGGCTCGTGGGGGCGGCGTCCTCGAGCCGGTGCCGCTTGGCGGCGAGCAGGGCGAACTCGACGGCGACGAAGAACGCGCTCAGCGCGATCAGGGCGACCGTGACGCCGGTGACGATCCAGGGGTCGCTCATCGGTGGGACTCCTCGGCGTGGGCATCCGTCGACGCGGGGGGTTCGGCGGGGACGGTGACGCGCACGAGGGCCGGCACGTGCCGCTCGACCTCGAGCACCTCCACCCGCATCCACACCGGGGCGGGCTCGTCGGCATGGGCGAGGTCGGCGGGGTCCGGGGGCAGCTCGACATCCACCACGTCCCCGGTCGCGGGCAGCGAGCCGTGCTGCGCGATGACCAGGCCCGCGATGGTCTCGTACCCGTCGCGCGGCAGGTCGTGCCCGACGGCGCGCTCGACCTCATCGATGTGCACGTCGCCCGCCATGACCCAGATCCCGTCGTCCGCGACCGGCGCGAGGGTCGGGGTGGCGGGGTCGTGCTCGTCGGTGATCTCCCCGACGAGCTCCTCGGCCAGGTCCTCGAGGGTCAGCACGCCGGCGAAGCCCCCGTACTCGTCGATCACGCACGCCATCCGGTTCCGCGACCGGGTCAGCTCGCGCAGGGCGTCGGGGAGCGTCATCGACGCCGCGAGCACGAGCGGTGACCGCATAAACGTCGCGGCGGGCGTGCGGTCGCCCTCGGCGCCCGCGAGCACGTCATCGAGGTGGACGACGCCGACGACCTGCTCGTCGTCGGTCAGCACGGGGTACCGCGAGTGACCCGTGGCCATCCGGGCCCGGACCTCCGCCAGCGTCTCGCCGGCGTCGACGACGTCGACGTGGGCACGGGGGATCATCGCGTGCTCGACGTCGCGGCGCGGGAAGTCGATGATCCGGTCCAGGAGCACCGACAGCTCCGCCGGGAGGTCCCCGCTGTCGCGCGAGTCCTCGACGATGTGCTCGAGGTCCCGCACGGTCGCGGAGTGCTCGACGTCGTGCACCGGCTCGATCCGCAGCGCGCGCAGCAGGAGGTTCGACGCGGCGTCGAACACCCGGATCAGCCACCCGAACACCGCCAGGTAGACCGTGGTCGAGCGGGCCAGCCACAGGGCCACCGGCTCGGGGCGGGCGATCGCGAGGTTCTTCGGGAAGAGCTCGCCGACGATCATCTGCACGAGCGTCGAGAACAGCAGCGCGAGGACCGTGCCGACCGCGATCCCCACGCCGGTGGGGACCCCGACGCCGCCGAGCGCCTCGCCCAGGGACTCCCCGATCAGGGGCTCGGCGACGTACCCGACGAGGAGCCCCGTGACCGTGATGCCGAGCTGCGCGCCGGACAGCATGAAGGACGTGCGCCGGGTCACCGCCAGCGCACGCTGCGCCGCGACGTCACCGCCACCGGCGCGCGAGCTCAGGCGCGAGCGGTCCACGGCCATGTACGCGAACTCCTGGGCCACGAAGTAGCCCGTCACCGCGGTGATCGCCAGCACGACGAGCACGCCGAGCAGCAGCGTGAGCACCCACATCAGGACCTGCACCCCCTCGTCGGCTCCTCGTGGCGCGACGTGCGGGGGTTCGTACTGTCGGTGTCCATGGCTCTCTCGGGTGGGCGGCAGGTCCCCTGCACAACGCGCGCCGGGCGGGGCCGGTTCCCGGCGGGCGGATGAGCGCCGCGCACGCGAGAGCCGCGCGCCGGTCACGAGGCCGCCGGCCTCGGGGCAGCACATGCTGGAAACGCAGGCGAACATGTGTTCGAATGACGGTATGCGGTGGGAAGGCCAGCGGCTCGACCAGGACGACGGCGCCGCCCTGCCTGGGCTCTCGCTCGCGGGGCTCGTCCGCAGCGTCCAGACGCCCGACTTCCGCGGCGTGACGTTCCACGAGGTCGCCGCCAAGAGTGCGCTCAACCGGGTCCCCGAGGCCTCGCGCATGCCGTTCCGGTGGACCGTCAACCCGATGCGCGGCTGCCTGCACGCGTGCACGTACTGCTTCGCGCGCCCGACGCACGAGTACCTCGACCTCGACGCCGGCCGGGACTTCGAGACGCAGATCGTCGTGAAGACCAACGTCGTCGAGGTGCTGCGCGCCGAGCTCGCCCGGAAGTCCTGGCGCCGCGAGCACGTCGCGCTCGGCACCAACACCGACCCCTACCAGCGCGCCGAGGGCCGGTACTCGCTCATGCCGGGCATCATCGGCGCGCTCGCCGGCTCGGGCACGCCGCTGTCGATCCTGACGAAGGGCCCGCTGCTCAAGCGCGACCTCCCACAGCTCACCGCCGCCGCACACGACGTGCCGATCGGTGTCGCCGTGTCGCTCGCCGTGCTCGACCCGGCCCTGCAGCACGCGCTCGAGCCCGGCACGCCCGGACCGCGAGCGCGCCTCGACCTCGTGCGCGCGGTGCGCGACGCCGGGCTCACGTGCGGCGTCCTCGTCGCGCCGGTCCTGCCGTGGCTCACCGACTCCGAGGAGCACCTCGACGCGCTGCTCGGCGAGCTCGCGAAGGTCGGCGCGAGCGGCGTGACGGTCATGCCGCTGCACCTGCGCGGGTCGGTCAAGCCGTGGTTCCTGCAGTGGCTCGCGCAGGAGCACCCGCACCTGGTCCCGCGTTACCGCGGGCTCTACGGGCGCGGCGCCTACGTGCCCGACGACTACCGGCAGTGGCTGCGCGAGCGCGTCGCCCCGCTGCGGCGACGACACGGCTTCGTCGGCGCGGCCGAACGTCAGCCCGGTCTCGGTCCGGGCGTCGAGGGGTTCCCGCCCGGGGCGCTCCCGACACCACGCGGCGGGCCGGTCGAGGCGCCGCAGGACCTCGGCGGGCAGCTCACGCTGTTCTGACCGTCGGGGCGACGGCACACCCCGGACGTGGGGTGCGCCGCGTCCCGTGCTGCCGGCGGGTCAGTCCTGGGCGTCGTCCGGGACCGACTCGGGGTCCTCCTCGGGCTCGAAGCCGGACGGCTCGCCGGCTCCGATCCCCACGCCCGTCTCCGGGTTGGGGACGTCACTGGTCGGGGTGCTCGCGTCGCTGCTCGTGTTCTCGCTCATGACGCCATCGTGCGCCGCATCGGGCACCTCCGCCCGAGGAGCGGTCAGGACCGCACGAGAGCGCACCGTGGCGGGGCGGCCGGTGGCTCCCGGCCGCCCCGCAACGACCGGCGTCAGGACCTGTCGGACGCGCCCCGCTGGTGCGGGACGAACGAGACCCGGCCGGGGTGGTGGGCCGCGGCCCGGCTCGCGCGACCCCGGAGCCAGACACCGCCGACCACGAGCAGCAGCGCGACCGGCACGAGCCAGAGCTCGCCGCCCGTCGCCGCGAGCACCGGGACGGGCTGCGCCGCGGCAGCACCGGCCGCGAGCGCCGTGGTCGAGCGCAGCCCGTCGCCGGCCCCGACCAGCGCCGCAGTCATCCCGTGCGCCCGGACCGCGACGAGGTCACCGCCGGCGGCCGCGCCTGCCGAGGCGCCGAGACCCCCCGCCGAGCCGAGACCCGCCGCGGGTCCGGCCTGCGCCTCCTCGCCCGCGCCGAGCACGCCGTCGACCGGGGTGACGACCCCGGGGGCCGGGACGCCAGGACCCGAGGCGCCGACCGGTGCACGGGGCGTGCCCGGCGTGCCGGGCGTGCCGGGGTGAGCCCCGGACCCACCGCCGGCGCCCTCCGTCCCGCGGGCCACCGTCGCGTCCCCGACGACGCCGAGCGCGACGCCCGACACGGTCACCGGCGCGGTGACCGGTGCGTCGAGCAGCGACCCGTCGCCCCCGTCCGTGACGCCCGAGCCGTCCGGGTCGAGCCTCTCGCTCGTCCCGCCGCCGGAGCCCGGCCCCTGGACGACGTCCGCGTCACCGAGCACGCCGAGCGCGACACCGGAGACCTCGACGGGCACGGTCACGGGCGCCGACACGACCGCCTGCTCCCCCACCCCGGACGTGTCCGCCTCACCGGAGCCGGAACCCGCCGCCGGCTCCGCGGACGACCCGGACCTCACCACAGTGGCGTCACCGAGAACACCCACGGCCACGTCCGAGACGTCGACCGGGACCTCGACGGGGGCGGACACGAGCGTCCCCTCCGACGCTGTCTGCGCGACCGGCGCCGGCCCCGGCGCGGACGGGGTCGACGTGCCCCCGTCCGACGGCGCGGACGCGACCGTCGCGTCCCCCAGCACGGCGACCGCGACGCCCGAGACATCGACCGGCACCTCGACGGGAGCGGACACCAGCGCACCCTCCGACGACGGTGTCGGCGCGGCCGGCGCCGGCTCAGGTGCGGACGGGGCCGGCCCACCCCCGTCCGACGGCGCGGACGCGACCGTCGCGTCCCCCAGCACGGCGACCGCGACGCCCGAGACGTCGACCGGGACGGACACGGGAGGCGAGACGAGCGACCCGTCACCGGCACCGCCGCCGGCCGTCGGGTCGCCGCCGAGCTCGAGGCTCAGCCCGGCGAGGGGTTCTGCGGTGGAGCCGACGACGACGTCGACCCCGAGAGCCCCATCGGGGGGCGTGGCGTGGGCCGCTGCGGCCCCGGCGGCCAGCAGGCCACCACTCACGAGCGCTGTCTGCAGCGCTCGATGGACGTACGTGTGCATGGGTGTTCTCCTTGCCGAGACCGGAACGCCCGCTGCGGGGCGCGAGGATGCGTGTCGCCACGAGGACGACGCGGTCCGGTCAGGCAGGGGTGTGCGGGATGTCCGTCGCGGGGCCGCCGGGGCAGCCGAGGTCCGTTCCGGCGAGGGTCACGAGGAGCCGCAGCCCGCCGGGCACGGCGAAGGACGGGAGCGCGGCGTCGGTGCCCGCGCGCGGGGTGGCGCCGCCGGACGTTCCGCCGCCGTGGGTCGGCAGCGCGGGGGCCGGGGGCGCGCCGGGGACGCCGGGGGCGTGCGGGACGCCCGTCGCCGGGAGCGGGGTCGCGGGCGCGAGGGCACCGGCCGAGTCGTCCGTGCGGTCGCCGGCCGAGCCGAGGCCCGCGACGCGCGGGAGTGCACGGGCGGAGTCCCGGGCCCTGTCCGGCCCCGGAGCGCCGGTCGCCGGGAGGGTGGACGCGGCGACGGCCGGGCCGTCCGCACCCGGCACGGACGCTCCGGGCAGCACCGCGAGCGGCGGCACGAGATCCGGCGGGTCGACGTCCGGCAGGTCGACACCCGGCAGGTCGACACCCGGCACCAGCGGCTCGAGCACCGCCGGCACGAGCGGGAGGCCGGGCACGAGCGGCTCGACCGCGCGGACGACGGGCGTCAGCGGCGCGACGACCGGCGCGACGACGCCGTCGAGCACGGGCCGCAGCGGCGCCGCGACCCCACCGACGACCCCACCGAGCAGCTCGTCGACCGGCGCGATCACCGGCGCGAGCGCGGGCAGGAGCCCGTCGACCGCGCCGGACACCGGCTGAACGAGCGGCGCGGCGACGGCCACGACGCGCTCGACGACGGGGACGACCGGCTGCGCGACGCCGCCCACGACCGGCGCCACGGCCTGCGCGACGGGCGCAGCCACGTGGGCGACGGGCTCGGCGAGCGCCTCCACGACGGGAGCGACCGGCTCGGTGACCGCCCGCACGACGGGAGTGACCGGCTCGAGCGCCGCCTCCACGACAGGCGCGACCGGCTCGGTCACCGCCTCCACGACAGGAGCGACGGGCGCGACGGGCGCGGCCACGACCTCGACGACCGGGACGAGCACCGCCTTGGTGACCGGCGCGAGCACGGCCGCGGTGACGGGCTCCAGCACGGCCCCCACGGAGCCGGCCAGCCCGCCCACGACGGCACCCAGCGCCTCGTCGGCCCCCGTGGCGTGCGGCGCGGCCGGTGACCCCGCCGCGTGCGCCGGTCCCGCGAGGACCGCACCGACCAGCACGGCGCCGGCACCCGCGAGCAGGCCGCGGGCGAGCCACGTCCCCGCTCTCGCTGCCCAGCGGTCCGCGCTCATCGCCACGACCCCCCTACGGTCCGCACGTCTCCGACGACGCGCCCCTCGAACGTAGGAGCGGCCCCCACGCGGGCGCAATCGCAGCGACCGGGCACTGCGCCGTCCGGGTGAACGGTGCTCAGCCGTCCGCGAGCCGCGCCGGGAACCCGCCGGTCGCGACGGGACCCCAGCTCTCGATGTGCAGCCGGATCAGCGACTTGCCCTGGTCGAGCATCGCCTGCCGGTACTCGGCCCAGTCGGGGTGCTCGCCGGCGATGTTGCGGTAGTACTCGACGAGCGGCTCGACCGAGGCGGGCGGGTCGATCACCTCGGCGGTCCCGTCGACCTGGACCCACGGCCCGTCGAAGTCGTCCGACATCACGCACGCGCTGACCTGGGCGTCCCGCCGGACGTTGACCGCCTTGGCGCGGTCCGGGTACGTCGAGACGACGAGGCACCCGGAGTCGTCGACCCCGCACGTCACGGGCGAGAGCTGCGGCGCGCCGGACCTGCGGCGGGTGAGCAGCACGGCGTGGTGGCGCGGGCGCAGGAACGCGAGCAGCTCGTCGCGGCTCACTCGGTCGGCGGTGGCGATGCGTCGGGCCACGGGCTCTCCTCCGGTCGGTGCCCCGTCGTCGGGCACGCGGGCGGTCGTCGCAGCCACTCTCGCACCGTGCAGGCGGCGCGTCACCCACCCCCGGCGCGGCGGTGCTTTGCACGGCGTGTGGAGAACCTGTGCCCGGCCTTGACGGTGCAGACCGGACACCGGGAAGGTGGCGCGCATGCCAGCCGCGAGCCGGCGCCAGGGGGGCGCCGACCGCGTGGCACGTCCCAGGGGGCTCGATGAACCGACCACGCACGTCCAGTCTCGTCTCCGTCCTGACCGCTCTCGCGCTGGTCGGCACCGCCGCCACCGGCGCCTCCGCGGCCCAGGCCTCCGCACGCGCACCGATCGGGGACGTCGAGGCGCAGCGCGTCGACCGCGTCCCCACGCCCACCCCGCGCTGGTTCGACTGCAGCCCGGCGTTCGGTGAGGGCAACGAGTGCACGACCGTGGACCTCCCGCTCGACTACGACCAGCCGAAGGGCGCGACGACGGCCGTCGCGGTCCTGCGGCACCCGGCGACCGACCAGGCGAACAAGCTCGGCTCGCTCTTCCTCAACCCCGGCGGCCCGGGCGGCTCGGGGGTGGGCATCGCCGCGCAGGCGGCCCTGTTCCTCGGCCCCGAGGTGCTCGAGAAGTTCGACATCATCGGCATGGACCCGCGGGGGACCAACTTCAGCGACAACGTCCGCTGCTGGGAGAACATGGGCGAGCAGGCCGCCGACCTCGAGGGCTCCGACGTCCCGTTCCCCGTCACGGACGACGAGGAGGCGGCGTACGTCGCGGCGGCGGAGCGGACCGGCCAGGCGTGCTCGACGGCGGGCCGGCCGCTGTCCGGCTCGATGTCGACGGCCGAGGTGGCCCGCGACATGGACGTGCTGCGCCGCATGGTCGGCGACACCCAGCTCACCTACCTGGGCTTCTCCTACGGCAGCTACCTCGGCAACGTGTACGCCAACATGTTCCCGAGCCGGGTCCGCGCCGTCGCGATCGACGGCGTCCTCGACCCGACGGGCTGGCAGGGCAGCCGCGCGACGCAGAACACCCCGGTGACGACCCGGATCCGCTCGGGCGAGGGTGCCGCGGCGGCGCTCGACGAGATCCTGCTGCGCTGCGAGAAGGCGGGGCCGGAGTTCTGCCGGCTGGCCGGGTACGGCGACCCGCAGGACCTGTACGCGGAGATCAAGGCCACGCTGCGCGAGGAGCCGCTCGACCTCGTCGACCCGGAGACGGGCGAGGTCTACCTGACGCTCACGTACCCGATCCTCGTCTCGTTCCTGCTCGGCGACCTGTACGCGCCGATCGGAGCGGAGTGGGTCGACATGGACCTGACGTTCGTGTGGGAGCTGCTGCAGGAGCCCGCGGAGCCAGGCACCGAGGCGGCCGAGAAGCAGGACGCCGCACGCCACGGGCTGCTCGAGAAGTACCGCACGCAGCAGGAGCGGGCGGCGGCGGCGGGGACGACGGAGGCCGAGCAGCGGGCGGCTCTGGGCTTCGCGTTCCCGTACGACAACTCGCCGGAGGCGTTCCTCTCGGTGCTCTGCACGGACAGCCGCAACCCGGTCTACGCCCGGTCGTGGCCCGAGCACGCCGACCGCGCGGACCAGCGGGCACCGGACTTCGGGCGTCTGTGGACGTGGGGCTCGGCGCCCTGCGCCCAGCAGACGTGGACGGTGCGCGACGAGGACGCCTACACCGGGACCTTCACGAAGGCGACGGCCAACCCCGTGCTCGTCGTCGGCAACTACTGGGACCCGGCGACGAACTACGACGGCGCAGTGAACGCGGCACGGCTGCTGCCGAACAGCCGGCTGCTGTCGAGCGACAGCTGGGGCCACACGGCGTACGGCACGTCGGCGTGCGCGACGGACGCGATCGACACGTACCTGCTGACGCGTGCGACGCCGCCCGCGGGGACGCTGTGCGTCGGGGACGACCAGCCGTTCACCGTCCCGCTCGAGGAGCTCGAGGGCCCGCAGGCCGACGCCCGCTCGGCCCAGCCCGACCGGCTGCCGCCCGTGGTGCCGCCGTTCGCCGGGGCGCTGCCGCGGGACTGACCGCACCGGCGCCTCACCGGGGCGGCCGCCGCCGACGGGCCTGACCGGCTCGAGATCGGCACCGCACCACCGCACCACCGACCGGCCCCCGCCCAGCACCCGCTGGGCGGGGGCCGGCCGTGCGCCCGCCGCACGGCGTCGGTGCTGCACCGGCCCGGCGTCGACTTTGCGCGCTTTGTGGAGAACCTGTGCGTTCCCTTGACGCTGCGCGGAGCGCGCCGGGAGTGTGACGCGCATGCCGCTCGTGAGCCGGCGCCAGGGGGGCGTCGACCGCCCGGCACGTCACAGGGGGTCTGATGACTCGACCACGCACGTCCACGAGGTGGCTCGCGTCCTGGCGACCACCGCCCTCGCGTGTACCGCCGTCGCGGGAGCGGCTGCCGCCGCGAACGCCGCAGCACCCGCGGCCCGAGGCTCGATCGGCGACATCGAGGCGCAGCGCGTCGACCGCGTCCCGACGCCCACGCCGAGCTGGTTCGACTGCAGCCCGGCGTTCGGCGAGGGCAACGAGTGCACCACCGTCGAGCTGCCGCTCGACTACGACGAGCCCCGGGGCGCGACGACCTCGGTCGCCGTCCTGCGGCACCCGGCGAGCGACCAGGCGAACAAGATCGGCTCGCTCTTCCTCAACCCCGGCGGCCCGGGCGGCTCGGGCGTCGAGATCGCCGCGGCCGCGGTGTCGTTCCTGGGCCCGGAGGTCCTCGAGCGGTTCGACATCATCGGCATGGACCCCCGTGGCACCAACTACAGCGACAACGTGCGCTGCTGGGAGAACATGGGCGAGCAGGCCGCCGCGATCGAGGGCGCGAACATCCCGTTCCCCGTCACCGACGAGGAGGAGGCCGCCTACGTCGTCGCCTCCGAGAACATCGGGCAGGCGTGCTCGACGACGGGCAGGCCGCTGTCCGGCTCGATGTCGACGGCCGAGGTCGCCCGCGACATGGACGTCCTGCGCCGCATGGTCGGCGACGAGAAGCTGTCCTACCTCGGCTTCTCGTACGGCAGCATCCTGGGCAGCTACTACGCCAACATGTTCCCCGACCGCGTGCGGGCGCTCGTGATCGACGGCGTCGTCGACGCGGCCGACTGGGTCGGCACCCGCGCCAACCGCGACGTCCCGACGTTCACCCGCATCCGCTCGGGGGAGGGCGCCGCGAAGGCGTTCGAGGAGATCCTGCTCCGCTGCGAGAAGGCCGGCCCCGAGTTCTGCCGGTTCGCGGCGTACGGGGACCCGCAGGACAACTACGCGCACATCCGGGCGTCGCTGCTCGAGCAGCCGGTCGACCTGACCGACCCCGAGACCGGCGAGGTCGTCTACTCGCTGACCTACGCGACCATGGTCTCGTGGCTGCTCGTCGACATGTACGCCGCCGACGCGGCCGACATCATCGACCAGGACCTGGTGCTCTTCTGGCAGCTCCTGCAGGCGCCCGCCGAGCCGGGGACCGACGAGGCGGCGGCGCAGGACGACGCGCGGCGCGCCCTCGTCGAGAAGGCCCGTGCGATCCAGGAGCAGGTGGAGGCCGCCGAGGCGGCGACCGCGCAGCAGCACGAGGCCCTGGGGCTCGCGTTCCCGTACGACAACTCGCTCGAGGCGTTCTTCTCGATCCAGTGCACCGACGGCCGCAACCCGGTCTACGCGCGCTCGTGGCCCGGGCACGCCGACCGCGCCGACCAGCGCGCGCCCGACTTCGGCCGGGCGTGGACCTGGAACTCCTCGCCGTGCGCGAACGGGACGTGGACCGTGCGCGACGAGGACGCCTACACCGGTCCGTTCACCAAGGTGACGGCCAACCCCGTGCTCGTCGTCGGCAACTACTGGGACCCCGCGACGAACTACGACAACGCCGTGAAGGTCGACCGGGCCCTGCCGAAGAGCCGCCTGCTGTCGAGCGACAGCTGGGGCCACACGGCGTACGGCACCTCGGCCTGCGCGACGGACGCGATCGACGCCTACCTGCTCGACGGCACGCTGCCCGCCGAGGGCACGCTCTGCGTGGGCGACGCGCAGCCGTTCACGACCCCGCTCGACGCACCGGACGCCGGCGCCCGGTCCGCCCCGCAGCGCGGTCTGCCGCCGGTCGTCCCGCCGGTCCCGGGGGCGCTCCCGCGGAGCTGACCCGCTAGCCCAGAAGCACCGACCGGCCCCCGCCCAGCACCCCGCCGGGCGGGGGCCGGTCGCTCGCGCACCCGGGTGAACCGTCCCCGTCCTCCCCGGCCGTCCCGCTCCCGTCTGCCACCATCGACGCCGTGACCGACGACCGACTCCCGCCCGCCGGCTGGTACGCCGACGGTGCGACCGCGGGCGTCCTGCGCTGGTTCGACGGCACGGCATGGACCGAGCACACGACCCCGGACCCGACCCCCGCGGTCCCGTCTGCCGGCGGCTTCCGCCCGAGCGTGCCCACCCGGCTCGGCGAGTCGCTCAACCTCGCCGACCGAGTCTCGGAGAGCCCCGAGTACCTGCGCAACCGGCTCGACGAGGCGCGCGCCGTCCGCCGCAACGCCGGCTGGGCCTACGGCGCGGCACTGGCCGTGCTCCTGGTCGGCGCCGCCGTCGGCCACGCGATGGGCGGCCCCGACAACGTCTGGTACCTGACGGCTCTCGTCGCGGTCGTCCTCGCCGGGCGGGCGCTGCGCGACTACCGGCGGGCCGTCTTCCGCGGCGCCCCCGCGCTGTCCACCCCCGCCTGGGTCGTCGTGGGTGCCGGCGTGGTGCTGGCGCTCGTGATCTTCCTGTCCGTACCGGTCGCGACCTACGTCTCGATCCAGGAGGACGTCGACCGCGTGCTGGAGGAGACGGCGCCGTAGCGGTCCCGCGGCGGACCACGAGGGCGCCCGCCCACCCGTCGCACCCGGGCCGCCCGTCGACCCGCACGCGCCCGCACGCACGAGCCCCGGACGCACGAGAGCCCGGCGTCGTCACGGGGACGACGCCGGGCTCCGGTGCGTGCGGCCGGCCCGGGGCCGGCGTGCGATCAGCCCGCGAACGGGTTCTCGGTCGTGATCTGGTCCGCCGACGGCGCGGTCACCGGCGCGGCGCTGCCCCAGTTGGAGAAGGTCATCTCGGTCTTCGAGCCCATGAGGTCGAACGCCATCTTGCGCACGAGGTTCTCGGCGTCGAGCCAGTACGTGTAGACGAAGGTCGTCGGGATCGCGACACCCGCCGCGGCGGCCTGGTCGAGACCGGCACGCTGCTCCTCGGGGAGCTTGGACGGGTCGAGGACGACCTCGTAGGGCGTCGCCTGGACGCCGTCGACGTCCTCCGCGTCACCCTTCTTCGTCACGCTCGTGACGGCCGCCTCGGCACCGGCGAGCGCCTTCGTCGGGTCGATCTCGCCCGTCATGTCGCCGAGGCCCGCGGCGAGCGGGTTCGAGGCGTCCTCGGGGTCGATCTGCAGGAACTTGCCGCCGGTCATCTCGCCGAGGTTCATGTAGGTCAGGCCGCCCGCCATGCGGACCTCCATCTGCCCCATCTCGGGGAGCTCCATGACCATCGAGAGCGCCTGCGCGCCGCCGTCCTCGACCTGCACCGACCCGGTGGCCGCCATCGCCTGCCCCTCGGCGGTCGTCGACATCGTGAAGTCGTAGCTGCTGGCCTCGGCCTGCGCGTCGGCGATCGTCTGGAGGAAGTTCGCCTGCGTGATCTCGACGGCCTCCTCCGTCGCCTCGGCCGTGGCCGACGGCTTCGTGGTGGGCTCGGTGCTCGCCTCGGTGGTGGAGCCGCTGCAGGCCGTGAGGCTCCACAGCAGGGCGACGGCCGCGGGCACGGCGAGCAGACGACGGGACGAGCGCATGGGAGAACCCCCTGGGGATGGCCGCGACAACAACGGTCGGGCCGGCGAGCGGCACACGCACGACCGGACAAGAGCCTCTCAGGTCGGGCGGCCCTGCGTGCCTGCTTCGTGGGGTGAACTCCACCACGCGCGCGATCTTCTCCGCCATCGCTCCTCGGGGTCGGGCCGGGTCAGGTCAGTCGAACGCCGGCCCCAGCGCCTGACGCGCCGCGTCCCGCACTGCAGCGCGCCCGGACCCGGGCAGCCAGTCGTCGAGCGCACCGAACCGCAGCACCGAGCGGCCGGCCGCGAGCCGTCCCTCGTCGGCACCGGGCACCACGGCGGCGAGCCGCGCGCGGCGCTCGCCGTTCAGCACCTGCCACGGGAAGGCGCCCGGGACCTGGTCCTCGCGCAGAGGTGCGAGGGGGCCGTGGCGCGGGAGCTCCGAGGGGATCGTGGGGGCGTCGTTGTACCCGATGAGCCCCTCGGACGACGTGCCGCGCCCGGGTCGGACGTCCGCGGCAGCCCACGTGAGGCGGTCGGCCACGGCCTCGAGCGCGTCGGTCAGCGCCGACACCGCCGCCAGGCCGGGCACGGCCTGGACGTCGGGGAGCCACGTCGCCGCGAGCTCGGGACGCAGCACCGCCGCGAGCCGCACGTAGCGCGCGCCGTCGTTCCCTCGGCGCAGCAGCTCGAGCCCACCGCCGGCGGCGAGAAGACCCGCGACCGCACCGTGCAGCCGGCCGGGGGGCACGTCGAGGGCGTACGGACCGCCGGCTCCGGTGACCGCGGCCAGCGGGGGCGCGCCACCCCCGTCCGTGAGCCACGCGAGCCCCACGTCGAGCAACGGCGCCCACGCCTCCGCCCGCGCCGCGCCGCGGGGGTCGGACCAGTCCCGCACGCCGAACGCCACGACGCTCATCGCGAGCCCGGGGGTGAGGGCGAGCCCGCGGAACGGCGCGTGGTCGGCCTTCCGCGGCAGCCCGACCAGCGCGGAGCCGGCACCGGCCTCGACGAGCGAGCCCACCACGACGTCGAGCAGGCTCGCGAGCTCGCGCCGCGGCATGCCCGACGTGTCGAGCGACCACAGCAGCCCACCCGGCACGGGCACCGGGCGGCCCACGAACGAGGGCCCACGCCCCTCGCCGGTCCCGACGTCGCTCGCGTTCAGCCCGACGAGCTGCTCGTGCGCGAGCGCGATCCCCCGCTCCGCCGCGGCGGGCTCCGGCGAGGCGATCAGCAACGTCAGGCTGCCGCCGACGAGCACGCGCGAGCGCACCCCACGCCCGACGACCACGCCACCGGCGGTCACGGCACCAGGCCCGTCGGACGGGACGTCCCGGAGCCGGGGACCTCAGCCGCGACTCCCCTGACGAGGGTGCTGAACCTGCGCATGACTGCCCCCGTCCCGGCTCGCCGCCCGGCGCCCCGCAGAGGAACTGAACCAGGGCGCGGACGACCGGGCGCGGTCTCCGGACCTCGCTTCACCCGACCGGCCGAGCGCTCGGTGGGTCGGTGCGGGCTGCGCCCCACGACCACGTGGCGCGCAGCGACGGAGCGAGAACCTCGGTCGACCGCCCCTCGGTGCGGGCCGTCCGGCGACCCGGCCCGCCGGGTAGGCTCGCGGGCGGGGCTGTTCGCCTGATCGAACCGCGGGACCCCTCTCGCCCTCCTCTCAGCCCGGAGAGCGACAGCGGGAGCCGCGCCCGTCCCGGGCCTCTAGCTCAGTCGGTAGAGCAGCGGACTTTTAATCCGTAGGTCGTGGGTTCGAGCCCCACGGGGCCCACCTCCGTCGCGACCCCGTCGCACCGTCGGCCGCGCGCTCCGCCGTCACCGCGCGGCGAGGCCGGACGGGCACGGTGCGCGTCACCCACGCCCCGCGCCCGTCCGTCCGTCCGCCCTCAGCCCGAGCAGGTCGCGAGCAGCATCGGCACCAGCAGCCCGCTCAGGTCGTACAGCGCCGCCGGGTCGGTGGTGAGGTTGCGCCCGGTCACGCCGAGCGCGAGCGAGCGCGACCCGTCCGGCGAGCTCAGCGCGACGCTGAGGGTCCCGTAGCTCGCGCCGTCGTGCCCGTACAGGTACGCGGGCTCCTCGGGGGGCGCGCACGGGTCCGGCACGCGGTACACCCCGAGGCCGTACTCCAGGTCGTCGGTGCTGCGCGGCGTCGTCATGTCGGCGACCGTCCCGGGCTGGACCAGGCGGCCGAGGAGCAGCGCGTCCGTGAAGGACAGGAGGTCCGCCGTCGTGCTGGTCGCCGCGCCGGCCGCACCGAAGACGTCGGGGTCGAAGTGGTCGAGCGAGTACCACCCGGCACCCTCAGCGCCCGTGTACGCGGCCCCGACCAGGAACGGGCCGCGGGTCTGCGGCTCGTCGGGGAAGTCGCTGTGCCGCATCCGCGCGGGACGGAAGACGCCGTCGCGCAGCAGGTGCTCGAGGTCCCGGCCCGTGACCTCCTCGAGCATCATGCCGAGGACGACGTAGCCCGCGTTCGAGTACGAGAAGTCCGAGCCCGGCGCGAACTTCCACGGCGTGGCGAGCGCGGCCGCGACGTGGTCGGCGTCGGTGTAGTCCTGGCCCAGCACCGCGATGAACTCGTCGATCGAGGTCGGGTCGGTCATCCGGGCGAGCAGGAGGGAGTCGGTGCCGGTCGGCATCCCGGACCGGTGGCTCAGGAGGTGCTCGACGGTGACGTCGGGCTGCCCGGGGAGCAGGCCGGGCAGGACGTCCTCGACGCGCGTGTCGAGCGACCAGTCGCCGCGGTCGACGGCCTGCATGGCGAGCGTGGCGATCATCGGCTTGGTCAGGCTCGCGACCCGGAAGCGGTCGGTGGTCCGCGCGGGCGCCCGGTGGTCGAGGCGACGGACGCCCTCGGCCTCGGCCCAGCGCAGTGCGGGCGTCTCGACGCGCGCGGTGACGGCGACGGCACCGTCGTCGACGAGCGTGCGGACGGCGGCGTCCAGCGCGGCGCGGTCGACACCCGGGGTGGCCGGTTCCGTCGGCCGGGGGCCTCGCCGCGCCTCGGGGGCGACCGGGCCGGCGGCGGCCTGCTCCGCGGCGGCGAGCACGGCGCGGGAGAGCGCGGTCGGGTCCTCGGCGGTCCATGCCGACCCGACGGCAGCCCCGCCCGGCGGTGTCGCGTGCGGTGCGCCGGCGTCCGGGCCGAGCGCGAGGGGCAGGGCGAGCGCCGCGGCTGCGAGGCCGACGGCAGCACGGCGGTGGCGGGTGGTGGACGGCATGCTGACTCTCCTCCGGTCGCGCGAGCAGGTCCACCGTGGCGCAAGTCCCGGCCGAGCACAACGCCTGCGACGGGACTTCCGGCGACCGTCGTCGCACGCTGCCGGAGTCGTCGACCCCTGGCGGTCCGTGCCCGATATGTGACACCGTGCCCGCTTCACCGGTTCCCGACGAGGAGGTCGACGCGTGACTCAGAGAGCGCTCTATCGGCAGACGACGATCCGGAGGGCACTGGCCGCGGCCGCCCTTGCCCCGCTCTTGCTCGCGGCCGCGGTCACCGCAGCTGCGACGCCGGCGGCCGCTGCGGTGCCCGGGGGGTGCGGGCAGCTCTTCGACGACTTCTCGTACACCTCCTCGACCGACGCGCAGCTCGCCGCCCGCGGCTGGAGCGTCCGCGGCGGTGGCGGCGGACCGGGCGTCGGCGGCGCCTCCTGGTCCCCGTCGAACGTCACGTTCACGGGCTCGGGGACGGCGCGCTCGATGCGGCTGCAGGCCCAGACCGACGGCACGCCGGCCGGCACGGTCAGCGCCGAGGTCTCCCACCAGCGGAAGTTCTTCGAGGGCACGTACGCCGCCCGGGTCCGCTTCACCGACGCCCCGGTGGCGGGGGCCGACGGCGACCCCGTGGTGCAGACGTTCTACGGCATCACCCCGCTGGCCTTCCCCGACGACCCGGCCTACGGCGAGGCCGACGTCGAGTACCTGCCGAACGGCGGCTGGGGCCAGACGTCCCCGACGCTCTTCCTCACCACGTGGGAGACGTACCGGCCGGACCCGTGGCGGTCGGACAACATCAGTACGCCCGTCGTCGGGAGCATCGCCGGGTGGCACGACCTCGTGATGCAGGTCGACGCCGGCACGGTCCGCTACTTCCTCGACGGCCGGCAGGTCGCCCAGCACGGCGGGCACGTGTACCCGGAGACGCCGATGCTGCTCGCGTTCAACATCTGGTTCATCGACCTGCAGTCGCACACCGGCGGCACGAGCCGGTACGAGCAGGACGTCGACTACGTCTACCACTCCGCCGACGAGCTGCTCACGCCCGCCCAGGTCGCGACCCGCGTCTCGGGCCTGCGCTCGGCGGGGACCACGCACGTCGACAAGGTCGTCCGCGGGACCTGCACCCCGACGACGCCGCCCACCACCGGGACGTCGACCGGCGCGGTGGTGTCCGGCGCGGCAGGCAAGTGCCTCGACGTCGACAACGCCAACAGCGCCAACGGCACGGCGGTGCAGCTCTACACGTGCAACGGCACGGCCGCCCAGCGCTGGACGTTCGGGGCGGACGGCACGCTCCGCGCCCTCGGCAAGTGCCTGGACGTCACGGGCTACGGCACCGCCAACGGCTCGAAGGTGCAGCTCTGGGACTGCAACCCCGGACAGTCGAACCAGACCTGGGTGCGCTCCGGGGACTCCTACCGGAACCCCGCCTCCGGCCGGTGCCTGGACAACCCCGACGGCCGCGCCGTCGACCGCCAGCGCACCCAGATCTGGGACTGCTTCGGCAACACCGCGCAGCGCTGGTCGCTCCCGGGCGCCTGACGCGACCGCTCAGCCAGCGAGGCGCACGGCGCGGGACCGTCACGGTCCCGCGCCGTGCGCTCCCGGAAATCGGTGGCCGCGCACTCCCCCGGACCGGGCACGATGGGTCCATGACCACGCTCGCACGACTGACCGCCGACCTGACGACCTCCATGAAGGCCCGTGACGCCTTCCGCACCAACACGATCCGCCAGGTCATCGGCGCCGTGCGTGCGGCGGAGAAGGCTGGGCCGTCGGTCGTCGAGCTCGACGACGAGCAGGTGCAGGCCGTCCTGGCGTCCGAGGTGAAGAAGCGCCGTGAGTCCGCGGAGATCTACACGAGCGCCGGGGCGACCGACCGCGCGACGACCGAGACCGGCGAGGCCGACCTCATCGAGTCGTACCTGCCGACCGCCCTGAGCGAGGCCGACCTCGACGAGGTCGTCGCCGCCGTGATCGCCGAGACCGGCGCGACGAGCATGCGCGACATGGGTGCCGTCATGCGCGCCGCCCAGGCCGCGGCCGCATCGCGTGGGCGCGTCGACGGGAAGGTGCTGTCGCAGCGCGTGAAGGCGGCGCTCTCCGCGGGCTGACACGGGCCCGGCGCGAGGAGCGCGGCTGGACGCGTGTCCGGTTCCGGATGCGGCTTTCGTCCCGGTGTGGGAGGTTCTGTCCCGTCCGGTTCGAACTCTTCCCACAGGAGCTGTTCTCCCATGAGCTTTCTCGCGTTCCTCCTCCTCGGCCTGCTCGCTGGTGTGATCGCCAAGGCTCTCCTTCCTGGGCGTCAGAGCACCGGCTGGCTCATCACGCTCGTGCTCGGTGTCCTGGGCGCGGTTCTCGGTGGCTGGCTCGGGAGCGTCCTGTTCGGCAGGACCCTCGGCACGTTCTTCGACATCCAGACGTGGCTGCTCGCCATCGGCGGCGCGATCATCGTGTTCCTCATCTACGGTGCGGCGACCGGTCGCCGCGGCCGTCGCCGCTGACCGCACTCAGCACCTCCCGCGAGGGGCCCGCGTCCGTCACGACGCCGGCCCCTCGCGGCGTGTCCGGGAGGGCGCGCCGGGCGTCCTGCGCCGGGGCACCCCGCCTGTCCACAGATCGCGACACGGCACTGCCCGACTGAACCCGGTTTCGCTAGGTTCGCGGGCATGCCTCTGCCTCGTGCGGCCGACGACGCCCGCCGCCCAGTTCGACGACGACGCGGCGCTAGCCCGTCGTACGGCGCCGTGATCGGTGCACTCGTGCTGGTCATGCTGACCGGGTGCTCCGGCGAGCCGGCCGCTGAGCCCACGCCGACGCGGACGGCGAGCGCGAGCCCGACGACCGATTCGACACCGACCCCGACGCCGACGACGACTCCGGAGCCCGAGCGGCCGACGGCGATGGAGGACCCCGGCGTCGAGGGAGCGGTCGCTGCGGCGACGTATTTCCTCGAACTGTTCGGCTACGTCGGTGGTGGAGACGCCGACGAATGGCTTGCGCTGAGCAGCTCTAGTTGCGTGTTTTGCAAGAGCGTCTCCGACGAAGTCTCGCGGATGTCAGCACTCGGACACCGCCAGATCGGCCCGGTCCTCGAGATCCAGTCCATCGACGCAACGGAGATCACGCCGGGCGAGTTCTACGGCGTGAACGCCGTCGTCACCCAACACCCTTGGCAAGAGCTCGACGGGACTGGCGCTGTAGTGGACGGGCGGGAGGAATCGCTCGACTTCGAGTACTTCATCAACGTCCTACGGCGCGAGAACTCGTGGTTCATCGAAGACGTCGACACACGAGTTCGGGAGCCCTGATGGGGGCCGCTCGACGCGTGACCAGCGTAGGGATCATGGCAGCCGTCGCCATCCTCGTTTCGACGCCGGCGCTCGCAGGCTTCGAATCCGACGCCGAGGCAGAGAAAGACACTGTCTTCGTACGCGCCCGCCTTGCGCACGAGACGGAGCAAGGCTGGCTCGCGGCGAAGGCATCCAGCACGCCTGCAGCGAGGCTGGTCGAGTACGCCCGTGCGGAACTCTGCGATGTCTCCTCCCAGTTCCTCACCTCGACCCTCGACGGAGCGTGTGACCCCGCTGATGGCGCGATCACACCACCCGACTGCGGTCTGGGTATCGCCCCGGCACTCCCGCTGTGGGCTCGATACCGCATCGCAGAGAACGAACCCTGGACCCGCTGGGACCGGATCAGCGACTACTACTGCCCCCAGGACGTCCTGCCCGAGTTCACCGCCGAGGACTTCCGCCGCCTGCCCCTGACACCGTCCCCGGTGACCCCGCAACCCTCGAACCCGAACCTGCTCACCGGCCTGGGCCTGGTCGTGCACACCACCGCCGACCCCCAGGACCACCCCACCACCCTGCTCGACTTCCCCATCACCGTCCGCGCCACCCCCACCGGCTACACCTGGGACTTCGGCGACGGCACCCGCACCACCACCACCCACCCCGGCGCCCCCTACCCGGCCGGCCACGACCACCTCCCCGGCGACCCCGTCTACCCCCACGGCGTCATCGGCCACCCCTACCCCAGCCTGGGCACCTACACCCCCACCCTCACCACCACCTGGACCGGCCAGTACCTCATCGCCGGCACCACCGACTGGCGCCCCATCGACGGCACCGCCACCACCACCACCGCCCTGCCCACCGTCACCATCCACGACGCCACCAGCCACCTCGTCGCCGACAACTGCCACCAGAACCCCCACGGCCCCGGCTGCTGACCCGCACCCCGACACGGACGACGAACGACGAACGACGCGAGGAGGCAGCCACGTGGTACCGCGGCGCGATCAGCGGGACGCAGCCCGGCGCGGCAGCGAGAGCCCGAGGAATGGTGCTCGTCAGCGCCCGGGTCGGCGCCGCCCCGCGCGCCGTGCGAACGCGTCCGCGGTGTCCAGGACCTCCCGGGCCTGCCACACCCGACCCCAGCGGACGCCAGCCACGAGGGACAGGACGCCGGCCTCCGCCAACGTGTCGACGGCCGTCAGCGCGGCGCGCTCGGACGTCCCGGTGATGCGGGCCGCGGCGCGTACGTCGACCACGGGATGGGCGAAGAGCCCGTCCGCCAACCGCCAAGCGGCCGCTCCGCGCCGCGCCTTGATCTGTTCCGCCCACCGCTCTCGCAGCTGGACGGAGTCACGCGCGAGCTCGCGCCCGTTCGCCACGGCGGCAAGCGCGGCGTGAGACATGCGCTCGACGATCGGCGCGGCGTCACCGGTCCGGTACGCGGTCAGCGCGTCGAAGTAGGCGCTCGGGTCCCGGAGCAGGCCTGCGGAGACGGGGACCGTGGTGTGCTCGGCCACGCCGTGCCGCCGCATCATCGTGTGCACGAGAACTCGCCCGGTGCGGCCGTTGCCGTCGACGAACGGGTGGATCGTCTCGAACTGGGCGTGGACCAGCGCAGCGTGGGCCCATGACGGCACGTCGCGCCGCGCCGCGAAGCGGGTCAGGTCCTCGATCAGACCAGGGACGTGCTCGTGGTGCGGTGCAACGAAGTCGGCCCCGTGCGGCGACAGCGCAGACGCGCCGACCCAGACGGCCTCGGTGCGCCATCGGCCCGCGACGTCGGGGTCGGTGGCCGCCAGGAGTGCATCATGCGCTCTCAGGATGACGTCGGCGTTGACCTCGTCACCCGCCGCGAGGGCGAGCTGCATCGCGCGGGTGTTGGCGACGATGAGTGCGGCGTTGGCCTTGTCGGTCGCGCCGAGCTCCGCCAGTGCGATGTTGCGGGAAGAGCTGGTCAGGTGCTCGATCTGCGAGGAGGACGCGGACTCGGTACGCAGCAGGACGGCGGGCATCGGTACAGGTAGGTGCGCGACCTCGGTGTCGAACCGCGCGACCTCCGCTGCGGCGTCCTGCTGAAGCGCTTGGAGGCGCACCGGCAGCTGCACGCTCGCGTCGGCGATGGCGGGGACGACCGCCGAGCGGTACGGCTGCTCGATCCGATGCCGCTCCCACACGGTGAGGTGGCCGGGGGCGACGGACGACATCCACTCCCGCTGCTCACTTCCCAGGGGTGGCCATGCGGCGACATCCTGGTCCTGCCCCGCATGGGCGCGCCCGGCGGACCGCCGTGTCTCTTCCTTCCGAAGGTCGCGCACCTTTGGAAGGTTATCAACAGATCCTTCGAAAGCTCACCGAGCTTCCGAAGGAAGTCATGGACGCGGCGATGACGACGGGAGCACCATGCCGATCCCGATGTGGGTCACGCGAGTGAACCGGCGCGTCACGAACCCGCTGATGATGGCGCTGTCCGACGACGTGCCACCGCTCGCGACGCTGCACCACGTCGGGCGGCGCACGGGCCGACGGCACCGGACCCCGATCCTCGCCTTCCCGACGGCGCGCGGGTTCGTCGTCGCGCTGACCTACGGTCCGGACGTGCAGTGGCTGCGCAACCTCGAGGCGGGCGAGGCCCGACTCGTGCGACGGAGGGTCGTCTACCGGCTGACGGACCCGGTGCGGCTGCACGGCGACACCGGCGCCCGGCTCGTGCCCGCGTGGACGCGTGCGGCGCTGCGTGCGCTGCAGGTCGACGAGTTCGTCGAGCTGCACGCCAAGATGCTGCGCTCGTCGACGTCGCACTAGCGCGGAGGCTCCGACCCTCGACCTCGCACCACGGAGGACTGCCCGGCGCTCGTCTACCGCGCGTCAGCGCGGAGCACGGCCCAGGCCGTCGCCATCACCCCAGCCCCGGTAGCCCTCGCGAGCACCGACAGCCGGGCGTGCGTCGTCGCCCGAGTCGGCGGGAGGCACACCGCGCGCGCGGGGGCCGGCTCGAGCGAGCGCCGCAGCCCGTCGAGCCGCTACTCGCCCCCGCGCCAGTCGTACCGGGCGGTCGGGGGCCCGTCGGACCCCTCGTCCCGGTCGGCTCCCCGGCGCCGGCTGTCGCCGTAGCCCTGGACGTCGTCCGCGCCGAAGACCGCGGTCTCGTCCGCCTGCGCCTGGCGCTGCCGCCGCGTCCCGAGCGGCGGCGACTGCGGCTGCGCGGGTGCCGTCGGCTCCGCGGGGCGGCCACCCGCGGTGTCGCGGGGGAACGCCGAGGTGCGCTCGGGCGCCGGGGGCGGAGCCGTCGGACGGTCGCCGTGCCCCGGCAGCGCCGTCAGGTGCTCGCTGCCCGGGAGGTTCCACGTCGCCCGCCAGCCCGACGCGTCCGGCTCGGCCGGGAGCACCGAGGTGCGGCTGGGCGTGCGGCTCGGCTCCCCCGGGGTCGGGCGCATGACCGTCGTGGTGCGGGCGTCCGCGTCGCCGTACGGGTCGGCGCCGCGGTCGGGACGCCCACCACCGAGGCGGGTGCGCTCCTGCTCGGCGGCGCGCTCGGCGTCGAGGCGTGCGCGCTCGGCCTCCCGCGCCCGCTCGGCGTCGACCCGCGCGCGCTCGGCATCCCGGCGCGCCCGCTCGGACTCCGCCCGCGCACGCTCGGCCTCGGCGCGCACCCGGTCCGCCTCGTGCGCCCGCTCGGCCTCGCGCGCTCGTGCGGCGTCGCCGTCGTCCCCTGCGGCGCGACCGGCCGAGCCGTGCCGTGCCGCCTCGTCATGCGCGTCACCGGCGTCGGCCGGCTGCGGCTCGGGCAGGGGCGGCCCGACGACGGTCACCGGGCCGCTGACCCGCGGCGTCCCGCGCGAGTCGGTGCGGTCGGCGGCCTGCTCGCGCTCCGCGATGACCTCGGAGCCGGGGCCGCTGAACGCACGGGAACGCTCGAGCGCGTCGATGCTGCCGGTGAACAGCCGGGCGTCGGTCTGCGTGAGCTGGAGCCGCTGGGTGTCACCCGGCTGGCCCTGCGGCGCGGGCTCGACGGTCGGGCGGCCGCTACGCCGTCCGAGCGACCCCGCCGCAGCGCCCGCGGAGCCGGTCCGTGCGCCCGGCAGGTCCTGCACCGTCTCGAGACGCGTGCGCGGCACACCGTGCGGCGCGGACTGCTGGAGCCACCCGACGAGCCCTTCGCGGACGTAGCAGCGCAGGTCGAACAGGGTCGGGGCGTCGACGGCGCTCGCGAGCGCCCGGACCCGCACGTACCCGCCGGTCGCCTCCGTGACCTGCAGGATCCCGACGCGGTGGTCCCACAGCTCGGTCTCGTCGAGCAGGCGCGCGAGCTCGGCGCGCATCTCCTCGACGGGCACGGACCAGTCGAGGTCGAGCTCGACGGTCCCGAGCAGGTCCGCGGCGCGCCGCGTCCAGTTCTCGAACGGCGTGGTCGTGAAGTACGTCGACGGCAGGATGAGGCGCCGGTCGTCCCACACGTGGACGACGATGTAGGTCAGCGTGATCTCCTCGATCCGGCCCCACTCGTCGTCCACCACGACGACGTCGTCCACGCGGATCGCGTCCGTGAACGCGAGCTGCAGCCCGGCGAACAGGTTCGCGAGCGAGCTCTGCGCGGCGAGGCCGGCGACGATCGACAGCAGACCGGCCGACGCGAGGAGCCCGGTGCCGAAGGCCCGCGCCGCCTCGAACGTCATGAGGATCGCGGCGACCGCGGCGACGACCAGGATCGCGACCGTGACCCGGCGCAGGACCGTGACCTGCGTGCGGACCCGTCGGGCGTGCCGGTTGTCGGGCACGTCGATGCGGTAGCGGGCGAGCGCGATGTCCTCCACGACGAACGCGAGCGCCCCGATGAGCCAGGCGACGCACGCGATGAGCGCGATCACGAGCACGTGCCGCACGGTCGGCACCCAGGTGTCGGAGGCGTCGGTCGTCACGACGAGGGCGACCCAGACCGCCACGACGACGAGCACCGCGCGCAGGGGCTTGCGCGCGCGACGCGACAGGTCGGAGGCGACGGCGCTGCGGCGGCCTGCGGAGCGGACGATCGCGCTGACGATCCCCGCGACCACGAAGGCCGCGACGATGCCTGCCACGACGGCCAGGACGGTCACGATCACGGTGCACCTGCCTCGTTGACGGATTTCTCCCCGGACGTCCGTTCAGGTTAGCCCGACTGCGCGACACCCTTGACATCCGCCGACCCGACTGGGTGACGTCACACCCGCTTCAAGATGCGGGGCCTTCTGACCTGCAATAGCGTCCGGGGCGAAGCACGCCAGACGTGCACCTGACAGCTAGGAAGGGATCCTCATGACCGCCGCAAGCATCATCGGGGCCATTGTCATCGGCGCGATTCTCGGCCTGCTCGGGCGCCTGTTCGCCCCCGGCAAGCAGAACATCTCGCTCGTCGTCACGGTCATCGTCGGCATCATCGCCGCGCTGCTCGGCTCCGCCATCGCGCGTGGGCTCGGCGTCGCCACGACCGACGGGATCGACTTCATCGAGGTCCTCATCCAGATCGTCCTCGCGGCGATCGGCGTCGTCCTCGCCGCGCGTCTGCTCGGTCGCCGCGCGCACTGACGCGCAGCACCTCTCGCACGTCCCGACGCCCACCCGGCGCACGGCCCACGCCGTGACCGGGTGGGCGTCGGCGTTCCCGGACCTGCCGGACGGGGCCGCCGCTCAGCCGCCGCTCCCGCTTCCGCTCAGCCGCCAGGCGCCGCGTCCGCCCAGCCTCCGGGTGCCTCGTCCCCTCAGCCGCCGCTCGCCGCGGCGTCCAGCCGCGTGATCTCCCTCTCGATCGCCGCCGCGACCCCGGGCGAGCCGACCCGCGCCGCAGCGAGCTCGAGCGCCGCGCGGTAGGCCACGAGCTCGTCAGGCCCGAGGGCCACGCGCGCGGCCGAGCCGACGAGCCGCCCCACGACGACGGGGTCGGGCGCCGGGTGCGGGTGCGCCGGGGACCACAGCTGCCGCAGGGCCTGGCACGTCACCCCGAGACGCGCGGCCGACGGGCCGTCCGCGAGCCGCTCGACGAGCCGGACGTCGACGTCGGGCACGCCGAGCGCGAGCACCCGGGTCAGAGCCCCCTCGATGTCAAGGCTCCCGTGCTCGGGGTACGCGGCCTCCTGCTCGACGACGAGCTCCACGACGCCCTCCCGCAGGTCGTCGGCCGGCAGAGCGGCGTACGCGTCGGAGCCGGCGTCGAGCAGCGCGCGAGCCGCACCCCCCGGAACGGCGTTGTCGTCCACCGTGAACCTCATCTCCTCACCACCCGTCACACGTCAGTCAGCACGCCGCCGGGTCGGGGCACCTCGGTCGGCTCCCCGCCCGCCCCCGAACGCACGAACGCGGCCGCGGGCCACGCCGCCGGCCACCCGGTCAGCTCCGCGCGACCGCGATCAGCAGCATCGTCACGAGGAACCCCGTCACGAGGTTGAGCCACAGGAACCGCCGCCAGCCCCGGTTGGCGCGCTCGCAGTCGTCGTCCCGCACCGACCAGAAGCTCGCCGCGTTGACCGCGTAGGGCAGCGGGAGCACGGCGGCGAGCCACCCGGGCCACGGCACCGCGAGCAGCGCCGCGGCGGCGACGACGTATGCGGCCGTCGAGGCGACGACGGTCGGGTGCGCCCCGAGCACGGTCGCGACGGAGCCGATCCCGGCCTCGCGGTCGGCGCGCACGTCCTGCACGGCCCCGAACGCGTGCGACGCCATGCCCCACAGCACGAACGCGACCAGCACGGGCCACACCGTCCGCGCCCCGAGGTCGGCCCCGACCAGCATGAGCGCGTAGAGCGCGGGCCCGACGAAGTGCATCGCGGACGTCGCGGAGTCGAGGACCGGCCGCTCCTTGAACCGCAGGCGCGGCGCGGAGTACGCGACGACGAGGAACACGACGAGCAGCAGCGTGAGGTTCGCCGCGAGCGAGCCCACGACGAGCAGCCACACCAGGAACGGCAGGACGCTCACGGCGCACGCGACGAGGATCCGGCGGTGCACGACGCGGGCCTGCGAGCGCTCGACGAGGCCGCCCTCGATGCCGCCCTTGCGCGGGTTGCGCAGGTCGGACTCGTAGTCGAACACGTCGTTGATGCCGTACATCAGCAGGTTGTACGGCACGAGGAAGAACAGCGTGCCGACCACCAGGGTCGCGTCGAGGCGCCCGCCGGTCGCCATGAGGTACGCCGCGGCGAACGGGTAGGCGGTGTTGACCCACGAGAACGGCCGCGAGGCCGCGAGGATCTGCTTCACGCGTGGGTCGTCCCGTCTCCCGTGCCGTGGCCGGACGAGGTCCGCCCGGCCCGCCGCTCGCGTCGCCGGCTCAGCACCGTCCACAGCACGGGCATCCCGACGGCGGCGGCGATCGCGTACGCGAAGTCCTCGACCGGCGCGCCCCAGACGTGCAGTCCGAGGATCTTGGCGGGGTCGAACTCGTAGAGCCCGACGTCGATCATGATCGTGTCGAAGACCGCGGTCAGCACGCAGAGCAGCAGCACGGTCGCGAGGATCGCCACGCCGCGCAGGCGGCGCAGCACCGGCGCGGACACCGCGAGCAGCACGACGAGGACGCCGGCGTTGAGGATCGCGTTCGTCACCGCGCACCCCCGGCCGTACCGGCCGCTCCTGGCGCGTCGGGCGTCGGTCCGGTCCGGCCGGTGACCCCGGTGCCCGACGATCCGGCCGCACTGCCCGACGGACGCGACGCACCGCGCGCCCCGCCCCGGCGCTCCGCGACCCACCGGTCGAACGCCCGCCACGCCGCGAGCGCGGTGTAGCAGAGCAGCGTGAGGAACCCGACCTCCTCGATCGGGAGCTCGGGCGCGAGCAGGATCCCCGTCATGTGCGGGCTGTCGCCGCGCGCGAAGATGCCGAGCGCGAGCCCGGCGAGGTCCCACGCGAGGAACGCCGCGACGCCGATCCCGACGCACGCGGCGGAGAGCCGCCAGTCGGACCAGAACGCGAGCCGGTGGGCGCGGTCGAGGAGCGCGATGCCCCCGAGCGAGACGAGCAGGGCACCGAGGTAGGCCAGTCCGATCACGCGGGCCGGTCCTCCTCGCGGGCGGGCCCAGGAGCGGGGTGGCCGGACGCGTCCGGGCCGGAGCCGACGGTGCCCGTGCGCCCGGTGCCGAGCGCGTCGCGCCACACCCCGCGCGGGCGCGCCGCGTCGAGGTACCCGGGCCGCAGCGGCGTCGGGAGCGGTCGCGAGGACGTCTCGCCGAGCAGGCGCTTGACGACGAGCTCGGCGCTGATCAGGCACATCGGCAGCCCGACGCCGGGGATCGTCCCGCCGCCGACGTGCAGCAGGTTCGGCACGCGCGCCGACGCGTCGCCGGGCCGGAACATCGCGCTCTGCCGCAGCGTGTGCTCCATGCCGAGCGCGGACCCGCGCCACGAGGAGAACTCGCGGTGGAAGTCCGCGGGCCCGACGACGCGCCGGGTCACGACGCGCGAGCGCAGGTCCGGGACGCCGGCCCACGCGCCGACCTGGTCGAGGAACCGGTCGGCGTGCGCCTCGAGCGCCGCCCGCGAGGCCGGGCCGTCGTCGTCCGCGGCACCGAGCCGCTCGTCGGCGGGGAACGGCACGAGCACGAACAGGTTCTCGTGCCCCTCGGGTGCCGCGTCGGGGTCGGTCGCCGTCGTCTTCGAGACGTACAGCGACGCGACCTCGGGGACGCGCAGCGCGTCGGGGTCGGAGCCGCCGCCGGTCCCGGGCCCGAGGATGTCCTCGAAGTTGGTCGGCCAGTCGCGCGTGAAGAACAGCGAGTGGTGCGCGAGCTCGGGCAGCTCGCCGCGCACGCCCGCCATGACGAGCAGCGCCGAGATGCCGGGGCCGCGGCCGGTCCACCACGACGCGGGCAGGCTGCGGTGTGGCTCGTCGAGCAGCGCGGTCTCGGTGTGGTGGCGGTCGGCCGCGGAGACGACGACGTCCGCCCCGACGACCTCGCCGCTCGCGAGCCGGACCCCGCGCGCGACGCCGGTCCGGCGCGGGTGCCGCAGGCTGCGGCCGGCGTCGTCCACGTCGATCGCGACCACGTCGGCGCCGGTCCGGATCGTCACGCCGGACGCGCGCGCGACCTTCTCGAGCGCCTCGATGAGCGTGTACATCCCGCCGCGGGGGAACCGCACGCCCTCGCCGAGGTCGAGGTGGCTCATGAGCGAGTACAGCGCGGGCACGCGGTACGGCGACGAGCCGAGGAACACCGCGTGGTACCCGAGCACCTGGCGCAGCACGGGGTGCGTCACGGTCCGCTCGACGCGCTGCGCGAGGGTCTGCGTGAGCAGCTGGCCCAGCGTGCCGGACCGCTTGACGACGTCGAGCGAGATCGCCCGGTCGGGCCGCTCGAACGTCGTGTACAGGAAGTGGTCGAGCGCCGTCCGGTACGCGTCGCCGGACTCCTCGACGTAGCGGCGCATCGCCTCGCCCGCGCCCGGCTCCAGCGCGTCGAACGTGCGCCAGTTCGTCTCCGCGTCGCCGACGACCTCGATCGGCTCCGCCGGGCCGCCGTCCTCCGGCTCGGGGAACAGCCGGTACGCCGGGTCGAGCCGCACGAGGTCGACGTGGTCCTCGATGCGCTCGCCGAGCAGCGCGAACAGGTGCTCGAACACCTCGGGCATGAAGTACCAGGACGGCCCGGTGTCGAAACGGAAGCCGTCGATCGTCGTGGTCCCCGTGCGTCCGCCGACCTGGTCGTGGCGCTCGAGCAGCGTGACCTCGGCCCCGCCCCGCGCGAGCAGCGCCGCGGTCGCGAGCCCTCCGATGCCGCCCCCGACGACGACGACGCGCCCGCCCGTGGGGAGCTCGCCGGAGCGTCGCGCGCGTGCGGCCCGGGACCCTCGGGTCCTCGCCGTCGCAGCCCCCGACGGCGCCGCCCCCGGCGTCGCGTGGGCCCCCGCACCCGCGACCGGCGAGCCGCCCGTCGCCGACACCCGGTTCACGCCCGGCCCCGTCACACCGGCGCCGCTCACGCCTGCACCGCTCACACCCGCACCGCTCACACCCGCACTGCTCGCACCTGCACCGCTCACGCCCGCACCGTCCCGCTCCGCTCGTCGGCCTGCTCGTCCGTGCACCCGCGCGCCGCGCGGTCCGTCGTCCCGCCCGCTCGTGCACCCGCGCCCCGCGCGGTCGGTCCTGCCCACGTCACCCCGTCCGCCGGGGCCGTCCCGCCCTGCGTCATGCGGTCCCGCGGAGCTCGGTCGCGACCGCCTGCGCGACGACCGCGAGCTTGCGCGGTGTCGTGACCCGCACCCGGCGCCCGAGCACCTCGGCGGGCGGGGTGTGCGCGAGCTGGTCGAGGAGCCGCTCGTACAGCCCGAGGGTCGCGGCGACCGCGCACCGCGCGCGCCGCGGGAGGCCGGGCAGCGACTCGCGCGCGCGGCGCACGTCGGCGCCGATCTCGTCGAGGATCGCGTCGAGCTGCGCCTGCGTGAGGCGGCCCGGCTCGACGCCCGGGAAGTAGCTGCGGCCGAGTTCCGCCGAGTCGTCGCCCAGGTCGCGCAGGAAGTTGATCTTCTGGAACGCCGCACCGAGCGCCTGCGCGCCCGCCTCGGTGTCCGCGTCCGCCCGCCGCACGGGGTCCCCGGGGCGGCGGTCGGCGTTGAGGAAGACGGCCAGGCACATGAGCCCGACGACCTCCGCGGAGCCGTGCACGTAGCGCTCGTAGCTTGCCCGGTCGTGGACGTGCACGGTCAGGTCCGTGCGCATCGACCCGAAGAACGGGTCGAGCTCGCGCGCACCGATCCCCGTGCGCCGCGCCGTCCGGGCGAACGCGTGCACGACGAGGTTCGTCGAGTACCCGGTGACGAGCGCCCGCGCCGTCTGCGCCTCGAGCTCGTCGAGCAGCTCGCCGGCGTCGGGGCCGCGGTGCGTGTCGACGATCTCGTCGGCGATCCGCACGAGCGCGTAGACCGCCTCGATGTCCTTGCGCGCACGCTCGCCGAGCAGCCGCGCGCCGAGCCCGAACGACGTCGAGTACCCCGCGAGCACGGCCCGGCTCGCCCGCTGCGCGGTGGCGTCGTAGAGGCGGTGCGCGCGCTCGTCGGCGGTGGGTGCTGCGTGCTGCATCACTTCCCCCGCTCGGCCAGCTCGTCGACGACGCCCCCAAGGTAACCGGCGAGGACCGGCGGCAGGTGCCGGGCGGCGGTCTCCCGCGCGGACCGCGCCGCACCCGCCGCGAGCGCGAGCACGTGGTCGCGCGCGCCGGAGCCGACCATGACGTCCCGCACGGCGGCGGCGCCCGCGTCGTCGAGCGCGGGGTCGCCGACGTGCCGGTCCAGCACCGCGCGACCGGCGTCGTCCGCGAGCAGGTACGCGTAGCGCAGCAGCTCGGTGCGGGTCCCGGCGCGCAGGTCGGAGTGCACCGACTTGCCGGTCACGGCCGGGTCGCCGAACACGCCGAGGTCGTCGTCCGCGAGCTGGAACGCGATGCCGAGCGCGGTGCCGACCCGGTCGAGCGTCGCGTGCGTCGCCGCGGGCGCGTGCGCGAGGAGCGCACCGGCCTGGAGCGGGGCGCAGCACGTGTAGGCGGCGGTCTTGAGCTCGGCCACGAGCAGCGGGTCGACGTCCGACGGCGCGAGCAGCTCGCCGCCGACGTCGAGCAGCTCGCCCGCGACCGTCGTGGCGAGCGTCGTCGCGAGCAGCCGCATCGCCTGGACCCGCACCTCGGGGCCCACGGGGGCGGTCGCGACGAGGTCGAACGCGCCCGAGAGCGCGAGGTCGCCGCCGAGCAGCGCGGACCCGAGCACCTGGTGGTCGGCGGCCCGGCCGACCACGCCGCGGTCGCGCAGGCGCGCGCGGTACGTGCCGGCGACGTTGGGGACCCCGCGGCGCACCTCGTCGCCGTCGAGCACGTCGTCGTGCACGAGCATCGCGGTGTGCAGCAGCTCCTGGGCGGCCGCGACCGGGGCGACCGCGTCGAGGTCGGTCCCGCCGAGCCCGAGGTACGCGGCGACGGTCAGGCGCGGGCGCAGCATCTTGCCGCCGACCTGCGCCGCGACGGTCTCCCACAGCACGAGGTACTCGTGCGCGACGTGCCCGGCCTGGTCGCGCCGGTCCGTGAGGTAGCGGCGCAGCGTCTCGCTCGTGGCCGTGAGGCCGGCGTCGACCTGAGCGCGGAGCGTGGCGTCGTCGGGCGGCGCGGTGAGGACCCGGAGGTGGGGCTGGGTGCGCTCGTCGTCGCGCGCCCGGCTCGGCGCGGGGGCCGTCTGGGGGTGCGCACCGGGGTGCGCGTCGGCGTGCACGTCACGGAACGACTCGCGCGCGTGCACGTGCGAGTCGATGCCGGTCTCGCCCACGCGAGCCCCCTCTCTCGGGAAGTTGCTCAGCATACTGAGCATCTCCGGGCCCGCCACCTGAGCGGCCCCGCGCCGGTACGCGCCGGCCGGGGCGGCTCGGTAGGGTCAGGAGCATGACCTGGCTCGTGACCGGCGGCGCCGGCTACATCGGTTCGCACGTCGTCCGCGCCTTCCGGGAGGCCGGCCTCCCCGCCGTCGTCCTGGACGACCTGTCGAGCGGCCACGCGGAGTTCGTGCCCGACGACGTCCCCCTCGTGCTCGGCTCGATCCTCGACACCGACCTCGTCGCCGACGCCCTCGCGGTGCACGGCGTCGTCGGCGTGGTGCACCTCGCGGGCTTCAAGTACGCGGGCATCTCCGTCGAGCGGCCCCTGCACACGTACGCGCAGAACGTCACCGGCACGGCCCACCTCCTCGCCGCGATGGCGTCACAGGGCGTCGAGAAGATCGTCTTCTCCTCGAGCGCGGCTGTCTACGGGACGCCGGACACCGACCTCGTCACCGAGGCCACCCCGACCTCCCCCGAGTCGCCCTACGGCGAGTCGAAGCTCATCGGCGAGTGGCTGCTGCGCGACCAGGGCCGTGCGACCGGGCTCCGGCACACGTCGCTGCGCTACTTCAACGTGGTCGGCTCCGCGACGCCCGACCTCTACGACACGAGCCCGCACAACCTCTTCCCGCTCGTGCTCGACGCGCTCGTCGCCGGCCGCACCCCGCGCATCAACGGGACCGACTACCCGACGCCCGACGGCACGTGCGTGCGCGACTACATCCACGTGGCCGACCTCGCGACGTCGCACGTCGCCGCCGCGCAGGCCCTCGCCGACGGCCGCGAGCTCGAGCGGGTCTACAACCTGGGCAGCGGCGACGGGGTGTCCGTCGCGGAGATCATGTCCGCGATGGCCGAGGTCACCGGCATCGCGTTCGAGCCCGAGCGCGCACCGCGCCGCGCGGGCGACCCGGCGCGCATCGTCGCCTCGGGCGAGCTCGCCGCGCGCGACCTCGACTGGGAGATGCGCCACTCGCTGACCGACATGGTCGCGAGCGCGTGGGTGGCCCGCCAGGCGCACTGACGGCAGCGGTCGTCGCACGCCGCGCACGGGTCGGCGCGAGGCGGCCGGTCCGTCGCCGGGGCCGCCGTGCCCGCCCGCGGGACTCGCCCGGACGTGCGGTTGCGCGTGCCTGCCGCCGAGCCGCCTGCCCGCGCGGCCCGGCTTCAGCGAGCGACGACCGGGACCCGGCGCAGCTCCGGGAGCCGGGACGCGGCCTCCTCGAGCACCGCCTCCGACCCGGCGTAGATGCCCTCGGCGCGCGGCCAGTGCAGGACGAGGTCGGTGAAGCCGAGCGCGGCCGCCCGCTCGACGCCCTCGACCAGCACGTCGACGGAGTCCAGGGCGAACACCGGCGCGCCGTCGATGCTGAGGTAGCGGCGCAGCGGCTCCCGGGGCACACCCGCGTCGGCACCGGTGCCGTCCCCGGCCGCCGAGCCGCCCGGGGGCGTGGCCGCGAGCACGCCGTCGAACACGTCCGTCAGCGCCGCGAGCCCCTCCCACCAGCGCTCCTGCGCCTGCGCGGGCGTCGCGTCGTCGAGCTCGCCCGGCTCGAACGTCGGCCCGAAGGTCGCCCAGCCCTGCCCGTGCCGCGCGGCGACCGCCATCGCCCGGGGGCCGTTGGCCGCCACGACGAACGGCGTGCGGGGGCGCCGATGCGTCCCGGGGATCATCCGGGCCGCGTCCGCGACGTAGAACTCCCCCGCATGGTGGGTCACGGGGTGCGTGAGCAGCTCGTCGAGCACCTCGACGAACTCGGTGAACCGCCGCGTGCGCTCGGGTCGCGTCGGGGGCGGACCCAGCACCGACGCGTCGAACCCCTCCCCGCCCGCGCCGAGCCCGAGCACGAACCGCCCGCCGCTGATGTCGTCGAGCCCCATGACGTCCTTCGCGAACGGCACGGGGTGGCGGAAGTTGGGCGACGCGACCCACGTGCCGAGCTCGATGCGCTCGGTGACCGCGGCCGCGGCGGCCAGCAGCGGGACGGTCGCGAACCACGGCTCGTCCACGAGCGAGCGCCACGCGAGGTGGTCGTAGGTCCACGCGTGGTCGAACCCGTACTCCTCGGCGCGCTGCCACTTCGAGCGCTGCTCGGCCCAGCGCTCCTGCGGGAGCAGCACGATGCCGATCCGCATGCCCTCGGCCGCCCCGGCCCCGGTCCCGTCCTCGCGCAGCGCGTCCATGCCGGTCAGGCTACCGACGGCCGCCGACGCGTACGCCTGCTCCGGACCCTCGGGCAGGTCGCCGACCGGTCGCACGGTCGAACTCGCGGGGTCGGTCCGGCGCGGCCCCGCTCCCTCAGCCCCAGCCGAGCCGGTGCAGCGTCTCGTCGTCGATGCCGAAGTGGTGCGCGATCTCGTGCACGACCGTGACGGCGACCTCCTCGACGACCTCGTCGCGGTCGTCGCACAGCGCGAGCGTCGGGTTGCGGAAGATCGTGATGCGGTCCGGCAGGGCGCCCGTCGCCCAGAACTCGCCGCGCTCGGTCAGCGGCGTGCCGTCGTACAGGCCGAGCAGGTCCGGGTCGCCCTCGGGCGGGTCGTCCTCGACCAGCACCACGACGTTGTCCATCTGCGCCGCGAGCTCCTCGGGGATCTCGTCGAGGGCGTCGCGGACGGCGTCCTCGAACTCCTCGAGCGACATCTTCACCATGGGGTCCATCCTCCCCCAGCCCGACGAGCGGGTGCCGCGGGACGGCCCGACCGGCGGCCACGACGGCTCGCCGGGGACAGAACCGCAGGTCAGGGCCATGCTGGCCGGCCGGACGGGATCGACTTTGGAGTTCCGCCCCGGAACCCGTATGCTCAATCCCGGTCTAGAGACGCCTCGACGTCCGGGGCGAGTCGCCCCCATCGTCTAGCGGCCCAGGACCCCGCCCTTTCACGGCGGTAGCACGGGTTCGAATCCCGTTGGGGGTACGAGCAGTTCAGCATGAAGGTCTTGTCTCACCACGAGGCCCCGTAGCGCAGTTGGTTAGCGCGCCGCCCTGTCACGGCGGAGGTCGCGGGTTCAAGTCCCGTCGGGGTCGCTCGATCAACGCCCGGTCATCTGGCCGGGCGTTGTCGGTTCGGCCACTTAGCTCAGTTGGTAGAGCGTTCGACTGAAAATCGAAAGGTCGGCAGTTCGACCCTGCCAGTGGCCACAGCACAGCACGAGCCCCGCCCGGATCCCCGGTGCGGGGCTTCGTCGTTCCGGGGTGTCGCCGCGGCACCGGCCCCTCGGTCGCGGCGACCGCGGGACCCGGCCGCAGGACCGCGCACCGATGGCGGACCGCCACGCGCCGGGTCAGCCTGGGGGTGCACCGTCCGCACCCCCGGAGGATCCATGAGCCCGACGCCCGAGCAGGTCACCGACGCGATCACGTACCACGGCGAGGGCCCGGTGTGGTCGCCCGTGTGGGGCGGTCTGCGCTGGGTCGACATGCTCGCGGGCGACGTCCTCACGCTGCGCGACGACGGCTCCGTCGACCGCCTGCACGTCGGGTCCGTCGCGGCGTTCGTCCGGCCCCGGACGCGCGGCGGGTACGTCGTCGGGCTCGAGCGCGGGATCGGCCTGGCCGACGGGCCCGACGAGCTCCCGACCCCGCTCGAGACGCTGTGGTCCGACCCCGGCGTCCGGATGAACGAGGGCGGCTGCGACCCCGCGGGGAACCTCTACGCCGGGTCGATGGCCTACGACAAGACCGAGGGCGCCTCGACGCTCTACCGCATCGCCCCCGACGGCACCGCGCGCACCGTCCTGTCGAGCGTCACCGTCTCCAACGGCCTCGACTTCTCCCCCGACGGGTCGCTCGCCTACTACGACGACACGGCGACGGGCCGGACGGACGTGTTCGACGTGGTCGACGGCGAGCTGACCGCCCGGCGCCCGTTCCACGTGCCCGACGACGGCCACCCCGACGGCCTGACGGTCGACTCCGCGGGGAACGTCTGGGTCGCGCTCAACGGTGCCGGACGCGTGCGGTGCGTGTCCCCCGCCGGTGATGTGCTCTCGGAGGTCCGTCTGCCCGTCCGGCTCACGACCGCCTGCACGCTCGGCGGGCCGGACCTGCGCGACCTGTACGTGACGACGTCGCGCGAGAACCTGGACGACCCCGAGCCCGAGGCCGGGGCGCTGTTCCGCGTGCGGGTCGACGTCCCCGGGCGGTCCGTGCTGCCCTTCGCCGGCTGACGGCCCCCTGACTGCGTCGACCCCGGCTCGTCCGCTCGACGCGCCGCCCCGACACGCCGTCACCAGCGATGACGCACCGCCCGAGCGTGCAGGTTGACGCGCACAACACCGCAGGTGAGGCCACACTGGGGTCCCTGAGGTCTGCACGGACCGCCGGACGGAGGGTGAAGAGATGGTGACCGCGTCACACGGGACGGTTCCGCCGACCGACCAGCAGTCGATCGGGCAGCTGCTCGGCCGGCTGAGCGAGCAGAGCTCGAAGCTCGTGCGCTCCGAGATCGAGCTCGCCAAGGCCGAGATCTCGACCAGCGTCAAGAAGGTGGGCATCGGCGCCGGGCTGCTCGCCGGCGCCGCGTTCTTCGGCTTCTTCGCGTTCGCGGTGCTGCTCGCGACGGCGATCATCGCCCTGTCGGGGCAGATGGCGCTGTGGCTCGCGGCGCTCCTCGTCGCCGTCGTCCTGCTCGTCCTCACGGTCGTGCTCGCGCTGCTCGGCAAGAAGCGCCTCGACGACGGAGCCCCGCCCACGCCCGAGCGGGCCGTGGAGAACGTGAAGCTCGACGTCGACGCCGTCAAGGAAGGCCTCCACTGATGACCACCGACCCCAAGCTCACCGAGATCGAGGCCCAGCTGGCCGCGACCCGCGCCGAGCTCGCCGCGACGGTCGACGAGCTCTCGACGCGCCTCGACCCCCGCACCCAGGTGAACAACGTCGTCGATGCCGGCAAGCGCCTCTGGCGGGACGCGCTCGGCACCGACCCCACGGCCGACCCGACGAACCGGAACAAGGCCCGGGCGATCGTCGGCGGTGCGGCGGCGGTCCTCGCGCTGCTCGTCACCGGCGCGATCCGCAAGTAGGTCCTCCCTCGGCCGTCGGGCCCGCGGCACGTCCGCGCCCGGCGGCCGAGGCGCGTCCCCTGTCGGTCGACGCGGCCCGGGCGGGGTCGTCCGCTCAGGCGGACGCCGCCGCCGACTCGAGCGTCCCGCCCCGCGCTGCCTCCTCGTGCGCGAGCAGCGCCCGCTTGGGCCCGGGCCCGAAGTAGTACCCGCCGATCTGCCCGCCCGTGCGCACGATGCGGTGGCACGGCACGAACGGCGCGACGAGGTTCCGCGCGCACGCCCCGCCCGCGGCCCGGACCGCCGCCGGCCGCCCCGCCGCCGCGGCGAGCGCGGTGTAGCTGACCGTCGCCCCCGGCGGGATCGCCCGCATCGCGCGCCACAGCTCCTGCTGGAACGGGCCCCCGGGCTGCGCGACGGGCACGGTGTCGAGCGCTCCGACGTGCCCGGCGGCGTAGGCACGCACGGCGTCGACGACGTCGGCGGGACCGTCCCCGACGGCGGCGAGCTCGTCGGGTTCCAGGAGGCGGACGCCGTCCGCGCGGGCCTCGGCGGGCAGGCGCTGGACGGTCTCGTCGAACGGCCCGAAGCCGGAGACGCGGACGACCCCGTCGGGTTCGAGGACCACCGTGAGGGGCCCGGCCGGGGTGTCGAGGATGGTCGCGAGCAACGTCGTCATGCGTCCATCATCGCGCCACGCGGCGGACCCTTCTGGCGGTTTTCGGACGCCGCGGCTCGGCGGCGGCGAGCTCCACCCGGTGCGACCACGCCGACCAGAGGTGCTGCGCCGCGTAGCCGCGCCACGGGCTCCACGCCGCCGCACGCAGGATCGCGGCGCGCACGTCGACCGGCTTCCCCGCACCCCCGGGGAGCTCGGCGAGCGCACGCCGCAGGATCAGGTCGCCGGCGGGGAAGACGTCGGGGTCCCCGAGCGCTCGCAACGCCACGTAGTCGGCGGTCCACGGCCCGACGCCGGGCAGCGCGAGCAGGTCCGCGCGCACGCGCTCGCGGTCGGCGCCCGGGTCGAGCCGTAGCCCGTCCGCGACCGCGCGCGCGACGACGCCGATCGTCGATGCCCGGCCCTCGTTGAGCCCGAGCGCGCGCAGGGCGGGCGTCCCGACCTCCGCGAGCGTGGTGGCCGACGGGAAGAAGGACAGGCCGTCCGCACCCGGCTCGCCGTGCTCGGCGACGAGCCGCCCGGCGATCGTGCGGGCCGCGGCGGTCGAGACCTGCTGACCGAGCACCGCCCGCACCGCGAGCTCGAACGGGTCGGTCGTGCCGGGGACGCGCAGCCCCGGGCGCACGGCGAGCAGCGGCGCGAGGAGCGGGTCGCCGCCGAGCGCGCCCGCGACGAGGCCCGGGTCGGCGTCGAGGTCGAGCCACCGCCGCAGCCGCGTCACGGTCGGCGCGAGGTCCGCGAGCGACGTGAGCTCGAGGTGCGCGTGGACGGCGCTCCCGTCGGCCGCGAGCACGACGGTCACGTGCACGGGCCCCTCGCCCCCGCGCAGCAGCCGCGTGACCGACACCTCGGGCACCCCGGCGCGCGCGTCGCCGCCGGCCCGCCGCGTCCCGGTTCCCGCGTCGTCGGCCCGCCGGGTCCCGGTCCCCGCGTCGGCAGCTCCGAGCGCCCCGGCACCAAGGCTGGCCGCGTCGAGCCCCGGGACTGCGGCGTCGTCGGCCATGCCTGCGGCCGTCCCCGCACCCGCGCCGGACGTCGCGCGCTCGAGCCCCGGCACGGCACGCGCGGCGACGTGCCGGAACCACGAGCCCGCGTCGAACGGCGGCGTGAACCGCAGCCGCAGGCTGAGCCGCGCACCGCTCACGGGCAGCCGGTCGGACGCGCCCGCGGCGACCGGTGCGAGGGAGCCCCGCCGTCGCGCCCGGCGCAGCTCGCTGGGCGGTGCGCCGAAGTGCTCTCGCACGACGTCGTTGAACTGCCGCACGCTCGCGAAGCCCGCGCCGAACGCGACATCGGCCATCGAGAGGTCGGTCTGGTCGAGCAGCATCCGCGCGAGCTGCGCGCGTCGGGTGCGCGCGAGCTGGAGGGGCGACGCGCCGACCTCGGCGACGAGCACCCGGTGCAGGTGCCGCACGCTGACGTGCAGGCGTGCCGCGAGCCCGTCGACCCCGACGTCGTCGACCGCGCCGTCGGCGATGGCCCGGACCGCGCGCGCCGCGAGGTCACCGCGCACGTCCCAGTCGCGCGAGCCGGGCAGGGCGTCGGGGCGGCAGCGTCGGCACGCGCGGAACCCTGCGGCGACGGCGGCCGCGGCGGCGGGGTAGAACCGGCAGTTCTCCGGCCGCGGGGTGCGCGCGGGGCACGAGGGCCGGCAGTACACGCCGGTGGACACGACGCCGACGTAGAGCCGGCCGTCGAACCGGGGGTCTCGACCGCTGATCGCGCGGTAGGCGGCAGCCGGGTCGAGCCAGGGTGCGCCGGGCGCCTCCAGGGCGTCGTCGCCGTGGGGGCCGGTCGCACCGGTCGCGGTGAGCGTCACGTCCCGAGTGTCTCCCGGGACACCGACAGCTCACGCGCGGAAATCGGACGGGGCAGCGTCGCGCGTGGGGACAGCACGCGCCACGCCCGAGGGGAGGGCAGTGCGTGCGGCCGGGTCAGGCGGTGGTGGCGCGCTGACGCGGGATGCCGTCGAGCAGCTCGCGGACCTCCGCCTCGCGGTACCGGCGGTGTCCACCGAGCGTGCGGATCGAGGTGAGCTTGCCGGCCTTGGCCCAGCGCGTGACCGTCTTGGGGTCGACGCGGAACAGGCTCGCGACCTCGGACGGGGTCAGCAGTGCCTCGGACTCTGCGGGGTGTGCGGACATGGACTGCCTCCCGATGGTGCACCGACGAGGCAGGACCTCACAGGCGCCCCCACCCCGACCGTGCTGGTGTACGAATTCTGCTGACCGGCACGCACACGACACCTGGGGCAGCCCCCCACGCGCCGCTTCACCTAGCATGACGTACCCGTCCCAAAGCCGCATTTCGTAGCACGTGTTGGTCACACCGGCCACTCACGGCGTACTCTGGAACGGTTCTGCAACGATACACATCGGGGCGATCCCGACCAAACGGTAGCTTTGAGTTCTCGGTCTCCCGTGTGACGTGATCGCCCGGGTGAGAGCTCGCCGCGAGTGGTCGGAATAGCGACGGAGCATGTACCGTTGCCCCACGAAGAGACGATTCAGCACCCCGGGGCCGCACGTGTCAGCACGTAGCCGCCCCGCATCCACGTAAGAGGGGGTCGATGCCATGGGGCGCGGCCGTCAGAAGGCTAAGCAGACGAAGGTCGCTCGGGAGCTGAAGTACTTCAGCCCGGAGACGAACTACCGAGCTCTCGAGCAGGAGCTCACGTCGCACGGCCGCAACGATGTCGTGACCGACAGCCGCCGCGCTGTGGACACCGACGACGACCCGGACGGGGACGACCTCCCCTCCTGGCTCACCGAGCGCTGAAGCACCCGCCGAGACGGTCCGCGAGCGATCGCGGCCGCTCGGCCGTGCCGCGCACGGGCCCGCACCGCACCGGCTGACGCCGACCTCGCCCGGCCCTGCGCCGGCATGCGAGGTCGGCGACGGTACGACGACTGGCGCCGGTTCCTCGGTCGACGGCGGGGCCCTCCGTCGACGACGGCGCCCGCCCCCTGGACCGCGTGCGAGTCCTCATCGCCCTGCGAGCCGTCCGGCCCGGCGTCAGCCGACCCGGTACGCGCCGGACAGGCGCACGGCCCCCGCGTGCACGCCCTTGGTCCCCGTGACGAGCTCGCTGTCGCCCGCGACGTCCCGCACCGGGTCCAGCTCGCGCACCGCGCCGAGCACCCACGCGGGCAGCCCGAGCTCCCCGGCGTGGGCCAGCACGCCGTCCACGGCGTCGGCGGCCACGATCGCGACCATGCCGACCCCGAGGTTCAGCGTGTTCTCGAGGTCGCCCCACGGGACGTTCCCGAGCCCCTGCACGAGCGAGAAGACCGGCGGCAGCGTCCAGCCGGAGCGGTCGACGTCCGCGACGACACCGGCGGGGAGCACGCGCGCGACGTTGGCGGCGAGCCCTCCCCCGGTCACGTGGCTGAACGCGTGCACGCCGCCGGCGGCTCGCGCGACGAGCGCCAGGCAGTCGGCCGCGTAGACGCGCGTCGGGGTCAGCAGCTCCTCGCCGAGCGTGCGGCCCAGCTCGGGCACGTGCCGCTCGAGGCCCCACCCGGCGACCTCGACGACCTTGCGGACGAGGGAGTAGCCGTTGGAGTGCAGGCCGGACGAGCCGAGCGCGACCAGCACGTCGCCGGTCCGCACGCGCTCGGGGCCCAGGAGCTCGTCGGCCTCGACCAGGCCGGTCGCGGCGCCGGCCACGTCGTAGTCGTCGGGCCCGAGCAGGCCGGGGTGCTCGGCGGTCTCGCCGCCGACGAGCGCCGTCCCGGCGACCTCGCACGCCGCGGCGATGCCGCGCACGATCCCGGCGATCCGCTCGGGGACGACCCGGCCGCACGCGATGTAGTCGGTCATGAACAGCGGCGTCGCACCGACCACGACGATGTCGTCGACGACCATGCCGACGAGGTCGAAGCCGATGGTGTCGTGGATGTCGAGCGCCTGCGCGATCGCGACCTTGGTGCCGACCCCGTCGGTCGACGTCGCGAGCAGCGGGCGGCGGTAGCGCAGCAGCGCCGAGGCGTCGTAGAGCCCGGCGAAGCCGCCGACACCGCCGAGCACCTGCGGGCCGTGCGTCGCGCGCACGGCGTCCTTCATGAGCTCGACGGCCTTGTCGCCCGCGTGGGTGTCGACCCCGGCGTCGGCGTACGTGACGGCGGGCGCGCCGGTGCCGGCGCCCGGGACCGCGGCGCTCACGGGTGGTCCAGCGCGGTCGCGCCGCCGGCGCCGTGCAGCAGCGTCGCGAGGCCGTCCTCGGGCGCGCCGAGGGGCAGCTCGTTCTGCTCGAGCAGGTGCTTGCCGAGCCGGTCCGCGGGCGGCAGCTCGATCGGGTACTTGCCGCTGAAGCACGCGGTGCACAGCTGCGTCGCGGGCTGCTCGGTCGCGGCGATCATCCCCTCCGGGGAGATGTAGCCGAGCGAGTCGGCCCCGAGGGAGGCCCCGATCTCCTCGACGGCGAGCCCGTTCGCGATGAGCTCGGCGCGCGAGGCGAAGTCGATCCCGTAGAAGCAGGGCCACTTGACCGGCGGCGAGCTGATCCGGATGTGCACCTCGGCGGCGCCGGCCTCGCGCAGCATCCGCACGAGCGCGCGCTGGGTGTTGCCGCGCACGATCGAGTCGTCGACCACCACGAGGCGCTGCCCGCGGATGACGTCCTTGAGCGGGTTGAGCTTGAGCCGGATGCCGAGCTGGCGCAGCGTCTGCGACGGCTGGATGAACGTGCGGCCGACGTAGGCGTTCTTCGTCAGACCCTGGCCGAACCGGATGCCCGACTCGGCGGCGTACCCGACGGCCGCGGGCGTGCCGGACTCCGGGACGGGGATCACGAGGTCGGCCTCGACCGGGTGCTCCTGCGCGAGGCGGCGGCCCATCGCGACGCGCGCGGCGTGCACCGACCGGCCGGCGATCGACGTGTCGGGGCGCGCCAGGTAGACGTACTCGAAGGCGCACCCGGCGCGCTTGATCTCGGCGAAGCGCGTGGAGCGCAGGCCGTCGGCGTCGATCGCGACGAGCTCGCCCGGCTCGATCTCCCGGACGAACGACGCCCCGACGATGTCGAGCGCCGGGGTCTCGCTCGCGACGACCCAGCCGCGCTCGAGCCGGCCGAGCACGAGCGGGCGGACGCCCTGCGGGTCGCGCGCGGCGTAGAGCGTGTGCTCGTCCATGAAGACGAGGCAGAACGCGCCCTTGAGGCGCGGGAGCACCTCGAGCGCCGTGGCCTCGAGCGTGTGGTCGGGGTCGCCCGCGAGCAGCGCGGTGATGAGCGCCGTGTCGGTCGTGTTGCCGCGCGCGAGCTCCCCGCGGCGCTGCGAGCCGTACCGCTCGGCGACGAGGTCGACGAGCTCGGCGGAGTTCGTGAGGTTGCCGTTGTGGCCGAGCGCGACGGTACCGCCCGCGGTGGCCCCGAGCGTCGGCTGCGCGTTCTCCCACGTGCTGCCGCCCGTGGTCGAGTACCGCGTGTGCCCGACGGCGATGTGCCCCTGCAGCGCGTTCAGCGCCGTCTCGTCGAACACCTGCGAGACGAGGCCCATGTCCTTGTAGACCAGCAGCTGCTCGCCGTTGGACGTGGCGATGCCCGCCGACTCCTGGCCGCGGTGCTGCAGCGCGTACAGCCCGAAGTAGGCGAGCTTGGCGACCTCTTCACCCGGAGCCCAGATCCCCATGACGCCGCAAGCGTCCTGGGGTCCCTTCTCGTGGGGTAGGAGGTCGTGGTTCAGAAGTCCGTCTCCGCGAAGGGCCACGCCCCCATGGTCGCACAACGGGCCCCGCGGACGGCACCGAGGACCGCACCGCGGTCAGCGCCGCCGCACGCTCCGGCGGTCGGCCACGACCGCGGCGAGCCCGGCGACGAGCGCCCCCAGCGTGGCCCCCGCGAGCGCGACGAGCAGACGAGCGGAGCCCTGCCCGTCGAGGAACGAGATGAACCCCGTGCCGCCGTCGCCCTCGACCGCGGTGCCCGTGATCAGGGCGACCACGAAGCCCAGCACGGCGCCGAGCAGGACGCCGGCGGTCACGAACGCCCCGAACTTCGGTGCGCGGCGCACGGTCGCGGGCTCGGCGACGCGGGCGAGCTCCGCCTCGTCGGGCACGGGGGCGGACGCGCGCGCGGAGCCGGGCGTGGCGGGGTCCTGCCGGGGCGCGAGGCGGTCGTCGGCCGTCGCGGGCACGGCGACGCCAGGGTCGCTCGGCGGGGCGTCGGGGCGGCTCGGGGGCGGCTCGTGCGACTCGTCGGGCATCGGACCAGCGTAGGCGGGAACCGCGCCCCGTCCGCGCTCAGCGGCTCCGGGCGGCGTGCAGGGGCAGGTACGCCGAGAGGTCCGCGCGCTCCCCGGACGCCCGGACGCGGCCCGCGGCGAGCGCGTCGTGCCACGTCAGCTCCCCCGTCGCGAGCGCCAGCCACGTCGCCGCGTCGGTCTCGACGACGTTCGGCGGGGTGCCCCGCGTGTGCCGCGGCCCCTCGAGCGCCTGGACGGCGCCGTCGGGCGGGACGCGCACCTCGACGGCATGCCCGGGTGCGACGTCGGCGAGCTCCTCGAGCGTGAATCGCACCGCGGTCCGGCGGGCGGGGACGGGGACGGCGGACGGGTCGGCGCGCCAGACGGCGAGCGCGGCACGCCCGTCGGCAGGCTCGGTGCGGCGGCGAGGGGGCACGTCCCGATCCTGCCGGACGCACGGGCGGGACGCGCGCGCCGCTCGCCCGGGCGCGGGGCGGCTCGGGTGCCCTCCTGTCGGCGACGTCGGCGGTCCGGCTCCGTCGCCCCCGCGCACGACGACGCCGGCCGGGCGGCCCCCGAGGAGGGGTCCACCCGGCCGGCGTCGGTCGGTCAGACGGCGTCAGGCGCCGACGTCACCACTTGGCGTTGCGCGCGAGCTCCAGGGCCTGCGCCTGGAACCACTGGCCGGCCGCGGGGCCGCCGTTGCACGCGCCGTCGCTCTCGCCGGGCAGCTTGGCCCAGACCAGTGCGTCGAGCCCGCCGCTGTTGACGAGCGTCGGCCGCTCGCCGAGGGCGCGGCCGCTCGGGTTGCACCACTCGGTCCCGTTGGCGCCGTTGCCGTTGCGCGAGGTGTCGATGACGAACGTCTTGCCGCCGGTCAGCTGCGAGATCTGCTGGCCGTAGGACCGCGACTCGGCCGTCGTCCGGTAGTTCGACGTGTTCAGCGCGAAGCCGACCGCGTGGTCCCAGCCGATCTGGTTGAGCCGCTGCGCGGCGACCGACGGGGAGAGCCACGCCGAGTTGCCGGCGTCGATGTAGACGCGGCCGCCCGCCTGGGTGAGCTTCTGCGCGGCGTACTTCAGGTAGCCGACGCGGTCACCCTGGCCGTCGCAGTCGCCGAGCTGGGCGAGGGCGTCGGGCTCGAGGATGATCCACGGCTTGCCGACGATGCCCGCCGCGACCTGGTCGATCCAGCCGGCGTACTCGCTCGTCGCGACGCCGCCCGCCGAGTGGTTGCCGCAGTCACGGCCCGGGATGGCGTAGATGATGAGCAGCGCCGTCTGGCCCTTGGCCGCGGCGGCCGAGGTGACGGTGCGGACCTCCTGCTGCGACGTCGTGCCGCTGTTCCAGTTGCCGATCCACGAGCCCGCGGCGTTCGTCGAGATCTTCTCGAGCAGCCGGCGGGTCTCCCCGCTGGCGGCCGCCGCGGCGGTGGCCGCCTGCGTGTTCGGGTTGACCCAGAACGTGCCGGAGGGGACCGGCGTCGTCGTCGGGGTGACGGTCGGCGTCGGGGTCGGGGTGGTGGTCACGGTGGGTGTCGGCGTCGGGGTGCTCGTCTGCGTGGGGCGCGGGGTGCTGACCGGGGCGCCCGTGCAGGCGACGCCGTTGAGCCGGAAGCCGGTGGGCACGGCGTTGGCGCCGTTCCACGAGCCGTTGAAGCCGAAGCTCGCGGTGCCGCCCGTGGCGACGCTGCCGTTCCAGGTCGTGTTCTTCACGGAGACGGCGGCGCCGCTCTGGCTCGGGACGCCGTTCCAGAGCTGCTGGATCGACTGGCCGGACGGGAACGCCCAGTCCACGGTCCACGAGCTCACGGGGTCGCCGAGGTTGGTCACGGTGACGTTGGCACCGAAGCCGCCGCCCCACTGGTTGGTCACCGCGTAGTCGACCTTGCAGCCGGCGGCCGCCTGGGCGGAGGTCGCGGTGATCGCACCGATCCCCGTCACCGCCAGCAGGCTCGCGGACAGCAACGCCGCTGCCTTCGTGCGCTGAGACATGCTTCTCCCGTTCGTCAGGGTGTGCGCGCGCCCGCGGGACGTCGACGTCGGTGTCGAGAGGCCGTGCGGGGTCGCCTCGTCAGGAGACGAGACAAGCCCAGCGAAGCCTCCGACGCCAGGCGGCAAGCGCATTCCGCGGATCATTAATCGTTTTGGCAAACGTCATCTGCACCGGTGGAGAGCCGAGGGCGGCACCCCCGGACGCACGCGCGGCGCCCGGGGGACCGGACGCCGCGCGTGACCACGGTTCAGACGGGATCGGACGGTCGAGCCGTCCGGGACCGCAGGGTCAGGCCGTCGGGAAGACGTCCGCCGTGCGGGTGCGCTCGCGCAGGAACACGCCGCCCTCCTTCAGCACGCCGGTGCCCGACTGCGAGCCGCCGCTGCATGCGCCCTGCTTGAGCAGGCCGCTCGACTCGCTCTTGTCGGACCAGTTCCACGCGACCCAGCTGATCTTCTTGCTGTCGAGCAGGTCGAGCCACGCCGCCGTGCTGGCCAGGTCGTTCGGCCCGTCGCCCGACGCGCTCGGCGTGCCGAACTCCGTCACGAACATCGGGATCCGGCCGGCCGCGCGCGAGAGCACGTCCCGGTAGCTCTGCTGGTGCGAGCCCGCGTAGAAGTGGAATGTGTACATGATGTTCGTCGCGTTGACCGGGTTGTTCACGACCTCGGCCTCGTTGGAGCCCTCGGACACGCCCAGCGACGACCAGGCGCGCGTCCCGACGAGGATCACGGCGTCGGGGTCGGCCGCGCGGATGACCGGGATGACCTGCTCGGCGTAGGACTTGATGCCGGCCCAGCTCACGCCGTTCGGCTCGTTCGCGATCTCGTAGATCACGTTCGGGTTCGCCGCGTTGCGCTTGGCGACCGAGGCGAAGAACGTCTTGGCCCGGTCGAGGTTGTAGTTCGGGTCACCCGGGTTCAGCAGGTGGAAGTCGATGATCGCGTACATGCCCCGCTCGGAGATCTCGTCGACGTACGTGTTGACCCGGTCCGTGAAGAGCGACGGGTTCGTCTCGTAGCCCTGCTCCTGGACGTACATCGCGACCCGCGCGACGTCGGCCCGCCAGTCGGTCGCGAGCGCGTCCCACGTGGCGTCGGTGTAGCACGACGCGAACCACTGGATGCCGTGCGTGCTGACGCCGCGGAGCTGGATCGGCTGGTTGAACCGGTTGCACAGGTTCACGCCGCACACGTGGAGCTGGCCGTTGACCTGCGCCGGCGAGCCGACCGGGCCCTTGCCGCCGCCGGTGGGCGGCGGCGTCGTGGTGGCCGTGGGAGTCGGGGTCGCGGTGGGCCGAGGGGTGGCCGTCGCGGTCGGCGTCGCCGTCGGACGCGGGGTCGAGGTCGTCGTCGGGGTCGGCGTGGGCGTCGTCGTGGTGCCTCCCGTGCACGTGGTGCCGTTGAGGCGGAACGTCGTCGGGACCGGGTTGCTGCCGCTCCACGAGCCGTTGAAGCCGAAGCCCGCGCTGGCGCCCTTGGCGAGCGAGCCGTTCCACGTGTGGTTGCGGACCGTCACGACCGCGCCGGACTGCGACGCGACGCCGTTCCACAGCTGGGTGACCTGCTGGCCGCCGGCGAACGTCCACTGGACGTCCCACGAGCCGACCGGGTCGCCGAGGTTCGTGACCTTGACGTCGGCACCGAAGCCGCCGCCCCACTGGTTGGTGATCTTGTACTCGACCGAGCAGCCGACGGCCGCCTGGGCGGTGGTCGCGGTGAACGCGCCGATCCCTGTGACTGCCAGGACCGTCGCGGACAGCCACGCGGCTGCCTTCCTGCGCTGGAACATGCATCTCCTCGTCGTGAGCACGTGCGTGCGGACGCCCGTCCACCGGCCCGGTCCGCCGGCACGAGGGGTGCGCGCGGTCCGGGCCCGCGCGGGGGTCACGCGAGCGGGGTCTTCAGGGTGCCTTCCGAGGGTGCGGGAGCGCACGCGTTCCGGCATGAGAAACGTTTCATCACTCGACCGGCAACTCGCACCGGCGGCGGCCCACGGCGGGGGCCAGCGGCGCGGAGCGGTCGCGCGGAGCGGTCGTCTGGTGGGACGGGGCTGCCCGGCGCACACTCGAGGAGCCACACCAGGGCTCTTCGGGGGGAAAGCCGATGCACGGACGAGGACGTCGACGCGCCGTCGCGGCGGCACTGGCTCTCGCCGTGGCCGCAGCGCTCGCCCCGGCGACACCCACCTCCGCGGCGGTGCCGACCGTCCGGTGCAGCGATCTCACCGCGAACTCCGGTGGGGCGGTCAGGTGGCAGCGGATCGACGCCGACCTGCTCGTCGACGACGAGACCTGCTACCTCGTCGACGTCGGTGTCCACGGCGACGTCACGATCCCGCCCGGAGGCCGGCTCGGCATCTCCCGCACCTCGATCCACGGCGACATCGCGTCCTCCGGGGTGCTCAGCACGTCCGCCAGCACCGTCGACGGCGACATCACCACGAGCTGGCCCTCAGATGCACCCGGCTACGTGGACCTGGAGGAGACGAACGTCAAGGGCGGGCTGTCAGGCTCGAGCGGGGCGTACGCCCTCTACGGGACGTCGGTGGCGGGACCGGTCGACGTGACGGCGACGTACTTCGTGTCCGTCGTCCACGCTCACCTCGGCGCCTCGCTCACCGTGCGGGCCGAGAACGACATCGATGTCGCGTGGAGCACCGTCACCGGCGACCTCACCCTCGCCGGCCCCACCACGCACTCCTTGGGGCTGTGCACGAGCACCGTGGGCGGCGACCTGTCCGTCTCCGGCTCCGGGTCCGGCTCCGCGACCGATCCAGGGTCCGGCCACAGTCCCGGCCCCGGCTCCGGCTCCGCGTCCGCGGGAACCGTCCGCCTCGCCGTCGACCAGTACCAGGTTCGCTGCTCCTCGACCGTCGCCGGCTCCGTGCACCTGACGGGCAACGACGGCGACGTCACGATCGGACGCCTGTTCGTCAAGGGCGACCTGACCTGCACGGGCAACACGGGCCCCGCGGGAGTCGTCGTCCTCCGCACGGCCTCGATCCGGGGCACCCGCTCCGGGCAGTGCGCCTGAGAGGACCCGCACCACCGACCGGCCCGCGGTGCTCAGCGGCGCGGCGCGGTCGCCCGCTGGTGGCGGTGGTGGTCGGCCGTAGCCCGCTTGTGCTGGGCCTTCGCCTCTGCGGCCAGGCGTGCGTCGGCCCGCCGCGCCTGGAACGCCGCCTCGCGGGCCAGACGCTGCCAGCTCGCGAACCGCCGCTGCGGCAGCTCGCCCGAGTCGAGCGCGTCGCGCACCGCGCAGCCCGGCTCGCTCGCGTGGGCGCAGTCGCGGAACCGGCACCGCGCCGCGAGCTCCTCGACATCGGGGAAGGTCGTGCTCAGCGCGTCGGCGTCCGCGACCAGTCCCACGCCGCGCACGCCCGGGGTGTCGATGAGCATCGCCCCGCCGCCGAGCGCGACGAGCTCGCGGTGCACGGTCGTGTGCCGGCCGCGCCCGTCGGCCCGGCGCTCCCCCGTGGCCATCACCTCGCGCCCGGCGAGCGCGTTCACGAGCGTCGACTTCCCGGCACCCGAGGGGCCGACGACGACGATCGTCGTGCCCGGCGTCAGAAGCGCGCGCAGCGGCTCCAGCCCGGTGCCGTCAGTCGCGCTCACGACGTGCACCTCGACGCCGATCGCGGCGTCCGCGACCTCGGCGGCGATCGCGTCGGCGTCCGGTGCCAGGTCCGCCTTGGTGAGGACCACGACGGGCTGCGCTCCCGAGCGCCACGCGAGCGTGAGGAGCCGCTCGACGCGCCCGAGGTCCGGCTCCGGGTCGAGGTGCTCGGCGACGAGCACGACGTCGACGTTGGCCGCGAGCGCCTGCGTGAGGGAGGTGCGGTCCGCGGAGTCGCGCACGAGCGCGGTGCGGCGGGGCACGAGACGGTGGACGCGCGGGGGGACGCCGGGGCGCTCGTCGAGCACGAGGACGTCGCCGACCGTGGGGGCGAGGCGCGTGCCGTCGCCGGTCGGGACGAGGCCGTCGCGGTCGAGCTCGACGCGCCGCGGGGTGGGTGGGCCGAGCGCGTCGGGCACGGCCGGGCCGTCCCCCTGCACGGGCTCGACCGTGCCCGCGGCGTCCGTGGGCAGCACCAGGACGGCGTGCCGGTCGACACGCACCACCCGGACCACCGGGCCGTCCTGCTGCTCGCTCATGCGGGCGACGCTAGGCCGGGCCCGGCGCTGCGGGCCACGGATTTACGCGGGCGTCAGCGGGCGCGTCAGCTCACGCACGGCCGCCGTCCGTCCGGACCGCGCCCCGCGCGCCAGCTCAGGCGAAGTACCGCGGCAGCGTCCCCTCGTGGGCGGCGCGGGCCTCGGCGAGCGGCAGCGTGAACAGCCCGGCGACCTCGACCGACGGGGTGTGCTCGTGCTCCGTGACGGCGTCGGAGCCGCCCGTCGCGACGCCGGCACCCGGGGCGCACGCGTCGTCGGTCACGCCGAGGCGCAGCACCGGGACGCCGCGCGCGGTGCACAGGTCCGTGAACCGGACCTCCTCGCTGCGCGGGACCGCGACGATCGCGCGGGCCGTCGACTCGGAGAACAGCGCCTCGAACGGGGTCACGCCGTCGCGCCGGCACAGCGGCTCGAGGTCGACCTGCACCCCGACGTCGAAGCGCAGGCTCGCCTCGACGAGCGCCTGCGCGAGACCGCCCTCGGAGAGGTCGTGCGCCGCGTCGACGAGGTCGTCGCGGCTCGCGCGGATGAGGACCTCGGCGAGCCGGCGCTCGGCCTCGAGGTCGACCGCGGGCGGCAGGCCGCCGAGGTGGGTGTTCGCGACGTCGTCCCACGCGGAGCCGTCGAGCTCGCCGCGGGTCGTGCCGAGCAGGTAGACGCCCTGACCCGGCTGGGTCCAGCCGGACGCGGTCGCCGAGGCGACGTCGTCGAGCACGCCGAGCACGCCGACGACGGGGGTCGGGTGGATCGCGGAGTCGATGTGCCCGGGCTCACCCGTGCCGTTGTAGAGCGAGACGTTGCCGCCGGTCACGGGCACGCCGAGGGCCTGGCACGCGTCCGCCAGACCGCGGATGGCCTCGACGAGCTGCCACATCGAGTCGGGGTGCTCGGGGCTGCCGAAGTTGAGGCAGTCGGTCACCGCGAGCGGGCGCGCGCCGGTCGTGGCGACGTTGCGGTAGGCCTCCGCGAGCGCGAGCTGGGCGCCCGTATACGGGTCGAGCTTCGCGTAGCGGCCGTTCGCGTCGGTCGCGAGCGCGACCCCGAGGCCGGTGGTCTCGTCGACGCGGACGACGCCGCCGTCGTCGGGCTGCGCGAGCGCGGTGTTCCCCTGCACGAAGCGGTCGTACTGGTCGGTGACCCACGACTTCGACGCGAGGTTGGGCGACGCGAGCAGCTGCAGCACGGTCGCGCGGAGCTCGTCGGGCGTGCTCGGGCGGGCCACGCGCCCGGCGCCCTCGGGGCCCGAGACGGTGTCGGCGTTGAGGGCGTCCTGCCACGCCGGGCGCGCGTACGGGCGGTCGTAGACCGGGCCCTCGTGCGCGACCGTCTTGGGGTCGACGTCGACGATGCGCTGCCCGTGGTGGTCGATCGTCAGACGGCCCGTGCCGGTGACCTCGCCGATGACCGCGGTCTCGACGTCCCACTTCGACGTGATCGCGAGGAACGCGTCGAGCTTCTCCGGCGTGACGACCGCCATCATGCGCTCCTGCGACTCCGACATGAGGATCTCGCCGGCCGTCAGGGACGGGTCGCGCAGCAGCACGTTCTCGAGGTCCACGTGCATGCCGCCGTCGCCGTTGCTCGCGAGCTCGCTCGTCGCGCACGAGATGCCGGCCGCGCCGAGGTCCTGGATGCCCTCGACGACGCGCGCCGCGTACAGCTCGAGGCAGCACTCGATGAGCACCTTCTCCATGAACGGGTCGCCGACCTGCACCGACGGGCGCTTGGAGGGCTTCGCGTCGTCGAACGTCTCGCTCGCGAGGATCGACGCGCCGCCGATGCCGTCGCCGCCCGTGCGGGCCCCGAACAGCACGACCTTGTTGCCGACGCCCGACGCGTTCGCGAGGTGGATGTCCTCGTGGCGCAGCACGCCCAGGCACAGCGCGTTGACCAGCGGGTTGCCCTGGTACGACGGGTCGAACACGAGCTCGCCGCCGATGTTCGGCAGGCCGAGCGAGTTGCCGTAGCCGCCGACGCCGGACACGACGCCGTGCACGACGCGCGCGGTGTCCGGGTGGTCGACCGCGCCGAACCGCAGCTGGTCCATGACCGCGACGGGCCGCGCGCCCATCGAGATGATGTCGCGCACGATGCCGCCGACGCCCGTCGCCGCGCCCTGGTACGGCTCGACGTAGCTCGGGTGGTTGTGCGACTCGACCTTGAACGTGACCGCCCAGCCGTCGCCGATGTCGACGACGCCCGCGTTCTCGCCGATCCCGACGAGCAGGTGCTTCTTCATCTCGTCGGTCGTCTTCTCGCCGAACTGGCGCAGGTGGTTCTTGCTCGACTTGTACGAGCAGTGCTCGGACCACATCACGGAGTACATCGCGAGCTCGGCGGCCGTGGGCCGACGGCCGAGGATGTCGCGGATGCGCTGGTACTCGTCGGGCTTGAGGCCGAGCTCGGCGAACGGCTGCTCCTGGTCCGGGGTCGAGGCCGCGTGGTCCACGGTGTCGGACTGGTGCTGGACGTGCTGGGGCGCGGTGGTCATCGATTCCCTCGGCTGGTGGCCCGGCCCGGGCGTGAGCCCGCGGGCGTCCGTCGGCAGACGTGCCCAGGTTACCGGCGGCGGGAGCGGGCGGGTGCGGGCGTCCGCGGGCGCTGCGGTCCCGCGACGGGCGGCCGTGGCCCGCGCCAGGGTGAATCCATTCGCCCGCACCTCCGGGCGCCCCCCGTCGGCCGTCGCGGTGGCACGCTCGGCCGAGGGGCGCGTCGCACGACGCCGTCCGGGAGCGCGGCGGGGTCTGCCCGGCGCCGGACCCGGCGGAGCCCCGACCGGTCACGACGTCGACGACGACGAGGAGCCCCCGTGCACCAGCGCCCGTCCCCCCGACCGCCCGTCCTCGGAACGCTCGTCGTCGTCGCGGCGCTCGCCGCCGTCGCGGGCACCGCACCGGCCCAGGCCGGCACGCGGGAGGCCTCCGGCACCCGGGAGGCGCGGCACGCGACCGCGCTGCCGCCGACCCCGTCGCCCACCCCGACGCTCCCCTGGGAGGGGGACACGACACCGCCGACCGCGCCGGGCGCACCCGAGGTCGTGCGCGTCGACGGCACGTCGGTCGAGCTGCGGTGGCCCGGCTCGGACGACGAGTGGGAGGTCACCTACACGCTGTACGACGAGATCAGCGGGGCGTTCCTCCACCGCACGTACGCGCCCATGACGCAGCTCGTCGACCTCGCCCCGCACACCGAGTACGCCGTGTACGTGACCGCGCAGGACATGGCGGGCAACTCGGCGCCCCGCTCGCCCGCGACGCGGTTCACGACCGGCGCGGCGACGCCGCCCACGTGCACGGTCGAGTACCGCACGCACCGGCGGCCCGGTGGTTTCGTCGGGCGCGTGACCGTGCGGAACGGCACCGCCACGGCCGTCGAGAGCTGGCGGCTCGGGTGGGCGTTCGTGAACGGCGAGCAGGCGACGCGGGTGTGGGGCGCGGCGGTGGTCCAGCTCGAGCAGGGCGTGTTCGTCGAGAACCTGCCGCGCAACGCGCACATCGAGCCCGGCGGGAGCGTTACCGTGCGGTTCCGCGCCACGGGGTCGCCGCAGCGGCCCGCGGAGATCTCGCTCAACAACCGGGCGTGCGCGTTCGTCTGACGCCGGCGTCGGTCCCGGGCGCGCCGGCCCGGGGCGAGCGCTCGCGCCCAGGGCCGCTCGGCACGGTGCCGGTCCGGCCGCGACCCGGGTCGCGCGGCACGGTGCCGGTCGGGCCGCGACCCGGGTCGCGCGGCACGGTGCCGAACGGGCCGCGACCCGGGCTACGGTTCGGGCATGCAGCGGACGACGCCCCGGCTCGTGGTCGCGGGGCTGGTCCTGACCGCGCTGCTCACGGCGTGCTCGCCCGCGGCCGGCCCCGGCCCGACGCCCTCGTCGCCGACCGGCGGGACCGCCCCGGAGGGCGAACCCGAGGTGGCCGAGACCCCGGCCCCCCCGACCGCGGCCGAGGTCCGCGCGACAGGCACCCCGGTGCCGTCCGGCGCGCTCACGCTCGTGGTGCGGGCCGACCTCGAGACCGGGACCGTGGCGGTCGAGCCGCAGCCTGACGGGTCGGTCGCCGCGACCGTGCCGGTCTGGGCCCGCACGACCCCGCCCGCCCTGGCCGCGTCCGTGGCGGCGCCCGAGGGGACGACGTTCGAGCCCCAGGTCGACGGGTCGGTCGTGCTGCGCGACGCCGGAGGGGCGTTCGTCGGCGGCCTCGCACCCGTGACGGCCACGAGCGAGGACGATGCCCGGCTGCGCGCGACGTTCGACGTCGTCGCGCCCGACCTGCTGACGGTGTCCGTCTCCCCCGGGCTCCCCGGCGGGACCTTCGACGCCCCGGCGTCCGCGCGGGTGTGGTTCGGCACCGCGGTGCTCGAGAGCGCCGAGTGGGGCGAGCGCGAGGGCGGGCGGTCGCTCGCGGTCGACCCGACGCCGTGGGCGCGCGCCGGCGGGCTCGCGGCCCAGGACGGGACGTGGGCGGCCGTCGTCGCGCAGGAGCCCGAGGCCGACAGCACGACGATGCGCGACCAGTTCCTGTGCCACGCGGTCGGCGCGCCCGACAAGGACACGTGGAACCTCGAGCCGTGGCGGCCCGACGCCGGCTCGCTCGCGACCCTCGCGGCGCGCTGCAACCCGGAGTGACGGCCGGGCAGACGGCTGGCGCAGCACCGGCCCGCTGCGCGACGCTCGGGGCATGATGCCCGCCGACCGGCTGCCGCCCGTCGTCCCCGCGCCCGAGGTCGACGCCGCGCTCGCCGAGGTGACGCTCACCGCACACCGGGCGGGCGCGTGACGGGCGTACCCGGCGCGCCCGGGCTGCCGCGCGTGACCGACGACCGGCCCGGTGCCCCCGAGGAGCCGCTCGCGGGTGGCAACGTCAGCGCGGGCGTCGTGCGGGTCGGCGACACCGTGCGGCGACCGGCGGGGCCGTGGACGCCCGCGGTCCACGCCGTGCTGACCCGGCTCGGGGACGTGGGCTTCCGGCACGCGCCGCGTTCGTTCGGGCTCGACGCGCAGGGCCGGCACGTCGTCGAGTTCGTCCCGGGGGTCATGGCGCACCCGCTGCCCGACGGCGCCGCGCCGCCGCGCGTCGAGGACGTCGGGCGGCTCGCCCGGGCCCTGCACGACGCGCTCGACGGCTGGACGCCGCCGCCCGACGCCCGCTTCCAGCGCGTCATCCCGCCCGACGGCGAGGACTTCGTGATCCACCACGACCTCGCGCCGTGGAACCTCGTCATCGCCGACGACCGCCTCGTGCTCGTCGACTGGGACGGCTGCGGGCCGGGGACCCGCACGTGGGACCTCGCCTACGCGGCGCACGCGTTCGTGCCGCTCGCCCCTGCCGACGCCGGTGGCCCGGGCGTCGAGGCGGCGGGGGCCGGTCTGCGCGCGCTCGCCGACGGGTACGGGCTCGACGACGCCGGCCGGGAGCGCCTCGCCCGCACGCTCGCGCCCCGCACGTGGAGCATGCACACGCTGCTCGAGCACGGGCACCGGACGGGGACGCAGCCGTGGGCCCGGCTGTGGGACGAGGGGCACGGGGGCTATTGGCGGCGCGACGCCGAGTGGATCGAGGACCACACGGCCACGCTCACCGCGGCGCTGACGGCCTGACGGCACCCCGGCCCGGCGACGTCGCGCCGGCCGGTCCCCTAGGCCGCCCGCGTGCCGCGCCGCCGCAGCACCGCGGCCGTGACCGCGGCGACCGCGGTGCTGCCGACCGCGACCCCGACGAGCACGAGCAGCGCACCGACCATCCACAGCCCGGTCTCGTCGGTGCTCGCCGTGACCGACCACGCGACCGCGAACGCGAGCGTCGTGACGACCACCGTCGCGCGGGCCCCGAGCGCCACCGTCCCGAGCACCACCACGACCGCCAGGCTCAGCGCGCAGCCGAGCACCTGCCACGCCTCGTACGGCCCGGACGCGGCTCCCGTCGCCGGGTCGACCTGGTAGGTCGTGTCCCACGCGAGCCACGCGAACCAGCACGCGGCGGCCAGGACCGCGACCAGCACGGCGCGCACGGCCCGCGCCCCACCCGTCGGCCCCCGCGCCGCACCTGCCGCACCTGCCGCACCTGCCGCACCTGCCGCACCTGCCGCACCCGAGCCGTCGTCCGCCGCTGCCATGCGAGCCTCCTGAGACGTCCTGCGGCCGGGCGGCGCCCGGGGACCGCACCTACGCTGAGCAGCAGGCCGCACCACGAGGCCGGACCGCTGACCCGACCGTACGGGAGCCCCGCCATGGACGTGTCGACCCCGGTGTGGATCGCGACCATCGTCTTCATCGTCGCGCTGCTCGCGTTCGACTTCGTCTTCCACGTGCGCAAGGCCCACGTCCCGACGCTCGCCGAGGCCGCGCGGTGGTCGGCGATCTACGTGGGGATCGCGCTGCTGTTCGGCGTGGGCGTGTGGGTCCTCGGCGGGCACACGATGGGCGCCGAGTACTTCGCGGGGTACGTCACCGAGAAGGCGCTCTCGGTCGACAACCTGTTCGTCTTCCTCATCATCATGCAGAGCTTCAAGGTCCCCCGCGCCGACCAGCAGAAGGTGCTGCTGTTCGGGATCGTGTTCTCGCTGATCGCGAGGGCCGGGTTCATCTTCGTCGGCGCCGCGCTCATCAACCGGTTCGCCGCGGTGTTCTACGTCTTCGGCCTGATCCTGCTCATCACGGCCGGGAACCTGCTCAAGCCGGAGTCCGAGGACAGCCACACGGCCGACAACATCATGGTCCGGCTGGCGCGCCGGCTGTTCCACACGACCGACTACTACGACGACGACAAGATGTTCACCGTCAAGGACGGCAAGCGCGCACTCACGCCGATGCTGCTCGTCATGGTCGCGATCGGCGGCACGGACATCCTGTTCGCCCTCGACTCGATCCCCGCGATCTTCGGGCTCACGCAGAACGTGTTCCTCGTCTTCACGGCGACCGCGTTCTCGCTGCTCGGCCTGCGGCAGCTGTACTTCCTGATCGACGGCCTGCTCGACCGGCTCGTGTACCTGTCGTACGGGCTCGCGGCGATCCTCGCGTTCATCGGCGTCAAGCTGATCCTGCACGCGCTGCACGAGAACAACGTCCCGTTCATCAACGAGGGCGAGCACGTGCCGGTCGTCGAGATCAGCACGCCGCTCTCGCTCAGCGTCATCATCGGCACCCTGCTCGTGACCGTCGTCGCGTCCCTCACGAGCGCGAAGGGCCGGGCGCAGAACTCCGTGGCGGCGGCCCGGCGGCACGCGACCGAGTACCTCGAGACCGAGAACGACCCGGCCTACGAGGAGGAGCTGTTCGCCCGCCTGCTCCGCGAGGAGGAGCAGCTCAAGGCGCTGCCCGAGAAGCAGCGGGCCCGCATCCGCTCGGAGCGCGAGCTCATGGAGCTCCTGCAGCGGGCGCACGCCGAGCACGACGAGGCCGTCTCGACGGGGTACCTGCCGCCCGCGGGCCGCTGAGCCGGTCCGAGCACTCAGGACCAGGCGCCCGGGACGACGCGCTCAGGACCACGCGCTCAGGACCACCGAGACCAGCACGAGCTTCACGAGCCAGTCGCCGGCGTGCAGGGCGGCGAGCCGCCACGGCACCTTCTCGTGCACCACGGACCCGCTGAGCAGCACGACCGGGAAGCCGACCCACAGCACGGCCCCGAGCGCGGCGCCCGCGAGCCAGCCCTCGACGTCCCCGAGCGCGACGACCACGGCCACGACGCTCGTCACCGCGAGCGTGCGCAGCAGCTCGACGGGCATCATCCAGCCCGGCGGCCGGCCGTCGCCCGCGGCGCTGCCGAGCCGCGCGAGCTGCGACCCGAGGACCGCGTAGTACGCGAACGCGGCGACGAACGCCGCCACCGTCGCCACGAGGACCGGGAGGATCTCGATGCCGTCCATCACGTGCTCCGCTCGTCCGCCGGTCGTCCGTCACCCCGGCAGACCGGCGGGCGGGCGGGAACTCATCGGGGCGCGGCCGCGGGCGTCGGGCCGGTGAGTTCCGGCGACGACGGACGTCTACCCCGGCGAGGCCCGCACGGGCCGCACCGCCCCCGCCGCCCGGCGCCCCGACCGGAGGAGACCGCGATGACCGGAACCGAGCCGGCGGCTGGCGGCTCGCCCGCCGCCTCGCCCCAGCAGACCGAGCCGCTCGACCGCGACTTCACGGCGACCGTGCAGAAGAGCCCGAGCACGGGCGGCTGGATCTACGTCGTGCTGCCCGGGTCCGCCGAGATCTTCGGCACGCGCGGGATCGTCAAGGTCCGCGGGACCGTGGACGGCGAGGGGTTCCGCAGCTCGTTCATGGCGCTGGGCGACGGGACCCACAAGCTGCCCGTCACGGCCCGGACCCTGCGCGCGATCCGGAAGGGACCGGGCGACGAGGTCCACGTGCACCTGGACGAGCGGCTCCGCTGACCTCAGCGGCCCTGCAGCTCGCCCGGGTCGGGGGTGCGGAACGGCGGGTCGTCGAGCGTCCCCGGGCGGAGCGCGTCCGCGTCCGCCGTCGCTACGTCCGTCCCCGCGTCCGCTGCCTCCGCGTCGCCGTCCGGCACGCGGTCGGGCTCCTCGGCCTCGACGCCGAAGCCCTCGGCCGCCGGGGGCGCACCGGCGCCCGGATCGGCCGCAGGGACACCGGGCTCGGGTTCTCCGTGGGGCAGGAACGGCGCAGCCATCGACATGCCTCCCACGATGTCGTCGGGCGGCGCCAGCCGCGCGCCGGGGACCGCCTGCGCGCCGAGAGTTCGTCCGCCCGTCACCGCGTCGTCACCGGCGTGGTGCGGAACGGCGGGTGCCCGCGGACGCGCGCCGCGCGTGGTCACCCCCGGCGCAGCTCCCGCACGGTGCCGGGCCCATCGCCCGAGACCGCCCCGCTGTCGACGTGCGTGAACCCCTCGGCGGTCAGGCCGTCGAGGAACCGGCCGCTGAGCTTGCGAGGTGCGCGGACGAGCGCGACGTCGCTGCCGTCGGCCTGGTGCTGCTGGCGCGCGGTGAGCACGTCGGCGGCGGGCGTGCCCTCGGCGTAGAGGACGGCGACGCGGCGGCTCGTGCTCGGCGCGTCGGGCACGAGGTCGATGATCCGCTCGAAGCCGATCGAGAACCCGCACGCCGGGACGTCGCGCCCGAGCCACTTGCCGACGACCGAGTCGTACCGCCCGCCGCCCGCGACGGAACCGGCGGAAGAGGGGTGCGTCATCTCGAAGATGGGCCCGGTGTAGTAGCCCATGCCGCGCACGAGCGAGACGTCGAACGCGACGTCGGCCCACGGCGCGAGCTTCGCGACGGTCGCCACGATCTCCGGGAGGTCGTAGAGGCTGACCTGGACGTCGGTGCCGTCGACCGTGAACGTGCCGTCGCGCAGCGGGGCGTCGTCGAGCCCGGTCTGGGCCTGCAGCGCGGTGACCGACGCGAGGAGCCGCTCGACGGTCTCCCCGGAGGCGAGCCCGCGGCCCTCGATCTCGGCGGCGACGCCCGAGGCCCCGATCTTGTCGAGCTTGTCGAGCGCGATGAGCGTCTCGGCGGACCGCTCGGGCGCGATGCCGACGGCCGCGAGCAGGTCGAGCAGGATGCGCCGGTCGTTGATGCGCAGCGTGATGCCCTCGGCGAGCCCGAGGTCCTCGAACGCGGCGAGCGTCGCGACGATGAGGTCCATCTCGGCGATCGTGCCGGGCTCGCCGATGATGTCGATGTCGACCTGCGTGAACTGGCGGTAGCGGCCCTTCTGCGGGCGCTCGGCGCGCCACACCGGGCCGGTCTGCAGCGCGCGGAACACGGCTGGCAGCTCGGCGGCGTGCGACGCGTAGAACCGGGTCAGCGGCACGGTGAGGTCGTAGCGCAGAGCGAGGTCGACCGCCTCGGCGGGGTTCACGGGGGTGCCGGGCTCGAGGCCGCGCTTCATGATCTGGAAGAGCATCGACTCGTTCTCGCCGCCCTGGTTCGAGCGCAGCCGCTCGATGGGCTCGACCGCGGGGGTCTCGATCTCGGTGAACCCGAACCGGCGGTACGTCGAGCGGATCGAGCCGAGGACGCGCTCCCGCTTCTCCTTCTCCGCGGGCAGGACGTCACGCATGCCGCGTGCGGGAACAGCTGCTCTGGCCATGACCGCCAGGGTACCGGCGGCGGCACCGACCCCCGGCGCCGCCCCTGGTCCGGCCGCCGGCGCGAACCGGGGCGGGACGAGGGCGACCGTGGGGTCAGAGACCCATCTCGAGCTCGGGCTGCGGACGCCCGAGCAGGTAGCCCTGCACGAGCCCGCAGCCGACCTCGCGCAGCGCCGCGAGCTGCTCGATCTCCTCGACGCCCTCCGCGACGACGCCGATCCCCAGGTCGCTCGCGAGCGAGAGGACCGCGCGCACGACGGCGAGCGACGCGTCGTCGTCGGGCAGCGCCATGATGAACGTGCGGTCGATCTTGATCTGGTCGACGGGCAGCGCCTGGATCCACGCGAGCGTCGAGTAGCCGGTGCCGAAGTCGTCCAGGGAGATCTTCACGCCCATCTGCCGCAGCTCGCCGAGCCGCTCGACCGCGCCGGGGATGTCGACGAGCGAGCGGCTCTCGACGATCTCGAGGTGGAGCTGGTCCGGGGTGATCTCGTTCGCGGTCAGCGCGCTGCGCACCGCAGGCAGGAGGCGCGGGTCGACGAGGGTCGCCCCGGCGAGGTTCACCGCGACGTGCATCGGGCGGCCCGACTCCTCGCACCAGCCCGCGAGCGTGCGGCACGCGGCGCCGAGCGCCCACAGGTCCAGGTCGGTCACGAGGCCGGCCTCCTCCGCGAGCGGCAGGAACGCACCGGGCGCGAGCAGCCCGAGGCGCGGGTGGGCCCACCGCAGCAGCGCCTCGCCGCCGACGACGTCGCCCGCCTCGGACGGCCCCGACACGTCGACGACGGGCTGGAAGAACAGCCGGAGCTGGTCGTTGGTGATCGCGCTGGACAGCTCGGCCTCGAGCGAGGGGACGACGCCGCGCTTGACCAGCCCCCCGGCGACCGCGACCTGGTTCCGCCCGCGCTGCTTCGCCTGGTACATCGCGGAGTCGGCGGACGCGAGGAGCTTGTCGCCGCGCCCGTCGGGCCCGGTGTGCAGCGAGATGCCGATGCTCGCGGTGATCCGCAGCTCCCGGCCGTCGATGCGGAACGGCTTGTCGAGCGACTCGATGATGTCGAGCGCGATCCCGACCGCGTGGTCCTCGCCCGAGACGCTCGGGAGGACGACGGCGAACTCGTCGCCGCTCAGCCGCCCGAGCACGTCGCCGTCGCGCACCCGCTCGCGCAGCCGCGCGCCGACCTGCCGCAGGAGCTCGTCGCCCGCGGCGTGGCCGAACCCGTCGTTGACGTACTTGAACCGGTCGAGGTCGCAGAACAGCACCGCGACGGTCCGGTCCTCGGGGGTCGCGCGCAGGCAGTCGTCCAGCGCACGGGCGAACAGCACGCGGTTCGGCAGGCCCGTGAGCGCGTCGTGCTGCGACTGGTGGTGCACGGTCGCGAGCAGCCGGGCGTTCTCGAGCGCGGTCGCCGCCTGGTCGCTCAGGCCCTCGAGCCGGGTCAGCGCCTCGGCGAGCCCGGGCGTCCCGACCATGGACCGCGGCCAGCTCGCGGTCGCGATGCCCATGAGCGAGTCGCCCGCGAGCAGCGGCACGACGATCGCGGACCGGGCGCCGACGCCGCGCAGCAGGCCCGCGACGACGGGGCTCGCGGTGGCGACGTCGAGCACCATCGGCTCGCGGCGCGTGATGAGGCCGGCGAGCTCCGGGACGTTGTCCATGTGGATCGTGGCGTTCGCGAGCACCTGGGACTCGTGCGGCTCGTGCCCGTGCGAGGCGACGGATCGCAGCGACCCGGTCGCGGCGTCCCACAGCATGACGCCCGCACCCCGGCACCCCACGATGCCCGGCATCGCCTGCGCGACGACCGTCGCGGCGGCGAGGGTGTCCCGGGCGCCGGCGAGCGCGTGCGCCAGGGCCAGCAGCGCGGTGGCGCGCCTGGCCTCCCGGCGGCTGTCCTCGAGCGCGGTCAGCAGGTCGAGCGCCGCGGCGGCGTGCCGGGCGTAGGCCTCGAGCAGGTGCCGGTCCTGGTCGAGCGCGCGCTGCCCGGGCCCGAACACCGCCGCGAGCTTCCCGTGCGCGTGGCGCGTCGAGGCGACGTCGACGACGACCGCCCGCGCCCCGAGGTCGTCCCCGCGGCGCATCGCCTCCGCGAGGTCCCGCGCCTCGTCCGGGTCGAGGCCGCTCGAGCGCACCACCGGCTCGTCGCCGTCCCGCCCCTCGACGACAAGGAGGTACGCCGGCGCGAGCAGCGCGCTCGCGGCCCGGTCCGTGATCCGCTCGAGCACCGCGCCGACGTCGTCGCTGCTGACGAGGTCCGACGCCGCGAGCTGGAGGTCCTCGAGCTGGGCCCGCAGCGCGCCGAGCTCGACGCTCTCCTGACCGCGCCGCCGGAGCGGCGCGAACCGCCGGTAGCGGGGCCAGCGGATCGTGTAGACGCAGTGCGGGTGCCCGTCCGACTGGCACGCGGGGTGCCCGACGGCGGCCGCGGGCAGGTCGAACAGGCGCGGCACCGACGAGATGAGCCCCCGCGCGTAGTCGCAGTCGAGGCGCGAGTGCGCGTAGCCGTCGTGCAGCCGGTAGTGGACCGTGGCGGACGTCGCGTCGAGACGGACGATCCGCATCGTCGAGGTCGACGTGAACTTCGAGACGGCGCGGGGCAGCTGGCGGTACACCTCGCGCGGGCTGCCGAGCGTGCGCAGGAGCAGCACGAGCGCGTGGTCGAGGCCGTTGGCGATGGCCGTGGCGCCGACGTCGAACATCGTGCGCGGGTCGCCGAGCACGTCGACCGCGGCGTGGAACAGCCGGATCCGCGTCTCGTAGCTGATCCAGTGCCCCATGTCGCCGACGTGCGCCGCGAGCTCGGGGACGCCCGCGCGCTCGAGGACCTCCTGCACCGCGGCGTCACCGCCCTGCGCGCGGACGTGCCGGAACAGCAGGGTCGTCGTCCCGCCTGACGTCTCGCGCTCTCCGGTGGTCTCCATCGCGCCAGGCCCATCGGCCCCGGCCGGGGAAGTTCAAGGGCTCGACGTCCCGGGTCGGGGGTGAAGCGGCGATCTCACCCGTGCCACCCGGCCGTCGGGCCTGTGCCACCCGGCCGTCGGGCCCGTGACGCGCCGCCGTCGCGGCCGTGACGCGCCGCAGCGCGGCCGCCCGGGCTGGGGGCGACCGCGCTGCGGGTCGGTGTCCGGGGGTGCGTCAGGCGGGCGAGCCGACCGCCGCGACGCCCGAGTCCTCGGTCGGTGCCGGCTCGTCGCCCGCGGCCGGGTCGCCCGTGACCGGCCCGGTCGTCGGCGTCTGGCGGGCGACCGAGCCCGCGGGCAGCTGCTTCTCCGGCACGGGGGCGTCGCCCGACGCGCGCTGGACCCGGTAGTGCGCGCGCGCCTCGTCCTGCCGCTCCCGCTCGGCGCCCGACGCGATCGCCGCGCGCACGTGCTCCGGCCCGTACCCGAACGCGTCGACGAGGTCCTGCGCGTGCGGCCGGAGCCGCGCGAGCAGGCGGTCGATGTACGACGTCACGGTCCGCGCCCGGCCGGCCGACATCCGGCCGTTGATGAGGTACCAGGCGAGGTTGCGCTCGACGAGGCTCAGCCCGAACAGGTCGCGCAGCCACGTGAGCACCTGGCGCGTGCCCGGGTCCTGCGTGCGCGCGACCGCCGTCGTGAACGCCTCCCACTGGATGAGCTCGGCGTGCGCCCGCGCGGTCTCGATGAGCTCGTGCTGGTGGGCGTTGAACAGCGCCGCAGCGTCCTGGCGCGACGAGCGCGACGCGGGGCGCAGCGCCTGCGCGAGGTCCGCCACCATCGTCTCGACGCGGTCCGTGAGCAGCTCGCGCTGCGTCGCGGTCTCGCGCAGCTGCCCCGCGGACCGGCGGGCGTCGCCGGCGTCGGTCAGCGTCTGGACCGCGCGCAGCAGCGGCGTGCGGTGCAGCGCGGCGTCGGCGGCGCGGCCCGCGACGTACCGGGCGACGGCGCTCGCGTCGACGTCCTTGAACGCCTTGGCGTAGTCCGCGAGCAGGCGCTTCGCGACGAGCTGGAGCAGGACCGTGTTGTCGCCCTCGAACGTCACGTAGACGTCCATGTCGGCGCGCAGCGACACGAGCCGGTTCTCGGTGAGGAAGCCCGCACCGCCGCACGCCTCGCGCGCCGTCTGCAGCGCGTCGAGCGCGAGCCACGTCGACTTCGGCTTGAGCGCCGCCGCGAGGGTCTCGAGGTCCTGGCGCTTCTCCTCGGTGTCCTCGCGACCCGAGAACACGTCGTCGAACGCGCTCAGCAGGTGCTCGTGCGCGAACGCCGACGCGTACGTCTCCGCGAGCAGCGGCAGCAGCCGGCGCTGGTGCTCCGCGTAGTCGAGCAGCACGGTCTCCTCGGTGTCCGAGGCCCCCGTGAACTGCCGGCGCTGGTTGCCGTACGTGACCGCGGTGATCAGGGCGACCTTCGCGACGTTGACCGCCGCGCCGTCGAGCGACACGCGCCCCTGCACGAGCGTGCCGAGCATCGTGAAGAACCGGCGGCCGGGGCTCGCGATCGGCGAGGAGTAGGTGCCGTCCTCCGCGACGTCGCCGTAGCGGTTGAGCAGGTTCGCGCGCGGGACGCGCACGTGCGTGAAGTGCAGGCGCCCGTTGTCGATGCCGTTGAGGCCGCCCTTGAGCCCGTCGTCCTCGCCCCCGACGCCCGGCAGGAACTCACCGGTCTGCGGGTCGCGGATCGGCACGTACAGCGCGTGCACGCCGCGGTTCACGGGCCGGCCACCCTCGCCGTCGGGCGTGATCAGCTGCGCGAACACGACCGCCGCGGTGCCGTGCTGCGCGGCGTTGCCCAGGTAGTCCTTCCACGCCGCGCGGAACGGGGTGTGCAGGTCGAACTCCTGCGTGGCCGGGTCGTACGTCGCCGTCGTGCCGATCGAGGCGACGTCCGAGCCGTGCCCCGTCTCGGTCATCGCGAACGCGCCCGGGACGTCGACCGACATGGCGCCGGGCAGCAGGCGCGCGTGGTGGTCGGCCGTGCCCAGGTGCATGATCGCGGACGCGAACAGCCCCCACTGGACGCCGGCCTTGATCTGCAGCGACGGGTCCGCGACCACGAGCTCCTCGAACCGCGACAGGCTCCCGCCGTGGTCCGACCGGCCGCCGAGCACCTCGGGGAACGCGCGCAGCACGTCCGCCTCGGCCGCGAGCAGCCTGAGCTGGCCCAGGACCCGCTCGCGGTGCTCGGCCATCGACTGGCCCTCGATGCGGTGGAACCGCGGGTCGGCGGCGACCGCGCGCGCACCACGGCGCAGCTCGGCGTACCGGCCCAGGAGCTGCTCGCCGAGCGCGGCGACGTCGACGGCCGGCGTGGCGGCGGGCTGAGGGCCGGCCGGGCGGGCGGGGCGGGCGGCCGGGCGGTCGGTCGTGGCGGTCATCGGGACTCCTCGGTCGGGGTGTGAGGTGCGGGCGCGGGGCCGGCGTCGGGGATGGTGGCGTCGGGCGCTGGGGTGCTCGTTGCGGTGGTGCTGTCGGGCGCTGTGGTGCCGTCGGGTGCTGCGGTGCCGTCGGGCGCCGTCGGGCCGTCGGGGTCGGGGGCGGGCTCGGCGGCGGACGGGCGGTCGGGGGCGCGCGTCCGCTCCCGGGCGAGCAGGCCGACGGGACCGGCCCACAGCCACGCGGCGACGGACGCGGTGAGCACCTCGCGCGTCGGGGAGCCCGGCGTGCCGCGGTGCGCGAGCCAGCGCTCGCCCGCGCCGCGCACGAACCCGACGGCACCCGCGGCCCACGCCTCGGCGAGCGCGAGCTGCGCGGGGTCGGGGCCGCCGTCGTCGTCCGCGAGCGCCCGGGCGAACGGGGCGGCGACGAGCGCGGTCACGGAGTCGAGGAAGTGCCCCAGCGGGCCGCCGGACTCGACCGAGCCGTCGCGCGTCACGAACGCGTAGACGTGCGGGGAGTGCTCGATCATCTCGAGGTAGACGGCGACCATGCCGCGCAGCCCGTCGCGCGGGGTCGGGGCGATCCGCAGCACGGCCTCGAGCGCGCCCTGGATCTGCAGAACGACGGCCTCGGCGACGGCGATCTGCAGCCCGGTCTTGTCGCTGAAGTAGCGGTAGACGATCGACTTCGAGGTGCCCGCGGCGGCAGCGATCTCCTCCATCGAGACGTCGGGCCCCTGGTGGTGGACGGTGCGGCGCGCGACGCGCACGAGCTCCGCGCGGCGGGCCTCGCGGTGGTCGGCCCAGCGGGTCGAGCGACCGTCGGGCGCGGGCTCGCCGCCGAGGACCGGGCGCACGGACTCGTCGGCGCGGCGGTAGCGGTCGGCCTCGGGCGGGGCCGACGCGGGGCGCTGCGGCTGCTGGCCGGGGCGGACGGTGCGCAGGGGGTTCGCGCCGAGGGGACGCGGCTCGCGCACCGTCGGGGACGACGGTGCGCGGCGGTCCGTCGGCGTCGACGGGTCGGGTGTGACCGGGCTCACGAAACCGACGGTATCAGGTACTGTGGGTTCTGGACATAGCACGGCGCGTCCCGCGGGACCCGGGACCGACGTCCCGCGGGCCTCACGGGGCGCGGGGCACGGCACCGAGGTACTGCAACCGGAGCGCTGCACCACGCAGCTCCGCACGCGGCTCGACGCACGACCGCACGACCGCACGACCCGAGACCGACTCAGCGACGACGCGAGAGGAACGCCATGGCAGCCACCGGCTCCCCGGCCCCCACCCCCAGGACCGACGCCTCCCCCCGCCGCGCGCTCGTGCTCGGCGGCAACCGCATCCCGTTCGCGCGGGCCGGCGGCAAGTACGTCCGCGCGAGCAACCAGGACATGCTCACGGCCGCGCTCGACGGGCTCGTCGCCCGGTACGGGCTGCAGGGCGAGCGCGTCGGCGAGGTCGCCGCGGGCGCCGTGCTCAAGCACAGCCGCGACTTCAACCTCACGCGCGAGTCGGTGCTCGGCTCCGCGCTGTCCAACGAGACCCCGGCGTTCGACCTCCAGCAGGCGTGCGCGACGGGGCTCGAGACCGTGGTGCTGCTCGCCAACAAGATCCGCCTCGGGCAGATCGAGTCCGGGATCGCCGGCGGCGTCGACTCCACGTCGGACGCCCCGATCGCCGTGAGCGACCGCCTGCGCCGCGTGCTGCTCGACCTGTCGCGCGCCAAGAGCCCCCAGCAGAAGCTCGCGGCGCTCGCCCGGCTGCGCCCCGGCGACCTCGCGCCGTCGGTCCCCCGCACGTCCGAGCCGCGCACCGGGCTGTCGATGGGCGAGCACCAGGCGCTCACGACCGCCGAGTGGGGCATCACGCGCGAGGCGCAGGACGAGATCGCGCTGCTCAGCCACCAGCGCCTCGCCGCCGCGTGGGACGCCGGGTTCTTCGACGACCTCGTGACCCCGTACCGCGGGCTCACGCGCGACGCGAACCTGCGCGCCGACACCTCGCTCGAGAAGCTCGCGACGCTGAAGCCGACGTTCGGGCTGACGCTCGACACGCCCGCGACCATGACCGCCGGCAACTCCACGCCGCTGACCGACGGCGCGTCGACCGTGCTGCTCGGCTCGCAGGAGTGGGCCGACGCGCACGACCTCACGCCGCTCGCGAGCGTCGTCGACGCCGAGACCGCGGCCGTCGACTTCGTGCACGGCGTCGACGGGCTGCTCACCGCCGGGGTGTTCGCCGCGCCGCGACTGCTGGCGCGCCACGGGCTCACGCTCGACGACATGGACTACGTCGAGATCCACGAGGCGTTCGCCGCGACCGTCGCGGTGACGCTCGGTGCGTGGGAGTCCGACGAGTTCTGCCGCACCCGCCTGGGCCTCGACGGCCCGCTCGGCAAGGTCGACCGCAGCCGCGTCAACGTGCACGGGTCGTCGCTCGCCGCCGGGCACCCGTTCGCCGCGACCGGCGGCCGCATCGTCGCGACGGTCTCCAAGGAGCTCGCGCGTCGCAAGGCCGCGAACGGCGACGACCGGCCCGTGCGGGCCCTCATCTCGGTGTGCGCCGCGGGCGGCATCGGCGTGACCGCGATCCTGGAGGCAGCGTGACCGACACCTACCTGAACCTCGTCAACTCGGGGTTCACGAAGAAGATCGCGAAGCAGCTCGGGCTGCCCCGGCCCGTGCCGCTGCGGCGCCACCAGCCCGGCCGACCGCTCGTCGACGGCCCGGTCCTCGTGCTCGGCACCGGGCAGGACGCCGACACGGTCGCGCACGTGCTCGCGGGCACGGCGTCCTCCGCCGCAACGGACGCCAGGGCAGCCGACGCGACGCTGCTCGCGCCCGGCTGGGACCTCGACGTGCGCCGCCACGCCGCGCAGGGCGAGCGGTACGCCGCCGTCGTGCTCGTGCTGACCGAGCTCACGCACCCCGACGAGCTCGCCGCACCCGTGCTCGCGCTCGGGTCGACGCTCAAGGCCCTCGCGCCGCACGCGCGCGTCGTCACGGTCTCGCGGCCCGCGACGCCCGACGACGGCCCCGCGGTCGCCGCCGCGCGCCAGGGCGTCGACGGGATCCTGCGCTCGGTCGCCAAGGAGCTCCGCACCGGGGCGACGGGCAACGGCGTGGTGGTCGCGGACGGCGTCCCGGTCACCGCACCGAGCGTCCTCGGCGCGCTGCGCTTCTTTCTGTCGGCCCGCTCGGCGTTCGTCGACGGCCAGCTGCTCGCCGTCGACAGCGACGGCGGGTCGCTGCCGCTCGACTGGGACCGGCCGCTCGACGGCAAGGTCGCGGTCGTGACCGGCGCCGCGCGCGGCATCGGCGCGGCCATCGCCGAGACTCTCGCGCGTGACGGCGCGACCGTCGTCGCGGTCGACATCCCCGCGGCGGGCGAGCAGCTCGCGGCCGTCGCCAACAAGGTCCGCGGCACCGCGCTGCAGCTCGACGTGACCGCCGAGGACGCCGGGACGCGCATCCTCGAGCACGCGCAGGCCCGGCACGGGCGGCTCGACATCGTCGTCCACAACGCCGGCATCACGCGCGACAAGCTCCTGGTCAACATGACGCCCGACCGGTGGGACCCGATCATCGCGGTCAACATCGCCGCGCAGCTGCGGATCAACGAGCAGCTGCTCACGTCCGGCGACTTCACGGCCGAGCCGCGGATCGTCGCGCTCGCGTCGACGTCCGGCATCGCGGGCAACCGCGGCCAGACGAACTACGCGGCGTCCAAGGGCGGCGTCGTCGGCATGGTCCGCGCCACCGCTCCCCTGCTGACGGCGTTCGGGGGGACGGCCAACGCCGTCGCACCCGGGTTCATCGAGACGGACATGACGGCGAAGATCCCGGCCGTCACGCGGCAGGTCGCGCGGCGGCTCAACTCGCTGCAGCAGGGCGGCCAGCCCGTCGACGTCGCGGAGACCGTCGCGTTCCTCGCGTCGCCGCAGGCCGGCGGGGTCGTCGGGCGCACCCTGCGGGTGTGCGGGCAGAACCTGGTGGGCCAGTGACCGCTGCGGGCGGGACCTCCCCGGGCGTCGCGGACCTGCGCCGCGAGGAGGTCGTGCTCCCGGGGGTGCCGTCGCTCGGGCGGCTCTACGCGCGCGGCGCCGCGGCGTCCGGGCGGCTCGTGCTCGCGCGGCGGTTCGGGCGCGGCCCGGTCGACCTGCCCGAGGTCGCGTACGTCGTCGCCGGAGTCCAGGCCGACGCGGCGCACCTCACCGCCTACCAGCACCTGCTCGGCGAGACCGCGTCGGACGTGCTGCCGGCCGGGTTCGTGCACGTGCTCGCGTTCCCCGTCGCGACCGCGGTCATGGCCCGGCCCGACTTCCCGCTGCCGCTCGCCGGGCTCGTGCACCTCGCGAACGAGATCACCCAGCACGTGCCGCTGCGGCTCGGGCAGGCCGTCGACGTGCGGGCGTGGGCCCAGGGGCTCGCGGCGCACCGCACCGGGACGACCGTCGAGCTCGTGACCGAGGTCCGGCTCGCCGGCCCGGCGCGCGAGCTGCGCGAGGGTCCGGTCGCGTGGCGTGGGGTCTCGACGTACCTCGCGAAGGGCACGCACCTCGTGCGCGGGGGCGCGGGGGACGACGGCGGCGCGGGAGTGGCCGACGGGGTCGAGGGGACCGGCGGGGCCGACGGGCGTAGCGGCAGCGGGTCCGGTGCCCGGCCGGCGTTCGTGGCGCCGGTGCCGACCGCCCGCTGGGAGCTCGACGCCGGCACCGGGCGCCGGTATGCGGCCGTCTCGGGGGACCGCAACCCGATCCACCTCTCCGCGGTCTCCGCGAAGGCGCTCGGCTTCCCGCGCGCGATCGCCCACGGGATGGACACCGCGGCGCGCGCGCTCGCGACGGTCGGTGCCGAGCGGGGCGACGCCTTCACCTGGTCCGTCGAGTTCGCCAAGCCCGTGCTGCTGCCGGGCTCGGTCGCGGTGCGGGTCGCCGCGGACGACGGACCCGGCGGCGGCTGGACGTACGCGGGCTGGCACCCGCGGAGCGGCAAGGTGCACCTCACGGGGTCGGTCCGGCCGCTCTGACTCGGCGCACCGGCAGGCCCCCGCCCGAGCACCTCGGTCGGGGGCCCGCGGGCGCCGTCCTGCACTCACCCTCCGGGCGATGCTCAAGCGGGGAGCCGCACGCGCCGAAGAACCTGCGTACGCAGGACGGCGGCGGAGGGCTCAGGGATGTCGATGCACGGCACGGAAAGCGCGGCGAGCGTCACCACGCCCGAGCCCGGCTGGTACCCCGACCCCGACCCCGCCGGCAGCGGCGTCCGGTGGTGGGACGGCCACGGGTGGACCGAGCACGTGAGCGCGCCGCCGGAGCCCGCGGGCGTCACCGCGCCCGACCCCGGGTTCGCCCCTCTCGACGACCCCGCCGCGCGGAGGTCCTCCGGCTCGGGCAGCGGCGCGACGGGTGCGCCGGGTGGGCACTCGCAGCTCAGCGGGCAGCCTGGCTTCGGCAGGCAGCCCGGCTTCGGTGACCAGCCAGCCCCCGGCGGGCAGTCGCAGTTCGGCGCGCAGCCGGGACTCGGCGCGCAGTCGCAGTTCGGCGGACAGTCCCAGCTCGGCGGACAGTCGCAGTTCGGCGGGCAGCCCGGCGGCGGAGGGCAGTCGCAGTTCGGGAGCCGG
>NZ_BJLR01000016.1 GCF_006538745.1 Cellulomonas cellasea | reverse complement strand
AGTTCGGCGGCCAGCCCGGCTTGGGCGCGCAGCACGGTTTCGGTGCGCAGCCCGGCTTCGGTGCCACGCCCGGGCAGCCCGGTGCGTGGCAGGGCGGTCCGGCGGCGTTCGGCTCCGGTGCGCCCCGTCCCTACGGCCCGGGGCCCAAGCCCACGAACAGCCTGGCCACGGGGGCGCTCGTCGTGAGCGTCGCGGTGGTCGTCGTCGCCTTCGCGACCGGCATCGCGTACGCCTTCGTGCTCGCGGTCATCCTCTCGGTCAAGGCGCTGCAGAGGGCGAACGAGATCGCCCGCGAGGGGTACGGGGCCGTGGGGCGGGCGCGCGCCGTCGTCGCGCTGGTGCTCTCGGCCCTCGTCGTCCTCGACGTCGTGCTCAGCGCGGTGTTCCTCCGAGGCGTGTGAGCAGACCGTCCCGCACGGCGGGCCACTCGTCGGCCAGCACCGAGAAGTAGGCGGTGTCGCCGCGCGAGCCGTCGGGCGCGACCCGGTGGCTGCGGAGCACGCCCTCGGGGACGGCGCCCAGGCGCGCGATCGCGGCGATCGAGCGGGTGTTGCGCGCGTCGGCCCGGAGCGCGACGCGCTGCATCCCCCAGTCCTCGAACGCGTGCCGCAGCATCAGGTACTTGCACGCCGGGTTGTTCGACGTGCCCCACCAGCGCGGCGCGAAGTACGTGTGACCGATCTCGACGCGGGCCAGGTCCGGTACGAGATCGTAGAACGAGGTGCTGCCGCGCACCTCGCCGGTCGTGGCGTCCAGCGCGGCGAGGGCGACGCGTCCCGGCGTGGCGACGGCGGCCTCGACGTGCGCGCGCATCGCGTCGACGTCACGCGGGACGGGCGTCGACATGCCGGCCCAGATGCGGTCGTCGACGAACGCCGCGAGGCCCTCGGCGTGCTCGGGGGCGAGCGGGACGAGGCGGACGCCGAAGCCGTCGAGCGCGAGGTCGTGGTGCACGCTGCACAACCAAGCACACGGATCCGCCGACGAGCCACCCGTTTCGCCTAGGCCCCCCGACCGTCCGCCGCGTCCGCGCCGCCCGCCCGGCGCACCCGCCGCCGCACGAGCCGGTGGACCACCCCCAACCCGAGCACCACGGTCCCCGTGAGCACCGCGCCGACGGGCAGCGTCGCGACGAGCATGAGGCACCCGACGAGACCGGCGACCGCGAGCGCCCGCGGGTAGCGCCGCTCGGCGGCCGGCTGGGTCAGGGCGGCGGCGTTCGCGACCGCGTAATACAGCAGCACGCCGAACGACGAGAACGCGATGGCCCCGCGCAGGTCGGTCACGAGGACGAGCACGGCGACCGCGCAGCCGACGGCGGTCTCGGCGTGGTGCGGGACGTGCCAGCGGGGGTGCACGGCCGCGAGCCAGCGCGGCAGCTCGTCGTCGCGCGCCATCGCGAGCGTCGTCCGCGAGATCCCCGCGACGAGCGCGAGCAGCGCACCCAGCGAGGCGGCGACGGCCCCCGCCCGGACGAGCGGCTCGACCCACGGCGCCCCGGGCGCGCCGGCCTCTGCCGCCGCGGCGAGCGGGGTGCTGCTCGCGGCGACCCCGTCGGGCCCGAGCACCGCGAGCACGGTCACCGCGACGACCGCGTAGACCACGACAGCCAGGCTCAGCGCGAGCACGATCGCCCGCGGGATCGTGCGCGCGGGGTCACGGACCTCCTCGCCCATCGTCGCGATGCGGGCGTACCCGGCGAACGCGAAGAAGAGCAGCCCGGCCGACTGCAGGACGCCGAGGACCCCGGCCGACGCGAGGTCGTCGCCGAGCGCACGCGCGTCGACCCCGCCGTCGGCCCCCGCGAGGCTCGTCACGACGAGCGCCGCGAGCACCGCGAGCACGGCAACGACCAGCGCCCGCGTCAGGGCGGCGGTCCGGGTCACCCCGCGGTAGCCCACGGCCGTGACGCCCGCGACGACGCCGACCGCGAGCGGGCGCTGCCACGCCGCGGGGACCGCGTAGGACGCGACCGTGAGCGCCATCGCGGCGCACGACGCGGTCTTCCCGACGACGAAGGACCAGCCGGCGAGGTAGCCCCACCACGGGCCGAGCCGCTCGCGCCCGTAGACGTAGGTGCCGCCCGAGACGGGGTGCACCGCGGCGAGCTGCGCGGACGACGTCGCGTTCGCGAGGGCGACGACGGCGGCGACGACGAGACCGACGAGCAGCGCGCTGCCCGCCGCCCGGGCCGCCGGGCCCACCGCCGTGAAGACCCCCGCGCCGAGCATCGAGCCGAGCCCGAGCACGACGGCGTCGCGCGTCCCGAGCCGTCGCACGAGCCCGGCCGAGCCACCCGCTGCCGGTACCGCCACCGTCGTCCTCCGTCCGCTCGCCCCCGCCAGCCCACGCGCCGGTGCTGAGTCTGCCTACAGTGGACCGAGATCCGGCACGCGAACCGACCCGTGAGCACGACTGCTCGCCCGGCTGCGGGGCACGTGCCCGGTCGCACGGTCAGCGGTCGCGCCGATCGAGGGGGGTAGGCGCATGGGTGGCACGGGCGTGCCCGGAACCGGGTCGTCGCGGCGGTACGACCGCGGCGTCCGGAGCGGTGCGCGCGCCTCGGGCGCCTGGCCGGTCAGCACCTACGTGGCCGTCGCGCTCGCGCTCCTGCTCCTGTTCACCGCGCTGGGGCTCGGCATCGCGTACCAGGACAACGCCCAGCGGGCGCGCGAGAACGCGACCGCGGAGCTGCGCAACGACGCCGAGGTCGCCGCGTGGACGATCACGCAGTCCGTCGTCTCGGCGCGCGCGCAGGTCGAGGCGGTCGCCGCGAACCCGGGGGCCGCCACGGTGCTCGACGACCCGGGGGGCTGCCTGCTCCCGCCGGTGGGGGCGACGGTCCTCACCGAGGCCCGGCTGTCCGTCGTCACGCGCGCGGGGGACGTCGTGTGCACGTCCCGGCCGGGCGGGGTCGCCGACCCGGGCGGCCTGCACGCGGGGAGCGAGTGGCTCACCCAGGCGCTCGGGACCACGACGACGCAGGTCCTGTGGGGTGCGCAGGACCCGGTGACCGGCGGGTCGGCGATCGTGGTCGCGCGGGCGTTCGCGCACGACGCCGCCGACGGCCGGGCCGCCGCGGTCCTGTTCCTCGACGTGGGGTCGGCTGCGGAGGACCTCGCCTCGGTCCTCGGGCTGGGACCCGACGCCGTCGTGGGGATCGTCGACCGCGGCACCGGGCGCGTCGTCTCCGCGTCCGGACCCGACGCGCAGGCGCTGGTCGGTGCGGTCGTCGACCCGTCGCGCACCACCGGCGAGACGAGCGACCCGGACGGCGTCGGGCGGCTCTTCGCGTCGGCGGACGTCGAGACCGCGGGGTGGCGCGTGTACCGCGGCGTCGAGACCGCGACGGTCGTCGCCGACGCGCGCCAGACCCTGTCGACGTTCGTCGTGCTCGGCTCGCTCGCGCTCCTCGCGATCGTCGTCCTCGGGTGGCTCGCGCAGCGCCGGGTCGCCCGCCCGCTCCGTGCGCTGACCGGCGCCGTCACCGGGGCACGCACGGCGGGGAGCGCCGCCGACGCCCGGGTCGACGTGACCGGCCCGGCGGAGCTGCGGCAGCTCGCGCGCGAGTTCAACGCGCTGCTCGACATCCGCGCGGGCCACGAAGCGCGACTCGCGCACCAGGCGACGCACGACCGGCTCACCGGCCTGCCGAACAAGGAGCTGCTGCGCGAGCGGCTCGCGCGCGCGCTCGACCCGGCGGGGGACGGCGTCGGCACCCGGGCCGGGACGGGCAGCCGGGTCTCGGTGCTGTGCGTCGGGATCAACCGGTTCCAGACGATCAGCGACAGCCTCGGGCACGACGGCGCCGACCGGGTGCTCGTCGAGGCCTCGGCGCGCCTGAGCTCGGTGCTGCGGCCCGGCGACCTGCTCGTGCGCGAGGGCGGGCACGACTTCATGGTGCTGGGCCGCGACCTGACCGTGGACGGCGCCGTGGTGCTCGCGCAGCGGCTGCTCGCGGCGCTCGCCGACCCCGTCGGCGTCGGGAGCGCCGGCATCGTGCTCACCGCGGCCATCGGGATCGCGCCGCAGGACCACGACTCGGCGCCCGAGCGGCTGCTGCGCGAGGCGGACACCGCGATGGGCCGCGCGCGCGAGCTCGGCATCGACTGGGCCGTGTTCGACGCGTCGATGCAGCGCCGCGCGACGCGGTACCTCGAGACCGAGCAGGCGCTGCGCCGTGCGCTCACGTGCGACGAGCTCGTCGTGCACTACCAGCCCCTCGTCGACGTCGCGTCGGGCCGGATCACGGGGGCGGAGGCGCTCGTGCGCTGGATGCACCCGACGCGCGGGCTCGTCGCGCCGCTCGAGTTCGTGCCGGTCGCCGAGGAGACCGGGCTCATCGCCGCGGTCGGCGAGGCCGTGCTCCGCGGCGCGTGCGCGCAGGCGGCGCAGTGGCGCACCGACGGGCACCCGCTGCGGATCTCGGTCAACGTCTCGGGCGCGCAGCTCCAGGACGGGACGTTCGTGCCGCTCGTCGCGGACGTGCTCCGGGCGACCGGCCTCCCGGCCGACCGGCTGTGCCTCGAGGTCACCGAGTCGACGCTCGTCCGCTGGGCGACGAACGGGCGCGAGAGCCTCGACCGGCTGCGTGCGACCGGCGTGCTGCTGTCGATCGACGACTTCGGCACGGGCTACTCGTCGCTGTCGTACCTGCAGGACCTGCCGATGACCGAGCTCAAGATCGACCGCTCGTTTATCGCCCGGCTCGCGCGCGACGCCCGCGACCTGCACCTCGTGGAGGCGGTCCTCGGGATGGCGAGGGCGCTCGGGCTCACGGTCGTCGCGGAGGGCGTCGAGAACGCCGACCAGCACGCGATCCTGCGCGGGCTCGGCTGCGACCGCGCGCAGGGCTTCCACTTCGCGGCGCCGCAGACGGCCGCGGCGTTCGGCCGGCTGCTGCGCGACAGCGACAGCCGGCCGGACCTCGAGCCGACCCGCGCGTGAGTCGCGCGTGAGCAGCGGTCAGTCGATCGCGGGGCCGCACGCGGCGGCGGTCGCCGCGAGGCCGTCGAGCCCGTGCAGCGGGATCAGCGGGCGGGTGTCCTGCGCGACGACCCAGCAGCCGTCCTGCACCGCGTAGCGCGTGCCCGGGCCCTCGGTGAGGAACGCCGCGACCCCGGCGACGAGCCGGTCGACGGCCTCCGACGGCGTGCCGACGCCCACCGACGCGCGGATGGCCCCGTCCGCCGCACCCAGGCGCGTGAGCAGCGGGTGCGCGCAGAACCGGCCGTCGCGCACGCCGATCCCGTGCTCGGCCGCGAGGTACGCCGCGACGAGACCGGGGTCGTGCTCGCCGACCGTGAACGTCACGACGCCGACGGGCTCGCCGGAGTCGGGCCAGATCCGCACGACCCGCACCCCGTCGAGCGTCGCGAGGCCCTCGACGAGCCGCTCGCGCAGCGCGGACTCGTGCGCCTCGAGCGCCCCGGCGGGCAGCGCGGCGAGCACCTCGCACGCCTCGGCCAGCGCGATCGCGCCGACGACGTTCGGCGACCCGGCCTCGTGGCGGGCGGGCGCGGGCTGCCAGATCGTCCGGTCGGCGCGCACGTCGCGCACCGCGCCGCCGCCCGCGAGGTACGGCTCCCCCGCGTCGAGCCAGTCGCGGCGGCCCACGAGCGCGCCCGCACCGAACGGCGCGTACGTCTTGTGGCCCGAGAACGCGACGTAGTCGGCCCCGGTCGCGGCGAGGTCGAAGCCCCGGTGCGGGACGAGCTGCGCGCCGTCGACGACGACCCGCGCGCCGGCCGCGTGGGCGACCCGGACGACCTCGTCGAGCGGCAGCGCCTCGCCCGTGACGTTCGACGCCCCGGTGAGCGCGACGAGCGCGTGCGGCTGCGCGGCGAGCTCGCGGGTCAGCAGGTCGAGGGTCTCGGCGACCGTGTCGGCGATCGGGACGACGGTCGACGCGCGGTCCGGGCCGTGACCCCACGGCAGCAGGTTCGCGTGGTGCTCGACGTCCAGCACGAGCACCCGGCCCGGCGTCCCGTCCGCGCCGACCGGGACGACGCCCGCGAGCAGGTTGAGCGCGTCGGTCGTGTTGCGGGTGATGATCGCGACGTCGTCCTCGCGGGCCCCGACGAACCGGGCGATCGTCTGGCGGGACGCCTCGTACAGCGCGGTGGACACCTGCGAGAGGTACCCGGCGCCGCGGTGCACGGACGCGTAGAGCGGCAGCACCTCGGTCACGCGCGCCGCGACGGCCTCGAGCGCGGGGGCGCTCGCGGCGTAGTCGAGGTTGGCGTAGGTGCGGCTCGTGCCGTCGAGCAGGGGGACCTGCGTGTCGGCGCCGACGACGGGCAGGAGCCCGCTCAGCGGCGCCCGGGTCGTCGCACAGGTGGTGGCCTCGGCGATCACGGACATGGTGCTCCTCGACAGGTCGGTGGGGACCCGTGGTGAGGACCCCGCGCTTGCCGTGCGCCGATCGGCGGCACGGCCAGGTCGTCACCCGGGGCACCCCACCGCGGAGGAGGGTTGCCGGCCAGCAAGCCGGGGCTTCGTGCTGGCACTCATGACCTGACCCGAGAATCCCCGGGTCGGGCCGCCGGTGTCAACGGGTGGGCACGGCGTCTCGCATGGCGGACCGTCGGGGTCGAGGCTTGGACCGCGACGCGGCGGGCGCCTACGATCGCCGTCACCATCCAGAGCGGCCGAGAGATCTGGCTCGACGACGCCGCAGCAACCCGCGGGCACCACGTGCCCGGAGCAGGGTGCTACCGCCAGGACCGATGGAGGCGACATGAGCGACGCACCCGACCCGACGACCGGGACCGGCGGCCCCGGCGACCCGGGCACCGACCCCGGCACCGGCGGCACGCCCGAACCGGAGCGCCTGCGCTACCGGCTCCTGACCGGGCCCGACGACCGCACGTTCTGCGAGCGCATCAGCGCCGCGCTCGACGAGGGCTACGTGCTGCACGGCGGCCCCGCGGCGACGTTCGACGGGACGCGGGTGATCGTCGCGCAGGCCGTCGTCCTGCCCGACCCGACGCCGACGACCGGCCCCGTACCGGTACCCCGCGCGCAGGTCGTGCCCGCATGAGCGCCGACGGCTACGCGGGCGACCTGACCCCGCAGCAGGCCTGGGAGCTGCTGGAGCACGACGAGCGCGCGCTGCTCGTCGACGTCCGCACCGACGGCGAGTGGACGACGGTCGGGGTCCCCGACACGTCCGGGACCGGGCGCCCCGCCGCGTTCGTCGAGTGGGTCGACGGCACCGGCCGGCCCAACCCGGCGTTCGTCGACGAGCTCCGCGCGAGCGGCCTCGAGCCCGGCGACGAGCGGCCCGTGGTGTTCCTGTGCCGCTCGGGCGTCCGCTCGGTCGGCGCCGCGAAGCTCGCCACGGCCGCCGGCCTCGGCCCGGCGTACAACGTGCTCGACGGCTTCGAGGGCGGCGTCGGCCCCGACGGCCGGCGCGGGACGACCGGCTGGCGCGCCACGGGCCTCCCCTGGCGGCAGCGGTGAACGCCCGCCGCACGCCCGGACCGTTCGACTGGGACGACCGTTCGGTCGACCGCAGCGCCCTGCGCCCCGACACCCTCGCGGTGCGCGGCGGGCTCGTGCGCACCGAGTTCGGCGAGACGTCCGAGGCGCTGTTCCTGACCCAGGGGTACGTGTACGGGTCGGCCGGCGAGGCCGAGTCGGCGTTCGCCGGCGACGTCGATCGGTTCCTGTACTCGCGCTACTCCAACCCGACGGTCTCGACGTTCGAGGAGCGCCTGCGCCTGCTCGACGGCGCCGAGGCCGCGTACGCCACCGCGACCGGCATGTCCGCGGTGTTCACGGCACTCGCCGCGCTCGTCCGCTCGGGCTCGCGCATCGTGGCGTCGCGCGCGCTGTTCGGGTCGACCGTCGTGATCCTCGACGACATCCTCGCGAGGTGGGGCGTGACCACCGACTACGTCGACGGGCACGTGCTCTCCCAGTGGGAGGAGGCGCTCGCGACCCCGGCCGACGTCGTGTTCTTCGAGACGCCGTCCAACCCGATGCAGGACCTCGTCGACATCGCCGCGGTCAGCCGCCTCGCGCACGACGCGGGCGCCGTCGTGGTCGTCGACAACGTGTTCGCCACGCCCGTCCTGTCCCGCCCGCTCGACCACGGCGCCGACGTGCTCGTCTACTCCGCGACCAAGCACATCGACGGCCAGGGCCGGGTGCTCGGCGGGGCGATCCTGGGCTCCGAGGAGTACGTGCACGGCCCCGTGCAGACGCTCATCCGGAACACCGGGCCCTCCCTCAGCCCGTTCAACGCGTGGGTCCTGCTCAAGGGCCTCGAGACGCTGTCGCTGCGCGTGCGCCACCAGACGGCGTCCGCGCTGCGCGTCGCGACGTGGCTCGAGCAGCACCCCGGCGTCGCGGCCGTGCGCTACCCGTACCTGCCCTCGCACCCGCAGCACGAGCTCGCGCTGCGCCAGCAGAGCGGCGGCGGGACGGTCGTGACCCTCGACCTCGCGGTGCCCGAGGGCGCGTCGGTCGACGACACCAAGAAGGTCACGTTCGGGGTGCTCGACGCCCTGCGGATCGTCGACATCTCGAACAACCTCGGCGACGCCAAGTCGATCGCGACGCACCCCGCGACGACGACGCACCGCAAGCTCGGGCCCGAGGGGCGCGCTCGCGTCGGGATCGGCGAGGCGACCGTGCGGCTGTCCGTCGGGCTGGAGGACGTCGAGGACCTGGTCGAGGACCTCGCGCAGGCGCTCGAGCCGCTCGCGGGCTGACCCAGCAGGATCGGGTCCCGACCCGACCGGGCCGCCCGGTCGGCGTGGCGTCCGCGCGACGGCGCCAGGCCCGGGGCACGGGCCGGGTGGCTGCCCGTCGGTCGGGCGACCGGCACGTCGGTGGGGCGACCGGCACGTCGGTCGGGCGATTGGCGGGTCGGACAGGCGGCCGGCGCGTCGGACAGGCGGCTGGCGCGTCGGTCAGGCGGCCGGCGCGTCGGTCAGGCGACCGGCGCCAGCGCGCGGAGGTGGTCGACGGCCGGGCCGTCCGCGAGCGGCACGAGCACGACGCCGTCCACGCCGACCCGACGCGCGAGGTCGACGGCCGCGCCCACGACCGCCTCGGGTGCGGCGACGACGCGCGTGGCCGACGGCTTCCACGTCAGCCCCGCGAGCGCGTCGAGGTGCTCGAGGTAGGAGCGCTTGCGGCGGGCCACGTCGGCGTCGGCGGTCGGCAGGACGTCGAGGTCGAGCACGATGCTCACGCCGGCGCGCTCGCGGCCGACCGCGGCGATCTCGTCCTCGAGCTGCTCGACGAGCTCGGCCATCGCGGCGACGGTCGGGACCTGCGCCGAGAAGGACAGGTGCACGGCGTCGGCACGCGCGGCGGCGAGCGCGAGCGCCACGCCGGACGTCGGGCGGAAGGCGACGGGGTCGCCCGCGTGGGGGCGGTCGTCCCCGGGGGCGGCGACGGCGACGGTCACGCGGCGGGCGGCGTCCGGCGCGGCGCGGAGGTCCGCAGGGTCGCTCGCAGCGCTCCGCACGGGGGTGGAGGAGTCAGTGGCCGCCTCGCGCCCCGCGGCGGGGGCGCGGTCGAGGGCAGCGGCGCCGTCGAGGGCGGTGGGGGTCGACATGTCCGGGAGGAGACGGTCGAGGACGAGCTGAGACATGGGGGGTGTCCTGGGGTGCGGTGCAGCAGGTGCGCAGCGGGGGCCGGAGGCCGCGGGCGCGCGGGGTCGTCAGCTCAGCGACAACACGTCTGCATCAGGAACACCCCGCGATCGTACGGCGCCGGGACGGGGCTGCCTACCCCGTCCCGGCACCCGGTCGGAGAAGTCACCCGTGCGGGGTGACGCGCGCGCCGGGCTCCTGTGGGTGCGTCACGGCGTCGGCGGGCCGGGCGTGCACCGCCGCACGCACCGGAACCGCGACCCCGGCGCCACCGCGGCCGTACGTGAGCCGGCGCAGCAGCACCTCGAACGGCCCCCGGCGCCCGGCCCGGTGCATCGCCACCGCGACCAGCACCGTCACCAGCCACACCCCGATCGCCAGCACCGCCGCCTGCGCCGTCCCGATCCGCCCGCCGAGCCCGAGCCCCCACGCGCTGAGCAGCGGCGCGAACATCACCGACTGCAGCAGGTAGGAGGTCAGCGACCGCTCACCCACCGCCGCGACGGCGGACACGACCCCACGCCGCGGGCGGTCGCGCAGCACCGCCGCGACCCACCCGAACAGGCACACGTACCCGAACCCCATCACGACGCCGGACAGGTAGTGCGCGAGCTCGAGCACGCCGTTGGTCGTCGCATCGGGGCGCCAGAGCTGCGCGACGGCGAGCGCGTAGGGCAGGTTGAAGACCAGGTTGACGACGGCTGCGCCCACGGCGACCCGACCGAGCTCGCGCCGGTGGTCCCACGGTCGGGTGAGCCAGCCGGCACGCGCCAGCAGGATGCCGAGGACGACCTGGGGGACGAAGAAGAGCAGGAGGAGCGACGCGACGCTGACGACGCCGGAGGCGACCGCGCGCTCGACAGCGGACTCGAGGTAGCTCGTCACGGGCGCGCCGTCGCCCTCGCCCATGCCGAGGTCGAGGAGACCGAAGAGCATCACGCAGCCTGCCGCCGTCGCCAGGGCGGACGCGCCCCAGAACCACACCGCGAGCACGCGCGGGGAGCGGTGCAGGAACGCGAGGGCGACGAGCCCGGTCACGCCGTAGGGGGCGAGGATGTCTCCGTGGAAGAGGAGCGTGGCGTGCACGAGCCCGAACGCGACGAGCCACCAGCTCCGCCTCGCCAGGACCCGTCGTACCCCCTTGCGCGTCACGCCGCGCTCGGTGAGGCGAGAGGCCATCACGGCGAGCCCGAAGCCGTACAGGATCGCGAACATCGGACGCGACCGGTCGTCGACGAAGAAGGCCACCAGCCCGTCGACCAGGTGGTCGAGCGTCGTGCCGCCGGCCGGGCGGTAGCCGACCTCGTTGAACCCGCCGCTCGACCAGAGGTAGCCCCAGACGTTCGCCGAGGCGATGAAGAGCAGCAGCATGCCGCGTGCGAGGTCGGGCGCGAGGGACCGGAGGGCGGGCGGCGGGCCCTCGGCGGCGGTGCCCGGGGGCGCGGGACGGGTGGTCAGCACGGCCGTGGGCTCGTCGTGGCTCATGACTCACGACGCTAGGGGTGCGACCCGTGCGCGGACATCAGGGGAGCACCCCCGCTGACCTGGGGGTCTGCCCCCATACGGCACTCAGGGGCGCGTGTCCCGCCGGCCGTAGGTCAGCCGCCGCAGCAGCACCTCGAACGGCCCCCGTCGCCCGGCCCGGTGCATCGCCACCGCGACCAGCACCGTCACCAGCCACACCCCGATCGCCAGCACCGCCGCCTGCGCCGTCCCGATCCGCCCGCCGAGCCCGAGCCCCCACGCGCTGAGCAGCGGCGCGAACATCACCGACTGCAGCAGGTAGGAGGTCAGCGACCGCTCACCCACCGCCGCGACGGCGGACACGACCCCACGCCGCGGGCGGTCGCGCAGCACCGCCGCGACCCACCCGAACAGGCACACGTACCCGAACCCCATCACGACGCCGGACAGGTAGTGCGCGAGCTCGACCGTCAGCCCGACCGCGCCGTCGGCCGGCGTCCAGACCTGCGCGACCGCGAGCGCGAACGGCAGGTTCCCGACGAGGTTGACGACCAGGGCGACGACGACGACGCGCCCGAGCGCCTGCCGGTGCTCCCACGGCCGCGCGAGCCAGCCGCTGCGCGCGAGCAGGATCCCGAGGACCACCTGCGGGACGAAGAACAGCAGCACCGCGGCGATCGTGGTGATCGCGAGCGAGCCGAAGAGGCGCTCGACGGCCGAGGCCAGGTAGTCCGACGGCGGGATCTCGCCCGTGCCCCAGTACTCGTGCAGGAAGGTCAGGACGAGCGCGCCGCCCACGGTCGCGACGAGCGAGGACCCCCAGAACCACCACAGGAGCACGGTGCGCGAGCGCTGCAGGAACGCGAGCGCGATGAGGCCGGTGACGCCGTAGGGCGCGAGGATGTCGCCCGCGAACAGCAGCGCGGCGTGCGCGACGCCGAGGACGACGAGCCAGCGGCTGCGCCGGGCGATGACGCGCCGCACGTCGCGCCGGTCGGCCCCGCGGGAGGCCAGCCGGGCCGCCATCGTCGCGAGCCCGAAGCCGTAGAGGATCGCGAACATCGGCCGCGAGCGGTCGTCCACGAAGAAGGCCACGACGCCGTCGACCACGAGGTCGAGCGAGGAGCCGCCGACCGGGCGCAGGCCGTACCGCGACGCCTCGGCCGCGCTGTTCCACAGGTAGCCCCACACGTTCGCCGAGGCGATGAACAGCAGGAGCATGCCGCGCGCGAGGTCGGGGGCCAGCGACCGCGTGGGCGCCGCCGGTGCGGGCGGTGCCGGTGCGGGCGGTGCCACCGGGACAGGCGGTGCCGCCGGGGCGGGCAGCGCGGCCCGTGCGGGCGGTGCGGCGTCGAGCGCGGCACCGCTCCCCGGTCGCGGGTACGGCGTCGTGGGTGCGTGGTCCGGGCGCTCCGCGGTCATGACCTCGACGCTAGGAGCCGGGCGACCCGCGCCGCATCCACCTTCGGTCGCCCGCGCCTCCACCGATCGGTGGAACGGACCGTCACCCCAGGTGCTTGGCGAACCAGAGACCGTGCGGGTTGATCCGGTCGCGCGGCGTCAGCGGGAGGATCGGGCGGTACCCGCTCGACACGTACAGCCGGATCGCCTCGGGCTGCCGGTAGCCCGTCATGAGCACGACCTGGGTGAGGCGGTGGTCCCGCGCCGAGTCCTCGATCGCCTGCAGCATCGTGCGCGCGACGCCGGCGCCGCGCGCACGCTCGTCGACGAACACCTTCTTGAGCTCGCCCGAGCCCGCGGGGTACCCGTCGCGCGCGGCCCGCAGCGTCGCGCAGCCGACCGGCACGCCGTCGATCTCGGCGAGCACCGTGGTCAGCGCACCCTCGCCCTGGGCCGCGTCGTCCGCCGCGAAGCCGCCGCGGCGCTCGACGGACTCGCGCAGCGACGGGTACAGACGGGCGTTGGTGCGCTCGTACATCGCGAGGCGCAGCGCGACCGCGTCGGCGTCGTCCCAGTCGACGAAGCGGAGCGTCACCTCGGGGCGGGCACGCCGCTGGGCGCCGGCCTCCTCGCGCGGGACGTCCGTCTCCGCACCGCCGTCGTCGGGCACCAGGGCCTTGCCGAAGCAGCGGGACGACGGCTCGTCCTTGTACTCGCCGTAGGCCTCGATCGGGTCGTACCCGAGCGCGAGGTACAGCCCGATCGCCTCGGGCTGCATGACGCCGGTCTCGAGGATCAGGCGCCGGTAGCCGAGCGTCCGCGCGCGGGCCTCGAGCTCGGCCATGGCCAGGCGCGACAGGCCGCGCCCCCGCCGGTCCGGCACCACGTACAGCCGCTTGATCTCGACGGTCGCCGGTCCCTGCTCGGCGGTGACGTCACGCAGCGCGCCGCACGCGACGGGCTCGTCGCCGTCCCGCACCAGCAGCATCGCGACGACGCCGTCCGCGGTCATGACCGAGCCGACGTCGTCCGCGCCGTACCGCTCGGCCAGCTCCGCGACCTGGGCGCCGCGCAAGCGGGTCGCGTCGGCGTCGTCCCAGTCGACCAGGGACGTCGTCAGCTCACCGCGGGTGTGCGCGAGCGTCATCCGACCAGCGCGTGGAGCACCGACGTGAAGAACCGCAGCCCGTCCGTGCCGCTGCGCGGTCCGTTCGCACCGTCGGGACCGAAGCCCGCCTCGACCGCGTGCTCGGGGTGCGGCATGAGGCCGACGACGTTGCCCTTGGCGTTCGAGATCCCCGCGATGCCGCGCCGCGAGCCGTTCGGGTTGACGTCCTCGTAGCGGAAGACGACGCGGCCCTCGCCCTCGAGCTCGTCGAGCGTGCGCTCGTCGGCGACGTACTGGCCGTCCTGGTTCTTCAGCGGGATCGTGATGCGCTCGCCGGCCGCGTAGTCGCGGGTCCACGACGTCTCGGCGTTCTCGACGCTGAGGACCTGCTCGCGGCACAGGAAGTGCAGGTGGTCGTTCTTGATCATCGAGCCGGGCAGCAGGTGCGCCTCGGTCAGCACCTGGAAGCCGTTGCAGATGCCGAGCACGGGCATCCCGCCGTTCGCGGCGTCCACGACCGAGCCCATGACCGGCGCGAAGCGGCTGATCGCACCCGCGCGCAGGTAGTCGCCGTACGAGAAGCCGCCGGGCAGGACGACGGCGTCGACCTCGTGCAGGTTCTCGTCCGCGTGCCACAGCGCGACGGGCTCGCCGCCGGCGAGGCGCACCGCGCGGGCGGCGTCCCGGTCGTCGAGCGTCCCCGGGAACGTCACCACGCCGACGCGCGTCACGCGGTCACCTGCGCGGCGTCCTCCGCGTAGACCGCGACGACGTCCTCGATCACGGGGTTGGACAGCACGTGCTCACCGGCCTCACGCGCGGCGGCCAGCACCTCGTCGGTCACCGGCCCCTCGAACTCGAGCTCGAAGCGCTTGCCCTGGCGGACGCTGGTGAACTGCGCGAAGCCGAGCCGCGGCAGCGCACCGGCGACGGCCTTGCCCTGCGGGTCCAGGATCTCGGGCTTCGGCATCACATCGACGACGACTCGTCCCACGGGTTGCTCCAGGTCTTTCGCGGCGGTGGGGGCGGGCCCAGCCTACCGAGTGCCACGCGTGGGGCCGTCGCGGCGTTCACCCCTCGGCACACACCGCGGGTGCCGGTCGAGCGAGAAGCGCGGGGCCTCGGTCGTCACGCGGGACCCGTCCGCCGTCGCAGGGACCGGCGCGGTGCGCGAGGCGGCTCGGGGGTGAGCGGGACATACGGCAGGAACGGGCCGAGGTCGTCGCGCTCGGGCTCCGGTTCCCGGCGGTGCGTGAGGGTCTTGCCCAGGGACAGGAGCACCGCGAACCCGCTGAGGTACTGCACGACGAAGCGGGCGTCGTCGGCGCCCGTCCCGATGATCTCGGTGCCGGCGAGGTGGTCGACGGCGGCGAGCAGGCTGAGCAGGATCGCGATGCCCACGGTCCGGGTCAGCGCGAAGCGCACCGGGAACAGCCGGCCGTGCACGTCGTCGCGCTGCCACCCCGCCCAGCGGGGCGGCAGCGGGCGGTCGAGCAGCCGGTGGCGCAGGTACGTGCCGAGCGGCGGGTGGTCCCGCCACCGCTCCGCCCAGCCGGACCGGACGAGGGCCAGCGCCGTGCGGGCGTCGACGCGCCCGGCGCCGGGCTCGGCGAGGTCGCGGAGGACCTCCGTCACCTCGGCGGCGCGCGCGGTGCGCCAGCGGCGGGGGTACGCGCGCAGCCAGAGCGCGGTCGAGCGGCCGAACGGGTCCAGGGTGCTCACGCGCGGTCCTCGGAGGCCTCGGCCGGCGCCGGACGGGAGGTGCGCCCGGCAGCCGTCGCCGGCCCGGTCGTCCCGGCGCCCGGCGAGCCCGCCGCGAGGTAGAGCCGCTCGACGGACGGGTACGCCACCGCCGCGACGAGCCCCTCGGTGAGCGCGAGCCGCACCGGGTAGAGCCGGCCGTCGACGTCGTCGCGGAGCCACCCGTCCCACGCCGGTCCGGGATGGCGGCCCGCGAGCCGGTACGTCAGGTACGCGCGCGGCGGCGGGTGCTCGCGCCAACGGGTCACGAGGCCGGCGATGACGAGGCCGAGCGCAGTGCGGGCGTCGAGGTGGCGGGCCGTGGGTCCCGCGAGATCGGCGAGCACCGCGGTGACCTCGACGGCCCGCGTGCGGCGCCACCGACGGGGGTAGGCGTGCAGCCAGCGGCCGACGGACCGCTCGAACGACGGCAGCGGCTCCCCGGTGGGACCCGGCGACGCGGTGGGCACGGCGTGGTCGTGGCCCGCGGCAGCACCCGGCACCGGCCGGCGGGCGCTCATGCCTGCCCCAGCGCCGGTCGCGGAGCTGCGGTGAGGACCCGCTGCGCGCGGCGGGCGAGGTCGCGCAGGCGCGCGGTCTCGGCGGTGAGCGCCTCATGACCCGCGTCGGTCAGCCGGTAGTAGCGCCGCAGGCGACCGTCGACGACGACCTCCCCCGACGCCTCGGCCTGCCCGGCGGCGACGAGCCGGTCGAGGATCCCGTAGAGCGTCCCGGCGCCGAGCCGCACGTCGCCGTCGGACAGCGCGAGGACGGCCTGGACGACGCCGTACCCGTGCCGCGGCTCCTCGGCGAGCGCGAGGAGCACGAGGTAGGACTGCTCGGACATCCGTTTCGGCATGGTCGATATATATCGCCGAACGGCCTATCCGAGCAAGTGCCGGGCCGCCGTCCGCCACGACGGCGGCTGCGCGCACGTCGGCGTCCGAGCCCGTGGCACCGGCACCCGGTGGACGCCCAGGGGTGGCGCCGTCAGCGCCGCCAGTCCCACGCCAGGGAGTCACGACCGGCGAGGTTGCCGGAGCTGCGGGGCTCGGCCGGGTTCTCGAACGCCGAGTCCGGGAGCGACGCGAGCGCCGCGTCGACGAGCGCGTCGGCGAGCACCCACGTCTCCGGGAGGTCGGACGCCGACTCACGCTCGCGCTGATACTGCCAGCACCGGGCGACCAGCACCGCCCTGTGCGGCGTCGACCTCGCTCACGGGGCGGAACACGTACCCCGCGACGCGGCTCGCGTACCCTTCGAGCTCCTCGCGCTCGTCGTCGTCCAGGTCCTCCTCGCCCCAGCCCAGGTACCGGTCCGTGACGGTCCCGACGTTCTCCCGGAGCAGGAGCCGCCCGAGCTCCGCGGGCTCGCGGCTGACCACCGCCGGGTGATCGGGGACGTGGACGAGCGCCGCCGTCACCAGGTAGTCGATGTGGTCGTCGCTCACGACGAACGAGCTCATGCCGTCTCCTGGGTGCTGCGGCGCGGCGGTCAGCCGGGACATCGGCCCCCGGGGGCCCGGGCTTGAGCGTGGAGGACCGTCGGTCGCGAGCGGCGGGCGGACGGGCGGGCGCGCGGGCGCGCGGGCGGCAGGTTCAGGGGACGACGACCGTCATCCCCACGGAGGTCGCAGGGCCGCTCATCGCCGCGAGCGCCGCCGGGGCGTCGTCGAGCGTCACGACCGGGCCGACGAGCCGGTCCGGGCGCAGGGTGCCGTCGGCGATGCGGGCCAGCATCGCCGGGTACTCGTGCGCGGCCATGCCGTGGCTGCCGTAGACCTCGAGCTCCCACGCGACCACGCGGCCCATCGGCAGCGCCGGGTCGGCGTCCGCCCCGAGCAGGAGCCCGACCTGCACGTGCCGGCCGCGCCGGCGCAGGCCCAGCACCGACGCGGCGGCGGTCGCGGCGCTGCCGAGCGCGTCGAGCGAGACGTGCGCGCCGCCGCCCGTGGTCTCGTGGACGGCGGCGGCGACGTCGGCCGGCGCGAGGGCCGACGCGTCGAGCGCGTGCTCCGCGCCGAGGTCGAGCGCCGCCGCCCGGGCCGCCGGGGACACGTCCACCGCGACGACCCGCGCCCCGAGCGACGCCGCGACCATCACCGCGGAGAGCCCCACGCCGCCGCACCCGTGCACAGCGACCCACTCCCCGGCACCCGGCCGGCCGTGCACGGTCACCGCCCGGTACGCCGTCGCGAACCGGCAGCCCAACCCTGCCGCGGTGACCGCCGACAGGCCGGGCGGGAGCGCGACGAGGTTGACGTCGGCGTGGTCGAGCGCGACCCGCTCGGCGAACGACCCGTCGTGCGTGAAGCCGGGCTGCGTCTGGCGCTCGCACACCTGGTGCTCGCCCGCGGCGCACGCCGGGCAGTCGCCGCACGCGCACACGAACGGCACGGTGACCCGGTCCCCGACGGACCAGTGCCGCACGTCGGCGCCGACCTCGACGATCGTGCCCGCGAGCTCGTGCCCGGGGACGTGCGGGAGCGTGATGCCGTCGTCGTGCCCCTGCCAGCCGTGCCAGTCCGAGCGGCACACCCCCGTCGCCTCGACGCGCAGGACGACCCCGTGCGGCACGCACACCGGCTCGGGCACCTCCCGGACCACGGGGACCCGACCGAACTCCTCGACCACGACGGCACGCACGGGACCATCGTCGCCGAGGTTCGGGGGCGGTCACGACCAGGTCGTGCGGCGTCCTCGTCGCCCCAGGGTCCGTCCCGCTCGAAGCCGGCGTGGCGAACGAGTGAATCCGTGGCCCGACGAGGGTCCCCGTCACTAGGTTGAGTCCGCCGTCGGGCACCCGCCCCTCCTCGCGGGCCACCGCCGGCGTCGGCACCTGCACGCGCCCGCGTCCGGGCACGTGACCACCCAGCACCCGGAGCACCACGATGTCCCTGGCCCGCAACTCCCTCCGACGGCGGGGTGCTGCCCGCCTCGCCGTGGCGCTCCTCCTGACCGGCGCAGGGCTGACCTCCGTGAGCGCGGCCTCCGCGACCGCGCCCACCCCCAGCGAGAGCGCGACGACCGACGCCCCGGCGGCGACCGCGTCGCCCAGCGAGCCGGCCACCGCCTCGCCCGCGCCCGCGGACCCGGGCGCGCCCGCCGACGGGACCACGCAGCCCCTGGAGCCGGTGAGCACCCCGCCCCTGGAGCCCCTGACCACCTCGCCGACGGCGGCGGCCGACGAGTCGTCCCCGCTCGCCACCGAGCCGGGCACGGACGCCGGAGCGGTCGAGGCAGCGGCCGGGGAGCTCCTGGTCGGCTCCTTCGAGTCGATCAGCGCCTCGGGGCTCAGCATCACGGTGCGCGGCTGGGCGCTCGACGCCTCCGCGTCGGCCTCCGCGGTCGTCGGGTACGTCGTCGACGAGGAGTGGTCGGAGATCGTCGACACCGACATCGTCCGCACGGACGTCGGCGCCGCCTACCCGGGGACCGGCAACGAGCACGGCTTCCTCTCGACGTTCCAGGAGGAGCCGGGGCTGCACGAGGTGTGCGCGTTCGCGCTCGTGCTCGAGACCGAGGCGGAGGCCTTCCTCGGCTGCCGCACGGTGAACGTCACGGCGACGCTCCCCATCGGGAACTTCGAGTCCCTCACGGCAGCGGGCACCGCCGTCACCCTCTCCGGCTGGGCGCTCGACCGCGACCAGGCCGGACCGGTCGACGTGCACTTCTACGTGAACGGCGCGTGGGGCGGCTCGGTCCGGACCGACGTCGCACGCAGCGACGTCGCTCGCCTGTACCCGGGCGCCGGGCAGACCCAGGGCTTCTCGCGGAGCTTCACCGCCGGCCCCGGCACGCACCAGGTCTGCACCTACGCGATCGACACGACCTACGGCACGAACACCCCGATGGGCTGCCGCACGGTCACCGTCGGGGGCAACAAGCTGCCCGTCGCGAACTTCGAGTCGCTCACGGCGACGGGCCCGACCGTGACCCTCACGGGCTGGGCGGTCGACCCCGACACCAACGGGCCGATCGACGTCCACTTCTACGTCAACGGCGGCTGGGGCGGCTCGGTCAACGCCCACGAGCTGCGCCGCGACGTCGGGGCGGCCTACCCCGGCACGGGTGACCTGCACGGCTTCACGCGCTCGTTCACGGCGGGCCCGGGCACGCACCAGGTGTGCACCTACGCGATCGACACGACGACGAAGGCGAACACGCCGATGGGCTGCCGGACGATCACGGTCAGCGGCAACCGGCTCCCGGTCGGCAACTTCGAGCTGCTGACCGCCGAGGCGGACAACCAGGTCGTCCTGCGCGGCTGGGCGTTCGACCCCGACGCGCCCGGCGGGGTGCACGTCCACTACTACGTCAACGGGGCGTTCGGCGGGGACATCGTGACGTCCCTCGCCCGCCCGGACGTCAAGGCCGCGTACCCCGGAGCGGGGACGCACCAGGGCTTCCTGCGCAACTTCGTCGCCGGTCCCGGCACGCACCAGGTGTGCCTGTACGCGATCGACACCACAACCCAGGCGAACACCCCGATGGGCTGCCGCTCGGTGACGGTCGGCTGACGGTCGGCTGACGGCACGCACGCACGACGACGGCTCCCCTCCCGCGAGGTCCTCGCGGGAGGGGAGCCGTCGTGGCGTCCGGGGGGCGACCCTGTCGTCGCGCCGGGCGGCCCGGTGCCCGGTGCCCGGCGCTCGGCGCCCGGTGCTCAGCGCCCGGTGCTCAGCGCGGGGGCTCCGCACCCGGTGCTCGGTCCGGTGTGCAGCCCGGCCTCAACCCTCCGCGAGGCGGTCGAGCGCGAGGCCCGCGAGCAGCGCCGACGCGAGCGGCAGCACCGCGTCGTCGAACCGTGCGCCGGCCGCGTGGTTGTACGGGGCGGTCGCGGGGTCGGCGCCGGCCGGGGTCGCGCCCAGGAACACGAAGGCGCCCGGCACCTGCTGCAGGACGTAGGAGAAGTCCTCGGCCCCCGAGACCGGTCGGTCCGCAGTCACGTACCCGGCCTCCCCGCTGAGCGCCCGGGTGACGCGCGCCGCCCGTTCGACCTCGTGCGCGTCGTTGACCGTGACCGGGTAGCCGCGCACGTAGTCGACCTCGGCGGTCAGGCCGTGCGCGAGCGCGACGTGCTCGGCGACGCGCGTGAGGCGCTCGGGGATCTCGGCGTGGTGCGCCTCGGAGAACGTGCGGATCGTCGCGGCGAGCTCGGCGGTCTCCGGGATCACGTTGTCGGTCGTGCCCGCGGCGATCCGGCCGACCGTCACGACGACGGGGTCGTGCGCGTCGAACTGGCGGGTCACCGCGGCCTGGAACGCGAGCACGATCTCCGCGGCGACCGTGACCGGGTCCGCGGCGCGGTGCGGGGACGAGCCGTGGCCGCCGCGCCCGCGCACGGTCATGTACATCTGGTCGGCGGCCGCCATCGCCGGGCCGGGGCGGCTCGTGACCAGCCCCGCCGGGAGCATCGACGAGACGACGTGCAGCCCGTACGCGGCGACGACGCGCTCGCCCGCGGCGTCGAGCACGCCCTCCTCGATCATGAGCCGGGCGCCGTGGTCGCCCTCCTCGCCGGGCTGGAACATGAGCACGACCGAGCCGGCGAGCTCCTCGTGCCGGGCCGCGAGCAGCCGGGCGGCGCCGACGAGCCCGGTCACGTGCTGGTCGTGGCCGCACGCGTGCATCACGCCGGGGTGCTCGCTCGTGAACGGCTCGCCCGACTCCTCGGTCACGGGCAGCGCGTCCATGTCGCCGCGCAGCAGCACCGCGGGTCCGGGGCGGGCGCCGCGCAGCACCGCGACGACCGAGGACAGGCCGGTGCCGGTCGTGACCTCGAGGCCCAGGCCGTCGAGCGCGGCGAGCACGAGCGCCTGGGTCTTCGGCAGGTGCAGGCCGATCTCGGGGACCCGGTGCAGGTCGTGGCGCAGCGCGGTCAGCCCGGGGGCGAGCGCCTGCGCGTCGGCGAGGAGGGTGGCGGTGCGGTCGGGCGTGCGGTCGGGCTCGGTCACGTGCGGTCTCCCCCTGCGTGGCCGCACGCCCGGGCCGGCGCGCGTGGGTCCGCGCCCGCGGTCCGGCGCGTCCACCCGACGCTACGACACGCCACCCTGCGACGCCCCGACCTACGATCCCCCGCATGAGATACGTCGTGATCGGTGCGGGCGCGGTGGGCGGGACCCTCGGCGGGAGGCTCTTCGAGGCGAGGCACGACGTGGTCCTCGTGGCGCGCGGCGCGCACCTCGACGCGATCCGCGACCGCGGGCTGGTCCTCGAGACGCCCGACGGGTCCTCGACGCTGCCCGTCCCCGCGGTGGGTGGGCCCGACGAGCTCACGCTGACCGACGACGACGTCCTGGTGTCGGCGGTCAAGTCGCAGGACACCCGCAGCGTGCTCGACGCGTGGGCGGACGTGCCGGTGGGCGCGTCCGGCGCCCCCGCGGCGCACCGGCTGCCGTTCGTGACCGCGCAGAACGGTGTCGCGAACGAGCACGCCGCGCTGCGCGTCTTCCGGCGCGTGTACGGGGTGTGCGTGTGGCTGCCCGCGTCCTACCTGACGCCCGGCACGGTGCAGGCCGAGGGGCACCCGCGCTCGGGCTTCCTCACGGTGGGGCGCGTGCCGGGGTCGCTCGACGACGTGACCGCACGCCTCGTCGCCGACCTCGGGGCGAGCCGGTTCCTCGCGGTCGAGGACGCCGAGGTCATGCGGTGGAAGTACGGCAAGCTGCTGAGCAACCTCGGCAACGGGCTCGACGCGCTCGTCGGCGGCGCGCCCGGGACCCGTAAGCTGCTCGACGAGCTGCGCGCCGAGGGCGAGGCCGTGCTCACCGCCGCGGGGATCGACTTCTCGACGCCCGCGCAGGAGCAGGAGCGCCGGGGCGACGCCGTGCAGGTGCGCCCGGTCGGCACCGGGCCGCGCGGCGGCAGCTCGACGTGGCAGAGCCTCGCGCGCGGCACCGACGGCATCGAGGTCGACTACCTCAACGGTGAGATCGCGCTGCTCGGGCGGCTGCACGGCGTACCGACCCCGGTCAACGACGCCGTGCAGGCCGCGGCGCGCGACGCCCAGCGGCAGCGCCGGGGCGCGGCGCCGTACGACGTCGCGGCCGTGCAGGAGCTGGTCGCCGCGGCGCGCTGAGCCGGGCGGCGCCGCCGTCAGCTGCGGCCCGCGCGATCGAAGACCCGGAGGTAGTCGAACTCCGCGGTCGCCCCCACGCCGCCGTGCGAGACGAGCCCGATCGACAGCTCCGAGCCCGCGGGGAACGTCCACACGCCGCCCGCGACCCACGTGCGCCCGTCGGTCGAGGTGAACGCCTGGACCTCGTGCTCGCCCGCGTCGTCCGTGCGGTGCGCGAGGCGCAGCCACGTGGTCTCGGCGGGCGGCCCGACGATCGTGCCGCCGTACTGCAGCCGCCCGGCGTACGGCAGCTCGGTGCCGAACTCGGTCTGCCGGGTGTTCCAGATCGCGACGTGCGAGAGCCGCGCCCACCGGTCGTCGTCCACGTAGGCGACGATCCCGCCCTGTTGGTAGTTGCGGATCTCGTCGGTGCCGAGGTCGATCGTCAGGCGGGTCTCTGCGATCCAGTCGCCGTCGGGCGCGTCGCGCAGGAGCACCCCCGCGTCGTTCGCGGTGCCGCCGAGGTCGCCGGCCTCGGTGGGCCAGCGCAGCACGCCGTCAGCCACGGTGACCTGCGGCGAGCGCAGCACCGTCCACGCGGGGTCGAGCGCGTCGCCGTCGAACTCGTCCTCCAGCACGAGGTCGCCCGGGCGGGCGAGCGGCACGGTGCGCGTGACCGGGCGCGCCGTGGGGAGCGCGCTGAGGTTGTCGACGTGCACGCCCGGACCGGCGGCGAACGCCCCGGCGGCCCCGGGCACGCGTGCACCGCGCGGGAGGTCGAGCGTCACGGCGGCGAGCGGGTCGCCGAGGCGCGCGTGCGTGAGCTCGGCCTCGGCGACGCCGTCGCGCACGGTCAGGACCGCGGAGTGCCACGTCGTCAGGTCGAGGTCCGCGGGCAGCGGCGCGGCCGCGCGGGCGACGGACCGGCCGCGGACGGTCGCCTCGACGACGAGCTCGCGCGTGGCCGGGTCGATCGCCGCGCTGACCTGGTCCACCGGGCCGCGCCGGGCGTCCGGGTTGTCGGTGAGCCGTTCGAGCCGGCCCGCCCCGCCGCGCGTCCGGTACCCGGCGAGGAGCCCGTGCTGCGCGGTCACGCCGGGGTCGGCGCGCAGGTCCGCCTCGACGCGCACGCCGTCGCCGTGGGTCCGGTGGGTGACGAGCGCGCTGACCCCCGTGCGGCCCGGCGCGCCGGACACCACGTGGGGGCCCGCGTCGTCGTCGGCGCCCGTGGCCCAGCGCCCCACGGCCTGCCACGTGCGCGGGATGCCGTCGTCGAACCCGGTGACCCGGCCCGTGACGGGGCCGCGCTGCCGGTCCTCGGACGCCCAGGCGCCCGCCCGCGCGGTCGGCCAGCCGTCGACCCAGTCGAGCCGGTCGATCAGCATGGGCCGCTCGTTGATGCCCTCGGTCCTGTCGAGGTACGGGTCCGCGCGGTCGATCGCGTGGTAGACGATCCAGTCCTGCCCCGCGAGGTCCGTGACGACCGAGTTGTGCCCGGTGCCGACCCAGCGGTTGCCGTTCGGCGCGAGCACGGGCGTGCCGCCGGCCCGGGACTGGTTCAGGGGCACGCCCTCGCGGTCCACGTACGGCCCGGTCAGGTCGCGCGAGCGCCCGACGTGCACGCTGTAGCCCGTCGTCGGGCCCGCGCAGCAGTTGGCCGACGACGCGAACAGGTACCACCAGCCGTCGCGCTGGATCACGTACGCGCCCTCGTACTTGTTGTCGATCGCGACCTGCACGGGCTCCCCGACGGCTTCGGTGCCGTCCTCGGCGAGCTCGGTGACCCAGATCCCGCCGTAGTAGGAGCCGTAGAACAGGTGCTCGGTGCCGTCCGGGCCGACGACGTGGTGCGGGTCGAACGTCCACCGGAAGTCGCCGAACGCGCCCGCGCCGCGGCGGGGGTCCACGACGGGGTCGCCCGCGTCGGTCCACGGGCCCACCGGCGTCGGGGCGGTCGCGACGCCGATCGCGTTGTCGTTGGGCTCGGCCGGGTCGTCCGGGCCGGTCGTGGTGTCCGTGACGACGTAGTAGAGCCGGTACTCGCCGTCGACGTAGCGGATGTCGGGTGCCCACAGCGCGGCGCCGCGGCCGGCGTCGGCCCACGCCGGGAGCGTGTCCTCGGTGAACGCGTCGCCGACGTACTCCCAGCTCACGAGGTCGGACGAGCGGGAGATCGGCAGCAGGTGGCGCACGCCCTCGCCCTCGCGCAGCGGGTCCGTCGTGCCGTACGCGTACCACCAGCCGTCCTTGCCACGGATGACCGCGGGGTCCGCGTAGGTGTCCGCGAAGCCCGCGCTCACCGGGTTCGTGTACGGGGTCGAGCGCACCGCGCCGTGCGGCCCGCCCGAGCCGCCGCCGAGGCCGTCGAGCGCCTCGGGACCGGTCGTCGCGCCCGCCGGCCCGGCGAGCAGGAGCCCGGCGGCGAGCACGGCCGCGGAGGCGGCGGCGGACGCACGGGCGGCGGTGGACGCGGAGCCCCGCCGGGCGGCCGCGGACGCGGACCCGCGGGCGGCGGCGGTCACGGACGCGGCGGGGGCCGCGGAGGAGCGGGACGGCACGGAGAACCTGCGCATCGGAGCCTGCCGATCGTCGTCGATGTGGCGGGTGACTCCGTTGTACGCCGCTCGCGCCCGGTGCGCCTCCGCTCGGACGTGGTTCTGCACCCACGGGTGGACCCGCGCACGGCGGAGCCCGACGGCGGGCGGACGCGGACCGCGCGCACGCCTGCGTAGCGTCGAGGCATGCCCGAGACCACGACCCCCGACGTCACCCGCGCCCTGCCACCGGACGCGCGCCCCGACCACCGCACCGGGCGGGTCCGCGTCGCCGTCGTGCCGCTCGCGAGCGCCGCGCTCGGCGCGCTCACGCTCACCGCCCAGGGCGCGCTGCCCGACGCCGCGGTCCCGTTCGCGAACTCCGCGGGCGGCTGGACGCTGCTCACCGTGCTGCTCGTGCTGTGGTCCCGCGCCCGGTCGCGGACCGCCGCGGTGCTCGGCGCCGCGAGCTTCGTGCTGCTCGTGCTCGGGTACAGCGCGAGCGCGCACATGCACGGGCTGTTCTACGACCCGACGTTCTTCGGCACCATCGGGCTCGTCGCCGGACCGGTCGTGGGCGTCGCGACGGCCTGGCTGCGGGAGCACGGTCTGCGCGCGGCGCTCGGGACCGCGGTGCTCGCGGGCATCGGCCTCGGCGAGGCCGTGTACGGGCTGACGTCCGTCGTGGAGTCGACCGGCGCGGCGTACTGGGTCGTCCTCGGCGCCGGTGCGCTCGCGCTGCTCGCGGGGATGCTCGCGCGGCGGGTCCGGGGTGCCGTGCCGGTCCTCGTCGCGACGCTCGGGACCGCCGTCGTCGCGGGCGCTTTCGCCGTGGCCTACCGCGTGGTCGGGTCGATCGGGTAGGCCGGTCGGCTCGGGCCGGGCCGGCCGGGTAGGCGGCAGGCAGCTCGGCGCCGGCCCGGCCCGTCGGCTTCGGGGCGCCCCGCCCCGGACCTAGGGCCCAGGCGCACGCCCCACGCATTTCTACGGTGGGAGTGTGAGAAAAGCGGGCAGGTTCGCGCTCCTCGTCCCGGGCGGCGTGGCGCTCCTCGCCGGGCTCGACGCGGGGCTGCTGCTGCTCGGCCTCCCGGCTCCCGTGACCACCGAGCGCCTGCCCCAGGTGCACGGCCCGCTGCTCGTGCTCGGGTTCGTCGGCACCGTCATCGCGCTCGAGCGGGCGGTCGCCCTGCGCCGCCCCTGGGGCTACGCAGCGCCCGCGGCCCTCGGCGCCGGCGGCCTCGCGCTCCTCGCCCCCGCCGTCCCGCTGCTCGGCGGGCAGCTCGCGCTCGTCGCCGGCACCGCCCTGCTCCTCGCGGTCTACCGCGCGCTGTGGCGGCGCCAGGAGTCGCGCGCGCTCGCGCTCCAGGTCGTCGGCGCGGTGCTCGCGCTCGGTGCGGCGCTGCTGTGGGCGGGCGGCGCCCCCGTCGCGACGTCGCTCCCCTGGCTCGCCGGCTTCCTCGTCCTGACGATCGCCGGCGAGCGCCTCGAGCTCGCGCGCGTCGGCTCGCCCGGCGAGGCGAGCGAGCGCGCGGTGCTCGGGCTCGGGGTGCTGCTCGCCGCCGCCGTCGCCGCGACCGCCCTGTGGCCCGCCGCCGGCCACGCGCTGCTGGGGCTCGCGCTGCTCGCGCTCGTCGCCGTGCTGCTCGTGCACGACGTCGCGCGCCGGCTCGTCCGCACGACCGGGCTGCCGCGCTACATGGCGTGGTGCCTGCTCGCCGGGTACGGCTGGCTGCTCGTCGCGGGGGGCGTGTGGCTGCTCGCCGGGGCGGTCACCGAGGGGCCCGCGTACGACGCCGTCGTGCACGCCGTGTTCCTCGGGTTCACGCTCTCGATGATCATGGCGCACGCCCCCGTGATCCTCCCCGCGGTGCTCGGCCGGCCGTTCCCGTACCGGGCCGTGCTCGCGGTGCCGGTCGTGCTGCTGCACGCGTCGCTGCTGCTGCGCGTGCTCGGCGGCGACGCGTACGGGGCGTCATGGGCGCTCGCGACCGGGGGCGCGCTCAACGTCGCCGCGGTGCTCGGGTTCGTCGGGCTCGCGGTGTGGTCGGTCGCGACCGGGCGTCGCGCGGTGCCGCGCGTGCGGCGACCCGTCACCACCGACCCGGGCGCCACCGACCCGGGCGCCGCTCCCGCCGCCGCCGTTTCCCCGGCCGCCACTCACCCTGCCCCCGCTCACCCGGCCGCCTCTCACCCAGCCCTCGCTCGCCCGGCCTCCGGCGTACCCGCGGACCCGACGGAGGTCACCGCATGAGGTCGCGCTGGCACGTCCGCGTCAACGCCCTCGTCGTGGCGTGGCTGCTCGCCGCCGCGACCGTCGCCGCCGCGCACCGGGCCGTCCCCGTCGCGGGCTGGCTCATGGTGCACGGGCTGCTGCTCGGCGCGGTCAGCACGGCGATCCTCATCTGGAGCGCGCACTTCGCGGAGGCGGTCCGGCGCACGCCGCTGCCCGGCGGTCACCGCGGCCAGGCGGTGCGGCTCGGTCTGCACACCGCCGGGGCGCTCGCGGTCATCACGGGGATGCTCACGACGACGTGGCCCGTCGTCGTCGGCGGGGCCGTGCTCGTCGCCTCGGTCGGCCTGTGGCACGCGGCGGCGATCGTCGCGCAGAGCCGGGTCGCCGGCGGGAGCCTCGGGGTGCGGCTCGGGGGCACCACCTGGTACTTCGTCGCGTCGGCGACGGCGCTCGCGGTCGGCGCCGGGCTCGGGGCGACGCTCGCGCGGGAGGACGTCGCGGGGGCCGTGGCCGCGCGCCTCTACCTCGCGCACGTCACGGTCATGCTGCTCGGCTGGGTCGGGCTGACCGTCGTCGGGACCACCGTGACCCTGTGGCCGACGATGCTGCGGGTCCGGCTCGCGCCCGACGCCGCCGTCGCGTCGCGCCACGGGCTCGTGGTGCTGGGCCTCGGGCTGCTCACCGTCCTGGCCGGCGCCGCGACCGGGCAGCGGACCATCGCGGGCGTCGGGCTCGTCGTGTACCTGCTCGGGCTCGGCCGCACCTCGTGGCCGCTCGCGCGCGAGGCCCGGCAGCGGACCCCCGACACGTTCGCGTCCCGCTCGGTCGGGCTCGCGTGGTGCTGGTTCGTGGTGTCCGTCGCGGCGTGGGCCGTCGCGGTGCTCGGGGCCGACGGGTGGGCCGACGCGCAGGTGCGCACGGGCGCCGTGCTCGCGCCGCTGGCCGTCGGCTTCGCGGCGCAGGTGCTCGTCGGCGCGCTGTGCCACCTCGGGCCCATGGTGCTCGGCGGCGGCCCGACCGCGCACCGGGCCGCGCGTGCGGTCGTCGAGCGCGGCAGCGGCGCGCGGCTCGTGCTCGTCAACGGCGGGCTCGTGCTGTTCGCGCTGCCGGCGCCGAGCCTCGTGCGCGTCGGCGCGTCGATGCTCGTGCTCGGGGCGCTCGTCGCCTCGCCCGTGCTCCTCGTCCGGGCGGCGGTCGTGAGCCGACGGCTGCGCGTGCTGCCCACGACCGGGCCCGCGGCGATGCCGCCCGTCGAGCTCCTGGCCCCGCCCGCGCGCCCGCTCGGGCCGGCGCTCGCGGCGACGTGCGCGCTGCTGGTCGTCGTCGCCGGAGCCGTCGCGGCCGACCCCGCCGCCGCCGGCCTCGGGTCGAGCGCGGCCGGCGCCGCCGAGCCGACCGGACGCGTCGTCGTGGTCCAGGTCGAGGCGCAGGACGTGCGGTTCGTGCCCGCGTCGGTCGAGGTCGAGGCCGGCGACGCGCTGGTGCTCGAGGTGACGAACGTCGACGACACCGTGCACGACCTCGTCCTCGACTCCGGCGCGAGCTCCGGGCGGCTCGCCGCGGGGGCGACCACGCGCGTCGAGGTCGGCGTCGTGGGGCGCGGGGTCGACGGGTGGTGCTCGGTCGCGGGGCACCGGCAGCTGGGGATGACGTTCCGCGTGGTCGTGACCGGCGAGGACGCGGCGGGCATCGGCGGCGGTGCAGGTGCGGGGTCGCCGAGGTCGCGGGCCGGCGACGGCGACGGCGACGCCAGTCAGGACGCCGGGCACGGCACGGGCCACGGCGCCGGGCATGACGGGGCGTCCGGCGGCGGCGCGCCCGCCCCCGCCCCGACCCTCACCCCCGGCGCCACGCCCGGGCCCGACCACGAGCCGTATGACGCGACGCTCGCCCCGGCGCCGGCCGAGACGTACCACCGGCTCACGCTGCGCGTCCAGGACGTCGACCGCGAGGTCGCCCCCGGCGTCACCCAGACGCTGTGGACGTTCGGCGGCACCGCCCCGGGCCCGGCGCTGCGGGGCCGCGTCGGGGACACGTTCGAGATCACGCTCGTCAACGACGGGTCGATCGGCCACTCGATCGACTTCCACGCGGGTGCGCTCGCGCCCGACTCGCCGATGCGGACCATCGAGCCCGGCGAGCAGCTCACGTACACGTTCACCGCGACCCGCTCGGGCGTCTGGATGTACCACTGCTCGACGATGCCGATGTCGCTGCACATCGCGAACGGGATGTTCGGCGCGGTGGTGATCGACCCGCCCGACCTGCCCGCGGTCGACCGCGAGTACCTGCTCGTGCAGTCCGAGCTCTACCTCGGCGCGGACGGGCCCGACGGCGCTGTCGCGGACCTCGCCAAGATCCGCGCCGAGCAGCCCGACGCCGTCGTGTTCAACGGCTACCCGAACCAGTACGACCACGCCCCGCTGCGGGCCCGCGCCGGCGAGCGCGTGCGGCTGTGGGTGCTCGACGCCGGACCGAGCCGGGCCAGCGCGTTCCACGTCGTCGGCGGGCAGTTCGACACCGTCTACCTCGAGGGCGCCTACACGCTCGGCGGCCCGGGTGCGCCCGCGACGACCGGCGGCGCGCAGGTGCTCGGGCTGCTGCCGGCGCAGGGCGGCTTCGTCGAGCTCGTGCCGCCCGAGGCCGGGCACTACCCCGTCGTCTCGCACGCCATGGTCGACGCCGAGCGCGGCGCGCACGGGGTGCTCGCGGTCGAGGCGGGCCCGTGACCGGCCACCGCAGCGACCCCGCCGAGCGCCTCGAGCGCACCCCAGCACTCCGGCCGCACGCCGCGCCTCGGCCGCAGCCGGCTCGCCCACCCACCGACCTCGCGACGGCGCCCGTCGTCGCGTACGTGCACGACCACCGGAGGACCACCATGACCCAGCTCCCCCTCGTCAACGCCTCGACCACCCCCGCGACGGGAGGCTGCGGGTGCGGGGGCCACGGCGGCTGCGGCGGTGGCGGCGGACAGGCCACCTCCACGGCGACGGCGGACGGGACGGCGACGACCGCCGTCTCGGACGCCCAGCCCGGCGACCTCGACGTGCGCCCGCTCGCCCCCGCCCAGCGCCACGAGCGGATCTTCGCCGCCGTCGCCGCGCTGCTGCCCGGAGAGTCGTTCGTGCTGACCAACGACCACGACCCCAAGCCGCTGCGCTACCAGCTCGACGCCGAGGAGCCGGGCCAGGTCGCGTGGGAGTACCTCGCCGAGGGACCGGACGTCTGGCGCGTGCGGCTCACCCGTGCGGCGGGCCACTGCTGCTGAGGCTGCACCGCCGGGGCTGTTCCGGTGTCGGTGCCCGGTGGGAGGCTCGTCGCAGCCGCCGGGGGCCGTCCGGCGCGCCCGAGAGGAGCACCGCATGGGCACCGTCCCGGCCGTCGTCCGCGTCGCGGACCTGCGCCTGCCCGGGTCCCGCACCGCACGCTTCGAGGGGCGGGCGCACGGCTCGGGGGTGTCGTACTTCTTCGTCGACAACGACCCCGGACAGGGGCCGGGCCTGCACCGTCACCCGTACAGCGAGACGTGGGTCGTGCTCGACGGCGAGGCCACGATCACGCTCGGGGACACGACCGTCGTCGCGCACCCGGGCGACTGCGCGGTCGTCCCGCCCGGCACGTGGCACCGGTTCGTCAACTCGGGCGCAGGGGCGCTGCGGATGGTGTGCATCCACGCGTCCGAGGTCATGGTCCAGGAGGACGCCGCCGAGGGCACCGCGGCACGCTGACCGCCCGTCTCACCTGCTGTCGGCAGGGCAGCGCCCGATTCGTCCCCTGCAGTAGCGTGCCCCACCGATCGACCTGGCTGCGACGACGCCGCCGGGAGCGACCAGGCAGAGGACGGCCATGCCGGGCGAGGACCCTGACGCGGACGTGCGGGAGAGCGAGTCGGCCGACCCCGCGAGCACGCGCACCGGTGGGCGGCGGCTGCTCACCCTGCTGGTCCCGGGCGGTGTCTTCCTGCTCAGCGGCGCGTCGCTCGTCGTCTACGTCCTGACCGGCGCCCCGATGGCGCTGGTCCTCGCGCTGCTCGTGGTGCTCGGGGTCGGCGCCGTCGCCCTGACGCTGCGCGGGGAGCCCGAGCGGCGGCGCGCGTGGTCGGTCCGGGTGCGGGTCGGTGTCCCCGTCGGGCTCGCCGCGACCGTGCTCTACGACCTGAGCCGGTGGGCGCTCGTCTCGCTCGCGGGGCTCCACGTCTCGCCCTTCACGGCGTTCCCGCTGTTCGGGCAGGCACTCGTCGGCGAGGGCGTGACCGGGGCGGTCTGGGGGTGGGGCGTCGCGTTCCACCTGCTCAACGGCGTCGCGTTCGGGATCGCGTACACCGTGTGGTTCGGGCACCGGCCGGTGTGGGCCGGCATCGCGTTCGCGCTCGGGCTCGAGGCGTTCATGCTCGCGATCTACCCCGGCTGGCTCGACATCCGCGCGCTGCAGGAGTTCACGCAGATGTCGGTGCTCGGGCACGTCGTGTACGGCACGGCGCTGGGGTTCGGGGCGCGGTGGCTGCTGCGCCGGAGCACGGCACGCGGAGCCGAGCGGTCCGGGTCGACGTCGAGGGAGGCCGTCCGATGAGCCAGGTGGTGCGCTGGGCCGAGCTCCAGTGGGTCGCGGTCCCCCGGCGCCTGATGCTGCGCTTCCCCGCGCTGCGCGGGCTCGCCGGCGACGGGCACGTCGTCGTCACCCTGCCGCCCCTCGCGGCGGTGCTCCCCGGCGCGACGCTGCTGCTGGGCCTGCTCTGCGGCCTGCTGCGGCTCGGGTACGACGCGGTCTACACCGAGTCGGCCGTCCTCCTCGTCGTCATGGTGGCGCTCGGGTTCTTCTCGAGCCAGCTCGGGGTGCTGGTGGTCGTCGGGTTCTGCGTCGGCGACCTCCTCACCGCACCGCGGTACGAGGGCGTGGCCTGGTCGAGCTCCCTGTGGTTCGCCGGGCCGCTCGGGGACGGGCCGCTCGCGACCGTCGTCCACGGCTGGCTGCCGCGCCTCATCACCTACCTGCTGCTGGCCGCCGGCGTCGTCCTCCTGCCGCGCGCCGCCCGCGCGGTGGTCCAGACGGTGGGCCGCAGCCGCCGGATGCCGCCGCTGCTCGCCTGGAGCCTGGTCAGCGCGCTGCTCCTGGTCATCGCGTGGCTCGGCACGGACGCGTGGGTGGCCGCCGCCCCGACGCTGGTCCGACCGCTGTTCACGTGGGGCTCGCCGAACGGCGCGCCGACGGTCGAGGCCGTCGCCACGCTCCAGGAGACGGGCGGGTTCGTCGTCGCCGCGGCGGTCGTCGCGACCGCGCTCCGGCAGCTCTGGCTGGGCGCCGCGATGGTGCCGGGGCTGCTCCAGGACCGCCTGCACGCGGCCGAGGACCGGGAGGCGAACGCCACCCCCGCCGAGCGCGCCGCCGCCGCACGGGCGGACGGGGAGCACGCGTCGGCCGAGCACGCGTCGCCCGAGGACGCGTCGCCCGAGGACGCTGCAGCCGGGAACGGGTCTGCCTCTCGGGTGCACGTCCCGGCCCTCGACGTGCGCGTCCCCGCGCCGCCGGGCACGGCCCGCCGCGTGGCCGGCGCCGTGCTGATGTCGCTGCTCGCGACGCTCACTCTGGCGGGCATCCTCGAGCACGTCCTGCTCTGGGTCGCGGCGTTCGGCGTGCTGCTCGCCGTGCGCCTGCTCCGCACGAGTCCGCGCCGCATCGGCTGGCTCGAGCGCTGGCGCAGGCTCGCGGCGCTGCTGCCCGCCTGGGCCCGGCTCATCGCCCTGTGGCTGCTCTCGCGCGTCGTGGTCGACGGCATCTCCAACGAGGTCATCGGCAGCTACGCCGCGCTCGGCGTCTTCGTGCTCGTGAGCGTCGTCGTCGTGTTCGCGTTCTTCCCGGGCGAACCGCTGCCCGAGGACGAGAGTGGTGCCCGGGCGGCGGACGAGGACGGGCCGGTGGCGCCGGGAGGGCCTCCCGGTGGAGTCACCGCACCGCCCGGTCCCTCGGGCCCCGGGGAGAGCGCTGCACCGGGGGCACCCACAGGCCCGGCACGGACCTCGGCACCCGGCAGGCCGCCGGCCGGTGGGCGACCCGTCGTCCCCGGTCGGCACGCTGCGCCCGGCGGACCGGCGGCACCGGGCGGACCGGCGGCACCGCGCACGGCGCAGCACGACGTGGCCGGCGTCGTCCCGCTCCCGCCACCGTGGCGTCGTCGGCTCCGCGGGCTCCAGCTCGCCGTGGGGGCGTGGACCGTCACCGCGCTCGCCGGGCTGTTCACCGCGGCTCCCGCGGCGGCGGACAACTGCTCGGTGTTCACCGACTGCTTCGGGGTCGCGAACTCGGCGGCCGAGGCGGCGTTCGGGCTGGCGCTGCTCGCGGCGCTGTCGATGGTCCTGGACTTCATCCCCGTCGTCGGCACCGTCAAGGGCGTCGTCGAGGCCGTCACCGGGCGTGACCTGCTCACCGGGCAGGAGCTCGCGTGGTGGGAGCGGGCCCTCGGCGTCCTCCCGGTGCTCGCCGGCCTGGGCGCGCTCGGGGCAGCGGCCCGGCTGGGGCGCAACGTACCCACGCCGCCGCACGTGCCCCGCACCCCGGACGTGCCCACGCGCACCCCGGACGTCCCGCGCACGCCCGACGCTCCCCGGACCCCGGACGTCCCGCGAACCCCCGACGCGCCGCCCCGCGACCCCGGCGCCCCCCGGACCCCGGACGAGCCACCCCCGCCACGCACGTGGCCCGACCGCCCCGAGCCGGGCACCCCCGAGCACGACCTGGGCTTCGACCCGGCCGTCAACAAGTTCCGGCCGTCGGAGTACCAGACGGCGCAGCGCATCATCGAGGAGCGTGGCGTCGAGATCACGCGAGCCCCGAAGGGCAGCAGCGCTGACTGGGTCGACTCCGCAGGCAACACGTACGACGCGGTCGGCAACTTCCCCGGCGAGTTCTTCGACGACCAGTGGCCCAACCTCGCCGAGCAGATCGTCAAGCACCTCGACAAGGCAGACTTCGTCCCCGTCGACGTGTCCAGGTTCAGTCCGGAGCAGATCGCCCGGGTGCGGGAGTTCATCGAGCCCCTGTCGCCGCGGGTCTTCATGGTGGGTGGGTAATGGCAGGCATCGTGTTCGTGTCGGAGTCGAGTCACTGGGACGTGTCGTCGTCCGTCTTCTACTGGGCGGTCGACACGCTCGCCGACCGGGTCGCCTCGGCCGAGCTCGCGGAGCGCCTGCGCGTGATCTCGGACAACAACCTCGGCAGCCTCCGGCTCTCGCAGGTCCCGCCGGAGCAGCGGTCCGAGCTCGTCGCCCAGATCGGGGCGCTGCCGCGGGTCGCCGACGCGACGCTCCCGCAGTCGCCCGAGCGGCAGGTCGTGGTCGCGCAGCTCCAGGAGCTCGCCGACCTGGTCGCCGCCGCGGGCTGAGGCCCGCCGTCCCGCAGGGCCGGGGCCCGGGCGGGCGGGTCGCGGTTCGAGCGGGCGGTCCGGGTGCGCGTGCACCCGGGGGGAAGCGGCCTGCGCGCCGCGACCCAGGGCTGGTGGGCTACAGCCGCGACGCCGTCCAGCCGCCCGCGAGCATCGTGGCCGCGACCGGCAGGCCGCGCAGGTCCGCCCCCTGCGCCCACGGGTCGGCGTCGAGCACCGCGAGGTCCGCGACCTGCCCGGGCTCGACGCGCGAGCGGACCGAGGCGCCGAGCGCGACGTCGAGGTCGATCGCCTGCTCCGGGTGCCACGGCTCGCGGCCGTCGCGCGCCCGGTCGACGGCCGACGCGACCGCCTGCCACGGGTCGAGCGGCGCGACGGGCGCGTCGGAGCCGAGCGTCAGGCGCACGCCCGCGTCGACGAGCGCGCGCAGCACGAACGCCCGGCCCGTGCGCCCGGCCCAGTAGTGGTCGGCGACGTCCCGGTCGTCCATCGCGTGCTCGGGCTGGACCGACGCGACGATCCCGAGCTCGGCGAACCGTGCGACGTCCCCGGGGCTCAGGAGCTGCGCGTGCTCGATGCTGCCGCGCGCACCCGACGCGGCGAACGCGTCGAGCGCGTGGGTGTTCGCCGCGTCGCCGATCGCGTGGATCGCCGAGCGGAGGCCGTGCCGGTGCGCGTGCGCCATGAGCGGCACGAGCCGGTCCGGCGGGACCGAGAGCACGCCGCGCGCGTCCGGGCCGGTCAGGCCGGGGTACGGGTCGTGGCAGTACGCGGTGCGGGTGTTGAGGGAGCCGTCGGTGATGACCTTGAGCGGGCCCATCGTCAGCAGCGCCGCGTCGCCCTGCCCGGGGACGACGTCGCCGGTGTGGAGCTCCTCGGCGACAGGACGGTCGAGGTGGTCGGGCCAGACGCCCGCCGAGACGCGCAGCGACCGGGTGCCGCCCGCGATCCGGCGCCGCCACGCGGTCAGCAGGTCGCTGAGCTCGAGGTCGACGACCCCGACGACGCCCCGCGCCGCCGCCGCGCGAGCCGACTCGTCGACCCAGGCGTCGAGCACGTGCGGCGCGACGACGTTGACCCGCGGGCTCACCGCGAACCACTCGTGCTCGCGCAGCACCCCGTCCGCGCGCCACGGCACCCCGTAGCGCCTGAGCGCGGCGGTGCTGAGCCACGCGCAGTGCACGTCGCCCGAGACGAGGACGACGGCCGCGCCGGGGTGCCCCGCGCGCGCGGCGGCCTCGTCGAGCAGGGCCACGTCGGGGGCGTCGGGCCACAGCCCGTCGCGGAACCCGACCCCGACGAGCACCTCGTCGCCGTCGCCGCGCGCGAGCCGCTCGGTCACGAGTCGCGCGGCCTCGGCGGCCGACCGGGCACCGGAGACGTCGAGCCGGCGCCGGGCGAGCGCCCACTGGTCCATGTGCGTGTGCGCGTCCCACAGCCCGGGGACGACGACGCGGCCGCCCAGGTCCACCCGCTCGGCGCGCGCCCCGGCGGCCCGCGCGGCGTCGGGACCGACGGCGACGACCCGCCCGTCCCGCACGTGCACGTCGACCGGCTCGGCGGCGGGCCGGCTCACGCGGACTCCGTCCGCCGACGTCCGGGCCACCCGCGCCCCGGTCAGCACCCACTCCTCGACGCCCACGCGCTGCTCCTCCTCCGGACCGCTGCGGGACCTCGCTGCGGGTCCCCTGCAGGGACAGCATCCTGCCTGCATCGAAAGGTGGAACCCGCGCGGGCCCTCCTTCCGGGGCTCGATGGGCCACCCTCCCGGTTCCTAGGTTCGAGAGCGACACCACGACCTCGACCACGGGAGCACCCCATGTCCGCGCCGACCACCACGCAGTCGACGGCCACCGCCGTCCGCCTCGTCGACCTCCACAAGACCTACCCGGGACGCGAGCCCGTCCACGCGCTGCGCGGGGTGTCCCTCGAGCTGCTCGCCGGCTCCGTGACGGCGATCGTCGGTCAGTCCGGCTCCGGCAAGTCGACGCTGCTGAACTGCGCGGCCGGGCTCGACACCCCGAGCCGGGGCTCGGTCGTCGTCGGGGGCCACGACCTCACGACGCTCCGGCCCGACGACCTCACGCGGTTCCGGCGGGAGCACGTGGGCTTCGTCTTCCAGGCCTACAACCTCATCGGCCACCTGACGGCGCGCGAGAACGTCCGCCTGCCGCTCGTGCTCGCGGGCCGCGCGGTCGACGCGGCGTGGGAGTCGGCGCTGCTCGACTTCCTGGGCGTGCCGCACCTCATGGACCGCCTGCCGGGCGAGCTGTCCGGCGGGCAGGCCCAGCGCGTCGCGATCGCCCGGGCGCTGATCACGCGGCCCGCCGTCGTGTTCGCCGACGAGCCCACGGGTGCGCTGGACTCCCGCACCGGCGCCGCGGTGCTCCAGGTGCTGCGCGACACCGCCCACGAGCTCGGGCAGACCGTCGTCGTCGTGACGCACGACGCGGGGGTCGCGGCCGCCGCCGAGCGCGTCGTCGTCCTCGCGGACGGGCTCGTCGTCGACCAGCTCGAGCACCCCACCGCCGAGCAGGTCACCGCTCGCCTCCTCACGACGGGCCGGTGAGCACCGTGTGGCAGCTCGCATCCTCGGGCGTCCGTGCCCACCGCGGGGCCTTCGCCGGCACCGCCGTCGTCCTCGCCGTCGCCGCGGCGGTCCTCGCGGTGACCGGGGTCCTGTTCGAGTCCGGCCTGCGCACGCAGTCCGCCGGGGACCCCGCCTCCGGGGGGCTGCTGGTCTCCCTCGCGTCCTCCTACGCCGGGACGCTGGTCGTCGTCGTGGTGATGGTCGTCGCGGCGACCGTCAGCCTCGCGCTGCGCAGCCGCCGCCGGGAGTTCGCGCTGCTGCGCGCGGTCGGCGCCACCCCCGCGCAGGTGCGCCGCACCGTGACCGCCGAGGTGGCCGTGGTCTCGCTCGTCGCCGCGCCGGTGGGCGCGGTTGCGGGCCTGTTCGGCGCCCGGCTCCTCGACCCGCTGCTCGTGCGCGGCGGGATGGTCGCGCCGGACTTCACGTCGACGCTCTCGCCGCTGCCCGTCCTCGCCGCGGTCGCGCTCATCGCGGTCACCGCGGTGCCCGTCGGCCGGCTCGGCGCCCGGGAGGCCGCACGCACGGCGCCGACCGCGGCGCTCCAGCAGAGCGCGGTCGAGGACCGCCAGGTCGGTACCGGCCGGCGGGTCACGGCCCTGGCGATGACTCTGGGCGGGCTGGCCACGGCGTTCTCCCCCCTGTGGATCCCGGGCGCGATGGGGAGCGCCACGGCCTCGCTCTCCGCCTTCCTGCTGATCGGTGCCGCCGCGCTCGCCGGGCCCGTCCTCGTCGGCTGGATCTTCGACCGGCTGGCACGGGCGCACGCGGCCGGCGGGCGCCCGGCCACGATGCTCGCCGTCCGCAACGTGCGGGGGTTCTCCCGGCGGCTGACGACCGTCGTCGTCCCGCTCGCCCTGGTCGTCGCCGCCGCGACCGTCCAGACGAGCGTGAACAAGGCGATCACGACCGGCGCACAGCAGGAGTTCGTGGCGTCGGTCGCCGCGGACCTCGTCGTCACGCCTACCGAGGAGGCGGCGGCGGACCTCACCGCGCAGGTCGCCGCGGTGCCCGGCGTCACGTCCGCCGTGCCGCTCGCGACCGTGCCCGGGCAGCTGCGCACCGACGACGAGCTCGACGGCGCGCTCGCCTGGGAGGCCACCGCGCTGCGCGTCGTCCCCGCCGGCACGACGGCGCTCGACCCGGACGTCGTCGACGGCTCGCTCGCCGGCCTCGACTCCCCGGACACCGTGGCCGTCAGCAGCGACACGGCGTTCACCAGCGGCGCCGGCCTGGGCGAGACGCTCACGCTCCGGCTCGGCGAGGACGTCGTCGAGGCGACCGTCGTCGCGGTGTTCTCGCGCGGGCTGGGGGTCGCCGGCCTGATCACCGGACCGGCGACGGCCGAGGCCCACGGGCTGCCCATGATGGCCGACACGGTGCTGGTCGACCTCGCCGCGGGAACGGACCTGGCGGACGCCACCGCAGCGATCACCGCCCTGGGGGCGACGGCGGCCGACCCCGGGACGCACATCACCACGGCGATGCGGTCGGCCGGCGGCGAGAACGAGATCGGGACCGCGCTGCTCCTCCTGCTGCTCGCGGTGGTGGCGGTCGGGGCGGCGAGCACGCTGGCCATGACCACGGTGGCGCGGCGCGACGAGCTCGCGCTGCTGCACCGCACCGGCACGACCCGCCGCCAGCTCCTGGCGATGACCACCGTCGAGGCGACGATCACCGGGGTCACGGCGTGGGTCGTCGGCACCGCGGCGGTGGTGCCGGCGGTGGTCGGGGTGAGCGCCGGGGTGCTCGACGGGCCGCCCGTCGTCGACCTGGTGTCCTACGGCGTCGTCAGCGCGGCGGTCGTGGTCTTCGCGCTGGCCGCGACCGCGCTGGCCGCACGCCGGACGACGCGGCTGGCGACGGCCGTCGCCTGACGGTGCCGGCCGGGCCACCGCGGCCGGCCGGCGCCCGCTGCTCGGCGGACCGCGCCCCGGTCGGCACGCGCTGCCCCGCATACCCTGCGCCGCCCCTCGGCTGAGCGGCCGTCCCTTCAGCCGGTCGGCCGCTCAGCCGCGGGCGGTGCCGGCCGATGGTGGGGGCGTGTCATGGGAGCAGGCGTGCCGGCCGAGGGACCCGCGGGGTGCAGCGCGCGCCGCGGCGGTCCTCGTCGCCGTCGCCGCGCTCGTCACGCTGGTCTTCACGGCCCTCGGCCAGGGACCGTCCTCGCTCGTCGCGCTGGTGCTCGTCACGGGCGTCAACCTCGCGGTGCTCCCGCTGGCCGTCGCGCTGTACCGGCACGGCCACCGCGCACCGGCCGCGACCTGGCTCGTCACGCCCGTCGTCGGGATCGCGATCATCGCGGGCCTCGACGTGGCGACCGCCGACGCGAGCGCGGCCGCGCAGGCGTTCTTCGCGTTCCCCGTCGTGTTCGCCGCGTCGCAGCTCGGCCGCAAGCCCGTCGCGCTCGTGACCGTCCTCGCGGTGCTGGGCAACGCCTGGGTCGTCTTCACGCTCCTGCCGCCCGGCCGGGCCGCGACCGACCTCGCGTACATCGGCGCGATGCTCACCGTCCTGGCCGCGGTCCTCGTGCAGGCCGGCGAACGCCAGGACCGCCTCGTGACCCGGCTCACCGAGCAGGCCGCCGTCGACCCGCTCACCGGGCTGGCCACCCGCCGCGTGCTCGACGACGCCGCCGCGTGCGCCCTCGCGCAGACCGGCGACGGCACGGGCCTGATGATCCTCGACCTCGACCGGTTCAAGGTCATCAACGACGAGCGTGGGCACCCCGTCGGCGACGACGCCCTCGCGCACGTCGGCGACCTGCTGCGCCGCCGCGCGCAGGCCGGCACGATCGCCTCCCGGCTCGGCGGCGACGAGATGGCGCTCCTGCTGCCCGGCTGGGGCCGCCAGGCGACGCTCGACGTCGCGGAGGAGCTCCTGCGCCTGGTCCGGCGCACCCCGCTGCGCGGTGCGGACGGCCCGGTGCCGCTGACCGTGAGCATCGGGGTCGCGCACACGTCGGCGCACACCACGATGCGCGAGCTCTACGCCGCGGCCGACGCGGCCCTGTACGACGCCAAGGCCGACGGCCGGGACCGGGTCGTGATGACCGACGACGTGTCCCGGGCGCCGGGTCCGCACGCGTCGCCCCGCGCGTCCGGGGCCCGGCCGGGCGCCTGAGCGACGCGCCGAGCCGTCCCCGGGCGCGGGAGGCGTGAAGCACCGTTTCCCGCGCCCGGGGCCGTCCCGCGCGCCCCCAGCGCGAGCACGCCGCCGCACGGCGCGCTCCTCGGGACGCCCGGGGGTCAGTGGTGCGCGCCGTGCCGGCCGAGGGTGGTCTCGGGCGTCACGCCCGGGCGCGTCCACTGCGGTGTCGGGCGGCCCGTCGGTCCCCAGGTGCCGTTGCCGTCGACGTCCGTGCGCCAGTACCAGCACGCGCCCTGCCCCGCGGGCCAGCCCGCCGGGTTCTCCTCCCACGACTCCCCGCGCCCGTACGGCGTCATGTCGAGCAGCGCGAACGACGCGCTGCCCGGCTCGACGCCGCGGCCGGTCGTCGCGTAGGTGAGGAAGGCGCGGTCGCCGTCGCGCAGGAAGCACGCGTAGGCCCCCATGTCGCCGCCGACCGGCTCGGGCAGGTCCCGCACCGAGTACCAGGGCTGGGGGTAGCCCATGAACTCGACGTAGGGCGCCACCTCGTCCCACACGCCGGTCGTCACGACCGCGAACGAGACGCCGCGGGCGCGCAGGTACGCGGTGTCCTGCAGCTGCCACGCCGAGACGGTGCAGCCCTCGCACTGGCCCTGGTGCGGCGCCCCGTCGTGCCACATGTGCTTGTAGACCAGCAGCTCGTCCCGGCCCTGGAACAGGTCGAGGAACGGGACGGGCCCGTCGGCGCCGACGACCTCGACGGTCGGGTCGAGCTCGACCATCGGCAGCCGGCGGCGCTCGGCGGCCAGGGCGTCGCCCGCGCGGGTGTGCGCCTTCTCGCGGACCAGCAGCTCGTCGCGCGCGGCCTGCCACGTGGCCTGGTCCACGACCGGCGGGCGGCCGGGGAGCAGCGTCGTCGGGCGGTTCGGCGTCGTCGTCATCGCGTCCTCCGTGGGTGTCCGGGGCCGGGCGGAGCCGTGCGACGTCGCCCGACGGTCACGGGGCAGACCGGCGCGACGGCCGGAACTCATCGCCCGCGCGACGACCCCCGCGGGCCTGCCCCGCCCGAGGGAGCGCCTCGGTCGCCGGTCCCCCGCGACGCCGCACCTCAGTCGCCGATCCCCGCGACCGACCCGATCGAGCGCACCGCGTCGAGCACCCACGGCAGCCGCGTCAGCGCGTCGCGCGCGAGCAGGAAGCCGACGATCCCGAGGACCCACGCCGTCGTCTCCCCGGCCGACCGCTCCATCCAGCGCGCGACCCGCCCGAGCAGCGGCTCGACGGCGCGCGCGGCGACCACGCGGCCCGCGAGCAGCACGAGCGCGGGCAGGACCATGACGAGGCAGTAGCCGACGAGCACCGTCGCGCGTCCGGCCCACGTGAGCTCCGACCCGGTGAGCAGCCCGATCCCGGCGAGGTACGGGAGCATCGACCCGAGCTCGACCGCCGCCGCCGCGACGGCCAGCCCCACGAGCGCGCCGACGCCGCCGGCCTCGCCGCTCATCGCCCGGTCGCGCCAGCGCAGCACCCGACCCTGCCGCCGCGTGCCGGCCGGGCGCTCCGCCGCCGGCGCGACGTCCGGGAGCCGGTGCGCGTCGTCGACCGTGCCGGCGACGCCCTGCCCGCGCGCACCCACCGCCCCTACCGCACCCGCAGCACCCGCAGCACCCGCCGGCACCGCCTCGGCGCGGGGCGCCCGGTACGCGAGCGCCCACAGCAGCAGCGCCCCGCCGAGGACGAGCTGCACGATCGACCCCGGGGTCCCCTCGCGCAGCCCCCACCCGCTCCCCAGCGCCGCGCGGGCGCCCGACATCAGCACGATGCCGACCACGAGGTAGAACGTCGCGACCGTGCCGAGGAACACCAGCACGCGCTGCGCCCGCACGCGCCCCGGCACGAGCAGGAACCACACCGGGATGAGCAGCGTGCCGAAGCTCGTGCTGTCGATGAGGGCGAGGACGACGAGCTGTCCGAGCAGGTCAGGGGCCATGCGCCGAGCGTGCGCCGCCGGGCGGTGCGGGGGCGTCGGGCGAAAGGGGGGAGCCGTGACGGCCGGGTACATCCTTCGTCGGACCCCCTGCGGCGCGCGCTGTGCTGGGATGGCCGGATGAGGCTCCCGGACGCCGCCTGGTACCGGCGCGTGCGCGCGTCGGAGCGCACGAGCGACCTCCTCGACGCCGGGGCGGTCGCGCTCGTCGGGCTCCTGACGATCGCGGTCGGGATCGACGGGACCTGGAGCGACATGGCCGATAACCGCCTGCCCGGGCCCGCGGTGCCGCTCGCCCTGCTCGCCGTCGGCTGCGCGCTCATGGTGGTGAAGCGGCGCTGGCCCGTCGGGGTGCTGCTCGTGGCCGTCGCGCTGTTCGTCGTCGACGGGTACCTCGGGGGGAGCGTCGGCGTCATCGTCGTGCTCGTCGACCTCATCTACTCGGCGGCCGTCCACGCCCGCCCGCTGGCCGCCGCGACGCTCCGCTCGTCGGCCGTCGCGCTGGGCGCCCTCGGGACCGCGCTGCTGTGGGGCGTCACGCACGACCTGCAGACCACGGTGTTCCTCGCGCTGCAGTACGTCGCGCTCATCGGGACGCCGCTGTGGTGGGGCACCGCGGTCCGGCGGCAGTCCGAGCTCACCGACCTCGCCACGGCCCGCGCCGAGGACCAGCGCCGGCTCGCGTCGCTGCAGGCCGCCGAGCTCGTCGCCGAGGAGCGCGCGCGGATGGCCCGCGACCTGCACGACGCGATCGCGGGCAACCTCTCCGCCATCGCGATCCACGCCGAGGCGGCGCTCGCCGTCCCGCCGACCGACCCCCGGGCCGCCGCCCGCGACCGTGCGGCGCTCGCGTCCGTCCGCGCCGCGAGCGTGACGTCGCTGCAGGAGATGCGCTCGATGATCCTGCTGCTGCGGACCGGCGGCGCCGCCTCCGAGGACCCGACCGTGTCCGCCCCCCGCCTGCGCGAGGCGACCGAGCTCGTCGCCGCGACCGAGGCCGCCGGGCTGCACGTCGCCTGGGACGGGACGACGCTCGACGAGCTGCCGGCCCTGCCCTCGGCCGTCGACCAGGCGGCCTACCGGATCCTCCAGGAGTCGCTCACGAACGCCGCGAAGCACGCCCCGGGCTCGCACGTGCGGGTCGCGGTCGAGGTGCACGACGGCGCGCTCACCCTGGCCGTGGAGTCGACGGCCGCTCGGGTCGGGGCCGTCGTCGGGTCCGGCCCGGACGGCGCGCCCAGCCGCGCCGCCGACGGCTCCGGGCTCGGGCTGCTCACGATGCGCGAGCGCGCCGAGGCGCTCGGGGGACGGTTCACCGCCGGCCGGACCGACGGGTCGCGCTGGTCCGTCGTCGCGACGCTCCCGCTCGGGTCGTCGTGACGGCCGCCCCGACGCCGGTGCGCGTCCTCGTGGCGGACGACCACGCCGCGATCCGGGCGGGCCTGCGCCTCATGCTCGAGACCGACCCGGCGATCACGGTCGTCGGCGAGGCGGGCGACGGCGCCGCGGCGGTCACGAACGCGCGGGCGCTGCGGCCCGACGTCGTGCTCATGGACCTCCGCATGCCGGGGACCGACGGCATCGAGGCGACCCGGACGATCACCGGCGAGGGCCTCGCGGACGTGCTGGTGCTCACCACGTTCGACCTCGACGAGTACGTGTTCGGCGCGCTGCGCGCCGGGGCGGCGGGGTTCCTGCTCAAGTCGACGGAGGCCGCGGCGCTGCTCGACGCCGTCCGCCGGGTCGCCGCCGGGGAGGGCGTCGTGGCCCCCGAGGTCACGCGCCGGCTGCTCGCGGCGTTCGTCGCCCCGGCCCCGGTCGCCCCCGCGACGCCCGAGCAGATCGACGGCTACGCCGACCTGACGGCACGCGAGCGCGACGTGCTCGGCTGCCTCGCGCGCGGACTGTCGAACGCGGAGCTCGCGGCCGAGCTCGTCATCACCGAGGCGACCGCGAAGACGCACGTGTCGCGCGTGCTCGGGAAGCTCGGGTGCTCGTCGCGCATGCAGGCGGCGATCAAGGCCCGGGCCGCGGGGCTGGGCTGAGGGCTCGGCGGAGGGGACGACCGAGGGGACCGCGGACGGGACGCCGACGCCTCGAGCGGCGGCTCAGTCGAGCCGTCGCCCCCAGCGGACCGACATCGACGCGAGCACGAGCCACCCGCCGTCGTCGGCCCGCCAGGCGCTCAGCCTCGCCGAGCGGTTCCGCCCCGACCGCAGCACGGGCGGCCCGTCGGCGGCGAGCGCCGCGGCCTCGTCGCGCGCGACCCAGTCGACCGGGGCGCCGTAGCCGAGGCTCCCGCAGTCGTCCCACGCGAGCGCGGCACCGGCCTGCACGAGCTCGCGCGCGCGGGCCTCGGTGATCTCGTCCTCGACCTCGCGCCACGCCCGGCCCGCGGGCTCGACGAGCCGCTGCCCGGGCGCCTCGCGCGGCGCAGGGCTCGCGTCGGCGGCCTCCCGCACCTCGCGGACGACGTCGGCGAACGACCTGCTCCTCGGCGCGTGCACGGGGTCATCGTGCGCCGCCGGCCTCCCGCCGGTCCAGGGAGATCGCCGGGACGGGCTCAGCGCACGGGCCGCCGTGCGGGGATGACCATCGGCGTCCCGGTCTCGGGGTCCTCGACGACGCGGCACGCGAGGTCGAAGATCTCGGCGATCCGCTCGGGCGTGACGACCTCGGCGGGCGTGCCCTCGGCGACGACACGGCCGTCCTTCATCGCGACGAGGTGCGTCGCGTACCGGGCCGCCTGGTTGAGGTCGTGCAGCACCGCGACGAGCGTCCGGCCCTCCTCGTGCAGGCGCGCGCACAGGTCCATGACCTCGAACTGGTGGGCGATGTCGAGGAACGTCGTCGGCTCGTCGAGCAGCAGCAGGTCGGTCTGCTGGGCGAGGGCCATCGCGAGCCACACGCGCTGGCGCTGGCCGCCCGAGAGGGTGCTGACGAGGCGGTCGCGCAGCTCGGTCACCTCGGTCGCGTGCATCGCGTCGGCGACGGCCACGGCGTCGGCCGCCGACCACTGCCGCAGCAGGCCCTGGTGCGGGTAGCGGCCGCGCGCGACGAGGTCGCCGACCGTGATGGCCTCCGGGGCCAGCGGGCTCTGCGGCAGGAGCGCGAGGCGCCGGGCGACGTCGCGCGAGCGCAGGCGGGTCAGCGGCTCGCCGTCGAGCAGGACCTCGCCGGTGCGCGGCCGGAGCGTGCGGGCGAGGGCCCGCAGGAGCGTCGACTTGCCGCAGCCGTTGGGGCCGATGATCACCGTGAACGACGCGCGCGGGATCGTCACGGACAGGTCGTGCACCACGTCGGTCCGGTCGTAGGCGAGCGTCACGCGCTCGGCGCGCAGCGGCGCCGCCGCAGGCCCCGTCACCCCCGGACCCGTCGCCCCGGACCCTGGCCCGGCCGCTGTCGTCGTCGGCGTCACACCGCACCCCTTCTCCACTCACGGACCAGCAGGAACGCCAGGTACACCCCGCCGAGGCCGGCGGTCACGATCCCCACCGGGTACTGCACGCCGAAGGGCAGCCGCTGCGCGAGCAGGTCGGCGAGCACGAGCAGCGTCGCCCCCGTGACCGCGGCGGCGACCATGCCGGGGCCCGACGAGCGCGTGAGCCGCCGGGCGATCTGCGGGGCGGTCAGCGCGACGAACGCCACCGGCCCGCACACCGCGACGGCCGCCCCGGTGAGCAGCACCGCGACGACGACGGCGAGCGTGCGCGTGCGCCCGGCGTCGACGCCCAGGCCGGTCGCGGCGTCGTCCCCCATCTCGACGAGCTGCAGGCGGCGGCTCAACGCGAGCGCGAGCGGCAGCAGCACGACGAGCGCGACGGCGACGGTCGCGGCGTCCGACCAGCCGCGCGACCCGAGGCTCCCGTTGAGCCACGCGGCGACGACCTGCGCGTCCTCGCGGGTCGCCCGCAGGATCGCGAGCTGCACGAACGCGAGCGCCATCGCGCCGACGGCGATGCCGGTCACGACCATCCGGTACGGCGCCGCGAACCCGCGCCCCGACCCGACCCACACGGCGAGGATCGCGACGAACGCCCCGACGAGCGCGCCCGCGGGCACCGGCACGACGCCGGGCCAGACCAGCCCCGCCGCCGCCGCGCCGGCCGCCGCACCGGCACCGAGCCCGATGACGTCCGGGCTGCCGGGCGGGTTGCGCGTGACGCTCTGGAAGATCGCGCCCGCGACGCCGAACGCCGCCCCGGCGCCGAGCCCGACCGCGAGCCGCGGGAGCCGGTTGGTGAGCACGACCCACTCCTGCGCGCGGCTGCCGCCGCCCGCGAGCACGGTCGGCAGCTCCGTCAGTGGGACGCCGAGGTCGCCGATCGTCAGCGTCACGAGCACGGTCGCGAGCGCGACGACGGCCAGCACGAGGCACACCGTGACCGCGCGCCGGTTCGTCAGGAGGGCGACGCGGTCGCCGAGGCGGAGCAGCGACGGGCCCTCCTGCGCGGCGCTCACAGCCCGGCCCTCCCCCGGCGCACGGCCGCGATGAGGAACGGCGCCCCGACGAACGCCGTGACCGCGCCGACCATGAGCTCCCCGGGCCGGGCGATCACGCGCCCGACGACGTCGGACCCGAGCACGAGGACCGGGCCGAGCAGCGCGCAGTACGGCAGGAGCCAGCGGTGGTCCGACCCGGTGAACGCGCGCACGACGTGCGGCACGGCGAGCCCGACGAACGCGACCGGCCCGACCGCGGCGACCGACGCGGCGGTGAGCAGCGCTGCGGCGAACCCGCCGACGAGCCGCGTGCGCCCGGCCCGCAGCCCGAGCGACGTCGCGGCCTCGTCCCCGAGCGCGAGCGCGTTGAGCGCCCGGGACAGCGCGAGCGCGACGAGCAGCCCGCCGACGACGAACGGCAGGATGCGCGCGGTCGCCCCGGCGTCGCGCCCGGCGAGCGACCCGACGGCCCACACGCGGTAGCTGTCGAACACCGTGGGGTTGGCGAGCGAGATGGCCTCGACGAGCGCGACGAGCGCCGCCGTGACGGCCGCGCCGGCGAGCACGAGCCGCACCGGCGTCGGTCCCCGCCCGCCCGAGCCGATCGCGTACACGGCGCCCGCGGCGAGCAGCGCGCCGGGCACCGCGGCCCACACGGACCGCCCGGCGCCGGCTCCCGCGACCGCCGTCACGAAAACGACCGACGCGGCGGCGCCGGCGTTGACGCCGAGCAGGCCGGGGTCGCCGAGCGGGTTGCGCGTGATGCCCTGGATCACGGCGCCGGCCACGGCGAGCGCGGCACCGACGAGGATCCCGAGCACCGTCCGCGGGAGCCGCGACGCCACCACGACGGACGCGTACGAGTCGTCGGGCGCGACGAGCGCACCCCACACGTCACCGAGCGGCACCGCCTTCGAGCCGACGGTGACGCTCAGCGCGCACGCGACCGCGACGAGCGCGACGGCGCCGAGCAGCCCGGCGGCGAGCCCCCACGAGCGCGCGCGCGAGCCCCGCACGCCGGTGACGTGCGGGGCTCGGGCCGACGGCGGTGCGTCGAGGGTGCTCATCGGTGCGTCACCTGGGGCTCACGGGGCGGACGTGGGCGTCGCGGCCGCGCCGGTCCGGGACGCCGGGGCGCTCCGGAGCCGGCACGGCCGCGTCGCCGTCAGGACGCAGGGACGGCCGCGACGGCCTCGGCGATCTGCGGCACGTAGGTGTCGAGCGCCCACGGGATGCTCAGCGGCGACGCGACGGACACGGCCATGCCGAGCGTCGTGTCGACCATCGGCAGGTACGAGCCGCGCTGGAACGCGGGGATCTGCTGCCAGAGCGGCTGCGCCTCGGTGGCCTGCTGCTCGGTCTCGTCGTTGAACCACGTGAACAGCACGTCGGCGTCGGCGAGCTGGTCGGCGTTCTCGAGACCGAGCGTCGCGGCGAAGGTGCCCTCGCTCGCGGTCAGGCCGGCGACCGACGGCGCGAGCTCGAGGCCGAGGCCCGTGAGCAGCGAAACGCGGGTGTCGCCGGGCAGGTAGACGCTCAGCGTGCCGGGCGTGCCGCCGTACACGTACGCGAACGTGGTGCCCGCGAACTCGGGGTGCGCCGCGGCGGCGTCGGTCAGCGCGGTCTCGCGCGCCTCCAGCACCTCGGCGGCCTTCTCGGGCACCCCGAGCGCCTCGGCGGCGATCCGCACCTGGTCCTCGATGGTCGTCTGCCACGGCTCGCCCGGGTAGGCGACGACGGGCGCGAACTCGGAGAGCTGGTCGAACACGTCCTGCTCGAGCCCGGACTGCGGCGCGAGGATCAGGTCGGGCTCGAGCCCGACGAGCGCCTCGACGTCGAGCTCGGGGTACATCTGGACGGTCGTGGGCAGCTCGCCGCCGTCCTCCTCGATCGCGGCGCGCAGCCACGGCTGGTAGCCGTCCTCGTCGCCGCCCCACGCGTCCTCCTCGACGCCGACGGGCGTGACGCCGAGCGAGTACGCGATGTCGCCGGAGCCCCAGCCGAGGGTCACGACGCGCTCGGGGGCCTGCTCGATCACGGCCTCGCCGAGCGCGGACTCGATCGTCACCGGGAAGGCGCCACCGCCCGCGGTCCCCTCGGGCTCGGCCGCGGTGTCCTCGGACGCGCAGGCGGTGAGGGTCAGGGCGAGGGCCGCGGCGGTCGCGGCGACGACGGCGAGCGGCCGACGGCGGGACGTGCGTGCAGGCACGGGTGGCTCCGTTCAGGTTCGACGAGGACTCGCGCGCACGACCTGCCCCCCAGGCGCGCTCGCGATGTGAAGGTAAGCCTAACCTTCGTCACCCGGTGCGCGGACCGCGATCGCGTCACACCGCGACGGGCCACGTAGCCCCCGCGTGCTGCGGCGTCAGGACGCGCCGCGACCCCCGGCCTCGAGGTCGTGGTCACCGTCGAGGTCGTGGCCGACGCCTTGCGGGGGGCCGTTCAGGATCGTGCTCGCGAGCAGCACCACGTCGACCCCCACCCGGAGCGCAGCTGCCCGCAGCAGGGTCCGCGCCTCGTCGACGCCGACCTTCCGGGAGGCCGCCACGAACCCGACGGCACGCTCGAGGAGGCCGTGGTCCGCGAGCCGAGCCGCAGCGTCCTGCGCGTCGCTGAGGCTCCGGAACGGCACGTCGCCGTTCGTCACACCGGGCCCGCCCGGCACGCCGAGGGCCTGGCGCACGGCGTCCTCCCGCCCGGCGAACGCCCGGGGGGCGGCGGCGTACAGCGTGAGCGCGCCCCGCCCGTCGAGTGCGAACGTCAGGGTGCTCCGCACGCCGTTGCCCGACGCCGCGTGCGCGTGCTGCGCCCAGCGCTCCTCGCTCAGGGGGTCCGGCACGGCGTCCCCCCGGCCGTCGAGCAGCGCCGCTCCGGACGCGCCGCCGACCCGGTCCTGCACCCCGTCGAGTGCGTGCGCGACGTCGTCGGACGCGACGAGCGTCAGGGTGAGGCCGTGCTCGCCGAGGGTCAGGCTCAGGCCGACGAGGGAGGGGACGAGCCGCGCCGCGTCCTGGGCCGTGCGCCGCAGCGTCGCGGCGAGGCGGGCCTGGTTGTCCTCGTCCAAGGACGCGAGCAGCCGTGCGGTCTCGGGGATCGGGTCCACCGTGCGCTCCTGATGCCTGACGGCGAGTCGCGAACCGGCGCACCGGCGTCCATCATCCCCCCGATCCGGCCCTCGTGCGGTCTCCGGGGGGCGTCGGCGCCGCTCCGGGGCCGTCACCTGCGGCGTCGCGCCGAGATGTCACCCGCGGGGGCGGGGGCGCCTCGACGCTCGCGGCCGCGCGGCCGGCCGCGCCACGAACTCCGCCGGCACGGAGGGTGCGACGCCCGTGACGCTCTCGATCAGTGCCGCGGCGACGTCCCGCGGGTCCACGTTCCGGTTGACCGAGGCGCTCTCCAGCACGGCCCGCGCGTCCTCCGCCGAGCACCGGTTCTCGGCCATGATCACCCCGACCGCCTGGTCGATCACCGCGCGCCCCGCGAGCGTCGACCGCAGGTCCGCAGCGAGCTCGGCGCCGTCGGCCCACCTCAGGCAGACCTCGAGCGCCCGCGCGACCTCCTGCACGTACAGCTCGGTGCGGACGAGCGCGTCCGCGTCCCAGGACTCCTGCCGCTCGCTGAGCACGGTGAACGTGACCGCGCACTCCTCCCGGACGGTCCGCGTCACGACCGCCGCGGTGCGGAAGCCCGCCGCGACGGCAGCTGAGCGCCACGCGGGCCACCATGCCTCCGCGTCGACGTCGACGACGACGACGCGGTGACCCTGCGCCACCGAGGTCACGGACGGGCCGTCGTACGACCCGAGCTCCGCCTCGACGCAGGACGACGCCCCGGGGCTGCTGCCCGCGCTCCGCGGGTCCCGGTCGGTCCGGTGCACCGTGACGGCGACGTGCACCCCGTCCGGCACGTGCGCGGCGGCGTGCAGCACCACGCCGCCGAGGAGCTCGTCGACCCCGGTCGCCGCGGCGAGCGCGTCCTGCAGCGCCCCGACCGCCTCTGCGTGCTCCAGCGAGAGCTGCATCGTGACCACTCCCCTACCGGCATCCGCTTCCCGACCAGCATCGCGCGTCAGCTCGGAGGGCGCCAGCGTACGGGGCGTCCTCGAGCCCGCGGTCAGCCGTCGCCGACCAGGGTCCGGGCGACGGCCACGAGGTCGATGCCCGCTCGCTCGGCCGCCTCGGCGAGCCGCCCGCGCGCCTGCTCGGCGTCGATCCGCTCGCTCGCCATGAGGTAACCGACGGCCTGCTCGACGAGGTCGAGCTCCCGCAGGTTGTGCGGCGCGGCCGCGGCCGCGTCGCGGGTGCGGAACGAGAGGTCCGCGTTGGTCACCGCCACGTCCACGCCGGCGCCCACGACGTCGCGCAGGGCCTCGCGGGCGTCCACGAACGCGTGCTCGTCGGCGGCGTACAGGTTGACCGACCCGGGGCCCACGCCCGCGACGACGAGCGGGAGCGACAAGGTGCTGCGCACGCCCGCCGCGGCCGCGGACACCGCGAAGCGCTGCCACCGGTCCTCGTCCAGCAGATCGCCGAGCTCGATCTCGACGTTCTCGGACGCGGTGCCGACGCACGGCCCGCCCACGAGGTACTGGACCGCGTCGAGCCGGGCCGCGTCCGTGCTCGACGACGCGAGCGTGAAGGTCAGCCCACCGTGCGCGACGCTGAGGCTGACCCCCACGCACGACGGCACGACCTCGGCGACACGGTCCGCGAGCTCGCGCAGCGCACTCTCGATGTCACCCGCGCCTGACTCCCGCAGCGCTCGCAGCACCTCGGCCGTCCCCGGAACAGGTTCCACGGTGCTCCTCTCGTCCCGCTCGATCCTCACTGATGCGCCGGGTCAGCGCTCGTCGAGCCTCGTCCGCGAACCCGTCGGCGCACCCGACAGAACCCCGACGACGATGCGGGCAGCCGTCTCGAGGCTCACGTCGACGTCGGCGCACGTGCGGCGCAGGACCTCGAGCGCCTCGTCGGGCGTGCAGGCGTTGCAGTGCATGATGGCGCCGACAGCGTGCTCGACCGTGACGCGCCTCCCCACCGCCGCGCGCACCTCGTTCGCCGCGTGGGCCGCGGTGAGGAGCACGAGCCGGCCCTGCACGGCGCGGGCGATCGCCCGGGCGTGCTGCTGCGCGACGGCCAGCATGCCGTCGTCCCACCCCTCCGCCCGCATGAAGTAGACGTTGAGCGCGACCGCCACGTCGGGCGCCACGGGCGCGGGCACGGCGACCGCGGAGACGTACCCCTCGTGCACCGCCTGCTCGCGCCACTCGGGCCACTCCGTGAGGTCCGCCAGCCGAGGCACGACCACCGCCTCCTGGGTCTCCATCGCCTGGAGGCACGGGCCGCTGTGCAGGCGCGACTCGACCTGGTCGCAGCGGGCGGACGCCTCGTCGCTGCTCGCGACGCGGAGCACCGCGCCGTGGTGCTGGAACGTGATGCTCGAACCGGCGGACTCGCCGAACGACTGCGCGACCTCGCGGGCGAGCTCGTCGAGGTAGGAGGAGATCTCAGGCATGCCGTACCGGCCCGTCCGGCGGAGGTCCGCCCGTGCACCGGTGTCGCCGGCCCCGATCGGGTCAGCACATTTCCATCGACTCCCCACCTTCGCACACCGCGGGGCCCGCGGACCGGCCCGGGCGGGACCAGTTCTGCCGCGGCTCAGCCCAGCGGACGCCCGGTCAGCCGCTCGAACGCCTCGACGTACCGGGCCCGGGTGCGCTCGACGACTTCGGCCGGGAGCGCGGGCGGCGCGGCGTCCCCCGCGCGGTCCCAGCCGGACGCGGGCGACGTGAGCCAGTCGCGCACGTACTGCTTGTCGAAGCTGGGCTGCGCGCGGCCAGGCTCCCAGGCGTCGGCGGGCCAGAACCGCGAGGAGTCCGGCGTGAGCACCTCGTCGCCGAGCGTGATCGCGCCCGTCACGGGGTCGGTGCCGAACTCGAGCTTGGTGTCCGCGAGGACGACGCCGCGCTCCCGGGCGATGCCCTCGGCGCGCGCGTAGACCGCGAGCGTGAGCTCCCGCAGGCGCTCGGCCGTCTCCGCGCCGACGGTTCGCGCGACGACGTCGAAGCTGACGTTCTCGTCGTGGTCGCCGAGCTCGGCCTTGGTCGCGGGCGTGAAGATCGGCTCCGGCAGGCGCGAGCCGTCGACGAGCCCCGCGGGCAGCGGGATCCCGGTGACCTTCCCACCCGCCCGGTACTCCGCGAGGCCCGAGCCGGTGAGGTAGCCGCGGGCCACGCACTCGACGGGGAACATCTCGAGCCGCCGGCACACCATCGCGCGCCCGGCGAAGGCGGGCGGGACGTCCCCGGGCTCGTCGCCCGGCTCGGCGGTCACGACGTGGTTCGGCACGAGGTCCTCGAGCTGCGCGAACCACCACAGGCTGAGCTGGGTGAGGACGATGCCCTTGTCGGGGATCTCGGACGCGAGCACGTGGTCGTACGCGCTGATCCGGTCGCTCGCGACGACGAGCACGACGTCGCCGTGCCGGTCCTGCACCGCGCGGCCCGCCTCGGTGGCGGCGTCGGGGACGTACAGGTCGCGGACCTTCCCCGAGTAGGTGTGGGTCCAGCCGGCCGGTGCGGTCGTCGCGGTCACGCGCACATCCTGCCGCACGCGCCGCGGGCGGGGAGGACGCGTTCGCGCCGCGCACCGGTGCCGCCGGAACCGTCGGTCGCGCCCCCGGGCCGCGGGGACGCGGCGCGCCGGGGCACCTGTCGGATGGCGCGTCGCCGCCGCGCGTCGCACCCTGGGGTCAGCACAGCCCCGGAAGGAGCCGGTCGTGGACCTCGAGCACGAGCGCACGCTCGCCCGCAGCGCCCTGGAGGCCCTCGCGCACTCCACGACCGACCTCGAGGAGTACGTCCGCGCCGTCGCACCCCTGGCCGCCGAGCGCATCGCCCCCGGGACCTCGACCTCGATCACGGTGCGGCGGGCCGGTGAGGCGACGTCGGTCGCGAGCAGCGACGTCGCCGCCGAGCTGTGCGACGAGGTCGAGCACCTCGCCGGCGAGGGACCCTGCCTGGCGGCCATGGACGCGGGCGCCGTGCTCGTCGTCCCGCGGGTCGAGACCGAGACCCGGTGGCCGTCGTGGCGCGAGGCGTGCACGCTCGCGGGGTTCGCGTCGTCCGCCGCCGTGCCGCGGCGCATCGGGCACGACTTCGACGTCGCGCTCAACCTGTACGCGCGCGAGCCGGACGCCTGGGACCGCGCGGCGCTCGCCCGCGCGGAGATGTACACCGAGGTCCTCGCGCGCACGCTCGACATGTTCGTCCGGGCCGGCGACGCCCCCCGCCTCGCGAGGGAGCTCCGGGCGGCGATCGCGGCCCGCGCGACGATCGACCAGGCCGTCGGCATCGTCATGGTGCACGAGGGCGGCGGACCGCAGGACGCGCTCGCCCGGCTCGAGACGAGCGCGCTCGAGCGCGGAGTCACGCTCCGCGCCGAGGCCGCGCGGGTGGTCGGCGAGCTGAGCCCGTAGCCCTGCCGCGGTTCCGGCGCGCGCACCCGCCGCCCCTGCCACGACCCCGCTACGGCGCCAGCACGACCGTCTCCCCCCGGCCGACGACGAGCACGCGCCCGTCGGGCAGCCGGTCCAGGTAGCCGTCCGCCCCGGGTGCCGGGGCACGCCAGACCTCCCGGCCCGTCTCCACGTCCCGCGTGAGGAGGTGCGTCCGGCCGTCGACCTGGACGGGCGTCAGCAGCCGCCGGCCGTCGGTCAGGAGGCTCACGCCCGTCCGGGGAGCGGTGTCGTCGTGCTCCCAGACGGTCACCCCGGTGCGCGCGTCGACGGCGGTGAGGACCTGCTGGTCCCGCAGGACGACCAGCCCGGCGAGGACCGCGACCTGCCAGGAGGAGATGCTCGACCGCCAGAGCTCGTCGCCGGTCCGGGCGTCCACGGCCATGATCCCCGGCCGCTTCGCCGAGACGAGCAGCAGGGTCCGCGGGGCGCTGCCGTCGTCGGCGACCGGGCGGAGCGCGTGGCCGGCGGTCGTGAAGCGCAGCCCGCCGTCCTCGTCGTGCACCACGACCTCGTGGCGTTCGTCGTCGACCGCGGTCGAGACCGCGATCCCGCCGTCCGCGAGCGGCAGCCGGTCGAGCTCCTGCGTCACCGGACGCCCGCCCCCGGCGGTGTCGACGGCCCGGCCGGTCCGCAGGTCGAGCGTCACGGACACCTCGCCCACCCGCAGGGTCATCGTGCTGCCGTCGTGGGAAGTGGCGGTGCCGCTGGAGTCCTGGTCGACCCGCGGGCCGACGTACTCCCAGACGCGCTCGCCGGTGAGGATGTCCCATCGGCTCCCGACCACCCGGTCCTCGCCGTCGACGCCGAGCACCGCGACCCCGTCGTCGACCTCGGCGGTCGAGCCCGTGCTGCCCAGGTCCACCCGGCGGAGCACGTCTCCCCGCTCCGGGTCCATGACGGTGACCTCGGTGCGGGAGAGGTCGTCGATGCCCCCGCCGAGGGTGTCGGAGCACGCGAGCACCGCCGTCCCCGGCTCGTGCTGCCGGATCCCCCCGGACCACACGGTGGCGCGCTCGTCCTCCGCGCCGACCCGCTCGACCCAGCACCAGCCGGAGCCGCCGACGGGCTGCTCCCACCGGGTCACGCCGTCGTCCGTCCCGACGCCGAGCACGCCCTGACCGGGGCCGCCGTACAGGACGAGCACGTCCCCGACGACGCCCACCGCGCCCTCGCGCGGCACGCGCCACAGCTCCTGGAGCGGCTCGGCGAGCGACGCGGTGAGCCCGTCCGTGCGCGCGATCCGGGCCGCCTGCGCACGGTCCGCGCGCCACTCGACGGCGACGACGACGCCGGCGACGAGCGCGACGACCGCGGCCGCGGCGACCCAGGCCCGGGCCGGGACGCCGCGCAGGAGCTCACGCCAGTCGGCGCCGGGCTCGGCCGCGGGCACCTCCGCGTCGCCGACCGTCTCGACGAGCTCGACGTCGACCTGCCCCTGCCGCGGCGCACGCACGGTGCGACGCTAGCGCGACACGAACGCCGACGGGCGCGACGACCGCCGACGCCGGACCGTCAGGCCGACGGGCCGAGCGACACGGCGCGCGCGATGTCCCCGCGGTGGTGCGAGCCCGCGAGCTCGATCCGCTCGACGCCCGCGTACGCGGCGGCGCGCGCGTCCGCGAGGTCGGCGCCGACGCCGACGACCGAGAGCACGCGCCCGCCGGCCGAGACGAGCCGGGCGCCCTCGAGCGCGTCGTCGTCGTCCCCGGCCGGGTTCTGCTGGAGCGCGGTGCCGGCGTGCAGCACGTGCACCCCGGGGACCTGCTCGGCGTCCTCGATGCCGGTGATCTCGTCGCCGCCGCGGACCGCGCCGGGGTAGCCCTCGGACGCGACGACGACCGTCACGGCGGCCTGGTCGGTCCACTCGAGCGGGGGCAGGTCCGCGAGCGCGCCGGTCGCCGCGGCGTGCAGCACGCCGGCGAGCGGGGTCGCGAGGCGCGCCAGCACGACCTGGGTCTCGGGGTCACCGAAGCGCGCGTTGAACTCGACGACCTTGGTGCCGCGCGTCGTGAGCGCGAGGCCGACGTAGAGGACGCCCGCGAACGGGGTCCCGCGCCGGGCCATCTCGTCGACCGTCGGCTGCGCGACGCGGGTGACGACCTCCTCGACGAGCCCGGGCGGCGCCCACGGCAGCGGCGAGTACGCGCCCATGCCCCCGGTGTTGGGGCCGCGGTCGTCGTCGTGCGCGCGCTTGAAGTCCTGCGCGGGGACGAGCGGGACGACGGTCGTGCCGTCGGAGAGGCAGAACAGCGAGACCTCGGGGCCGTCGAGGTACTCCTCGATCACGACGCGCGCGCCGAGCTTGGCGAGGCAGGCGTGCGCGTGGGCGAGCGCCTCGGCGTAGTCGGTGGTCACGACGACGCCCTTGCCGGCGGCGAGCCCGTCGTCCTTGACGACGTACGGTGCGCCGAGCTCGTCGAGCGCCGCGGCGGCCTCCTCGGGGGTCGAGGCGACCCGGGGCTCCGCGGTCGGGACGCCGGCGGCGGCCATGACCTCCTTCGCGAACGCCTTGGACCCCTCGAGCCGGGCGGCCTCGCGGCTCGGCCCGAACACCGCGATGCCGGCCTCGCGCACCGCGTCGGCGACGCCCGCGACGAGCGGGGCCTCCGGGCCGACGACGACGAGGTCGACGCCGAGGGACCGGGCGAGCGCGGCGACCGCGGCGCCGTCGAGCGGGTCGACGCCGTGGATGCGGGCGTGCGCCGCGATGCCCGGGTTGCCGGGGGCCGCATGCAGGCCGGTCACCTGGGGGTCGCGGGACAGCGCGCGGACGAGGGCGTGCTCACGGGCACCGGTGCCGATGACGAGGATCTCCACGGCGGGGAGCCTACCCAGCGGCGCTGCCCCGGGCGCCGGCGTCCACGTCGGCCGGGTGCGCGACGCCGCGACCTCCGCACGCCGGGACGCGCGCGGTCCGCCGGAGGCGTGCGAGGCGCTACGCTCCTTTTTGAGCACTCGCTCAAACTCTCGACCAGAGGCGACGACCATGACCCGCGACCTCGCCCTCCCGACGGACCTCCGGCCCACCGGCCCGGCACCGGGGGCCCTCCCGCGCGAGCTCTGGGCCGCTCCCGTCGACGCCCACGCCCGCGGCACCGAGCGGCTCGACGGGACCGGGCCGACCGGCCGGACCGGCCCGGCCGACCGGCTCGTGGCGATGCTCCACGCGGTCCTCACGGGGATCGTCGCCGGCCTGCTCCTCGGCGCTCTCTGCGGCGGGACCGTGCTGTCCAGCAGCACGCTCGGGGGAGGCAGCACCGACACCAGCGGGAGCGCCGTCGTCATCGCGATCTACGGCGCGGTCGTCGGCGCCTTCGTCGGCATCTGGGTGGGCACCCTCTTCGGGACGGCGAACGGCCTCGCCGTCGCGGCCCTGCCGGACCACCGCGCCACCCGCGTGGGCGCGGCGCTCACCCACGCGGCGGTCTCGGGGGTCGGGGGCCTCTTCGTCGCCGTCGTCGCGCCCTACCCGGAGTGGGTGACCCGCAACCCGTTCGGGTTCGCCGGCCTGTGCGCGCTCGTGTACGGGGCGCTCGCGCTCACGGCCCCGGTCCGCCGCGCGCGCACGGCCCGCCCCTGACCGCCGCGACGTGGCCGACGTTCCCGTCGGGACGCCGTGACGCCGCCGTCGGGACGCAGACGCTTCCCAGGGAGCGCGCGAGCCGGTCCACGCCCGCGGGTGAGCCGGAGGTGCTCCGGGCGCTCAGCGAGCACCGTCGCGCTCTCGGGTCACTCGTCGACGGGCAGCGTGCCGCGTCGTTGCTCACGCAAGCCGGCGAGGATGACGACGATCATCGCGACCCCGATCGCACTGACCGAGACGGCGGGGATCAGCTCGTCCAGATAGCCGACGGCGAGGACGACCGGGATCGCCGCGGCGGGCCAGGGCCACACGGCGCGCCATCCGCGGTCACCGGAGATGATGACGGCGGTGCCGGCGAGGAACAGCGCCGCCCCGGCGCACAGGGCCCATCGCCCGCCCGCGGTGAGCTCGCCGGTGGGGTGGACGATGTACTGCTCGATCCCCACCCCCACGGCCGCCAGGCCGAGGGTCAGGGGGAGGTGGCCGTAGGCGTACCGGTCCGCGCTGCCGGTGCGCTGGGGCCGGTCGCTCGAGGTGAGCTGCTGCTTGCCGGCGGCCGCCCCGAGGTCGAAGTAGTTCCACCACAGCGCCGCGGCCACGGTGAACCCGACCGCGGCGACGAGCACGGAGGTGGGCTTCCAGTGGGTGTCGTGCATGCCCACGACGACCGAGGCGATGGACTCGCCCAGGACCAGGATGACGAAGAGCCCGAACCGCTCGGGCAGGTGCTCGACGTGCAGGGGTGCGTTGTCGCCCGTGCGGGTGGCGATCAGCGGTGCGGTCGCCTCGAGCGCGACGCCCAGGCCCCACAGCCAGAACTTCGCCGGTCCGGGCACGAGCAGCGACACCGTCCACAACGCCGCCCCGGCCATCGTGCCGACCAGGTAGATCGTGACGGTCGTGCGGGCCTCGTGCACGTGCCGCCACGCCCGGGCGTACAGCGCGAGCAGGAGCACCCGCGTGATGAGGTAGCCGACGGTGAAGGCCGTGGTCTCCGCGCCCGTGGGGTCGCTCGCGGCAGCGGCCATGATGGCGACGCCGAACGCGCCGGCGAGCTTCGCCAACCGGTACAGGACGTCGTCGGTGTCGAACCGGTTGGCGTACAGGGTGATGGTGACCCACGACCACCAGGTGATGGCGAAGATCGCGGCGAACACCGCCGCGCCGTGCCACGTGAGGTCGAGCGCGAAAGCGCCGGCGATCTCTGCGATCACCAGGACGTAGGCGAGGTCGAGGAAGAGCTCGAGCCGAGATGCCGAGCGGTCCTCCCCGGTGCGCAGCTGCGGGGGTCGGATCAGCCGGTCCGACTGCTCGGTGTCGTTCGTCATGGGGGAGCTCCTGACGCGGCTCGGCGACGACGCCCGACCTTCCTGCGGATCCCACCCAGCATGCGATCGACCCGGATCGATCGCATCCGCAGGGCGCCTCGGTGGGTCGGGTGGCCAGGCCGTCGGGTCGCGGCTGTCGAGGAGGACTCGCGTGGAGGTCCGCCGGACCGGCGACACGCACACGGATGTTCTCGGCGCAGGTCAGCCTCGCGGCGCGGGCCCGCGTCGACCGTGCCGGGCGGCCGCCAGCAGTCCGATCACGACCACGGCAACGGCAGACGGCTTCGGGGTTCGCCGTAGCGCCGTGACCGCTGTTCGAGGGGGCGAGTCGCGCTGGGGATCGGATCTGCCACCTCGTGACGCCGGCTCGGGCCGGGGGGAGGTCTCGGCGAAGGCGTCGAGCATCGCCGGCAGGAAGGCGGCCATGTCCTGGGGTCCTCGGCTCGTGGTGAGGTTGCCGTCCCGGACGACCTCCTGGTCCCGCCAGGTCGCGCCTGCGTGGACCACGTCGTCGCGGATGCCTGGCCACGACGTGAGGGTGCGTCCTTCGAGGAGGCCCGCGGACGCGAGGACCCAGGGCCCGTGGCAGAGGGTGACGACGGGGCGTCCGCTCACCGCGAAGGCGCGGACGAAGGCCCGTGCGTCGGCCGACTGACGGAGCAGGTCGGGGCTGATGAATCCCCCGGGCAGGAGCAGCCCGTCGTACTCGGCAGGATCGGCGTGGGTGATCGTCTTGTCGACACGGACCCTGCCGGCGGGCAGGTGCAGGTTCAGCCCACGGATGCGCCCGCGGTGCAGCGAGACGACGTGGACCTCCGCACCGGCCCGCTCCAGTGCCCGCAGCGGGATGACGAGCTCGGCCTTCTCGAACCCGTCGGCCGCCAGAGCAGCGATCCGACGCCCCTCGAGCGAGCGCTTCGCGGTCATGTCGTCCTCCTTCGCTCGAACCGACCCGACCCGGCCGACGTGGCACACGGGGGTGCGGTCACGACCGTCCAGACCCCGCCCCGCCGTCCCCGTCGAGCACCTCGACGGCATCAGGACCAGCCTGCAGCCTCGGAACAGGCCGCGCCTGAGGAGAGGAGGGGGACCGACGGGGCAACAGAACCGTGGGCAGGCCGCGGAGGTGAGGTGACCGGCGACCGGTGCCTACGGCACGGGCGGCATCGTGCGAAAGGTGGCCCAGACGTGCTTGGCGGTGCGTGTGGTGTACCAGCCGACGTCCGCGGCGAGGCGCTGGGTGATCATCAGGCCGAAGCCACCGGCCCCGACCGCCCGTTCCCCGGCCAGGACCGGCGCGCGGCCCGGGTGGTGGTCGGCGACGTCCAGCAGGAGCGCGGTGCCGTCGACGCCCAGGTTGACGACCGCGGGCGGGATGCCGTGCCGCAGGGCGTTCGTGGCGAGCTCGGACGTGACCAGCACGATCTGGTCCGCCACCTGATCGGGAACGCCGGTGCCGAGGGTGGTCAACGCGTCGTGGATCGCGTGGCGGACGTGCGCCAGCTCGGACGCGCTCTCCAGGCTCCAGCGGCCCACCGTGGTGAAGGTCTGCGGCGGGGTGGAGCTCGGTACGTCCTGGTCGGCTCCGCTGCGCACGTCAGGCACAGGGGTCGCCCATCGCGTGGGATCGTGCGGGCTTCATGTGTCGAGGTGGTGGGTGGGGTCGCCGGGCAGTCTGCGGGGTCCGGCTTCGGCGGGTCGGGGGCGGTCCTCGCGGTGGGCGCGCACGGCGAGCAGGGCGACGTCGTCCTCGGAGTCGGCGGCGAGGTCGGCGACGAGCCGGTCGCAGAGCTCGTCGAGCGGCAGTCCGGCGAGGGTCTCGACGTGGCGGCGGAGCCGTTCCAGCCCGACGGTGAGCGACTCGCCGCGGCGTTCGACGAGGCCGTCGGTGTAGAGCAGGAGCGTGGACTCCGGGTGGATCACCTGGGTGTGGTCGTGCCGCGTCGTGTGGGCTCTCATCCCCAGGAGGAGGTCGGCTGGGCGGGTGAGGAGCTCCGCGTGTCCGTCGGGATGCAGCAGGACGGGCGGCAGGTGCCCGGCGCTGGCCCACCGCAACAGCCGCAGCCCCTGCTCGGCGAGCTCGGGGGTCTGCTCGATCTTCGCCACGATCGCTGTGCTGAACGCCCCGACGGCGAGGTCGTGCATCGCCCAGTCCAGCGAGGACAGGATGAGTGCGGGCGGCTGGACGACGGCGTGCGCCCCGCCGCGGAGCACGTTGCGGACCTGCGCCATCGTGACGGCCGCGCGCAGGTCGTGGCCGGTGACGTCCCCGATGACCAGGCACGTGCTGCCGTCGCGGACCAGGAACGCGTCGTACCAGTCCCCGCCGATCTGCGCCGCCCCGGACGCTGCCGGGGCGTACCGGGCGACGAGATGCAGGTGGTCCGGTTCGGGGAGCTCGGTCAGCAGGCTGCGCTGCAGCTCCTCCGCGAGGTGGCGGCGGGCGGCGTGCAGGTGCGCGTTGTCCAGGGCGAGGCCCACCTGCGCCATGACGTCGCGCAGCGTCGTCATCTCGCGCGGCGAGAACTCCCCCCGTGCGGCCGTGCGCGCGAGCGTGATCAGCCCGCGGGTGTGCCCGCGGCCACGCAGCGGCACGACGACGCTGGTGTGCGGGGCCAGCCGGCCGAGGAGCTCCTGGGCCGGGCCGTCCTGCAGGACGCTGCCCGGCTCGGGGATCCCGGTGTGGACGACGGGCTGAGTCCCCGCCAGCGCGCGGGCGACGGACGACCGGGGAGCCAGGGCGGGCACACGCAGAGCGCGGAACTCGTCCAGCACAGGCTGCATCCGGGGGTCGACGTGCAGGGCGGCGACGTCGTGGAGCCGTTGTGCCCAGGGGCTGTGGCCCTCGTCGAGCAGGCTCGCGATCGCGAAGTCGGCGAGCGAGGGGACGAGGTGCGGCAGGACGGCCTGGAGCGCCTGGACGGGGTCGAGGAGCTCGGCGAGATCGGTGGCCACCGCGGCGAGCAGGGCGGAGCTCGCGCGGGCCTGCTCGGCGGCGGCGAGGGCGTTGCGCCGTTCCGTGACGTCGGTGAAGTAGACGGCGACGCCGCCGCGCTCGGCGACCGCGCGGAGCTCGTACCAGCCGTCCAGGGGCGCGGGGTAGTAGGCGTCGAACACGACCGTCCGACCGGTGCGGGCGACAGCCCGGTAGTGCTCCTCGAAACCTGTGCCGACCGCGGCGGGGAAGAGGTCCCAGACCACTCCGCCGAGCAGGTCCTCCCGCGCGCTGCTCAAGATGCGTTCGGCCTCGGCGTTGACGTAGGTGAACCGCCAGTCGGCGTCGAGGTGGTAGTACCCGACGGTCATGTCCTCGAGCACCTCGCGGACGCGCTGCTCGCCGGCGCGCAACGCGGTGGTGTCGGTGGTGACGCCGATCAGGTGCTCGGCGTCACCGTCCGCGCCGGCCACGGCCTGACCCCGGGCACTGAGCCAGCGCACGGTCCCGTCGGGACGACGCACCCGGAACTCGGCCTCGTAGATCCCGCACGCGGCGATCGCTGCGTCCAGAGCGGCGCTCACCGTGGGGAGGTCGTCGGGGTGGACGCGGGCGTTGAAGGCGTCGATGGTGCCGCCGAAGGACTCGTGGTCGTACCCGAAGACCTCGAGCAGGGAGTCGTCCCAGCGCAGCGCTCCGGTGCGCAGGTCCCAGGCGAACGTGCCGAGCCCGGCGGCCTGGGCCGCGGCGGTGAGCATCTGCGAGCGGTCGGCGGCGGCGTACTCGGCGTCGAGGGCGGTGATCTCGAGCTGTGCGGCCGCGGCCGCGGCAAGGTGCTCCAGGGTGCGGATCTCGTGCGCGGTCCACTGCCGCGGCTCGGGTCCGTAGACGCACAGGGCGCCGACGACCCGGTGGTCGTCGCTGATCAGCGGCACCCCGAGGTACGCGCCCACCCGCTCGTCGGCGAGGGCGGCGGACTCGCGGACCCGGGGGTCGGTGCGTGCGTCGGTGAGCACGAGCCGCTCGCCGTGCGCCGCGACCCGCGAGCACAGCGAGTCCTCGAGGCGGGTGACGGTGCCGACCGGGCCGGGCAGGGCCCCGACGCCGGCCACGATGACACGCACGTCGGTGACCAGCGAGACCTCGGCGGACGGGGTCGCGAGGAGCTGCGCGGCGAGCGTGACCATGGACTGCAGACCGGCTTCGCCCGTCTCGGCGCGCAGCAGCCGCCGCGCGGACCGGGCCCGCGCGGCGTCCGCGCCCAGCGCCCGGACCGCCACGGCGTCGCCCGACGCACCTGCGCTGCCCCTGGGGCCGTCCATGCGGCTCTCCTCGATCTCGTCCACGCTGCCGAAGCCTCGACCGAGCCATCGTCTCCCGCTCCCGGCGGTGCGTGCGCGTCGAGCGCGTCGCCCGATGTCCCGCGCGACGGGCCCGACCGCCCGGTTGCGGCCCCCGTGCCGCTCCGGTGGAGTGGGAGCGGCCCGCGCACGCACCGCCGCGGGCCCGCCGCACTCGGGGACGGACGACGATGACCGCACACATGATCGTGCTGGGCGCCACGGGCGACCTGACGCGCCGCTACCTGCTCCCGGGCCTGACGCAGGTGCTGCACCTCGTCGAGGGCGGGCTGCGGCTCGTCGGCGTCGCGCAGGACGACCTGACGCCCGACGCGTTCCGCGAGCACGTGCGCGGCGTCGTCGCGGAGCACCGCGGCCACGGGCCCGCCGAGCAGGTGCAGGCGCTCGCCGACGAGGCCGGGTTCGTGCACGGCGACGTGACCGACCCGGCGACGCTGCAGCAGGCGTTCGAGGAGGCCGCGCCCGAGGGCGACGAGCCGGTGGTGCTCTACCTCGCGCTGCCGCACGTGCTGTTCCGCGACGTGATCGCCGCGCTCGGGAAGTGCGAGCGGCCCGCGGGCCTGCGCGTCGTCGTGGAGAAGCCGTTCGGCGAGGACCTCGACGGCGCCCGCACGCTGAACGCCGCGCTCGCCGCCGTCGTCCCCGAGGAGCGGACGTTCCGCGTCGACCACTTCCTCGCCAAGCAGACCGTCATCAACCTGCTCGGGCTGCGCTTCGCGAACGCGGTGCTCGAGCCGCTCTGGAACAGCCGGTTCGTCGAGAGCGTCGAGATCGTGTTCGACGAGACCGTCGACTCCCAGAGCCGCGGCAGCTACTACGACCGCTCGGGCGCGCTGCGCGACATGGTGCAGAACCACCTCCTGCAGCTGCTCACGTACGTCGCGATGGAGCCGCCGCTCTCGGTCGGCCCGTCGGACCTGTCCAAGCGCAAGGTCGACGTGCTGCGGGCGGTGCGCGAGCTGTCCCCCGAGGAGGTCGCGCGCTCGACGGTGCGCGGCCGGTACACGAGCGGCGAGGTCACGGGCAAGGACGGCGAGACCCGGCACGTCGACGCCTACGTCGACGCGAAGGGCGTCGACCCCGCACACGAGACCGAGACCTACGCGGACGTGACGCTCGCGATCGACAACTGGCGGTGGGGCGGGGTGCCGTTCCGGCTGCGCACCGGCAAGGCGCTCGACGCGGACCGGCGCGAGGTCGTCGTCCGGTTCCGGCCCGTGCCGCACGACGTGTTCACCGGTCAGCACCCCGAGCCCAACGAGCTCCGGCTCCAGCTCGACCCGGACCGGATGGCGCTGCGCCTCAACATCAACGGCATGGGCGACCCGTTCGACCTCGAGACGGTGCAGCTCGACACCCAGCTCGCGCGCCAGGACCCGACGCCGTACGGGCAGCTGCTGCTCGCGGTGGTCGCCGGGGACACCCGGCTGTCGGCGCACGCCGAGGAGGCCGAGGAGGGCTGGCGCATCGTGCAGCCGATCCTCGACGCGTGGGCGGACGGCGCGACGCCGCTCGTCGACTACGCCGCGGGCAGCGCGGGGCCGGAGCGGCCGCGGGGCTGACCTCGACCGGGAGCCGACGGCCGGCGAGGCGGCCGCCGGAGCGGCGGCTTCCCCACCGCCGACGCGCGCTCGCTAGCCTCGGGGCGTGGTCAGCGCAGCAGACATCGTCCGGCACTACCCCGACGACCCCGACGGCATCGAGTGGGTCGCGCCGCAGCCGCCCCGCCCGATCACCGTGACCGCCCACGACCCGGCGTGGGCCGCCGCGTACGCCGGGCTCGCCGCGCGGGTCCGGCGCGCGCTCGGCGACGGCGTGCTCGCCCTGGACCACGTCGGGTCCACGTCCGTGCCCGGCCTGGACGCGAAGCCGATCATCGACCTCGACCTCACCGTGGCCGACTCCACCGACGAGCCCGCCTACCGCGCGGCCCTCGAGGCCGAGGGCTTCACGCTCAGCCTGCGCGAGCGCGCCTGGCACGAGCACCGGGTCTTCGCGCACGCCGAGCCCCGCGCGCACCTGCACGTGTGGAGCCCGGACTGCCCCGAGGTCGTCCGGCACCGGCTCTTCCGCGACTGGCTGCGCGAGCACCGCGAGGACCGCGCGGCGTACGCGGCCGCCAAGCACGCCGCCGTGGACCGGCTGACCGCCGCGGGCGGCGGGTCCGGGATGGACTACAACGCCCTCAAGGCGCCCGTCGTCCACGACATCCTCGACCGGGTGTTCCGGGCGCACGGGCTGCTCTGACGCAAGGCCGCCGTTCGCGTCGGACGGCGGACCGGTCCCGGCGGCTCAGTCCCGGCAGCGCAGCGTGACCTGGACGGTGCCGACCACGCCGTCGCCGTAGAGCTCCGCGAACAGCGCCGCGTCGGCCTCCGTGTCGAAGTAGACGGCGACGGCGTGCTCCGACGGGTCACGCCCGAGCGCCTCGGCGGCCCCGCGGTCGCACGCCAGGTCCCCGCCGCGCAGCTGGGTGTACCCCATCGCCGTCAGGCGCGCGTCGGCTGCCAGCGCCGCGTCGTCACGCTGCGGCGACACGGCGACGTACACCGCCCAGGCGGTGCTGCCGTGGACCTCCGCGGAGGGGCGCGGCGGCGTGGGCGCGCTCGGGAGGGCGGGTGCGCTCGCCGTCGGCTCCGCGGTGGGCGGGGGGACCGTCGGCGTGGACGTCGAGGTCGGCGTCGGGGTCGTGCTCGGCACCGGTGCGGACGTGGTCGACGGAGTCGGCGTCGGGACGGCCGTCGCCACGGGCGCCGTCGCGTCCGGTCGCCGGACGAGGTCCGCGAGCCCCGCGGCACCCGTGACGAGGCCCGCGACGGTCGCCGTGGCGGCCACCGCGACCGTCGCGGCCCGGGTCGCGCGGCGGCGGCGCAGGCGTCGGCCGAGCTCCTCGACCGGCACGCGGGTGCCGCGCGAGGCGTCGTCGGCGAGCTCGCGCAGGCCGCGCTCGAGATCGAACTCCATCGTCAGCTCCCGGATCTCGTGGTGTCGTCGGTGTCGACCGTGAGGAGGTCGGGCAGGCGCTCGGCGTCCGGGCGGCGGCTGGGCAGCGGCCCGAGCACGGCCTCGAGCCTGCGGACCGCGTTGCTCAGGTACCGCTTGACCGTCCCCGGGGCCAGGCCCATCCGCTCGGCGATCTCGGGGACGGTGAGGTCCTCGTAGAACCGCAGGACGACGCACGCCCGCTCCTGCGGCGCGAGCGTGGCCAGCGCGGCCCGCAGATCGAGCCGGTCGGGCGCGGAGGTGTCCGGGCCCTCGTGAGCGGCGTCCCGGGCGAGCAGGTGCCGCAGCGCGCCGAGGTGCCGACGCCGGCGGTAGCCGTCGACGTACAGCGTGAGGACGGTGCGGCGCACGTACGCCTCGGCCACGTCCGGCCGGAAGCCGGTGCGGGTGCGCACGAACACCTTGAGCAGCGCGTCCTGCACGAGGTCCTCGGCCGCCGCGAGGTCGCCCGTGAGCAGGTACGCGTACCCGGTCAGCGCCGGACCCCGCTCGCGCGCCAGGGCGGCGAACGTGTCGTCGACGTTCCGAGGGGTCATCGATCGCTCCTGTGGTCGGGCCGGGCGGCTCGCCCGGTCACCACACTGACGGGCGGCGACCCCGGAACGTTGTAGCGACTCCTCAGCGGCGGGCCGTGAGGTCGACCGCCTCCCGCACCCCGCGCGGGGAGTCGCACACGACGCCGGTCCGCGGGTCGAGCCGGGGGTCGGCCGCGAGCGCGTCGAGCTCGGCGAGGTGCGCGTCGGGGTCGAGCAGCAGCTCGGCGGCCCGGTCGACGAGGTCGTCGAGGTCGGGGGCGTCGGGCACGTCGACCTCGGCGAGCTCCCCGTCGGGCCCGACGGCGGGCGGGGTCATCGCGCCCCACAGGTCCCACAGCAGCAGCTCGTGCCCGGTCAGGTGCGCGAGCTCCACGACCACGTAGTTCCGCACGAACCAGCGCCCGCGCAGCGGCAGGTCCGGGCTCACGCCGAAGCCGTCGAGGTCCGCCGCGGTGAGCCGGCCCGCGCGGTGGTCGAGCCAGAGCCGCGACGCGGGCCGGAACGGGCTGCCCGGCCCGGTGCCGAGGTCCGACACGTCCACGTCGCCCCAGTCCGCCGGGTCCATCTGCGCGTCGACGCGCACCCACTCCGCCCGGTCCGCGTCCCAGCGCTCGGCGACGACGTGGTCGTGCGCGAAGTCCGGGCGCAGGTACGGCGCGAACCCGACGCGGCTGCGCGCCGGGACCCCGTGCTCGCGCAGCGCGGCGACGTGCAGGAGCGTGAAGTCGCGGCAGCACCCGACGAGGCACGCGCCGACGTCGCGCGGGGCGGTCAGCGGCGACGGGTCGCGCTCGGCGAGGTGGCCGAGCATGGTCTCGACCCAGCGGCTGTCGATGTCGGCGAGCCGGTCGGGCGGGAAGGTCAGGCCCGAGGCGACGTAGTGCACGACGAGCCCGCGCACCGCCGCCGCGAGCGCGTCGGGGTCCGCCGGGAGGGTGCGCAGCAGGGCGGCGTGCACGCCGGGGTCGGTGAACGGGGTGTGCGCGCGGTAGCGGTCGAGAGCCTCGCCGCGTGCGTCGGCGTGTGCGTCGGCGCGGGTCACGGGGCGACCTCCGCACCCGCGAGCGCCGCCGACGGGCCGGTTCCGGCTGCGCCTGCGCCCGCGCCGTCGGCGGCCGCCGTCCCGCCGTCGCCCCCCGCCGGCGCGAACGGGAAGGCGATGTCGACCGCGGGCGTCGACTCGTCGACCGCGACCCAGTCCGCGAAGTACACCTCGCGCGGGTCGAGCGTGCGGGTGTGGCCGTGCTCGGCGACCCAGGCGGCGACCGCGTCGAACGCGTACATGATGTGCGGCGCCCGGACCTCGCCCTTGGTGATCCGCGCATACGCCTCGTGGTGCGCGGGCTCGACGCGCACGGTGACCTCCGTCGTGGGCTGGACGGTGCCGCTGAACGGGACGCACACCTCGACGAGCCCCGCGGAGTCCGTGGTGGACGTCGAGTGGTAGACCGTCCAGTCGATGTCCCGGGCCGTCGCCCCGCACGCCTCGAGGTGGGCGCGCAGCCGGCCGATCGCCTCCGGGATGTACCGCGGGAGGTCCGGCTGCAGCACGTGCGCCGAGGTCGTGGCGACCTTCTCGTCGGGCACGTGGCGCGTCAGCACCGGGACGACCGGCCGCTCGGCGCCGTCGAGCTCCGTGAGGAGGTAGCGCACGACCCCCTCGCGCTGCTGGTGGTCGTCGGCCTCCGCGCGCCACCAGGCCCGCAGCCGCTCCGGGTCCCGGTCGGCGAGCAGCGCCCCGATGTCCGCGAGCGGCATGCGGACCTGCCGCAGCAGCCCGATGAGCCGCGCACGGTCGAGCTGGCCGGCGTCGTAGTACCGGTACCCGGATGCGGGGTCGACGCGCGCGGGCGGCAGCAGCCCGAGCTCGTCGTACAGGCGCAGCGCCTTGAGGCTGAGCCCGGACCGCTCGGCGAGCTGGCCGATCGTCAGGAGCGCGGGTGGCTGGTGCGTCGTCGTCATCCCGTCACTCTCGACCCTGCCCCAGGGGAAGGGTCAAGGGCGGCCCGGGGGACGCAGCGGTGACCGGCTCAGCGGCGGCTCGCCCCCAGCGCGTCGAGCACGGCCTCCGCGACCGCCTCGCTCGACTGCGGGTTCTGGCCCGAGACGAGGTTGCCGTCGCGGACCACGAAGCTCGACCACGCCGGGCCCTCCTCGACGACCGCACCGCGCTCGCGGAGCCGGGTCGCGACGAACCACGGCGTCGTCTCGCCCGTCCCGCCGGTGCGCTCCTCCTCGTCGGTGAACACCGCGAGGCGGCGCCCGGCGAACACGAACCCGCCGTCGTCGGTCGTCGCGGACAGCAGCCCCGCGGGCCCGTGGCAGAACGGCGCGATCACGAGGCCGCTCTCGTCGGCCTGGGTGAGGAGGCGGCCCAGCACCGGGTCGACGGCCAGGTCGACCATCGGGCCGTGCCCGCCGGGCAGGACGACCGCGTCGAAGCCGCTGACCTCGACGTCCTCGAGCGCGACGGGCGCGTCGAGCGCGCTGCCGATCTCCTGGAGGTAGGCGTGCAGCTCGTCGACCTTCTCGGCGCTGCCGACGGTCTTCTCGTCGAGCGACACCGGGTCGACCGTCGGGCGTGCGCCCCCGGGGGTCGCGACGACGACCTCGTGCCCCTCGCGGGTGAGCGTCCGGTGCGCGACCACGAGCTCCTCGGCCCAGAACCCGGTGGGGTGCGCGGTGCCGTCGGTGAGCGTGAGGGTGTCGGCGGCCGAGACCACCATGAGGACGCGGGACACGGGCAGGCTCCTGTCGGACGGGTGCGGGGACAGGACGAGTGTGGGCGATGCCCCGCCCGCCCGCCGCTCAGACCGTCCCGAGACCCGTCCCGAGCCGCGTCCGCAGCGTCGCGAGCTCCTCGGCGAGGCGCACCGGCAGGTGGTCGCCGAACCGCGCGAAGAACTCCTCGGTCAGGTCGCACTCGGCGAGCCACGACGCGGCGTCGACGCGGAAGAGCTCGTCGAGGTCCTCGGCGGGGACGTCGAGCCCGCGCAGGTCGAGCGCGCCGGGCGTCGCGGCCGGGTCGGCGCCGACGGCCGGCAGCAGCCCCACCGGCGAGTCGAGGACCCCGCCCGCGTCCGCGTCGTCGCCCGCGACCCGCCCGAGCACCCACGCGAGCACGCGCGAGTTCTCCCCGAAGCCGGGCCACAGCCACCGGCCGTCCTCGCCCTTGCGGAACCAGTTGACCTGGAAGACCGCGGGCAGCGGGACGCCGCGGGACTCGAGCTCGGCGCCCAGACGCAGCCAGTGGCCCCAGTGGTCGGCCATGTTGTAGCCGCAGAACGGGAGCATCGCGAACGGGTCGCGGCGCAGCGCCCCGACGGTGCCCTCGGCGGCGGCGGTCTGCTCCGAGGAGATCGTCGCGCCCATGAAGACCCCGTGCGCCCAGTCCCGCGCCTGCGCGACGAGCGGGACGTTGCTCGCGCGCCGGCCGCCGAACAGGATCGCGTCGATCGGGACGCCCGCGGGCGAGTCCCAGTCGTCGGCGATGGTCGGGCAGCGGTCGGCGGCGACGGTGAAGCGCGAGTTCGGGTGGGCGGCGGTCGTGCCCGACTGCGGCGTCCAGTCGTTCCCGCGCCAGTCGGTCAGGTGGGCGGGCGGGGTGTCGGTCAGGCCCTCCCACCACACGTCGCCGTCGTCGGTCAGCGCGACGTTGGTGAAGATCACGTCGGAGCGCAGCGTCTCGATCGCCGTCGGGTTCGTCGTGGGGCCGGTGCCGGGGGCGACGCCGAAGAACCCGGCCTCAGGGTTGATGGCGCGCAGCCGCCCGTCCGTTCCCGGGCCGCCGGGGCGCATCCAGGCGATGTCGTCGCCGATGGTCTCGACCGTCCAGCCCGGGAGCGTCGGGCGCAGCATCGCGAGGTTCGTCTTGCCGCACGCCGAGGGGAACGCGGCGGCGACGTGGAAGACGCGCTGCGCGGGGTCGGTCACGCGCAGGACCAGCATGTGCTCGGCGAGCCAGCCCTCGTCGCGCGCCATGACCGAGGCGATGCGCAGCGCGAAGCACTTCTTGCCGAGCAGCGCGTTGCCGCCGTACCCGGAGCCGAACGACCAGATCTCGCGCGTCTCGGGGAAGTGCGCGATGTACTTCGTGCGGTTGCAGGGCCACGGGACGTCGGCGAGCGGCTCTCCGTCGCGGCCCACGAGCGGCGCCCCGACCGAGTGGATCGCGGGCACGAAGTCGCCGTCGGCGCCGAGCAGGTCCAGCACCGCGGTGCCGACGCGCGTCATGACCTGCATGCTCACGACGACGTACGGCGAGTCGGTGACCTGGACGCCGAGCTGCGAGATCGGTCCGCCGAGCGGGCCCATCGAGAACGGGACGACGTACATCGTGCGGCCGCGCATCGACCCCGCGAACGCCCCGCGCAGCTCGGCGCGCATCGCGGTCGGCTGGCGCCAGTTGTTCGTCGGGCCCGCATCCTCCTCGCGCAGCGAGCAGATGAACGTGCGGTCCTCGACGCGGGCGACGTCGTCGGGGTCCGAGCGCGCGAGGTAGCTGTTCGGGCGCAGCTCGGGGTTCAGCGGGACGAGCGTGCCGGCCTCGACCATGCCGTCGACGAGCCGCTGCTTCTGCTCGGCCGACCCGTCGACCCAGACGACGTCGGCGGGCTCGGTGAGCTCGGCGATCCGCTGGACCCAGGCGCGCAGGCGCCAGTGGGTCGTCGGGGCCGTGGCGTCGGCCGCGCGGCGACGGGCCGGCGCCGACGCGCTGCCGGGGCGGACGTCGGCGCGGGCCTCGGTGCGGGGCTCGGGTCGGGCGTCGGGGCGGTCGATGACGGTCATGGGACGGACCTCCTGCTGCGATGGCTCGGGCGGGGCGGACGGTGCGGACGGCTCGGCGACGGCGACGACCTCCCTTCCACTGTGGACCCGCCCGCGCGCTCTTTCCCGAGCCGAGGGCTGTCAAGAACTGCGGATCTTTCGCTATCGTCAAACGATGACCCCCGACGACGTGGGACCGACCGTCCAGGACCGTCCGCTGCCCCCGGGAGCCCCCGGCGCGGACCCCGCCGCGCCGACCCGCCGGCGGCCCGACGGCAGCGACCTGCTCACGCTCGGCCGTCGCATCCGGCACTTCCGCACGAGCCGGGGCCTCACGCTCGACCAGCTCGCGCAGGCGACCGGCGCCGCCCCGAGCCAGCTCTCGCTCGTCGAGAACGGCCACCGCGAGCCGCGCCTGTCGCTCCTGCAGGAGATCGCCGCCGCGCTGCACGTCGAGGTCACCGAGCTGCTCGCCGCCGAGCCCCCGAGCCGCCGGGCCGCGCTCGAGATCGCCCTCGACCGCGCGCAGCGCTCGCACCTGTACTCAGGCCTCGGGCTGCCCGCCGTCCGGCCGGGCCGGGGCATGCCGGTCGAGGCGCTCGAGGCCCTCGTCGGGCTGCACGCCGAGCTCGCGCGCCGCGAGAGCGAGTCGATCGCGACGCCCGAGGAGGCCCGCCGCGCGAACACCGAGCTGCGGCTGTGGATGCAGGAGCGCGACAACCACCTGCCCGAGATCGAGCGCGTCGGCGAGGAGCTGGCCCGCAAGGCCGGGTACACCGTCGGCGCGCTCACGCACCGGGCCGTCGCGCGCATGGCCGAGCAGCTCGGCTTCCAGATCCTGCACGTCGACGACCTGCCCCACTCGACCCGCACGGTGACCGACCTCGCGAGCGGGCGCATCTACCTGCCGCCCGCGTCGATCCCCGGCGGCCACGGCCTGCGCTCGCTCGCGCTGCAGGCGATCGGGCACCGCGTGCTCGGCCACGACCGCCCCGTCTCCTACGCCGACTTCCTGCGCCAGCGCATGGAGATCAACTACTTCGCCGCGTCGTGCCTCATGCCGCGCACCGCCGCGCTCGAGTTCCTGGGGGCCGCCAAGCGCGCCAAGGACCTCGCGATCGAGGACTTCCGCGACGCGTTCGGCGTCACCCACGAGGCCGCGGCGCACCGGTTCACGAACCTCGCGACGAGCGAGCTCGGGCTGCCCGTGCACTTCCTGCGTGTGGGCCACGACGGCGCCCTGACGCGCGGCTACGAGAACGACGGCATCACGTTCCCCACCGACCCGACGGGCGCGATCGAGGGGCAGCCGGTGTGCCGGCGCTGGGCGGCCCGCGGCTCGCTCGTCCGGCGCGACCGCACCACCGAGTACCACCAGTACACCGACACCCCGCAGGGCACGTACTGGTGCACGTCGCAGACCGGGGCGTCCGAGTCCGGCGAGTTCTCCATCACCGTCGGCGTCCCGTTCGCGCACGCGTCGTGGTTCCGCGGCCGGGACACCGCGCTGCGCACGCAGTCCCGCTGCCCCGACCCGTCGTGCTGCCGGCGGCCCGACGCCGAGCTGAGCCGCCGCTGGCGCTCGGCTTCGTGGCCGTCGGCGAAGCTCCACGCGCAGGTCCTCGCGCCGCTCCCCCAGGGCACGTTCCCGGGGGTCGACGACGCCGAGGTGTACGCGTTCCTGGAGCGGCACGCGGCGCGCTGACCGGCGGCGGGACGGGTGCACGGGCGTGCACCCCGGCCGGCGTGCGGACCGGACGCGGGCCGCACGCAGCACGCGAGCCGGGTCGGCGGCCGCGCCGTCGGGTCGGCGAGCGCGGTCAGCCGGCGCGCCCGCCCCCGTCGTCGGGCACGGACACCACCGCAGCCCCACCGCGCGTGAGCTCCGCGACCTTCGCCGCGAGGTGCCGCTGCTCCGGCAGGTTCGTCGCGTGCGCGGCGGCCCGGCGGTAGTGGTCGAGCGCCGCCGCCGCGTCCCCCGCGAGCTCGTGCAGGTGCGCCCGCACCGCGTCGAGGCGGTGCGTCGGGCCGAGCCGGTCGTCGAGCCCGTCGAGCAGCGCGAGCCCCGCGGCCGCGCCGTCGACCATCGCGGCGGCCACCGCGCGGTTGACCGTCACGACCGGGTTGCCGGTGAGCCGCTCGAGCGCCCCGTAGAGCGCGAGCACCCGCGGCCAGTCGGTCGCGTCCGCGGTGGGTGCACGGTCGTGCACCGCCGCGATCGCCGCCTGGAGCGTGTACTCGCCCGCGGGCCCGCCCGCCAGCGCGCGGTCGAGCAGGTCGAGGCCCTCGGCGATGCGGGCGGCGTCCCACCGCGTGCGGTCCTGCTGCGGGAGCGGGACGGGGTCGCCCGCGTCGTCCGTACGGGCGGGGCGCCGCGCGTCGACGAGCAGCATGAGCGCGAGGAGCCCGGCGACATCGGCGTCGTCGGGCAGCAGGGCGCGGACCAGCCGCGTGATCCGGACCGCCTCGTCGACGAGCTCGACGCGGTGCAGCTCCGGCCCGCGGCTGCTCGTGTACCCCTCGTTGAAGACGAGGTAGAGCACGTGCAGCACGCTCCGGAGCCGGCCCGGCAGCTCCTCGGGGGTCGGCCGCGCGAACGGCTCCCCCGACGCGCGGACCGTCTGCTTCGCGCGGCTGATGCGCTGCGCCATCGTCGCCTCGGGCACCGCGAACGCGTGCGCGACCTCGGCCGTCGTCAGCCCGCCGACGGCACGCAGCGTCAGCGCGATCGCGGACGCCGGGGTCAGCGACGGGTGGCAGCACAGCAGGAGGACCGTGAGGGTGTCGTCCTCCCCCGTCGGGCGCGCCCCGGCGGGCTCCCCCTGCGCGGCGAGGACCTCCCGCCGGCGGCGTGACGCGTCGGCGCGCACGTGGTCGACGAGCCGGCGCGTCGCCGCCTGCAGCAGCCAGCCCCGCGGGTTGTCGGGCACGCCGTCGCGCGGCCAGTGCGTCGCCGCCGCGACCAGCGCCTCCTGCACCGCGTCCTCGGCCGCGTCGAAGTCCCGGGACCGCCGTGCCAGCACGCCGAGGACCTGCGGCGCGAGCGTGCGCAGCAGGTCCTCGACGACGGGCGGGACGTTCAGCGATCACCGCCGGCCGTGTCGAGGAACGCGCGCATCTCGTCGACCCCCGACGGGCCCTCGTCCATGACCTGCCGGACCTGGACGGGCTGCTGCGTCGCGCGCCCGCCCTGACCGGGCACCGCCGAGACGCGCGCGGCGATCTCGATCGCCCGCTCCTCGGACTCGACGTCGACGATCTGGTAGCCCGCGACCCACTCCTTGAACTCCTGGAACGGCCCGTCCGTCACGACCGGCGCACGCAGCCCGTCGGACGTGACGATCTTCGCGAGGTCGGGCCCGGTGAGGATCGTCGCCTCGACGAGCTCGCCGCTCGCGACGAGCTCCTCGTTGAGCACGCGGTAGTGGTCCAGGTGGGCCGCGATCTCCTCGGGCGACCACTGCGACATCGGCGTCTCGTCGACGCCGGCCTGGAAGTCGACCGCCAGCAGGTACCGGGTCATGTCGTCACCTCTCCTCGGGGTGCCCAGCGTGGCACCGTCACCCCCTGGACGGAGCCGGTCCCGGGTTCTCGACATCCCCGACCGCCTCGGCAGCGGGACCGCTCCGCCTCACCGTGGCGTGTCGGCGGCTCCCGCAGCCGACCCACGCGGCTCCCCGGCGTCGACGGGCTCGATCCACGCCAGGTACAGCGAGCGGCCGACCCCCGCACCGACCTGCTCGATCAGGAAGTCGCACAGCAGCTCGCGGCCCGACGCGTGCCGGACGGGGAGCACGAGCGGGACGCCGAGCACGTGCGCCTGCCCCGTGCTCAGGTGCCTGCTGAAGCCGGCGATGTGCGCCTCGCGCAACGACGGGGGGATCAGCGCGACGATGCGCCGTCCGACGAGGTCGTCGACCTCCCACCCGAGGTGGGCGGCGAGCGGAGCGCTCACGGCGAGGATCCGGTTCCGCGCGTCGGAGCACACCGCACCGCGCCGGCTGGTCCGCACGCGCTCGACGACGGCCGCGGTCTCGGTGTCGGCCCGCGCCGCTCCGGCGTCGACCTCGAAGCGCTCGTCCGCGCTGCCCGACCACCGCCGCGGCGGGACGCCCCGCATCTGGCTCTGGACCTGCTCGCACAGCCAGTCCCGGACGGCGACGATCTCCGGCTGGCCGGGGAAGGCGAGGAGCGCGCCCTCGCTCGCGAGCTGCTCGCCGGCGTCGAGGACGTCCTGGAGGGCGGTCGAGGCAGCAGCGTCGTCGGGGAGCAGCTCGAGCGTGAGATCGACGGGTTCCCGGATCTCCCGCCACGGGCTCGGGTGCCCGTCGGGGAGCGCGACCCGCAGCGCTGCGGCGTCGTCGGCACCCTGGGCGCGGACGTCCACGAGGTCGAGCAGCGCCGTGCGCGCGGCCTCCGCCCTCCGGAGGTCGAGGTCCACCTCCGCGTGGACCTCGCTGTAGAGGTGCAGCTCGCGCAGGATCGCGTCGTGGTGCTCCTGCGCGGCGACCCAGAGCGTCGGCGGGACCCCCAGGAGGACGACCTGCCGGGCGACGGGTCCGCTGCCCTCGGCCGTCGGGTCGGCGGGCGCGGCGTGCGTGACCTCCCACTGCTCCTCGTCGAACGCGGCGAGAAGCTCCTCGAGGGAGGGCTCCGGGGCGCCGTCCTCGAGGACGAACCAGGCGGTCTTGCCGTCCGGGCGCTGGACGACGCCGCAGCGGTCCGTCACCGCGGCGACCATCCCCATGCCGCGCCCCGTCGTCGCCTGGCTGCCGTAGCTCCGCTGCCGGGGACCGGCCGGGCTGTGGTCCCGGACCTCGACGCGCAGCTCGTGCGCGCTCAGGGTCGCCGAGACCCCGATCGCCGTCTGCGCATGGAGCGCCGCGTTCGTCACGAGCTCGCTCACGGCCAGCTCGGCGGCGTCGGTCCACGCGTCGCGCCCGCCCTCGGCCAGGAGCTCGCGCACGAGCCGCCGGGCCGCCGCCGGGGCCCGCAGGTCCGACCCGAGCCGGAGCTCGGCGGGGCGCAGGCCGGCTGGCGCGCCCTCCGTCACAGCGAACCCGTCATCGTCGAAGCGTAACCGCAGGCGCCCGTCGGCCCGAGGGGCCCGGGGCGGGACGCGGCCGCCGCAGGCTCCGCCTAAGGTGGAGGCGCCGGCTCTCCCGGGAGCCGGCTGCAGCCCGGGGCGGGACGCCCGAGGTGGGGGGAACGTGTCGGGATCGAGGGGCGGGCGCATCCTGCGTGCCTTCGGCCTGCCCTGCCTCCTGGTCGCGACGATCCTCGGCGCCGACACGCTCGAGGGGCCCAAGACGGCGTTCGTCGGAGTCCTGGCGGTCACCCCCATGCTGGCCGCCGTCTTCGGCGGTCCCACCGCCGTGGTCGCCGTCGGGCTGGTGGCGCTCACGTCGGGCTGGCTCTTCGGGCTGCACGCGCACGACGGGCAGGTCGCGGCCCAGCAGGTCCGCCTGGCCGTCATCGCGGTCATGACGCTGCTCGCCGCTGTCGCCGCCGCCGAGCGCGTGCGCCGGGAGACGACGCTGGACCGCCTGACCCTCGTCACGCTGGCGGTGTCGGAGGCCGTCATCCGCCCCCTGCCGGACAACCTCCGTGGCGTGGCGATCGCCGCCCGGTACACCGGCGTCGAGGCGCAGGCCCACGTCGGCGGAGACGTCTACGAGGTCCTCTCCACGGCGTACGGCGTCCGTGCCGTGCTCGGTGACGTCCGGGGCAAGGGCCTGTCCGCCGTCCGCCTCGCCAACTACGTGCTCGGCGCCTTCCGCGAGGCAGCACGCCGGGAGGAGTCGCTCGTCGACGTCGTGCGCGCGATGGAGGCGCTCGTGCGGGCGGAGGGCGGCGACGAGGACTTCGTGACGGCGGTCGTGGTCGAGGTCGCGCACGACGGCGTCGTGACGGCGATCTGCTGCGGCCACCCGGTGCCCGTGCTGCTGACCGCGGACGGACCGCGCCCCGCCGACGTGGTCCCGGACCTGCCGCTCGGGCTCGGTGCCGGGGCCGTCGGTGCAGGACGCCTCGCCGACGGACCCGCGGGGGTGCTGCTGTTCAGCGACGGGCTCACCGAGGCGCGGGACCGCGGGGGCCGGTTCCTCGACGTCGACGAGGTCCTCCGTCGGCACGCGGGCGTGTCGGGCGCGGACCTCGTCGACGCCCTCCAGCGCACCGTCACCGCCCACACCGACGGCGAGCTGCGGGACGACGTCACGCTGCTGTGGCTCGGGGTGCCCGCGGGGCCGCTCACGGGCGAGGCACCGCAGTCGCCGGCGGAGCCCGTGGCGCACAGGCCGTCCCCCCACGGGTGAGCGTTCGCGGGGTCTCGTGGTGCGGGCGGGTCAGCATCCCCGCGCCGACGTCCTGTCGGGTCACCGGACGGGGTGGGTCGACCATGGGACGCGTGTCGCGGGGTCAGAGCACCGAGAACCCCGGCGGGAGCCCGCCCCGGCCGGTCGCCGCGAGGAGCAGCGGCGCGGCGGCCCCGTCCTCGACCGCGAGCGCCGTCACGAGCCCGAGCGCCTGCCGCGCGGCGGACGCCGGGACGTCCGCGGGCTCACCGAGCGCCACGGCGAGGTCGGTCGTGTGCACCGTGAGCTCGAACGTCCGCGTCGGCAGGTAGTCGGCGAGCCGCATCCCGCCCGCGACCGACGTCAGCATCTCGGTGCCGTCGCGCCCGCGGACGAGCGCGCAGACCCGGGCGGCGATCTCGGCGACGGCCGACGCCGGGTCGTCGCCGAGCGCCGTGCCCGCCTCGCGCCCCCGCTCGGCGACGCCCGGCCCGGCGGCGATCGCGCGCGTCGCCCGGTAGTAGGCCACGGCCGACGCGATCTCGACGACCTCCGCCGGCCGCTCGAGGTACGCCTCGACCGTGAGGAACGACCGGCTCGTGTGCCCGACGAGCGCACGCACGTCCCACTCCCCCAGCCCCGGCTCGCCCCAGCGTTCCCCGACCCGGCCGACGGTCCGGACGAACCAGTCGGCCGCGTCCGTGAACGCCTGGCGGGACTCCTCCCAGCGCACACCCATGCGCCGAGGCTAGACCGCACGCGGGGCGGGGTCACGGGCTCGGCGGGTGCGGGCGCGAGCTCGTCCGGGGGGCGGGCGCGCGAGCACGCCGGGTGCGGGCGTACGACCGTCCGAGGTGCGGGCGCACGCCCGTCCGAGGTGCGGGCGCGAGGACCGGGCACCGCGCGCTGGGCACACGACCGCCCCGCCCCCGGCGCACGCACGTCGGGGGCAGGGCGGGACCGCCTCGGGCGTCAGACGGTGCCGGTGCCGCTCGGCGTCACGGACCCGCTCGTGCTGCTCGGCGTCGCCGTCCCGCCCGGCACGGTCGCGTCGTCCGCGCCGCTTCCCGGCCCGCCGCGACCGCCGCGCCCACCACCGGCGGGCAGCTCCTGCGCGACGCGCTCCGCGACCTCCGCCGGCAGCGCCGCCACCGCGGCGTCCGCCTCCTCCTGCGTGATCCGGCCGTCCGCGAGGGCCGCCTCGATGCGCTCGGTGGCCGCCGCGACGAGCGCGTCGGTCAGCGCCGAGAGCTCGACGCCCTGCGCCTCGGCGACGTCCGCGAGCGTCGTGCCGTCGACCGCGAGCGCGGTGCGCAGCTCGTCGGACGTCAGCCCGAGCGCCTCGGCCGCCGCGCCGAGGTCGAGCCCGCCGCCGCCGCGCAGGACGTCCGACGCGCCGAGCGTCGTCGCCACCGCGTCGGCCTGCGCCTGGGTCAGGGTCCCGTCGCCGACGAGGCCCGCGAGCGCCTGGGTGAGGGCCTGCACCCGGTCGGCCGCGCGGGCCGCCGCGTCGTCGGCCGTCGCGGTGGGGGCCGTCGTGGTCGGGGCGGTCGCGGACCCCGTCGCGGTGTCGGTCGCGGCGGACGCCAGCGGGGCGACGGCGACCGCGGACAGGCCGGCCACCGCGAGGGCCCCGGCGACGCCGGCGGCGGCGAGCGTGTGGTTGAGCTTCATAGGAGGTGCTCCTCGGTGCGTCCCGGGCCGGTCCCGGGGTGTGCGTCCGACCCTCGGCCCCGGGTCTGTGCCGAGGCTGTGCGCAGGGTGTCGATCCCCGGGGAGAGCGCGGCGGACGGCCGGCGGCCCGCTGCCCGTTCCGGCGCGATGCCCGGATCGTCCTGGTCCGTGTGGGTGGTGCCGAGCACACTGGCTCGGGTGCCGACCATCACCGCGCAAGGCCTCGTGCAGACGTACGGCTCCGTCCGGGCGCTCGACGGGCTCGACCTGACCGTCGAGGAGGGCACCGTGCTCGGGCTCCTCGGCCCGAACGGCGCCGGGAAGACGACCGCGGTCCGCGTCCTGACGACGCTGCTGCGTCCCACCGCCGGCACCGCGACCGTCGTCGGGCTCGACGTCGTGCGGGACGCGAAGGCGCTCCGCTCGCGCATCGGCGTCTCGGGCCAGTACGCCGCGGTCGACGAGAACCTCACGGGCTTCGAGAACCTCGACATGGTCGGGCGGCTCTACCACCTGGGCTCGAGGCGCTCCCGCGAGCGGGCCGACGAGCTGCTCGAGCGCTTCGACCTCGTCGACGCCGCGCGGCGGCCCGTGCGGACCTACTCGGGCGGCATGCGGCGGCGGCTCGACCTCGCGGGCGCGCTCGTCGCGGAGCCCGAGGTGCTCTTCCTCGACGAGCCGACGACCGGGCTGGACCCCCGCAGCCGCCTCGCGATGTGGGACGTCATCTCCGAGCTCGTGGCGCGCGGCACGACGCTGCTCCTCACGACGCAGTACCTCGAGGAGGCCGACCGGCTCGCGGACCGCATCGCGGTCATCGACCACGGCCGCGTGATCGCCGAGGGCACGTCCGACGAGCTCAAGGCGCAGGTCGGCGGCGAGCGCGTGCACGTCACCGTCACGCGCTCGGAGGACCTCGACCGGGCTCGCGAGGCGCTCGGCGTGATCGCGGTCGGCGAGCCGGTGACCGAGGAGCACAGCCGCACCGTCACCGCGCCGGTCGACGGCGGGTCGAGCGCGCTGGTCGGGGCCCTGCGGGCGCTCGACGACGCGGGGGTCGACGTGCTCGACGCCGGGATCCGCCGCCCGACGCTCGACGACGTGTTCCTGCGGCTCACGGGTCACCAGGCCGAGGACGGACCGACCGAGGGAGACGGCGCATGACCGCCCTGACGCAGGCGCTCGGCGACGGCTGGACCGTCACGCGCCGCAACCTCATCAAGATCAAGCGCGTCCCCGACCTGCTCGTCGGGTCGATCATCTCGCCGATCATGTTCGTGCTGCTGTTCGCGTACGTGTTCGGCGGGTCCATCTCGCTGCCGGGCGCCCCGGAGGTCGACCCGGACCTCTACCGGCAGTTCCTCATCGCGGGGATCTTCGCCCAGACCATGATCTTCGGCGCCACGATCACCGGTTCCGGGATGGCGCAGGACCTCAAGACCGGCATCATCGACCGCTTCCGCTCGCTGCCCATGGCCCCGTCGGCGGTGCTCGTCGGGCGGACCACCGCAGACGTCGTCAACAACGTCCTGACCGTGCTCATCATGACGCTCACCGGGCTGGTCGTCGGCTGGCGGATCACGACGTCGGTCGGCGAGGCGGCGCTCGGCTACGTGCTGCTGCTGTTCTTCGCGTACTGCATCAGCTGGCTCATGGCGTACGTCGGGCTGCTCGTGCGCACCCCCGAGGTGTTCAACAACGCGACGTTCATCGTCATCTTCCCGCTGACGTTCATCGCGAACACGTTCGTGCCGTCGGACAACCTGCCGCGCGTGCTGCGGACGTTCGCCGAGTGGAACCCGGTGTCGAGCGTGACGCAGGCGGCCCGCGAGCTGTTCGGCAACATCCCGCCGGGCACCCCGGAGCCGACGGCGTGGCCCCTGCAGAACCCGGTGCTCTACACGCTCGCGTGGGGTCTCGTGCTGCTGGTCGTCTTCGTCCCGCTCACGGTCCGCCAGTACCAGAGGGCCGCCGCGCGCTGACGGCGGGCGCTCCTGTCCCGTGCGCGTTCTGCTGCCCGCGTACGACCGTTCTCCACCGGGCCGCCCGCTGGCAGGCTCGCCCGCATGAGACTCCTCGTGCTCGGCGGCACCCAGTTCCTGGGCCGCGCGGTCGTCGCCGACGCCCTCGACCGCGGCTGGGACGTCACGACGCTGCACCGCGGCGTCACCGGCACCCCGCCGGCCGGCGTCCGCACCCTCGTCGCGGACCGCACCTCGACCGCGGACGTGGAGCGCGCGCTCGACGGCGGCTCGTGGGACCTCGTCGTCGACACGTGGTCCGGGTCCCCGCGCATCGCCTCGGACGCGGCGGCGCTGCTGGCCGGCCGGGCCGGGGCGTACGGCTACGTGTCGAGCATCTCGGTGTACGCGTGGGGCTCGCACGTCGACGAGACCTCGCCGGTCGTCGACGGCGACCCCCGCGCCGAGGACGGCGAGTACCCGGCGCTCAAGCGCGGCGCCGAGCTCGGGGTCCTCGCCGCGCACCCGGACGCCCTGCTGGCGCGCGCGGGGCTGCTGCTGGGCCCGCACGAGGACATCGGGCGGCTGCCGTGGTGGCTCACCCGCACCGCCCGGGGCGGGCGCGTCGTCGCGCCGGGCCGACCCGACCGCCCGCTGCAGTACGTCGACGCGCGCGACGCGGCCGGCTGGCTGCTGTCCGGGCTCGAGGGCGGGCTCGGCGGCGCGGTCGACGTCGCGAGCAGGTCGGGGCACGCGACGACCCGGTCGCTGCTCGAGGCGTGCGTCGCCGCGACCGGCTCGGACGCCGAGCTCGTGTGGGTCGACGAGGCGACGCTCGCCGCAGCGGGCGCGCAGCCGTGGACGCAGCTGCCCTGCTGGGTGCCGGAGGCGGGCGACTTCGCCGGGTTCTTCGAGGGCGACACGTCGTGCGCGGCGGCGACCGGGCTCGTGTGCCGCCCGGTCGAGGAGACCGTCATCGACACCTGGCGCTGGCTGACGGCGGACGGCGCCCCGGCGCAGCGGCCCGGCCCGCCACGGCTCGGGCTCCCCGAGGAGATCGAGGCCGCTCTGCTCGGGACGCCCTGACACGCACGGACGCCACCGCGCTGCGCCGGCGGCCGTCACTCCTCCCGGCGCACGTCCGGCCTGCTCCTGGCGCACGCCTGCCCGGTTTGGGTAGACATGCCCCGTGACCCCCACCACCGACCGGTCGGTCCCGACCCCGTCGCACGCGATCGCGCACGCCCGCCCCGAGCTCCCGGCCCGCGACGCGGTGCTGCTCGTCAACGGCCGGTCCCGGCGCGGCGCCGAGGCGTTCCCCCGGGTCCGTGACCTGCTCACCGCGCAGGGCGTCGAGCTCACCGCGGCGCACCTCGTCACCGACCCCGGCGCGGAGCTGCCGACGCTGCTCCCGGAGCTCCTCGCGGGCCGCCCGTCGATGCTCGTCGTCGGGAGCGGTGACGGGACGATCGCGAGCGTCGTCGACCACCTGGCGCACAGCGACACGGTCCTGGGCTACGTGCCGCTCGGCACGACGAACAACTTCAGCCGGAGCCTCGGCCTGCCGCGCGGCCTGCGCGCCGCGGTCGACGTCGTGACGCGCGGCCGGGTCGCGCAGGTCGACCTGGGCCGCGTCGACGGCGACTACTTCGCGAACCTCGTGAGCATCGGCATCTCGGCGGACGTCGCGGGTCGGACCCCGCACCTGCTCAAGCGTCACCTCGGCCGCACCGCCTACACCGCGACGGCGGCGGCGTCGCTCGTGCGGCACCGCCCGTTCACCGCGGAGGTCCGCAGCGGCGACGTCGTCTGGGAGGTCGTGACGCACCAGCTCAACATCGCGAACGGCCGCATGCACGCGGGCACCGCGATCGCCCGCGACGCGAGCCTCGAGGACCGCCTGCTCACGGCCTACGCGCTCGGCGGCCGCTCGCGCCTCTCGACGGCCGGCGCCGCGGCGCGCCAGGCGCTGACGCCGTGGGAGCCCGTCGCGCGCAAGGGCCACCTGAGCGCGACCGAGTTCCACGTGACGACCGACCGCCCGATGACGGTCGACGTGGACGGCGAGGTGTCGGGCGGGACCCCGATCCACGTCGAGGTCACCGCGGCGGCGCTGCGCGTCATGGTCCCGCGCCGCTGACCCGGCTCGCCGGATCCACGCACGGACGTCAGCGCGCGCCGGACCCCTTGCCCACGGAGCGCGCCCCGCCGTCGGCGGTCGACCCGGTGCGCGCGCGGGCCCACGCCTGCACCTGCGCGTGCACGGTCGTCGGCTCGTCGGCGTACTCCCACGGCCAGGAGGACAGGTGCTCGCGCGTGTGCGCGAGGTGCTCGCGTGCGGCGTCGGCGTCCTCCGCGAGCCACCACGCGAACGCGAGCAGGTTGTGGGCACGCGACCGGCCCACCGGCGAGGGGCCGTCCGGCCCGCGCCAGCGCGCCTCGGCCGCCGCGATCTCGGCGCGTGTCGCCGGGTTCTCCGCGTGCTTGTTCGCGAGCTTCGGGGAGCGGCTCGTCAGCATGAGCACGTGCTCGACGTGCGCGACGACCACGAGCAGCGCGAGCGCCGTGCCCGGCGTCGCCCGCGCGGACGCCTCGCGGGCGAAGGCGAACATCTCGTCCGCGGACCCGAACCACTTGGCGGCCTTGTACTGCAGCGCGGCCTCGTGCCCCTCGAGGTGGTCCGGCGCCACGGCGAGCAGCCCGGCGAGCCGGCGGTCGAACTCGTCCCGGTCGACCTGCTGGCCGCGCGCGGCGGTGAGGAGGGACACGTGCGGGCTCGGGTCGGACGGCGTCACGGCGATCGCCTCGCGCGCGCACTCCTCGGCGTCGGCGAGCGCGTCGAGGAAGCGTTCGGGGCTCTTCGGGGTCCACTCCCCGCCGCGGATCTCCCAGGCGCGCCCGACCGCGAGCTGAGCCCGGACCGCGAGGGCGTGCTGGTCGCGCGGGTTGTCACGCAGCCACGCGTCGAGCCACGCGCTGCGCCACAGCGCCGCGTTCGCGAGCACGCTGACCCGGCGGTACCGCGCGTCGTGGTCGGTCGTCGCCGCGAGCAGGTGAGCCGCGGGACGCCAGTCGCCGGCGAGCGCCGCCTCGCGGGCCGCCCGGACGTCCACGTCGTCGAGCGCGTCGTCGGGCTCGACGAAGTCGGCCTCCTCCGGCTCGTCCCAGGTCCCCCGGCCGTCCGAGGCGACCTTGACCACGAGCGGGCCGAAGCGGTTCATCGTGGCCGCGACCACGAGGACGGCGCTGACCCAGCCGGCCGTCCACGACAGCGTCCGGGCGTCGTCGAGCACCGCGCTCACGCCGAGCGACGCGAGGGCGCCGACGGCGACGGCCGCCCCGACGTAGGCGACGACGAGGCCCTGCGTGCGGGCCCCGGCACGCCGGAACCACCACGGGGCCTCCTCGCGGACGCCCAGCAGGAAGGCGGCCCGGCTGCCCGCGACCGCGTAGGTCAGGGAGCCGATGAGGGCGAGCGCGAGGGCGCCGATGAGCACGGTGCCGGCGACGGAGTCGAGATCCACGCGCGGATCATCTCAGGCGCGCGGGCCGTTCGGGGCGGACGTTCGCCCGCTCAGCCCAGCAGGTCGTGCCGGACGATCGTCGCCTCGCGCCCGGGCCCGACGCCGATGGCCGAGATCCGCGCGCCGGACATCTCCTCGAGCGCGAGCACGTAGCGCTGCGCGTTCACGGGGAGGTCGTCGAACGAGCGGCACTGCGAGATGTCCTCCCACCAGCCGGGGAACTCCTCGTACACGGGCTTCGCGTGGTGGAAGTCGCTCTGGTCGAGCGGCATCTCGTCGTGACGGGTCCCGTCGACGTCGTAGGCGACCGCGACCGGGACCTTCTCGAGGCCGGTCAGGGTGTCGAGCTTCGTGACGACGAGATCGGTGAGCCCGTTGATGCGGGCGGAGTAGCGCGCGACGACGGCGTCGTACCAGCCGGTGCGGCGCGGGCGGCCGGTCGTCGTGCCGTACTCCCCGCCGGTCTTGCGCAGCCACTCGCCGGTGTCGTCGAGCAGCTCGGTCGGGAACGGGCCCTCGCCGACGCGCGTCGTGTACGCCTTGATGACGCCGACGACGCGGTCGATGCGCGTCGGGCCGACGCCCGAGCCCGTGCACGCGCCGCCGGCCGTCGCCGAGGAGGACGTGACGAACGGGTAGGTGCCGTGGTCGACGTCGAGCATCGTCGCCTGGCCGGCCTCGAACACGACCGTCTTGCCCGCGTCGAGCGCGTTGTTGAGCACGAGCGGGGTGTCCGCGACGAGCGGGCGCAGGCGGTCCGCGTTGGCGAGCAGCTCGTCGAGCACCTCGTCGACCGTGATCGCCCGGCGGTTGTAGACCTTCACGAGCAGGTGGTTCTTCTGGTCGAGGGCGCCCTCGACCTTCTGGCGCAGGATGTTCTCGTCGAACAGGTCCTGGACGCGGATGCCGACGCGGTTGATCTTGTCCGCGTAGGTGGGGCCGATGCCGCGGCCCGTGGTGCCGATCTTGCGCTTGCCGAGGAACCGCTCCGTGACCTTGTCGATCGTGCGGTTGTACGGCGCGATCAGGTGCGCGGCCGACGACACGAGCAGCTTGCCGGTGTCGACGCCGCGGGCCTCGAGCGCGTCGATCTCCTCGAACAGGACCTCGAGGTCGATCACGACGCCGTTGCCGATCACCGGGACGACGCCCGGCGAGAGGATGCCCGAGGGGAGCAGGTGGAGCGCGTACTTCTCGCCCTCGATCACGACCGTGTGCCCGGCGTTGTTCCCGCCGTTGAACTTCACGACGTAGTCGATGCGGGAGGCGAGCTGGTCGGTCGCCTTGCCCTTCCCCTCGTCGCCCCACTGGGCCCCGAGCACCACGACGGCGGGCATCAGATCACCACTCTCCACGGCTGCCAGCGGTCCGGTCCGCGATGGTTCGGTGCGAGGCGGCTCGCTGGCCGGGGACCCGGGGCACGGGCGGCAGTGACCCAGTACCTCCGGGAGTTTAGCGGACCGGTAAAGGACCGGTCATGGACGCTCGCCGGGCACGACGACGCGGACCGGGACCGTCTCCCGACACCGTGTCGCGGCAGCGCGGACACCGGCGCCGGGGTCCGGTGCCGCGTCAGCGCAGCCCCGACACCTCGTCGGCCGACGTCCCGGAGTCGCGCAGGAACTGCGCGCAGCGCTCGGCCTCGTCGTCCTCGCCGATCGCCTCCGCCGCCTCGTGCAGCGCGAGCAGCGCCCGCAGGAAGCCCTGGTTGGGCTCGTGGTCGGCGGGCACCGGGCCCTGGCCGCGCCAGCCCGCCCGGCGCAGCGCGTCGAGCCCGCGGTGGTAGCCGGTCCGCGCGAAGGCGTACGCCGCGACGGGGTCGCCGGTCTCGGACAGCGCCTGCTCGGCGAGCAGGGCCCACGCGTACGACGACGCGGGGCTCCGCCGTGCGGCCTCGCGCAGGTCGGCGCCGGACTGCAGCGCGGCGCGGGCGTCGGCGTCGGCGCCGTCGGCCGGCAGGAGGGTCGGCTCGGGCCCGAGGAGGTTCTGGTGGCTCATCGGGCCAGTCTCGCAGGCCGCCGACCTCGCGGCGTGGGCGCGGCCGGCGCCGCGAGCCTGGGAATGCGGGCCACCTGGACGGTGGTTACAGTCAGCATGCCCACCGACCCTTCTCCCGGGATGGCCATGATCGAGATCTCGAGCTCCCCCACCTCGACCACGCTCGTGATCGACGGGGACCTCGATCTCGCCGAACGCGACCGGTTCCCCGAGATCGCCGCGCGCGTCGTGGGCCTGCGCCGCCAGCTCCTCGTCATCGACATGTGCGGCGTGACGTTCATGGACTCGACCGGCGCCGCGTTCCTCATCACACTCGCCGACTCGTCCCGCAGCCGGGGCGGTGCGACCGTCCTGCGCGGGGCCGACGCGCGCGACCTGTTCGTGCTCGAGGTCTGCGGCGCGCTCGACCTGTTCCGCGTCGAGGACACGTGCAGCCACACCAAGCAGGAGTCGGGCTTCCAGCGCCCCGCCGGCACGGGCTCGACGCCCTCGGCCTGACCCCCGCACCACCCCGCTCGCCCGGACCCGTCGCAGCTCTGCGGCGGGTCCGTCGCCGTTCACGCGCCGGACGCGGCCGGGTCGTCGTCGTCCGCCCGCCCGACGCGGCAGGTCTGCCGGCATTCGCCCGCCCGACGCAGCGGCGCCGGGACAGCAGCCCCGTCAGCGCCGCGAGTCGCGGACCTTCGCCCACACGAGCTTGCCGCCGCGCGCCGGACGCCAGCCCCAGTCGGCGAGCCGCTCGACGATCTGCATCCCGAAGCCCCCGATGCGCCCCGGGTGGCCGTCGGTCGTCACGGGCGGCGTCGGGTTGGAGTCCTCGACCTCGATCCGCAGCCCGTCGCCGGTGTCGTAGAGGCGCAGCTGCACCTGCCCCCAGCCGTGCAGGACGGCGTTCGCCACGAGCTCGGAGACGACGAGCTCGGCGTGCCCGACCCCCGCGAGGTCCCACGCGCGCGCGGTCCGCAGCACCGCGTGCCGAGCCCGCCCGATCGACGCGGGCTCCCCGGGCAGGACCCAGCGCCGCACGCGCGGGCTGCCCGAGCGCCGCGTCTCGTCGTCGGGCCCGGGCACGCGCACGACGACGACCGCGACGTCGTCCTCGGGGCTGTCGGCGAGGCGCGAGAGCACCTCCTCGCCGATGCCGGCCGCGTCGAGCGCGGTGATGCTCCCGGCGACCTCGGTGAGGGACTCCACGCCCTGCCGCAGCGAGCGGTCGCGCCGCTCGATGAGCCCGTCGGTGTAGAAGACGAGGAAGTCGCCGGGAAGCACGTCGGTCCACGCGCTCTCGCGCGGCGCGCGCCCGAACCCGATGAGCGGCCCGCCCGCGCCGGACAGCCTCGTGACCTCACCGCCCCGGACGTGCAGTGCCGGCAGGTGCCCGGCGCGGGAGTACGCGACGCGCCAGCCGTCGCCGTGCCGGCGCATCGTCGTCAGCACCAGACCCGCGGGCCGCGGCACGCGCATCCCGGCGACGAGCTTGTCGACGCGCGAGAGCACCGCGCCCGGCTCGGCCTCCTCGTACACGGAGGAGCGCACGACCGAGCGGAGCTGGCCCATCGCGGCCGCCGCCTCGACGTCGTGCCCGACGACGTCCCCGATGACGACGCCGACGACGTCCGGGGCGACCTGCAGCACGTCGTACCAGTCGCCGCCCACCTGGGCGTGCTCGGAGTTCGGCGCGTAGTACGTCCACACGTCGAGCCCGTCGACCTCGGCCTGCTCGGGGAGCATCGCGCGCTGCAGCGTCTCCGCGAGGCGGTGCTCCCGGGCGTAGAGGCGCACGTTGTCGACCGCGAGGCCGACCCGGCGCACGGTCAGGGTGAGCACCGTGAGCGTCGCCTCGTCGAGCACGTCGACGCCCGCGCCCGTGCGCGGCACGACCGCGAGCAGTCCGAGGACCCGGCGGCGGCCCGGCACGGGCAGCAGCACGACGCTCGCCACGTCGTCGGGCAACCGGTCCCGGTCCGTCGTCGCGCCGGTCGCAGACGTGCCGAGGCGGCGCGCGAGCCAGCCGGACGCGCTCGTCGCCGGCCGGTCGCTGCGCAGCGCGAGCTCGTACGGCCCCTCGCGCTCCCCGTCGAGCATCTGCTGCACGGGGTCCGCGTCGGGCGCCCGGTCGATTTCCACCTGGTCCGGCGGGACGTTGCCGTGGCGGGTGCCGCGCCCGGTCGGCGCGGAGCCCGCGTCGACGCCGTCGACCGCCCGCAGGCCGCCGTCGTTGAGGTAGAAGGACGCCCAGCGCACGAGGCCGCGCTCGAGGAGCCGGGCGATCTCCCGCAGCGTGTGCGGGTCGTCGATGTCCATGAGCAGGTCCGAGACCTGCGCGACGAGCCCGAGCGACGTGCGCTCGCGACGCTCCGACGCGACGAGGGCCGCGTGCTCGACGTCGCGGTCCATGAGCTCGGTCACGTCCACGAGCACGACGACCCAGTGCGTCACGGTGTCCGCGTCGCGCATCGGCGAGACGGACACGCGTGCCCAGAAGGGTGAACCGTCGGCGGCCTCGGCGCGCAGCACCTCGGTGCGCCCGACCCCCGCGCGCATCGACGCCCGCAGCTGCTCGACGACCTGCTCGTCGGTGGTCGCCGAGCGCAGCATCCCCGGTTCACGGCCCATGACCTGCGACGCGGTGAACCCGGTCGTGCGGACGAACGACTCGTTGACCCAGACGATCGGCCACGCGCCACCCTCGTCGGCGGTGATGAACACCGGCACGTCGACCGCCGCGAGAGCCGCCGCGGGCAGCCCGTCCAGGGGCGTGTGTGGAGATTGTGTGGTCCCGGAGTTGACCACGACCACCTCCGATCGTCTAGCGTGCCGAACGTATCCCGCGACTTGCCGCGGGCTCTGCGTGATTTCGGGGCCCGAGGGCTGACCTCACCCGGGAAGGAGCATCGTGCGCGACGGTAACAGCCCGGGGCCGGACGAGCCCGTCGAGAACCACCACCCCGCGGGTGGTTCGGACGGAGCCACCGCGCCCCTGCAGGGCAGCGCGTCGGTCAACGGCGAGCCGGGCGCGGTGCACGTGATCCTCGGAGCGGACCGCACGCGCATCGTGCTGTCCGGCGAGGTCGACGCGGACCTCGGCCCGGACCTCCAGGAGGCCACCACGGAGGCCGAGGAGGTCGGCCTGCCGATCGAGGTCGACACGCACCACGTCACGTTCATGGACTCGTCGGGCGTCGCGTTCCTCGCGCGCCTCGCGATCCGCAGCCAGCACCCCGTGCAGCTCCTCCGGGTGCCGCCGACGGTGCGGTTCCTGCTCGAGGTCACGCGCATCGGCGAGCTGCTCGAGGTCGTCGAGGACGACTCGGCGACGGCGTTCGAGGCGGTGCCCGACACGGGCGGGACGTCCCCCGACACGACGGCCTGACCCGCCGCACCCCGCACACCGGAGGCCCGGTCGCCCGCGCGCGACCGGGCTCTCGCGCGTCGTCGGTCGGGACGCCCGGGTCGCCGGGGGTCGTCGGGGTCGTCGGGGACGTGCCGCACGCACGCACGACGAGGGCCCGGGGCCGACGCGATCGCGTCGGTCCCGGGCCCTCGGTCCGTCAGGTGGTACTCAGGCTGCTGGGCGCAAGGCTCAGAGCTTGTGACCCGCCGAGCGGAGCTGCTGCGCCGCCTCGACGAGACGCGCCGCGAGGCCGGCCTCGGCGGCCTTGCCCCACACGCGCGGGTCGTACATCTTCTTGTTGCCGACCTCGCCGTCGATCTTCAGGACGCCGTCGTAGTTCGCGAACATGTGGCCGGCGACGGGACGCGTGTACGCGTACTGCGTGTCGGTGTCGATGTTCATCTTGATGACGCCGTTGTCGACGGCCTCCGCGATCTCGGCCTCGGTCGAGCCCGAGCCGCCGTGGAAGACGAGGTCGAACGGGTTCTCCTTGCCGATGGCGTCGCCGACGGCCTTCTGGATCTCCGCGAGGATCGACGGGCGCAGCTTGACGGCACCCGGCTTGTAGACGCCGTGCACGTTGCCGAACGTGAGGGCCGTCAGGTAGCGGCCCTTCTCGCCCGAGCCGAGCGCCTTGACCGTGGCCAGGCCGTCCTCGACGGTCGTGTACAGCTTGTCGTTGATCTCGGCCGTGTGGCCGTCCTCCTCGCCACCGACGACGCCGACCTCGATCTCGAGGATCGTGCGGGCCGCCTGCGAGAGCTCGAGGAGCTCCTCGGCGATGACCAGGTTCTCGTCGAGCGGCACGGACGAGCCGTCCCACATGTGCGACTGGAACGTGGGGAGCTTGCCGGCCTTGACCTGCTCGGCCTCAAGGGCCAGGAGCGGGCGGACCCACGAGTCGAGGTTCTGCTTGGCGCAGTGGTCGGTGTGCAGCGCGACCGTGATCGGGTAGTTCTTGGCGACCTCGTGCGCGTACGCGGCGAGGGCCAGCGACCCGGCGATGCGGTCCTTGATCGTCGCGCCGGAGGCGTACTCGGCGCCACCGACGGAGACCTGGATGATCCCGTCGCTCTCGGCGTCCGCGAAGCCCTGGAGGGCCGCGGTGAGCGTCGAGGACGACGTGACGTTGACGGCCGGGTACGCGAACTTGCCGGCCTTCGCCCGGTCGATCAGCTCGTTGTACACCTCGGGGGTAGCGATGGGCATCGCGGGCATCTCCTGCGTGTAGAGGGGTGTGCTTCCCCCCGAGTCTGGCACGTCCTCCTACCGGCAGCGCCGGGACGTCCTACCCAGCGGACGCGGCGTCCGGAGGCGGACCGGCGTGCTGCACGACCCACGCGTGCATGGCGATCGCGGCCGCGGCGCCCGCGTTGATGGACCGCGTCGAGCCGAACTGGGCGATGTGCAGCACGTCCTGGACGCCCGCCCGCGCGGCGTCCGACAGCCCGACGGACTCCTGCCCGAAGACGAGCACGCACGCGCGCGGCAGCGGGTACCCCTCGAGCGCGACCGAGCCCGGCAGGTTGTCGACGCCGAGCACGGGCAGCGCGCCGCCGTCCGGCCCCGCGGTCGACGCCCAGGCCAGCAGGTCCTCGACGGTGGGGTGGTGGCGCACGTGCTGGTACCGGTCGGTGACCATCGCGCCGCGGCGGTTCCAGCGGCGGCGGCCGACGATGTGCACCTCGGCGGCGGCGAACGCGTTCGCGGTGCGCACGACCGACCCGATGTTGAGGTCGTGGGCCCAGTTCTCGACGGCCACGTGGAACGGGTGCCGCCGGGTGTCGAGGTCCGCGACGATCGCGTCGAGGGCCCAGTACCGGTAGCGGTCGACGACGTTGCGCCGGTCGCCGTGCGCGAGCAGCTCGGGGTCGTAGCGCGGGCGGCCGTCGGGCCCGGCGAGGTCGGGCCACGCGTCGGGGCCGCCGGGCCACGGTCCGACGCCGACGCCGTCCTGCGGTTCGGGGTCCCGGGCGTCGTCGGGCACCGCGTCGGGCGCCTGGTCGCGCGCGGGTGCGGGGGTCGGGTCCTGCGAGCCGGTCGTCACGGCACCATCCTCGGCGACGGCCCCGGCGGTCGGAGCACAGCAGGACGGGCGGACGCACGAGCGCCCGGCGCCGCCCCCCGCAGGGGGGACGCCGGGCGCAGGGCCGGTGCGCTGCCGGTCAGGACCGCTTCTCGAAGTACCGGCCGGCGCCGGCCTCCTTGCGCACGATGCTCGCGACCCGGTTCGTCGGGTCGACGTGCCGGACGTACTCGGGCGTCCAGCCGGCGTCGGACGCGAACGGGGTGCCGCCCGCCGCGACGAACGCGTCGAGCACGCTCACGGGCCGGCCGTCGACCCACGTGCCCTTCTCGGTGAACCGCGTCGCGCCCCAGTTCGTCAGGACCTGCGCGGCGGTCGTGCCCTCCTGGAGCTTGATCGCGTTGTTCTCGACGTACAGCGAGGACTCGACGCCCGGGCCCCAGTAGTACTCGAACAGGTCGTCGTCGTCCTCGGCCTGGACGTACAGGTTGTTGTAGACGTGCACCTGGCCGTAGCGCACGCGCGGGGCGCGCTGCCCGATGCCCTCGAACAGGTTGTGGTGCACCGTGACCTTGAGGGTCCCGACGTCCGCGGGGCGGTTGTTCGACGAGCCGATGAGGATCGTCTTGTCGTGGTTGAGGAACCGGTTGTAGGAGATCGTCACGTAGTTCGCGCTGTTGGTGACGTCGAGCATGCCGTCGTGGATCTCGAACGTGCGGCCGAAGATCTCGGGGAGCGAGCCGTTGGGGTGGTCGCCGTCGTCGAACGTGCTGTTCGCGACCCACACGTTGGTGGCGTTCATGACCGTGACGTTGTCGTACTCGGAGTTCCAGTTGCCGGTCGCGCCGTCGGTCGGGTCCCACTGCGGGAAGCAGTCGTACGCGTCGGAGAACGTGAGGTTGCGCAGGATGACGTTGCGGGAGTCGCGCACGCGGATGTTCGCGCCGACGATCCGCGCCTCCTCCCCGAGCCCGACGATCGTGACGTTGGAGCCGACGTGCTGCTGCGTCTCCTTGGCCTGGAGCGCGGCGGCGGCGGCACGGGCCTCCTCGAGCGGACCGGCGGGGTCGACGCGGCCCCACACGGCGGGGTCGTAGGCGGCGATGTAGTCGTCCATCGAGAACGTGGTGGCCGGGTCGCCGCCCACGGGCACGCGCGCGGCGATGTCCTCGCACGTCAGGCGCACGCCGCCGTCCCGCTCGAAGGCGTCGATCGTGCCCTCGACGTAGATGATCCGCGGCGTGGTGTCGGTCCGGGCGGCGGTGCCGCCGAGCGCGGCCCGCAGCTCGGCCCAGGTGCGGACGGTGAACACGTGCGCCGCGTCGGCGGTCGAGCCGCCGGTCGTGCCGCCGTTCGCCGCGGCCCAGCCGTCGCGGTCGGCGAGCACCTCGCGGCCGAGGTCGCGGCCCTGACGGTGGGGCGGGCGGTGGTCGGTGCCGGCGTCGGCCGCCTGTGCCGGGGCGACGGTGAGGGTCGTCAGGGCGACGGTGCCCACCGCGACGACGGCCGCGAGGCGGGCTCCGCGGGTGCGGGGCGCACGCGCGGGGGAAGGTCGGGACGGTGCGTCGAGCTGCATGCGGAGACTCCCTTGTCTCGGTCCGGAAGCGCGCGGGAGGACCCGTGCGGCGGGGTCCGCACGTCGCCGTCGGCGCTGCCGCTCACCGTTCCACGCGCTGTGGGAAAGCGCAATCCCTTCGTCGGCGCGGGTCCGTGCACGACCCCGTCACCGGGCCCGCCACGCCGCTCCACGTGCGCCCCGTACCCTGGAGCACGTGCTCACCGCTGCCCTCGACGCGACCGTGTCCGCTGCTGTGCTGGCCGGCGGAGCCGTGCCGGCCATCGGCCCGGACTTCCTCGACGCCGACCACCTGATCCGCTCGTTCGGCGCCTACGCGCTCATCGGCGTGGTCGTGGTCGTCTTCATCGAGACGGGGCTGCTGTTCCCGTTCCTGCCCGGGGACTCGCTGCTGTTCACTGCGGGCATGCTCGTCGCGCAGGACGAGATCTCCGTGCCGCTGTGGGCCCTGTGCCTCGCGCTGTTCCTGGCGGCGTTCGTCGGCGACCAGGTCGCGTTCTTCATCGGCCGCAAGGCCGGCCCCAAGATCTTCAGCAAGCCCGACTCGCGGTTCTTCAAGCAGTCGTACATCGACCAGACCTACGCCTACTTCGACAAGTACGGCGGCCGCACGATCATCGTCGCGCGCTTCGTGCCGTTCGTGCGGACCTACGCGCCCGTCGCGGCCGGCGTCGGCAACATGAAGTACCGCACCTTCGTCTCGTACAACGTCGTCGGCGCGCTGCTGTGGGGCGTCGGGGTCACGGTGCTCGGCTACTTCCTCGGCAACGTCACGTTCGTCAAGGACAACATCGAGCTCATCCTCGTCGCGATCGTCGGCATCTCCGTGGTCCCGATCGTCGTCGAGCTGCTCCGCGCCCGCAGCAAGAAGCGCGACGAGCGCTACGACGAGCCCGAGGAGCGCGCCCGCGTGGCCCGCGAGGACATCGCCGGGGAGTGACCCGCGGCACGGGCCGTGCACCGGCCCGCGCGTCGACCCGCACGACCCGAGGGGGACCGCGATGACCCGCACGATCCAGAGCTGGCTCACGGACATGGACGGCGTCCTCGTCCACGAGGGCGACGCGCTGCCCGGCGCCGCCGACTTCGTGCGCGCCCTGCGCGACGCCGGCCGGCCGTTCCTCATCCTCACGAACAACTCGATGTTTACGCCGGGCGACCTGCAGGCCCGGCTCGCGGCGGCCGGCATCGACGTCCCGACCGAGGCGATCTGGACGTCCGCGCTCGCGACCGCGCAGTTCCTGCTCGACCAGCTCCCCGAGGGCAGCGCGTACGTCATCGGCGAGGACGGCATGACGGGCGCGCTGCGCGACGTCGGGTACACGCTCACCGACACGGACCCCGACTACGTCGTGCTCGGCGAGACCCGCACGTACTCGTTCGACGCCATCACGCGCGCGATCCGGCTCATCAAGGGCGGCGCCCGCTTCATCGCGACGAACCCCGACGTGACCGGGCCCAGCGCCGAGGGCGACCTCCCCGCGACGGGCGCGGTCGCCGCGATGATCACCGCCGCGACCGGGCGCAAGCCGTACTTCGTCGGCAAGCCGAACCCGATGATGTTCCGCTCGGCGCTCAACCGCATCGACGCGCACTCGGAGACCACCGCCATGATCGGCGACCGGATGGACACCGACGTCGTCGCGGGCATCGAGGCCGGGCTCCAGACCTTCCTCGTGCTGACCGGCTCGACCCGGCGCGAGGACATCGCGAAGTTCCCCTTCCGGCCCAGCCACGTGCTCGACTCGATCGCGGACCTCGTCGCGCGCGTGTGACCCGCCGGGCGAAGTCCGTCCGGAGCGGCGACGTCCGCTCGCCACGGCCCCGCCGGGGGCCTACGGTCGCGGGGTGCGTAGGGCACGCTGCGCGCACCGAGACGAGGAGCACCGTGGCCGACCCCAGGACGACCGACCCCGGACCGGAGCAGGACACCGAGTCCGACGACGGTCTGCAGAGCTCCGACCCGCCCGCGAGCTACACGCTCGTGCGGACGTGGACCCTCGACTCCGCGCGCCAGCTCACGGAGCTGCGCGCGGAGATCCTGCGCGAGGTCACCGCGGACGGCGCCGACCCGCAGGCGGAGCTCGGGCCGGTCGCGCACCACATGGTCCTCGTCGCCTCCGAGCTCGCGACCAACGCGCTCGAGCACGGCAAGCCGCCCACGATCGTCCGGCTCATGCGCGACGGCACGAGCTACCTGCTCGACGTCGCCGACCACGACCTCAACACGACGCCGTACGTCGCGGGCGCCCGCATCCCGGGCAACGGGGGCTTCGGGCTGCAGATCGCCCGCCGCCTGTCCGTCGACGTCGGCTGGTACACCGCGCACGCGACGAAGCACGTCTGGGCGGTCTTCCCCGGCCAGGGCTGAGCACGCACGCGACCGGCGCCGGCCCCCTGCGGACCTCGGGGTGCGGCGCCGGTGGCGTGCGCGGGCGTCCCGTGGCGCGCGCCGCGTGGGCGGTCGTCGCGTTGGGCGGTCGTCGCGCGCGCGGTCGTCGCGGGCCGGGGCGTCGCAGGCCCGGGCTCGCGCCGCACCGGCTCGCGCCGTCGGCTGCGGGCCGCTCGGTCGGCCGGTCGGACCCGCCGGACCGGCCGGCTCAGGCCAGGCCGAGGTCCGTCAGGTCGAAGAGGAAGTGGTACGGGACGCCGAGCGCCTCGATCGCCTCCCGCGCGCCCGTCCCGCGGTCGACGATGACGGCGACCCCCAGGACCTCGGCGCCCGCCTCGCGCGCCGCCTCGACGGCCGTGATCGCCGAGCCGCCCGTGGTCGAGGTGTCCTCGACGACGACGACGCGCCGCCCTGCGATGTCGGGTCCCTCGATGCGCCGCTGCAGGCCGTGCGCCTTGCCCTCCTTGCGGACGACGAACGCGTCGAGGTCGAGCCCGCGCGACGCCGCCGCGTGCAGCAGGGCCGTCGCGACGGGGTCCGCGCCGAGCGTGAGCCCGCCGACGGCGTCCACCTCGGCGGTCCCGAGGCCGACCTCCTCGAGGCGGTCCAGCAGCAGGTGTCCGACGAGCGGGGACGCGCGGTGGTGCAGCGTGATCCGGCGCAGGTCCACGTAGTAGTCGGCCTCGCGGCCCGACGAGAGGGTCACGCGGCCGCGCACGACCGCGATCTCGGCGATGAGCTCGCGCAGCTGCTCGCGCGGCGTCGGGGACAGGGTACGGCCGTCGGGGCCGGTCGAGGAGGTCACGGCCGCCAGGCTACCGACCGCGCCCGCACCGCCGCCGACGTGCCCGTGCCCGCACCGCCGCCTCGCCCCTGCCCGCGCCGCCGCCGCCGTGCCCGCACCGCCGACGGCCCGCCCCTGCCCGCGCCGGCCCGCCGGGGTCAGGTGCGCAGCTCGTGCCGGACGGGGCGCAGGCGCTCGGGGGCGTCGTCGGCGTCGGGGAACTCGCACGTGAACGTCCCGCGGTAGCCGAACAGGAACCCGAGCAGCCGGTTGCGGACCTGGAGGTCGACGCGGAACTCCTGCGCGTCGTCGTCGAACCACTCGTGCAGCCGGGCCTCGCCGCTGAGCAGCAGCGGGAACCGGAAGCCGACCGGGCCCTCGTAGAACCGCTGGCCGTGCGTCGTCAGGCGGAGCGAGCCGTCGTCCTGCACCTGCAGGTCGAGGTCGACGGCGAGGTGCTGGTGCGTGCCGAGGTAGTCGACGACCCGGCCGTCGTGCAGCACCATCGTCGCGTCGAACCGCCGCGTGCGGCCGCGCAGCAGGTACTCGCGCACGAACGTCACCGTCTCGCGGCCGTGCGGGTCGCGGTACGGGTAGTTCGAGATGGTGAACGGCACGTCCCGGCCCACGTCGGGCAGCAGGATGTTGCGGACCGCGCCGAGGTACAGGAACGGCAGCGTCCACCACGGGCCCCGCCGGATCTCGTGCATGACCCCCGTGCCGACGCACGCGTACCCGCGTCGAGGCCGACCCCGAACCGGCGCTGGAGCATCGGGTGCAGGCGCGCGAAGTCCGCACCGAGGGCCTGGGCGAACACGGACGTCACGGCGCCTCCAGCTGGTCGAGCGTGGCGGGGGCGTCGTCCATGACGGACGGCGCCGGGTCGGTGCGGGGACGCCGGCGCGCCCCCGGTGCGCGCCGGCAGCGGCTCGCGCGCGGGCGGTCCGGCCGCCACACCGCGAGCACCGAGGCGAGCGGCCAGCGCTCGGGCTCCGTGCCGGTCTCGGCCCAGATGCGCAGGCGGTCGAAGCTCCAGGCGGTGAGCCAGCCGACGACGTGCCGCAGCACGAGCCGGTCCAGCACGCTCCCCCAGCCGGGCGCGTAGTCGTACCCGGTGACGAACGTGACGCCGTCGGCCGTGGGGACGTAGCGCCAGTAGCCGCGTCCCGGGCCGAGCGGCGAGAGGCGGTCGGGCGTCGTGAACCGCAGCGCCGACGTGCGGGTGCCGTCGGGGCGGTGCCGCTCGCCGAGGCTCGTCCCGGTGCCGGCCAGGGTGTGCAGCGGCAGCCGCAGCTCGTAGCGGAACCGGTAGCCGCCGCCCGCGAGCTCCTCGACGGGCGTGATGCGGCTGAACCGCGCGTCCCAGCGCGGGTGCAGCTCGGTGTCCTGCGTGAGCTCCCAGACCCGGTCGAGCGGCGCGCGGACGTGCGTCTCGACGTAGATGGGCTCGGTCACGCCCCGAGCATGGCGGTGCGGCGCCCCGAGCGGGAGGGGGTGCTCAGTCGGTGAACCCGTGGTCCGACTCGCTGCCGTCGGCCGACGCCGCCGCGAGCCGGGCGCGGTAGCTGCCGAGCGCGCGCACCGCGGAGCGCGGGAGGAGCCGGGCGACGCCGGCGGCGGCCTGGTAGCGCAGGCTCGGGGTCGAGATGACGACCCCGCGGCGCACGTCCGCGAGCGCGGCGGCCACGACCGCGTCGGCGTTGAGCCACGCGATCTCGGGGAGCGCCGTCATGTCGATGCCCGCGCGGTCGTGGAACTCGGTGTGCACGAACCCGGGCTGCAGCACCGTCGCGGTGACGCCGGTGTCGCGCAGCTCGACGGCGAGGCTCTCGGTGAACGTGCGGACCCACGCCTTGTGCGCGGAGTACGTGCCGGACGCGAGCAGTGCCGCGACCGACGAGACGTTGAGGATCGCCCCGCGCCCGCGCCGGGTCATGGACTCGGCGGCGGCGTGCGAGAGGACCATGACGGTGCGGACCATGAGCTCGAGCGAGCGCTCCTCGTCCTCGAGCTCGCCCTCGAGGAACCGCTTGCGCAGCCCGAGCCCGGCGTTGTTCACGAGGAGCCCGACCGGGTGCTCGTCGGAGCGCAGCCGCTCGGCGACCCGCTCGACGTCCGCGCGGTCCGCGAGGTCGGCGGTGAGGACCTCGGCGTGCACCCCGGCGGCGGCGTGCAGCTGCGCGGCGAGCCGCTCGAGGCGCTCCGTCCCGCGCGCCACCAGGACGACGTCGTGCTTCGCGGTCGCCAGCTGCCAGGCGAACTCCAGCCCGAGGCCGGCGCTCGCGCCCGTGATCATCGCGGTACCCATGGCCGACACCTTACGGACCGGCGGACGCGCTTGTCAGACGTTGCGCGGACCCGTCGGGAGCCGGCTGGGCCGGTCGCGGGCCGGTCGCGTGCCGGCCGCGTGCCGGTCGTTAGCCTGGCCCGCATGCGCCTCGCCACGTGGAACGTCAACTCGATCAGGGCCCGCGCCGAGCGCGTGCTCGCGTTCCTGGAGCGGAGCGGCACGGACGTCCTGGCGCTCCAGGAGACCAAGTGCAAGGACGAGCAGTTCCCGTACGCGATGTTCGAGGCGTCGGGCTACGAGGTGACGACGAGCGGGTACAGCCAGTGGAACGGGGTCGCGATCCTCTCCCGCGTGGGCACGGCCGACGTCGAGCGCGCGTTCGCGGGGCAGCCCGGGTTCGGCGCGGAGCCGGTCACCGAGGCGAGGGCGCTCGGCGCCACGTGCGGCGGCGTGCGCGTGTGGAGCCTGTACGTGCCGAACGGCCGGGCGGTCGGCGACCCGCACTACACGTACAAGCTCGAGTGGCTCGAGCGCCTGCGCCAGGCCGCCGGTGCGTGGCTCGACCCCGCGGCCGGCGGCGACCCCGCGGCGCAGGTCGCGCTCGTCGGGGACTGGAACATCGCCCCGCTCGACACCGACGTGTGGGACGTCGCGGCGTTCGCCGGGTCGACGCACGTGACCCCGGCCGAGCGCGAGGCGTTCGCGGCCCTCGCCTCCGCCGGCTACACCGAGGTCTCCCGCCCGCGCACGCCCGAGCGCGCCTACACGTACTGGGACTACAAGCAGCTGCGGTTCCCGCGCAACGAGGGCATGCGGATCGACCTGACGTACGCCTCCCCCGCGCTCGCGGCGCGCGTGGCCGGGGTGACGATCGACCGCGAGGAGCGCAAGGGCAAGGGCGCCTCGGACCACGTGCCGGTGATCCTCGACCTGGCCGACTGACCGGCCCGGGGCGGCTCCGCCGGCCGCCCGTCGATGCACCCGCCCTGCGTCGAGCATCACCCGGCGGACGGGCTCGGCAGCCGCTCCGCACGCACTAGGTTCGTCGCATGAGCACGACGCCCGGGTGGCCCTCGTCGGACCCCGAACCGCACAACCCGTTCGCCGCCCCCGGTCCGGACCGGAGCACGCCCGCGACCGGCTCCGCGCCCGCCTCCGGCTACCCCACCGCGCCCGCGCCGAGCGGCTACGAGGCGGTCTCGCTGCTCAAGCCAGGGACGTCCGCGCACGACGGCGCCCCCGCGGGCCCGACGCCCCCGTACGGCGCGGCCCCGACGCCGCCCCCCGCCCCGAGCACCCCCTACGGCACCGCCCCGGCGGGCCCCTACGGCGAGGGCTCGCAGGGCGCGTACGGCACGACCGGGCAGGGCTCCTACGGCGCGGGCTCGGCCGGCGCGTACGGCACCGCCTCGCAGGGCGCTCACGGCGCGGACCCGGCGGGCGCGTACGGCTCGACGCCCGCAGGTGCGTACGGGTCGACGCCCGCAGGTGCGTACGGCTCGATGCCCGCAGGCCCGTACGACGGCGCGTCGGCGACGGGCCACCCCGGGGCGCCCTACCCGACGCCCGGCTCCCCGTACGCGCAGCCGCAGCAGGGCTACGGCCAGGCGCAGTCAGCCGGCTACGGTCAGCCCACCCCGTACGGCTACGTGCAGCCGGGGTACGGCCAGCCCGGGTACGCCCAGCCCGGCTACGGATACCCGCCGCCCGGCACGTGGGGACAGTCCGACGCGCCGCACGACGGCCTCGCGATCGCCGCCATCTCCACGAGCGGCGCCGGCGTCTTCCTCGGCGGGATCACCGGGCCCGTCGGCATCGGCCTCGGCATCGCGGCGCTGCGCCGCATCCGGCGCACGGGCCACCGTGGCCGCGGGCTCGCGGTCGCGGGCATCTGGGTCGGCGCGATCATGACGCTGTGGCTCGTCGCGCTCATCGGGCTCATGGTCTACGGCTTCACGACCGACCCTGACGGCACGGGCAGCCTCGCGGAGAGCTTCGAGCAGGGGTTCGAGGAGGGCATGTACGACGACACGCTGCCGCAGTACGAGCTGACCGACGCGCTCGAGCCCGGCGACTGCCTCGTGCGTGTCCCGTACGACTACGACCTCGTCGAGGCCCGGACGGTCGACTGCGCGCAGCCGCACGGCGGGGAGATCGTCGCCGTCGTCGAGATGTCCGGCCCGGTCGTGCTCGACTTCGAGAGCGAGGACCCCGCGTACGACGAGGCGTGGACCGACTGCCAGGTCGTCGCGTCGGACCTCGCGGAGCGGATCGTCGGCTACCCCGTCGGCGTCGACGTCTTCTACCCGCACCCCGACCAGTACGCCGCGGGTCGCACGTCCGGCTACTGCGTGCTCGACGGGTGGGACAGCGAGCTCACCGGCTCGCTCGTCGCGGGCGGGCTCACGGTCGACGGCGAGCCCGTCGGCCCCTGAGCGACCCCCTCGCGAGGGAACGGCCGAACGGCCCTGGCTGCGGGCGGCGCGGGCCCGACCTACGAGCACGCGCCCGCGGGCCGGGCCGGCGCGGTGTGCCCTCCGCCGGACCTGTCCCGTTCGAGGGCGGGCGCCGCTCGGTTAGGTTCGTGCCCATGAGCGCAGCGCCCGGCCCGCAGCCGTCCGGACCCGGCCCCGACCGGCCCGCCGACCCGTTCGCGTCGTCGGACGCGCCGTACTACGCCCCCGGCTGGGAGGCGCCCGCGGTACCCACCGAGCCGACCGCCTGGGTGTCGGTCGTCGTGGGTGCGCTCGGCGGGGGGCCGCTCGCGCTCGTGCTGGGGCTCGTCGCCCGGGCGCGCGTGCGCTCCCGGGGGCGGCGCGGTGGCCGGCTCGCGCTCGCCGGGATCGCGCTCGGGGTGCTCGGCACGCTCGCGTGGACCGGCGTCGTCCTCGGCTCGGTCCTCACCTCCCGGGCCGAGCGTCCGCTCGCGGGCGACGTCGACGCGCCGCGCGAGGTGCACGCGGCGCAGCTCGTGACCGGCGTCTGCCTCGCCGAGCTGCCGCCCGACGGGCCCGTCGACTCCGTGTCCGCCGTGCCGTGCGCCGACCCGCACGCGGCCGAGGTGGTCACCCAGTACGCGTTCTCGCGCGACGCGATCTGGCCCGGTCAGGAGTCCGCGGACGCGCGCGTGGCGGCGGCGTGCGCGCTGAGCCCCGCGGAGGTCGAGCAGGGCGTGCGCCCGGTCACCTGGGCGCCGACCGAGGAGTCGTGGGGCCGGGGCGACCGCACCGGGCTGTGCCTCGCGACGGTCGAGGGCGGCGGGATCACCGGGTCCTTCCTCGACGGGAGCGTCACGCTGCCGTAGCCAGGGCGGGCGCGCGCGGCACCCCCGACGAGAGCGTCAGCGGGCGTAGCCGGCGGCGCGGGTGCAGGCGGTCTCCGTGCCGGCCTACGCGACGACGAAGATCACCGAGATGAGCGCGAACGCGAGCACGGACTCGAGCGTCTGCTGCACCGTCCACGTGCGCAGGGTCGTCTTGACGTCCATGCCCATGAGCCGGCCGACGAGCCAGAAGCCCGAGTCGTTCACGTGGCTCGCGAACACGGAGCCGGCCGCGGTCGCGAGCACGATGCACGCGATCTGCAGCGCGCTGTAGTCGCCCGCGCCGACCGCCGGGGCCATGAGCCCGGCCGCCGTCACGAGCGCGACGGTCGCCGAGCCCTGCGCGAGGCGCAGCACGACCGCGATGACGTACGCCGCGACGATCACGGGCAGCCCGATGTTCTCGAGCGACGTCGACAGCGCGTCGCCGATGCCCGACGCGCGCAGCACGCCGCCGAACATGCCGCCCGCGCCCGTGATGAGGATGACCGAGCACACCGGCCCGAGCGCCGAGTCGAGGACCTTCTCGAGCGCGGTGCCCGACTCGCCGCGGCGGGTGCCGAGCGCGATCGCGGCGACGAGCACGGAGATGAGCAGCGCGACGCTCGACGTGCCGAGGAGGGTCAGCGCCTGGACCCACAGCGCGTCGCCGTCGACCGCGCCGGCGGCCTCGGCGGAGTCGAGCCCGGTGTTCATGAAGATGAGGACGAGCGGGAGCAGCAGGACGAGGACGACCGTGCGGACCGACGGCGGGTTCACCGGCTGGTCGTCGTCGAGCTCGCCGAACAGCCCGGGCACCGGGAGCGGGTACTTCCGCCCGACGCGCTTCCCCCAGACGTACCCGGACACGTACCAGACGGGCAGCGCGATCACGAGGCCGACCAGGAGCACCAGGCCGAGGTTCGCGTCGTACAGCTCGGTCGCCGCGACCGGTCCGGGGTGGGGCGGCAGGAACACGTGCATCACGGAGAACGCCGCCGCCGCGGGGATGCCGTAGAGCAGGACGTTGGTGCCGCCGAGGCGCCGCGCGACCGCGAAGATGATCGGCAGCATCACGACGAGCCCGGCGTCGAAGAAGATCGGGAACCCGAGCATCAGCGACGCGACACCGAGCGCGAACGCCGCGCGCTCCTCCCCGAACACCGAGACGAGCTTCTCGGCGAGCACCCGCGCGCCGCCGCTGTGCTCGATGAGCTTGCCGAGCATCGCGCCGAGCCCGATCAGCAGCGCGACCGGCCCGAGCGTGTTCCCGAAGCTGGTGATCAGCGTGGGTGCGATCTCCCCGATCGGGATGCGCGTCGCGAGGGCCGTCAGGAGCGAGACGACGACGAGGGTCAGGAACGCGTGCAGCTTGAACTTGATGACGAGCAGCAGGATCAGCGCGATCGCGGCGGCGGCGATGCCCAGCAGCGGCCCCGCCCCCAGCGTCTGGGTGAAGTCCTCCATCGGATCTCCTCGTCATCGAGGCTCTCGGCGCGTCCGGTCGGGCGCCCGACGCCGGCGCTCCCGAGCCTCGCACAGAGCCCGGCGGACGGCACGGGGACGCGCGCCTGACCAGGGCGTCCGGCCCCGACGGGCGGACGCCGGGCGCACGCGGCGGCCCCCGAACGGTGCGGTCGGGCCGGCGGAAGCAGCCGCCGGCCCCGCCGCCGCGTCAGACCTCGACGGTCGTCGTGAGGTCCGTGGTTCCCGCATGGCGCGCGACCTCGACGGTGAACTCCCCCGGCTCGGTCGACCAGCCGTGCACGTCGGTGTCCCAGTGCTCGAACGCGCGCGGCCGCACGCGAACGTCGGCGGTCGCCTGCGCGCCGGCGTCGGCGGACACGACCGTCCACCCGGCGAGCCAGCGCACGGGACGCTCGACGGCGCTGCCCGGCCGGCTCAGGTAGACCTGCACGACCTCGCGCCCGCGCCGGTCGCCCGTGTTCGTGACGGTGACCGTGACCCACCGGTCCCCGGCGGGGTCGGTACCGACCTGCACGTCGTCGTAGGACCACGTCGTGTACCCGAGCCCGAAGCCGAACGGGTAGGCGGGCGCCACGCCCGCACGCAGCCACGCGCGGTGGCCGAGGTGCACGCCCTCGTCGTAGCGGACGACGCCGTCGCGCGGGGTCACGTCGAGCACCGGCACGTCCTCCTGCGTCGCGGGCCACGTGGTGGGCAGCCGCCCGCCGGGCTCGGCGGCGCCCGTGAGCACGTCCGCGAGCGCGTGCCCGTACTCCTGCCCGCCGAACCACGTGAGCAGCACCGCGGCGACGTCGTCGCGCCACGGCATCACGACGGGCGAGCCGGAGTTCACGACGACGACCGTGCGCGGGTTCGCGGCGGCGACCGCGGCGACGAGGTCGTCCTGGCGCCCGGGCAGGGACAGGTGCGTGCGGTCGAAGCCCTCGGACTCGACCTTCTCGTTGGTGCCGACCACGACGACCGCGACGTCGGCCGCGCGTGCGGCCTCGACGGCCTCGGCGATCAGGTCGTCGGGCCGGTCGACGACGGGACGCCAGCCCGCCGTGAAGCCGAGCACGCCGGGCAGGTCGGAGCCGTCGGGCATCGACGGGATGCCGGTCATCGGGTGCGTCCAGCGCAGGCGGTAGGTGCGCCCGGCCTCGACCTCGACGCGCGCCGCGACGCTCGGCGGGGCCATGAGCGCGGCGCCGAAGTCCTCGGGGGCCACGGCGAGCTCCTCGTCGAGCACGGTCTCGCCGTCGACCGCGAGCGCCGTGCGGCCGAGCACCGCCCAGCCGAGCTCGACCGGGCCGCTCTCGGTGGGCGTCCAGTCGGTCTCGGCGTCGAAGTCGTGCCCGACGGGCGCGTTGCCGAGCCACATGAGGTCGGTCGCGCGCCGGACCTCCTCGAGCAGCACGCCGCCCTCGGCGTCGAGGAAGCGCACGCGGATGCCGGGCTCGCCGGTCCGCGGGTCGCGGATCTCGTCGAGCGGGAACGGCAGCACGCCGTCGTGCACGAGCGCGCCGGTCGCGTGCGTCACCGTCGCGTCGGGGAACGCCGCGCGCAGGCCGTCGAGCGGCGAGACCGTCCCGACCGGGACGACCGTCGCCGAGCCGCCGCCCTGCGTCCGCGGGCGCAGCGCGCTCTGGCCGAGGACCGCGACGCTGGTCGGCGCCGGGGCGGCACCCCCGAGCAGCGGGAGGATCCCGTCGTTGCGGACGAGCACGATGCCGCGCGTCTCGACCTCGCGGGCGAGGGCGATGTCGGCGTCGTCGGTCGGGCGGCGCGCGCCCTCCGCGGCGGGAGCCGAGCCGACGACGGCGCCGTGGCTGCCGGCGTCGACCCCCTCGAGCGCACCGACCCGGGCGGCGAGCAGCAGGATCCGCCGGACCTTGTCGTCGACCGCGTCGAGCGGGACGTCGCCGGACTCGACCGCGTCGACGAGCGCGTCGCCCCACGGCCCCTCGGGCCCGGGCATGACGAGGTCCTGCGCCGCGGCGGCCGATGCGAGCGAGCGCACGGCCGTCCAGTCGGAGATCACGACGCCGTCGAAGCCCCACGAGCCCTTGAGCGGCTCATTCAGTAGTGGGTGCTCGGTCATCGTCGTCCCGCCGACGGCGTTGTACGCGCTCATCACCGTCCACGCGCGCCCGCCCGTGACGGCCCGCTCGAACGGCGCGAGGTAGACCTCGTGCAGCGCCTGCTCGCCGACCTCGACCGACGCGGAGAACCGCTCGGTCTCGAAGTCGTTCGCGACGTAGTGCTTGGGGCAGGCGCCGACGCCGTTGTCCTGGCAGCCGCGCACGAACGCCTCGGCGAGCTCGCCGGTCAGCAGCGGGTCCTCGGAGTACGCCTCGAAGTGCCGGCCGCCGAGCGGGCTGCGGTGCAGGTTGATCGTGGGGCCGAGCACGACGTCGACGCCCTTGCGCCGGGCCTCGTGCGCCGCCGCGACGCCGTAGCGGTAGGCGAGGTCGGTGTCCCACGTCGCGGCCAGCGCCGTCGCGCTCGGGAGGTTGAGCGACGGGTCCCGCTCGTCCCACTCCGCGCCGCGCACGCCCGAGGGCCCGTCCGAGACGACCACCGTCCGCAGGCCGACCGCCGGCTCGGCGTGCAGCGACCAGAAGTCGGCGCCCGTCAGCAGGCGGACCTTCTGCGGGAGGGTCAGGCGCGCGAGGAGCTCCTCGACGCGGGGCTCGGCGGGCACAGTCATCGTCGACCTCGTTCTTCCGTGCGGCGGGTGTCGAGGTCCTGCTTACCAGCCGGTCCGACGCCACGCCCGGGGCCTGCGGCTCACAGCCGGCACGCCCGGCTCAGACGCGGACCGCGAGCCGGTCGTCGAGGTGCTCGCGCACGGCGGCGGCCATGTCGACCGCGTCCCGGTCGAGCAGCCACTGCAGCTGGAGGCCGTCCATGAGCGCGACGAGCGAGCGCCCGGCCGTCTCCGGGTCGGTGCCCGGGCGGAGCGCCCCCTCGGCCTCCGCGACCCGGAAGGCCTCGACGCACAGCGCGACGACGCGCGCGTACCGGTCGACGAAGAACGTGTGCGCCGGGTGGTCGCGCGCGGTGGCCTCGGCGGACAGCACGCAGTAGAGCTCGACGAGCCCGGGCGACTGCGCGTTGTGGGCGACCACGTCGACGAGGTGGCGCAGGGCGTCGACGCCCTGGCTCGTGTCGAGCTCGAACTGCGCGCGGTCGAGCCGGTCGCGGCGGTCGAGGACCGCGGCGAGCAGCGACTCCTTGGTCGGGAAGTGGTGCAGCAGCCCGGGGTGCGACAGGCCCGCGCGCGCCGCGATCTCGCGCAGCGACGCCGCCCGGTACCCCACCTCGCCGAACAGGACCGTGGCGGCGTCGAGGATCCCCTCGCGCTTGGCCCGCCCCTTCGCGTACCCGCGCAGCGACTCGTCAGTCACGTCGCCCCCTCGGTCGTCTCGCCCCCGGAGACGGAGCACCTGGTCAGGCGTCCGACACGGACGAGGGTAGCGCTCCCACACCCCCCCACGGCGAGCGGATTGTGGACGTCCCGAGGAGCGGATGTGCAGGCCGCGGCGTGCGCGGCCTCTGCGTGGGGCTGCGCGCGCCGGGCCCGGGGCACCACCGTCCGCCGGGGTGCGGCGGGCGGACCGCACGGCGGTGCCCGCGGGCGTCACTCGCCCGGGAAGACGACCCCGAGCTGGCGGCGGACCTCGTCGGCCGTGCGCAGCACCGCGACGGTCTCGTCGAGCGGCTGGAGCGGCGACTCCGTGCGGCCCTCGGCGACGTACCGGGCGAGCGCGGCGGCCTGGAAGCAGAGCCCGGCGTGGCCCGTGATGCGGTTGTCGTCCCACGTGACGCGCTCGTCGCCCGCGACCATCGTCACGCTCGTCGGCGTGAAGAACTCCCCGCCGAGCTCGAGGCGCGCACGCGAGCCCGTGACCGTGCCGGTCTGCGCGGTCGCACCGAGCATCGTCGTGAAGACCTGCGCCTGCACGCCGCTCGCCCAACCGAGCTGCACGAGCGCCTGCGCGTCGACCCCGGTCGGCGCGAGCACGCCGGTCGCCTGGATGCTGGTCGGCTCGACGGCGAGGGCCGTGGCGCCCGTTCCCCCGGCGTGGCCCGCGACGAGCTGCGCCCACGCGAGCGGGTAGATGCCGAGGTCGAGCAGCACGCCGCCCGCGAGCTCGGGGTTGAGCAGCCGGTGCGAGGGCTCCGGGTCGGCGAGCACGCCGAAGTCACCGGTCACGAGGTGCACGTCGCCGAGCGCGCGGTCGTCGAGCAGCTGGCGCACCACGTCCGTGTGCGGCAGGTACCGCGTCCACATGGCCTCCATGACGAAGACCCCGGCGGCGCGGGCCGCGGCCACGACCTCGGCGGCCTCGGCGGCGTTGCGCGTGAACGCCTTCTCGACGAGCACGTGCTTGCCGGCCGCGATCGCGAGGAGCGCCTGCTCGCGGTGCTCGCTGTGCGGGCTCGCGACGTAGACGACGTCGACGTCGGGGTCCTCGACGAGCTGCGCATAGGAGCCGTAGGAGCGCTCGATGCCGTGCTGCGCCGCGAACCGGGCCGCGCGCTCGGCGGACCGCGAGCCGGCGGCGACGATCCGCTGGTTCGTGTTCGCGAGGACGGTCTCGGCCCACATGCCGGCGATCCAGCCCGGCGCGAGGATCCCCCAGCGCAGCGGCGGCGCGTCGGCCGGGTCGGGGAAGCGGGGGGCGGGCAGGGCGGAGGGCAGGACGCGTGCGGCGGTCATGACGGGCACGCTACCGGCGCAGGTACGCCTCGAGCCCCTCGACCGCGAGCGCGTGGTCCTCGGCCTGCGGGAGCCCGGAGACCCCGAGCACGCCGACGATCGCGCCGCCGACCCGCAGCGGCACGCAGCCGCCGTGCGCGGCGTACCGCTCGGGATCGAGGCCCGCGGACTCCTCGAACGTCGTGCCCTCGACGCGGAACCGGGTGCCGACCGCGAACGACGAGTGCCCGAAGTGCCGGACGACCGCGGCCTTGCGCCCGAGCCACCAGTCGTTGGCCGGCGTGGAGCCCGCGAACGCGCGCTGGAACACCGTGTGCGGGCCCTCCTCGCCGTCGAGCTCGACGCGGACGACGACGCTCAGGCCGCGCTCCTCGGCGAGGCCGGCGACGAGGGTGCCGAGGCGCCAGGCGTCGTCGTGGTCGAGGTGCGGGAGCACGAGGCGCTCCTCCTGCGCGAGCAGCTCGGCGAGCAGGGCGGGGTCGCTGAACGGGACGGTCGGGGTCGCGTCGGTCATCCGCCGGACGCTACCGGACGGCCCGCGACGAGCCCAGACGCTACCGTCCGGTCAGGAATCACCCGCTGCGGGGACGCTTCGTCGGGCTCCTGCCCGATTCGTCCCGCGGCGCCCGCGTAACCTCCGAATGGCAAAGTTCTCACGCGGATCGGGGGGTTCCGTTGTGCCCAGTGCGCTGACGGCTGCCGTCGCGCGGACGCCGACGTCGGCGCCGCCTGTGCCGGGCGTGCCGGCACCGACGCAGGCGCGCCCGGCGCACACGTCGTGGCGGACCCTCGTCGGGTTCGCCGCGATCTACGCGGGCGCGGCGCTCGTCGGGCGGCTCACGGTCCTGGAGGGCGGCGAGGTCAGCCTCGTCTGGCCCGCGGCGGGCGTCGCGGTGCTGTGGCTCGCGGTGCGCGCGAACGGCTCGCTGCCGCGCATCGACCTCGCGGTGCTCGCGGCCGTCACCTGGGTCGTCAACGTGATGACCGGGACGCCGCCGCCCGAGGCGCTCGTGCTCAGCGCGGCGTCCGTCGCGCAGGCCGGGACGTTCTGCGTGCTGTTCAGCCGCTGGTGCCCGCGGATCTGGCTCGGCGCGGGGCGCACGCCGTTCGTGCGGGTCGAGGAGCTGTGGTGGCTCGTGCTCACCGCGGTCGTCAGCTCGCTGGTCTCGGGCCTGCTCGTGCCCGCGGTGTCGTGGCTCTCGGGCGACGGCTGGTCCTGGCCGCTCGTGCTCGTCTGGGTCGTCCGCAACACCGTGAGCATCCTCGTCGTCGGCACCCTCGGGTTCAGCATCGGGTCGTGGCTGCACGAGCGGCGCTCCGCCCAGGCCCGGCCCGGCGGCTCCGCACGGTGGGTGCCGACGCGCCTCGGGGAGCACGTCGCCGCCGTGATCCTCCCGCCCGCGATGTACGGGCTGTGGTTCGTCGCGCTCGAGAGCCTGCCGCTCGCGTTCCCCCTCATCGCGCTGACCGTCTGGACCGGGACGCGGCTGCGGACGCGGTTCGTCGTCGCGCACGACTCCGCGATGGGCGTGACCGCGATCCTCTTCACGCTCGCCGGGATCGGGCCGTTCGCCGCCGTCGGGGACCAGGTCACGCAGGTCGTCGTCGCGCAGCTCTACGTGGGGCTCGTGTCGGTCATCGGCCTCGCGCTGGCGCTCGCGCGCGACGAGCGGGACCGGCTCGTGCGCGACGTCCGGGCGGCCGGCGACGAGGCACGGACGCAGGCCGGGCTGCTCGCGACCATCGTCGACACCATGGACGAGGGCGTCACCGTGACGGACCGCGACGGGCGCATCGTGCTGCGGAACCGGCGCGCGTCCGAGCTCATGGGCGGGATCACGAGCACGACCGGGGCGGTCGCGGCGAGCTCCTACTACGGCCTCTACCGGCCCGACGGCTCGCCGCTGCCCGACCACGAGCTCCCGTACCGTCGCGCCCTCGCCGGCGAGAAGGTGCACGACCTCGACCTGCTGGTGCGCAACGTCGGGGTCCCGCGCGGGCGCGTCCTGAGCTTCAGCTCGTCCCTGCTGCCCGACGAGGCCGGCGGCGGCGTGGTCACCGTGATGCGCGATGTCACCGCGCAGCGCGAGGAGCTGACCCGCGCCGCGCAGGTGCAGGCGAGCCTCCTGCCCGCGAGCCTCCCGGACGTCCCCGGGTACGCGGTCGCTGCCCGCTTCTCCCCCGCGGGCTCCGTCGGCGGGGACTTCTACGACTGGCAGCCCGTGTTCGGCGGGCTCGTCGTCACGCTCGCCGACGTCATGGGCAAGGGCACCGGCGCGGCGATCCTCGCGGCGACGTCCCGGTCGGTGCTGCGCTCGTTCGGCCCGGAGCGGGACGTCGCCGCGGCGCTCGTCGCCGCCGAGGAGGCGATGGAGGCCGACCTCGCCAACGCCGGCGCGTTCGTCACGGTGTTCCACGCGCGCATCGACATCACCACGGGCACGGTCACGTACGCCGACGCGGGGCACGGGCTCTCGCTCCTGGTGCGCGCCGACGGCGGGGGCGAGCGGCTGCCCGCGCTGGGCCTCCCGCTCGGCGTCGACCCGGGCGCGTCGCGCCGCAGCGGCACGACGCACCTGGACCCCGGCGACCTGCTGCTCATGTTCAGCGACGCCGTGCTCGACGCGATCGGCGGCACGGTCGCGGACCTCGGGGTCGTCGAGGCCGCGGTGCGCGGCACCGCGAGCGCCGACGACGCCGCGCAGGCCGTCCTCACGCTCGTCGCCGGGGCGGGCGAGCAGCTCGACGACCTCACGGTCGTGGCCGTGCGGCGCGAGGACGTGCGGGACCTGCTGCGCTGAGCCGCGGCCGTCCGGGCGACCGGTACGGCCCCTCGTCCGGCCCACCCCGTCCCGTCAGGTGACCGCTCGCCCACCGCCGCCGCCCGCCGCAGTCAGGCGACCGTGACCGCCCGGCCCGACGAGAGCACGAGCCCGCCGTCGCCCGCGCGGTCGACCACGACGGTGTCGCCGTCGTGCACCTCGCCGCCGAGCAGCATCCGCGCGAGCCGGTCGCCGATCTCCTTCTGCACGAGCCGGCGCAGCGGCCGCGCCCCGTACGCCGGGTCGAACCCCTCGATCGCGAGCCACTCGCGCGCCGCGGGCGTCACGTCGAGCGAGAGCCGGCGATCGGCGAGCCGGGCCGCCAGCGCGGCGACCTGGATCTCGACGATGCGCCCGATCTCGCCGATGGTCAGCGGGTCGAACAGCACGACGTCGTCGAGCCGGTTGAGGAACTCCGGCTTGAACGCGGACCGCACGGCGCTCATCACGGCGTCGCGCTTGGCGTCGGGGTCGAGCAGGGGGTCGACGAGGAACTGCGAGCCGAGGTTCGACGTGAGCACGAGGATGACGTTGCGGAAGTCGACCGTGCGGCCCTGGCCGTCGGTGAGGCGGCCGTCGTCGAGCACCTGGAGCAGGATGTCGAACGCCTCGGGGTGCGCCTTCTCGACCTCGTCGAGCAGCACGACCGAGTACGGCCGGCGCCGCACGGCCTCGGTGAGCTGACCGCCCTCCTCGTAGCCGACGTACCCGGGCGGGGCGCCGACGAGCCGGGCGACCGCGTGCTTCTCCGAGTACTCCGACATGTCGATGCGGACGATCGCGCGCTCGTCGTCGAACAGGAAGTCCGCGAGCGCCTTCGCGAGCTCGGTCTTGCCGACGCCCGTGGGCCCGAGGAACAGGAACGAGCCCGTCGGGCGGTCGGGGTCGGAGATGCCGGCGCGGGCCCGGCGCACGGCGTCGGAGACCGCGGCGACCGCGGGGCGCTGCCCGATGAGCCGCTCGCCGATCACGTCCTCCATGCGCAGGAGCTTGGCGCTCTCGCCCTCGAGCAGGCGCCCGGCGGGGATGCCCGTCCATGCCGAGACGACCTCGGCGACCTCGTCGGGGCCGACCTTGTCGGCGATCATCGGCGCGGGCGCCGGGCCGGCGAGCCCGTCCCCGTCGGCGCCGAGCGTGGCCTGCTGCTCGCGCTCCTCGGCGGCCGCGATCTCCTTCTCGACGGTCGGGATCTCGCCGTAGAGGAGGCGGCCGGCCGTCGCGAGGTCGCCCTCGCGCTGGGCCTTGTCCGCGGCGCTGCGCAGCTCGTCGAGCTTCGCCTTGAGGTCGCCGACGAGGTTGTGGCCGGCCTTCTCCTTCTCCCACCGCGCGGTGAGCGACGCGAGCTCCTCGCGGCGGTCGGCGAGGTCGGCGCGGATCTTCTCGAGGCGCTCGAGGCTCGCGGCGTCGTCGGCCGTGCCGAGCGCGAGCTCCTCCATCGTGAGCCGGTCGACCGCACGCTGGAGCACGTCGATCTCGACCGGCGAGGAGTCGAGCTCCATGCGCAGGCGGCTCGCGGCCTCGTCGACCAGGTCGATCGCCTTGTCGGGGAGCTGGCGCCCGGCGATGTAGCGGTCCGACAGGGTCGCGGCGGCGACGAGCGCGGCGTCGGAGATCGTCACCTTGTGGTGCGCCTCGTAGCGCTCCTTGAGGCCGCGCAGGATCGCGATGGAGTCCTCGACCGACGGCTCGCCGACGAAGACCTGCTGGAACCGCCGCTCGAGCGCGGGGTCCTTCTCGATGCGCTCGCGGTACTCGTCGAGCGTCGTCGCACCCACGAGCCGGAGCTCGCCGCGCGCGAGCATCGGCTTGAGCATGTTGCCCGCGTCCATGCTGCCCTCGGACGCGCCCGCGCCGACGACGGTGTGCAGCTCGTCGATGAACGTGACGACCTCGCCCTCGGAGGACTTGATCTCCTCCAGGACGGCCTTGAGCCGCTCCTCGAACTCGCCGCGGTACTTCGCGCCCGCGACCATCGCCGCGAGGTCGAGCGAGACGAGCCGCTTGCCGCGCAGCGACTCGGGGACGTCGCCCGCGACGATGCGCTGCGCGAGCCCCTCGACGACGGCCGTCTTGCCGACGCCGGGCTCGCCGATGAGCACGGGGTTGTTCTTGGTGCGCCGCGAGAGGACCTGCACGACGCGCCGGATCTCGGAGTCGCGGCCGATCACGGGGTCGAGCTTGCCGTCGCGCGCGGCGGCGGTGAGGTCGACGCCGTACTGCTCGAGCGCCTGGAAGGTGCCCTCGGGGTTGGGGCTCGTGACGCGCCCGGTGCCGCGCACGGTCGGCAGCGCGGCGGCCAGGGCGTCACGCGAGGCCCCCTGGGCGCGCAGCGCGTCGGCGACGCCGGACTGGCCGGCGGCGAGGCCGAGCAGCAGGTGCTCGGTCGAGACGTAGTCGTCGCCGAGCGCCCGGGCCTCCGACGACGCGGCGTCGATCGCGGCGGCCGTCGCGCGCGACGCGGTGGGCTGGGCGACGGCCGAGCCGCTCGCGGCGGGCAGGCCGACGAGGGTCGCGCGCACCGAGCGGCCGAGCGCCGAGCGGTCCGCGCCGACGGCGTCGAGCAGGGCGTTGGCGACGCCGCCCTGCTGGGCGAGCAGCGCGCTGAGCAGGTGCGCGGGCTCGAGCTGGGGGTTGCCGGCGGCGGACGCCTGCTGGATGGCGTCGCCGAGGGCCTCCTGGGACTTGGTCGTGAGCTTGGCGTCCACGTGGTGCCTCCGGGGTCGTGCTGTCGTGCTGCGCGGGTTCTCGGGTGCGCGCACGGCGTTCCGTGCGGTGCAACCCGTCCAGAGTTGAGCCTATTCCGCTCAAGTCTGGCGCGCGACTCCCGGTCGCCCGGGCGGGTCCTGCTGCTGCCCGCCGGCGCGATCGTCGTGCTGTCCTCGCCGTTCCTGGACCTGGGACGGGCCGGCCGGGTCCGCCCGAGCCGCGGGTGCTGCGCCTCGCGCGCACCGCTCCCGGCTGGATGCGCCGTGGCGGGCTCGCGGTGCTCGGCGCGTGCGACGATCGGCGCATGCTCGACGACGCGCAGACGCCGCACGACGCGCACGCCCCCGCCCCCGGACGCCCCGGCGCGCACGCCGCGGCGGTCCGCCCCCCGGTCCACGTGAGCGAGCCCGTGCCGGACGTGCTCGGCGCCGGCTGGACCGCGCGCACGATCCACCTGCGCCCCGACGCGCAGGGCGAGGCCGTCGCGACGCTGGTGCACCGCGAGGTCGACCCCGTCGGAGACGGCCCGGAGCCGACGTCGCGCCGGGCAGTGCTGTACGTGCACGGCTTCGTCGACTACTTCTTCCAGGCGCACGTGGGCGACGCCTTCGCGGCGCACGGCGAGGACTTCTACGCGCTCGACCTGCGCGGGTACGGGCGGTCCCTGCGGCCGTGGCAGGAGCCCAACTACGTGACCGAGCTCGCGACGTACGCCGAGGAGCTCGACGCGGCGGTCGCGCTGCTGCGCGAGGACCACGACCAGGTCGTCGTGCTCGGGCACTCGACCGGCGGGCTCGTCGCGTCGCTGTGGGCGCACGCGCGCCGCGCGAGCAGGCCCGTCGACGCCCTGGTCCTCAACAGCCCGTACCTCGACCTGCGCGGCACGTGGTTCGAGCGGACGATCTTCACCCGCGTGATCGACGTCGTCGGCCGCCCCGCGCCCCGGCTCGTCGTCGGGAAGATCGCCGAGCACTACGGGACCGCGCTGCACTCCGCGACCGGCGGCGAGTGGGAGTTCGACCTCACCTGGAAGCCGCACGAGGGATTCCCGGCGCGCGCGGGCTGGGTGCGCACGGTGCGGCGCGCGCACCGGCGGGTCGCGCGCGGGCTCGCGGTCGACTGCCCGGTGCTCGTCCTGTCGTCGGACGCGACGGGGCCGAAGGACCGCTGGCACGAGCAGCTCCTGACGACCGACAGCGTGCTCGACGTCGCGCACATCGCCGCCCTCGCGTCGCGGCTCGGCCCGGACGTCACGTACGTCCCGGTGCCGGGCGGCGCGCACGACCTCGCGCTGTCCCCGGAGCCGGCCCGCAGCCGTTACCTGACCGAGGTCCTCGACTTCCTCGACACGCGCCTCGGGGCCCTGCGCGCGCCGTAGCACAGCACCCCCGGCAGCGCCCGGGTGAATGCAGGACAAGCGTCCAGGAGGCACTTCTGGACGCTTGTCCGAAAAAGGTGCGGAGTGCTTTTAGGGTGATTTACGGAATCGTGTCAATCGGACATTCTCGGAGGACCTTCGCAAGCCTTTAGTGGGGTCCGTCACACCGCCCAGAGAATTACCTTCCGGAGGGTTGCTTTTTCACCTCCGTCCGGGTGACTGTTGCTTCAGCCGTTCGGGGGACCGAGCGGCGAGTGCCGAAGCCACAGGGGGCTGGACGCAGATCCGGGTCACCCCGATCGGCGCCGGGGCGAGCGCGCCCACCACACCCTCGCGTGTCTCCTCGACGGTTCGAGCCGTCCATCGCTGATCGCCCCTCGCGGGCGGGCGCCGCTGTGCCCGCACGTCGCCGACACCTGAGGACCTTGATGTTCATCTTCCTGCTCCAGCTGCGCCACATGTGGGTGGACCACGCCGAGATCTACCTGTTCTCGGTGTTCTCCGCCCTGGTGTGGCTCCTCTGGGTCGCCAAGGTGGTGCTCTCGCGGCGCTACCGCCCGTTCACCGCCGAGCACCACGCCCGGACGAGCATCATCGTGCCCGTCGTCGACGAGCCGCTCGACCTGTTCCGGGACGTGCTGACCCGCGTGACGGAGCAGAACCCCGACGAGGTCATCGTCGTCATCAACGGCAAGCCGAACCCGGACCTGCAGGCGGTGTGCGACGAGTTCGCCCCGCTCGTGCGCTGGGTGCACACCCCGATCCCGGGCAAGCGCAACGCCGTCAAGATCGGCACCGAGATGTCGCGGTACGAGATCACGGTGCTGCTCGACTCCGACACGATCTGGACCCCGGGCGCGCTCAGCGAGCTCGTCAAGCCGTTCGCCGACCCGCGCGTCGGCGGCGTGACCACGCGTCAGCGCATCCTCGAGCCCGAGCGCTCCTGGATCACCCGCTGGGCCGACTGGCTCGAGAACTCGCGCTCGCTGTACTCGATGCCCGCGCAGTCGGTGCTCGGCCAGGTCGGCTGCCTCCCGGGCCGCACGATCGCGTTCCGCCGCGACATCCTGATGAAGGTCATGGACGACTTCATGACCCAGAAGTTCATGGGCGTGTTCCTCGAGGTCTCCGACGACCGGACGCTCACGAACCTCACGCTCAAGGCCGGCTACCGCACGGTGTACCAGCACACGAGCCTCGTCTACACGGACGCCCCGCTGCAGGTGAAGAAGCTCTTCAAGCAGCAGCTCCGCTGGGCCCGCGGCAGCCAGTACAACACCCTGCGCATGCTGCCCTGGATGCTCGGGCACGCCCCGGTCCTCGCGATGTTCTTCCTCGCGGACATCATCCTGCCGTTCCTGCTGGTCGGGACCCTCGGCGGCTGGCTGTACCGCGCCGCGACCGGCACCGGCGTGAACCTGTACCAGGCGATCCTCGAGACCTACGGCCAGCGCGCCGGCTGGGCCTGGGTCGTGAGCCTCATGGTCGTCTCGTCGGTCCTGTCCATGGCGATCCGCCAGATCCGCCACCTGCAGGAGGTCCCCTCGGACTTCTTCCGGCTGCCGATCTTCATCATCGTCTCGACGTTCTTCCTCATGCCGATCCGCCTCCTGGGCTTCCTGCGCATGGCGCACGCCTCCGGGTGGGGCACGCGTGCCGGCGCCTACGCCGGTGGCGAGAGCGAGGTCGACTCCGCGGCGAACCTGACGACGGGCGACGCAGCACCCGTGGCAGCGGCCGCACCGGCCCGCCGCCTCGCGCCGCAGGGCTCGACCGAGCCGATCGAGCCGATGTCCGACGAGCTGCTCCGTGAGCTCGACGCGCTCTACGGCACCGCGCCGGCCGACGTCGTCGACACCCGCCCGGGTGCCGCCGTGGCCGTCCGCGAGCGCCCCGTGCGCACCGCCTCGGCCGCGCCCGCGCAGCGCTCGCGCCGTCGCCACCTCAACCCCAAGGCCGGCATCCCCTACGTCATCGCGGTCGGGATCCTCGCGCTGGAGTCGCTCCTCTATGTCTGACCGCCGCACGCTCAGCGAGTCCGCCGCGGCCCTCGGCCGCGCCTGGTGGGCTCCCACGATCGGTCGCCTGACCGCCCGGGGGCGGGTCCTCACCGCCGCCGTGGCTGCCGCGCTCGTCGTGGTCGCGCTGACCGTGTGGAACACCCCGGACGTGTCCGCCACCGGACACCCCGTCGCCGCCGCGGCCACGGCGACGCCCTCCACGGAGGAGCGTCGCCTGGCCCGGGAGCTCGCGGCGGCACGCGAGGACCTCGCCGAGAGCCGCGCGCAGTCCCGGGGGCTGCGCGAGACGCTCGGCAAGGAGCAGGCGGCACGCCTCAAGGGCGAGCAGGAGGCGGCGGCCGCGCAGGGGGAGGCCGCCGCGAAGAAGGCGGCCGCCGGCACGGGGTCGTCCACGGGCGGGTCCTCGGCCCGCTCGGGCGCGGCCGGGAGCGCGTCGAGCACCAAGAAGGCGGCCCGCGAGCCCGGTACCGGGCCCGCGAACACGAGGAACCCGACGCAGCCGGCCGGTCCGGCGGCGCCGGTCACCCGGCGGCCCACTGCGCCGAGCAAGGCCGAGCTCGTCAACCCGACGAGGCGGCAGCTCGGGCTGTACACCGCGCAGGCGCCGTTCAGCTTCGCGACGTTCGACGACGTCGCGGCGAAGGCCGGGATCACGCCGACGACGGTCGGCTGGTTCAGCGGGTGGGACAAGCCGTTCCGCGCCGACGCCGTGACCGCGGCGTGGACGCGCGGCCTCATGCCGCTGCTCACGTGGGAGTCGCACCCCAGCGACGCCCCGAACGACGAGCTCGACCAGCCCGCCTACTCGCTGCCCGTCGTCCTCGGTGACCCCGCGGCCGGCGTGCCCGGGGCGTACGACGCGTACCTGCGCCAGTACGCCCGGGACGTGGTCGCGCTCGGTCTGCCGCTCGGCATCCGGCTCGACCACGAGATGAACGGCGACTGGTACCCGTGGGCCGAGCGGACCCAGACCGGGGAGCCGATCAACGGCAACCGGGTCGGGGACTACGCGGCCATGTGGCGCCACGTGCACGACATCTTCGAGCAGGAGGGTGCGGGCGACCTCGTCGTCTGGGTCTGGGCGCCGAACATCGTCAACAACCTGCCCGCGTCGCTCCAGGCGCCGGGCGTGCTCGAGGGCCTCTACCCGGGCGACGAGTACGTCGACTGGGTCGGGCTGTCCGGCTACAACCGCCCGCCGTACCGCGCGGGCAACGACTCGACGTTCGCCTGGACGTTCGGGCGCTCGCTCGACCAGCTCCGCGCGATCGCGGACAAGCCGATCCTGCTCGCCGAGATCGGGGCGTCCGAGGTCGGCGGCACCAAGCCGCAGTGGATCGCCTCGCTCTTCGAGGCCCTCACGCTGCCGGAGAACGACGACATCGTCGGCCTCGCGTGGTTCAACCTCACGGTGACCTCGACGGTCCGGGGAGAGCTCGTCACCAACGACTGGCGCATCGACTCGCGCCGCGCCTCGACCGAGGCGTTCACCGCCGGCACCACGAACCCGCTGGCCCGGTTCGTCGAGGGCTCCACGCCGCTCGACGCCGCCGGGGCGGCCGCACGACCCGCAGCAGCACCTGTCCACGCGCCCAGCGCGTCACCGGCCGCGTCGGCCACCGTCAGCACCGCACCCAGGGAGAACCCGTGAGCAAGACCACCGCCACCACCGTCGCCGCCGTCGCGGCCGACGCCACCGTCCCCGCCGGCCTGAAGATCTCGGTCTACGGCACCGGCTACCTCGGCGCGACGCACGCCGTCTCGATGGCCGAGCTCGGCTTCGAGGTCATGGGCGTCGACACCGACGCGAACAAGGTCGCCGCGCTCGCCGCGGGCAAGGTCCCGTTCTTCGAGCCCGGACTGCCCGAGCTGCTCGAGAAGCAGCTCGCGACCGGCCGCCTGACCTTCTCGACGGACCTCGAGGAGGCCGCGCGCTGGGGCGACGTGCACTTCATCTGCGTCGGCACGCCGCAGATGAAGACGAGCCACGCGGCGAACCTCGGCTACGTCGAGGCCGCCACGTCGACCGTCGCGAAGAACCTCACGAAGAACGGCGTCATCGTCGGCAAGTCGACCGTCCCGGTCGGCACCGCGGCCCGCCTGCGCGAGCTGATCGCGGGGCTCACGCCCGAGGGCGTCGAGGTCGACCTCCTCTGGAACCCGGAGTTCCTCCGCGAGGGCAAGGCCGTCGACGACACGCTGCACCCCGACCGCATCGTCCTGGGCGGCACGAACGCCCGCACCGAGGCGATCATGCGCGAGGTCTACGCGGGCCCGATCGCCGAGGGCACGCCCGTCGTCGTGACGGACCTCCCGACCGCCGAGCTCGTCAAGGTCTCCGCCAACGCGTTCCTCGCGACCAAGATCTCGTTCATCAACGCGATCGCCGGCGTGTGCGAGGCCGCGGGCGCCGACGTGACGGTCCTGGCCGACGCGCTGGGCCACGACGTCCGCATCGGCCGCCAGTTCCTCGACGCCGGTCTCGGCTTCGGTGGCGGCTGCCTGCCCAAGGACATCCGTGCGCTCATGCACCGCTCCAACGAGCTCGGCGCCTACCGTGCCGCGGCGCTGCTGCAGCAGGTCGACGAGATCAACATGGGCCAGCGCGAGCGCGTCATCGACATGACGATGGAGGCGCTCGGCGGCTCCGTCCTCAACCGGCGCATCTGCGTCCTCGGTGCGGCCTTCAAGCCGCTGACCGACGACGTGCGCGACTCGCCGGCGCTGAACGTGGCCGCGGCGCTGCACCTGCGCGGCGCGCAGGTCACCGTGTTCGACCCCGAGGCGGGCGACACGGCGCGGGCGAGCTTCCCGACCCTCTCCTACGCGACGTCGGCCGAGGAGGCCGTCGAGGGCACCGACGTGGTGCTCATGCTCACGGAGTGGAAGCAGTTCACGAGCCTCGACCCGGCCGCCCTGGCCAAGGTCGCGACGTCCCCGCGCATCATCGACGCGCGCGGCAAGCTCGACCCCGCCGAGTGGCGTGCCGCCGGCTGGGAGTTCCGGGGTCTCGGGCGCACCGCCGCCTGAGCTCCCGTTCCGTGTCCGGCCCATCCAACCGGACACGTCCGGCCCTCCCTGTGGGCCGGCTGCAGGCCCTGGGACAACGGCGTCCCAGGGTCGTGCGGCCTCTCGACCGTGCACCGGGCCCGCCGCCCGGGCGCACGTGGAGCAGGGAGCAGGGCCGGAGGCCGTCGCGTGACCAGGGGGGTCGCGTGGCGGGACCGGGCACGTCGGGGGGCGTGCAGCGGGACGAGGGCGGGCACGTCGGTCGTGCCCGCCCTCGTCGTCCCCGCGCTCGTCGTTCCCGCGCTCGTCGTTCCCGCCCTCGTCGTTCCCGCCCTCGGCGTCCCCGCCCTCGTCGTCGCGGCGCTCGTCGTCCTCGCGCTCGTCGTTCCCGCGGGGCGCGGCGGAGGGGTACCGGTCGCGCGGGGGGCAGCAGGTCCGGCGCCCGATCGTGCCGGGCTCGGCGGCGGCGCTCCGGCGTGTGGGAGCGCGGGTGTGGGATGTGGCCACGAGCAGTCGCCCGCCCGACCGAGGAGCACGCGATGATCCACGAGGAGCCCTGGCCCGACGGCACGCCCGGCTGGGCGGACGTGATGGTGCCGGACCGGCACGCCGCACGGGAGTTCTACGGCCCCCTCCTCGGCTGGGAGTTCGACGAGGGCTCCCCCGAGACGGGCTACTACACGACCGCGACGCTCGACGGCCACGCCGCCGCCGGGATCGGGACGCCGATGCCGGGCACCGAGCCCGCGCCGCCGGCCTGGACGACGTACCTCGCGACCTCGGACGTCGAGGTCGCGGCGGCGCGCGCGACCGCCGCGGGCGGGACGCTGCTGATGCCGCCGCTGACCGTGATGGGCTTCGGCTCGATGGCCGTGCTGGCCGACCCGACCGGCGCCGTCGTCGGGCTCTGGCAGGCCGGGTCGCACACCGGGGTCGACGTCGTCGGGGTGCCGGGCTCCGTCGTCTGGAGCGAGCACATGGGCACCGACTCGACGACCGCCCGCGCGTTCTACACGTCGCTGTTCGACTACCAGGTCGTCGACATGAGCGGGCCCGGCTTCGACTACGTGAGCCTCCAGCTCGGTGACCGGGAGGTCGCCGGGATCGGGCAGTACGGCGAGAGCATGCCCAGCCCGACCGGCGACCTGCGCCCGTCGTGGAGCACGTACTTCGGGGTGCTCGACTGCGACGCGTCGGCGGCGCTCGCGACGAGCCTCGGCGGGACGGTGCTCAGCGCACCCGAGGACACGCCCTACGGCCGCATCGCCGTGCTGCGCGGCCGGTTCGGCGAGACGTTCGCGCTGCTCGCGGAGATCCCTTCGGCGTCCTGACCTCCCCCGCGTGGGTGGCCGCTCGGTCGCACCGACCGGCCACCCACCGCGACGCACCTGTGCTGTGCGGCCGGTCAGTCGTCCGAACCGCGGCCGCGCGAGTCGTCGTCGTGGCTGTCGTCCGAGCCGCTGTCGTCGGAGCCCCGCCCGCGCGAGTCGTCGTCGTGGTCGTCGTCCGAGCCCCGCTCGTCCCGGCGGTCGTCGTCCGAGTCGCCCCCGCGGCCGTCGGAAGTGTGGTCGTCCCAGCCCAGGTCGTCCGAGCCGTGCCCGCCACCGACCCGGCCGTCGCTGTCGTCCCAGCCCAGGTCGTCCGAGCCGTGGCCCCCACCGACCCGGCCGTCGCTGTCGTCGGTGCCCGGGGCCGAGGACGGGCTGGAGGACGAGGACGGGCTCGCGGACGAGTGCGGGAACGGGCTGGCGCTCGGCACGGCGGACGGCGAGACGCCGGGCGTCGCGGACGGGCCAGGCGTCGGGTCGTCGTCACCGCCGCGCCGGTGGTCGCCCCCGCGGTCGTCGCCCACGCGGTCGTCGGGGCTGCTCGTGGGCGACGGCGAGACGTCGACGACGCGCGGCACGGACGTCGGGCCGTCGACGGGGGCAGACGCCTGCGCGAACGCGACGGCGCCCACGCCGACGAGGGCGGCAGCAGCGGTGAGGGTCAGGGTCGAGCGTCGGGTCCAGCGCATGTCAGGCCTCCGGGGGTGGATCGACGCGGTACCTCCGCGTCGACCTCACAGTCGCGCCGTGCCGGTGAGCGCGGCGGCAAGGCCAGGACAAGGTGCGGTTAAGGCGGCCGACCGGCTCGTCAGGCCGGGGGCAGCTCGAGCGTCACGCGGGCCCCGCCGAGGGGCCCGCGGTCGACGACGAGCCGGCCGCCGCCCTGCTCCGCCGTGCGCCGCGCGACGTCGAGCCCGAGCCCCGTCGAGCCGGCGCCACTGCGCCCGCGCTCGACGTCGCCCGGAGCCAGGCCCGGCCCGGCGTCCTCGACGACGACCCGCACCGGAGCGCCCGGCTGCACGGCGAGCGCGAGCGGGGTCCGCTCCGGGGTGTGCGTCAGGACGTTGTCGACGAGCACGTCGAGCGCGGCGCCGAGGTCCGTCGCGGCCACGCCGACGTCGAGCACCGCGTCGGGCACGTCGACCGTGAGGGGGCGGCTCTGGGCCGCGGCGAGCACCGCCCAGAAGCGTGCGCGCTCGCGCACCACGTGGGCGGCGTCGCAGCGCGCCCCGGACCGGGACGCCGCGGGCTCGCGTGCCGTGCGGACCAGGTCGTCGACCGCCTCGACGAGGTGGTCGACGTGCGCGGTCAGGCGCGCGCGCTCGCGCGGGTCGGGGAGCAGGTCGACGTCGAGCCGGAGCGCGGTGACGGGCGTGCGGAGCCGGTGCGACAGGTCCGCGACGAGCTCGCGCTCGGCGGCGAGAAGGTCCGCGACCCGCGCGCCGAGCCCGTTGAGCACGCGCCCGACGGCGGCGACCTCGGGCGGTCCGGACGGCTCGACGCGGGCCTCGAGGTCCCCGCCGCCGAGCCGCTGGGCGACCCCGGAGAGCTCGCGCACCGAGCGCGAGACGCGCCGGGCCAGCCGGTCGCCGGCGAGCGCCGTCCCGCCGAGCAGCACGACCCCGACCCCGGCGAGCACGAGCCACGCCTCCGTGACGCCCGCCCGGAGCTCGTCGTCGGGCACGTGGGTCCGCACGACCGTCGTCCCGCCCGCGCCCGCGACGGGGAGCAGCACGTCGACGCCGCCGTCGACCCGCGCCGTGAACGCCTGCCCGGAGGCCGCGAGGTCGACGGCCGCCGTGCGCGGCCTGGGGTCGCCGAGGCTCGTGCCGTCGGGGCGGAACACCGTGGTCGGGTGCGCGCCGGCGTCGTTCGCGAGCACGGCCGCCTCGAGCCGGGCGTCGTCCTGCGTCGCGCCGCCCGCGAAGACCGCGACGCGCTGCGCGTCGGTCCGGCCCTGCTCGAGCGCCCGCTGCTCCGCGAGCCCGCGCGCGAGGACCGCGAGCGGGACGAGGAACGCGACGAGCACGACCGACGTCATCGCGAGTCCGTACCGGACGAGGAGCGGCCTCACGGCGGCGAGGCGACCTTGACGCCCACCCCGCGCACCCGGTGCACGTACCGGGGGTGCTCCGCGGTCTCGCCGAGCTTCTTGCGCAGCCAGTGCAGGTGCACGTCGACGGTCTTGTCGGCGCCGCCGTACGGCTGGTTCCACACCTTCGCGAGCAGCTCCCGCTTGCTCACGACCTCGCCGGCGCGCTCCGCGAGGTACAGCAGCAGGTCGAACTCCTTGGGGCTCAGCTCGAGCGCGACCCCGTCCAGCACGGCGGTGCGTGCCCGGGCGTCCATCACGAGCCCCCCGACGGCGACCTCCGCGGGTGGCCGCTCGGGCTCCGCGCGCCGCAGGACCGCCCGGATGCGCGCGTCGAGCTGGTCGACGGCGAACGGCTTGACCAGGTAGTCGTCGGCGCCCGCGTCGAGCAGCGCCACGATGTCCCGGCCGTCGTCGCGCGCGCTGACGACGATCACGGGGACGTCGCTCACCGAGCGGATCATCGGGAGCAGCGTCGCGCCGTCGAGGTCGGGCAGCCCGAGGTCGAGCAGCACGACGTCCGGGCGGTGGCTGACGATGCTCTGCAGCCCCTCGAGCGCGGTCGGCGCGGTCATCGTCGAGTGCTCGCGCGCGCCGAGCGCCCGGACGAGCGCGGTCCGGATCGTCGCGTCGTCCTCGACGATCAGCACGTCAGCCACACCAGGGACGGTAGGCCATGACCGGCGTCGGGGGAGCCTCGTGCCGCGCGGGCGGGCACGTCTTGTCGTCCTCTTAACCGCGCCTTGTCCTGGCGCCGTCCGGCGGTGCGGCAGCATGCAGGCATGGACGAGAGCGGCAGCAGCCCCGCGGTGCCGACCGCCCGCGAGAGCGCCGGGGCGACGGCCCGGCGACGGCTCGCCGTCCCCGCCGCCTGGCTCGCCGCCGTGCTGCTCGCCGGGTCGGTGACCGGCTGGGCGGTGAGCGCGGTCGGGGGCCCGGGGAGCGGCTCGGTGCTCAGCGAGGCGGAGGTCGCGCGGCGGCTCGCCGCCCTGCCCTCGACCGGGTCCTCCCCGCCCGCCACGGCGACCCCGACCACGACCGCGACACCGGCCCCGGCGCCGACCGCCGCTCCTCCGGTGACCGAGCCAGCCGTCGTCGCGCGCGCCTGGGACGTCGAGGGCGGGAGCGTGGGCGCGGCCTGCCGCGGCACCGTCATCGAGCTGCAGTACGCGACCCCCGCGGACGGCTGGGCCGTCGAGGTGAAGCGCGCGGGCCCCGAGGAGGTGGAGGTCGAGCTCCGCAGCGGCGACGACCGGACGTCCGTGCGCGCGGCCTGTGCGGCGGACGGCACCCCCCAGCTGCACGACGACGGGGACGACGGCTCCTCCGGCTCCGACGACGACTGAGCTGCACGCCCCGAGCCCGGGTCCGGGGTGCGTCCACCCGCAGCCGCACGCGCCGGCGGGCGGCCGGCTGGTGCTGACCGCCCGCCCGTGCGTGCCGTCCCGGCTCGCTCGGGAGGCCATCGCGCACGGCGCCGCCCCCGGGTCCCAGCCGGCAAGTCGCCTACTGCCAGACGACCACCCATCCCGCGTAGAGATCGCCTTCCTTCACGTGCGCCTTCCCCGCCTGGTCCACGACGCCGATGCGGTTGCCCGACAACACCAACGACGTCACGCCGGAGGCCTCGAGAACCCACGTGGCCCCCAGGGGCCCCTCCTTCACGTGCGCCTGACCGTTCTTCAGGATGCCGATGCGGTTGCCCGACAGCGACAGCGACGTCACCCCGCTCGACTGGACGACCCAGTCGGCCCGCAGCCCGCCTTCCTTGACCCGCACCTCACCGCTCTTCGTCAGCACGCCGATGCGGTTGCCCGACATCACCAGGGACTTCACCCCGGGGTACACGACGACCCAGTCGGCCGACAGGCTGCCCTCCTTCACGTGCGCCTCACCGCCGTCGTTCACCACACCGATGCGGTTGCCCGACAGCACGAGCGACGTCACGCCGGTCGCCTCGACGACCCAGGGGGCGTACAGGTCGCCCTCCTTGACGCGCGCCTCACCGCCGCGGGTCAGCACGCCGATGCGGTTGCCGGACAACGCGATCTCCCGGACGTTCGTGAACACCGGCACGAAGGTGGCGGTCGTCGCGCCGTCCTTGACCCAGGCCACCCCGTCCTCCGCCAGGACCGCGATCCGGGTGCCGTCCACCACGACCTGCTTCGCGTTGGCACCCAGGAGCTGCACCCAGTCCGCCCGCAGGCCGCCGTCCTTGACCTGCGCCCGGCGGTCGTCCGTGAGGACCGCGATCCGGGAGCCGCCGAGCGCCACCTGCTGCGTGGGCGTCGTGCTCCGGGTGATCCAGTCGCGGAGGTCGTCGACGCGGGTGTCCCGGGCGGCCTGCCCGCTGGTGCTCGCGCCGAGGCACCCGCCCTGGTCCGCGGTGTGGTGGATCGCGACGAGCTCGACCCCGCCGGCGGGAGTGGTGCGCAGGGTCGGGCCTCCGGCGTCGCCCTTGCAGACCGAGGCGTCGGGCGAGGCTGCCCGCAGGTCCACCGTGCCCGGGTTCACGGTGGTGACGGTGTAGGTCGCCGCGTGGGCGACGTCCGGGACCCACTGCGTCGTGGTCCGGCCGTACCCGGTCACGGTGAGGTCCTCACCGGGAACGGGGCCTGTGGTCGCGACCGCCACCGGGGCCACGTCGGTGACCGGTGCCGCCAACCGGACCAGCACCAGGTCCCGGTCCGGGTGCGGCACGACGAGCGTCACGGCCACCTCGTGCCCCGCGGTGCTGGTCAGGTCCGTCCGCCCGACGGTGGCCGTGGTCCGCTCGGTCGGCGCGCCCTGGGCGACCGCGGCGCCGGGCGTCGCGGCGAAGCACGACTTCGCGGTGACGACCCACGACGGGCCCACCAGCGCTCCCGAGCAGGCGCGGACCTCCCCGACAGCGATCTTGACGGTCGCAGCCGCCGCAGCCCCGGTCGGTGCGCTGCCCTGCACCGCCGAGGCGGCGGGGACCACCCCCGCGGTCAGCGCCAGTGCGCCGGCGAGCGTCCGGACGACCCACGACCGCCGCGCCACCGCAGCTCCGCCCGCCCGGCTCCGCGTGCTCGACACCCGCGCTGCTCCCCGCTCGCCGGAGGTCGCTGCCGGGGCTGCGGTACGACCCTCTGCCGCTGCGTCGAACGGCGCCATCACCGGCCGTCCCAGTTGCCGACCAGCGGGGTGTTGTGCGCGTCGCCGTAGATGAAGACGTTGTCCGGGGCCGACGAGTCGTTCTGGTTGTTCAGGTACCACGTCGCCCCGAGGCGAGCCCCGGCCGTGTCGGTCCCGTTGCCGTCCCAGTCACCCACGACCGGGGTGTGCTGCGGGTCCCCGTAGATGAACACGTTGTCCGGCGCCGACGAGTCGTTCTGATTGTTCAGGTACCACGTCGCCCCGAGGCGAGCCCCGACCGTGTCGACGCCGTCGCCGTCCCAGTCGCCCACGAGCGGGGTGTGCTGCGGGTCCCCGTAGAGGAAGATCCTCTCGGGTGCGGACGCGTCGTTCTGGTCGTTCAGGTACCACGTGGCGCCACGCCGGACGCCGATCGTGTCGACGCCGTCACCGTTCCAGTCCCCGACCACGACGGTGTCGCCCGGGTTGCCGTAGAGGAAGACCTTCTCCGGCGCGGACGCGTCGTTCTGGTCGTTCAGGTACCACGTGGCGCCGCCACGGACGCCGATGGTGTCCGCGCCAGGCGTGGCCTTCGTGTTCTGGTTGACCCAGTCGCGGATGTCGTCCACGCGGGTCTCGGTGGCGCCCTGGGCCGTCGTCGCGCTGCCGAGGCAACCGCCCTGGGAGGCGGTGTGGTGGATCGCCACGAGCTCGACCGCACCCGTCGCGGACGTACGCAGCGTGGGACCGCCGGCGTCGCCCTTGCAGATCGTCGCACCGTCACTCGCGGCCTCGATGCCGAGGGTCCCGGGGCCGACGAGGCTCACCGTGTAGGTCGCCGCGTGCGCGGTGTCGGGCACGAGCTCGGTGGTGGTCCGCCCGTAGCCCGTGACGGTCAGCGTCTCCCCGGCGACCGGGGCCGTGGCGGTGACCTTCACCGGCGCCACGTCGGTGACGGCGGAGGCCAGCCGCACCAGGACCACGTCCCGGTCGGGGTGCGGCACGAGCCACGCCGCCGGCACGACGTGCCCGGCGGTGCCGGTCAGGTCGACGCGCCCGACCGTGACCTTCGTCGGCTCGGGCGGCGCGCCCCACGCCACCTGGGTCCCGGGCGCCGCGGTGAAGCACGACCTCGCGGTGAGCACCCACCACGAGCCCACGAGCGCGCCCGAGCACGCCCGGCTCTCCTTGCCGACCTCGATCCGCACGGTCCCCGCCGCGGCCGGCCCCGTCGGCGTCGAGCCCTGCACCGCGTAGGCGGCCGGCACCCCCACGCACGCCAGCGCCAGCGCCGCCACCACGACCCGGATCATCCCCGTCCTGCGCACACCCATCACTCCCCTGCTCGTCGGTTCGTCACAGCACCGGTCGATCGGCGTCCGTCGCGTGGCCCCGGACGCGCACCCGGACCGGCCGGCCGGTGCCCGCTGGTCACCGCGCGCGGACGGCACGACCGCCACGGCGCCGGCACCGCACTACCCGTGGAAGACATGGCACCCGAGCCCGGTGTTGTCCCCCGGGCCGAGGTTGATCGCGTAGACGCACGCCGTGTGGCTTCCCGGGCCGACCGCGCGGGTGTGCCCGAACCCCCGCGTCGGGGCGGTGCCGAACGCCGCGGCGACGTCGGGCCGGTTCAGGTCGGCCCGCACCGCGACCCCCACACCGTCGATGTAGATGTGCACGTCCGTCGGCGCGGACGTGTCCGGGTCCCACGCCCACCCGGAGACGGTGACCTCACCGGCGTTCACCGTGACCGCGTCCACCACGCCGACCGGGGTCCTGGTGTCGACCGAGAACGTGTGGCACCCGAGCCCGGTGTTGTCCCCCGGGCCGATGTTGATCGCGTAGACGCACGCGGTGTGCTCGCCCGGCGCCAGGTCTCGGGTGTGTGCGAACCCCCGCGTCGGGGCGGTGCCGAACGCCGCGGCGACGTCGGGCCGGTTCAGGTCGGCCCGCACCGCGACGCCCACACCGTCGATGTAGATGTGCACGTCCGTCGGCGCGGACGAGTCGGGGTCCCAGGCCCACCCGCTGAGGCTGACGCGGCCGGAGTCCGGGATCACGACGTCCACGACGCCGACCGGGGCCTTCGTGAGGATCGAGAACGCGTGGCACCCGAGCCCGGTGTTGTCGCCGGGGCCGATGTTGATCGCGTAGACGCACGCCGTGTGCTCCCCTGCGGCCAGGGTCCGGGTGTGGACGAACCCGCGCGTCGGAGCGGTGCCCCGGGCGGCGGCGACGTCCGGCCGGTCCAGGTCGGCGTGCACCGGGACCCCCACACCGTCGATGTAGATGTGCACGTCCGTGGGGAGGGACGTATCCGGGTCCCACGCCCACCCGGAGATCGTGACCTCGCCGGACTCCGGGGTCACCGCCTCGACCAGACCGACCGCTCGCTCCTGGGTGAGCGTCGCGTTCCACGTGATCCACTGGCGGAGGTCGTCCACGCGGGTCTCGGTCGCGCCCTGCGCGGTCGTGGTCGAGCCGAGGCACCCGCCCTGGGACGCGGTGTGGTGGATCGCGACGAGCTCGACGGCGCCCCCGGCGGTCGTGCGCAGCGCCGGCCCGCCGGCGTCGCCCTTGCAGATGGTGGCCCCCGGCTCGTCGGCCTGGAGGCCGATCGTCCCCGCCTCGACGGCCGCGACCGTGAAGGTCGCCGCGTGGGCGGTGTCGGGGACCCAGGTCGTCGTCGTGCGCCCGAACCCGGTCACGGTCAGCTCCTCGCCGGTGACCGGGGCGGTCGTCGCGACAGGGACCCCCGCGACGCCGGTGACCGGGGAGGCCAGGTGCGCCAGCACGACGTCCCGGTCGGGGTGGGGCACCACGCGGTCGACGCGCACGACGTGGCCGGCGGTGCCCGTCAGGTCCGTGCGACCGACCGTCGCGGTGGTGGGGAGCGTCGGGGCCCCGTGCGCCACGACGGCGTCGGGGGCGTCGACGAAGCACGACTTCGCGGTCACGACCCACGACTCGTTCAGCAGCGCCCCGGAGCACGCGCGTGCCTCCCCGACGTTGATCTTCACCGTCGCCGTCGCGGCCGCCCCGCTCGGCACGGCGCCCTGCACGGCGTAGGCGGCCGGTGCCCCCACGCACGCCAGGACGACCGCACCCACGGCGGCTCTGGCCACCCACGACCCACGCATGCCCATCAGTCCCCTGCTCTCGTGTCGTTCGTCCGCCGCGGGACGCGTGCCCGCTGCTCGACGGCTTCCCGTCGCATGCCCCTCGTGTGGACGCTTCTGCGACGACCGACCGGGTGAGCCGACCGTCGCTCTGCGAACCCTCCCCCGCGTGCGGAGGGGCCGACGTCGCCGGGCGGGTCCACCGCCCGGCGACGTCATGGCCTCACTGCTGCGGGATCAGACCCAGCCAGGCCGGGGGGACGTCGACGTAGCGCTTGTCCGCCAGCGCGTCCCAGTCCGCAGGCGTGAGCAGGCGCTTCTTGCCGCCCTCGACCCGGTAGATGGCGCCCGACGTCACGTCGCGCATCACGTGCGACCCGCTCGGCACGGTCCCCGTGACCTGTCCCAGCAGCTTCGCCGGGACGTCCGTGTACGCCGGGGAGCCCAGCCGCTGGTACTCCGCCGGCGACAGGACGTACTTCGCGCCGCCGAGCGTCTGGTAGATGCCACCGGTGGTGCGGTCACGCAGGAGCGCGTACGACGTCGGGACACCCACCGGGACCCGGGCGATGAACCCCGACGGGACCGTCAGGTACGCCGGCGAGCCGAGCGCCTGCCACTCCTCGAGCGAAAGCGGGTACCGGGTGCAGCCGACGACCTGGTGGATGACCCCGCTCACGCGATCGTGCAGCAGGACCGGCCCGCCGGGAGCCCCGGCCGACACGTTCGCGATGAACCCGGCCGGCACCTGGACGTACCCGGGCTTGCCGAGCGCGATCCACTCGTCCTGCGACAGGCCGTAACGAGCACCGCTGACGACCCGGTGGATGGTGCCGTCCGGGTCGCGGAGGTACGTGTTGTCGCGCGGGGCGGACCGCAGCGCGTCCACGGTCGCCTGCGACACGTCCGTGTAGGCGCGCAGGCCCATCGCGGCCCAGTCCGCGTACGTGAGCTCGTACTTGCCGCCGCCCGCGACGATGAAGATCTTCCCGCTCGGGACCCGGACGAGCTGCCCGTCACCGATGTTGGGGGTCCCCGCCGGCACGATCGGCGCCGGGGCGCAGTCCGGCCGGATGTTCTGGGTGAGCCAGCCACGGAGGTCGTCCACGCGGGTCTCCGTCGCGCTCTGAGCCGTCGTGGTCGATCCGTGGCACCCACCTTGCGACGCGGTGTGGTGGATCGCGACGAGCTCGACGCCGCCGCCGGTGGTGCTGCGCAGCGCGGGCCCGCCGGCGTCGCCCTTGCAGATCGTCGCTCCGGCGCTCTGCGCCTGGATGCCGAGCGTGCCGGCGTCGACGACGCTCACCGTGTACGTCGCGGCGTGCGCCGTGTCCGGCACCCACTGCGTCGCCGTCCGCCCGTACCCCGTCACCGTCAGCGCCTCGCCGACGACGGGGGCGGTGGCCGCGACCACGACCGGAGGCACGTTCGTGACCTCCGTCGCCAGCCGGACCAGGGCCACGTCACGGTCGGCGTGCGGCACGACCAGGTCGACGGCCACGGCGTGGCCGGCCGTGGTGGTCAGGTCGGCGCGGCCGATCGTGACGGTGGTGGGCACGGCGGGCTTGCCGAGCGGCACCGCTTCACCGGGGGTCGTGACGAAGCACGACTTCGCGGTGAGGACCCACCACGAGTCCACGAGCGCCCCGGAGCACGCCCGGTCCTGGCCGACGTTGATCTTGACCGTCGCCGCCGCGGCCGGACCGGTCGGGGCGGCCCCCTCTACCGCCTGCGCGGCGGGGACGCCCACCCCCAGCAACACCACCGCCGCGACACCAACCCGAGCCACACACGACCCGCGGACACCACCTCTGGTCGCGGTCACTCTGCGCTCGTCTCCCACGTACCGAACCGCAGCTCGAGCAGGATCGACTTGGGCGCCCTCGCGTTCGCAGGATCGACATCCAGTCCTACCGTGCGGTTCGCCGGCACGTCGTAGGTCTTCTCTTCTCCGCTCTGCAGAAGAGCGGTTGCCTCCAGCGGCTCGTCCCCACCCCGCACCGCGGCCGTCTCCGGCACCTCCAGCGTCAAGAACCCCCGCGTCCCCGAGGTCTCGAAGCAGTAGTTGACCACCTTCCGTACCGTGCCCGTGATGATGTGCTTCTCGACCTTGATCAGTGCGGCATCGCACCAACCGTCCTCCGACGGTTCGAACAGGATGTGACCGTCGCCGGCGATCAGCTTCAACCCGTGCTCCGCCAAAATGGCATCCGCCCCCGGGTAGGCGAAGTCCTCCACCAGCGACGACTCCACCTCGGCCCCGGCACCGTCGGCCGCCACCGCCGCTCCGCCACCACCCAGTGCCACGGCGACACCTACTGCCGCGGCAGACAACCCGACCCAACCCACAGCTCGCTTCATGCCATTCTCCGATCTGTTGCTCGTGATCAAGCGGGGTGACCGCTTCTCGAAAAATCGAACCGGCGACACGCCTCCGTGATGCACAGATCGACAGATGCGATCAGGATCAAGGAGCGATGAGATCAACGCGGTTCCGTCAGCCGCGACAGGCGCCTCGCCCAGCGATACTCGCTCTCCTTTAGTCAGGAAGCCGACGATCGAACATATGCATGCTTGCTGGGTCGACGAGGAGCCATTGAATAACTTCCTGAATATTCTGCCCAATGCGTCCGTACTGAAGGTCGAAGCTCCCCCAGAACTCTCCGACCTCGTCAACCCAGAGCACCATGTCGGAATAAAAGCCCACCGGGGTCACCGCTCGCCCGATGTCTTCGCCGTACGCCTCACACAGCTCGGCGTCAGTGCGAGCGGCGATCCCGTCCATGTCGAATTCCAGCGAGTTCTTGCCATCCTCGGAAAGGACCACCAAACCCAAGAGCTGCGCGATGAGCTCGCGATAAGGAGGGACCACGGCGTACCCCGACGCTTGCAACCGGCTGACGGTCTCGTCGACGTCGACTCGTCGAAACTGCGTCCAGCCTGCCCGGTGGAGCAACTCGAATGCGCTCATCGTCATTGCTTCGGCACCCAGACCTCGCAGTTCCGACACGGCGGGTCGACCTGGCCGGTGCGAGTGAATACGGTGATGATCTTCAGCCGGTCGAGGATCGCTCGCTGCTCCACGATGTCGGCAACTCCTTCTAGTTGCCTTGTGCACGCAGCAACCTCACCACAGTTGTTCACCGGCCAAGGACGGACCGATTCGGTGGGCATCCGCTCCTGCAAGCCCGCAGGCGGCGTCAACAACTCGCCGGAGAACCCCGTCGTGACCCTCCCCGTGACCGGGTCGACGGCCGCGGTCGTCTTCATCGGCAACTGGCGAACGGCGAACTCCTTGGCATCCCGCGCGTTCCGCGCGTCTCGCGCGGTGTCCTCGGCAGTCTTTCGAGCGATGGCCGCAGCGTCGGCAGGGTCGGCGACGACGATCGTGTTGGAAGTGCCTGTGGGCTTGTTGGTCTGCCCATTGTGCACAACCTGAAGCCCCGCCCCCGGGTCGATGCTGGGTAGCGGCGTGCAGTCCGACGGCCCACCACCCGCGCGGGCCGTCGACACGTTGAGCGCCAGGGCCATGGGGCGCTCGGCAACCGGGGCCGACAGGGCCGTGCGCGCCTGCGACGTCGCCATGTTCACGATGGAGCAACCGCTCACCCTGTTGGCGAGGACTGCCGCTTCATCGGCCTGGGCGATGACCATCTTGATCGTGCCGCGAAGCTTGTCGACCATTTTTGTGACCTTCGCCAGGCCGGCCGCCGCGCCGATCCCGGGGATCATCGCGCCCATGGACAGCAGCGCACCGCCCCAGTCACCGCGGGCGGCCGAGACCGCCACGTCGAGGCCGTCACAGACCTCACCGGCGCCGGGGATCAGCCCGCACACGCCCAGGGCGAGCTGGGCGAGGTCCCACTTCAGCTCGTCGTTGCCGCCCGCGACCTTCTGGAACTCGCTGTACATCCGGCAGCCCAGGGAGTCACGGTTCGACGGCGTGTCGCACTTGGCCGGGTTGAGCAGCGCCTTGCCGAAGGCCACGAGCCCGTCTTTGCACATGCCGGGGGAGCCCAGGGCGGTGTCGACCGACGTCAGGCAGTTCCAGTACCGCTGCGTCTCGCTCGCGGTCGTAGCGCCGGCGGGGGCGTCGCGGGGGGCGCTGCCGGGCTCGGTGCTGCGCCTGGCGCGCTGCACCTCGCGTTCCCGAGCCGTGTAGGTCGCTGCAGCGGCCTGGGCCGCCTGCTCGGCCGCCGCGGCATCCTGTGCGGCCGCGGAAGCGGCCTCGCGCGCGGACGACTTCGCGAGCTGAGCGGACGCGGCATCCCTCGCCGCACGGCTCGCCGCAGCGCCCGCGGTGACCGCGGAGCGCGCTGCTCGGTCCGCCGAGGCCTGTGCCTTGGTGGCGGCGTCCTCGGCGGTCTGGGCAGAAGCGGCTGCCTGCTCGGCGGACGTCTTGGCTGCGGCGGCGGACTGGATGGCCTGGTCGGCGTAGACGGCGGCCTGGTCGGCTGCAGCCTTCGCCTGGCTGGCGTGAGTGGCGGCCTCGGCAGCCGCACCCTTGGCCACCGCGGCAACGCGCCGCGCCTCGGCGGCGTCTTCGAGAGCCTTCTCGGCGTACCGCTGTGCCTCGCGGACCAGGACCTGCACCGCGTGGACGTGCGCGGCCTGCTCCGCGTCTCGTTGGGCCGCCTCGTACTGACCGACGGTCAGGAAGTAGCTCGCGTACGACGCCGGGCCGGCCAGGGCGACCTGGGCAGCAGCCTCGACCTCAGGGCCTGCGGTCTCCAGCATCCCCAGGATGCGCAAGCGATCGTCGGCGGCGCGGGCGACGTGCTGCCCGGTGCGGAGGAACTCGTGAGCCTCCTGCGGGGTTCCCTCCAACGCATCCTGCGTCGCGTTGTACAGGGTCACTCCGGGGTTCGCTGCCAGGATCCGCAGCATCGCGGAGCGGTCGTCGACGACCTTGCCGGGGTACGCCCGAGTCCTCAGGAACGTCGCGACCGCAGCGTCATTCCCCTCGAGGGACGCCCGCGCCGCCGTCTTCTCCGGTCCGTCGGGCAGGGTGTCGACCAGGTGCCATACCCGCGCTCGGTTGTCCTGCCCTGCGGCCTGAGTACGACCCTGTGCGAGCCAGGACCGCAGCATCACCTCGTCCCCGGCAAGCGCCTCCGCGGCGGCGGCCTTGGTCCACTCTCCGCCGGTGCCCACCAACGCCAGCGCCGCCCGTCGCCCGAAGCTCAGGACATCACGGACGGCGGCGCCCTCAGCGCTCGCCTTCGCCAGTAGGTTCCGGGTGGACTGGGAGACCCTGTCGTCCTCCTCGGTGTCCCACGCCACTCCTCGGTCCCACCCGGCAGCGATCTCCCCTGCCACGGCGCCCGCAGCCCGCTCGGCGGCCGCGGCGTCCTGCGCGTCGCTGATTCCCTGATCCGTCGCCTCCGCGAGCCGGGCGGCGTCGGCATCCCGAGCGAGCTTCTGGACCTCCTCCGCCTGCCGTGCAGCCGCGACCGCGAGCTCGGACGCTGCGGTGGCCTGCTCGGCGTGGGCGGCCGACTCGGCCGCGGCCTGACCCGCGGCCCCGGCCTGCGCAGCAGCCTGCTCCGCAGCGGCCGCGGCGCGCGTCGCGTGCTCACCGGCCTTCTGCGCGAAGTCGAAGGCCTGGTCCGACGCCGCCGCCGCCGCCTGCGCGAACCCCAAGCTCCGCTGGGCTGCCTCAGCCGCCCGCGCGGCCTCCGCCTTGGCGGCTCGCGCAGCGGCCTTCGTCCGCTTCGCCTGCGCCGCGGAGACGCCGGCCTGACCGGACGCCTTGTCGGCAGCGACGGCCGCCGCATCAGCGTTCACGCTCGCGCTGATCGCCGCCGTCGCCGCCTTGGCGGCCTCGTCCAGCGCCGTATCGCGCTCCTTGCGGACTGCCTCCAAGGCAGCCACCTGCGCCGCTGCCTTCCGCGCGGCCTCGGCCGCCGTGAGCGCGTCACCCGCTCGACCTGCATCGGTGCGTGCTGCCGCGGCCGCTGAGTGCGCAGCCGCAGCCGCCTGGGCCGTCAACGACGCCGCCGTCGTCGCCTTCCGTGCCCCGTCTGCAGCAGCCTGCGCAGCGCGCAGCGCCGCGCTCGACGCCGAAACCGCCTCTGAAGCAGCCCCTTCTGCCGCGGCTGCCGCGTCCGCCGCGCGGCCCGCCGCTGACGAGGCCCCCTCCGCAGCACCGCCCGCAGCCTTGGCCTCCGCCAACGCCTCCTGGGCGGCGGATCTCGCCAGCTCCGCCGCGCTCTCCGCGCGCCCCGACGCCTGCGAAGCTGCCAACGACTCCGTCGCAGTCACCTGACCGGCCTGCTTGCTCTGCTCGGTCAGTCCGCGGACGGTGGCCATCTCCTCATCGCGTGCCCGCGCGACGTGCTGCCCGTTCACCAAGAACTCGTGCAGGTCCTCGGGAGTGGGTTTCTTCTCAGCCGTGCCCTCGAGAGCGACCTGCGCCGCCTCGTCCAGCGCCGGACCGCTGTTGTTCTCCCCTCCGTCGACCATCGTCAGAGCGAGCAACCGCTCGTCGTTGTACTGCACCGTCGCCAGCTCCGAGGACAGGAACTCCGACGACGCGGCCGGATCGGAGCTGTCCAGCGCCGCCTGCGCCGCCTCGTACGTGTGCGGCCCGCTCGCCTCCAGGAGTGCGATCACCCGCAGGCGCTCGTCGTCGTACCACGCCGACTTGAAGCCTCCGTCGACGAACGCGCGCAGCTCCGCTGGCGACCCGGCCAAGGCCGCGGACGCTGCGCTCTTCACGTGCGGACCGTTCGTGCTCGCCAGCACGTCCGCCGACGTTCGGTAGTCGGCATCCAGCGCCTGGTCGAACCCGGAGTCCGCAAACGCCTCGAGGTCCGCGTCCGACCCCAGCAACGCCGCCTCGGCGGCTCGCCGCACCGACGGTGTCCCCGACGTCAGGAGCGACACGGCCCACGACCGGTGAACGTCGGCAGAGGACGTGTCGTCCTCCACCGTGGCGACAGCGGGCAGCCCACCCACCGTCACCGCGACTGCCGAAGCCACGAGACCAGCAACCAACGACCGCCACGCCGTGCGCACCACGAGCCCCCTAGAGATCCCACCCTGACGACCGCCACCACCCCGGTGGAGATCGCGAAGCACTGCCCGACGAACCGGCACGGGCCGGCACGCAAGCAGGGCTGCCGTCGCTGACGGCAGACGTGGCTGAGCGCTGGGCGTGAGGAAAGGAGGGCCCGCAGAGGGCAGCGTCGACTCACGCAGTGCCCCCTGCGCAAAGAGGACGAATCCCCTTCGGGCAGGGATGCTAGCGCCCTCACAGGCGCTTGTGGGAAGCCCCCGGATGAACATGCGGAAGCGGGCACGCTGTCCGGCGTGGCAGCTCGGCGTGTCCGAACGTGCTGGTCGCAGCCACGAGCGTCGCGGAGCGGGCACCGGGACCGCCCTCCGGAGCCGGCATCGACCCCGGTCCCGTCCGGCTCGTACCCTGGCCCCGTGGGTCAACCGTCGCAGGGCTTCCGGCACGTCGCCGCCACGCCGCACGCCCCGGTGCGCACGTTCCACCCGCGTCGGGCCGCGCTGGGTGCGGCCCGGGAGGACGCGCTCGCGCGGCTGTGGCCGGTGCTCGGTTTCTCGGTGCACGACGACGCGCACGGTCCGATGCCGCTCGACGTGGACGGGCGGCTCGACACCGCCACGCTGTTCGGCCGGTCGGCGCCGCTCGTGCTCGAGATCGGTTCGGGCATGGGCGAGACCACCGCAGCGATGGCCGCCGACGACCCGGACCGCGACTACCTCGCCGTCGAGGCGCACCTGCCCGGGCTGGCGAACCTGCTGGGTCTCGTCGAGCAGGCCGGGCTCACGAACGTGCGGGTCGCGCACGGTGACGCGCTCGAGCTCGCGCGCCACCGGGTACGGCCCGACTCGCTCGACGCCGTGCACGTCTTCTTCCCCGACCCGTGGCCCAAGGCCCGGCACCACAAGCGCCGGATCGTCCAGCCCGAGCACGTCGCGCTGCTGCGCTCACGCCTGCGCCCGGGCGGCACGCTGCACTGCGCGACGGACTGGGAGGAGTACGCCCACGCGATGCTCGACGTCCTCACGGCGGACCCCGAGCTGGAGAACCCGGCGGGCGGCTTCGCGCCCCGGCCCGCGCACCGGCCGGTGACGAAGTTCGAGCAGCGCGGGCTCGACCTCGGGCACACCGTGCACGACGTGGTGGTGCGGCGGCGCTGAGCCACAGGCGTCACCCCGCGCGCGTCACTCCGCGGGGTCGGCGACCGGCTCCGCGACGGCGTCGTCGTCCGCGCCCAGCTCGTCGCGCGTGCCGTCCGGGCGCTCGCCGATGCCCTGCTGGCGCTCGCGCAGGCGCTGCTCCTCGCGGCGCACCTCCGCCTGGATCGCGCGCTCGCGCGGGAGCCACGACGGCGGGTTCTCGATGAGCTCGGTGATCTGCGCGCTGGTCAGCGCCTCGGTGACGCCGCCGCGGGCGAGCCCGCTGATCGACACGCGCAGGCGTGCGGCGACGACGTTGCGCGGGTGCGGGCCGTCGCGGTGCAGGTCCACGAGCCACTGCGGCGGGTTCTTCTGGAGCTCGGCGAGCTCCTCCCGGGAGATCTCGGCGCGCTCACGGAACTCCGGCGGCGTGGCCGGCAGGTACACGTCGAGCTTCTGCGCCGCTGTGGAGGGCTTCATCGTCTGGGACTTCTTCGCGGCGCTCACAGGGCCCAGGGTAACGAGTCGCCCGGGTGGGGACGGTGCGCCGCCGGGCCGGGCCGCGCCGTCGGCCCCCGGAACGCCGCCGGGCGTCGCCCCTCCGGGCCGCACGACGCCGCCGGGTAGCCTGACCGGGTCCGTGCCGCCCGGCGCCGGCCTCCCTCCGGCGCCCGACCGGACGACGCACCGGAGGTGCCTGTGCCCGACGACGCGACCGCCCCGACGCCCGACGGCGTCTCCCCGTTCCGGCTCCTCGTCGTGCCGGGCGTCAACCCCGCGAAGTGGCTGCGGGTGTGGTCCGAGCGCCTGCCCGACGTCCCGCTCACGCTGGTGCAGTCGACCCCGGGCGACCAGGGGTCCGCCCTCGCCGGACCGGACGTCGACGCGGGGCTCGTGCGCCTGCCGGTCGACCGCGACGCGCTCAGCGCGATCCCGCTCTACACCGAGACGAGCGTCGTCGTCGTGCCCAAGGACCACGTCGTGACCGCGGCCGACGAGGTGACCGCCGCCGACCTCGTCGACGAGACGCTGCTGGTCCCCGCCGACGACGTCCTCGCGTGGGCCGAGCCGCCCGGCACCGCGCCGCTCGTGGACCCGCCCGCCACGACCGCGGACGCCGTCGAGCTCGTCGCCGCGGGGGTCGGGGTGCTCGTCGTGCCGCAGTCCCTCGCGCGCCTGCACCACCGCCGCGACGTGACGTACCGGCCCGTGACCGACGCCCCGACGTCGACCGTCGCGCTCGCGTGGGTCACCGACCGGCACGACGACCGCGTCGAGGAGATGATCGGCATCGTCCGCGGCCGCACCGCGAACAGCTCACGCGGCCGGGCGGCCGGCGGCGAGCCGGCGGCGCGTGGCTCCGGCACGGGGGCGACCGGCACGGCGGGCACCGCGAGGTCCGGCACGGCGAAGTCCGGCAGCACGAAGTCGGGCACCGCCAAGTCCGCCACCGCCAAGTCCGGCACCGCGAAGTCCGGCACCGCCAAGTCGGGCACCGCCAAGTCCGGCACCGCCAGGTCCGGCACCGCGAAGTCGGGCACCGGCAGGTCCGCCACCGGCGACCGCGCCGCCGCGGCAGCGCGTCGGCGCGGCAACGCCGCAGACGGCGGCGCACGCAAGGGCCGCGGCGGCCGCCCCCGCTGATCCCGGCACGTCGACGACGTATCGCGGCAGCCGCCCGGACGTCCTCCCCCCGACGACCACGAGGGGGTGGCACCATGTCCGGACCGATCCGGCGGAACTTCGCGCACCTGAGCGCAGCCGAGCAGCAGGCCTACGTCGACGCCGTGCTCCAGGCCGACCTGACGACGTTCCTCGACGGGGTGTCGTACTGGGACAAGCAGGACCAGATCCACGAGGCCACCCACAACCACGGCGGCAACTCGTTCCTCCCGTGGCACCGGGAGCTCGTCAACCGGTACGAGGCGCTGCTCCAGCAGGCGGACCCGGACGTCGCGCTGCACTACTGGGACTGGACGGAGGACCCGCGCGCGGCGTCGGACGGGCAGGGCGGCACCGTCGCGCTGCTCTCCGCGGCGCTGCTGGGCCGGGCCGACGGGATGCTCGACGGGCCCCTCGCCGCGCTGCACAACGGCGGCGTGCTCGCGGGCAGCCGGGACCAGACCGGCAGCTTCACCGACCCGCCGATGGAGGTCGTGCGGCTCTGCCAGGCCGGGGCACCCGCGGTGCAGCCGGACGCCGACATCCTCACGAGCACCGACGGGACGCCGCAGGCCCAGCAGTGGACGGTGTTCCGCACCGCGGTGGAGGCGTCGCACAACACGACGCACGGCTTCTTCGGGTCCGGCAGCACGATCCAGGACTCGCACCGGGCCTTCGAGGACCCGTTCGTGTTCCTGCTGCACAGCAACGTCGACCGGCTCTTCGCGATGTGGCAGGCGCAGCCCGGCGAGGAGTGGCGGCTCGACCCGGACCTCGTCTACGGGGACCAGTCCGAGACGACCGGGCCGGAGAGCATCCGCGCGACGCTCCAGCCCTGGGACGGGACCGTCGAGTTCGGCGCGCCGATCGAGCCGTGGGTCGGCGCGTCGTCGGCCGTCGTGGTCAAGGACTGCCGGGACCCGTCCGTGGTCCGTCCGCCCGCCTACGACACGCTGCCGACGTCGGTCGAGCAGGTGGCACCGCTGCCCGGCGACCAGCTGCGGTTCGTGGGGGTCGTCGAGCACCTGCCGACGGCCCGCGCGGTGCGCCTGCGGGTCCGGTCGGTCGCGAGCATCGCCGTGGACGCCACGGTGACCGGGCCGTTCACGATCCTCGACACACCTGTGACGTCGCCCGAGCCACAGGGCTACGAGGAGCGGGACGTGCTGGTGTGGGTCCTGTTCACGCCCGGGGCGGCGGGGACAGCCGCCGCCGGCACCGCGACCCTGACGGCGAGCACCGGCGAGGTGTTCGTCGTCGACATCACCGCGACGGTCGTGCCGAACCCGACGGTCGGCACGTCGCTGGTACTGGACCGGTCGGGCAGCGTGAGTCTGCCCTCCGGGCTGCCGCTCAAGAGCCGCATGGACGTGCTGCACGACTCGGCGCCGCTGTTCGTCGCGCTGCTCGACGCGACCGACGGCGTGGGCGTGGTGCGCTTCGACGTCGACGCGTCGCCCGCCACACCGGTCGCCCCGGCCGGGCCGATGATCGGCGGCGCCGGGCGGCTGCTCGCCGCGGACGCCATCACCGACACCGTGGTCACGCCCGGCGGGCTGACGGCCATCGGCGACGGCCTCGAGCTCGCGGCGGCGCAGCTGGCCGCGGTCACCGGCCAGTACGACAGCACCGCCACGATCGTCTTCACCGACGGCCACGAGACCGCCGACAAGACCATCGCCGCCGCCGCCTCGTCGGTCCACAGCCGCGTGTTCGGCATCGGCCTCGGCACGCCCGAGCAGCTCAACCCCATCGCGCTCTCCGACCTGGCCGACGGCACCGGCGGGTACGTCATGCTCACGGGCAACCCCGGGGTCCACGACCAGCTCCTGCTGCAGAAGTACTTCGCCCAGGTCCTCGCGGGGGCCACCAACGCGGCGGTCGTCGTCGACCCGGACGGCTTCGTGCCGGTCGGCGGCCGGTCCGTCGAGCCGTTCCGGCTGACGAGCGCGGACATCCGCACGGACGTGCTGCTGCTCGGGGAGATGGTCGGCGTGATCGACGTCGAGGTCGTCGCGCCCGACGGCACGTCCGTGACCGCGGGGGCCGGCGCCGAGGAGGCCGTGGGCGACGCCTACCGCGCCCTGCGGGTCGTCCCCGCGGACGTCCTGGTGCCGCCCACGGCGCAGGGCCGCTGGCAGGTCGTGCTCACCGTCGACCGGGGCCGGCTCAAGCGGTGGCTCACGGACCTGCGGCACCGGCTCGACGCGCTCGAGGACCGTGAGCTCGCGGCGCAGGTCCTGCGGCTCGTGACGCTCGCGATCGACACGCACGGCGTCCCGTACACGCTGAGCGTCCAGGCCCGCAGCGCGCTGAACCTCGGCGTCGCGGTGAGCCAGGCCTCACGGCTCCCCGGGTCGTCGGGCCTGGTGCGGGCGACGCTCACCGACAGCGGCGTGCCGCTGCGCCACAGCGTCTCCGTGCGGGCCCACGTCACGCCGCCCGCGGGAGCGCCGTGGGAGCAGGCGATGCCGTCCACCGGGCCGGGGGCCTTCACGACGTCGGTCGCGACGACGACGTCCGGCGTCTACCGCGTCCTGGTGCGTGCCTCGGGGGCCGACCTGCGCGGCGACCGGTTCACGCGCGAGGAGCTCCGGACGCTCGCGGTGTGGGCGCGGGGCGACGACACCCCACCCGTCGTGATCGACCCGGGCGCGGGCGGCACGACGACGCACCTCGACACGTGCGGGCTGCTGCTGTGCCTGCTGGCCGACGAGGGCGTGCGCGCGCTGCTCGAGCGGCACGGGGTCGACGCGGGCGGGCTCGCCCGCTGCGTGAAGCGGGCCTGCCGCTGACCACGAGGGCGCGGCGCCCGGTGGGCCGGCCGGGCCGGTGCGTCCGCCGGGCGCCGGGGCCGGTGCGTCCGCCGGGGGCCGGGGCCTCAGGCGACCGTGACGTCCAGGGTCACGTCGATGTTGCCGCGCGTCGCGTTGGAGTACGGGCAGACGGTGTGGGCGGTCGCGACGATCTCCTCCGCCGTCGCCTGGTCCACGCCGTCGAGCTCGACGTGCAGGGCGACCGTGAGGCCGAAGCCGACGGGCTCGATCGGGCCGATGCCGACCTCGGCGGTGACCGCGGAGTCGGTGATCGCGAGCTTGCGGGTGCGCGCGACCATCTTCAGCGCCGAGTGGAAGCACGCGGCGTAGCCGGCGGCGAAGAGCTGCTCGGGGTTCGTCGCGCCGCCCGCGCCGCCCATCTCCTTCGGGGTCGCGAGGTCGTGGTCGACGAGGCCGTCGGACGAGCGGGTGTGGCCGTTGCGGCCGTCCCCGGTGGCGGTGGCGACGGCGGTGTACACGGCGTTCATGGTGTGGACCCTTCTGCGGGAGCGACGGCGGAGCATCAGGAGAACGATCGTTCTTTCCGTGTCCACCGTCGCACCGATCCGCCGCGCGCGCAAGACCGAACGTTCTCCCTCTTTTCGCCTTGGCAGGGACCCGGCCGCCGCCTACTGTGACGCCATGACCAGTGCGACCGCCCCCGCCCCCGAGCGCACCTCGGCGGCCCGGGAGCGCCTGCTGCGCGCCGCGTCGCGGCTCTTCTACACCGAGGGCATCCACGTCGGTCGGGGTCGACCGGATCGTCGCGGAGGCGCAGGTCACGCGGGCCACGTTCTACCGGCACTTCCCCGGCAAGGAGGAGCTCGTCGTCGCCTACCTGCGCGCGCAGGACGCCGAGGTCCGCGCCCGCGTCGGCGTCGAGCCGCAGGACCCGCAGGACGCCGCAGCCCTGCTGCGCGCGATGGTGGAGGGCATGGGCGGCGAGATCTGCCGCACCGGCTTCCGCGGCTGCCCGTTCATCAACGCCGCCGCCGAGTACCCGGACCCGGCGCACCCCGTGCACGCCGCCGTCGTCGAGCACCGCGCGTGGCTCGAGGGCGTCGCGCGCCACGCGCTCGAGCGCAGCGGCCACCCCGACGCGGCCGGCGCCGCCCGCACGTTCATGATGCTGCGCGACGGCGCGATGGTGGCCGGCTACCTCGACGACGCCCAGCGCGCGAGCGACGGGCTCCGGGCGGCCGTCGAGTCCCTCGTCTCCGCGGGCGGCGTCGGCTGAGCGATCGTGGCCGACGACACAGTCGTCGACGGCGCACCTCCCGCACCGCTCCGGCCGTCCAGCCGGCGTCCCCACGGCACTGCTCCGACGCCCGGACAGCGGCTCTCACCAGCACCGGGACGCGCGACGCGGTCGAGCACCCCGTCGGCCCCGAGCCCGCTCCCGGCCCGCCGCCTCCCGTACCGGCCCGGTCTCACCCCCTGTCCAGGCCTTTGGTCCCCTCAGTCGCGGCGATGCACTGCCGAGAGTGTGGACATGAGCCAGATGACCGACATCCCCCCGACCAGCTCCCTCGACGAGGACGACCTGCCCCCGTTCTGGGACTGACCGAGCGCTGGGGTCACCCCCGCGGCGCCGCCACCCGGAACGCGCACTGCTCCGACGTCGCGACCTCCAGGTTGCGCTCGAGCACCGCGAGCGCGTCGAGCACCTGCGCGCGCTCGCCGTCGGCCAGGCCGTCGAGCGTGTATCCCTCGAGCCGCCCCCAGAGCACCTCGACCTTCTCGCGCAGCCCCTGGCTCGCCGGCGTGGCCTCGACGATCACCGCGCGTCGGTCGGTCGGCGACGGGGTGCGCCGCACGAAGCCCGCGCGCTCGAGCCGCTGGACGGTCCGGGTCATCGTCGCGGTGTCGGAGTCGAGCGCGTGGACCAGGTCGGCCGGGCGCTGCGGCCCCGCGTCCCAGAGCTGCATCATCACGAGCTCCTGACCGGGGTGCAGCCCGATCTCCCGGAGCAGCGCGCCGGCGAGCATCCGGTGCAGTCGCGCGACGCGGAACACCGCGTGGCTGGCCGGGCCGGTCGCCGCCGCGCTCGGCATCCGCAGCGAGCTCTCCATCGCGACCCCTCCTCGGCGTCGGCGCAGGCGCTTCCCTGCTCGAGCAGCAGACTACCGCTCGGTAACCTCGGACGGCCGGGAATGTCCTGACCGAGATGCGGGTTGGACCCGTTTACCTGTCCGAACAGGTAACTGGACGACCGACCTGGGAGCACGCCATGACCTCCACGACCTCGACCCCCGTGCACGACGCGACCTCGGCGGACAGCCCGCTGTGGCAGCCCGTGACCGTGGGCGGCCTCGCGCTGACCCACCGCCTCGCGATGGCCCCGATGACGCGCGACCGCGCGACGCCCGAGGGCGTGCCGACCGAGCTCAACGCCACGTACTACGCGCAGCGCGCGTCGCTCGGCCTGCTCATCACCGAGGGCACGCAGCCGTCCGAGGACGGTCAGGGCTATCTGCTGACGCCCGGTCTGCACACCGACGCGCAGGTCGCCGGCTGGCGGCTCGTGACCGACGCCGTGCACGCCGCGGGCGGCCACCTCGTCGTCCAGCTCATGCACGTCGGGCGCGTCGGGCACCCCGACAACACCCCGCACCACCGGCAGCTCGTCGCGCCGTCCGCGGTCGCCGCCGAGGGCGTCATGTTCACGGCCACCGGCCCGCAGCCGATGCCCGAGCCGCGCGCGCTCACGACCGACGAGGTCGCCGCGACCGTGCAGGACTTCCGGGCCGCCGCCGCCCGGGCGATCGCCGCCGGGGCTGACGGCGTCGAGCTGCACTCCGCCAACGGCTACCTGCTGCACCAGTTCCTCGCGGACAACACCAACCACCGCACGGACCAGTACGGCGGCAGCGTCGAGAACCGCATCCGCTTCGTCGTCGAGGTCGCCACGGCCGTCGCCGAGGAGATCGGCGCGGAGCGCACCGGCATCCGGATCTCCCCCGGGAACCCGTACAACGACATCGTCGAGACGCAGACGCACGAGGTCTACGGCCCGCTCGTCGACGCGCTCGCGCCGCTCGGCCTGGCCTACCTGCACGTGCTGCACGCGGGCGACGAGGACCTGCTGGCCTCGATCCGTGCCGCGTGGCCCGGCTCGCTCCTGGTGAACCGCGGCGGCGCCGACCTCGCGACCCGCGTGAAGGACCTCGAGACCGGGATCGCGGACGTCGTGACGGTCGGCACCTGGGCCCTCGCGAACCCCGACCTCGTCGACCGGCTCCGCACGGGCGCCGAGCTCAACGAGCCGGACGTCGCGACGTTCTACGGCGGCGACGAGGGCGGCTACGTCGACTACCCGGTGCTCGCGACGTCGGACGCCTCGCTGTCCTGACCGCGGGACCGCGCGACCACGCGGCCACGCGCGGCCACCCCGGCGCGTGCCCGACGGCGCCCGTCGACCACTCCGGTCGGCGGGCGCCGTCGCGCGTCCGGCTCGGGAACGACGCGCCCTGCGGCTCGGGGCGGGGACGCTCGTCCGCGCGGGCGCGACCCGTCCCGCTAGTTCAGGCTCGCGTCCTCCGCGAACGTCGACACGATCGCCAGGTCGCCGCCCTGCCGGCGCAGCACGCGCCGCCACAGGTCGTCGGGCTCGGACGTCATCGCGTCGTCCGCCTCGGCCGGCACGACGAACCAGGCGCCCTCCTCGATCTCCTCCTCGAGCTGCCCCGCACCCCAGCCCGAGTGGCCCGCGAACACCCGGACGCCCGTGACGCGCCCCACGAGGTCCGCCGGGTCCGAGTCGAGGTCGACGAGCCCGAACGGCCCGACCATCCGGTCGACCGTCGAGGGCAGGGCCGCGCCGACCGGGGCCACGGCCACGCCGAGGGCGCCGTCCAGCCCGACCGGACCGCCCTGGAACAGGACCGCGGGCTCGGCGACGGCGTCCTGCCACGCGGGCAGCACGACGTCCACGTCGACGGGCACGGGCCGGTTGAGCACGACGCCGAACGCGCCCTCGTCGCCGTGGTCGAGCAGCAGCACGACGGCCCGGTGGAAGCTCGGGTCGGACAAGCGCGAGCGCGCCACCAGGAGCTGCCCGCTGAGCGCCGGTGTGTCCGTCACCCCTCCATCATCGGCGAGACGGCGCCGGTCCGCAGGTCCCCGCCGTCACGGTCGGCGGTCCCCGCCGTGGGACCCTGGGCGCATGTCCTCCGTGCAGCCCTCCCCCGAGACGACCCCCGAGCCGGACGAGCCGCAGCCGCCGACGCAGGAGCGCTGGTGGTGGACCGGCACCTACCGCGCGGTCCTCGGCGCCGTCGTCATCGGCTTCCAGTACGACGCGCTCTCCTCGGGCGACGCGAGCGTCTGGAACTGGGTCATCGGCGGGCTCGGCGCGGTCGTCGTCGCGCTCGGCCTGTACACGGTCTGGACCGCGTACCGCTCGCGCGGCGCGGGCGACGTCCGGTAGGACGGACGCACCGCCGGCGCGGACGGTCACGGCCCGCGCCCGGCCCCCACGACGGACGGAGCAGCACGTGGAGCACACCCGCCTCGGCACCTCGGGCCTCCGGGTCAGCCGCATCGCGCTCGGCTGCATGAGCTTCGGCGAGCCGTCCCGCGGCACCAACGCCTGGACGCTCGACGACGACGCGGCCGAGCCGGTCTTCCGGCAGGCGCTCGACCTCGGCATCACGTTCTGGGACACCGCGAACGTCTACAGCGACGGCAGCTCCGAGGAGATCGTCGGGCGCGCGATCCGGCGGTACACCCGCCGCGAGGACCTGGTCCTGGCGACCAAGGTGTTCTTCCGGATGCACGACGGCCCGGGCGGCCAGGGCCTCTCGCGCAAGGCGATCCTGGAGCAGGTCGACGCGTCCCTCACGCGGCTCGGGACCGACTACGTCGACCTCTACCAGATCCACCGCTTCGACCCCGAGACCCCGGTCGAGGAGACGATGGAGGCGCTGCACGACGTCGTGAAGGCCGGCAAGGCCCGGTACATCGGGGCGTCCTCGATGTACGCGTGGCAGCTCGCGACGATGCAGCACGCCGCCGACCTCGGCGGGTGGACCCGCTTCGTGTCGATGCAGGACCAGTACAGCCTCATGCAGCGCGAGGAGGAGCGGGAGATGTTCGGGCTCCTCGCGCACCAGGGCGTCGGCGCCCTGCCGTGGAGCCCGCTCGCCAAGGGCCGGCTCGCGCGGCCGTTCGGGGAGAGCACGACGCGCTTCACGAACGACCCCGTCGGGCAGCGGTTCTTCGGGGACGGCGACCGGGCGGTCGTCGACGCGGTGCAGCAGGTCGCCGAGGGTCGCGGCATCCCGATGGCGCAGGTCGCGCTCGCGTGGGTCCTGCGCAACCCGGTGGTCGACGCCCCGATCGTCGGCCCGACGAAGCCGCACCACCTCGCGGACGCGGTCGAGGCGCTCGACGTCGAGCTCACCGACGACGAGGTCCGCACCCTCGAGGCCCCGTACACGCCGCGGGAGCCGACGGGGTTCTGACGGCCGGCGCCGCCGGGCGCCCGGACGACGCGAGCCCGGCTCCCCCGGAACGACGAAGGCCGGCACCGTGACGGTGCCGGCCTTCGTGATGTGCTGTGCGCCCGAAGGGACTCGAACCCCCAACCTTCTGATCCGTAGTCAGATGCTCTATCCATTGAGCTACGGGCGCGTGGCCTTTGCGGGCCGTGTAGGAGGATACCCGCCCGAGCGCCGTGACCCAAACCGAGCGTCCGTGCGGGCACCGCCTACTCCTGGGCCGCACAGGGCCGCCGTTGTGAGCGGGACGATCTGCGTAACGTTTCGGCTCGCTCTGCTGCGGGTGCTCGGCGGTCTAGCGTTCGCCAGATGAGCAGCCCGTGGCGCGGCCGCGTGCGCGTGGCCCGCGCCGCCGTCTTCGCGCTGCTCGCCGTGCTCCTCGCGGCCGGTGCCCATGCGTCCGGCGGCGGGCGCGTCCCGGCGCTCGGAACCGTGCTGCTGCTCTGGCTCGCGGTGCTGCCCGTCGCCGCGGTCCTGGCCCGCCGCACGTGGGGTCCCGGGGCGCTCACCACCGCGCTCGGCCTGCTCGAGCTCGGCCTGCACCAGGCGCTGAGTCTCGGCACCGCCGGCGCACCGGCGACCGCGGGCGCCGCGCACGCCACCGGCCACGGCGGCGTCATGACGGCGCACGTCGCGCACGGAGCCGGCCCGCACGGCGACGGGCACGCCTCGCACGCCTCGGCCACCGACGTCGCCTCCGCCGCCGGACCCGACCACCACACCGGCCTCCCGATGCTGCTCGGGCACGTCGTCGCGACCGTGCTGACCGCGCTCGTGCTGGCGCACGGCGACGCCCTGCTCGCCCGGCTCTGGGCGTGGGCCACCCTGCGCGACCTGCCCCGCGCCGGGGCGCCCACGCTCGCTGACCGCGTCGCCCCGTCGCCGGGCTGGCAGCTCGACGCCGGCCAGCCCCCGCTCGTCGCCGCGGGAGGCGTGTGCCGGCGAGGTCCCCCGCAGGGCTGACCGCCTCCGTCGTCGCGTCGCGCGTCGTCTCCCGGACGACTCGACGTCGCGCGTCCTCCTGCCCCGGCCGTCACCACGCCGGGCGGGTGCGCCCGCGCAACCGACTCCAGGCGATCCCGCCCTGCCCACCGCCTCCCGGCGCCCCGTCGCTCCCCCGGAGATCCCGCATGCCCGCTGTCGACGACCCGACCCTCGCCCCACCCGAGCCACCCGCCGCCCCGGGCGGCACGACGCCCACCGCCCCCGCGGCCCCGCGCCCGCGCGGCGGGCTGTTCCGCGCGTTCTGGCGCTGGCACTTCTACGCGTCGTTCCTCGTGATCCCCGTCGTGCTCGTGCTGGCCGTGACCGGCCTGATCTACCTGTTCCGCTTCCAGCTCGAGCCCGCGCTGCACCCCGAGCTCCTGCGGGTCGACGCACCCCCGGAGGGCGCGCAGCTCGCCGGGTTCGAGCCCTACCGGATCGGCGTCGCGGCGACGTACCCGGACGCGACCGTGGTGTCGATGACCGAGCCGGCGACCGAGACCGACCCGCTGCGGTTCTCGCTCGAGACCGCCGCGGGGACGCCGCTCGACGTGTTCGTCGACCCCTGGACCGGGAAGATCCTCGGCGACCTGAACCCCGACACGACGCTCAGCGGGACCGCGGTGCGGCTGCACGCGGACCTCATGGCCGGCGCGGTCGGCGACGCGGTCCTCGAGCTCGGGGCGTGCTGGGCGATCGTCATGGCCCTCTCGGGCTACTACCTGTTCTGGCGCGGGCGGCACGCGCGGGCCCGCAAGCGCCGCGCCGGCACCGGGCAGGCCCGGTTGCGCACCACGCACGCCTGGACGGGCGCGTTCGTCGGCGGCGGCCTGCTGATGCTCGTCGTCAGCGGCCTGCCGTGGACCGGGATCTGGGGGGCGAACGTGCAGTCGCTCGCGACGCGCGCCGGCACGTCGATGTGGAGCCAGGACCACGGCGCGCTGTCCGACCCGGTCTCGACGCTCGACGAGTCGCTCCCGCACACCCACGAGGTCCCGTGGGCGCAGGGCAGGAGCCCCGTCCCGACGAGCGACCCGGACGCGCCGACCCGCTCGGTCGCCACGGTCGACACCGCGCTGCTGCTGGCCGCGCAGGAGGGGCTCGCGCACCCGATGACCGTCGCCCTGCCGCGCGACGAGAACGGGGTGCTCAGCGTGATCGGGTACGCGTTCGACGACCCGGGCCGGGAGCGCTCGGTGCACGTCGACCGGTTCGGCGGGACGGTCGTGTCGCAGTACGGGTACGACGACTACCCCGCGCTGGCCAAGACGGTCGCGCAGGGCATCGCGCTGCACGAGGGCCGGCGCTTCGGCACGCCCAACCTGGTGCTGACCGCGGCGTTCTGCGTCGCCGTCGTCGTGATGTGCGTGACCGGGCCGCTCATGTGGTGGCGCCGCCGGCCGCGTGGCCAGGGCCGGGCCGGCGCGCCGCGCGGCACCCTCCCGCTGCGCGCGACGCCGCTGCTGGCCGTCGCGGTCGTGGTCCTCGGCGTGGCGCTGCCGCTGTTCGGGGCGTCGCTGCTCGTCGTGCTGCTGCTCGACCGGTTCGTGCTGCGGCGGCTGCCCGCGACGCGCCGCTTCTTCGACGTGGCGTGAGGCTCCGGCACGGCGCCCGCACCCGGGCGCCGTGCCCCGTCTCGGATCGTGACTTCACCCCGGACGACCCGCCGAGGTGGGTGATTCGTCCCGCTATGGTGGATTTCGCTGCGGTCGAGGACCAGCCCGGGGGGGCGACGCATGTGCGGTATCGCTGGCGTGCTGGCGCAGGGCGCCGTCGCGGAGGACCTCGACGCCGCACTCGTGCGCCTCGCGCACCGAGGTCCCGACGACAGCGGCACGTGGGCCGGGCCGGGCGTGGTCCTGGGGCACCGGCGGCTCTCCGTCGTCGACCTGACCCCCGCCGGCCACCAGCCCATGCTCAGCCCGAGCGGCCGGTACGTCCTGACGTTCAACGGCGAGATCTACAACCACGACGAGCTCCGCGCGGAGCTCGTCGGGCGCGGCCACGTGTTCCGGTCCCGCACCGACAGCGAGGTCGTCCTCGCGGCGTTCGTCGAGTGGGGCGAGGCGTGCGTCGAGCGGCTCGTCGGGATGTTCGCGTTCGCGGTGTGGGACCGCGACGACCGCATGCTGACCCTGGTGCGCGACCGGATCGGCGAGAAGCCGCTCTACTACGCGCACGTCGGCGGCCGGTTCGCGTTCGCCTCCGAGATCGCGGCGCTCGCCGGGCTGCCGTGGGTGCCGACCGACCTCGACCACGACGCCGTGCGCCTGTTCCTGGCGTTCCGGAACGTGCCGTCGCCGTGGACCATCCGCGCCGCGATCCGCAAGGTCCCCCCGGCACACGTGCTCCGTCTGCGCGACGACCGGGTCGAGGTCGAGCCGTACTGGCGGCCCGAGGACCACCTCGCGGCACCGCGGCTGCAGATCGACCGCGCCGAGGCGCTCGACACGCTCGACGGCCTGCTCGGCCGGGCCGTGCGCGGGCAGGTCGTCGCGGACGTCCCGGTCGGCGCGTTCCTGTCCGGGGGCATCGACTCCTCGCTGGTCACGGCCCTGATGACGGAGACGGCGCAGCGCCCGGTGCGCACGTTCACCGTCGGCTTCACCGACGCGGTGCACGACGAGAGCCCCCACGCGGCCCTCGTCGCGCAGCACCTCGGCACCGAGCACCACGCGCTGCACCTCGACGAGTCGGCGGCGCTCGCGCTCGTGCCCGAGCTCCCGCAGATCTACGGCGAGCCGTTCGCCGACGCGAGCGCGCTGCCCACGCGCCTCGTGGCCGCGAGCGCGCGGCGCGTCGTCACGGTGTGCCTCACGGGCGACGGGGGCGACGAGACGTTCGGCGGCTACGAGCGCTACGACAAGCTCGGCCGGTACGCCGCGCCGGCGCGGGCTCTCGCGCCCGTCGGGGGGGCCGCCCAGGCGGTCGCGCACCGGCTCCCCCCGTCGGTCCGGCGCATCGCGCGGATCGCCGGGATGTCCGCGCCCGACGTCGCGCGCACCCTGCTCGCGGTGACGAGCCCGCGGACCGTCGCGCGGATGACCGGCGGTCCCGTCCCGCCGTACCCGGGCGGGCCGTGGCACCTCGGCGACGTGGCGCTCCGGCACCGCTCCATGGTCAGCGACCTCACGGGCTACCTGCCGGACCAGCTCCTGACGAAGGTCGACCGGGCCGCGATGTCCGTGAGCCTCGAGACGCGCGCGCCGCTGCTCGACCACCGCGTCGTCGAGTTCTCGCTGCGCCTGCCCCCCGAGCTGCTCGTGGGCAAGTCGCTGCTGCGCGAGCTCCTGCACCGCCGCGTGCCGCCCGCGCTCGTCGACCGGCCCAAGCAGGGGTTCACGGTGCCGCTCGGGCGCTGGCTGCGCGGGGGCCTGCGCCCGCTGCTGCACGACACGCTGACCCCCGCGGTGCTGGCCGACGCGGGCGTCGTCGACACCGCGGCGGTCGCCGACCTGCTCCGCCGCCACGACGCCGGGGAGAACCACGCCGCGGCCCTGTGGGCGCTGCTCATGCTGTGCCTGTGGGTCTCGGCACCGCCCGCCGGGTTCCGCACCGCCGCGCACGGCTGAGCGGCGGGCGGTGCCCGGGACGCAGATCGGCCCCGGACCGCGTGGTCCGGGGCCGATCAGAAGCGGAGACGGTGGGATTTGAACCCACGGAAGGGTTGCCCCTTCACGACCTTAGCAGGGTCGCGCACTAGACCTGGCTATGCGACGTCTCCAGGCTCGCACAGGGTACCTGCCCGGCTCGGTGCGCGGCAAAGCGGTGAGGACGGGCCCGCCGAGCCGCCGCTGAGCACCCGCCGAGCACCCGCGGAGCGCCTTCCGGACAACCGCCCCGCTCCGCCCCCGGGCGCCGCCGGGGCCCGCGCCGGCCGGCGCCGCGGCACGTCGCTCAGCGCTCGTACGCCCACGTCCGGTCGGTCAGCATCCGCGCGACCGCGAGCCCGATCGAGATCGACACCACGACGAGCCCCGCCTGCACGGCGTACACGAGCGCGTCGGTCGTCTCGCCGTTGGAGAGGTGGAAGACGGCGCGGTAGGCGGTGACGCCCGGGACCATGATGACGACGGCCGGCACCGAGATCGTGATGCGCGGGACGTGCAGCCGGGGCGCGACGACGGCCGCGAGCAGCCCGACGACGAGGCACGCGGCGGCGGCCGACGCCTGCGCGACGACCCCGGAGTCGACCAGGACGAGCCGCAGCACGTTCGCGACCATCCCGACGGTCGCCGCGCCGAGCGCCATGGGCCACGGGCTGTTGAACATGAGCGCGAAGCCGAGCACCCCGAGGAAGCTTGCGGCGAACCGCAGCAGGAGCAGGACGCCCGGGTCGAGCGCCATCGGCGCGACCGGGTCCGGCGAGAGCCCGACGACCTCCGACACGCCCCACAGCGCGAGCGCGGCCGACGTCAGCAGCATGAGCGCGTGCACGAGGCGGGCCGTCCCCGCGGAGAAGTCGAGCCGCGCGAGGTCGAGCGCGCCGGTCACGAGCGCGAAGCCGGGGATGAGGAACAGCACCGCGGAGACGTACCCGGCCTGGTGGTGGGCCTCCGTCGCGCCGAGCTCGAACAGCACCTCGACGAACGCGAGGTACCCGACGCACGCCGTCGCGGCGGCGAGCATCGTCACCCCGAACTGGTTGAAGCCCCGGTGCAGCAGCGCGCGCCGGACGAGCTGGCCGAGCCCCGCGCCGAACGCCACAGCGACGATCTCGACGGGGCCGGCGTTGTTGAGGAACGCGAACGCCGCGCACGCGACGGCCGACCACAGCGCGTTGAGCAGCGCCGGGTACAGCGGGGGGCGCGACGCGATGTCGTCGAGCGCGGTGTTCACCTCGTCGACCGTCGCGAGCCGGCCCCGCTCGGCGTCGGCCTCGAGCCGCGACGCGAGGACCTCGAGGCGGGACAGCCGGTCGGCGTTGATGCCGATCGTGCGGACCTCGGCGACCTCGGTGCGGAAGCTGCTGCCGCGGTGCGAGGTCGTCGTGATCTCGGTGAGCGTCACGTGCGCCTCGTGGCGGTCGACGCCCAGCGCCCGGGCGACGCGCGCCATCGACGCCTTGACGCGGTAGGAGCCGGTGCCGGCGGACAGGCTCAGGCGCCCGACGCGCAGCGCGGCGCCGGACTGGCGGATGAGCTCGAGCTCGTCGTCGGCTGGCTGCGTGGGCACCGGACCATCATCGCCGCCCGCGCACCGCGCCGGCAGGACGTCGATCCCGGGTCGCCGTGCCGCCGGTGCGACGTCGGCCACACCGGGGCGGTCGTCGTCCCGTTGTCGGACGGCGGGACCGGGCGCATGCTGGCCCCATGCGCGCAACCTTCAACGGACAGACCCTCGCCGAGAGCGACGCCACCGTCGTCGTCGAGGGCAACCACTACTTCCCGCCCGAGTCGGTCGACTGGGAGCTGCTCGAGGCGACCGACACCCACACGACGTGCCCCTGGAAGGGCGTGGCGAGCTACTGGTCCGTCGCCGACGCGGGCCCCGAGGCCAAGGACGTCGCGTGGGCGTACCCGGACCCCAAGGACGCGGCGAAGGAGATCACGAACCACGTCGCGTTCTGGCGCGGGGTCGTCGTCGAGCCGTAGGCGTCGCGCCGCAGCCGTCGAACCGCAGCCGGTCGAGCGCAGGCGGCCGGGCTGCGGACGGACGACGAGCGGGCCGGCGCGGTCCACGACCACGCCGGCCCGCTCACCGCTGTCCGGAGGACGCCGCTGTCCGGAGCACGCCGCAGCCGGGAACCCGGCCGCACGTGCCGGGCGCCCTGCGCGTCCCCGGCGCCCCGGTCACCCGAAGGTGAACGAGTACGCCGCGAGCCCCGCGGGCACCTCGACCTCCACGGTCCCGGTGACGGGCCCGTCGGCGGACTCGAGCAGCGGGTAGAGCGTCGGCGCCCCCGCGACCTCGACGTCCCGCTCCTCGACGACCCGGCCCTCCTCGTCGCGCACGGTCGCGTGCACCGTGCCCTCCCCGCCGAGCACGAGGAACACGTCGTTCGCGGTGAACCTCAGCCGCAGCCGCGCGTCGGCGCCCGCGGTGGCTGCCTGGTAGTCGGTCGTCCACTCGCCGTCGAACGCGAACGAGTCCGCGGGCTGGCGGTCCGGGAACGTGTACGTCCCGATGCCCTCCTGGTACTCCTCGCCGCCGAAGTTGAACCGCTTGCCGACGCTGAGGAACGTCTCGGGCGTGATGCCCTCGGCCTCGGGCGTCGTGTCGACGACGTCGGTCGGCGCCGGCAGGGCGACGCCCGGGTCGGCGTCCTCGAGCAGCTCGCGGATCATCGCCTCGGTCGCCTCGTAGTTGCCCTCGCCCTGCGAGATGTGCCGGACGACGCCGTCCGCGTCGATGAGGTAGTGCGCGGGCCAGTAGCGGTTCCGGTACGCGGTCCACGTGCCGTACGCGTTGTCCTGCGCGATCGCGTACTCGATGCCGAGCCGCTCGGCGCCGTCGACCACGTTGCGCGTCTCGCGCTCGAACGCGTACTCGGGCGTGTGCACCCCGATGACCTGGAGCCCCGCGTCGCGGTACGCCTCGTCCCACGCGACGACGTGCGGGACGGAGCGCTGGCAGTTGATGCAGGAGTAGGCCCAGAAGTCGAGCAGCACGACCTGGCCCTTCAGGTCGGCGAGGTCGAGCGGCGCGCCGCCCTCGGTGTTGAGCCACGTGTCGATGCCGCGCAGCGCCGGTGCGGGTCCGCACTCCTCGAGCTCGGTCGCGCCGTCGGTGCAGTTCGCGAGCTGCTCGTTCTCCGCGGTCACGAGGCCGCCGAGGTCGAGCTGCTGCTGCACGGTCTCGTTCGCGGCGACCCGGTCCTGGAGCGCCTCGGTGTACCCGGGCAGGGCGCGCTGGATCGCGTCGGTGACGTTGAACGTCAGCGCGAGGGCCAGCGCGAGCATGAGCACACCGCCTGTGGCGCGGATGCCGCGCTGGTGCTCGCGGAACGCCTTGACCCGCTCGGCGACGCGGCGGCCCGCGAGCGCGAAGACGAGCAGCGGCAGCGCGGCGCCGAGCGCGAAGGACACCGTGAGCACGACCGTGCCGACGCCGATGTCGCCCGTCGCGCCGGCCACCGTGATCGCGGCCAGCACCGGCCCGGCGCACGGCACGTAGACCGCGCCGAGGCCGAGGCCGAGCAGGAAGCCGCTGCGGTTGGCGGTGCGGTTCTTCCGGGGGGCGAACCGCTGGAACGGCCGCTCGAGGATCTCCTCGAACCGCGGGACGAGCAGCCCGACGCCGAGCAGCGCGAGCACGACGATGCCCGCCCAGCGCAGCAGGTCCTGCGGCAGGTCGAGCAGCGCGAGCACGAACGACCCGAGCAGGGTGAACAGCGTGAAGCTCGTGACGAGGCCCGCGATGACGAGGTACGGACGCCACGCCTCGCTCGTGAGGCCGCGCCGGGGACGCGCGCCGGCAGCGCCGTCACCCGTCGCGCCGACGCCGTCGTCCCCCGTGCGGTCGACCGCGGCCGACGCCCCCGCGACGCGCCCGGCGACCGCCGCCCCGGCGCCCGTCCCGAACGACGGCTGGGCCATCGCCCCGACCTGCAGCCCGGCGAGCGCGGGCGTCCGCACGACAGCGGGCCCGGCCCCACCCCCGCCGCCGCGGGCGCTCTGCACGCCGCCCGAGAAGAAGATGACGGGCAGCACCGGCAGGATGCACGGCGAGATCCCGGTGATGAGGCCGCCGACCAGTCCGATCAGCGCGAGCGTGAGGAGGTCCATGACCGCCGTTCGGCGCGACGGGCGGTCCGGATGGGTCCGGCCGCCGGTCACCGCCGCCCCGCGCGTCGACCTCACCCGCTCGGCCGCGGGACCCGCGGGCTCGCGACGCCGCCGCCACCGGGACACCGCGCGACGCCACGCCGCCCGATCTGTACGGATTCGTCCCACGTCCGTACCCTCGTCCCGTGCCCACCGCGCCGTGCCACGTCGCGGCGGCGCGCACGACGACGGACCACGACGCACGGGTGACCTGAGGCGTCCGGCGCGCGGCCGGAGCCCGCCGCCGTCGAGGGAGACCGATGAGCACGCCCGCCACGACCCACGCCCCGCCCGCACCCGCACCCGCGGCGGTCACCGCCCCCGCCGGCGCACCCGCCGCCCCTCTCTCCCCCGCCGAGCAGGCGGCCCGCCGCGCCCGTCAGCACGCGACGGTCGTCGCCTCGCTCGCCGCGGTCGTCCCGACGCTCCTCGCCGCGCAGGGCATGGCGAGCGTCGCGATGGACGTGCTCGGGTTCACGCTCGTCGCCGCGGTGGGCCTCGCCGGGTTCCTCGAGCTCGCGCTCGTCAGCTCCGCGCTCCTCGCGCGCGCGTCGGCGCTCGCGGGCCGGCCCGGTGGCGCCGACGCCGCCGCGGTGTGGGCGGTCTCCGCGGTGTCCGGCCTGCTCGCGGGGACGCACGAGTTCGTCGGCCCCGAGGTCGACGGCGTGCGGTCGTGGGAGAGCGACCCGAGCACACTGCTGGCCGCCGGGGTGCGCGTCGTCGCCCCGCTCGTCGCGGCGTGGCTGTGGGAGCGGGTCCTGACGGCCGCGCGCCGGGAGCACGCCGACCGGACGCTCGTCGAGGTCCGCCGCGACCGGCGCCTGCTCGCGGTGGCCCGGGCGGCGCTCGTCGTCCGCCGGCTCGAGGAGTCCGGGCACGCGCAGGGCCGGCGGATCCGGTGGGCCCGCCGGCGGCTCGACCGCGCGCACGTCGCGGCGCTGCGGGCCGTCCCGCCCGGCGCCGACCTGCCGACCGTGCTCGCGGCGGTCGGCGCTGTCGACCTCCTGCCGACCGCGACCGGGCTCGGGCGGTTCCCCGGCTCGGGCGCCCACGCGCTGCCCGTCGAGACGGCGCCGCCGGCCGGCTGGCGCGCCCCGGCACCGGAGACCGCGCTCGTCGACGACGGGGCCGAGATCACGGACACCCGCCACGTCGGCGCGTTCGGCAGCCCGGTGGGGCCGGTCGGCGCCGGGTTCACCGACACCCACACCGCGCAGCGCCCGGTGGTCCGGGCCGCCGAGGGGGCCATCCGCGAGGCGGCGATCCGCCAGCTCGCCGCGTCCGGCCTGTCCCAGCGCAGCATCGCCGCACGCGTGGGCGTCTCGAAGTCGACCGTCGCGCGCGTGCTCGGCGCCGCGGTCGAGGTCTCGCAGGAGACCGGCGCCCTGCCGCTGCTCGCGCACCGTGTCCCGGCCGGCGCTGAGCGGTAGAAAAAACTTCTGCACATCCGACCCATCCGCTCCGCCACCCGCTCCGAATCCCCCTCGAAGGTCCCGCTCCGGCGGGACGTACGAACATCCGGTGGGGGCACCCGCACCGGACCTCGAGAGGGAGAGTCCGATGATCAGCACCAAGCGCACCCAGTTCGCCGCCCTCGGTTTCCTGGCGGTCGCCACGCTCGGCCTGTCCGCGTGCAGCTCCGACACGGCGGCCGACGAGACGGCCGGCGCCGAGGCGACGGCCGAGGAGACCATGAGCCCCGAGCCCATGGAGACCGAGGACGAGATGATGGCGGACCCGGCCGCGAACCTCGTCGGCCCCGGCTGTGCGGGCTACGCGGAGACGGTGCCCGACGGCCCCGGCTCGGTCGTCGGCATGTCGCAGGACCCGGTCGCGGTCGCCGCGTCGAACAACCCGCTCCTGACCACGCTCGTCTCGGCGGTGTCCGGCCAGCTCAACCCCGAGGTCAACCTCGTCGACACGCTCAACGGCGACGAGTTCACCGTCTTCGCGCCGGTCGACGACGCGTTCGCGAAGATCGACGCCGCGACGATCGAGACCCTCAAGACCGACACCGCGCTGCTCTCGAGCATCCTCACCTACCACGTCGTCCCCGGGCAGCTCTCGCCCGAGATGGTCGTCGGTGAGCAGAGCACCGTCCAGGGCGGCATGGTCGACGTGACCGGCTCGGGCGACGCGCTCATGGTCAACGGCGCGAACGTCATCTGCGGCGGCGTGCAGACCGCGAACGCCACGGTCTACCTCATCGACACGGTGCTCATGCCCACGAGCTGACACCCGGCACCACCCGCCCGGCGACGGGCACCACGGACAGGCGAGGCCCCCGCTCAGGGTACGGAGCGGGGGCCTCGCCCTCGTGCGCCCGGGCCGGCGTCGTCCCAGGTCGCCACGGCGTCGTCTCAGGTCGCGACCGTCCGCACGGCCCTGTCCGGACACCCCGGTGCGTCCTAGCGTGGGCTCATGATCCTCGCGGAAGACGTGCTCCTGCTCCTGACCGACGACGTCACCGGCAAGCCGGTCGTCGACACCACGCGGCTCGACCTGGCGCTCGCGGGCGCGGTGCTGCTCGACCTCGCGACCGCCGGACGCGTCGACGTGAGCGGGCCCGGCGAGCCGGTGAAGCCGGGCCGCGTCGTGGTGCGCGACCCCCGGCCGACCGGCGACGGCGTCCTGGACGAGGGCCTGCGCCGCATCGCCGCGAAGGGCCCCCGGAAGCCGGCCGCGGTCGTGCCGGAGCTCGCGAAGAAGCTCCGCCCCGAGCTCCTGGCGCGGCTCGTCGAGAGCGGCGTGCTGCGGCTCCAGGAGGGCAAGGTGCTCGGCATCTTCCCGACGTCGGCGTGGCCCGCCGTCGACCCGGCGTATGAGGACGGCCTCCGCCGCGGGCTGCACGACGTCCTCGTCGTCGGCCGCACCCCCACGCCCCGCGAGGCCGCGCTCGTCTCGATGCTCCAGGCCGTCGACCAGGTCCCGCGCGTGCTCGGCGACGTCGGCGTGCCCAAGCGCGAGCTGCGGCAGCGCGCGAAGGCGGTGGCGCAGGGCGGGTTCGCGGACGCCGCCGTCAAGGGTGCCGTCGAGGCCGTGAACGCCGCCGTGATGGCGGGGGTCATGGCCGCGACGGTCGCGGCGACGAGCGCCGCCGGGAGCTGAGCCGCGGCGCTGGGCGCCGCCCGGCTGCTCTGGGCGGCGCTGCGTGGCGTGAGCGGCGCTGGGCGGCGTGAGCGGACGTGGGCCCGCGCGAGCCGGCGGGGACTGCGCGAGCCGGCGCGCCGGTCCTCGTCAGGCCTCGGCGGGGGCCAGCACCACGACCGGGTCGGTCGTCGGCTCCTGCGAGCCGCCGGCCGGCTCGACCGTCACGGCCAGCGCGTCCCCGGGCGTGAAGTCCTCGGCGAGCCCGCGCAGCGCGCCCGACTCGTCGGGCATGACCACGTCCGGCAGCGGGACCCCGTCACGGATGATCCAGAGCTGGTACTCCTTGCCGGCGCCCGGGTCGTCGAGGCCCGTCGCGGTGAACAGCGCCTGGTCCGCGCCGAGCACGCCGACCGCGGTGCCGCCGCCCTCGACGTCGGCGCGCACGACCTCGGTGCCGGGCTCGGCGAGCAGCTCGGCGAGCACGCGGGCCTGCTCGCTCGCGCGGCGGGCCTCCTGGTTCTGCTGCCACGCGAACACGCTCGGCACGGCGGCCGCCCCGAGCGCGGTCGCGGCGACGGCGAGCCACGCGGTGCTGCGGCGCGGGCGGCGTCGGTCGGCGAGGTCGGTCACCCCGCGGTCGGCGGGGCCGGACGAGCCGGCGGGGTCGGACGAGGTCTCGGGGTCGGACGAGGACGACGCGGGCGCCGTCGAGCCGGGCACGGCCGGACCGGGCAACGTCGAGCCGGGCACGGCCGGACCGGGCAGCGTCGTCCCGGCCGTCGCCGGGCGGGCCGCCGTCGGCGCGTCGTCGCGCACCCCCCGCGCCCCGACCTGCGGCGTCGAGCGGATCGCGTCGAGCACGCTCGCCCGCACGTCCGCGGGAGCGGGCGCCCGGACGGCCGAGCCCAGCAGCGCGGCGGTCGCGGTCAGCTCGGCGAGCTCGCGGGCCGCGTCGGCGTCGCGCTCGACGAGCCGCTCGACCGCGCGGCGCTCGACGTCGTCGACCGCGTCGAGCGCGTAGGCGCCGAGCAGGTCCCGCACGTCGGAGGTCCCGGCCTGGCCGGGGCCGTCGGTCGCGCTCATGCGGCCACCCCCAGGCAGTCGCGCAGGCGGAGCAGCCCGTCGCGGATGCGGGACTTCACGGTCGCGAGCGGCGCGGCGAGCTCGTCGGCCACCTCGCGGTACGTGCGCCCGCCGTAGTACGCGAGCGTGACGGCCTCGTGCTGCGTCGGCGTGAGCCCGTCGAGGCAGTGCCGCACGCGGGCGCGGTCCATGTTCTCCTCAACCTCCTCGGCGACGACGTCGAACGGCCGCTCGACCTGCTCGTCGAGCGCGCGCTGGTCGCGGTTGCGCTGCGCCTGCACGGCGCGGACGCGGTCGACGGCCCGGCGGTGCGCGAGCGTGAGCGCCCACGTGCGGGCCGTGCCGCGCGCGGGGTCGAACCGGGTCGCGGTCCGCCACACCTCGACCATGACCTCCTGGAGCACCTCGGCGGCGTGGTCCCGGTCGCGCAGCACCGCGAGGCAGGTCCCGAACACGCTCGCCGAGAGGGCGTCGTACACCTGCGCGAACGCGGCCTCGTCGCCCGCGGCGGCGCGCAGGAGCAGCTCCTCGGTGGTCTCCGGCTCGTCGGCCACCGGCTCGGGGGCCGGCAGCGCGGGTCCGCCCGGGGTCGTGGTCACGAGCGACAGTGTGCCCCACGCCTGCGCTGTGCGGCGCGGCCGCACGGCGGGTGCTCGGGTCGGGGACATCGTCGCTGCTCCTCCTCGGGGCGGGGTCGAGCAGGGTTCGGAGCGGAGCCGCCTGCGGATGGCCGGGCGCCGGGTGACGTGCTCCACGTCCCCCGGACGGGCGACCCGGCACGCCCCACCCCGGCGCGTGGCACGGCACGTGACGAACCTGACAAGCGTCCAGGAGTGTCGGAACGTTCACCTCGGCCCCGTCCGTGCCGATCCTGTGGCATGACGTGCGTCGAGGGTGCGGACGAGGTGACCGGCAACACCGGCGCCCTCGTCACCGTGCCCGCGACCCCCACCACCGCACGCGACGCCGCGGAGATCGCCCGCGCGCTCGACGTGCTCGACGACCAGCGCGGCAACGACCTCGTCGCGATGCTCGCCCGCGCCGTCGAGCTCGAGCAGGCCGCCCGTGCCCTCGGGAACGTCGAGCTCCTGTGGCGCGCGCGCCTCGTCCGCGCCGACGTCTTCGAGCGCCAGGGCCGGCTCGCCGAGGCCACGCGCATCATGTGGCAGGTGCACGACTACGCGACCGACCACGACCGCGCGCGCCTGCTCGCGCGCAGCCACCTCGGGCTGTCCTGGGCGTTCCGCGACATCGGGGACCACGCGTCCTACCTCGAGCACTCGGTGAAGGCGCTCGACGCGCTCGACGACGACGCGCCACCCTCGATGCGCGCGCACTACGTGATGCGCCTCGCCGACGCGCTCGACGAGTCCGGGTCGATCGAGGAGGCCCGCGCGCGCTACACGCAGGCCGAGCAGCTCGCGGTCGAGGCGGACGACGTCGTGCGCCGGCTGCGCTGCCTGAACAACCGGGCGTACGGGGAGTACGCGGCCGGCGACTTCGCGCTCGCGCAGGAGACCATCGACCGCCTCCTCGACGTCAGCGCGCGCCACGGGATGCCGCTGGGGTCGCACGTGTGGGACACCCTCGCGCGCGTGCAGATGGGGCGCGGCGACCACGCGGCGGCCGTCGCGAGCGCGCGCCGGGCCCTCGAGGAGAACGGCAACCTCGGGACGCGCGAGATCACGGCCGACGCCGAGTTCCTGCTCACGCTCGCGACCGCGCTGCGCCTGCTCGGGGACCACGACGGCGCGCAGGAGACGCTCGACCGCTGCCGCGCGCTGAGCGACGCGCACGGCCTGCGCTACCGCATCGCGCAGGTCGAGGAGGAGCAGGCCGAGATCCACGCGGCGCGCGGCGACCACGAGCGCGCGTTCCACGCGTACAAGCGGTTCCACGCGCTCGAGAAGGCGCTCGTCTCCGAGGAGCGCGAGGCGCAGGCCCGGCTCCAGCAGGCGATGTTCGAGACCTCCGAGGCCCGGCAGGCCGCCGCCCGGTTCCGGCACGAGTCCCTGCGCGACCCGCTCACGCAGCTGCTCAACCGCCGCCACGTCGACCAGACGCTCCCCGGGCTGCTCGTCGACAGCCGCGCGCAGGGCCTGCACCTCGCGGTGGCGCTGATCGACCTCGACCACTTCAAGCGGGTCAACGACACGTTCTCGCACGCGGTCGGCGACGAGGTCCTCGTGCAGGTCGCGGCGCTGCTCGACGAGGTCGCGGACGGCGTCCCCCTGCCCGGCTCGGCGTTCGCCGCACGCCTCGGCGGCGAGGAGTTCCTGCTCGTCGTGCAGTCCGCGACGGGCGAGGCCGTCGTGACGTACCTCGAGGGCCTGCGCCGGGCCGTCGCGGACCACGACTGGTCCGCGCTGACCCACGACGTGCCGGTCACGGTGAGCATCGGGCTGGCCGTGAGCCACGACGGGGACACGCAGCGCACGCTGCTCGCGCGCGCCGACACGCTGCTGTACGCCGCGAAGCACGCGGGCCGCGACCGCGTCGCGACCGACCCCTCCGACTGACGCGCCCGCGCACACGTGCCTACGCTGGTCCCCGGGCCCGCGCACCGGCGCGCAGGCGTTGTCGACCGGGGGGTCGGGGCATGACGACGACAGCAGCACAGCACGGCGCGACGGAGCACCGCGCCGAGGACCTCAGCCGCGAGGTGTACGAGCAGGGCATCGCGGTCGTCCGCGGCGCGTTCCCGCCCGAGTGGGCGCGCGACCTCGACGTCGACCTCGCGCGTGAGTTCATGGAGGCCCTGCGCACCCCGGGGGGCGTCGCGCCGCGCGGCTGGAACCGGTTCTACTTCGAGCCGTACGCCGAGCGGGTCCGCGGGTTCTGGGACCTCGCGAGCCACCCCGTCGTCACGTCGCTCGCCGAGCACATGTTCGGGCCCGACTGGCAGGTCGTGGAGCTCGGCTGCGACGTGCCGCTGCCCGGCGCCGAGAACCAGCCGTGGCACCGCGACTTCCCGATGCCGGCGGCGACGCGCGACGAGCACCGCCTCACGTCGATCGCGGTCAACGCCTCGGCGGTCGACGTGGTCGACGGCCCGTTCCAGGGGGTCCTCGGCACCCACCTCGAGGTCGGCGAGGACTTCGAGGGCGCGATGTTCCCGCCCGACGAGCGCACGCCCGACTACGACGCACGGCTCCAGGCGTTCTTCGCCAAGGGCGGCAACTTCTCGGTGCGGTCCGGCCTCATGCTGCACCGGGGCTCCGCGATGGGGAACGGCTCGCGCATGCGCCAGGTCATGATCCTCGGCATCGTCTCGCCCGAGGACCGCGCGATCGTCGACCGCCTCAAGGACCCCGCCGACCCGCACCCGCCGCGCATCCGCCTCTCCGCGGAGGCCTGGGAGCGCGTCGACCCGGCGCTGCGCCCGCACCTGAGCCACGAGATCGTCGCGGACACCGAGGCCGGGCTCCCGCCGTACCGGACCGAGCACTCGTTCGAGGGTCTGAAGATGGACCAGCGGAAGTCCTGACGCCTGCCGGGCACGCGTGTCGGACCGGCACGGCACGATGGGCGGATGGCCCCTGACCTGCCCGAGCTGCTCCTGCCCGACGCCGAGACCTGGCGCGCGTGGCTCGACGAGAACCACGCGACGTCCGAGGGCGTCTGGCTCGTGCTGCACAAGAAGGGCGGCACCGTCACGACGATCACGTACGCGACGGCGCTCGACGAGGCCCTCTGCTACGGCTGGATCGACGGGCAGGGCCGCGCGCGCGACGCGGAGTCGTCCTACCAGCGGATGACGCCGCGCCGGGCGCGCAGCCGGTGGTCCGCCCGCAACGTCCAGCACGTCGCGCGGCTCGAGGCCGAGGGGAAGATGCAGGAGGCGGGCCGCGCGCAGGTCCGCGCCGCCCAGGCCGACGGCCGGTGGGAGGCCGCGTACGAGGGCCCCAAGAACACGGTCCTGCCCGACGACCTCGCCGCGGCGCTCGCCGCCGAGCCCGCGGCCCAGGCGTGGTGGGACGTGCTGACCTCGGCGAACCGGTTCGCGTGCATCCTGCGGATCACCGGCGTGAAGCGCGCCGAGACCCGGGCCCGCAAGATCGCCGAGACCGTCGAGCGCCTGAGCCGCGGCGAGACGCCGTACCCGCAGAAGCGTCGTCCGGAGGGGACGGCCTGACGCACGGCGCCCCCGCGCCCCGCGCCGACCCGCGAGCCGTCAGCCGCCCGTCGCCACCGCACGCGCGACCGCCGGGTCCGCGGACAGCACGACCGTCGCCCCACCGGCCTCGACGACCTGCAGCGTGCGCAGCTGCAGCAGCCCCGGGTTCGACCCCACGAGCTTCGCGGCGTTCGCCAGGGCACGCGTCACCGCGACCTCGGTCCGGGCGCGCTCGAGCGCCGCGAGCCCCTGCGCCCGCGCGGTCACGACCTCGGCCGCCGCGCGCCGCAGCTCGGCCGGCACGACGACGTCCCGCAGCGCGACCTCGTCGACCTCGAGCCCCAGCCGGACGGCCGTCGGCGCGACGGCGGCACGCAGCTGCGCCGGGACCTCCGCCCGGTCGGCGAGCAGCTCGTCGAGCGTCCGGGTCGCGACGGCGTCCCGCAGCGCGAGCTGCAGCGCCGCGTGCAGGAACGCGTCCGGGTCCTCGACCGCCTCGTGCCACGTCCGCGGGTCCACGACCCGGACCGTCGACGTCAGGCTCACCTTGACCGCGATCCCGTCGGCCGTCAGCACCTCCTGGAGCGGCACGACGAGGAGCCGCGGCCGGACGGCGACCCGCACCGTCCGGTGCCGGAGCCACGTCACAGACCGACGGCCGGGCTCGAGCACGCCCACGAACCGCCCGTCCCGGTACACCAGCACGCGTTCCCACTCCTGCACGACGACGTTCATCGCTCGACCCTCCTCCCGTCCGGTCCGGCCGACCCTCGGCTCGTCCCGCTGCCCCGGGCAGCGCCACCGCGTCGATCGCCGGCGCGCGGTCGGCCGGCAGCGGGGGACGTCCCGAGCACGCCCGGCGTCGCAGACCGCCACCGCCCCGGTGACCGCGCGCCGGACGACCATCGGGAGGTGAACCCGGGCGCGTGAGAGGCGCTGCATCCCTGTGCAGTGCTCGCAGGCCGTTCGCGCAGGGCCCGCGACGGCGACGCCGTCCGGCTGCCGACCAGGAGCGTGCGCGAGCGTAGGGCGCGCGGGTGCTCCGTGGCCCGAGGTTTTCCGGGTCGCCGATGTGCGGCAGGCGTACGCCCGGCGGGAGGCGGCGGCCGTCGGACCAGATGCTCGGCCGGCCCGTCCCGGACCCGGGCTGAGGAGCCCGCTGCGCCGGACCCCTTGACGGCGGTGGCTACTCGCACTAGCTTTCAGTTAACGCGCTTAGCCACCTGGAGGACGACATGACCGAGCACCTCACCCTGGCCGGCGGGACGATCGCCTACGACCTGACCGGCGACGGCCCCCTCGTGGTCCTCGCGCACGGCATGGGCGACACCCGCCGCTCCTACCGCTTCCTCGTCCCGGGCCTGGTCGCGGCCAGCTACCGGGTCGCCAACGTCGACATCCGCGGGGCCGGGGAGTCCAGCACCGGCTGGGACGGCTACAGCCGCACCGACGTCGCCGGGGACCTCGTCGCCCTGGTCCGCCACCTCGGCGGCCCCGCCGTGCTCGTGGGCCAGTCGCTGAGCGGCGGCGCCGTCGCGATCGCCGCCGCGTCGGCCCCCGACCTGATCACCGGCGTCGTGCAGCTGGCCCCGTTCACCCGCAAGCAGACGATCTCCTTCGGCGGGCTGGTGACGGTCGCCCGGTACCGGACGTCCTCCACGCTGCTGACCCGGGTCGGTCTGTTCGGCAGCCTGCCCGCGTGGGCGGAGTACCTCGACCTGGCCTACCCCACGAAGCCGGCCGACTGGGCCGAGGAGCTGGACCGCACGAGGGCCGGGCTGAGCGAGCCCGGCCGGATGAAGGTGCTGCAGGCCATGGGCCGCACCGCCCCCACCGACGCCGGCGCCCAGCTGCCGAACGTCGCCTGCCCCGTCCTGGTCGTCATGGGGAGCCTCGACCCCGACTGGGCCGACCCCCGCGCCGAGGGCGAGAAGATCCTCGCCGACCTACCGGCCGGGCTCGGGGAGCTGGCCGTCATCGACGGCGCCGGCCACTACCCCCACGCCCAGACCCCCGAGCAGGTCCTCGCGCTGGCCCTGCCCTTCCTGGACCGGACCCTCGCCCGTGCCTAGGGCCGGCCTGACGGCGGACTCGGTCACCGGGGCGGCCGCCGACCTGGTGGACGAGGTGGGCCTCGACGGCCTGAGCATGGGCCTGCTCGCCGAACGGCTCGGGGTCCGGGCGCCCTCGCTCTACAAGCACGTCACCGACAAGGCCGCCCTGGAGCACCGGATCGCCGTGCTGGCCATGCACGAGCTGGCCGACGCGATCCGCGACGCCACCCAGGGCCTGTCGGGCAAGGACGCGCTCGTCGCCGGCGCGCAGGCCATGAGGACGTACGTGCTCGCGCACCCCGGCCGCTACGCCGCGGGGAACGCCGCCCGGCTCACGGGCCTCGACGACCCGCTCCTGCCCGCGGTCGACCGGGTCATGACGTCCTGGACGGCCATGCTCCACGGCTACCGGCTCGAGCCCGCACAGCAGGTCCACGCGCTGCGGATGATGCGAAGCATGATGCACGGCTTCGCGTCGCTGGAGGCGATCGGCAGCTTCCAGCTGGACTCCGACGTCGACGAGAGCTTCGCCTGGATGACCGGTTTCCTCGACCGGGGGCTCACCGCGGCCACGGACCACCGGAACGCCGCGGAGGCACGCACATGAGCGACGTCGTCAGTGCGTCAGCCACGAGCTCGCGCTCTCGGAGGGCTCGATCACCGTGGTCGCACGCGACTTCACGGCACGCTGGTCCAGCAGACCGAAGCCGGGCCCGGAGCACGCGTAGCGCGTGCATCTGACCTGCACCTGCGCTGCTGCGGAGGGCAAGGGATTCGAACCCTTGAGGATGAGTTCATCACCCTAACGGTTTTCAAGACCGTCGCTTTCGGCCGCTCAGCCAGCCCTCCCCGCGCCGCCGGACCCGCACGGCGCGGGCCCATTGTGCCAGTCGTCCGGCCGCCGGAGCCCGTGCGGATCAGCTGTCGCTCTGGGTCCACCACCCCGGCCGCCGCCCGGGCGAGACGACCTGCAGGCCCTCCTTCGCGGCGGTGCGCGCGAGCTTCCCGTCGTAGGTGGCGATGCGGTCCACGTCGGGCTCGGTCAGCGCGACCCCGAGGTGCAGCGCCTGGAACGGCGTGAGGCCCTTCGCCCGGGTCACCGCCGCGCCGAACGCCTGGTCGGAGAACGGCACGACCCGCAGCCGCTCGGTGACGCCGTGCGCGACCGCGCGGTCCGCCGAGCCCTTCCACGCCGCGGCGCGCCGCAGCTCGTTGACCCCGAGCCTCGTGGTGAGGAGCTCGGCCTCCCACACCGCCGCCCACGCGCACCAGTCGCCGGTGCTCGTGGCGTCGATGAGGTACCTGCTCAGTGCTGACCCGTCGACATACACACCCATCTGCGCGAGCCTACCGACCGCGGGGACGCTTCCGGACGAACCGGACACGCCGGGCGGGCGCCCGGCCTGCGCGCGGGCGCCCTACGTGCGGGCAGGAGCGCGACGAGCGAGCGGCACCACGGCAGGCGACCGGCAGGCGCGCCGCACCGCCCGGACACGCCACCGGCCGGCCCTCCGCGAGGAGGACCGGCCGGTGGTGAGGTCGAGCGCGGGCGTCAGGCGCCGCGCAGCCGCTCCATGGCGAGCTGCACGAGCGCGATGAGCGCCTGCTTGGTCGCCGCGCGCGAGCGGGCGTCCGTGTAGAGGACCGGGACGTGCGCCGGGATGGCGAGCGCCTCGCGGACGTCGTCGAGCTGGTGCTTGGCGACGCCGTCGAAGCAGTTGACGCCCACGACGAACGGGATGCCCCGGCTCTCGAAGTAGTCGACGGCCGGGAAGCACTGGTCGAGGCGGTCGGTGTCCACGAGGACGACCGCGCCGATCGCGCCCCGCACCAGGTCGTCCCACATGAAGAGGAAGCGGTCCTGGCCCGGCGTGCCGAACAGGTAGAGCCACAGCGCACCCGGCAGCGCGATGCGACCGAAGTCCATCGCCACCGTCGTGGTGGTCTTGCGGTCGGAGACCCCGCCGGCGTCGTCGACGCCGACCGAGTGCTCCGTCATCGCGGCCTCGGTGTTCAGGGGCTCGATGTCGGAGATGGACCCGATGAAGGTCGTCTTGCCGACCGCGAAGCCACCGGCGACGACGATCTTGACGACTGTGGGCGCGACGCTGCCTGGAGTGCCCGCCGGGGCGGCCACTGCGGCGTCAGAGGGCGGAAATGCCATTGAGAACACTCTCCAGCACGCTCAGGGACAGGGCGGGGGACTGACCGGTGTGAACCTCTACCGGCTGGGACGTGTGCACACGGATGTACTTCGCGTCCGCGAGGTCGGAGACCAGGACCCGCACCACGCCGAGCGGCAGGTGCAGGAGGGCCGACAGCTCGGCGACCGAGATGTAGTTGTGTGCAGCGTGCTGCAGGATCGCCCGCTTCTCGGGGGGCAGCCCCTGGCTCGTGACGGCACCGGGCATGACCTCGACCAGCGCCTCGAGAGGCAGGTCGGAGCGTGCCGAGCGCACGCGGCCACCGGTCACGGCATAGGGCCGGACCGTCCTGGCCTCGTACTCGATGTGGTCGCTCATCGCGTCCTCACGCCACCGGTGTCCGGGTGGCGCCGTCGACGGGCAACTGGCCGCGCATCTCGCTGATGAGCTGCGGGGTCAGGGTCGCCTCGGTCCGCGAGACGAGCATCGCCATCTCGTAGCCGATGAGGCCGACGTCGCAGCTCGCCTCGGCGACGACCGACAGCACGGAGCCGTTGGAGACGCTCATCAGGAAGAGGAACATGTTGTCCATCTCGATGATGGCCTGCCGCACCTCCCCCGCACGCAGCTGACGCGCTGCGCCCCGGGTGAGGCTCGACATGCCCGAGACGATCGCCCCGAGCTGGTCGCCGCTGGTGCGGTCGAGCTGGTCGGACATGGCCATGAGAAGACCGTCGGCGGACACGACCAGCGTGTGCCGGGTGCCGGGCACGGTCCGGACGAAGTTGTCCAGGAGCCAGCCGAAGTTGGCTGCCTCGGTGCTGAGCGCTGTCACACTTCCTCCTTGCGGTGGCAGCCGGAGTTGACTGCGTGCTGTGTCGTCACCATGTCGGCGACGGCGGGGTGCTGTGCTGGTCGGCGGAGCCGATCAGCGGTTCGGAGCTCGTGGAGGCGGCCGATGCATCCGGCGCCTCCGCGGCACGGCGACCGCGTGACGTCCCCGACTGGAAGCTCGACAGCCGCGAACGCAGCTGGTCGGCATCCCGGGGGTTCCCACGGTCGGACTCCGGCGCCGCGAGAGGCGGTGCAGCCGGGATCGCGTTCGGTACGCGCTTGGTGAGCGACGCACTTCCGGTCGAGCCGTTCATCGCGGCCGGCCGGTACGCGGACAGCTGGCTCAGCTCGGAGAGAGCCTGCTCCTGGATGTCGGAGCGGAGCGCCAGCATTGCAGCGACCTCGTCGTCCAGGGCACCGATGCGCGGTGCCGCTGACGGCGGGGGTACGGAGCGCGAGGACTCGGGGCCGCTCGCGGTGCCGGACGGGCGGGCAGCCCACTCCGGCGGGGCCCAGGACGCCGGGGGCGCCGCCGGGGCCGGACGGTCAGCCGTCGGCGGCCGGAAGAAGGCCGACAGCGGCTGCGGGGCACCGGAGCCCGGGTTCGCCGGCTCGGGAGCCGGGCTCGCCGGGGGCTGCCAGCCGCCGCCCGTGGGACGCGTGCTCTCGCGCTGCGGGAACGGCGCCGAGGGCGGTGCCTGCGGGGCGGGCGGCGCGAAGGTCGACACCGGGGCGGCCTGCGGCTGCGCCGGGGCGGGGTCGGCCCAGGCCGAGGTCCGCAGACCCGCCGCGGGGGCGGGCTCGGACGTCGGCTGGAAACCGCCCGCGAACGGCGACGGCGTGGCCGGGGTCCCGGCGGCCGGGGTCGCCTCGTCCTTCTTGCGGCCGAAGAGCCCCCAGCGGCGACCCTTCTTGGAGTCGTCGCCGGCCTCGCCGTTGACCAGGTCCGTGAACGCCGGCGCCTGCTCGGCGGGACGCGTCGCGGCCCACGAGGGGGTCGCGGCGGCGCGCTCGGGAGCGGGAGCAGCGGCGACCGGTGCCGGGGCGGGTGCCTCGGCCTGGGCGTGCGACTCCGCGAGGAGCTCGGCCTCGACCGGGGTGAACAGCTCCGTCTGCGCCTGGGCGTCCACGTAGGACGACCCGCGCGGGCGGCGCTGGGCGAGCGGCTCGGGCTCGGGCTCGGCGGCGGCCCACGACTCGACGGCCGGGTCCTCCTCGAGCGCCGGGACGGTCCACTGCTCGGTCTCGGCGATGTGCGACGCGGGCTCGGCCCACGACGGCGAGTCGACCTGCGTCGGCTCCTCGTACGCCGGGGGTGCGGTCCAGCCGTGGTCGGCGGCCGCGGGCTCCGGGTTCTCCCACGCCTGCTCGGCGACGGGCTCGGCCCACGACTGCTCGGCGGCCGGCTCGGCCCAGGTCTGCTCGGCGACGGGCTCGGCCCACGACTGCTGCGTGGTCTCGGGCTCGTGCCAGGCCTGCTCGGCCGGGGCCTCCTGCGCGGCGGCGTCGCCGTTCCACGCCCGTGCCTCGTCGAGGATCGGCGCGAAGCCGTCCCGGACGTACGAGGCCGTGTAGGGCGAGGTGTAGCGCGGCGCCGGCTGGTCGGACTCGACCGGCGTGGCCCAGCCCGAGTAGCCGCTGTACGCGGTGAACTCCGGGTAGGCGCCCGTCGAGGGCGACGCCTCGTGGCGCGGCTCACGCGTGCGCTCGGCGACCGGCGTCGGCTCCCAGGCCTCGGCAGCGGTGCTCTGCTCGACGTGCTCCACGTGCTCGGTGTGCTCGACCGGGGCGTGCGCGGCCGGGGCGTCCTCGACGCGGGGTGCGCCGGACAGCGGCGCGGAGTCCTCCCACGCGGGGGTCGGGGACCACGCCTCGACCTGCGGTGCGGGCTCGGGGGCCTGCTCCCAGCTCGACGTCGCGGCCCACGGTGCGGGCTCCTCGGCGCGCTCCGGCGCCTGCTCCCAGGACGGGGCCGGGGCCCACTCCTCGGCGACCGGCGCGGCGTGCTGCTCGGCGGGGGCGTCCCAGCCCTGGGCGGGTGCCCACGACTCGGTCTCCTCCGCGGCGGGTGCAGCGGCGGGCTCGGCAGCGGCAGGCTGCTCGTCCCAGCCCTGGCTCCACGAGCTCGTGGAGGACTCGTCCTCGTCGGGCACGAGGCCCGGGACGACGAAGCCCTGCGCGGGACGCCGCGGGGCGTCCGCCTGCTCGTCGCGCTGCGGCGCGCCCGGGAGGTCGGCCGGAGCCGGCGCGGGCAGGTCGCCACGGGTGCGGAAGCCGGAGAACAGGCCGACGCGCGCCTCGGGTGCGGCCGGGGCGGCGGGGGCCGGCGTGGCCTCCTCCTCCGGCTGCGCCCAGGCCGGGGTCGCCGCCCGCGAACGGGTCGGCAGGCCGGACTTGACCGGGGCCGCCTGGATCGCGGGCGTCCAGCCGGAGCTGTCGCCGATCTCGGGCGACAGGGTCGTCGCCTGCGCCTGCGGGAGGACGATCTTGCTCTCGTCGAACGTCTTGTGGGACCGCTGCGGGAGCACCGGGTTCTGCGGCAGGGGGATCTCCGAGGAGTCCTCGTCGCCGCGCAGCCGCCGGCGGGGCAGGCCGAGCGACGTCTCGCCGTCGGTCAGCGCCTGGAGGTCGACCGCCTCGACGACGGGCGCCTCCTCGGCGACCGGGATGCGCCGCTCGGGCGCCTGGGTCAGCGCCTGCTGCGGGGGCATCGAGCCGAAGACGGGGCTCTCGTTCGTCGTGAACAGCGTCACGGGGAACCGGACGGTCGTGACCGTGCCGGTGCCGCGCGGGCTCTTCGCGAGGGTGACCTCCGCGCCGAGGCGGTGGGCGATGCGGCCGACGACGAAGAGACCGAGGCGCTGGGCGCCGAGGGAGTCGCTGGCGGACGTCGAGCGGATCTTCTCGTTGGCCGACTCGAGCTCGACGTCGGACATCCCGAGGCCGTGGTCGAGGACCTGGACGATCACGAACTCGCCGACGACACCGGTCTTGACCTCGACGGGCGTCTCCGGCTCGGAGAAGATCGTCGCGTTCTCGAGGAGCTCGGCGAGCAGGTGGGCGGCGCTCAGGGCGTTGAAGCCGAGCATCTGCGGGTCGACCGTGAGGTCGAGCTCCACGCGGTCGTACTGCTCGATCTCCGACGAGGCGGTGCGGATGACGTCCGAGAGCGGCATGGCGTCGCGGACGCGGCGGCCCGAGTCGATGCCGGCGAGGACGAGGAGCGACTCCGCGTTGCGTCGCATACGGGTCGCGAGGTGGTCGAGGCGGAACAGGTTCGCCAGCGTGTTCGGGTCTTCCTCGGAGCGCTCGAGCGAGTCGATGAACGACAGCTGGCGGTTGAGGAGGACCTGGTCACGGCGGGCGACGTTGATGAACATCTCCGCGATCGAGCCACGCAGGGCGGCCTGCTCCTGCGCGACCTGGAGGGTCGTCGCGTTGACGGAGTTGAACGCGGCGGCCAGCTGGCCGACCTCGTCGGACGACTCGACCGGGATCTGCACGAGCTCCAGACCGGGCCCCTCACCGGGGACCGCGACCTGCTCGACGAGCTTGGGGAGCTGCTCGCGGACGTCACCGGCGGCGGCCGTGAGGCGTCGCAGCGGGACGGTGATGCCTCGGGCGACGACGATCGCGAAGGCGAAGGACGCGATGGCCGCGAGCAGCGAGATCACGATGGTGATGATCGCGGCGGTGCGTTCCTGGCCGGCGGCCACGTCGGCCTCGGCCTTGCCCTCGGCGAGCATCTCGATACGCACGTCGTTGATGCTGACGAGCTGCTTCTGGATGTCCTCGGTCCACGCGACGCGGTCGACCGCGGCCACGGAGCCGGCGTTGCCGGTCGTGAGGAGGTTCCGCTTGCGCGTGAAGTCGGAGGTCGGGTCCTCGCTGGGGAGGCGGATGTCCGTGTTGCCGAGCGAGGCGAGCGCGATGCGGGCGTTGGCACGGGCGAGCTCGGTCGACGTCGTCTGGGTGTCGAAGTTGCGCACCGCGGCGGGCGACGAGGCCTGCGTGAGGATGAGGCCCGTACCCTGCGTGAGCTCGTTCGCGAGGCTCTCGGCGAGGGTCACGAGCTCGTGGTACGCCGTGACGTACTGCGCGATCTCGCGGTCGTCCATCGTCTCGGCGACCTGACCGACGAGCTGGATCTGCCCGCCGATGATCTGGTCGTAGTTGCGCTTGATGATCGCGGCCTGCGAGTCCGTGTCCACCGAGCGGCGGACGGCCGGGAGCATCTCGTTGTGCGCGAGCTGGGACTCGGCGAACGCCGCGGTCACGCTGGCCGGGAACTCGTCCTGGTCGATGCGTGCCGTGAGCGGCTTCAGCTCGGCGAGCGTCTTGTCCGTCGCGGCACGGGCCGCGTCCAGCTGGGCCTGGTCCCTGGCAGGGGACAGCGAGAGTGCGCGCTCGGTCTGAAGATTCGCCCCGAGGGGGGCGTACGCGTCCAGGACCTCCACGACGGTGGCAGCAGCGGCAGCGGTCTTCGCCGAGCGGAAAGCCCCGTACGAGATGTATCCACCAGCGATGAGCAGCACGATCATGGGCACGGCGAGGACAGCCAGAACCTTGGCGCGGATGCCAAGCCTGCGCAGCATGTCGACCTCTTTCCTTCACCCGACGCGGGCGTCGCACCGACGACGCCCGACGGAACCACTCTGTGGAGAGGTTGCCGCACGCTTCTCATCGGCTACTGGACAGTGGACCATTAGCCCCGCGCAGAGTTTGCCACGACCTCACCCGCAGCGGTACGCCCCGGGTCCCCCTAACGTGGAGGCCGTGCGAGCCGTCGAAGCCGCCCGTCCCGGCGGTCCGGATGTCCTGGTGTGTCACGAGATGCCCGATCCGGTCCCCGGGCCCGGCGAGGTGCTGCTCGACGTGGTCGCCGCGGGGGTCAACCGCGCGGACCTCCTGCAGCGGGCCGGCAGCTACCCGCCGCCGCCCGGCGCCCCCGCCTGGCCGGGGCTCGAGGTCGCGGGCGTCGTGGCCTCGCTCGGGGAGGGCGTGGCGGGCCCCCAGGACGGCGGCTGGGCGGTCGGCGACCGGGTCGCGGCGCTGCTCGCGGGCGGCGGCTACGCGTCGCGGGTGACCGTTCCTGCAGGTCACGTGCTTCCCGTGCCCGACGGCACCGACCTCGTGGACGCGGCCGGCCTCCCGGAGGCGGTGTGCACCGCGTGGTCCAACCTCGTCGACGTCGGGCGGCTGCGCGCGGGTGAGGACGTCCTCGTGCAGGGCGGCTCGGGCGGCGTCGGGTCCGTCGCGGTGCAGCTCGCCGCGGCGCTCGGGGCGCGCGTGCTGGCGACCGCGGGGGGTCCGGAGCGCGCCGCGCGGTGCGAGGAGCTCGGTGCGGCCGTCGGCATCGACCACCGGGCCGGCCTTTTCACCCGGGCCGTCAGCGACGCGACGGCGGGTCGTGGGGTCGATCTGGTGCTCGACGTGCTCGGTGCGGGTGCTCTCGCGGACAACCTGGGGGTGCTCGCGACCGACGGGCGGCTCGTCGTCATCGGTCTGCAGCGCGGCCGGCGGGCCGAGATCGACCTCGGGCACCTGCTCGCGAAGCGGCTCACCGTGGCCGGGACGACGCTGCGCTCGCGCCCGTCCGCCGAGAAGACGGCGCTCGTCGCCGCGGTGCGGGAGCACGTGTGGCCGATGCTCGCCGACGGGCGCGTCCGGCCGGTCGTGCACGCGCGGCTCCCGCTCGAGCGGGCGGCGGACGCGCACCGCCTGCTCGACTCGGGCGAGGTCTTCGGGAAGGTGCTGCTGACGACCTGACCCGCCCGGCGCTCGGCGCGCCCGGCTGTCGGGTCCGGCTCAGGCCAGGTCGAGCGCGCCCGCCGCGAGCGCCGGTGCCAGCACGGGCGTGAGCGGCAGGCGCGGGATGAGCGTGGCCTGCACGGCGTGGTAGAGGTCGGCCTTGCCCTCCCACACCGTGCGGGAGACCCGGTTGTCCGTGCCGAGCTCGTGCCACCACGACCCGCCGTCGCGGTCGAGCAGGAACAGCGCGGCGTAGTCCCACCACGTCCGGTACCAGGTGTCGAAGCGCTCGTCGCCCGTCGCGGCGTGCAGCGCGGCCGCGGCGGCGATGCCCTCGGCGACGACCCAGTGCATGCGCTCGCGCACGACGGGGGCGCCGGCCCAGTCGACCGTGTACACGAAGCCCGGTGCGCCATCGACGTCCCAGCCCTCGGCGACCGACGCGTCGAACAGCGCGACCGCGTCGTCGAGCATCCAGTCCGGCGCGACGTCGCCGCGGGCCGTGAGCGCCGCGCGGGCGTGCAGCGTGAGGCGGGCCCACTCGAGCCAGTGGCCGATCGTCGCGCCGTAGGGGCGGAACGGGTGCGCCGGGGCGTCGGCGTTGTACTCGAGGTCGGGCTGCCACGCGGAGTCGAAGTGCTCGGGGATGCGCCAGTGGTTCTCGCGCGCGTACCCGTGCACGACCCGCTCGACGACGCGCACGGCCCGGTTGAGCCAGACCCGGTGCCCGGTGACGTCCGCGGCGGCCAGGTACGCCTCGACGGTGTGCATGTTCGCGTTGACGCCCCGGTAGGCGTCGAGCTCGGTGAACGTGCGGTCCCAGCTCTCGACCGCCATGCCCGCCTCGTCGTCCCAGAAGTGCTGCTCGGAGACGGCGAGCGCCTCGTCGAGCAGCGCGCGGGCGCCGGGCCGTCCCGCGGCGGTCGCGCTCGACGCGGCGAGCACCACGAACGCGTGCGGGTAGGCGGCCTTGTCCGCGTCGAGCGGCCCGTCGTGGCCGACCTCCGCGAACCAGCCGCCGTGCTCGCGGTCGCGGAACAGCCCGTCGAGCGCCGCGATCCCGTGGTCGACGAGCGCGCCCGAGCCCGGGCGGCCGAGCAGGACGCCCAGGGAGTAGACGTGCGTCATGCGGCACGTGATCCACAGCTCCGCGGGGCCGTCGACCGGCGCGCCCTGCTCGTCGAGCCGCGCGAACCCGCGCCCCGGGACCGCGGACGGTCCGCCGAAGGCCAGCAGGCGGTCCGTCTCCTGCTCGAGCCAGCGGGCATGGGCAGGGGTCGCGAGCCACGTCATGCGCGTCAGCCTATCCAGGGCGCCGAAGCCCTGCGGTGCGCGCTCGATGCGGCGAGAATGCCCCGATGAGTGAGCACACGAGCGACGAGCACGCCCCCGACTCCCCCACCGGGCACGCGCCCGCCGAGCCGCGGCCGGACGCCCCGGCCGCCCCCGTCGCCGAGGAGCCGACCGCGCACGCGCTGCCCGTCGACGGTCGGCACGGACCGCGCGTCGTCGTGGTCGGGCCGGACGGCCGCCCCGTCGCCCCCGCGGAGCACCGCGCGGACGCCGGGTCCGGCGGCGCGCACGACGGCACGGACGAGGACGCCGCGGGCGGCGAGGACCCGGCGACGATGGTCGGGCAGCCCGCGAAGGTCATGCGGATCGGGACGATGATCAAGCAGCTGCTCGACGAGGTGCGCAGCGCGCCGCTCGACGACGCCGCCCGCGCCCGGCTCGCCGAGGTGCACGAGCGGTCGCTGCGCGAGCTCGAGGAGGGCCTGTCCCCCGAGCTGCTCGACGAGCTCCACCGCATCACGCTGCCGTTCTCGGAGGACCGCGCGCCGAGCGACGCCGAGCTGCGCATCGCGCAGGCACAGCTCGTGGGGTGGCTCGAGGGTTTGTTCCACGGGATCCAGACGGCGCTCGTCGCGCAGCAGATGGCGGCGCAGGCGCAGCTCACGCAGATGCGCCGCGCGCTGCCGCCCGGCGCCGCGGTGCCCGGCGGGCTCGGCGGCCCGGCGCACGGGGCCCCCGGCGGCGAGCCGGCCGACCCGCGGCAGCGACCCGGGCAGTATCTGTAGGCGCGCCCTGTCGGGGCGCGATCCGTAGGGCGCCTGTCAGGCGCGACTTGTCGGCTGCGCGCCCTCGGGCGCGAGTCTCGCGGGGGCGACCTGCCGAGGCGCGCGTCACCCGGTGCGGCGGGCCGAGAGCACGATCGCGACGGACACGAGCGCGAGCCCGGCGACCTCACCCCAGGTCGGGAGCTGGCGCAGGACGACCACACCCGTGACGGCCGCCGTCGCCGGGAGCATCGCGAGCAGCACCGCGAAGGTCGCGGCGGTCACGCGGCGCAGCACGACCTGCTCGATCGCGTAGGGCACGACCGACGAGAACACCGCGATGCCGACGACCAGCAGGAGCAGGTGGGGGTCGCGCAGCACCGGCGCGGCGGGCGCCGCGAGGAACGGGGCGAAGACGAGCGCGCCGACGGTCATCGCCACGGCGAGCGACGAGACCCCGTCGGGCCCGTCCGCGCCCCCGGCCCCCGCGTCCCCGTCGGCGCGCCCGTGCGCGACGCGCCGCCCGAGCAGGATGTAGCCGGCCCAGCACACCGCCGAGACGCCGATCGCGACGAGCCCGCGCCCGGCGTCCGGCCCGGCGTCGAGGCTGACCCCGGCGAGCAGCACCACGCCGGCGGCGGCGACGGCGATCGCGACGCGCTCGCGCACGCTCCGCCCGGTCAGCGCGGCGACCGCGACGGGTCCGGCGAACTCGACCGCGACGGCCGTGCCGAGTGGGAGCACCTCGATCGCGACGTAGAAGGCGACGTTCATCGCGGCGAGCACCACGCCGAACAGCGCGGAGGCGAGCAGGTCCGCGCGGGTCCACCGGAAGCGCCACGGCCGGCGCCACGCGAGGAGCACGAGCGCCGAGACCGCGATGCGCAGCCACGCGACGGTCGGGGCGGTCAGCACCGCGAACAGCCCGACGGCGAGGGCCGCGCCGAGGTACTGCGTGAGGCCGGAGCCGAGGAACAGCACCGGCGCCGGGAGGCCGCGGCCGGCGCGCACGTCGGCCGTCATGCGTCTCCCCCGGGTCGTCGGACGGGCGCCCGGCTGCGTGCGCGCGCCCCGAGCAGCGTACGAGCCCGCACGGAGCAGCCGGCCAGCGGCGCGCGAGCCCGGACGCACCGACCGCCCGCCCCGAGGACCCGGGGCGGGCGGTGCGGTGCTGCGGACGTGCGGTGCTGCGCGTCAGCCCTTGACGGACCCCGCGAGGAGCCCGCGCACGAAGAACCGCTGCAGCGCGAGGAACACGATGAGCGGCACGATCATCGACACGAACGCGCCGGCCGAGAGGATGTGCCACTGCGCGCCGCGCGTGCCGGCGAGCTCGGCGACGCGGACGGTGAGCGGCGCGACCTCGGTCGAGCCGCCCGCGAAGGTCAGCGCGACGAGCAGGTCGTTCCACACCCAGAGGAACTGGAAGATCGCGAACGACGCGATGGCCGGGGTGAGGAGCGGCATGAGCACCTGGAAGAAGATCTTCACGTGCCCGGCGCCGTCGACCCGCGCGGCCTCGACGAGGGACGGCGGGATGTCCTTCATGAAGTTGTGCAGCAGGAAGATCGCGAGCGGCAGCGCGAAGATCGAGTGCGAGAGCCAGATCGTCCAGAACGAGCCCGCGAGCCCCCAGTCCACGTACTGCGTGAGGAGCGGGATGAGCGTGACCTGGATCGGGATGACCTGGAGCGCGAACACCGCGACGAACAGGATGTTGCGGCCCTTGAAGTCGATCCACGCGAACGCGTACGCCGCGAGCAGCGCGAGCGAGATCGGGATGATCACCGCGGGGATCGTGATGACGAGCGAGTTCACGAAGAACGTGGAGAACGCCGTCGAGCTGCCGAACAGCACGTCGGAGTAGTTCTCGAACGTGACCGCCGGGTTCGCGGGGAAGGTCCACCAGCCGGTCCGGCGGATCTCCAGGCGCGGGCGGAACGACGTGAGCAGCAGCCCGAACGTGGGGACCGTCCACGCGATGGCGATGATGATCGCCAGCGTCGAGGCCCACGGCGAGCTGATCTTGCCCTTGGCCGCGGCGGCGCGGCGCTCGATGCGCGCGAGCCGGCCGGGCTCCCGGCGCCCCTTGGCGGCCTGCTGGGCGCCGTCGACGAGCTCGATGCTCGGGATCCCTGTGCTCATCGGATGTCCTCGGAGAGTCGGAGCTGGCGGACGTTGTAGACGACCAGCGGGATGACGAGCACGAACAGGATGACCGCGAGCGCCGCGCCCAGGCCGACCTCACGGATCCGGAAGCTCTGCGTGTAGAACTCGTTCGCGACGACCGAGGTACCGAAGTTGCCGCCGGTCATCGTGCGCACGATGTCGAAGACCTTGAGCGTGCCCATCGCGATCGTGGTCACGACGACGACGAGCGCGGGGCGGATGCTCGGGACGGTGATGTGCCGGAACATCCCGATGCCGTGCAGCCCGTCGAGCCGCGCGGCCTCGACGATGTCGTCGGGGATGGCCTTGATCGCGGCCGACAGGACGGTCATCGCGAACCCGGCCTGGATCCAGATCATCACCGCGATGAGGAACAGCGTGTTCACGGGCGGGTTGAGCAGGAACTGCTGCGGCTCGAGCCCGATCCACACGAGCAGCTGGTTGAGCAGGCCGATCTGGTTCACGTTCTTCTGGTCGGGCCGGTACTCGTAGACGAACTTCCAGATGATCGACGCACCGACCATCGAGATCGCCATGGGGAGGAAGACGAGGGTCTTCGCGAGGTACTCGAACCGCGTGCGGTCGACGAGCACCGCGTAGACGAGCCCGACGAACGTCGCGACGATCGGCACGAGGATCACCCACATCAGGGTGTTCCGCAGGACGATCTGGAACGACTCCTCACCGAAGGCGGTCGCGTAGTTGTCGAGCCCGACGAAGTTCTGGCCCCGCGCGTCGAACAGCGAGGCCCAGATGGTCCGGAGCCCGGGGTACACGAGACCGAACCCGAGCCCGAGGATCGTCGGGCCGAGGAACGCGACGGGCACGACCCACGGCGGGACCCGCTTGGGCCGGTCGACCGCGAGGAGGATCGCCCCCATCACGACCACGAACAGCGCGATCGCGACGAACATCAGGGCGAACTTGTGCCCGACGTCGTCCGCCTGCGTCAACCACTCGGTGACGGGCGAGAACTGCACCATGCTCCACCTCCACGACTTCTCTGGCCGGCCACCGGCGGCGGCGCCACCGGGTACGTGACGGGCCGCGGCGGGCGCCCCTGGAGGGGGACGCCCGCCGCGGCCTGGTGCGTGGCCTCCGCGGCCCGGTCGGGCCTAGGAGGCGACGGTCACGAGGTCGGCCAGGAGGCCTCGATCGCGGACAGCACGTCCTCGTCGGACTTGTCGTTCGCGACCCACGCCGTCATCTCCGTCCAGAACGACCCGGTGCCCACGGCACCCGGCATCTGGTCGGAGCCGTCGAAGCGGAACGTGTACTCGTCGCTCGTGAGGAGCTCGAACGCCAGCTTGTCGATCGGGGACTTGATGAGCTCCGGGTCGAGGCCGTTGTTCGCCGAGAACCAGCCCTGCGCCGTGACGCTCGCCTTGGAGTTTGCCCACTCGGGGCTCGACAGGAACGCCTGGAACGCCTCGACCTCGGGACGGTCGCTGAACGCCGTCACGAACTCGCCGGCGCCGAGCAGCGGCTTGTCGTCCTCGGACACGCCGGGCAGGTAGAACGCGTAGACGTCGCCGTCCTCGGCGACCTCGAGGCTCTCGTCCCAGTTGGCCTGGTAGAAGTTGGCCGCGCGGTGCAGCCAGCAGGTGCCGTCGGGGATGCCGTTGGCCGACTCGTTCCACGCCGCCGTCGCGATCGACTGGACGTTGCCGAGGCCGCCGTTGACGTACTCGTCGTTCTTGAGGATCTCCCCGACCGTGCCGAGCGCCTCGACGATCTGCGGGTCGTTGAAGGGGATCTCGTGGTTGACCCACTGGTCGTACACGTCGGCGCCCGCGGTGCGGAGCACGACGTCCTCGAGCCAGTCGGTGGCGGGCCAGCCGGTCGCGTCACCGGACTCGATGCCGGCGCACCACGGCACGCCGCCGTCGTCGACGATCTGCTGGGACAGGTCCATGAGCTCGTCCCACGTGGTGGGGATCTCGTAGCCGGCGTCCTCGAAGGCCAGCGGCGAGTACCAGACGAACGACTTCACGTTCGCGCCGAGCGGCGTCGCGTAGAGCGTGCCGTCGACCGTGCCGTAGTTCACCCACTCCTCGGTGTAGAACTCCGTGGCGTTGTCGATCACGGACTGCGGTGCCGGGACGACCTGGTCGGGGAAGTCCGCGACGAGGGACTTGAGGAACCCGGGCTGCGGGACGTACGCGATGTCCGGCGGGTTGCCGGCCGTCAGGCGGACGGGGAGCTGCGCCTCGAACTCGCGCGAGCCCTCGTAGTCGATCTCGACGCCGGTGCAGTCGACGAACGGCTGGTAGGAGTTGATCTGCTCCTCGGACTCCGGGTCGACGATCGAGGTGTAGACCGAGACGGTCTTGCCCGACAGGTCCCCGTACTCCTCGTACGCGCTGCAGTCGGTCTCGTTCGCGGTCCCCTCGGCGTCGCCGCCGCCCTCGTCACCGCCGCCCGAGCACGCCGCCAGGAGGAGGGTGAGCCCCGCCCCCGCTGCCACTACCGCGGTCCCGCGGCGCCTGCGCATGCCGTTCATCTGACCTCCACGTCGTTGTGCGTCACAGGCGACCCGCACCGACGTGCGTCCTCGGCGCCCGCAACCTTGCTGATGATGCAAGCGTTTACATTCCGTTGCCGCAAGCCGAAACCGCAGTTCAGCGGGTCACGATTGCGTCACAAAGGCGACGACTCGCCCACGGGCACCGGCGTCTCACCGGGTGCTCACCAACCCCTCACCGGCCGGCACTCAACCTCACGGCCCGACGAGGGCGCCCTCACCGCCCGACGAGGGCGCCCACGCGCGGTACCGCGGTCGACGTGCGCACGAGCAGCTCGGTCTCGAACACCACGTCGCGCGGCGGCAGCGGCTCCCCCGAGACCCGGTCGAGCAGCACCCGGGCCGCCGCGCCGCCCTGCCGGACCGCGGGCTGCACCATCGTGGTGAGGCCGACGAGCTCGCCGAGCGCGTGCCCGTCCACCCCGACGACCGACAGGTCGTCGGGCACGCGCAGGCCGCGGTCGCGGGCCGCGAGCACGACGCCCATCGCCATCTCGTCGGACGCCGCGAACACCCCCGTGACGTCGGGGCGGCGGTCGAGCAGCACGTGCGTCGACGCCCGCCCGCCGTCGACGTCGTAGCGCCCGTCGACCTCGAGGTCGGGGTCCGCGGACAGCCCCGCGTCCGCGAGCGCCGCGCTCCACCCGGCGCGCCGCCACCACGACGGCGCCGCGGGCCCGTCGTCGACCACCGCACCGGTGACGTGCCCGACGACGCGGTGCCCGAGGTCGAGCAGGTGCCGGGTCGCGACCCGGGCCGTGCGCGCGTCGTCCAGGCGCACGACCACGTGCCCCGGCGCCCCCGAGCCGACGAACACGACCGGCACCCCGAGGTCCTCGACGACCCGCACCTCGTCCGCCACGAGCGGGCCGCCGACGACGATCACGCCGTCGACCCGGCGCCGCAGCGCACCCGGGTCGAGCCGGCGCCGCGGCCGCTCGCGCTCCATGTCGAACGTGTGCAGCAGCGCGTCGTACCCGTGCTCGCGCAGCGCCTGCTCGGCGCCCTCGATGACCTCGGCGTGGAACCAGTGGTTGACCCACGGCGAGATGATCCCGACCGTGCGGGTGCGGCCCGTCGCGAGGCTCGCGGCCGTCGGCGACGCGACGTACCCGAGCTCGCCGGCGACGGCGAGCACGTGGTCGCGCGTCGACGGGGCGACGCCCGGGATCCCGCGCAGCGCGCGCGACACGGTCGCCGTGGAGACCCCGGCGACCCGGGCCACGTCCTCGATGCCGTGCGCCATGTCTGGGATTGTCCACCCCGGACGTGCGCGACGGCTCGTCAGGCGAGCAGGCTCCGCAGCACCTCGAGCGCGCCGTCGTCGTCGATCGTGCCGGTCACCTCGTCGGCGGCGGCCCGCACGGGCTCCGCGGCGTGGCCCATCGCGACCCCGCGCGCGGCCCACCGCAGCATCTCGAGGTCGTTGTTGCCGTCCCCGATCGCGACGGTGGCGAACGGCTCGACGCCGAGCTCCCGGCGCAGCTCCTCGAGCGCCGTGCCCTTGGACACCCCGCCCGGCGACAGGTCGAGCCACGCCGACCAGCCGACCGCGTACGACACCTCGTGCAGGCCGACGCGCTCGACGAGCGCGTGGAACTCCTGCGGCGTGCCGTTCGGGTCGCGCATGATCACGCGGGTCACCGACTCGCTGCACAGCTCCTCGAAGGACACGACGCGGTGGTCGCCGCCGAGCTCCTCCGCGGGGAACGGCGCGCTGACCCGGAACCCTGTGCCGACGTCCTCGACCGCGTACAGCGCGTCGGGCATCTCGAGCCGGAGCACCCGCAGCACCGGCTCGGGGTCGAACCGGATGACGTCGGCCACCTCGTACCCGCCGTCGTGCGCAGGGTCCAGCCGCAGCGTCACCGCGCCGTTCGACGCGACGACCCAGCCGCTGTCGAGGCCGAGGTCGTGCGCGACGGGGACGACCGACACCGCGGACCGCCCGGTCGCGAGCACGACGTGCGCGCCCGCGTCCCGCAGCGCGTGCACGGCCTCGCGCACCTCGGGCGAGATGACGCCCGCGTAGGACATCAGGGTCCCGTCGACGTCGAGGGCGACGAGGCTGCTCGCCACGCTGCGGGTGTGGCTCATCGCACCGGCTCCAGGGTCTCGAGGCCGCCGAGGTACGGACGCAGGCCCTCGGGCACGCGCACCGACCCGTCGGCCTGCTGGTGGTTCTCCAGGATGGCGACGATCCAGCGGGTCGTCGCGAGCGTGCCGTTGAGCGTCGCCACGGGCCGGAGCTCGCCGGTCGCGGTGCGCTCGCGGACGCCCAGGCGCCGGGCCTGGAACGTCGTGCAGTTCGAGGTCGACGTCAGCTCGAGGTAGCGCTCCTGCGTGGGCAGCCACGCCTCGCAGTCGAACTTGCGCGCCGCGCTCGACCCGAGGTCGCCCGCCGCGGTGTCGATGACCCGGTACGGCAGCCCGGCGAGCCGGAGCATCTGCTCCTCCCAGCCGAGGATGCGCCGGTGCTCGTCCGCGGCGTCCTCCACGGTCGTCCAGCTGAACGCCTCGACCTTGTGGAACTGGTGCACGCGGATGATGCCGCGGGTGTCCTTGCCGTACGAGCCGGCCTCGCGGCGGTAGCACGCCGACCAGCCCGCGTACCGCTTCGGGCCGGCGGTCAGGTCGAGGATCTCGCCCGAGTGGTACCCGGCGAGGGCGACCTCGCTCGTGCCCACCAGGTAGAGGTCGTCGGCCTCGAGGCGGTAGATCTCGTCGGCGTGCGCGCCGAGGAACCCGGTGCCGGCCATGACCTCGGGCTTGACCAGCGTCGGGGTGATGACGGGCGTGAACCCGGCCGCGAGCGCGAGGTCGACGGCGGCGTTGAGCAGCGCGAGCTCGAGCCGGGCACCGATGCCCGTGAGGTAGTAGAACCGGGCGCCCGAGACCTTGGCGCCGCGCTCGGTGTCGATCGCCGCGAGCCGCTCCCCGAGGTCGAGGTGGTCGCGCGGCGTGAAGCCCTCCGCGGCGAAGTCGCGCGGCGTGCCCTCGTGGCGCAGCACCACGTAGTCGTCCTCGCCGCCGGGCGGGACGCCGTCCTCGATCACGTTGCCGATGCTCCGCGCGAGGTCGGTGGCGACCCGCTCGGCCTCGTCGGCCTCCGCCTGGAGCGCCTTGACCCGCTCGGAGAGCGCCTTGCCGTGCGCGAGCAGCTCGGCCTTCTCGTCGCCCGTCGCCGCCGCGACCTTCTTGCCGTGCTGCTTCTGCTCGGCGCGCAGCTGCTCGAACTCCGTGAGGGCCGCCCGGCGCCGGGAGTCCGTCTCGAGCACCCGGTCGACGAGGTCGGGGTCGTCGCCGCGCGCACGCTGGCTGGCACGGACGAGCTCGGGGTCCTCCCGCAGGAGTCGAAGGTCGATCACCGTCCGAGCGTATCGAGAGGTCCGACGACTGCGTCACGGGCATAACGGACGGGTCGGCGCGCCGAGGGGTCGCGGGGCCCCCGTCCGCCCCCGCGCGGGTGACCTGCGCCTCGATGGGGCGCCGCCGCGCGCGCGTCGGCGCACCTGCCCCTAGGTTGACCGCATGACATGGGAGGGCTGGCTCGCGCTCGCGGCCGCACTGATCGCGACGGTCTCGCTCGGGCTCGGTCTCTCGCTGCGCGGGAGGCAGCGCGAGATGCAGACGACCGTCGAGACCGCACGCGCCGAGACGCGCGACGTCGTCGAGGCCGCGGACCTGCGGTATCCCCTCGTGGCGTTCGTCGCGAACCCGTCGAAGCCCGACGTGGCCGACCTGCGCGACGGCGTCGTGCGCGCCGTGACGGAGCGCGGGTACCCCGAGCCGCTGTGGATCGAGACGAGCGTCGAGGACCCGGGCGTCGGGCAGACGCGCGAGGCCGTCGAGCAGGGCGCGAAGGTCGTCGTCGCGGTCGGTGGCGACGGGACCGTCCGCGCGGTCGCCGAGGGGCTCGTCGGGACCGGGGTGCCGATGGCGCTCCTGCCGTCCGGCACCGGCAACCTGCTCGCGCGCAACCTCGACATCCCCGTCGCCGACATCCCGGAGGCGCTGCGCATCGCGCTCGCCGGGCAGGACAAGACCATCGACGTCGGCTGGCTGCGGATCACGAAGTTCGCGCCCGAGGGCGAGGGCGTCGAGGGCCCGCCCGCTCCCCCCGGCACCCCGAAGCAGGAGCCGATCGACACGACCTCGGAGACCACGCCCGAGGCGCCGGCCGACCAGGACCACATCTTCCTCGTGATCGCCGGGATCGGCTTCGACGCCGCGATGGTCGCCGACACCGACGACACCCTCAAGGCGCGCGTCGGCTGGATGGCCTACTTCGTCTCGGGCATCAAGCACCTGCACGGGCGCCGGCTGCGCACGATGGTCCGGCTCGACGACCACCAGCCGACCCCCGTGCGCCTGCGCAGCCTGCTCATCGGCAACTGCGGCAAGCTGCCCGGCGGTATCACGCTCCTGCCCGACGCGGTGCTCGACGACGGCTGGCTCGACATCGCGGCCATCGACACGCGCGGCGGGGTCGCCGGCTGGGCGCAGCTGCTCGGCGAGGTCGCGCTGCAGGGCGTCGGCGTCAAGACCGACCTGCCCAACAAGATCGGGCGCATCGACCACGCGCGGGCACGCAAGATCCGGGTGCGCGTCTCGGGCGGCGAGCACGTGCAGGTCGACGGCGACCTCGTGGGCCGCGCGCTCGAGCTCACCGCGCACGTCGACAAGGGCGCGCTCGTGGTGCGGGTCCCGAGCCTCTGACGAGCCCGCGGGCCGCATCACCGGGCCGCCCGCCGGGCGTCGACCGGCGCCCCGGGCGCCCCTGAGGTCAGACGACCTCGCCGCGCCGGAGCGTCGCGAGCCAGCCGCGCGCGTCGCGGAAGTCGTCGTCGGCCGTGCCCGTGTGCACGTCCGCCGGGACGCCGTCGGCCCGCGGGTAGGAGCCGAGGAACCGCACGTGCGGGCACACGCGGTGCAGCCCCATGAGCGCCTCGCCCATGCGCTCCTCCGCGATGTGCCCCTCGGCGTCCATCGAGAACGAGTAGCGGCCGAGCTCGTCGCCGATGGGGCGGGACTCGATCCGGGAGAGGTTCACGCCGCGCACCGCGAGCTGCTCGAGCATCGTGAGCAGGGCGCCGGCCTCGTTGCTCGGCAGGTGCACGACGATCGTCGTCTTGTCCGCGCCGGTGGGCGGCGGGACCTCCCCGGGGCGGCCGATCACGACGAAGCGCGTCACGGCGTTGTCGTGGTCGGCGACGTCCGCCGCGAGGGTGTGCAGGCCGTAGTGCTGGACCGCGGGCGGCGGGACGAGCGCGGCGTCGAACCCCGGGCCGTCGGGTCCGCTCACCGGTCGCCCGGTCGCGACCTGCTCGGCGATGAGCGACGCGGGCGCGGTGTTCGACGTCGCGGGCACGTGCACCACGTCGGGCAGGTTCTCCGCGAGCCAGCGCCGGCACAGCGCCCACGCGTGCGGGTGCGCGCTCAGGCGCCGGACCCGGTCGAGCGTGACGCCCGGCCCCGCGGCGAGCGTGAACCCGACGGGCACGAGCACCTCGCGCAGCAGGACGAGCGGCGAGCCGACCGCGAGCGCGTCGAGCGTCGCCGTCACGCCGCCCTCGGCGGTGCTCTCGATCGCGACGACCGCACGGTCCGCGGCCCCGGTGCGCACCGCCTCGATCGCCGAGACCACGTCGGCCTGCGGCAGGTACTGCGCCTCGTCGGGGCTCACGACCTGGCGCAGGGCCGCCTCGGTGAACGTCCCGGCGGGGCCGAGGTAGGCGTAGCGCAGGGCTGCCATGCGAGGTCCTCCGTCGTGTCGGGGTGTCGGTCGGTGCACCCGTGCCCGCGCCGCGCGTGCGGAGCGGGCGTGGACGTCTCGTGCGTGCGTGCGGGGCGGTCGTGGACGTCCTGGGCGGTCGTGGCACGACGGCAGGGCCACCGGCCCGACGAGCCTAGTGCGACCGTAGGCTGGACCGGTGCCCCTCCCCGACCTCGCGCGCCCGTCCGCGCCGGCGCGTGCCCGGCGCGCGGTGCTGACCGCGGCGCTCGCGGCGGTGCTGGCGGTCGGCCCGGCGCTCGGCCTCGCCGCTGCGAGCGCGGCCGGTGCACCCAGCGCCGTCCCGACGGACGCACCCCCCGTCGTCCTCATCGGCACGACCGGCCTGCGCTGGGACGACCTGGGCTCGCTCACGACCCCCGCGCTGTGGACGCTCTCCCGCGAGGGCGCCGTCGGGACCGTCGCGGCGCGCAGCATCCGCACGTCCGCGTGCCCCGCGGACGGCTGGCTCGCGGTGTCCGCGGGCAACCGCGCGGGCGACCTGCTCGTCGAGGACGGCACGTGCCGCCGCCTGCGCGAGCCGATGCCGGGGTCGGCCGTGCCCGGCTGGGCGGACTACGTCGAGTCGGCCGAGCTCGAGTCGTACGACGCGCGGCTCGGGATGCTCGGCGACACGCTGCTCGAGGGCGGCGCGCAGGTCGTCGGGATCGGCCCCGGGGCGGCGATCGCGCTCGCGGGCTCGGACGGCGTGCCCGTCGGGGAGCACCTCGCCTCCCCCGTCGACCCCGACGACCTCGAGCGCCGCGCCGAGGACGCGCTGGAGACCGCCGACCTGCTCGTCGTCGACGTCGGCTCGGTGCGCGACCCCGGGTACGCGACGCGGTCCCGCCCCGCGAGCGACCCCGCGCTGGCCGGCGAGGCGGTCGACCCGTCGCTCGACGAGGTGCGCGGGACCGACGCCGTGACCGAGCCGACCCGCGGCGAGCAGGCGCAGGCGATCGACGCCCGCGTGCGCGCGGTGCTCGACGCGGTCGACGACTCCCGCACGGGCGCCACGGTGCTCGTGGTCTCGCTCGCCGACTCCCGGCGCAAGGCGACGCTGCAGCTCGCCGCCGCGACCGGGCCCGTCGTGACCGGCGAGGGCACGTACACCGACGCGTTCCTCGTCTCGGGCTCGACGCGTCAGCCGGGGTACGTCCAGGCGACCGACGTGACGCCCACGCTGCTGACCGGGCTCGGGCTGCGCGACGTCGCGCCGAGCGGCGTCGTCGTCGGGGCGCCGATGCTCACCGCCGGGGGGCTCGCGCTCGCGAGCGAGCGGGTTGCCGCGCTCATCGACGCCAACCGCCACGCGCTCGCCACGCAGCCCCTCATGGGGCAGGTCTACCTCGTGCTCGTCGGCATCAACCTCGTCCTCTACGCGCTCGTGTCCGTCGGGCTCAACGGGCGCGTGCTCGACTGGCTCCGGCGCACCGTCGCCCGGCGCTGGCCCGGCCGCGGCCGCCGCCTCGTCGCCGCGACCACCCGCCCGGGCGCGGTCCTGCGCCAGCTGCGGATCGCCGGGGTCGCGGTCGCCACCTACCCGGTCGCGACGTTCCTCGCGAACCTGTCGCCGTGGTGGCGCGCGAGCACCCCGTCGTACGCGCTCGCCGCGCTGGTCGTCGCCTGGATCACGGTCCTCACCGCGCTCGCGCTGCTCCCCCGCTGGGGCCGCTGGCCGCTCGGGCCGCTCGGGGTCGTCGCCGCGGTGACGGCGGTCGTCCTCACGGTCGACGTCGCGACGGGCGCGCGGCTCCAGCTCGCCGCGGTGATGGGCGTCCTGCCGCAGGTCGCGGGCCGGTTCTACGGGTTCAACAACACCGCGTTCTCGCTGTTCGCCGCCGCGAGCATCCTGCTCACGGTCGCGATCACGAACCCGCTCGTCGCCCACGGACGCCGCCGCCTCGCCGCCGGGGTCGTCGCCGTGGTCGGCGTCGTCGCGACCGTGCTGGACGGGCTGCCGAGCATCGGCGCGGACTTCGGCGGCCCGCCCGCGCTCGTGCCCGGGTTCGCGGTCCTCGCGATCCTCGCCGCGGGTGTCCGGCTGACCTGGTGGCGCACGCTCGCCGTGCTCGCGGCCGGCGCGCTGACCGTCACCTCGTTCGCAGTGCTCGACTGGCTGCGCCCCGCCGACTCCCGCACGCACCTCGGCCGGTTCGTCGCGACCGTGCTCGACGGCGGGCTCATGCCCGTCGTCACCCGCAAGCTCGAGCAGAACCTCAACAACCTCGTCGGGAGCGAGCTCACGCTGCTCGCGGCCGGCGGGCTGCTGCTGCTCCTGCTCGTGCTCGGCCGGCCCGTGCGCACCGCGGTCGGCGCACCGGACGGCGGCGCCTACGGCTGGCTGTCGTCGGGGGCGCCGCTGACCCGGCTCGGGACCGACGCCCCGATGCTGCGGCCCGGGCTCGTCGCGCTCGCGGTGACGCTCGGCATCGGCTTCGCGCTCAACGACTCGGGCGTGCTGATCCCCGCGATGGGCGGGGCGCTCGCGGTGCCGCTGCTCGTCGCGGCGTGCGCGAGCTGGATGCTCACGCTGTCGCCGGGCGCACCCGAGGCCGCGGGCTCGGCGGGCGCGGGGTCAGCGGGCGCGGACGGCACGACGGACGGCGACGGGAGCGTCGACGGGCCCGGCGCCGCGCCCGCGGGCGGCCGGACGGCCGGCGACGGGACGGTGGGCGACGAGGCGGCAGCCCACGGCGCGGGTGCCGGTCCCGCCGACCTCAGCGGTGCGTCCGAGGGGGCCGCGGCGCGGGGTTGACGGTCGTGCGCACCGCGCCCGCGGCCCGGCGCACGCGCCGCGCGTTCACGGCGAGCTGCACGTCCCGGTACTGCGCGGCCCGGTGGAGCTGACCCTTGAGGTCGGTGCCCGAGGGCCGGTGCCGCAGGTCGCACGGCACCTCGACCGCGACGAAGCCCTGCCGCAGCAGGTCGATCGTCATGCCCGTCTCGACGCCCCACCCGCGCGCGAGCGGGGTCGCGGCCTCGAACGCCTCGCGCGTGAGGCAGCGCATCCCGGACAGCGGCTGCGTCGGCGTCCAGCCCGTCATGGCCGCGATCGCGCGGCGCGCGGCCCCGACGACGATCCCCCGCCCGCCGGCACCCGGCTGGGGCGGCAGCAACGCGATCGAGAAGTCGGCGGAGCGCTCGAGGACCGGCGGGACGAGCGGCGCGGTGTTGACCGCGGTGTCGCCGAGGTCGCCGTCGATGAACAGCAGGAGGCGCGGCGGGCGGTCCCGGGTGTCGCGCATCGCGACGACGGCCGCACCCGTCTCCATCGCGGCGGCCTTGCCGCGGTTGTGCGAGTGGCGCACGACGACCGCACCGGCCTCGCGCGCGACGTGCTGGGTGTTGTCCTCGGAGCCGTCGTCGACGACGAGCACGAGGTCGACGTGCGGGATCGCGCGCGCCGAGCGCACGGTCGCGGCGATGCGCCGGGCCTCGTCCTTGGCCGGGATGACGACCGCGACCCGCTGGCGCGAGCGCGCTCCCGGGACCTTGGTCGTCGGGCTCGTGAGGGGCTGGTTCGTACGGGGGCCGCGGCGGGGGGGCCGGGTGCGGGACGGCTCGCCGTCGGCCGCGGTGCGGGCCGCGCCGGTGCCGGGCCCGGCGGGGACCGGGGTCGTCACGGGCGCCTCGTCGTCAGCGGCATCCCCGCGCGTCCCGGTCACGGGCGTCAGCCTAGCGAGCCGCCGGGGGGTGTGCCGCCCGCGCCGCGGAATCACCCGCGCGGGGCGGGGGACGGGCGGGCGGCACACGCCGCGGTACGGAACTGCTGGTCAGCGCAGCGTGACCTGGCGGGCGACGAGGCCCGCGCGGGCGCGGCGCGCGTTCGCGTCGAGCGGCGAGGTGTCGGCCAGCGCGGCCTCGAAGCGCGGCGCGAACTCGGCGACGGGCTTCTCGAGCTCCTCCGCCTCGGTGCCGCGCGCGAGCTCCCACACGGGGACGACGAGACCGCTCGAGCGGAAGTAGCCGACGAACTTCGCGTCGTCGAACCCGGACTCGCGGCGCGCGTGCAGGCGGGCGAGCGCGTCGAGGACCTGCTGCTCGTCGTGCGGCTGCGCCCAGCGCAGGAACTCCCGCGAGCCGAGGCGCGCCCAGTACGCCGAGTCGACCGACGTGAGCCGGACCGTCTCGACGATCCCGGCGTCGGCCTCCTCGATCGCGCCCTGGAGGTCGGTCGTCATCTCGGTGTCCGGCGCCAGCCAGTAGGAGAAGCTCGGCTGGACGGTGACCTCGAAGGGGACGCTCAGGTCGAGCACGTCCTGCAGCCGCGGGCCGGGGCCGGGCAGCGCGCCGGGCTGGACCGCGGTGCCGGCCTCGACCTCGATCGCGGCGAGCAGGTGCGCGGCGAGGTCGCGGCTCGCGTCCCCCGAGCCGCTCGTGGTCTGCAGCGCGAGCAGGATCACGCCGTCGGCGCGGTGCAGCGCGGGCCAGCCCATCGGCAGGACGGTCGTGACGAGCACCTCGCGCGAGCCGTGCTCGGCGGTCGTGCGGGCGGTCGCGGTCGCCGCGGGGACGACCTCCTTGAGCGCGACCCAGTCGGGCTCACCGGGGAGCCCCTCGAACGGGCGCAGCACGAACGGGACGGTTGCAGAAGCCATGGGCGCGAGCCTACCGACGCGCGACCGACCCGGCCGCCCGCGGGTGGTGGCCGGGTCGGCCGCGGGTCATCGGTGCGGGGTCAGACCAGGCCCTCCTCGACAGGCAGGTGCCGGATCGACTCGCTGCCGTGCCGCCGGTCCGCCTCCTTGCCGAGCCGGCTCGTCAGCAGGTGCACGAGCTTGTGGACGGCACCGACGCAGGCCTCCTCGGCCGACGGGCCGTGGTTGGTCACCGAGAGGTTCTTGTGCCCGGTGACCTGCGCGTCGAGCGTGCACCGGTGGTCGTTGCCGTCGGAGCTGCCCGACGCCTCGTCCGCCACGTGCACCTCGACCGTCATGACCCGGTCGCCGAACCGCGCGAGCGACTGCTCGAGCGTCTCCTCGACCCGGTCCTGCGTCCTGTCCGCCACGGTCTCGCCGTGCTTGCTGCGCCACTGGATGTCCATGCCTCCACGACACGCGCCGGGGCGGTCGCCCGCAACTCGGACGCGCGTCCGGCGGGACCCTCCTCCGGTGCGGCGGGGGTCGGGCGACGAGGGGCGGGCGCCCCTGTGCCGGGCACTTCACCCGGTGGCAGGATCGGGGGCATGGATCCCCGCGCAGGAACCCCGGCCCAGTCCTCCGACCTCGTCGACGTCGACGCGCTGATCGGCGCGTACTACGACCGCGCTCCCGACCTCGACGACCCCGCGCAGCAGGTGGTGTTCGGCACGAGCGGGCACCGCGGGTCGAGCCTCGACGGCGCGTTCAACGAGGCGCACATCGTCGCGACGACCGCGGCCATCGTCGAGTACCGCCGCTCGCAGGGCACCGACGGCCCGCTGTACATCGGGCGCGACACGCACGCGCTGTCCCGGCCGGCCCTGGAGAGCGCGGTCGAGGTGCTCGCCGCCGCGGGCGTCCAGGTCTACGTCGACGCGCGCGACTCGTACACGCCGACGCCCGCGGTCTCGCACGCGATCCTGCTGCACAACGGCGCGACGAGCACCGAGGGCGTCCGGACCGGCAACGGCGGGAGCTCGCAGGGCACGGGGCTCGCGGACGGCATCGTCGTGACCCCGTCGCACAACCCGCCGCGCGACGGCGGCTTCAAGTACAACCCCCCGCACGGCGGGCCGGCCGACTCGGACGCGACGGGCTGGATCGCGGCGCGCGCGAACGAGATCCTGCGCACCGGCGTCGGCCAGGTGGCCCGCACGCCGCTCGACCGGGCGCTCAAGGCCGACACGACGCACACGCACGACTTCCTGGCGGCGTACGTCGACGACCTCGCGAACGTGCTCGACCTCGACGCGATCCGCTCGGCGGGCGTGCGGATCGGCGCCGACCCGCTCGGCGGCGCGGCCGTCGAGTACTGGGGCGCGATCGGCGAGCGGTACGGGCTCGACCTCACGGTCGTGAACCCGCACGTCGACCCGCAGTGGGCGTTCATGACGCTCGACTGGGACGCGAAGATCCGGATGGACTGCTCGTCGCCCTACGCGATGGCGTCGCTCGTCAACCGGATGACCGCCGCGGGTGCGACCGCGCCGTACGACGTCGCGACGGGCAACGACGCCGACGCCGACCGGCACGGCATCGTCACGCCCGACGCGGGCCTGATGAACCCCAACCACTACCTCGCGGTCGCGATCCGCTACCTGTACTCGGGCGCGCGCCCGGGCTGGAACCCCGACGCCGCGATCGGCAAGACGCTCGTGTCGTCGTCGCTCATCGACCGGGTCGCCGCGTCGCTCGGCCGCCGCCTGCTCGAGGTGCCGGTCGGCTTCAAGTGGTTCGTGCCGGGCCTGCTCGACGGCTCGGTCGGCTTCGGCGGCGAGGAGTCCGCGGGCGCGTCGTTCCTGCGCCACGACGGCCGGGTGTGGACGACCGACAAGGACGGGCTGATCCTCGCGCTGCTCGCCTCGGAGATCATCGCCACGACGGGGAAGTCCCCGTCGGAGCACCACGCGGAGCTCGTGTCGGAGTTCGGCGAGTCCTGGTACGCGCGGGTCGACGCGCCGGCGACGCTCGAGCAGAAGGCGACGCTCGGGAAGCTGTCGCCCGAGCAGGTCACGGCGACGTCGCTCGCGGGCGAGGACATCACGGCGCGGCTGACCGCGGCGCCCGGCAACGGCGCGTCGATCGGCGGGCTCAAGGTGACGACGGAGAACGCGTGGTTCGCCGCGCGTCCGTCCGGCACGGAGAACGTCTACAAGATCTACGCCGAGTCGTTCCGCAGCCCCGAGCACCTCGCCGAGGTGCAGGTCGCGGCGAAGGACGTCGTGTCGGACGCGCTGGGCTGAGCCGCCCGCCGGCCCTGACGCCCCGGTCACCCCTCGCCCGACGGCGGGGTGGTGGCCGGGGCGTCGCCGTACCTGGGCCGGGTCACCACCCCGACGTCGCGGCCCGTCGGCGCCCGGCGGGTGACAGGAGCGTCCGCCGGGCGGCGCGCGTCAGCCCTCGCGGTGCGGCGGCTCCTGCACGAGGTCCGCGTACTCGGCGTGCCGCTCGACGTACTCGCGCACGAACGGGCACAGCGGCACGACCGGCACGCCCTCGGCACGCGCCTGGTCGAGCGCGAACCGGGCGAGGCTCGAACCGACGCCGTGGCCGGCGGCCGCGTCCTCGACCTCGGTGTGCGTGATCACGAGCGCGCCGCCGCGGCGCTGGTAGCCGACGACGCCCACGAGCGCGTCCTCGGGGGTGCGCGCCTCGAAGCGGCTCTCCTTCGGGACGTCGGAGTAGGTCAGGTCGTCCGGGGTGAGGGTGCTCATGCGGACGATCTTGCGTCGCTCCGACGCCGCGCGCCACGGCTGGCGGACCGCGCCCGTCGGCCCGCTCCCGGGGGCCGGAGCCAGTCGGCCCGCTCCCGGCGGCCCGCGTCAGCCGGCCCGCGTCAGTCGGCCTGCGTCAGCCGGCCCGCTCGCGGCGGCCCAGCGTCAGCACCACGTACGCCAGCCCGCCCGCGACCAGCCCCCAGAACGGCGAGGCGACCGTCAGCACCGTGAGCCCCGAGGCGGTCACGGCGAGCGTCACGAGCGCAGCCTCGGAGGTCGGGGCGTCCCCCGAGAAGGAGTCCTTGGTCGCCCCGAGCAGCGCACCGAGGAGCGCCGCCCCCGCGAGCGCCGCGACGAGGTCCCCCGGGATCGCGAGGAACAGCGCGACGAGCCCGCTGCTGACGAGGCTCAGCGCGAGGTAGAAGACGCCGCACCACACGCCCGCGACGTAGCGGCGGCGCGGGTCGTGGTGCGCCTCGCGCCCGGTGCAGATGGCCGCGGTGATCGCGGCGAGGTTGATGCCGTGCGCCCCGAACGGCGCGAGCACGGTCCACACGGCCGCGGTCGAGCCGACGAGCAGCCGGTCGTCGGGGTCGTAGCCGTCGTTGCGGAGGACGGTCAGCCCGGGCGCGTTCTGCGAGGCCATCGTGACCACGAGCAGCGGCAGCCCGATGCCGACGACCGCGCCCAGGTCGAACGTCGGGACGGTGAGGTGCGGGCCGTCGATCCGCAGCGTCACGTGCGGGTTGCCGAGGTCCCCGGTGAGGACCGCGAGCAGCACCCCGACGACGAGCCCGCCGAGGACGGCGTACCGCGGCGCGACGCGGCGCCCGACGAGGAACGCCGCCACCAGCCCGCCCGCGACGAGCGGCGACGCCTCGACCGCGAGCGCCGCGGTCAGCACGAACGGGAGCAGGACGCCCGCGAGCATCGCCGAGAGGACCTGCCGCGGGACGAGCGCGAGGAGCCGCCCGAACAGCCCCGAGAAGCCGAGCACCGTCGCGACGACGCCGGCGACGAGGTACGCCCCGACGACGTCGGAGAACCGGTAGCCGCCGAGCGTGGTCACGAGCAGCGCCGCGCCGGGCGTCGACCACGCGGTGACGACCGGCTGCCGCGTCGCCCAGCTCAGCACGAGGCACGTCAGGCCGCTGCCGAACGAGATCGCCCAGACCCACGACGTGGTCTCCGCCACGCTCAGCCCGGCGTCGTCGGCGGCCTGGAGCACGATGAGGAACGGGCCGGTGTAGGAGACGAGGACCGCGACGAAGCCCGCGACCACGGCGGAGACGGAGGTGTCGCGCCGGAGCGAGCGGCGGACCGGCGCGTCCCCCGCGGCAGCGGGCTGGGCCGGCCCGACGCCGGGCACAGGCAGGGTGCCCCCGGTCGGGGCGGCAGGCCCCGGCGCGTCCGGGCTCCCGGGGGCGGGGTCCGGGGTGCGGGGCGTCGGGGGCTCGGCGGTCGCCATCGCGTCAGTCAACCCGGCGGACCGCGCCGCCGTCCCCGGCGTCCGCGATGAGGGCAGCGTCCGGCGCGGGCTGCCGCTGTCCGCGCCGGACGCTGCCGCCGCCGCTGCCGCTGCAGCTGCCGCTGCCCGCGGTCTACCGCCCGTCGAGGGCCCACTCCGGCGCCACCGTCGGCCGCAGGCCCCGCGGCTGGACCGGCTCGACCGGCGCCCCGGGCGCCGACGGGCCCGGCGGCGCGGGGTACGGGGAGCCGGACGACGACGGCGTGGGCATCGGGAACGTCGGGCGCGGGTCCGGGTCGTTGCACGAGCTCAGGACGTCGAGCGGGTCGGCGCCGCAGGTGTCGGGCCCGTCGCCGCCGTCGAGCCGGTCGTTGCCCTCGACGCCGTCGGAGCCGAGCAGCGTGTCCGCGCCGCCGGCGCCGCGCAGCAGGTCGGCGCCGGGCCCGCCGACGAGCGTCTCCCACCACCGCACGCCGGTCAGCACGTCGTCGCCGCGCCCGCCGACGAGCTCCTCGATGTCGGGTGACGCGTTCCAGGGTTCCGGGACACCGACCGCGTCGCCCTCGCCAGGCGCCCCGTCCCCGCCGACGCCGTCGAGCGACACCGTGACGGGTCCCGTGCGCGCGCCGTAGTCGGCGACGTCGCGGCCGGGGCCGCCGAGGAGCTGGTGCGCGCCGTCGGGCTCGGCGCCGGTGACGAAGCGGTCGTCGCCCTGCCCGCCCTCCGAGCGGCCGCTGTCCGCGCCGCCGTCGAGCACGTCGGAGCCCCAGCCGCCCTGGAGGAGGTCGTGGCCGTCGCCGCCGAGCAGCACGTCGTCGCCCTCGCCCCCGATCAGGACGTCGTCCCCGCCGAGCCCGGACACGCGGTCGTCGCCGGCGCCCGCGCAGACCACGTCCGCGCCGGGCGTGCCGGTGAGCTCGTCGGGGCCGTCGGTGCCGCGGACCGTGCACGGGTGGCCCGGCGCGGTGTCGTAGCGGACGTAGTCCCACGTCGAGCTGCCCTGGAAGGTCTCGAAGCCGAGGGCGACCGTCCCGGAGCCGCGCCCGGCGAACGTGCGGTCGAGGACGGTGCGGCCGTCGACGGTGAGCAGCAGGTGCTGCCCGCGCGCCTCGAGGTGGTACCGGTGCCAGCGTTGCGTGCTGAGCGGGATGACCTCGCTGCCCGCCCCCGGGTGGATGATGCACAGCTCGCCGGGGCCGAACCCGAGCTGCACGAGGTCCGTGGTGTCGCCCACCCACAGGAGCGTGGCGGGGCCACCGCTCTGCTCGTCGAAGCACGCGCGCGTCGTGTCGGCGCCCAGCCGCATGCGGAAGTCGACGTCCCACCCGGTCAGGCGGTTCGCCGACCCCGTCCACTCCACCGGCTCCGTGTACTCGAGGAGCATGACGAGCGTCTCTGCGCCGATCGTGATCGCACCGCCGCGGGTCGTCGCGACCGGGTCGCCGCTGAACCCCCGCACCTGCCAGGGGGCGGACGGGGGGCGCCGGAACTCCTCGCGCTGGACGTCACCCGCCCAGGCCGGGCCGGGGGTCAGCAGCAGGGCGGCCAGGACCGCGACGGCGGTCAGACCGAGCCGGGTTCGTCTCATCGTCGAGCTCCCCACGTGAAGGTGGTGAGCACGCTAGGGGCAGCCGGGGTGCGCGGGAGCGGGCCGCGGTGTCCGAAAGGCTTCACGGGGCGCGACGCCGCACCTCCGGGCAGTCCGGGGACGCCGGGGACGCCCCGGGGACGTCCTCGTGGGGCAGGCCGCGCGTGACACCGACCACACGGTCGGATTTCCGTAGGGCGGCGTCGGAGGCCGGTGCGACACTGGACGGGTGCTCCGCCCCTACCGTGACATCCTGTCGCGGCCGGGCGCACTGGCGTTCTCCGCGTCGGGTCTGCTCGCACGCCTCCCCATGTCGATGGCCGGGATCGGCATCGTCCTGCTGGTCGAGGCGCTGTACGACTCGTATGCGCTCGCCGGTCGCGTCTCGGCCGTCTACGTCCTGACCCAGGCCCTCTGCTCCCCGCGCCTCGCGCGCCTCGTCGACCGCCACGGCCAGGCACGCGTCATGCGGCCCGCGATCGCCGTCGCCTCCGCCGGGCTCGTCGGCCTCACCGTCGCCGCGGCCGTGCACGCGCCGACCCCCTGGCTCTACGCGACGGCGGTCCTCGCCGGCGCGACGATCGGCTCGTTCGGGGCGTTCGTGCGCGCCCGCTGGAACCACCTCGTGCGGTCGCCGCGCGAGCTGCACTCGGCGTACTCGCTCGAGTCCGCGGCCGACGAGCTCGTGTTCATCGTCGGGCCCGTCCTCGCGACCACCCTCGCCGCCGGGGTCACGCCGACCGCCGCGCTCGTCGTCGCGGTCGCCGGGATGCTCGTCGGCGGCTACTGGTTCCTCGGGCTGCGCGCGTCCGAGCCGCCGCCCAGCCCGGCCGTCGTCGGCGCCCCGCGCACCCGCTCGGTCATGCGCTCGGGCGGCATGGTCGTGCTCGCCGTGGTGTTCGTCGGCATGGGCACGGTGTTCGGCGCGACCGACGTCTCGACCGTCGCGTTCGCCGAGGAGAACGGCCGCCCCGACCTCGCGGGCGTCGTCCTCGCCGTGTTCGCGGCCGGCTCGCTCGTCTCCGGGCTGCTCTACGGGGCGAAGCACTGGGTCATGCCGCTGTGGAAGCGGTTCGCGCTCGGCATGGTCGCGCTCGGCATCGGGGCGTCGCTGTTCGTGCTCGTGACGTCGATGACGGTGCTCGCCGTGGTCATGTTCGTCGCCGGCTTCGCGATCGCGCCGACGATCATCAACGGCAACGGGCTCGTGCAGCACTTCGTCGCGCGCGAGCGGATCACCGAGGGCCTGACGATCGTCGGGACGACGCTCGGCGTCGGCGTGTCCGCCGGGGCGTCGCTCGCCGGGCTCGCGATCGACGCGAGCGGCTCGCACGGCGGGTTCCTCGTGGTCGTCGGCGGCGCGGGGCTCATGGTCGTCGCGACCGCGGTCTCGCTGCGCACGCTGCGCGCCGGCACGGCCGACCTCGGCACCGGGGTCGACGAGCCCGCACCGGCCCGCGAGGACGCCGGGCGCTGAGGCCGCCGTCGACCCGTCGTGCGCGGGCCGCCCGGAGCGCCGGCCGCGGCCGTGCCACACCGCCCCTCCTGCGCCCGCCGGACGTGCGGTCCGCGCGGTTCCGGGCCGCCCCCGGTACGCGGGTCGCTAGGGTCGGCGGGTGCTCGACGAGACCGCCGACGTGCGTGACGACGCCGTCCTCCCGCAGACCCTTCACGCCCTCGCGCGCGTGCTCGCACCGCTCGGCGAGCCCGCCCGCGTCGAGCTCCTGACCGGGGGCACGTTCGCGACGACGTACCGGGTGACGCTGACCGACGGCGCGCGCGTCGTCGTCAAGACCGCGCCGACCGACGCCGGCCGCCTGCTGCGCTACGAGCACGACCTCGTGCGGACCGAGGCGCAGGTGTACACGCTCGCCGCCGACCGGCCCGACCTGCTCATGCCGCGCGTGCTGCTCACCGACTTCTCCCGCACGGTGCTGCCGAGCGACGTCGTCGTCGTGAGGCACCTCGACGGCGTCCCGCTCGTCGACCTGCGCGAGCCGGCGCCGGCCGTGGGCGCCCCGCGTCGACCACGACCTCGGGGCGTTCATGGCCCGGCTGCACACCGTGACCGGGGAGCGCTTCGGGTACCTGAACGCGGGTTCCGGGCTGCACGCGCCGACGTGGCCCGAGGCGTTCGGGCTCATGCTCGGTGCGCTGCTCGACGACGCGGCCCGCTGGGGCACGCCGGTGCCCGACGCGGACGTCCGGGCGGCGCTCGCGCGGCACACCGACGCGCTCGCCGAGGTCACGACCCCGGTGCTCGTGCACGGCGACCTCTGGGCGGGGAACCTGTTCGTCGAGCCCACGACCGGGGAGCTCGTCGGCGTCATCGACACGGAGCGGTCGCTGTGGGGCGACCCGCTGTACGAGCTCGTCGGCGCCGACCAGATGGGCACCCGGACGGCCCCGGCGACCGTGCTCGACGGCTACGCGTCGGCCGGCGGCGCGTTCGCGCTCGACACCGTCGCGGGCCGCACGCGGCTGCAGCTCTACCGGCTGTACCTGAGCCTCGTGCTGGTCATCGAGATCGCGCCCCGCGCCTACACCGGCGACTGGATCGGCCCGCACCGGGCGACCGCCGAGCGGCTCGTGCGCGGGGCGCTGGACGTGCTGCTCGGGCGGTGAGCGCTGCGGGTGGGTGCGGGGCAGGTCCGCCGCCGCGCCACCGCTCGCCGGCGCCGGCGCCGGTGCCGCGCGCCCCGTCCGGCTCGGCCTGGCCGGCCGCTCGTCGTGCGCCGCGTCAGCCCGGCAGGTCGTCGAGCACGCTGAGCGCGTCGCGGACCTCGGCCATGATCGCGGTCATGGCCCGCTCGGCCTCGGCCGCGTCACCGTCGTGCACCGCGCGGGCGACGGCCTCGTGCGCGACGAGGGCCTCGGGGCGCACGATGTCCGGCATCAGGCCGTGCCGCGTGCGGCCCGCGAGCACCTCGGTCACGACGCCGGTCAGCGCGGCGAACATCTCGTTGCGGCTCGCGCGCAGCAGCAGGCCGTGGAACTCGACGTCGAGGTCGAGGAAGACCTCGCGCGCGCCGTCCTCCCCGTGCGCGCGCATCTGCGCCGCGAGGTCGACGATCCGGGCCCGGTCGTGGTCGGTCGCGTAGCGGGCCGCGGCACCGGCCGCGAGCGGCTCGACGGCGGCCCGCAGCTCGGTGAGCGAGCGCAGCTGGGCCTCGCGCTCGCTGCCCTGCAGGCGCCAGCGGATGACGCGCGGGTCGAAGACGTCCCACTCGACGACGGGCCGGACGACGAGACCCACGCGACGCTTGGAGGTGACGAGCTGCATGGACTCCAGGAGGCGCATGGTCTCCCGGGCGACGGTCCGCGAGACGCCGAACCGCTTCTGGATGCGGTCGAGCGTGATGACCGCCCCCGGGCGGATGACGCCGCCGGTGATCTCCTGGCCCAGGGCGTCGAGCACCGAGCTGTGCAGCACCTCGGCGCCCACGCCCGCTCACCTGCCCCTTCGCACGGTGCCGGCCGGGAGAAAGAGCCCGGGCCGGTGGGCCCTCGCGGCCCGGCGAGAGAGTACCGTGCACGCCCGACACGTACATTGGTATCATCTTTCATGAACCGGCTGCGGGTGCGAGGATGACGCCAGAGCAGACGACGACGTCAAGGAGCGCGCACGCATGAGTGAGATCCAGCACCTGGTGGTCATGGGGGTCTCCGGATCCGGCAAGACGACCGTCGCCCGCATCCTCGCGGACCGCCTGGGCTGGCCCTTCGCCGAGGCCGACGACCACCACCCCGAGGCGAACGTCGCGAAGATGGCCGCCGGGACCCCGCTCACCGACGAGGACCGCTGGCCCTGGCTGCGGATCATGCGCGACTGGCTCAGCGAGCAGGCCGCCGCCGGGCGCTCGACCGTCATCACGTGCTCGGCGCTCAAGGTCGCCTACCGCGACGTGCTCCGTGAGGCCGACGGCCGCGTGCGGTTCGTGCACCTCGCCGCCGCGCCCGAGGTCATCGGTGGACGGCTCGAGCACCGCAGCGGCCACTTCATGCCGCCGTCGCTCCTGCCCTCGCAGCTCAGCACGCTCGAGCCGCTCGCCGAGCACGAGGACGGCGTGAGCATCGCGGTCGACATCCCGCCCGAGGAGGTCGCCGACGCCGCGCTGCGCGGACTGGGGCTGGGCGCGGTCACCGCCTGAGCCAGGCGGTGACGCCTGGGGGCTCGCGCTCCGCGTGGCCGTCGCTCGGTCGTGACCTGACAGATGCCGACGGTGCCGTGCGCCGGACGCCTGTGCTCAGAAGATCAGGCACGTGTCGCAGGCCCGCTCACGTCGTGGGCCATCCGCGCCGACTGTCATCACGACAAGGTGGGCTCCCTCGTCGTACAGAGTCTGGAGGCGCGCCGTGCTCGACCTCGGGGACGTGGCGCAGTGGTGGGCAGACCTCGTCGTCGACGGGATGGTGAGCCGCGCGATCCGCCGCCGACGTCGCCGCAGGGTCGACGCCGCTGTCGCCGCCGGCCGAGCCGCGACGTTTCCGGGCTGGGTCCTCGGATCCCGGCCTTGCTGCCGGCCGACGGGCGGTCTCCTGGTCGTGACGCACGAAGACCAGGTCGGTCACGTGGAGCGCGCGATCACCCGAGGCTGACGACAGCCCTCCAGGGACGCCGGTGAGACCCGTACCCCGACGGTCGTTCTCGTCCGCGCAGGAGGCGCTCGTCGCAGGGCCCAGATCGTGCGCGTCTCCATACGAAACGAGACAGTGGTGTGACCGCGGGCCCGCGTGAAGCCGCACAGCGTGGAGGACCAGTGATCACCCGTGACGACGTGCTCGCCGCCGAGCGGCGCATCCGTGGGCGGGTCCGCCGCACGCCGGTGATGGCCGTCGATCCGGGGACCGGCGACCTCTGGCTGAAGTGCGAGTTCCTGCAGCTCGCGGGCGTGTTCAAGACCCGAGGTGCGTTCAACCGCATCCTCGCCGGCCTCGAGACCGGCACCCTCGACCCGGCGAAGGGCGTCGTCGCCGCGTCCGGCGGCAACGCCGGCCTCGCCAACGCCTACGCGGCCGCGCAGGTCGGGGTCGCGGCCACCGTCTTCGTCCCCGAGACCGCACCGGCGGTCAAGGTGGCCCGGCTGCGCGAGTACGGCGCGACCGTGCGGCAGGTCGGCCAGGAGTACGCCGAGGCGTACCTCGCGGCGATCGACTTCGCCGACGCTGCGGGCGCACTGTTCTGCCACGCCTACGACCAGCCCGAGATCGCCGCCGGAGCCGGAACCATCGGCGAGGAGATCCTCGCCGACGTCCCCGACGTCGACACCATCGTCGTCGCGGTCGGCGGTGGTGGCCTGTTCGCCGGCATCGCCGCTGCGGCCGAGGGCCGCGCCCGGGTCGTGGCGGTCGAACCCACCCGCATCCCTACCTTGCACAGCGCCCTGCACGCCGGGGAGCCGGTCGACGTCGCCGTCTCGGGTGTCGCGGCGGACGCGCTCGGGGCGCGACGCATCGGGACGATCGCCTTCGACGTCGCCCAGCGCACCCGGCCGGTCAGCGTCCTCGTCGACGACGAGGCGATCACGGCCGCCCGCACCGCCCTCTGGCAGGACTACCGCATGGCCGTCGAGCACGGGGCAGCCGCCGCGTATGCCGGGCTCACCAGCAACGCCTACCAGCCAGCGCCCGGCGAGCGGGTCGCCGTCGTCATCTGCGGCGCCAACACCGACCCCGCCACCCTCGCCTGACCGCACGGTGAGCTCCCCACCAGCGTCGTGGTTACGCTCCGCGTATGGCGGGTGCGAGGAGCAAGGACAACGGCCGCGGGGTCGGCATCGGTATGGCACTCGGGGCCGGCGTCGGGGCCGCCATCGGCGCAGCGACCGGCGAGATCGCCATGTGGCTCGCGATCTGCCTCGGGCTCGGTATCGCGTTCGGAGCGTCCGCTGACGCGCGCGCGAAGCGGGCGGACCCGCCCGCGCACCGCCCCGAGCCGTAGCCGGCCGCGCCGGGCAGGCCCGTGCGGCTCGGCCGACCTGCCCGCCCATGCCGGCGCCCCGTGCATACCTGCACTGAGACGGGCGTGCGCCGTGACCCGACTGGACCAGTCAGCGCGCCGTCCGCCCCCTCGCTGCCGGCGCGGACCGGTACGGTCGACAGGACCGTCCTCCTCCGTCGTCAGGGGTCATCGTGCACGAGCCCGAGGCGCAGCCGACCGCCGTGGACTACACGACGCTGCCGGAGCGCATCGCACTGGAAGACACCATCGCCACGCAGGAGAGCCAGCACGCTCCCGACCCGACGATGGGCCGCGACACGGAGACCGAGTTCATGGTGCGCAACGCCGGCTGACCTCGGGCCACCGGTTCACCCCGAGACGAGCACGAACCGGCTCGACGTTCAGGCTGCCCCCCCGCAGCCGGCGAGGACGACGTACGGCAATCGTTCCGGAGGACACCTCAGGTCGAGAACCACCCGGACAGGTACGTCGCGGAACCGAGGTGTCCTCGCGAGAGGTCGCCGCTCGTCGTCCCAGTACGCCGGATGGTCCGGCGGTGCGGGACGCGAGCGGCACCAGCGGCCGCCGGCGCCCGCCCGGCTCACCCACGGAGACTGACATGACCGCACCGACGCCCTACCTCCACCTCCCGGGCACGGCTCGTGCCGCTCTGACCTTCTACGCCGAGGTGTTCGGCGGCGCCGCACAGCTGCACACCTTCGAGGAGTTCGGCAGGACCGACGGCCCGGCGGACGCCGTCGCCCACGGGTACCTCGTGGACGGGCCGGTCGCGCTGTTCGCAGCCGACGTCGCCGGGGACACGCCCTCGTTCAAGAGCCAGGGGATGATGCTCTCCCTGCTCGGGGCGTCCGCACCCTCCGACCTCCGCACCTGGTTCGCCGCGCTCTCCGAGGGCGGCGAGGTCGTGGACGACCTGCAGACGCGGGCCTGGGGCGCGACGGACGGGCAGGTCATCGACCGCTTCGGCCTCCACTGGCTGATCGGGTTCGAGGGCGACGAAGGCTGAACGCTCCGGCGCACCGGTCGGGCTGGGTGAGGCACTCCGCGCTTGCTTCACCTCGTGGCGGCGCTCCGCGGGACTCGGGCTCGCGGGATGCCGGGGGCGTGACTCACGTGGATGGCGCCCCGGGCGTCGGCGTTGCACTGGACGCGGTGTACGGGCAGACGGAGCCGGACTTCCGCTGGGTGACCGAGCACCGCTGGCAGGACGGGGGCCCCGACCCGCTGGACGAGGTCCTCGTCTACACCCGCACCGAACCCGTGCCGCACTGGCACTACGTCGCGGTCGGCCTGACCTCGACCGCCGTCGGTCCCCCCGACGCCCGCCATGTCCTCGACGATCCCGAGGACGGTCGCGGTTGGACGTTCGAGCTCACCGCCCGCCTGGCCCGCGCCGACGGTCCCGAGCACGAGCACCCCCCGGTGTTCATGGTGAACCTGCTGCAGAACCTCACGCGCTACGTCGTGGAGTCGTTCACCCCGTTCGGGCCCGGCCACACCATGGACCTGTACGGCCCGATCCAGCAGGACTCGGTCACACCCGTGGGGCAGGTCCTGTTCATGGAGGACCCCGAGCTCGGACGCGGCCCTCGCGGGGACACCCGTGACGCCGGCGCCGACGCGATCGACTTCCTGCAGGTGGTCGGCCTGACCGCCGACGAGGCCGCCGCGAAGAAGACCTGGACCGACACGGGCTTCGCTGCGCTCTACGAGCAGTACCACCCGCTCCTGGTGACTCGGCTCGACCGGGACTCGATCCTCACCGACCCGCGCGCGCTCGCCGCCGTCGAGGCCGGCCGCGCCGCAGACGGGTCCTCCCTCGGGGGACTGGTCGTCGAGCAGCTCACCGTCACCCGGGCCGGCCGCCTCGCACGGCTCCGACGTCGAGCTCCCCTGACCGTCACCCTCGGCGCCAGCGTGGTGGACACCCTGCGCGTCGCGCTCCCCCTGCGCATCGGTGCTGGGGACGACTTCTCCCTCGAGAGCGAGCACGCCCGCGTGACGTTCTCACCCGAGGCGCACGGCGACCCGCACGAGCACGAGCCGGGTCACTGGGTCATCGGCCTGACCCTGCGACAGGCCGAGGCCGTCGCCACGCAGCTGCTCCCCCGAGCCGGTAGCTACCGGTCAGCCGAGCTGCCCGCTGTCGACTTCCTCGTCGAGCGCACCACCGTCCGCGACCACGACGACACGCCGCTCCGCACCATCGGCTGAGCGTCGCACGCACCTCGACCTTCGTCCAGGTTCTGGCCGCCGTCCTGATGAACGCGGCAGGATGGCGTCGTGCGCGCCGAGTCGGACCCCGAGAGACCGTCGAGCACGCCGCGCGTCGTCCCGGAGGTTGCGGCGGGCCTGCGCGCGTCGCGCGCGGAGCAGTTCGAGGACGCGCTGCGCGCCGCCGTCGACATGGGTGAGGCCGGCGACCGCCTGCTCGCGGAGCTCGACGGCCTCTCGGGCTGGCGCCACGTTCTGGTGACCGCGGCACTGGGAGACGTGCGCGGACCGGCGGGCCGAGCCGTGCTGCTCCGGACGCTCTCCACCGGGGGAGCCGGCACCTCGGACCTGCGCTGCGCGGCCACGCTCGCCCTGGCCAAGCGAGACGAGCCCGGCGCCACCCCAGCCCTCGCCGGCCTCGTCGACGACCGCGATCACGCCGTGCGGCTCTTCGCACTCTTCGGCCTGGCAGCGATCGGAGACGATTCGGCGTACGACGTCGTGCTCGCCCGGGTCACGGCGATGCTCGCCCGGCGGCGCACCACCGAGGCGTTCGACTTCTCCCCGCTGACCCTCGCCGTCACTCACCTGCTCCGCCACGTCCACCAGGACGCACGACGAGCGAGCGACCTCACGTCCCTGCTGCGGCGGCGACGGCAGCACATGACGCCCGGCGAGCACGGCTGGTTCACCGAGCACTGGCCTGACCTGGACGCCCCGGACGTCTCGGGACCTCACCGGCTCCCCGACCCCGGCCCGTTGCAGAGCCAGCTGCTCGCACATCCGCTGTATGCCTCCTCCGCGGTGCACTGAGCGCACGCATCCAAGCCCATCTCGCGGCTCTGCCGAGATGAGCGTGATGTTGCGGTGGGTGCTCGCCCGTGTCGTCTAGTGACGCCGCCTCGCGAGCCCGAGCGCTGCGGCCTGAGCGGCGGCGCCCGACGCCGTGAGCCGCACGAGCGCCTGCTCCACAGCCAACAGCCGGATCTGCTGCATCCAGAGGTAGTCCCGTTCCGCGTCGCTGGGCAGGGCCAGGTCCCGGATGCCCAGCTCGCCCGGCCGGGGCGTCAGGTAGTGGATGAGGCGACCCTGGACGGCCCCCTGGTGCTGCAGGAGGAGCGCCGTGGCGGCGCCCGCAGCGAGGCGCCCGGCGTTGACGTCCGCCAGGAGCAGCTCGAAGGCGTCGATCACGTGCCGGATCCCCGTGATCGGCTCGTCGTCCAGCTGGGGCAGTGCCCACGCCAGGGCGTCCGGCCCGCGGGCCGGCTCCGGGCCGACCGGCTGGGTGTCGGCACGCTGCACCGTCATGAGCCGGCCGACGGCCTGGTTGCCGGCGGTGACCTGGAGCGCGAGGAGCCCGTGCGGCCCCGCGCGGTCCCCTGCGCGCACCGCTGGGCGGTTCGTCTCGCGCTGGGCGACGTCTCGCGACTCGTACTCGTGCATAGCACCCCGTCGTCAGGGCCTGCGTGCGGCGGTCCGGAAAGTCTCGTCGTCGCCGTGCGCGTCGGTCAACACCGCACGACGAGACACCGACCGGGTACGCGCCCGCGAGAGCAGACTCACGCTCCGGAGGCGCGCAGACGACGCCACGCGGATCTCAGGCCGTCGAGCTCGGCCGCCGGGAAGGGCCTCCCCCACACCTGCTCGTAGCTGGACGGCCCGTGCTCGTGCAGCACCGCATCGAAAGCGCGCACCGACACACGGGCGAACGTCGACAGCGCGGATGCCCCGCTCCACGCCGGCGCCCAGAGCGAGCCTGCCCCGGCGGTCCCTGCGCGATGCTCGATGGCCACCTCGAGCACTCCGGCTGCCGCCGTCAGCGTCCAGCGGTACTCCGCCGGCTCGCCCACGAACGTGAACGTCGTCGAACCATCCCAGGCGCACACGTGGGTCAGTCCGCTCAGGAGGTTTTCCGGAGCGTCCGTCACGTACGAGGCCGGCACGACCACGCGCCCGTCGGGCGTCTCGAGCTCGCACTCCGCCCACCCGTGCTGGGCGATGCGCCACACGAGCGACAGCTCCGTCACCTCGTCCCCTCCCGCAGCTCCGGCATGACTCGGACACAGGTGTCTCACACCTGAGCGCAGTGTCGCTGAGCCTTCACCAGGTACATCGAGCATCGCGCGCTCCGGTTCCCGACGGGGAGGTGCGCCGCCCTACGGTGGGCCGGTGACGGTCACCGCGCAGGACGAGTTCAGGTCCCTGGTGAAGGACCACCTCGGACCGCGCCTGCGAGAGCTCGGGTGGACGGGGTCGGCCGCGGCCTGGGTGCGTCCGCACCTGACCCACTGGGTGCTGCTCGGCTGGCAGAAGGGCAGGTACTCCACTGCCGCGTCGGTGGACTTCACTGCCCACCTCGCCGTCATGTCCAAGGACGCGTGGGACGCCGAGAACATCCCCGCGGGCCGGCGCCCCCGGACACCCGCGTCCGGGACCCTGGGGTGGGGGGTCGGGTGGCAGGCCTCCATCGGGATGCTCGTGCCCGGGACCGCGGGAGACCGGTCCTGGTACGTGCGGCCCGGCGACGAGCTCGCCGCGATCGCCGGCGAGGTGATGCGGGACGTCGTGACCTACGGGCTTCCCGCGGTCGAGCGCGAGCTCGCCGCTGCGGCGGAGCGACCACCGGTCTGCTGGGCCAACGTGGGCGGCCGCAACTGGTTCGAGGCCTGCGGGCGCCCCGCCCACGTGGAGCACCGTTCGGCGGACCGGCGACGGCTGCGCTGCCCCGAGCACGCGAGCACCTGACGCCGCCGCCGGGCGTGCATCCCGTACCGTCGGCGCGTGCTGCTGTCGCTCGATCCGCCCACGCCCGCCGAGTTCGTGCGGCTGTACGCCGGTACCGGCTGGGGCTCGCTGGACCCGCACCGTGCCGAGCAGGCGCTGGCGGGCAGCTGGCTGGTGTGCGTGGCACGGGAGGACGGGCCTGACGAGGAGCTCCTCGGGATGGCCCGCGTCGTCGGTGACGGGGCGCTGCACGCGTTCGTCACCGAGATGATCGTGCGCGAGGACGTCCGCGGGCAGGGCGTGGGCGCGCAGATCCTGGAGCACCTGGTGACGGAGTCCCGTCGTCGGGGCGTTCACGACGTCCAGCTGTTCGCGGCTCGCGGTCGGGCCGGCTTCTACGAGCGCAACGGCTTCCGGAGACGGCCGGACGACGCGCCCGGCATGGAGCTGGCACGGGACGCGTAGACGCAGCCAGAGCGGCGCGGGTGACCCCGCCGGCACTGCCGACCCCACCCGCCCGACCTACCCTGGGCCCATGGCCGCGCACGACGTCTGGCAGCTGCACCACGGCGGTCGCGTCGTCGCGTCGCTGCACGTGACCGAGGCGGACTTCCCGTGGCGGCGCGCGCACGTCGAGCCGCTCGACGGGTTCGAGCTCCTCGCCCCGCTGCTGGCCGAGGAGGCCCGCCTCGCCGCGGACGCCGACGAGGCGGCGACCCCCGAGTGGGTCGTGGCCCGGGACCGCGTGCGCGCGGTGACCGGCCTGACCCGTCCCGACGGGCGCGAGGTCACGGGGTACCTGCTGCACGTCGACGGCGCCGAGGCGTGGTGGCGCTGCGGCGAGGAGCCGTGCGACGGCGGGCCCGAGGCGGTCGGGCGGACCCGCTAGCCTCCACGGCCATGGGATTCTTCCGCCGCCGTCCGTCCCTCGAGCAGGTCCGCGCACGTCAGGACGAGGGCATCGCGGCCTTCTGGGCGTGGTGGCTCGCCGAGGGCCGCGCGCAGGCCGCCGCGACGTTCGACGGCGAGGACGGTGAGGCGGTCCGCCGGCTCGGTCCGGTGCTCGCCGAGCACGTGCACGCCGTCGACCCCGATCTGTCGTTCGAGACCGGGTCCGGGCGTGCGGCCCGCCACGTCCTCACGGTCACCGCGGCCGGGAACCCGGACCTCCGCGACGTCGCCCGGCGGTGGCTCGACGCGGCACCCGCGGCCGACGACGCGTTCGAGTACGCCGACTTCCGCCGGCCGGTCGCCGACCCGTCCGGCATCGCCATCGGGCTCGACGAGCACCGGACCGTCGACCTCGCGTCCGCGACCGTCGTGGCCGTCGTCGAGGGCGGCAAGGTGCACGTGCAGGTCAGCCACCCGGAGTTCGCCGCGCTGCCCGACGACGCGCAGGGGCAGATCACGTTCCTGCTGCTCGACGCGCTCCTGGGCGAGGAGGCCGTCGAGCGCTGGGTCGGTGAGGTCGCCTGGGCCCCGGCGCACGGCGTCCCCCCGGTCCCGCTGCTCGAGCTCCCGGCGCTCGTCGACGGGGTGCGCGGCCCGGCGTGACCCGTCGACGGACCCCGGGACGGCGCGAGGCGCCCGGTCGTGGGACCGGGCGCCTCGTGCGCGTCGTGCGGGGCTCGAGCCGGGGTGTCAGTACCCGCGCGTCGGCTCGTCGTGCGTGCCGCGCGAGTCGGGCGTCGTGAAGTCGTCGCTCGACTGGATGTCCGGGGTCGTCCCGACCGTGCCGGACACGTCGCCGGCCCACTGGGTGCCGGACGGCGAGTCGGCCGAGTACGCGATGTCGTCCGTCGACCCCTCGTTGCCCTTGGATCCGGTCAGGCCGGTGCTCGCGACGGCGCCCTTGACCGCGGACGTCGCCTTGTCCTTGAGCGTCGAGCCCTGCTCCTTCGCGAACTGGGCGGCCTGCGACTCGATCGTGCTCACCTTGGACTGCACGCGCGGGTCGTTCCAGAGGTGGTTCGCCTTGGCCTTGATGACCTCGAACTGCTGGCGGCCGGCGCGCGTGCCGAGCACGTACCCGACGCCTGCGCCGACAAGGAACACTGCCTTGTTCTTCATGTGCGGTCCTCCGTCTGCTGGGGGGAGCGGACGTCTCCCGAGGAGCCGAGCCTAGGGAGGTGTGTCCGGTTCCGCCTCTCAGGACGGCGCTCTCACCACGGGATCTGCGGCGAGCGGTACCACGGGAGCCCCGCGCGGTCCCACGAGCGTGCGAGGTGCCGGACGCGCCGGCCGAAGTCCTCCCACGAGCGCCGGTCCGGCTGCGACCACGCGACCTCGGCGACCGCCGCGAGCCGGGGCAGGAGCAGGAAGAACAGGTCGTCGGGCGTGCGGATCGTCTCGGTCCAGAGCGCGGCCTCGATGCCGACGACGCTGCTCTCGGGGACGCCCGGGACGACCGCGAGCGGGTCCCAGTCGTAGGAGTCGCGCAGCTCGACGTGGCCCGCCCACTCGAGACCGATCGGGGTGTGCGCGTCGTACTTCAGGTCGAGGTAGACCTTGCTCGCGGGCGACAGCAGCAGCAGCGCACCGGCCTCGACCGCCGGGCGGACGAGCTCCGCGCCGTCCCGCTCGTCCCACAGCTGCACGACCGTCCCCGGCGTGAGCGTCGCCCGCGCGACCTCCTGCCAGCCGACGACCGTCTTGCCGGCCTCCTCGACGATGCGCGCGGCGGTCGTCACGAGCCGCGCGAACTCGTCGGCCTCCATCGTGTGCACCTCGTCGCCGCCGATGTGCACGTACGGCCCCGGGGTCATCGACGCGACGTCGGTCAGGACGTCGCGCAGGAACGGCTCGGTCGTCGGGAGGTCGGCGTGCAGGCGGCTGAAGCCGACCTCGATGCCCGTGTACGGGTCGGCCGGCTCGCCCGACGGCGTGAGCTCGCCGAGCGCGTGCAGCGCCGCGTTGACGTGCCCGGGCAGGTCGATCTCGGGGACCACCGTGATGCCGCGGCCGCGCGCGTAGGCGGTGAGCTCGGCGAGGTCGTCGACCGTGTAGTAGCCGCCCGGGTCGTCGCCGACCGCCGTCTTGCTCGCGACGTCCACGAGCTGCGGGCGCGACGGGACGTCGAGGCGCCAGCCCTGGTCGTCCGTCAGGTGCAGGTGCAGCACGTTGAGCCGCAGGCTCGCCATGACGTCGACGACCGTGCGGAGCACCTCGGGGCCGAAGAAGTGCCGGGCGACGTCGACGCTGAGCCCGCGCCAGCCGAAGCGCGGGGTGTCGACGACGACGACGGCGGGGAGCCGGACGGGGGTCGGCGCGGCGTCGGGGGTCGGCGCGGCGTCGGGGGCCGGCGTGGCGGCCGGGACGGGCCCGGCGTCCGGGGCGGGCGCGGCGGCCAGGGCGCCCGGGGCGGACGCGGTGTCGGGCGCAGCTCCGGCGTCGCGCACCGCGAGCTGCTCGAGCACGGTCGCGGCGTGCAGCAAGCCGTCGACCGCGAGCGCCGAGAGCGTCACGCGGCGCTCTGTGACCTCGACCCGGTAGGCGCCGGCGGCACGCTCGGGCGTGAGCCCGGCGTCCGGGAGACCCAGCGCCGCGGCGTCGTCGGCGAGCCGCAGGACGATCGTGTCGGGCTCGTCGGCGCCGTTCGCGGTCACGGGGACCGCGAAGCCGGCGAGCCGGGACAGCCGGTGCGCGACGGCGGACGCGACCTCCGGGTGGGTGCCGGCGACGACGCGCGTGCGGGGTCCGAGCACGTAGCCGGGTCCGTCCGTCGGCGTCACGCTCGAGGGTGCGGGCACCAGGGGCAGGTCGGTCATCCGGCGTTCTCCTCGGTCGGGGGGCGTGCTCGGGGACGCGCGGGTGGGCGCGTCCGGGGTGCGGCTGTGTCGGCTCAGGCGCGGGCCGCGCCGAGGTCGGCGTCGACCCACGCACCGGCGCGCAGCACGCGCACCGGTGTCAGGTCCTCGTCGACCACCAGCACGTCCGCGCGCCGCCCGGCCTCGAGCGCCCCGACGTCGCGCCGGCCGAGCACCGTGGCGGGGGTCGTCGCGGCGGCGTGCACGGCGTCGACGAGCGGGACGCCGGCGGCGACGGTCGCGCGCACCACGTCGACGAGGTGCGCCGTCCCCCCGGCGATCGCCCCGCCCTCGCTGAGCCTCGCGACGCCGTCCGCCACCTCGACGCCGAGCGAGCCGAGCCGGTAGGTCCCGTCGGGCATCCCGGCGGCGGCCATCGCGTCGGTCACGAGCGCGATCGCGGTGGGTCCGACGAGGTCGAACACCGCGGCGACGGTCGCGCCGGCGAGGTGCGTCCCGTCGGCGACGAGCTCGACGACGGCGTCCCCGCGCGCGGCGGCGGCGAGGCACGCGGCGACGGGGCCGGGGTCGCGGTGGTGCAGCGGGCGCATCCCGTTGAACAGGTGCGTCACGGTGGGCCGGCCGGAGCGGCTCGCGACGGCGGCGAGCGCGCGGACGGCCTGCGCGATGCCCTCGGTGGCGACCTCGGCGGACGCGTCGGTGTGCCCGATCGAGGGGACGGCGCCGACCTCGGCGAGCGTCTCGACGACCCCGCCCTCCCCCAGCACGCCGGGGACCTCGGGCGCGACGGTCATGGTGAGCAGGTGCCCGCGGGAGACGCGCGCGACCTCCCGGACGAGCCGCGAGCGCCCGTCGAGCATGAGCGTGGGGTCCTGCGCGCCGCAGCGGGCGCTCGACAGGAACGGTCCCTCGAGGTGGATCCCGGCGATCTCGCCGGCGTCGGCGAGGTCGGCGAGCGTCGCGGTGCGCTCGAGGAGCGTGGCCTCGGCGGCGGTGACGAGGGACGCGACGAGGGTCGTGGTGCCGTGGCGCAGGTGCTCGCGGACGGCGGCGCGCGCCTCGTCGGGCGTCGTGGCGTCGGGGAAGCTCGCGCCTCCGCCGCCGTGGCAGTGCAGGTCGACGAGCCCGGGGAGCAGCGTGCGGGGGTGCGCGTCGGGCGCGGGGACGTCGACCCCGGCGGGCGCCGCTGACACGGGCCCGACCCACGTGATGTGCTGGTCCTCGACCACCACGAGCGCGTCGTCGAGGACCTGCTCCGGGGTCACGACACGGCCGCGGATGACGGTTGTGTGAAGCGCAGGTCTCGATGTGATCTCGGCCACTCGGAGATCTTGACACACCCTTGTTAGGAAGGTCTACTAACAAATGTGACGACGCGCACCCTCCGCCCCACGGACAAGGTCCTCCCGGAGCACGGACGCGCCCACAACCGGTCCATGCTGCTGCAGCACCTCTTCCACGAGGGCCCCGGTTCGCGGGCCGACCTGGCCCGGGCCACCGGCCTGACGCGCGTCACCGTGTCCGACCTCATCGCGTCCCTCATGGCGGAGAACCTCGTCGAGGAGCTCGGCCTGAGCCCCGAGGCGAAGGTCGGCAAGCCCGCGATCCTCGTCGGCCTGCGCACCGAGGCGTTCCAGATCGTCGCGCTCGACCTCACCGACGACGAGCAGATGCACGGCGCGGTCCTCGACCTGTCCGGCACGCTCGTCGAGCGCCGCTCGACCCCGGTCGACGGGCGCACGGGCCCCGCCGCGGTCGACGCGCTGCTCGCCTTCGCCCGCGAGCTCGCCGCGACCGCGACCTGCCCCGTGCTCGGGGTCGGCGTCGGCTCCCCCGGCGTCGTCGACGACGAGGGCGTCGTGCTCCAGGCGCCCAACCGCGAGTGGTTCGACGTGCCGCTCGCCGCGACGCTGAGCGCCGGGCTGGGCCTGCCGGTGCACGTCGCGAACGACGCCAACGCCGCGGTGCTCGGTGAGTTCACGTACGGCGGCGCGTCGGGCGAGGGCCTGCTCGTGCTCACCGTCGGCCAGGGCGTCGGCGCGGGCATCGTGCTCGACGGCGCGCTCGTCCAGGGCCACCGGCACGCCGCCGGCGAGCTCGGCCACGTGACCGTCGTCGACGACCGCGACGACCACGACACCGCCCCCCTCGGCCGCGCCGCGCTCTGCGCGTGCGGACGCCGGGGCTGCCTCGAGACCGTGCTGTCCGTGCCGGCCCTGCGCCGGCGCGTCGCGGATCTCGACCCCGAAGCCACCGACGCCGCCCTGGCGTCGGTCGGTCGGCGCCTGGGCATCGCCCTCGCACCGGTCGTGAGTGCGCTGAACCTCTCCGAGGTGGTTCTCAGCGGCCCCCCCGAGCTCCTGGACGGCCCCCTGCGCGACTGCGCGCTGGCGACCCTGCAGGAGCGCACCATCCCGGTCATCAGCAGCGACCTCCAGCTGCGGATGACCCCGCTCGGCGAGGACGGCACCCTCCTCGGGGCCGCCGTCCTCGTGCTGTCGGGACAGCTCGGGTTCAGCTGACGAACCCGAGCTGCCCGCCCTGCAGTCGAGAACTACCGACAGGCGAGAGCGACCGACAAGACGGTGCGGCCCACGCCAATGACCCGCACCGCCGTGACACGACATGGGAAGGAACCCCCACCGTGAGGATTCTACGTAGTGCAGCGTTCGCGACCGTGGGACTGCTCGCGCTCGCCGCGTGCAGCTCCGGCGCCGGCGACGAGGCCGACACCGACGCGACCGCCCCCGAGGGCGGCGCCGAGATCCGCCTCTGGCTCAACGGGACGGACACGTCCGAGGAGCTCCGCGAGTACCTCAAGACGACGTTCGCCGAGGAGAACCCCGGCTCGACGCTCGTCATCGAGGAGCAGGACTGGAACGGCCTGGTCCCGCGCCTGCAGACGGCCCTGACCTCGGCCGACCAGACCCCGGACGTCGTCGAGATCGGCAACACCCAGACGCCGACGTTCGCCTACGCCGGCGCGTTCAGCGACGTGAGCGACCTCTACCAGGAGGTCGGCGGCGAGAAGCTGCTCCAGGGCTTCGTCGACGCCGGCACGGTCGACGACACCGTGTACGCGCTCCCGTACTACTCGGGCGCCCGCGCGGTGTTCTACCGCAAGGACCTGTTCGCCGCGGCCGGCGTGTCCGTGCCGACGACGCTCGCCGAGTTCAACGACGCCGCCGTCAAGCTCCAGGCCGCCAACCCGGCCGGGACGCCCAACTTCTCCGGCTTCTGGTTCCCCGGGCAGGACTGGTACAACGGCACCGCCTGGGTCTACACGCACGGTGGCGAGCTCGCCGTGAAGGACGGCGACGAGTGGGCCGGCGCGCTGTCGAGCCCCGAGTCGCAGAAGGCGCTCGCCGAGGTGCAGACGCTCTTCCAGACGGGCACGAGCGCACCCAAGGACGCCGACTCCAACGAGCCGTGGGTCCCGTTCAACAACGGCGAGGCCGCGATGTTCTCGGCCCCGACGTGGGCGCGGTGGAGCATCGACCTGCCCGAGTGCAACAAGGGCGTCGCCGCCGAGGACGAGTCCGAGGAGGCCAAGGCGCTGCGCACCGAGCAGCAGAAGTGCAACGAGGAGAAGACCGGCGTCTTCGCGCTCCCCGGTGCCGAGGCGGGCACGCCCGCGACGGTGTTCGCCGGCGGCTCCAACCTCGCGATCCCCGCGAAGTCGGAGAACCAGGAGCTCGCGCAGAACCTGCTGAAGATCATCTTCAGCGAGGAGTTCCAGGTCATGCTCGGCTCCAACGGGCTCATCCCGGGCAACTCGGAGTACGCCTCGTCGCTCGGTGACGACGTGTACGCCTCGGCCGCGCTCGACGCCGCTCTCGGCGCCAAGCTCACCCCGGCCGCCGAGAAGTGGGCCGACGTCGAGGGCGCGCGGATCCTGGAGGACTTCTTCCAGCAGGTCGCGAGCGGTGCGGACCTCAAGACCGCCGCCGCCGAGGCCGACCAGCTCCTGGCCGACACGCTCAACTGACCCGGCGGAACTCCCCCCCGGGGGCACCGCGCCGACGTGCGCGGTGCCCCCGGGTCCCGCCCGACCCCCTGGAGCACCCATGTCCGGCCCCCGTCTCGGCCGAGCGGTCGCCCCCGCCGCACCTCCCCCGCCCGGCGTCGTCCCGGCCCCGGGCCTCACGCCCCCCGACCTGCCGCCCGCCGACCTGCCGCCCGCGGCCGCCGGCACCCGGCCCCCCGTCGTCCCCCGCAGGCGCCCCCTGCGCACCCGCCTCGGCGCCTACCTGCTGCTGGTCCCCGCGACCGCCGCGGTCGCCGTCGGGCTCGGCTACCCGCTGGTCCGCCAGCTCGTGCTGTCCTTCCAGGAGTACGGGCTGGCCCAGCAGTTCGGCCGGCCGGCGGAGTGGGTGGGCCTGGCGAACTACACCGAGCTGCTCTCCGACCCCTACGTGTGGGCCGTGATCGGCCGTTCGATCGCGTTCTGCCTGGTCAACGCCGCCCTGACGATGGTGATCGGGATGGCGCTCGCGGTGCTGATGGCCAAGGTCGGCCGTGCCGCCCGCATGACCCTGCAGGTCGGGATGCTGCTCGCGTGGGGCACCCCGGTGCTGGCCACGATGACGGTGTGGCAGTGGCTGTTCGACTCCCAGTACGGGGTCGTGAACTGGCTGCTGGCCGAGCCGCTCGGGCTCGACGGCTGGCGCTACCACTCCTGGCTGATCGAGCCGCTGTCCTTCTACGCCGTCGCCACCGTCATCGTCGTGTGGATGAGCGTGCCGTTCGTCGTGTTCACGGTGTACGCGGGCCTGCTCCAGGTCCCGACCGAGACGATGGAGGCCGCCCAGCTCGACGGCGCGAACGGCTGGGACCGGTTCCGGCTCATCACCATCCCCATGGTCAAGCCCGTGCTCTTCGTCGTCGCGCTGCTCCAGGTCATCTGGGACCTGCGCGTGTTCACCCAGGTCTACGTCCTGCAGCGCGCCGGGGCACCCACCCGCGACACCCACCTGCTGGGCACCTACATCTACTCGCTCTCCAAGGAGTTCTCGATGGCCGGAGCGATGGCCACGATCATGCTGGTCCTCACCCTCGCCCTGACCTCGTTCTACATCCGCCGGATGCTGCGCGAGGAGGAGCTGTGAGGGCCGCGGTCGGGCGCTGGTCGCTCGGGACCGTCGCCGTCCTGGTCGCGGTCGTCTGGGTCTTCCCGATCTACTGGATGATCTCGAGCTCGTTCCTGCCCTCCAACCGCCTGCAGACACCGACGCCGAACTTCTTCCCCACCGGCGGCACCCTCGCGAACTTCCGGGCCGTGTTCCGGGACTCCACGTTCTTCGAGTCGTTCCGCACGTCGCTGGCCGTGACCGCCGTGACGCTCGTCGCGGCGATCCTGTTCGCGTTCGTCGCCGCGCTGGCGGTGTCCCGGTTCCGGTTCCGCGGGCGCAAGTCGTTCATCGTCGCGATCCTGGTCGTGCAGATGATCCCCGCCGAGGGGCTGTTCATCTCCCAGTACCAGATGCTCGACGGCTGGGGCCTGGTCAACGCCGTCCTCGGCCTGACCATCGTGTACGTCGCGGCGATCCTGCCGTTCACGATCTGGATGCTGCGCGGCTTCGTCACCGGCGTGCCCATCGAGCTCGAGGAGGCCGGCATGGTCGACGGGCTCTCCCGCACCGGTGCGTTCTTCAAGATCACCTTCCCGCTGCTGGCCCCCGGGCTCGTGGCGTCGGGCGTGTACGGGTTCCTGCAGGCGTGGAACGAGTACACCCTGGCCCTGGTCGTCATGACCGAGCCGTCGCGCCGCACGCTGCCGCTGTGGCTGCAGGGCCTCGTGGAGGCGAACCGTGCGACCGACTGGGGCGTCGTCATGGCGGGCTCCACGCTCATCGCGGTGCCGGTGATCCTGTTCTTCCTGTTCGTGCAGAACAAGATGACGAGCGGGCTCGTCGCGGGGGCGGTGAAGGGGTGAGTCCAGCGACGGACGGGGGCGTCACTGTGCAGGTCGACGGTCAGGTGGGTGCGACGACGGAAGGTCCGGGCGGGACGGCGACGGTGCCGGTACCGGTGCCCGGGCAGGCGCTCCGGACGGCCGCGCCGGCAGGAGGTGGTCGCGCTCCCGTGCCCGACGGCGCGCCGCGAGGCGGCTGGTCCGTCGGGCTCGACATCGGCGGGACGAAGGTGCTCGGGGTGCTCCTCGCGAGCACGCCCGGCGCCGCCCCGGTGGTGCACGCCAGCGTGCGCGTGCCGACGCGGCGCGGGCACGACGGCGTCGTGGCGTCCGCCGCCGAGGCGGTCGAGGCGCTGTGCGCGCAGGCCGGGCTCACGGTCGACGGCCTCGCCGGCGTCGGCGCGGGCGTGCCCGGTGTCGTCGAGCCGCTCACGGGCGCCGTCTCGCACGCGGTGAACCTCGGCATCGACGGCACGGACGTCCCGCTCGGGGAGCTCCTGCGGGAGCGGCTCGGCGGGGTGCCCGTCGGCGTCGAGAACGACCTCAACGCCGCCGCGCTCGGCGCCGCGGAGCTCCTGGGCCTCGGGGGCGACCTCGCGTACCTCGCGCTCGGCACGGGCGTGGCCGCGGGCCTGCTGCTCGACGGGCGGCTGCGCCGCGGGCACCTCGGCGCGGCCGGCGAGATCGGCCACGTGCCGTACGTCGCCGACGGCCCGCCGTGCCCGTGCGGGCAGCGCGGGTGCCTCGAGCTGTACGCGTCGGGCTCCGCGATCGACGCGGCGTGGCCGAGCCGCACGGGTCGTCCCGCGCCGGCCGAGGTCTTCGAGGCCGCCGCCGCCGGCGACCGCGAGGCGCTCGCGGTGCAGGGCCGGTTCGTCGACGCGGTCGCCGCCGCGGTGCGGATGCTCGTCCTCACGTGCGACGTCGAGCACGTGGTGCTCGGCGGCGGCGTCGCCGAGGTCGGCGCCCCGCTGCTCGAGGAGGTCGCCGCGGCCGTGCGCCGCCAGGCCGAGGGCTCCGCGTTCCTGCGCAGCCTGCACGTCGCCGAGCGGCTCAGCCTCGTGCCCCGCGAGCTCCAGGTCGCGGCGGTCGGCGCGGCGCTGGCCGCCCGGCGCAGCCCGATCTCCCCCGTCACCCCCGAGAACCAGGTGGTCCGCTGATGGAAGTCGTCATCAACCCCTCGACCGAGCAGCTCGCCGCGCTCGCGGCCGGCGCGATCGACGCGCTGCTGCGCCGCCGGCCCGACGCGGTGCTCGGCCTCGCGACCGGGTCGAGCCCGCTCAAGGTCTACGACGAGCTCACGCGCCGGCACACCGAGGAGGGCCTGTCGTTCGCCTCGGCGCGCGCGTTCATGCTCGACGAGTACGTGGGGCTCCCCCTCGACCACCCCGAGCGCTATCGCAACGTCATCGAGCGCGACCTCGTCGGCCGCGTCGACCTCGACCCCGCGGCGGTGCGGAGCCTCGACGGGCTCGCCGAGGACCTCCCGGCGGCGTGCGCGGCGTACGAGCAGGCCATCGTGGACGCGGGCGGGGTCGACGTGCAGATCCTCGGGCTCGGCACCGACGGGCACGTCGCGTTCAACGAGCCCGGCTCGTCGCTGGCGTCCCGCACGCGGATCAAGACGCTCACGCAGCAGACGCGGCTCGACAACGCCCGGTTCTTCGGCGACGACGTCGAGGCCGTCCCGCGGCACGTGCTCACGCAGGGTCTGGGGACGGTCATGTCCGCGAAGCACCTCGTGGTCCTCGCGGACGGGCGCCGCAAGGCCCAGGCGGTGCACCACCTCGTCGAGGGCCCGGTCACGGCCATGTGGCCCGCGAGCGTCCTCCAGCTCCACCCGCACGTCACGGTGCTCGTCGACGACGCGGCCGCCGGCCGGCTCCAGCTCGGCGAGTACTACCGCCAGACGTGGGCGCAGAAGCCGGAGTGGCAGGGCATCTGACCTGCGCGCACGGGGACGGGCCCCGCGCACGCCCCCGTGGCGGTGCGCCGGGCCCGTCGTCGTGCGGCTGCCCGCGCCGGTCAGGCCTTGTGGCAGGTGATCTTGATGTAGACCGGCCAGCTGTGGCCGTAGGTCACCGTGCCGTCGTCCCAGTTGATGTCGAACGCGATCGACCCGGTGTACTCCCACGACTGGAGCCGCTGGGTCCCCTGGATCGTCTGGCCGGGCTCGACGCGGTTCGGCAGGCCGACGAGCGCACGGCCCGCCGGGTACGCGCGCACGTTGCCGAGGGTTCCGGCGACGTCGCGGTGGTTCGTGACCTCCCATGTGACGACCCACTCCCCGACGGTGGAGTCGCACACGCAGGTGCCGCGGATGTCGGCGGTGAGGCCGGACGACGCCTGGGCCGGGGCGAGGCCCAGGCCGAGGAGCACGAGGGTCGCCGCCAGGCCGGCGACGGCACGGCGGACGTACGACGAGACACGGTTCATGACAGTTCTCCCCCAGGTGACGGCGACACCCCGGGTGCGCGGGCCGGGCCCGACCACGACCGCCCCCGAGGTCGTGAGAGCGCTCTCGCGCCGCCACGAGCGTATCTATCGGACATCCCGGGACGTCAAGGGACGAATGGCCCGACAGGGGGTGAACATCCCGTGACGCGGGTCGGCCCCGGTGACACCAAGGTCACCGGGGCCGACCGTCACCCGGAAGGTCCGGGTCGCTGCGCCGCGATCAGTACGGGCAGGTGCTGCGGTACTCCGAGATGGCCGTGCCGCTGGGCGGCGGGCAGAGGAACTGCGCGTACCGCTCGTCGTCGTCCACGAAGCGCTTGAGCCAGGCGATGCTCTGGCGGGCGATCGTCGTGTTGGACGTGTTCGGCGCGAAGTGGCTCGCGCCGCGCAGCTCGAGGTACGCCTTGTCGAGCGACCCGGGCAGGTTCTCGTAGAACGGCTCGGCGTGCGTCGTCACCGAGGCGACCGAGTCGTTCTGCGCACCGATGATCAGGGTCGGGGTCTGCACCTCGGGCCAGGTCTTGTCGGTGTTCCACGGCGTCATCGGGATCGCCGCCTGCAGGGCCGGGTTGTCCTTGGCGGCCTCGAGCGCGCCGCCGCCGCCCATGCTGTGCCCCATGACCGCGAGCCGGCTCGCGTCGATGCGGCCGCGCACGCTGCTGCTCCCCGTCAGGTAGGCGAGCGCCGCCCGGAGCTGGTCGCCGCGCGACGACGGCTGGTCGTAGCGCGAGTTCGTGTCGATCGTGATGACGACGAAGCCCTGCGAGGCCAGCCGCGGGCCGAGCCACGAGATACTCGACTGCGCCGCGGTGTACCCGGGCGAGATCGCGACGGCGCCGAACGTGCCCTCGGCCGTCGACGTCGGGTAGGTGATGGTGCCGCCGCCGAACCCGCTGGCGGCGAACCGGGACACCGTGGTCTGCGCGACGGCGAACGGACCGCGGGCCGCCTCGATCGAGGCGACGGTCGGTGCAGGCCCGCGCTCGTACGGGCTCGCGGCGATCGTGACCGGGGGCAGTGCCGCCGGGGCGTCGAGGCTGAGCTGCGGCTCGGTCGCCGCGTGCTCGTCGATGGCGCGCTGGCTCACGACCGGCGGCGTCTCGACGGTGGCCGGGTCGCCCGCCGCTGCGGAGGCGGACGGTGCGAGCGATCCCGCCGCGAGGGCGAGTCCGAGGGTGGCGACGAGCGGCACCCGGCGGCCGGGCGCGACGCTGCGCCCGGGTCGTGCGAGGAGTCGGTTCACTGCAGAGCCCTTCAGGACGGCTGCGGGGCTGAGGGGTACCCCGGTGCGGTGGTGGCGCACCGCCTCATCGTGACCCGGCGACCCGCCTCAGCACTAGCCGTACCAACCGGTCGGTATGCGGACATCTCGGGCGGCGGACCCCACGAAAACGCCCGGAACCCGTCGCGTCGGGGCGGCGGGCGTCCCGCACGGGCACGCCGCGGCGGCGATCACCGCGGGTGCGCCTACTGTTGACCCACGCGGTCCGCGTGCGGAACGTCGCGCGGGTTGCTCGCCACGGCGGGCGTGCTCGGGCAGGGCGCGCCCAGAACCGAGGAACCATGAGCCCAGCTCGACGCCCGACGAGCGAGACCGTCCCGGCCCTCGTCGTGCCCGGCCGGCAGGCCTCCGACCGCCGGCCCCCGCGCACCCCCCGCTCGAGCGGTCTCGACCGGCTCGCGGACCTCGCCGCCCGCCTGCTGCACGCCCCGTCGGCGCAGGTGTCCCTCCTCTCGCACGAGCAGCTCGTCGCCGGCGGCAGCGGGCTCCCGCCCGGCGTGGTCGGCAGCACCGGCCCGCTCGAGGACTCGCTGTGCACGGTGACCGTCGAGGCCGGCGTCCCGCTCGTCGTCGAGGACGCCGTCGCCGACGAGCGCGTCCGCGACCTGCTGCCCGTGCGCTCTGGGACCGTCGGGGCGTACCTCGGAGTCCCGCTCGAGAGCCGCGACGGCCACCTCGCGGGCGCGCTGTGCGTGTTCGCGCCCGAGCCCCGCGCGTGGACCCCGTCCGACGTCGCGCTGCTCACCGAGGTCGCGCGCACCGCGTCGAGCGAGCTCGAGCTGTCCGCCGTGTCGGCCGACGTCGAGCGCGACCGCATGCGCTGGGAGCTCGCGGTCACGGCCGGCGGTGTCGGCAGCTTCGACTGGGACCTGCGCACCGGCGCGCTCGTGTGGGACGACCGGCTGCTCGAGATCTTCGGCTACACGCGCGCCGAGTTCGGGCGCTCGATCGATGCGTTCAACGCCCGCCTGCACCCCGACGACGTCGCGCGCGTCGGCCGTGCGCTCGACGAGGCGATCACCGGCTGCACGACGTACGAGGCGGAGTACCGGGTCGTCCTCCCCGGCGACGTCACGCGCTGGGTCCAGGCGCGCGGGACCGCCGTCGCCGGGCCGGGCGGCACAGCCGTGCGCGTGCTCGGCGTCGCGTACGACACGACCGCGAACCGGGACTCCGACGCCCGCCTGACGCGCGTGCTCGAGACGATGTCGGCGGCGTTCTACTCGCTCGACCTGCACTGGCGGTTCACGTACGTCAACGCCGAGGCCGAGCGCCTGCTCGGCCGGCGCCGCGAGGAGCTGCTCGGCGGCGTCATCTGGGACCTCTTCCCGGCCGCCGTCGGCTCGCCGTTCGAGACCCACTACCGCGAGGTCGTGCGCACCGGACGCCCACGGGAGTTCGAGGCGTACTACCCGGCGCCGCTCGACGGCTGGTACGAGCTGCGCGCGTGGCCCACGCCGGACGGGGTGTCGGTGTACTTCCTCGACATCAGCGAGCGCCGGACCGCCCAGAAGTCGGCCGAGGCCGCGCTCGCGAGCGCCGACCGCGCGACCCGCCGCCTCGAGCTGCTCGCGCGCGCGAGCCAGGACCTCGGCGCGACGCTCGACATCGACGAGGCGCTCGCGAGCCTCGGGCGGCACGTGGTCCCGACCCTGGCGGACTGGTGCATGATCACGCGCGTCGAGGAGCACGGGCTGCGCGACGTGGCCACGTGGCACGTCGACCCGGCGATGCGCGCGACCCTGGAGAGCTACGCCGAGATCCGGCTCCGGACGCTCGACCTCACGTCGTCGTTCGTCGCGCAGGCCATCAGCACGGGCGAGCCGGTGCTCGTCCCCGCGCCCGCCACCGAGACGATGGCGCAGTACCTGGGCTCGCCCGAGGCGCGCGCGCTGCTCCGTGAGCTCGCACCCGAGACCGGGGCGGTGCTGCCGCTGCGCGCGCGGGGGCGCACGAGCGCGCTCATCACGCTGTGCCGCGGCGCGGGCCGCCCGCGGCTCGGTGGCACCGACCTGCTCGCCGCGCTCGAGCTCGCCGAGCGCGCGGGCCTCGCGGTCGACAACGCGCGGCTGTACAGCGAGCAGCACACCATCGCCGAGGGCCTGCAGCGCAGCCTCCTCGCCGCGCCCGTCCAGCCCGAGCACCTGCAGGTCGTCGTGCGCTACCAGCCGGCCGCGGAGGCCGCGGAGGTCGGCGGCGACTGGTACGACGCCTTCCGCCAGCCCGACGGCGCGACGGTGCTCGTGATCGGCGACGTCATGGGCCACGACATCACGGCCGCGGCCGACATGAGCCAGGTCCGCTCGCTGCTGCGCGGCATCGCGTACGCGACCGGCGCGACGCCCGCGGGGATCCTGAGCACGCTCGACGCCGCGATGCAGGGGCTCGGGGTGGGGACGACCGCGACCGCCGTCGTCGCGCGCGTCGAGCAGCCCGCGGCCGGGAGCGACGGGCCGCACGTGCTCCGCTGGTCCAACGCCGGTCACCCGGCGCCGTTGGTCCTGCGGCCGGACGGCACGACGTCGCTGCTCGACGCGCGGACCAACGACCTCCTGCTGGGGATGTCCACGGCGTGGCCGCGCGCGGACCAGGAGGTCGCGCTCGAGCCGGGCGCGACGGTGCTGCTCTACACCGACGGGCTCGTCGAGCGGCGGGACCGGTCGGTCCGGGACGGCATGGAGCTGCTGTGCGAGGCCGTCGCCGAGCTCGCGGACCGGGACCTCGACGGGCTGGTCGACGGCGTGCTCGAGCGCCTGTCGCGCGGGGACCACGAGGACGACGTCGCGCTCGTCGCGGTCCGGCTCCGCCGGGAGGGCCCCGCGTGAGGTGGATGAAGATTCACCCACTCGGCGCGATCGGGCCGCAGGACGCATGGTGGTCCCTACCGACGTGAACGAGGTGGCCTCGATGCGCGTCCCCGCGCTGCTCAGCTCGGCCCGGCTCGGCCGGCAGTGGAGCGTCGAGCGTGCCCGCTCCTACGGCGCGTCCGAGACGACGCTGCACGTCGTGGAGCTCCTCACGAGCGAGGTCGTGACGAACGCCGTGAAGTACGGGCACGTCGCCCGGACGATCGACCTCGACATGGAGTGCACGCTCGACGCGCTCACGGTCTCCGTGTCCGACGACAACCCCGACCCACCCGAGCTGCTCGAGCCGGGCGCCGGGCAGGTCGGCGGGCAGGGCATGCGCGTCGTCGAGCGGCTGGCCCGCAGCTGGGGCTGGCTGCCCACCCGGCGCGGCAAGTCGGTGTGGTTCACGGTTGCGCTGACCTGACCGCTACCGGGAGCGATGGCGTCCGCCCGCACGGGAGAATGGGCCGGGTGCCCCGTCTGCTCGTCGACCTGACCCCGCTGCGCGTCAGCGTCCCCTACCGGCGGATGTGGCTCGGGACGTCGCTCTCCGCGGTCGGCACGGGCCTCACGACGACGGCCGTCGGTCTCCAGGTCTGGGACCTGACCCGGTCGAACCTCAGCGTGGGCCTCGTCGGGCTCGTGGGGTTCGTCCCGCTCGTGCTGCTCGGGCTGTACGGCGGCGCGCTCATCGACGCGTACGACCGGCGCCGCGTCATCCTCGCGACCTCGACCGGGCTCTGGCTCGTCGCCGCCGGGTTCGCGGTGCAGGCCTGGCTCGGGCTCGACGACGTGCGCGTGCTCTACGTCCTCGTCGCGCTGCAGAACGGGCTGTTCGCGATCAACTCCCCCGCGCGGTCGGCGATCGTCCCCCGCCTCGTCGGCACGCAGCTCCTGCCCGCCGCCAACGCGCTGTCGGGGCTGTCGTTCGGGATCAGCATGGCCGTCGGCCCCCTGCTCGCCGGGCTGCTCGTCGGGCGTGCCGGGTACGGCTGGGCGTACACCGTGGAGGTCGTGCTGCTCGTCGGCGCCGTGGTCTCCCTCGTCGCGCTGCCGTCCCTGCCACCCGAGGGCCAGGTGCGTCGCGCGGGGCTCGCGTCCGTCGTCGAGGGCCTGCGGTTCCTCGCGACCCGGCCCAACATCCGCGCGACGTTCGCGATCGACCTGACCGCGATGGTGCTCGCGATGCCGCGCGTGCTGTTCCCCGCGATCGGCGCGACGGTGCTCGGCGGCGGCGCGACGACGGCCGGGATCCTGCTCGCGGGCGTCGCCGTGGGCTCGGCGCTCGCGGGCCTGTTCTCGGGGCCGATCGGGCGCGTGCGCCGGCAGGGTCACGCCGTCGTCGTCGCGGTGCTCGGCTGGGGGACGGCGGTCGCGGCGTTCGGCGTCGTCGTCGCGCTCGCCCCCGGCCCGGGTCCCGGCGGGGCGACGACGTGGGTGCTGTGGCCGGCGACGGCGTGCATGGTGCTCGCGGGAGCGGCCGACTCGATCAGCAGCATCTTCCGCTCGACGATCCTGCAGGCCGCGACCCCCGACGCGATGCGCGGGCGGCTGCAGGGGGTGTTCATCGTCGTGGTGGCGGGCGGACCGCGGCTCGGGGACCTCGTGCTCGGCGGGACGGCCGACGTGACCGGCGTCGGGTGGGCCGCGGTCCTCGGCGGGCTGGCCTGCGTCGTGGGTGTGCTGCTCTTCGCGTGGCGGCACCCGGGCTTCCGGCGGTACGACGCGCTGCACCCGGTGGCGTGAGGCCGTCCGGTCGACGCACGAGCGCGGGGCGCCCCGTGCTGGGACGCCCCGCGCTCGCCGCCGTCACGCGGCGCAGGTGCTGCGGTACTCCGAGATCGCGGTGCTGACCGTCGGCGCGGGGCACAGGAACTGCGCGTAGCGCAGGTCGTCGTCCACGTAGCGCTTGAGCCAGGCGATGCTCTGGCGGGCGATCGTGGTGTTGGACGTGTTCGGCGCGAAGTGGCTCGCGCCGCGCAGCTCGAGGTAGGCCTTGTCGAGCGTCGCCGGCAGGCTCTCGTAGAACCGCTCCGAGTGCGTGGTGACCGACGCCGTCGAGTCGTTCTGGGCGCCGATGATGAGCGTGGGCGTCTGGATCTCCGGCCACGTCTTGTCCGCGTTCCAGGGCGTCAGCGGGATCGCGGCCTGGAGCGCCGGGTTGTCCTTCGCCGCCTCGAGCGCGCCGCCGCCGCCCATGCTGTGACCCATGACCGCGAGCCGGCCGGCGTCGATGCGGCTGCGCACCTCGCTGGTCCGGGTCAGGTAGTCGAGCGCCGCGAGGAGCTGGTCGCCGCGCGCGGAGGGCTGGTCGTAGCGCGAGCGCGTGTCGATGGTGAAGACGACGAAGCCCTGCGACGCGAGCCTCGGCCCGAGCCACGCGAGGCTCGACTGCGTCGCGGTGTAGCCGGGTGCGACGGCCACGGCGCCGAACGTGCCGTCCGAGGTCGAGGTCGGGTAGTAGATCGTGCCGCCGGCGAAGCCGCTGACGGCGTAGCGGGAGACGGAGGTCTGGGCGACCGCGTACGGGCCGCGCGTCGCCTCGATCGACGCGACGGTGGGCGCGGGGCCGCGCTCGTAGGGGTTCGTGGCCGCCGCCTGGGCGGGCGACGCGGTCAGGGCGGCGAGCGCGGCGGTCGCGAGGGCGGCGACGGCGCGGCGGCGCACGGCGGTGCTGCGAGGGATCACGGGGGACGTCCTTCGTGTCGGTGCCGACCGGGGGTCGACTCGCGATGGGAGCTGTTTCATCGTTGTATCGACCGCACAGGCAGGGAACCGCTCGATCGGGCGAAACCGGACAGACCGGTCGGCTCGCTTTCACCCGATCGGCGGTCGCCGGGCGCACAGGACCCGTGCTGGGGATCAGCTCTCGGTGGTGAGCGGGAGCGACCGGACGCGCCATCGTGCACTCATGGGCCGGCGATTGCCTGTAGACGCGATGTAGACTCCAACCGTGACTGAGACGACGACCGTGCGCGTTCGCGCCAGCACGCGCGACGAGCTGAACGCGCTGAGCGCCGAGCGAGGGGTGCCCGTCGAGGCGGTCATCCGCGACGGCATCGCGCTGCTCCGGCGTGAGCAGTGGCGCCGGCAGGCCGAGATCGACGCTCGTGCCGCCGCCGCCGACCCGCAGGACCGCGCCGAGGTGGCCTCGATCCTGAGCGACCTCCTCGGCTGATGCGCGGAGACGTCTACCGGCTGAAGGCCGGCACGACGCGCGGGCACGAGCAGGCGGGCGAGCGGTTCGCCGTCGTGGTGCTCGCCTCTCGGCTCGAGCACCTCAGCACCTGGCTCGTCGTGCCGACGTCGACCCGTGCGAACCCGTACGTGTTCCGGCCGCGCATCGAGGTCCCCGGCCACGGCGAGACGCTCGCCCTGTGCGACGCGATGACCGCCGTCGACCCGCAGGCCCGCCTGGGCGACCTCGTCGGCTTCCTCCCGCTCGCGGACGTGCAACGGATCGACTACGCGCTGACCGGGCTGCTGGACCTGACCTGACGCCGGTGCGCGTGCGGGCGCCGGGGAGTCGGGCCGCGGTCAGTCCTCCGCGGCGAGAGGAAGCGACCGCACGCTGCGGAAGTCCCGGTGCCGCCCGTCGACCGGGTCGGTGAACGCGACCTCGGCGGCCAGGAGCTGGAGCGGGTGGCGGAAGTCGTCGACCGGGACGTCCCGCACCACGGGGTAGAGCGGGTCGCCGACGATCGGGATGCCGAGCCCGGCCAGGTGCAGGCGCAGCTGGTGCGTGCGTCCCGTGCGCGGGGTCAGCCGGTAGACGGCGAACCGGTCTGGCTCGCCGACGCGGCCGGCCTCCGGGCGGCCCGAGGCGCCGCCACCGTCGACCTCCTGCCCGACCTCGCCGGCCTCGACCTCCCGCTCGAGCTCCACCAGCGTCTCGGCGTTGACCGGCGCGCCCGGCACCACCTCGGCGCACCACGTGCCGCGCTCCTTGTGGATGTGGTTGCGCACGACGACCGGCACCTCGAGGTCGGCGCGCAGCGGCGCGAGCGCCCGGTACGTCTTGTCGACCGCGCGCCGCTCGAACGCCGACTGGTACGCGCCGCGCCACCGCTGCTCGGTCGCGAGCAGGAGCAGCCCGGACGTCACGCGGTCGAGCCGGTGCAGCGGCGACAGCTCGGGCAGGTCCAGCTCGGCGCGCAGCCGGACGACGACGCTCTGCATGACGTGCCCGCCGCGCGGGATCGTCGAGAGGAACGGCGGCTTGTCCACGACGACGAGCCGCTCGTCCCGGTGCACCACGTGGATCGTCCCGGGCACGACCGGCTCGTCGCGCAGGTCGCGGTGGAACCACACGTACCGGGCGGGCTCGTAGGGGTCGTCGTCCCGGACGGCGCGGCCGTCCTCGTCGACGAACCGTTCCTGCGCGAGCATCCCCGGGACGTCGACGTGCTGCGGGAGGCGGTGACGCAGCCAGGCGCCCATGGTCGGCCACGGGTCGGGGGCGGAGCGGTCCCGGTCCGGCGTGCGCAGTCGCGCGGCGTCGAGGCCGTGGCGTGCCGGGAGCGGCGAGCGGGGAGGCACCGGGCGATCGTACGAGGGCGTCAGCCGGGCAGACCCACGAGGCGCCGGACCGCCGCGAGCCCCGCGGGCGTCCCCGGCCAGTGCCGCTCGAGGCCCTCGGGGCCGGCGCGGCGCACCACCGAGCGGAGCACGAGCGCGACCACGACCGCGTCGTCGGCGTACCCCAGCACGGGGATGACGTCCGGGACGAGGTCGACGGGCAGCGCGAGGTAGCCGAGGAGCAGCCAGAGCCGCATGCGGACCGCACGCGGCAGCGTCGGGTCGGCCGCGAGCCGGCGCACGAGCCGGACGACGTCCGGGAGGAGCCGCAGCAGCTCGCGGAGCCGGAGCTCGTCCGGGCGGCTGACCCAGAGCACCGCGAGGAGCACGAGCCAGACGAGCAGCAGCCCGCCCAGCATCCCGGCGACCCACGCCACCCGGTCCGGCACCGCGGGCTCCGCTCACCTCGTCGACGTGCGCGCCGGGTCCCTCGGGCGCGCCGCGCCGGGGAAGGTCGGAGGGGTCAGGCCCCCTCGGAGCGCCCCTCGCGCCAGTACCCCATGAACGCCACCGACCGGCGGTCGACGCCGCGCTCGGCGACGAGGTGGCGGCGGAGCGTCTTGATCGCGCCGGCCTCGCCCGCGAGCCACGCGTAGAGCTCGGTCGAGCGGGTCAGGGGCTCGCCGTCGGGGTCGACGGGGACCTCCCAGAGGATCTGCGCGTCGACGTCGACGTCCTCGATCGCGCCCGGGCGGTCGCCGCCCACGGGCACGTCGAGCAGCCGGCCGGCCGCGGCCTGGACCGCCGGGACGAGCGCGGAGCCGTGCGGAGCGTCCTCGCGGGCGAGCCACGTGACGCGGACGCCCGCGGGGGCGCGCAGCGGGAGGACGTCGGCGGCGTGCGGGATCTCGAGGACGGCCTCGCCGCGCGCGTCGGCGGGCAGCGACGCGAGGATGCCGCGGATCGCGGGGACCGCGGTCTCGTCACCGGCGAGCAGCAGCGCGAGCGCGTGCTCCGGCGGGGCCCACTCGACGCCGCCGTGCGGGCCGGGGTGGCGCGCGTCGGGCCGGCAGACGCCGAGCGTGTCGCCGACCCGGGCGCTGCCGGCCCAGCGCGAGGCCGGCCCGAGGTCGCCGTGCAGGACGACGTCGACGTCGATCTCGCGGAGGTCCTGGCGGACGTTCGCGATCGTGTAGGTGCGGATCACCGGGCGGACGGCGTCGGGCGCCTCGCGCCACGCGGTGAACCAGTCGAGCCCGCCCTCGCCCGCGAGGAGCGTGTCGAGCGCGGCGCCGCAGTCGGCAGCCGTGGTGACGTCGTCGCCGGGGGTGCGGGCGAGGATCAGCTTGATGCGCTGGTCGCGGCCGTTGTCCGCGAAGACGTCGAGGTCGTCACCGGTGAACGTGATGCGGCGGAAGCTCGGCGTGAGGTCCTCGATGCGCGTGACGCGCACGGCGAAGGCCCGGAAGGGTGCGATGGTCGGGGCCACCAGCAGCTCGGTCACATGCACTCCTGATCGACGGGCCTCACGGGCGGAGGTGCCCAGAAGGTTAGGCAACCCTCCGCGAGGTATGGCTACCCTAACCCGCTATTCCGGCACGGCGGAGTGGCGTCCGTCACACGGACTCCGGTGAGCCGAGGGGGCGGCCTGTCCCCCGCTCAGAGCGGGCTCGACCCGGTCTGCGCGGGCGCGGCGAGGGCGTCGCCGGGCTCGTCCAGCGGGTCCTCGTCAGCGTGGTGCTGGGCACGCTGGGGGCGCTCGGCGTGCGGCCGCTCACGCCCGCGTCCGCCACAGCAGCAGCACGAAGTACGGCGTCCCGACGAGCGCGGTGACGAGCCCCGCGGGGATCTGCGCGGGGGCGATGATCGTGCGCCCCAGCACGTCGGACACCCCGACGAGCACCGCGCCGAGCAGCAGCGCGACGGGCACGACGCGGGTGTGCCGAGCGCCGACCAGCGCCCGGGCGGCGTGCGGCGCGACGAGGCCGACGAAGCCGACGACCCCGATCGCCGAGACCGCGGACCCCGCGAGCAGCACCGACGCGAGCAGCAGCCCGAGCCGGGTCCGCTCGAGCGGGACGCCCAGCACGCGCGGCACGTCCTCGTCGAGCGCGAGCAGGTCGAGGTCGCGTCGGGCGCGCACCACGAACGGCGTGACGAGCAGCAGCATCCCGAGCACCGGGAGCGACTGCGCGAACGAGCGCCCGTACGTCGACCCCGACATCCAGGTGAGCGCGAGCGTCGAGTCCCACGGGCTCGAGGTCACGACGATGATCGTCACGAGCGCCGTCGTGCCCGCGCTCACCCCGACGCCGATCAGCACGAGGCGGTCGGAGCTGAGCCCGCGGCGGTACGCGAGGCCGTAGACGAGCGCGAACGCGACGAGCGCCCCGAGCGCACCGGCGCCGGTCACGGCCCAGATGCTGACGCCGGGCACGAGCACGAGCAGCAGGACTGCGCCGACGCCGGCACCGCCGGTGACCCCGAGCAGCCCGGGCTCGGCGAGCGGGTTGCGGCACACGGCCTGGACGGTCGTGCCGGCGAGGCCGAGCGCGGCACCCGCGACGAGCGAGGCGAGCACCCGCGGCGCGCGCTGGTCGAGCACCGCGGTGACGCCCGGACCGCTGCGCCCGGACAGCCAGTTCGCGACGTCGCCCGTGAGCAGCAGGGTGTCGCCGAGCAGCAGGCCGCCGACCACGGTCGCCACGACGAGCGCGGCGAGCACCGAGGTCACGACGAGGAACCGGCGGCGCGACGCCGGGCCCCGGCCGCGGCTCGTGCTCGGCGCCGAGACGGGCGAGCTGTCGCGGACGCGGCGCGCGAGGGCCACGAGCACCACGGCGCCGAACACGCTCGTCACGACGCCGGTCGGCACCGCGACCCCGTTGGTCCCCGGCAGGAAGGTGCGCAGCAGGATGTCGGCCGCGAGCACCACGACGCAGCCGGCGAGCGCCGCGAGCGGCAGCAGGAGCCGGTGGCGGTGCAGCTCGGGGGCGAGCGGCGCGACGAGCCGCGCGATCGCGGGCGCGCACAGGCCGACGAACCCGATGGGCCCGGCGACGGTCACGGCGATCGCGGCGAGCAGGACTGCGACGACCACGGCCTCCACGCGGGTGCGCCGCACGTCGAGTCCGAGGACCGTCGCGGTGTCGTCGCCGAGCGCGAGCAGGTCCAGGCGCCGGGCCCGCGCGACGGCGAACGCCGCGACGACCAGCACCGCGGGCGCGGCCTGCACGACCTTCTCGGGGCCCGACTGCACGATCGAGCCGCTGCCCCAGGCGAACAGCCCGATGGTCTCCTGCTCGAACAGCAGCAGCAGGAGCGACGTCACGGCGGACAGCGCGAGCATCACCGCGGAGCCCGCGAGCACGAGCCGCGTCGGCCCCGAGGCACCGCCGCGGCTCAGCAGCAGCACGAGCGCGGCCGCGCCGAGCCCGCCCACGAACGCCACCGCACCGGTCGCGGCGAACGGCAGCGTCAGCCCGGTGACCGCGGCGACGGTCACCAGCAGGTAGGAGCCCGCGTTGACCGCGAGCGTGTCCGGCGACGCGAGCGGGTTGCGCGCGACGGACTGCAGCATCGCGCCCGAGACCCCGAGCGCGACGCCGACGAGCAGCGCCGACAGGACGCGCGGCAGGCGCGAGGCGACGAGCACCGCGGCCGTCTGCTCCGCCTCGCCGCCCGCTCCCCCGGTCAGCAGCCCGAGCAGGTCGCCCGCGCCGATCCCCGAGGTGCCGAGCGTCAGGTCGACGAGACCGAGGACGACGACGAGCGTGACACCGGCCGCCAGCACCGCCGCGACGCGCAGGGCCGGGACGGCGCCGAGGCGCGCACCTCCGGACGGTGCCGCCGGGGAGCCGGGTGCGTCGGAGGTCGGACCGGGCGCGTCCCCGCGCGCGGCTCCCCCCGCCGGTGTCACGCTCGCGGTGGTCATGCCGCCGTCAGCGCCTCGACGGTCGCCTCGATCCACGCCTGGGCGGCCGCGGGGCCACCGAACTGCCAGATCCCGTCGGGCAGGCGGTGCACGTTGCCGGCGGCGACGAACGGCAGGCCGGTCCAGATCGGGTTGGTCGCGAGCGCCTCACCGAACGGGTCGGCCTCGCTCGCGCTCGCGAGGTACAGGAACGGCGCGTCGCTGAGCTGCGTGAGGCCCTCGACGTCGGTCACCGCGAGGCCGTAGTCGGGGTCACCCTCGCCCTCCCACGCGTTGACGAGCCCGATCTCCTGGCCGAGCGCCCCGAGGAACGCGCCCTCGGTGAACATGCGGACCGAGACGGTGCCGTCGGCGACCCAGCCGTCGGCCATCGTGAAGGACGAGCCCTCGAGCCCGGCCTCGGCGATCGCGGCCTTGCCCTCCTCGACGGCGGCGTCGTACTCCGCGAGCACGTCGGCGGCCTCGTCGGAGCGGCCCGTCGCCTCGCCGAGCACCTCGATCGTGCGGCGCATGTGGCCGATCGGGTCGCTCGCGTCCGAGCCCCGCAGCGTGAGGACCGGGACGGTCTCCTCGATCTGCGCGATGACGTTCTCCGGCAGGTCGGTCGTGGTGACGACGAGGTCCGCGCCCAGGCCCGCGATCGCGTCGAGGCTCGGCTCGCCGCGCGTGCCGACGTCGGTCACGTCGCCCTCGAGCGGGACGACCTGGTCCCACGTGTTGTAGCCCTCGACGTCCGCGGCGCCGACCGGCGTGACGCCGAGCGACAGCAGGTTCTAGGTCAGGCCCCACTCGAGCGAGACGACCTTCTCGGCGGGCGCGTCGAGCTCGACCTCGCCGCGGTCGTCGGTCACGGTGACCGGGCCGGCGCCGGACGACGCCGACGTCTCCTCGGCGTCGACGGGCGCCTCGGTGCTGCCGCACGCGGTCAGCAGGAGCGCGGTGGCCGCCGTCAGGGCGAGCGCGGGCAGGGGGGAGCGCAGGGATCGCATGGGTTCCTCGGGGTGGGGTGGTCGAGCGGGGGTCTTCGGGGTCCCGCGGGGGGGGGCGCCGGGTCGTCAGTGCGCGACGGCGAGCTCCGGCGTGCGGGCGCGGGTGCGGGTCGTGTGGCGGCCGACGGGGTGCGTCGTCAGGCGGCCCGTGACCGGGTCGTGCACGACGTCGACGCGCAGCCCGTACGTCTCGCTGAGCGCCGGGGACGTCAGCACGTCGACCGGGTCACCCGCGCCGACGACCTCGCCCGAGCGCAGCAGCACGACGTGGTCCGCGACGGCGGCGGCCTGGTCGAGGTCGTGCAGCACGACGCCGACGGCGACGCCGTGGTCGTCGGCCAGGTCGCGCACGAGGTCGAGGATCTCGACCTGGTAGCGCAGGTCGAGGTGGTTCGTGGGCTCGTCGAGCAGCAGCACGCGGGTGTCCTGCGCGAGGCACGTCGCGAGCCACACGCGCTGGAGCTCGCCGCCCGAGAGCTCGTCGGCGCCGCGGTCGGCCATCGCCGTGGTGCCCGTGACCTCCATCGCCCAGGCGACGGCGCGCGGGCCGTCCGGGTCCTGCGTGCGCCAGCGGCCGCGGTGCGGGTGGCGGCCGTAGCCGACGACGTCGCGCACGCTCACGCCGCTCGGCGTCGGGCGGTGCTGCGAGAGGAGGGTCACGCGGCGCGCGAAGTCCTGCGCGGAGAGCGCGAGCGCGTCGGCGCAGTCGGTCAGCGCGACCTGGCCGGCGTCGGGGCGGTGCAGGCGCGCGAGCGAGCGCAGCAGCGTGGACTTGCCCGAGCCGTTGGGCCCGACGAGGGCGGTCACCTCGCCCGCGTGCAGGCGCAGCGACGCCTCCTGCACGACGGTGCGGCCGTGGTAGCCGAGGCGGAGCGCGGTGCCCTGGAGCGCGGGCGCGAGGTCGTCGGTGGTCACGAGCGTGAGGTTAGCCTCTCCTTACCCGGAACGAAAGTCCGTCTCGCGGGCGACCCCGGCCTAGGGTCGGGGGCATGCTCCCGCACGCGTCCGACCGCCCGACCGCCCTCCCCCGCACCGCTCCGGGCGACCGACGGTCGGGGGTGCGGGCGCGGGTCCGGGGGTCGTTCGCGGTGCTGGTCGCCACGCTCGCGGCCGTGCTCGCCGGGCTCGCGCTCGCGGTCCTCGGTGCCGGTCCGGCGGCGGCCCACAGCGCGCTCGTCTCGTCCGACCCGGCGGACGGCTCGACCCCCGCGACGGTGCCGGCCCAGGTCACGCTCACGTTCAACGAGCCCGCGGTCGCGCTCGGGACCGTCGTCGAGGTCCGGGCGCCCGACGGGCGCGTCGTGTCGAGCGGCGACGCCGTCCTCGCCGACGCCGGCGTGACGCAGGCCCTGAGCGGTGACCTGCCCGCAGGGACCTACTCCGTGCTGTGGCGCGTCACGTCCGCCGACGGGCACCCCATCGAGGGGCAGCTGACGTTCACGGCGCAGGGCCCGGCGACGGCCGGTGACGTGCCCGCCGCGTCCGACCCCGCCACCGCCGCCGCGACCGCGACCCCGACCGCCGAGCCCACGCCGGCCCCGACGCCGACGACGGCGGCGGGTGCGCCCGAGGCCACCGAGTCGGCCGAACCCGCCGAGCGGGACCCCGCGGCCCAGGCCTCGGCGACGAACACGCTGCTCGCCGGGACGGTCGCGGCGCTCGCCGCGCTCGGCGTAGTCGTGGCGGTGCTCATCCGCCGCCGCCCGCACGGCCACCACGGCGGACCCGGCGGCGCGGCGACCGACGGCTCCACCGGGACGCACGCCGGGTCGACCGGCGACTGACCGGGCGAACCGTCGCCCGGACCGGCCCGCCGACGCCCGTCCCGGTGGGAGGATCGCGCCGGGACCGGAGCCGCCGGCCGTCCGCACCCGGGAGCCGCACGTGATCACCGCCGCCCACACCCGCCAGGTCGGCTTCGCGACGACGCGGTCCGCCGCCGCGTACGACCGCGCCGCCGTCGACCACCTGCTCGGCGAGGTGGGCCGCACGCTCGACGCGCTGGAGCGCGGCCGCACGGTCGGTCCGGGCGGCACCCCCCTGCTGATGCCGCGCGACGTGCGCACCGCCCCGCTCCCCGCGAGCCGCAGCGCCGAGGGCTATCCCGCCGCCGAGGTCGACGCCTTCCGGGCGCAGGTCGTGGCGACGCTGGAGGAGTACGTGCTCCGGTTCAGCGGCGGCGCCGCGGCCGGGGCACGGGGCCGCCCGGGCTCACCGTCGACCGCGCAGCCCGCCGCCCCGTCGCCGGCACACACCTCCCCCGCACAGCCGACCGCGACGCAGCCGCCCGGGGCACCGGCCTCCGGCGGTGGGTACGCCCCCGCGGCGGCGTCCGCGACGACCCCCGCGCCCGAGCCGGCGCCCGAGCCCGTCGACCTCACCGCCGCGCCCGACGGTCTGGGCGCGTACGACGTCCTCGTCCAGGTCCAGCGCGCCCGCGCCACGCTGTTCGGCGCGGCGCGCGACGTGCTCGTCGTCCGCCGGCCCGACGGCACGGAGCTGCGCGTCACGGGCGTCGAGGTCGTGCCCGGCGGCGCGGTCGTCCACGTGCGCTGACCTCGTCGGGACGCGACCTCGCACCGGACGACCTCACCCGTCGCCCGCCCGAGCCGACCCGCAGCCGTCCCACCTCCGTCCCCGTCCCACGCCCGCCCCGAGGAGTCCCGTGATCACCGCCGAGCAGCTCCGGCGCCGCCGCCTGAGCACCACGTACCGCAGCGACGGCTACGACGCCGCGCAGGTCGACCTCTACCTCGACCTCGCCGCCGAGACGCTCGCGTCGCTCGAGGCCGGACGCGCCGGGTCGGCGGGTGCCGCGCAGATGCTGCTGCGGGAGATCCGGACGGCGACGTTCCCGGGCCGGACGTCGGGCAGCGGGTACGAGTCGGTGCAGGTCGAGGCGCTGCGTGCGGGGGTCGTGGCGGCCCTCGAGTCGCACGTCGGCACCCCGGGCGCGACGCCGTCGTCGTCCACCCCGAGCACGGCGCCGTCGTCGTCCACCCCCTCCGCGGCGCCCACCGCGCTCACCCCCACGGCCGTCCCCGCCGCCCCGCTCGCCGAGGAGCCGGCCACCACCCCGCCGCTGCCCCCGGTGCTCACCGGCGCACCGCTCGGGCGCCCGGCGCCCGGGGAGTCGCTCGGGTCGGTCGGCACGCTGGGGGCGGTCGTCGGCTGGGGCACGCCGTCCGGTGCGCGCGGGTCGCTCAGCGCGTACGAGCTCGTGGTGCAGCTCCAGACGGCGCGCACGCAGCTCCTCGGCGCGGCGACCGACCGGCTGGTGCTGCGGACGGCGTCGGGCGAGCTGCTCGGCGTCGCGACGGTCGGTCCGACCGAGCACGGCGTGGTGCTGACGACCGAGCACTGACGCGCCGGCCGTCCGGCGCGCACGAGGTCAGCCGACCGTCGTCCCGAACAGCAGCCCCAGCACGTACGTCGCCGCCGCCGCGCCGTACCCGATCGCGAGCTGGCGCAGCGCGCGGCGGACCGGCGGGCCGCCCGAGAGGACGCCGACGGTCGCGCCCGTGCCGAGCAGCGCGAGCCCGACGAGCACCGACGCGATCGCCACGGCGGGCCACCCGTCGAGCCCGAACAGGTACGGGAGCACCGGGATCAGCGCCCCGGAGGCGAAGAAGCAGAAGCTCGCCGCCCCGGCGCTGACGGCGGTCCCGACGGTCTCGTGCTCGTCGTCGTCGGCGCCCGCAGCCGGGACGACGCCCGCCCCCGACGGCGACAGCGCGGGCACGCCGAGCGCGGGCGTCGGGATCGTGCCGAACGACGCGAGCACCTCGCGGGCCCGCTCGTGCGCGGCCTCCTCCGTCATGCCCCGCGCGCGGTAGACGAGCGCGAGCTCGTTGGCCTCGACGTCCAGGTGCGGGAGCGCGGCGCGCGCGTGCGGCCCGGGGGCGGACGCCTCGAGCAGCTCACGCTGCGAGCGCACCGAGACGAACTCCCCGGCGGCCATCGACAGCGCGCCCGCGAGGAGCCCCGCGAGCCCCGTGAGCAGCACGGTCGACTGCGACGCACCCGAGGCGCCGATGCCAAGCACGAGCGCGAGGTTGCTGACGAGGCCGTCGTTCGCGCCGAACACCGCCGCGCGGAACGTCCCGGAGATGCGGTTGCGCCCGCGGGTCGCGAGACCGCGCACGACCTCCTCGTGGATCCGCTCGTCGGCGGCCATCTGCGCGGTCGCGTCGGCGTCCTTCTCGTAGGAGCCGCGCGCCTCGGCCCGCTGCGCCAGCGCGAGCACGAACACCGACCCGAAGCGCCGCGCGAGCCAGCCCAGCACCCGGGTCCGGACGTCGCCCCGCAGCGGGCGCCCGACGTCGTCCCCGAGCAGCTCGAGCCAGTGGTCCTCGTGGCGGCGCTCGGCCTCGGCGAGCGCGAGCAGGATGTCGCGCTCCTCGCCCGTGCGGCGCGACGCGAGGTCGCGGTACACCGACGCCTCGGCGCGCTCGTCGGCCAGGTACTGGCGCCATCGGCGCAGGTCACCCCGGCTCGGGGAGCGGACGCCCGCCGTGCCGGGCAGCGGTTCGGGGCGGTTCTCCACGGGTCCATCGTTCCACGCACGGCCGCGTACCCTCCCGGGACGCGACCATCCGGCGCGCGAGACGGCTGCTCCCTCCGGTTGCCGGACCGGGCAGCGTGACCCACCGTGGAAGTGCGTCAGGCAACCGCGCGGGGGGAGAACGTCATGTACGCCGAGACTCACATCAGCCCGCACGTCAAGGCCGTCGCACCGGCACGACGCTGGGCCCGGGACCGCCTCGTCGAGGCCGGTGTCGAGGGGCAGGCGCTGGACGTGCTGGTGCTGCTGGTCAGCGAGACGGTCACGAACGCGGTGGCGCACGCGGACCCGCCGGTCCACCTGTGCGTCGACGTCGACGGCGAGCGCACCCGCGTCGAGGTGACCGACGGCGCGCGCACCGAGCCGATCCTGCGGCACCCTCCGGCGGACGCCACGGGCGGCCGGGGCGTCATGTTCGTCGACGAGCTGTCGACCCGGTGGGGCATCGAGCCCGCCGGGGGCGAGGCCGCGAAGCGCGTGTGGTTCGAGCTCGAGCACGGCGACGTCGACCGGTGGCCGGCGCCCAGCACGCATGCGTGAGCCGACCCTCTGGGAGACCATCGGCGCCACGAACCCGGACCGCTCGCCGTGGTACGTCGAGCGGTTCCGGGCGATGGCCGCCGCGGGTGACGACCTCGCGGGCGAGGCCCGGTTCGTCGACGCGCTGGTCCCGCGGGGCGCACGCGTGCTCGACGCGGGCTGCGGGCCCGGGCGGGTCGGCGGGGAGCTCGCGCGGCGCGGGCACACCGTGGTCGGCGTCGACGTGGACCCCGTGCTCGTCGCGGCCGCGCGCGAGGACCACCCGGGCGGCGACTGGCACGTGGGCGACCTCGCGGAGCTCGACCTGCCGGCCGTCGGGGTGCGCGAGCCGTTCGACGTCGCGGTGATGGCCGGGAACGTGCTGACGTTCGTCGGGCCCGGCACGCACGTCGAGGTGCTGCGGCGGGTCGGGGCGCACCTGCGCGACGACGGCCGCCTCGCGGTCGGCTTCGGTGCGGGCCGCGGGTACGCGTTCGAGCAGCTCACCGAGGACGCCGAGCGGGCCGGGCTCGTCGTCGACCAGCGGTTCGCGACGTGGGACCTGCGCCCGTTCGGGCCGACGGCGGAGTTCCTGGTCGCGCTGCTCAGTCGCCCGCGCTGACGCTCAGCGGCGCCCGGGCGACCACGCCTCGCCGCCGCGCTCGACGAGCCCGTACTCGTAGGCGGCGATCACCGCCTGCACCCGGTCGCGGACGTCGAGCTTCGCGAGCACGTTGCCGACGTGCGTCTTGACCGTCGTCGAGGACACCACGAGCCGCTCGGCGATCTCCGCGTTGGACAGGCCCTCGGCCATGCACCGCAGCACGTCGGTCTCGCGGGGCGAGAGCGCCATCAGGCGGGGGTCGAGGCCGTCGCCGGCGCCGCCGGTCCCGGTGGGCAGGTGCGGGGCGAACAGGTCGAGCATGCGGCGCAGCACCCGCGGCGCCACGACCGACGTGCCCGACGCGACCGTCCGGATCGCCTCGACGAGCTCCTCGGGCCGCGCGGTCTTGAGCAGGAACCCGCTGGCCCCCGAGCGCAGCGCGGCGAACGCGTACTCGTCGACGTCGAACGTCGTCAGGACGAGCACGCGCGACGACGGGTGCTCCAGCGCGAGCCGGCGCGTCGCCTCGATGCCGTCCATGCCGGGCATGCGCACGTCCATGAGGACCACGTCGGGCCGGAGCGCGGCGACCTGGTCGAGCGCGACCCGGCCGTCGGACGCCTCGCCGACGACCTCGAGGTCGGGCTCGGACTCGATCACGAGGCGGAAGCCCATGCGCAGCAGCGCCTGGTCGTCCACGAGCAGCACCGTCGTCACGCGTCGTCCCCTCCGTCCGCTCCCTCGTCGTGGCGCCACGGCAGCACCACGTGCACGCGCCAGCCGCCCTCGGGCCGGGGCCCCGCGTCGACGTGGCCGCCGAGCAGCGCGGCGCGCTCCCGCATCCCGAGGATGCCGCGGTGCGTGCCCCCGCCCGTCCCGGGCCGGGTCCCGCCCGCGTCGAGGACCTCGACCTCGACCGCGGAGTCCGTGCGCCGGACCGTGACGTGCACCGACCGCGTGCCGGGGGCGTGCCGCAGCACGTTGGTCAGGCCCTCGGCGACGACCCGCACGACCGCGAGCCGCAGCGTCGTGTCCTCGGGCAGCAGCGTGTCGAGGCCGGTCACGGTGAGCGGCAGCCCCGCGGCGCGGAAGCGCTCGACGACGGTGCCGAGATCGGTCTCGGTCGGTCCGGGCGCCCGCGGTGTTCCGCCCGGCGCGTCGGTCCCGTCGGTCCCGTCGTCCGCGGGGTCGAGCGCCCCGAGCACGCGCTGCATGTCCCCGAGCGCCGCGCGCCCGGTGCGGGAGAGCTCGACGAGCGCGTCGCGGGAGCGGTCCGGCGCGCGGTCGAGGGCGGCCCGCGCCCCGTCCGACAGCGCGACCATGACCGAGACGCTGTGCGCGACGACGTCGTGCATCTCGCGCGCGATCCGGGTCCGCTCGGCGGCGCGGGCCAGCGCCGCGCTCGCGTCGCGGTCACGCGCCAGGGCGGCGTAGCGCTCGACGAGGTCGCGGGCGTGCAGCCGGCGCGCACGGACGCCCGAGCCGGTCGCGACGCCCAGCGCGAGGAGCGCGAGCAGCAGCGTCACGGAGGCCGAGCGGCGCCCGGGCGAGAACGGCGGCTCGGTGAGGTCGTGCACGGGGTCGTCGAGCTCCGCGAGCCACGCGTCGCTCCACAGCAGCATCTCGGCGAGCCCGATGTCCTCCCACCGCCACAGCGCGGCCGAGACGACGACGAGCACGGCACCGCCCACGAACCACGCGGTGCGCGCGGGCCGCGTGGCCGCGACGGTGTGCAGGGCGCACGCGAGGCAGAGCCCGAGGACGCCGAGCACGCCGGTCGTCCCGAGCGACACCACGGCGAGCAGGGTCAGCGTCGCGGTCACGGCGAGCGGCCACGCCCGCCGGGCCAGCAGCGCGACGGCCCCGGCCCCCGCCCCGACGAGCCACGAGCCCGGGACCAGCCGGAGCGCGGGGGTGTCCGGCGGGTACAGCCCGAGGCCCACCGACCCCTCGACGGTCGCGAGCGCGACGAGGACCGTGGCGAGGGCCGCGAGGAGCACGGTCGCCGCCACCGCGACGTCGGCGGTCCACGGGTGCGCGACGACCGCGCGCGCGAGGACCCCGCGGCGCTGCACCTGGGTCTCCGTCAGCACGTGCGTCGTGCCCGTGTCGCGGCTCCACGCCGTGCGTCCGTGCGGGCGCAGGTTCGTCACGGTCTCACTCTCCCATCGGGGGTCGGGGCGGGTGGGGACGTGCCGGGCCCGGGCCGGCCCTGGCACGACCCACACCGGCGTCACGTGACGTCATGGCGGCGGAGCCGGTACGCGGCGGCGGCGAGGAGCGCGACGACCCAGGCGGCGAGCACGAGCCCGCCGCCCCACGGCCCCAGGTGCGGGCCGAGGCTCGCGGCGTCGAGGGCCGCGACGCCGCCGTCGTCCAGGAGCAGACGCGACCCGGCACCGGGCAGGAGCGCGCGCAGGGTGTCGGTCACGCGCCCCGGGTTCGCCTGGAGCAGCTGGTCGGCGACGACGAGCAGCAGGACGCCCGCGCCGAGCGCCGGGGCGGACCGGCGCAGCAGCGCCCCGAGGCCGAGCCCGAGCAGCGCGACGCCGGTGAGGACGACGACGAAGCCGGCCAGCACCCGTGCCGTCCCGCCGTCCCCGAGGTCGAGCGTCGGCCCGGTCGCGGCGCGCTGCCCGTGCGTCACGAGGGCCGACGCGCCGAGCGCCGCCGCGGCGGTGACCAGGGCGACCGACGCCGTGACGAGCGCCTGGGCGCCGAGGACCGCGAGCCGGCGAGGGACGGCGGCGTACGTCGTGGTCGCGGTGCCCGTGGCGTGCTCCTCGGTGCCGACCAGCACGCCGAGCACGAGGGTGCCGAGCTGGGCGAGCACGTGGCCCGCGACCACCAGCGACGCCCCGGAGCGCGCGTCGCCCACGCGGACGAACAGGCCGAGCGCGTACGCGAGCGTCAGCGCGGAGACGACCGTGCCGAGCGGGAGCCACAGCGCCGAGCGGACGCTCGTGCGCTTGGTCCACTCCGCGGCGACCACCCGGGGGAACGTGACCGCCCGGACGGTGACGGGGGTGCGCGGTGCTGCGGTCGCGGTCGCGGGCGCGGGCGTGCGGCGCGGCGCGTGCGTGCGGCGCGGCGCGCGCGGTTCCGAGGACGCGGCCCGGCGCTGCGGGAGGTCCGTCGTCGCGCGGCCCACCCGTCGCCCGCCCTCAGGCCAGGTCACGGGCACGCAGTCGCACCGCGGCGACCCCGAGCGGGACGAGCACCCACGCGGCGAGGACCGCGACGCCGCCCCCGACCCCGAGGTCCGGCGCACCGTCGAAGCCGCCCGCGCCGGGCACGAGGTGCGTCACGGCCCCGCCCGGCAGGACCGCCGTCACCGTGCCCACCGCGGTCACCTCGGGCTCGGTGTACGCCACCCCGACCGGCGGGGCGCCGCCGATCCCCGGGTCCGACGCGAGCATGAGCGCCACGGGAAGCACCAGGACGAGGACGACGGCCGCGACGACAGCCGGCACGGTGCGGCGCAGCAGTGCGCCGAGCGCGAGCCCGAGCAGCGCCATCGCGACGAGCTGGACCGTCATGCCGGCCAGCAGCTGCGGCGTCCGCCCGCCGGCGAGGTCGAGCGTCATCCCGCGCGACCCAGCGGCGGGCAGCAGGCCCACCACCGCCGCGGCGACGGCGAGCACCGACACGACGAGCGCGGCAGCCGCCGTGACGACCAGCTGCGCGACGAGCACGGGGAGCCGGCGCGGCACCGCCGTGAACGTCGTGCGGAACGTCCCGGTGCTGAACTCCCCCGTCCCGACCAGCACGCCGAGCACGAGCACCCCGACCTGCGCGAGCGGCAGCCCGGTGCCGAGCGAGCCCATCGGGTCGAACCCCGGGTCGGTCGACGAGGCGTTCGCCGACAGCCAGGTCAGCACCCCCGAGACGGCCACGGTCACGACCCCGATCGCGGCCGGCGAGCGCAGGCTCGTGAGCTTGCTCCACTCGGCGGCGACGACCCGCGGGAGGCTCGGCCCCCGACGGGCGGGGAGCCCGCGGGCCGGTGCCGGGTTCGGGACGGTGGTGGTCGCGGTCATCGGGCGCCTCCTGCGGCGGTCAGGCCGGTCGCCTCGTCGGCGGCGCGGCCGCGGTACTGCACGGACCCCGCGGTGAGCTGCAGGTAGGCGTCCTCGAGCGACCCACCCCCCGAGGCGGCCACGAGCTCCGGCACCGACGCGTCCGCGAGCAGCCGGCCCTGGCCGATGATCACGACCCGGTCCGCGCACAGCGCGAGCTCGTGCATGAGGTGCGACGAGAGCAGCACCGTGCGGCCCTCCGCCGCCAGCGCACGCACGAGCCCGCGCACCCACAGCACGCCGTCGGGGTCGAGCCCGTTGACCGGCTCGTCGAGCACGAGCGTCCCCGGGTCCCCGAGCAGCGCACCGGCGATCCCGAGCCGCTGCCCCATGCCGAGCGAGAACGTGCCCGCCCGGCGTCGGGCGACCGACTCGAGCCCCGTCATGCCGATCACCTCGTCGACCCGTGAGCGCCCGATCCCGTGCGTGCGGGCCAGCGCGAGCAGGTGACGGAACGCCGACCGCCCGGGGTGCACCGACCGGGCGTCGAGCATCACGCCGACCGCGTGCAGCGGCGCGGGCAGGTCCGCGTACCGCCGGCCGTCGACCGTCGCCGTGCCCGCCGTGGGCCGCTCGAGCCCGACGACGACCCGCATCGTGGTCGACTTCCCGGCACCGTTCGGGCCGAGGAACCCCGTCACGAGCCCGGGCCGCGCGGTGAACGTCAGCCCGTCCACCGCCGTCGTCGGGCCGTAGCGCTTCGTCAGCGCCTCCACCTGGATCATGCGTCGCTCCCGTCATCGTGGGCCGCGTCGGTCGCGCGGCCGTCGTCGACGCTAGGGACGCGGTGCACGGGGACATCACCTGCCCGCGGACGAACCGGGGACCGATCCGGCCTCCTCCTCCGGGAGGAGCGGGCACCCCGGCGGGCTGACCCGTGGTGCCCCTCAGTGGGGCAACTGAAACGGTTCGCACCCCCGACGAGCCGCGACTGTGAGCGTTAACATCGGCCCTTCGCACCGATTCAACGGAGAATCCGATGACACCTCAGCAGCCTGCGTCCCCAGGCCCCACCGATCTCAGCCGCCGCACGGTCCTGGCGGGTGCCGCACTCGCCGGAGCGGTCACGGCGATCGGTCCCGCGCTCTTCGCCTCCCCGGCGGCCGCCGTCGTCCCGCCCGCCCGGGGAGAGGTCGGGGTGAGCGCCTCGGAGTTCTCCCTCGACCAGGTCCGCCTCACGGCGAGCCGGTGGATGGACAACCAGAACCGCACGCTGGCGTACCTCAGGTTCGTCGACGTCAACCGGCTCCTGTACAACTTCCGCGCCAACCACGGGCTGTCCACCGCGGGCGCCGCCCCGCTCGGCGGGTGGGAGGCACCGAACTTCCCGTTCCGCTCCCACAGCCAGGGCCACTTCCTCTCGGCCTGGGCGCAGGCGTGGGCGTCGCTCGGCGACACCGTGTGCCGGGACAAGGCGGCGTCCATGGTGGCGGAGCTCGCCCGGTGCCAGGCCAACAACGGCGCCAGGGGGTTCGCCGCGGGCTACCTCTCGGGCTTCCCGGAGTCGGACTTCTCGGCCGCCGAGACGGGCACCGGCAACGGGAACGTGCCGTACTACGCGTTGCACAAGACGCTCGCCGGGCTCCTCGACGTCTGGCGCTACCTCGAGAGCACCCAGGCCCGGGACGTGCTGCTGAGGCTCGCCGGCTGGGTCGACGCGCGGACCGCGCGGCTCAGCACCGCCCAGATGCAGACGACGCTGCGGGTCGAGTTCGGCGGCATGAACGCGGTCCTGACGGATCTGCACCTGATGACGAACGACCCCCGCTGGCTGACGGTCGCCCGACGGTTCGACCACGCCTCCGTCTTCGACCCGCTCGCCGCGGGCACCGACCGCCTCGACGGCCTGCACGCCAACACCCAGGTGCCGAAGTGGATCGGTGCCGCCCGCGAGTACAAGGCGACGGGCACGACCCGGTACCGCGACATCGCGCGCAACGCGTGGGCGCTCACGGTGGGCGCCCACACGTACGCGATCGGCGGGAACAGCCAGGCGGAGCACTTCCGGGCGCCGAACGCGATCTCGACCTACCTGCGCAACGACACGTGCGAGCAGTGCAACACGTACAACATGCTCAAGCTGACCCGCGAGCTGTGGGTCATGGAGCCGGACAAGGCCTCGTACTTCGACTTCTACGAGCGGGCCCTGCTCAACCACCTGGTCGGCGCGCAGGACCCGGCCAGCGCCCACGGGCACATCACCTACTTCACGCCGCTGCAGCCGGGCGGCCGCAAGGGCGTCGGCCCGGCCTGGGGTGGCGGCACGTGGAGCACCGACTACGCCAGCTTCTGGTGCTGCCAGGGAACCGGCATCGAGACGAACACCAAGCTGGCCGACTCGGCGTACTTCCGGTCGGGCACCACGCTGACGGTCAACCTGTTCCTGCCGTCGGTCCTGACGTGGGCGGAGCGCGGGATCACCGTCACGCAGACGACGACGTACCCCGCGAGCGACAGCACGACGCTCACGGTCACCGGCTCCGTCTCCGGCTCGTGGACGATGCGCGTGCGCATCCCCGCGTGGGCGACAGGCGCGACGGTCGCGGTGAACGGCACCGTCCAGGCGATCCCGACGACGCCCGGCACCTACGCGAGCCTCACCCGGTCGTGGGCGTCGGGTGACCAGGTGACGGTCCGGCTGCCGATGGCGGTCCGCCTCGAGCCGACGAACGACAACCCCGGTGTGGCCGCGATCCTCTACGGCCCGGTCGTCCTCGCGGGGAACTACGGCAGCACGTCGCTGTCGGGCCCGCCTGCGCTGGTGACGTCGTCGATCACGCGCACCAGCACGACCGCGCTCACGTTCTCGGCCCGGGCGAACGGCTCCGCCGTCAACCTCGTCCCCTTCTACGACGCGCACGGCTTCAACTACACCGTGTACTGGTCCGTCACCGGCTCCACCGCCGCCACCAACGGCGCGTTCCGCCTGGCCAACGTGGCGAGCGGGCTCGTCCTCGGCATCCAGGACGCCTCGACGGCCGACGGCGCCGCGGCGCTCGTCTGGGACGACAGCGGCACGGCCGACCACGACTGGGTCCCGGTCGTCTCGGGCACCGCCCTCAAGCTGCGCTGCGCGAACGGCGGGAAGGTCCTCGGCGTCCGGGACATGTCGACGGCCGACGGCGCCCCGGTCGTCCAGTGGGGCGACACGGGAACGGCCGACCACCTGTGGACCGTGCTCGACAACGGCGACGGCACCCACCGGGTCCGCAACAACCACACCGGCAAGCTGCTCGGCACAGCGGGTGGGTCGACGGCACGCGGCGCGGCGGTCGTGATGGACCCCGACAACGGCTCGGCCGACAACCGCTGGCGCTTCGTCCCGTCCGGGGCCCGTCGGATCCTCAACGTGCACACCGGGCTGGTGCTGGGCGTGCGGGACATGTCGACGGCCGACGGCGCAGCCGTGATCCAGTGGGGCGACACCGGCACCGCGGACCACCTGTGGACGGCTGTCGTGGGGAGCAACGGCTACTTCCGGCTGCGCAACCAGCACACCGGCAAGGTCCTCGCCGTGGAGGCCGGCGGAACCGTCAACGGCACCCGCGCGGTGCAGGCGACCGACACCGGCGCGACCCCCCAGCAGTGGCGGCTGCGGTACACCGCGGGCGACACCTTCCGCATCCAGGCGGCCGGCGGACGCGTCCTCGGCGTCGCCGACATGTCGACGACCGCAGGGGCCCAGGCCCTGATCTGGGACGACAACGGCACCAACGACCACCTCTGGCGCTTCGTGTGAGGCGCTTCGTGTGAGGCGCTTCGTCTGAGGCGCTGTGCGGCGGGGTGCCGCTCGCGGACTCGGCGGCGCAGCCGTGGTGCCGGCGACGGCACCCCGCTGACGCGCAGGCGGTCCGCCCGGGCGAGCACCCCGTCGCGCAGGGCGTCCGGGGTGAGCACCTCGACGTCCCGGCCGAGCCCGGCCGGCATGCGGGCCGTCCCGCCGCGATGCCCGACCGGACGTGCGTCCCGGCTACGGCGAGGGTGAGGAGACACGCCTAGGCTCGGCCGCATGGCCCGGTACCTCGACGTGCACCCCACCAACCCCCAGCCCCGGTCGATCGCGCAGGTGGTCGCGATGCTGCGCGACGACGCGCTCGTGGCCTACCCGACCGACTCGTCGTACGCGCTGGGCGCGCGGATCGGCAGCCCCACGGGTGCGGACCGCATCCGCTCGATCCGCCGGCTCGACGACAAGCACCACTTCACGCTCGTCTGCTCGGACTTCGCCCAGCTCGGCCAGCTCGTGCAGCTCGACAACTCGGCGTTCCGCGCGATCAAGGCCGCGACGCCGGGCGCGTACACGTTCATCCTCCCGGCGACCCGCGAGGTGCCGAAGCGGCTCGCGCACCCCAAGAAGAAGACCGTCGGGGTGCGCATCCCGGACCACCCCGTCGTCCAGGCGATCCTCCGCGAGCTCGGTGAGCCGCTGCTCTCGAGCACGCTGATCCTGCCCGGCGCCGAGGCGCCGATGACGGAGGGCTGGCTCGTCAAGGAGGAGCTCGACCACCTGGTCGACGCGGTCGTCGACGCGGGCGACTGCGGCACCGAGCCCACGACGGTCGTCGACTGGTCGGAGGGCGCGCCCGAGGTGGTCCGCGTCGGGGCGGGTGACCCGAGCCGGTTCGAGTGACCGGGGTCCCCGCACCGCGCACCGGTGACGCCGGCTATCCGCTGCGCGCACGCACGGCCCCCGACGTCGCGACCCTCGACGCCCTCGTCGTCGAGTGCCGCGCGTGCCCCCGCCTCGTCGCGTGGCGCGAGGAGGTCGCCCGGGTCAAGCGCGCGTCGTTCCGCGACGAGACGTACTGGGCCCGCCCCGCGCCCGGTTTCGGGGACCCGTCGGCGCGCGTGCTGGTCGTCGGCCTCGCGCCCGCGGCGCACGGCGCGAACCGCACGGGGCGGATGTTCACCGGCGACCGCTCGGGCGACTTCCTGTTCGCCGCGCTGCACCGCACGGGCTTCGCCAACCAGCCCACCTCGACGCACCGCGGCGACGGCCTCGCGCTCACCGGGATCCGGCTGACCGCGCCCGTGCGGTGCGCTCCCCCGGCCAACGCCCCGACGCCCGCCGAGCGCACGACGTGCGGGCCGTGGCTCGGGCGGGAGCTCGAGCTCGTCGACCCCGACGTGATCGTGGTCCTCGGCGGGTTCGGGTGGCAGGCGCTGCTCGCGACCCTCCAGGAGCAGGGCTGGCACGTGCTGAGGCCCCGGCCGCGGTTCGGGCACGGCGCCGAGGTCGTGCTCGACGGGCCGGACGGCCGCACCCTGACGCTGCTCGGGTGCTTCCACGTGAGCCAGCAGAACACCTTCACCGGCCGGCTCACGCCCGCGATGCTCGACGCGGTGCTGGTGCGGGCGCGGGAGCTCGTCGCCGGGGCGTGAGCGGCCGATCCCCTGGTCCGGGGCACCGAGGTGAGGGCGTTCGACGAGCGGACCCGACGGGTCGCCACAAGACTGTTCGCCGATCGCACCCCCCAGCGAGAGGAGAATCCCCATGCCGAACGGTGACGTGCACACGGTGCACCGCGACGGGACCTGGCTCAACGAGGTCGAGGGGCAGCACGCGCCGCTCGACGGGACGTTCGACCGCAAGGACGACGCCGTCGCCGCCGGGCGCAAGGATGCCGACGCCCGCGGCGTCGAGCACGTGATCCACGGGCTCGACGGGCAGATCCACGAGAAGAACAGCCACGGGCACGACCCTCGCAACGTCCCGGGCTGACCGAGTGGTCTCCGCGGGCGCGATGTACGGCTGGAAGGCCCTCCTGATCATCCCGGTCGCCATGGCGATCGGCTGGACCATCAATGCCATCCGAACAAGGCGTAGCCGCCGCTGACCCCGCGCCCCCTCGAGCGGGCGGCGCTCCCACCGGACCGCGGAGCGCCGCCCGCTCACGTACCGTCGATCCATGGCAGCCTCACCGCCGACGCCGCCCGCGCCGCACGGCACCGCAACGCCCGACGGTGCTCGTCCCCACGGCGGCACGACTCCGGGTCACGGGCCGCGCGGCGGCACCCCGAGCCCCGGCCACGTCTTCGTGATCCCCGGCGACCTCGCCCACCTCGACGCCGACGCGATGGTCCTGCCCACGGACCGCGGGTTCACCGTGGAACGGCAGTGGTTCCCGGTTCTCGGCCTGGCCGACGGCAATGCCGGACCCGGCGCCGGTCCGGGCGTCGCCGCGGAGCGCGACGGCGCGGCGCACCTGCCTTCCGGCGACAGCGACGGCGATGGCGACGCGTCCGAGTCGCCCACCCCCGCCCTCGTCGCCGCCCTGCGCCCCGAGGGCTGGCCCGACGGCGCCGGCCGCGCCCGCACGACGGGCGCCGGGACGCCGGTCCTCCCCACGTGGTTCGTCGACTCCGTGCGTGACCCCACGCTCGACGGCAAGGACGCCGCCGACGCGCTCGCGGACCGCGTCGGGCACGCGCTCCGGGCCGTCGCGAGCTCGGACGTGCAACCGGGCCGGGGGCGCAGCCGGGTGCTCGTCGCGCTGCCGACCCTGGGCGTGGGCGGCGGGGACTTCGGGTCGCTGCGCGGGCTCGTGATCGACGCCCAGCTCGCGGCGTGCCGCGCGGCCGCCGAGGAGACGGGGATCGACGTCGTCGTCGTCGCCCGGAACGCGTCCGACTACGCCGCGTTCCAGGACCACCGGCGCTCCCGCCTCGGCGACACCGCCGGGCACGTCGACGACGAGCGCGCCCGTGCCCTCGGCAGGCGCGCCCGCGACGGCTCGCTCGCGCTGTTCATCGCCGCCGGCGTCGGGATGGGCGCCGGTCTGCCGGGCTGGCGGCAGCTCATCGACCTGCTCGCGGGCGACACCGACGACCCGGAGGGCACGCGCACCGCCCTCGCCCTGCTCGCGTCCCCGCTCGACCAGGCGGAGCTGCTGCGGATGCGGCTGCCCGACCTCGCGCAGCGCATCGCGGACCACGTCGGCTCGACGTCCCGGTACGCCGTCGCGCACGCGCTGCTCGCGTCGCTGCGCTGCCGCCGCGCCGTGACCACCAACTACGACCGCCTGTACGAGCTCGCCGTGGGCGACGTGGACGGAGCTCTGCCGATCAGCGTCCTGCCGACGCACCGGGTCGCCGCGCACGCGCCGTGGCTGCTCAAGATGCACGGCGACAGCGAGGACCCCGCGTCGATCGTGCTGAGCCGCAGCGACTTCGTGGGCTTCGACTCGTCGTTCCGGCCGATGGGTGCGCTGGTGCAGGCGCTCCTGCTGACCCAGCACGTGCTCGTCGTCGGCGCGTCGATGCAGGACGACAACTTCCTACGCCTCGCCTACGAGATCCGCGGCTTCCTCGGCGACCCGCGCGAGGACGGCGAGCCGCTGTTCGGGACCGTGCTCACGCTCAGCGAGGACCCCGCGCAGGGCGAGCTGTGGCGCGGCTGGTTCGACTACGTCGCCATGTCGCGCGACCCGCACGACGACCGGGCCCGCGAGCTCGCCGTCTTCCTCGACCACGTGGCGATGCACGCGTCCCGCCCCTCGTTCGCGCTCGACGTGCGCTACGAGCAGCTCCTCGACCCGCCCGAGCAGGACGCCGCCCGCGCCGCCCGGGCGCTGCTCCACCAGCTCGAGGACCTCGACCTCGCGGACCGGGACCGGTGGTCGACGATCGTCGAGGCGCTGCGCGACTCGGGCGCGGAGGGCTGAGCGCGGGCTCGACGGACCGCGGACGACGTACCGTCGCAGCGTGACCGGAGTCCGCGCCCTCGCCCTCGCCGTGATCCGCCGCCCGGGGACCGGGCAGCTGTTCGTCGACGAGGTCGTCGAGCCCGGCACCGGCCGGACGTTCCACCGCCCGGCCGGCGGCGGCATCGAGTTCGGCGAGCGCGCGGCCGAGACCCTCGTGCGCGAGCTCCAGGAGGAGTACCGGCTCGCGATCGTGGTCGGGCAGCAGCTCGGCGCGCTGGAGAACCACTTCACGTACGCCGGTCACGTCGGCCACGAGATCGCCCTGGTCCTGGAGGCCGAGCTGGCCGACCCGACGGAGTACGAGCGCGACCGCCGACCGTGCCTCGACCAGCCGCACATCACCGGGGTCTGGCGGTCTGCGACCGAGGACACGATCCCGCTCTACCCGGGCGGGCTCGCCGACCTGCTGTAGGTCCCGCCTTCGGACGCCGCCAGGGGAGAGCGGACGCACACCCCTCACCCCGCGAGCGCCTCCGACCCCGCGTCCTCCCGCAGCGCGAGCCGGAACCACACGCTCTTGCCGCCCGGCCGGTCGTCGACTCCCCACTCGTCCGCGAGCCGGTCGACGAGCTGCATCCCGCGGCCGCCGAGCGCCTCGGGGGGCGGGTCGAGCACGCGCGGCGGGTCCGGGTTGTCGTCGCCGACGCCGACCGTGACCTCGTCGGGCGACGCGCTGACCGTGAGCGTGAGCGTGTCCCGGACGGTGCCGTGCCGGACGGCGTTGGTGACCACCTCGGTGAGCAGCAGGTCGAGCACCTCGACGGTGGACCCGGGGATGTCGAGCTCGTCGAGGAGCAGGCGCACGCAGCTGCGCGCCCGGCGGGCGGCACCGGGCAGGGGTGCGAGGTGGAGCTTCATCGCGATCACTCGTCCTGGTTGCGGCGTCCCGATGGTGCGGGGCGACTGCTGCCACCGTGGCACCGCCCGGGCGCCCGGCGCCGGGGAGAAGGTCCCGCGGACCGGGTGAACCTCGCGCACCGCGCTGGTTAGGCTGGCCGCTCACTCCCCCGCGAAAGGGTCGCACCCGTGCCGGAGCTGGATCGCCTCGCTGTCGTGTCCGACGTCCACGGGAACGTGACCGCGTTCGAGGCGGTGCTGCGGGACATCGACGCGCGCGGCATCACGACGGTGCTGAACCTCGGGGACGTCGCCGGGAAGGGTCCTCGCGGCTCGCGGGCCGTGGCGCTGAGCCGCGAGCGCTGCGCGGTGACGGTCCGCGGCAACTGGGACGACTTCCTGCCGCGGCCCGACCCGCACCGGGACCCGGAGTTCGTGTGGTGGCACGAGGAGCTGACCGACGAGGACCGCGAGTGGCTCGTCACGCTGCCGCTCTCGCACGACCTCGAGCTGAGCGGGCGACGCGTGCGGCTGTTCCACGCGTCGGCGCAGAGCGTCTACACGCGCGTGCGGTTCCGGCACACCGAGGAGGAGTTCGCCGGGATGTTCGCGGCGACCGAGCTCACCGGGGACGGGCCCGAGCCGACGGTCGTCGGGTACGGCGACGTGCACGACGCGTACATCGAGACGTTCCGCGGCCGGACGCTGTTCAACACGGGCAGCGTCGGGAACCCGCTCGACGAGCCGACCGCGTCGTACGTGGTCCTCGAAGGGGTGCCGGGTGGCACGGCGCAGGACCCGTTCGGCATCCAGGTCGTGCGCGTGCCGTACGACGTCGAGGCCGAGATCGAGGTCGCGCGCAGCCTCGGGATGCCCGCGCTGGAGCCGTACGCGATCGAGCTCCGCACCGCGGTGTACCGCGGGCTGCACGAGTCGCTCGGGCTGACCCCGGCCCGCTCCTGACCGCTGCCCGCTCCTGAACCCGGCACGCTCCTGACCCCGGAGCGCCCGGAGGGCAGGATGGGCCGGTGCCGATCCTGCCGAAGGAACGAGACCCCCGCCTGATCACGGTGCGCCGGGGCGGGACCCTGACCGACGAGCACCACCACCTGCTCGCCGAGTGGGCCGCCCGGTGCGCCGAGCACGTGCTGCCGCTGTTCGAGCAGGAGAGCCCGGACGACCCGCGCCCGCGCGACGCGCTCGCGGTGGGCCGGGGCTGGGTCCGCGGCGAGGTGCCCATGCGGGAGGCGCACCGGACGTCGTTCCGGGCGAACGCCGCCGGGCGCGGGCTGCCGGACCCGGCGCGGTTCGCGGCGCTCGCGGCCGGGCAGGCGGTCGCGGTCGCGCACGTCGCCGCGCACGCGCTCGGCGCCGCGGCGTACGCGATCCGGGCCGCCGCCGCGGCCGCCCCGTCGGCCGGGTCCGAGGCCGCGCGCCTCCGGGAGCGGGACTGGCAGCGGGAGCAGGTCCCCGCGGCGCTGCGGGACCTCGTCCTCGACGACCAGCGGCTCCGCAGCGACATCTGCTGGCACGTGTTCGACGACTGACGGTCGAGCGCCGCGGGTCGGCCGGGCGCGGGCGAGCGGGTGGGTGGGTGCCAAGGGACGCGCCGCCCGGGGGCCCGCCCGGCGGTTCACGACGCCCCCCGGCCGCTCTCAGCCGACCCCGCCGAGCCCCGACGCACCCACGACCGTCCCAGGCACGACGATGTACCCCTCGACCCCGTCTCCGAGCACGCGCATCCGCGGGTCCCGCACGCCCCACAGCCACGCGAGGTACGCGCACAGCACCGCGTCGATCTCGTCCTCGACGCGTTCGAGCTCGCTCGCCCGGGCGGCCCGCGCGACGACCGCCCGCAGCTCGGCCCAGCGCGGCGACGCCGAGAGCCGCAGCGGCTCGTCGCACACGCGCTCGAGGTGGTCGAGCAGGGCCCCGAACGCGGGCCGGCGCGACGCGAGGTCCCGGCCGCGCCGAGCCTTGTACGGCAGCACGGTCGCGAGGCCGAACAGCAGGACCGTCGCCGGGTGCGGGTACACCTCGATCGCGACGGACGTGCCGGCCCCGGGGACGACGCCCGGGTCGGTGGCCCAGCCGAACCGCTCGGCGAGCGTCTGCGCGCGCGGCGGGTCGAACAGCGGGTTGCTGCGGTTCGCGGGGTACGCGCCCGCGTGGAACCGGCCGAACTCCGCGGTCACCAGAGCCTCGCACCGGCGCCGGCCGGTCGGGTTGCGCACGACGAGCGGGGCGTCGAGCGCCGCGACGACCTCGCCGGGCACGTGCTCGGCCACGAACGCGGCGATCTCGTCGTCGGAGCGGACCGCGCCGGACGCGACGAGCCGACCCTGCTCGTCGAGCGCCGCCAGCCCGGTCCGCGCCCGGGGCCCCCACGCGAGGTCGACCCCGAGGTACCGGGTCAGGCCGCACCCCGGGACGCCGGCGCCCGGGTGCCCGACGCGCGTGCCGTCAGCGCGAGGACGCCGCGGGCGACGCCGTGCTCGACACCCAGCGCGAGCAGCCACCCGAGCACGGCGACCCCGAGGCCCGACGTCGGCAGCCGGGCGCCGTCGCCCTCGACCCACCGGCTCGACACCAGCACGGGCGCCCAGAGCGCGAAGAACCCGAACACCGCGAGCCACACGACGACGGCCGCCCGGTGCGCCCACCGCGCGAGCGCACCCTCGACGAGCCCACCGGGGATCGCCGTGACGAGCGCACCGGCGCCGACGACGAGCCACGCCTCCCGCCGCCAGTGCACGACGCCGTCGAGCTCGAGCGGCGCGGTCAGCCAGACCAGCACCACCACCCCGGCGACCGCGAGGACCACGCGCGGGACCCGCACCAGCCGGCGCGGGTCACCGGACGTGTGCGCGTCACGCTCGCGCCGCCCGGCCGGGACCGCGTCGGCCACGGGTCCGCCCGCAGCCGCGCTGCGTGCGCGCTCACCGGTGTGGCCGTCGCCGCCCTCCGGATCGACGCGGGGGCGCCGGTGGGGTTCGGCCGGGTGCGGCACGTGGACCTCCTCGTCGGTGCGGCGACGCGCCGCACCCGCATCCTCGTCCCCGGCGGGCGCGACCCGCCAGGCGTGCGCTCCACGCCGCTCACCTCGCGCTGCACACCACCCCGACGCACTGCGGCTCGTTCCCGTTCCCCCGTGCGACGTTGCCGCCCCCGTCGGCCGCGTTCGGCGCGTAGATCCCCCACCCGGTGTTCCGCACCGCGGTGACGTTCGCGATCCGCGCGAAGGCCGTCGCGTAGACCGCGTCCCCGTTGCGCCGGAAGGTGTCGCCGTCGAGGTCGGCGATCGCACCTACCTCGTTCGGGTCCACCGCGCGCACGGCCGTGTCGTTCCCGACGAAGTCGTTGCGGCGCAGGGTCATGGTGTCGACGACGTCCACGGCGACGACGTTGCGACGGAACGTGTTCGACGTGAGGACGGTGTGCCCGAACAACCCGCCCGTGACCCCGACCTCGCTGTCCGTGACGGTGTTGTCGGTGAGGATGAGGTCACCGCCGTGCTCGGACGCGGTCGTGGTGTTCCGGGCGAAACGTGACGACGTCACGTCGACGGCGCCGTCGGTCGCGCTCAGCGCCACGTCGTTGTCGATGAAGGTCGAGCCCGTGATGGCGACCTGCGCCCCGCTGTGCACCGCGAACCCGTTCCGCGCGAACGTCGACCGGTCGACCCGCGCGCTCGTCCAGAGCGCGGAGCGGAGGCCGGTCGTGTTGTCCGTGAACCGGGAGCGTGTGATGTCGAGCTCGGCGGTGAAGCCCGTGACGCCGTCGTCGTTCTCGCGCACGAGGAGCTCGCTCAGCGTGGTCGCGACGACCGAGCCCTCGGGGAACTCGTTCCAGCCCTTGATCCCCGAGCCCCACCGCTCGACGGTGCCGTTGCGGACGACCTGGTTCGTGGCGTTGTCGAACAGGATGCCGGTGCCACCGTCCGCGCCCGGTCCACGGACGGTGTGACCGCCCAGGTCGAGCGTGATCGGACCGACCAGCCGCAGACCGTCGCCCGACGCGCAGACCAGGTCCTCGGTGAGGGTCGTGTCGGTCGTGAGGGTCGCGCCGCACGCGGGCTGCTGCGGCGTCGGGTCCGTCGTCGGGCTGGGCGTGGGCGTCGGGCTGAGCGAGAGCGTCAGCGCGAGCGCGAGCCCCGCCGTCGTGGTCAGGTGCATCGGGTCCCCCTCGTCGTGCTCGAGCGGTCACCGGTCCCGACGCATCACCGCGGCCCGGCGACCGGCCCGGCGCAGTGGGCCGAGCCGTTCCCGACAGTAGGGAACCCGCACCGGGATCCGGCTCGGCGTGCCCCGAGGTGCAGCCACCTCGGCCCGAAGGTGCCGCGGCGCTCCGGGGCGGCGCGGGCGCCGACCTGCCGCGGCGCCCGCAGACGTCCCCAGTGGCGACGCGTCCGACCCGCGCCTAGCGTCGCCAGGGCGGTCCAGACGCGCGGCCGCACCGCCTCGAACAGAGGACACCCGCATGTACCTGCACGTTCAGCGCCTGATCAACGAGATCATCCCGGACGAGCCGGACCCCGCTGCCGCGAACGCGCTCCAGGAGGGGCTCGGCGGCCAGTTCGGCGAGATGCGCACGATGATGCAGTACCTGTTCCAGAGCATCAACTTCCGTGGGCCCGCCGGGAAGCCCTACAAGGACCTGCTCCAGGGCATCGGCACGGAGGAGATCAGCCACGTCGAGCTCATCGGGACGACGATCTCGCGGCTCCTCGACGGCTCGCCGCGGTACCAGGGCAAGAAGACGGACCCGCTCGACCAGCCGGGTGCCGGCGGCAAGACGCCGCTCGAGATCGCGACGCACCAGAGCAACATCCACCACTACCTCGTGGCTGCCCAGGGCGCGCTGCCGGTGGACGCCGCGGGCAACCCGTGGAGCGGCAGCTACGTGTACAACTCGGGCAACCTCGTGCTCGACCTGCTCTACAACCTCATGCTCGAGTCGACCGGCCGCCTGCAGAAGTGCCGGATCTACGAGATGACGGACAACAAGACGGCGCGCTCGACGATCTCCTACCTGATCGTCCGCGACCAGGCGCACGAGAACGCGTACGCGAAGGCCCTCGAGACCCTCGGCGTCGACTGGAAGAAGACGCTGCCGATCCCGAAGACCAACGCCGAGCAGTTCCCCGAGGTCAAGAAGCTCCTCGACCTCGGGTTGCAGAGCAAGCAGTACTCGTTCGACCTGACGAGCCAGTCGGAGGCCGGGAAGATCTTCCGCGGCATGTCGCCCTCGAACGACGGCACCGAGCTCGACGCGACCGAGCAGGCCCCCGCCGGTGTGCCGATGACGATCGCCGAGGAGCGGTTCGAGGAGTTCGCGCCGGGCGCCGACCCGGAGCTGCTCGCGCTCATCCAGGCGACCGCGGACATCGAGATGGCCGAGGTCCAGCCGGTCTACGGGCCCATCCCGCCGGCGAGCTGACCGCCCGCTGACCGCCCGGTCCGAGCGGCCCGTCGCCCCGTGCGCCGGGCCGCTCGGCGCGCGTGCCGGGTCCTCAGATCCAGACCCACTCGTACCAGCAGTCGCCGTAGGTCACGCGGCCGACCGTGACGCGGGAGCCCTCGGTGAACGCCGGCGTCCCGGAGACCACGCGGGGGCCGCTGTTGCGCACGCAGACGAGGTCACGGGCGATGGCGACCTCGCCGAGGTCGACGCTGTGCGGGTTGTCCCGCAGGACCAGCGACCCGCCGATCGTGACGCCGCACCGCTCCCGCCCCTCGAGCCCGATGCGGGCGTAGTCCGCCAGCGCCGTCACGGTGAGGTCGCCGGTGACGGTGGTGCGGCACACGATGGCGTCCCGCGAGCCGACGGCGGTCACGTCGGCGAAGGTCGAGCCGTGCGTGAGCAGCCGTCCGCCCCGGGCCGTCACGGGACCGACGAACGTGCTGCCCTGCAAGCGGTGCATCTCGCTCGCGGTGACGTCGTAGGTCCCGGTGAGTCGCGCCCCCCACGCGAAGGTGACCTCGCGGGCCAGCCCCCCGACGTCGCGCACGGTGCCGCCCTCGACCCGCAGCGACGCGGTGCCGGCCCCGTCGAGCTCGACCGCGCCGCCGACGATGGACAACTCGAGCGCCGCTCGCCCGCTCACACGCACGTCGCCGTCGACGACGACCTCGCTCAGCACGACGCCCAACCCGTCCGGGACGACGACGTCCCCGGTGACCGACGAGCGCAGCATGTAACAGCTCCCGTCGACGATCAGGTCGCCGACGACCTCGACGTTCGCCACGATGCCCTCGCGCTGGTTCCACAGGTCGGTGCACAGCGTCGTCGGCTGTTCTGCCGCCGCTGTCGCACCCGGGACGGCGAGCGTGCCGACCCCCAGGATCCCGAGCACCGCCGCGCTGATCGCGCGGACCCCCCACTGCACCCCACTGTTCACGGTTCCCCCTTGAGCCGAGTCGAGCGCTCAGCGTCACCACCGCGTCCCGGATCCGGTAGACCAGCGCCGGGAATGCCCCGGTAATTTCATCCGGTCGCGATCGCCGGGCCGCGAGGCGCCGGCGGTTCGCTGGCGGTTTGCGGCGGTTCGCGGCGGCGGGAATGCTCCCGGGCGCACGTCCGTTGTCGCAGACATGCCCCTCACTGGTGAGTACGCCCCGAGCCCGTCCGACTGGGCCCGCAAGCAGGCCGAGGAGTTCGAGGCCTCCGGCGGGACGAAGGCCAACACGCTGCGCGGCAAGCCGATCATCCTGCTGACCTCGGTCGGCGCGACGTCCGGCAAGCTGCGCAAGACCCCGCTCATGCGGGTCGAGCACGAGGGCGAGTACGCCGTCGTCGCGTCGAAGGGCGGTGCCCCCGAGCACCCCGTCTGGTACTACAACCTCGTCAAGCACCCGCACGTCGAGCTGCAGGACGGCCCGGTCCGGCGCGACTACCTCGCGCACGTGGCGACGGGCGACGAGCGGGTGGCGTGGTGGGAGCGGGCCGTCGCCGCATGGCCCGACTACGCCGAGTACCAGACGAAGACCGACCGCGAGATCCCGGTGTTCGTCCTGACGCCGATCGAGGACTGACCACGGCCTCCCGACCGACCGCGACGCCCCGCACCCTCCGGTGCGGGGCGTTCGTCGCTCCAGGGCCGGGTCCGGCGGCCCGCACCCTCTCCGGGTGCGAGCCGCGGGCCGCCGTCGGACGATGGCTCGCATGACTGACGACCCCCGTGACCTCCCGGACCCCGCCCACCGCGTCCCCGACGGCGCGAGCGACGCGCTCGTCGAGGCCGTCGGCGGCGTGACCGCCGCGCTCGAGGTGACCGAGCACGCGCGCGGCATGCTCTACGCGTTCCACCGGCTCACCGGCCGCGCGGACATCGAGCTCGCCGAGGCGCTCGACAAGCTCGCCGCCGCCGGGGAGCCCGGGCTCGCCGACGAGATCCGCGCGGACCTCGTCGGGCGCAACGTGCTGCAGGGCCGCTGGACGTTCCAGATCGTCGAGGACTACGACGAGGGGTACTGGTCGACGTTCCGGCACTGGGAGCGCGAGGTCCGCGACCGCCTCATGGACGGCCGCCGCCACGTGTACGAGGCGCAGATGAAGGAGTCGAACCGCACGCACGGCCGCGAGGGGCACGAGGCCCGGCCGGTCGAGACGACGACGGGCTGACGGCACGCGACCGGGCGGGCACGCGGCGGGCCGGGTCACGGGCTGACGGGGGCGCGACCCGGGCGCACGCGGCGGGCCGGGTCCGACCGACGTCAGGGCGCGTCGTCGTCCCCTCGCTCGCGCGGGACGACGCGGAACACAGGGTGCTGCGCGGCGACCGCCGCGAACGCCTCGACGGGTGCGTGCCGGTCGACGGCGACGTGCGGCCGGGCGCCGGGGGCGACCTCGAGGAAGCGCCGGAGGATCGGCGGCCGCTCGTCGACCGGCACGTCGACGAGCCGCACGGGCTGCGGACCGTGCCGCAGCAGGACGGCCCGGCCGTCGTCCGCGTGCACGTTGCGCACCCACTGCGCGTCCTGGCCGAGCATCGACACCAGATAGGCGGCGCCGTCGTGCCGCACGAGCACGAGCGGGAACGTGACGGGCCGGCCGGAGCGTCGTCCCCGGACCTGCAGCGTGACGCCGCGTCCGCCGCCCGTCAGGACGCCCCGCTCGAACATCCAGGCGCTGAGCCGGTTCATCGCCCGGGCGAGCCGGTCGGGGCGGCCCCCGCGGTACATCCACCGCTTGGCACGGGTCCAAGGTGCGGCGCCGCCACGCGGCTCCTCGGCGGTCACGGGGCCGGGCGCGGCCATCAGGACCACCCCGGGTGGTGGGACCAGACGGCCTCCATGGCCTGCACCAGCGTGGTCGCGGTCGTCACGAGCGTGCCGAGCACGAGGACTCCGGCCCCCACGGCCGCGGCCCGGCCTCGGGGGCGCCCGGGGGCGAGGACCCGCGGCAGGAGCGCGGCGATCGGTGCGACGATGACGACCAGGTGGCCGACGACGGCGTGGGACGGCAGGTCAGCGAGCACGGTGGACTCCTTTGGTACTTGGGATACCATGTCCCAAACAAGGAAGGTAGACCCATGAGCGACGGCCGTCAACGGTCCTCCGGCGCCCCGCTGCGCCCGCGCCAGCGGCTCACCGACACCGAGACCGAGCGCCGCATGCTCGACGCGGCGCTCGCGACCCTCGCCGAGCACGGCATGAGCGTCGGGCTCGACGACGTGCGCCTCGAGGACGTCATCCGCGCCGCGGGCGTCTCCCGGACGTCGGCCTACCGCCGCTGGCCGACGCGGGACGCGTTCGTGCAGGACCTGCTCGTCGAGGTCGCCCGGCGCACGACCGTACTCAGCGTCGCGGCGGAGGCCGCGGCGGACGTCGACGCGCTCGCGGACTCCCTCGGGGACGGGCCGGCCGACGCCGCGAGCGCGCACGACGCGCTCGTCGAGCTGCTGCGCCTCTCGTTCACCGTCGACCTCGCCGCCGCGTCCCGGTCGGCCCAGTTCCGCACGTACCTCGGGCTGCAGGCGACGTTCGTGGGCCTGCGCTCGGAGGAGCTGCGCACGCGCATCGCGCAGGTGCTCACCGAGAGCGAGGACCGCGTCGCCGCCCGCGGGTCCGCGCTCGTGGCCGCCGCGGCCGACGCGTTCGGCCTGCGCCCGGTGCCGCCGCTCGCGGGCCCCGCCGGGTTCGGCGTCGTCTCCCGCGCCCTGTCCGCGACGACCACGGGCTTCCTCGTCGCGGCCCTCGCCACCCCCACCCTGCTGACCGACACGACCGTGATGGCGGCGCACGGCTCGGCGCGGCTCGCTGAGTGGTCCACGCCCGTGTTCGTGCTCACCGGCCTCGTCCTGTCGTCCGTCGAGCCCGACCCCGACGCAGGGCCGGCCCCGGACCTGGCGGACCGGCTGCGGGCGCTCGTCGTGGCGGCGGCGGCGAGCTAGGAGCCGTCCGCCCACGTCCGCCGCGGCGGCAGAGGTGCTGGTCGTGCGTGCGGACGTCGGGACGCCGTCCCTCGCGTGGCTCCCGGAGCCGGGCTCCGTCCCCTAGCCTCCCCGCATGAGGAAGCCCCGCCTGCGGATCGAACGGCGCACTCCCGGCGACCGGGACGCCGTCCGGACGATCCTGGCGGACCTGCCCGAGTGGTTCGGCCGCCCCGAGGCGACCGAGAGCTACGTCGCCGCCGCCGCCACGCTCCCGAACCACGTCGCCGTCTCCCCTGCCGGCGAGCAGGTCGGCGTCGTCCTGATCGAGGAGCGCTTCCCCGAGACGGCCGAGATCCACCTCATGGCCGTGAAGCGCGCCTGGCACCGCCGTGGGGTCGGCAGCGCGCTCCTGGCCGAGGTCGAGGGCGATCTCGTCGCCCGTGGCACGCGCATGCTGACCGTGAAGACGCTCGGGGAAGCGCACCCCGACGAGGGCTACCGCCGGACCCGCCTGTTCTACGAGGCGCAGGGGTTCTTCCGCCTCGAGGAGTTCACCGACCTGTGGCCGGGCACTCCCTGCCTCTTCATGGCCAAGCTGCTGCTCTGAGCGCGGCGCGACGGCGACCGATCGGCACGCGGTCGGCATGGCTCGGGTGCCCGCCCGTGAGGTCAGCGTGCAGACTGACGACGTCCCGTTCGACCGGAGGACCGAGCCGTGCCCGACCGACCCGAGATCGTCTGCCTCTGCGGCTCGACCCGGTTCGTCGCCGAGATGCGTGCGGCGAACCTCGCCCTGAGCCTCGCCGGCGTCATCGTCGTCGCGCCGGGCGAGGCGGCCGAGCCGGTCACCGACCAGCAGAAGGCCGCGCTGGACGCCCTCCATCTGCGCAAGATCGACCTTGCCGACCGGATCCTCGTCGTCAACCCCGGCGGCTACGTCGGCGAGTCCACGAGCAGGGAGATCGCCTACGCCCGCGCGACCGGCACGCCGATCTCGTTCACCGGTCCCGCGCCGCTCCCTCTCTCGCCCTGAAGGTCACCGGACGTCCGCCGGCGTGGCCGCGACGGTCCGGCGACGCCGCGCGTGCACCGCGTACAGCCCCAGGAGCACGAGGCACAGCACCGCGGTCGACGCGAGCTGCACCCGGGCGCCGGAGTCGGAGAGCATGAGCGCGACGAACCCGGCCAGCAGCCCGAGGGTCGCCCACGACAGGTACGGGAACGCCCACATCCGCACCCCGAGCCGGCCCTCGGCCTCGAGGCGGCGGCGCAGGCGCAGCTGCGAGACCGCGATGAACACCCACAGCACGACGAGCGACGACCCGACCGCGCCGAGCAGCAGGCCCAGCAGCCCCGCGGGCAGCGCCCGGTTGAGGACGATCGACACCAGCGCGCACGCCACCGACAGCACGACCGCGGTCCACGGCACGCCCTGGCGCGAGACCCGCAGCAGCACGCCCGGACCGTCGCCGCGCTGCGCGAGCGAGAACGCCATGCGGGACGTGCCGTAGACGTTGGCGTTGAACGCCGAGAGCAGCGCGACCACGACGACGCCCTCCATGATTCGCCCGAGCCCGGGGACCCCGACGAGGTCGAGCACCGCGACGAACGGCCCGCCGAGCCCGTCGCCGGACTCGCCCTCCCCGGCGACCAGCGCGGCCGAGTCCCACGGGAGCAGGAGCACCATGACCGCGACCGAGCCGACGTAGAACAGCAGGATCCGCCACACGATGCTGCGCGCGGCGGTCGCGATCGAGCGCTGCGGGTCGTCGGACTCGGCGGCGGCGATCGTGATGATCTCGATGCCGCCGAACGCGAAGAGCACGACGAGCAGCCCCGACGCGACCCCCGCGAGCCCGTGCGGCGCGAACCCGCCGTTGCCGAGCAGGTTGCTCGTGCCGACGGGGTCGGTGCCGGGGAGCAGCCCGAGCGCGAGCAGCGCGCCGACGACGAGGAAGACGACGATCACGCCGACCTTGAGCGAGGCGAACCAGAACTCGAACTCCCCGAAGCTGCGGACGCCGACGAGGTTGACGACCGCGAACCCCGCGACGAGCACGAGCGCGACGAGCCACTGCGGCAGCCCCGGCGCCCAGCCGTGGATGATCCCGGACGCCGCGGTGATCTCGACGCCCAGCACCATGATCAGCGTCGCCCAGTAGAGCCACCCCATGACGAACCCCGCCCACCGTCCGATCCCGACCTCGGCGTACGTCGAGAACGAGCCGCTCGACGGGATCGCGGCCGCCATCTCGGCCAGCATCCGCATCACGAGGACGACGAGCAGGCCGGCGACGGCGTACGACACCAGGATCGCGGGCCCGGCGATGGCGATCCCCGCACCCGTCCCGACGAACAGGCCCGCGCCGATCGCGGAGCCGAGCCCCATCATCGTCAGGTGCCGGACCCGCAGGCCCGTCCCGAGGCGCTCCGGCGCGGCGGCGGTGGCGCTCGGGGGCGCGGTGTCGGTCACCGCACGAGGCTAACGACGGCGCACGGCACCCGCCCGGGACGGGCGTCCCTGCCGGTCCGCGGTCCCGCTACGTTGACGGGATGACCTCCATCGTCGAGAAGGCCCGTGAGCTCCAGCGTCTGCACGCCGACCCGGAGCTCCTGCTCCTCGTGAACGTCTGGGACGTCATCACGGCGCGCGTCGTCGCCGACGTCCCCGGCACCCGGGCGCTCGCGACCGCCAGCCACTCGATCGCCGCGGCGTACGGGTACGAGGACGGCGAGCGGATCCCCCGCGACCTGATGATCGAGGCGGTCGGCCGCATCGCGGCCGCGGTCGACCTGCCCGTCACCGCCGACCTCGAGGCCGGCTACGGCGACCCGGGCGGCACGGTGGCGCGGGCGATCGACGTCGGCGTCGTCGGCGCGAACCTCGAGGACCAGATGAAGCCGCTGCACGACGCCGTGCGTGCGGTCGAGGCCGCCGTCGCCGCGGGCGAGAAGGCCGGCGTCCCGTTCGTGCTGAACGCGCGCACCGACGCGTTCCTGCGCGCAGGGGACCAGGACCGCGAGGACGTGCTGCTCACGGCGGTCGAGCGCGGGCGGGCCTTCCTCGACGCGGGCGCGTCGACCGTCTTCGTGCCCGGGCTGCTCGACGAGCCGACGGTGACCCGGCTCGTCGAGGCGCTCGGCGAGCGGAAGGTCAACGTCATCGCCGTCCCCGGGTCGCTCCCGCTGGACGTGCTGCAGCGGCTCGGCGTCGCGCGCGTCTCGTATGGACCGTGGAGCCAGAACGTCGCGCTGACCGCGCTCGCGGACCTCACGACCGCGGTGCACGGCGGCGGCGCGCTTCCGGCGGGGACGCGCAAGCTGAACTGACGGCTCGCCGCGCTACGACGGCCCGCGTCAGAGCACCTTGCGGAGGTACGCCGCCGACTCCTCGTACCCGAGCCCGGCATAGAACGCACCGGCCCGCCGGGTCGCCAGCGCCACGACGGCAGCGCCGAGGCGGACCGCCCAGTCCTCGACGTCCGCCATGAGCGCCGACCCGGTCCCGCGCCTCCGGCAGGTGGCGTCGACGCACAGCTCCTCGACCCACACCGTCGGACCGTTGGCGTGCAGGGTCGTGTGCGTCGCGGCGAGGCAGTAGCCGACGACGCGCTCGCCCTCCTCCGCCACGGTGAGCCGCCCGTGCGCACCGCCGCCCGCGGTCGAGGCGAGCAGCTCCGCGAACCCGGCGGCGACCCGGTCCGCGTCGGGCACGAACGAGGTGGCGAGCTCGCGGACGAGCGCGGTGACGGCCGCGAGGTCGCGGGGCTCGGCGGCGCGGACGACGAGAGCGGGACCGGGGCCGGACGGCGCCGCGTCGCTCACGAGAGCCCCACCGGCGTCGTCGGGCCCAGCGCGACCCCGGCGACCCCGGCGAGCTCGGGGCGGCGGGCGATCGCGTCCACCCGGCGCAGCGCCGTCGGTATCCGGTGGGGCCCCGCCATCGCGGAGACCAGCGCGGCGGCTCGCTCCGCCGGCATGCCCGCCGCGGTCACGTACAGCGGCCGGACCGCCGACCCGCGTCGCACCTCGATCGCGTGCGACGCGGCGCGGAACCGGGTCTTCGCGACCCCGATCACCGGCACGCCCACCTCGGCGTGCACGTGGGCCCCCAGCCCCGGGCGCCCCTCGGGGTCGAGGTCGACGTACCCGTCGACGACGAGCAGGTCGAGAGCGTCGACACACGCGAGCACCGCTCGGAGCGCCGGCAGCTCGCGCTCGAAGAACGCTCCCGGCTCGTACGGCGCGACCTGCACGAGGAGCGCCACGTGCTCGGCGAGGACGGTCGAGAGCGCCACGTCCTCGGCCACGACCAGCGCAGCGACCGCACCGCCGGCGTCGGGGTAGTGCACGTCGCACACGCCGTACCGCCCGGGGCGCGCACCAGGGTGGAGCGTCACGACGGCCTCCCACCGGCTCGGTCACGCCGAGGGTACGGGAGGCGTCAGCCGGTGCGCGTCGGGCGCCGGACGAGCTCGCCGCCGCAGTTGGGGCAGACGCCGCCCAGCCGCTGCTCCGTGCACCCGCGGCAGAACGTGCACTCGAAGCTGCAGACCATCGCGTCGCGCGACGCCGCCGGCAGGTCCACCCCGCAGCGCTCGCACGCCGGTCGCATTTCCATGGCCGCGTCCCGCCTCCCACCCGTCGCGGCGCCCGGTGCACCGCGGCGCCCAGCCTGGTCGCCGGGTGAGGCCCTCACCAGCAGCAGGACCGCCACGGACCGTCGACCCTCCGCCCCGACACACCGACCCACCGACACACCGACCGCCGGGGAGGCCGTCCGGCGGCAGCCTGTGCGCCGCGCCGCGCCGCGCCGCGCCGCCGGGTCCGGGCTCCGACCCGCGCCCGCGGCGTCAGCGCCGGTGCGCGGCGACGTTCAGCACGTTCCCGTCGGGTGCGCGCACGAAGAACCGCCGCACGCCCCACGCCTCGGTCGTGAGCGGGTGCACGATCTCGTACCCCCGCGCCCGCGCCTCGTCGTACGCCGCGTCGACGTCGTCCACGAGCACCGACGCGACCGCGTCCTGCGGCGCGGATCCGTCGCGGGTCACCACCTGGAGCTCGGCACCCGCGGTCGCGCCGTCCTCCGCCGCCGAAGCGACGTACCGGGTGACCCACCCCAGGCCCAGGTCCTCGTGGCTCAGGCCCAGGTAGCCGGCGTAGAAGTCCGCGGTCGCGCCGACGTCGGGCACATGGAGGTTGGGGATGATGCGGTGCACGCGCACGGGTCCTCCTCGAAGGGTTCGCGGCCGGGCCCGGCGGCGTGCCGGGCCCGGCCGTCGCTCAGTCGTCGCGGTCCCAGGGGGCCGTCTCGTCGAGCTTCGCGTAGTACTTCGCGAGGTGGCTCTTCACGCGGTCGACGTCCTTGGCGGGCAGGTCGACGCCGCCGCGCGAGCCCTGCATGACGGCCGCCGCGGCGAACACCCCGCGCGGGACCGCCACGAGCTTCCCGTTGACGACGTCCGCGACCAGCAGCTTGTACGAGCCGAAGTTCTCCTTCGCGTCGGCGTCGTACCAGACGTGCGCGTCGCGGTACCGCTCGTTGGGCTCGTCGTCGGCCTTCGCCCACGCGCGCACCCGCTTCTCGGCCGCCGCGCCGTCCCACTCCCGGTCGCGGTCGGCGAGCGGCAGGTCCCCGAACGCGGTCACCGCCACGGCTCAGCCCTCCGACGGCGCCGCGGCGCGCAGGCGGTCGAGCAGCGGGCCGGCGGCGGTGTCGAGGAACTCCTGCTGCTTCTCGTCGCCGACCTGCACGAGTGCGATGTCGGTGAAGCCGGCCTCCCAGTAGGCCGAGACCGCCTCGACGATCTTGTCGAGGTCGGGGCCGCACGGGATCTGCTCGGCGACGTCGTCGGGCCGCACGAACTGGCTCGCGGCGTCGAACGCCTCGGTCGTCGGCAGGTCGGCGTTGACCTTCCAGCCGCCCGCGAACCAGCGGAACTGCTGGTGCGCCCGGGCGACCGCGGCGTCCTCGTCGGTGTCCCAGCTGATCGGGATCTGGCCGATCTTGCGCGGCTTCGGCTCGCCCGGCTCGACGGGGCCGTGCGCCTCGTCCCACGCGTCGAACGCCTCGGCGTCCGGCTCGACCGCGATGAGGTGGTCGGCGAGCGGCGCGAAGCGGGAGATCGACTGCGCACCGGACACCGCGATGCCGATCTCGACGGGCCGCTCGGGCAGGTCCCAGATCTTCGCGGAGTCGACCCGGAAGTGGTCGCCCTCGTACGTCAGGCGCTCGCCCGCGAGCAGCTCGCGGATGATCTCGACGGCCTCCTCGAGCATGTCGTGGCGCTCGCCGACCGCGGGCCAGCGCTGCCCGGCGACGTGCTCGTTGAGGTTCTCCCCCGCGCCGAGCCCGAGCGTGAACCGCTCGTCCGACAGCACCGCGAGCGTCGCGGCCTTCTGCGCGACGACCGCGGGGTGGTACCGGACCGTCGGGCAGGTCACGTACGTCATGAGGTCGACCGTCTCGGTCGCCTGCGCGACGGCCCCGAGCACCGTCCACGCGAACGGCGCGTGCCCCTGCTCGTCGAGCCACGGGAAGAAGTGGTCGCTCGACACCTCGAAGTCGAACCCCAGGCGCTCCGCCGCGACGGCGTAGCGCACGAGGTCCTTGGGGCCGGACTGCTCGGTCATGAGGGTGTACCCGAATCGCGTCATGCGTCCACCGTGGCACCGGCCCCGGAGGGTCGCATCCGGACCTGCGCAGCCGCGTCGGGCATCGGGCGTCCGGCGTCGAGGTCGGCAGCAGTGCCGCGCCCCCGCCTCGCTCCGGGGTCCCGCCGGTCGGTCGGCCGCTCGCTCAGACGGCCCACGCCGGCGCGACCACCCGAACCGGCTCGCCGGTCAGCGCCGACTCCTCGATCGCGAGCCCGATGCGGTGGTCGTGGCTGCCGTCCGCGAGCGGGTACGGCGCCGGGCCCTCGCCGCGCACCCAGTCGGCCGACCCCGCGAGCAGCCCGGCGACGGCGAGGTCGTCGTCGGCCAGGCGCGCCCCGACGAACGGGTTCCGGTAGAGCACCTCGCCGTCGAGGCTCACGTGGTCGAGGTCGAAGCCGTCCATGTCCTGCTCGATCCCGTACTGCCGCCGCACGAGCCGCGACCCGACGACCGTGCGCGGGTCGGTCCAGCGCACGAGCCGGTCGTCGACGAGCTCGCCCGCGGAGCCCCGCAGCACGAGGCGGTCCGCGCGCAGCGGGTTGTGCCACTGGTTGTCGGTGAAGTCGTACAGCGCGCTGCCGTGCTCCCCGAAGTCCAGCGTCGCGAGCACGGTGCGGGCGTCGCGCGGCTCGGTCGCGCCCGTCCAACCGGCGCGGTTCATGGGGTCGAGCAGCGGCGCGGTGAACGCCTGGGCGCGCACGGTCACGTCCGCCAGACCGGTGCCGAGCAGGTGCCGGACGAGGCCGGCCGCGTGGTGCCGGTGCGTCGAGGAGACCTGCACCGACGTGACCTCCCCGAGCAGCCCGCGCCGGGCGAGCGCCGCGCGCGCGACGTGCATCGGCAGGAACGGGCTGTGCTCGGCGACCTGGACGAGGCCCGACGCGCCGACGTCGCGCCACAGGGCGTCGAGCGCGTCGGCGTCGGGCGCGGGCGGCGTCTCGGTGAGCACCGGCACGCCCGCGGCGACGAGCTCCCGGATCACCCCCGGCGTGACGTCCCACGGCGTGCTGACGACGACGAGGTCGGGGCGCGCACCCGCGTCCCCGCGCACGAGCCCGGCGACCGTGCGGACCGTCGGCACGCCCCAGTCCCGCTCGACCTCGGCGCCCCGCTCGGCGGTCCGCGTCACGACCCCCGCGACGGCGAACCGCTCGGGCACCTGCCGCGCGATGCGCGCGAAGAACGCGGCCCGCCAGCCGCTGCCGACAACGCCGAACCGGAACGGGACCCCCTGCGCACCCATGCGCCGACGCTAGCCCGGGGGGGGCCGCACCGGGCTCGACGGGTCGTGGTCAGACGAAGATGCAGAACGGGTGCCCGGCCGGGTCGGCGTACACGCGCAGCGGCTCGTCGGGATCGTCCCGGCGGTCGAGCAGCAGCCGACCGCCGAGCAGCAGGACGCGCTCGTGCTGCGCGTCGAGCTCCTCGGGCGTCTCGACCGTCATGTCGAGGTGCAGCTGCTGCGGCCGCGGACCCTCGGGCCAGGTGGCCTCGGGCAGCTCGTCGACCTGCTGGAACGCGAGCCCGACGCCCGCCTCGCTGCGCAGCACCAACCAGTCCGCACGGTCCGGCTCGCCCGGCGGCGGTGGCTCGTCCCCCGATCGGTACCCCCAGCCCAGCAGCTCGCGGTAGAACTCCGCGAGCCCGCGGACGTCGGTGGTGTCGAGGACGACCTGACGGACCCTCGGCCTGCTCTCGGCCACGCTCATGCGGCACACCTCCTCGGGCCCATCGTGGCGGCGGGCGGACCCTCGTGCACCCGGGCGCCGAGGGCTCCGCCCTCTCGGGCTGGGGTGCGCGCGCGTGCCGGACGCCGGACGCCGGCCCCTGGCGACGGGAGCGTCGGGGTACCGGCCGCCGGGTCCGGAGGCAGCGGGCTCACCCGGGTGAAAGGCCCTCCCCGCCGTACCCGCGGCGCCGGCCGCGTCGATGGCCCGGACAGCGCGTCCCCCACCCGTCCGGTGTGACCTGCGGGCGCCGGACTCGGGAGGTCCCATGAGCACGCTGACCCTTGCCGCCGTGATCGCGAAGATCGGTGGCCTCGGAGTGCCCGGCAAGGCGGCCCTCGGCCTCGCCGTCGCCGGTGCCGCCGTCGCCGGTGCGGTGCCCGTGGCGCACGCGGTCGCGGGCCCGGTCGACAGCGCCGTCGTGCAGCCCGCGACGAGCGAGCCGACCGCGACCCCCGAGCCCGTCGCGACGGTCACCCCGGAGCCCGCCGCGACCGCCACGCCCGAGCCGGTCGCGACCGTGACGCGGGAGCCCACGGCCGTCCCCGTCGAGCCCGCACCGGAGCCAACGGCGGTCCCCGTCGAGCCGACGCCCGAGCCGGCCGTCCCCGGTCCCGACCACGAGCTCCCGGCGTCCGCCGCGTTCGGTCAGTCGGTGGCCGCGGACGCACGCGACGGCGGGGTCGTCGGCCCCGAGGTGGCGGAGCGGGCGCACGAGCGCAACGCGCAGCGCAAGGCCGCCACCGCCGAGGCACCCGCCGCGCCGGCGCAGCCGTCGACCGGCACCCCGGCGGCGAAGGGCGGCAGCCGCGCCGCGAAGGCGCCCGCCAAGCCCTGACCTGCAGGCTCGCCGTCGAGCACGACGAGTGGCCGGGCGGGCACGCGTGGGGGGTGCCCGCCCGGCGGTCCGGATGCGCCGGACCGCCGGACCGCCGGGCAGCTGCACGCCTGCTCAGCGCGTGGCCCGGCGCCCGGCCCCGCTCAGCGCGTCGGCTCGACCGCCGCGCGCAGGCCGTCGACGAGCGGCGTCGTCGGGCGTCCCGTGAGCCGGGAGAGGTCCCCCGTGACGTCGGCGAGCGCGCCGTCGCGGATGTTGCCGTCGAGCGCGACGACGAACCCCGCGGTGCCCTCGTCGAGCCCGGCGGTCGTCAGGACCGCGAGGTGCTCCTCGGGGCTCACGGGCCGGTAGACGACCTCGCGCCCGAGCACCTCGCCGATCGCGGCGGCGAGCTCGTGGTGCGTCCACGCGGTGTCGCCGCCGAGCTCGTAGACCTTGCCCCCGTGCCCCGGGGTCGTGAGGACGGCGGCGGCTGCGGCGGCGAAGTCGGCCCGCGTGGCGCTCGCGACCCGGCCGTCCCCGGCGCTCGCGACGAGCTCGCCCGTGGCCCGCGCCTGCTCGAGCGTCGCGACGTAGTTCTCGGTGTACCAGTTGTTGCGCAGGACCGTCGTCGTCAGGCCGGACGCCGCGAGGAGCTCCTCGGTCGCCTTGTGCTCGGGCGCGAGGACGAGGTCGGAGGTCGTCGCGCGCGGAGCGCTGGTGTAGACGAGGTGCCCGACGCCGGCCGCCTTCGCCGCCTCGATCGCGTTGCCGTGCTGCGTCACGCGCTGCCCGACCTCGTTGCCGGACACCAGCAGCACCGCGCCGGCCCCCTCGAACGCCGCGCGCAGCGACTCCGGGTCGGCGTAGTCGGACGCGACGACCCGCACGCCCTGGGCGGCGAGGTCCGCGATCGCCTCGACGCGCCGCCCGGTCGCCACGACGTCGGCCGCGGGGACCCCGCGGGCGAGCAGCTCGGTGACGACGAGACGGCCGAGGTGGCCGGTTGCTCCGGTGACGACGACGGACATGGGTGCTCCTCCGGGTGGTGCGTGGGGGCCGCTCGTGCGGCACCGGCACAACGGCGCACGGCGCGCGCTGCTTCCCGGAATCGATGATGAACGTTCAACTTTTCTTCGAGCGCGCGAGCACGTGAGCGGTGGGCAGCCGTCGTCGCCCGCCTCCGGCGACGAGCAGCGCGGGAGTCTCGAGGACGACGCCGCCCGCGTGCCAGGCTGGCGCCGTGACCCAGCAGCCCTCCCCCACGTCCCCGCACGAGCGCCCCGAGCCCGAGATCGCCGAGCTGACCCGCCTGATCCGCGAGTTCGTCGACGAGCGGGAGTGGGCGCCGTTCCAGGACCCCAAGTCCCTCGCCCTGGCGCTCGTCGGGGAGGTCGGCGAGCTCGCCGAGCTGCTGCAGTGGGTCCCGGCCGACGGCGCGGTCGAGCGGTTCGCGGACCCGGCGCGCCGGCAGCGCATCGGCGAGGAGCTCTCGGACGTGCTGGTCTACCTGCTGCGGCTCGCGGACGTGCTCGGCGTCGACCTGGGCCCGGCGGCGCGCGACAAGCTCGCGGGCTCGCACCGCCGGTTCGTGGCCGACGAGTGGCGCGGCCGCATCCCCGAGAAGTCCTGACCGCGCACCGGGCGCCCGGCGCGGCCCGGCGGGCGCCCGGCGCGGCTCACTCCCAGCCGAGCCGCCAGCACAGCTCCCCGGCGCGCCACAGGTTCGTGCGCCGCTGGAGCTCCTGCGGCATGCCGAGCGCGTCGTCGACCCCGTACCGCTCGCGCGCCGTGTCCCACAGGGCGGTGCACTCGCACGGCCCGTCGTGCGGCCACTCGGGCACCTGGAGCTCGGGCAGCGCGTACAGGAAGGCCCCCTCGGCGACGACCCGCTCGCCCGCGCCGCGCGGCCCGACGGCGTACCCGTAGACCTCGACGACCCCCGGGTGCGCGACGGCGGCACGCAGCAGCGACCCGAGCGTCGGGCCGTCGCCCTGCCGGACGGCCAGCTGCGGCTCGTCGAGCAGCGTCAGCAGGTGCGCCGCGACGTCGGCGCCGAGGCCCGCGAAGCGCACGAACCCGTCGTCGCCGTTGACCTCGTGGACCGTGCGCGTCGACCCGTACGGGCGGTAGTCGTGGTACGCGTACGGCACGTGCACGGACGTCGTGTACGGCGCGAGGGCGGTCGCGGCCGCCGCCGTCCAGCCCCGCGGGCCCAGCGTCCCGCCCGGCCGCCGCCGCACCCCCCGGGACCCGTCGAGCTGCGCCTCCCACCACGCGGCCACGTCGACGGTCTCCACCTGCTCCAGCACCACGGCACACCCCTCCCCTTGCCTCGGACACCCACGTGGAGCGCCGTCCCCACCTGCAGATACACCGGCGTCCACCCGGTGATACGGCACCGCGTCGCCCTCGCTCTGGGCCCTGCGTCCCAGACCACCACATGACCCGCTCGTTACCGTGGAAACAGGTCCTCCCGAATCCTTCAGGTGGCCCGCCCACCACCCGATAAGGACCCCGCAGGACATCGACACGTCCTGGACCGCAGGGGGAAGGCACTCACGTGAACCGTCGCTACCACCGCCCGCCGACCTGGCCGCCGGCTCCCGAGGGCTGGACGCCGCCCAAGGGCTGGATCCCGGACCCGGGCTGGCCGCGCGCGCCCCGCGGGTGGGTCTTCTGGACCGACGAGCCCGAGGTCGAGGTGCCGAACACGATCGCGGGCTTCTTCACGATCCCGACGCAGCGCCGCGCCGTCGAGGAGTGGGCCTGGCAGGACGTCCGCTCGCGCGTCTGACGCCGCCCGGCACCCCCGACACCCCGCACAGCACCGAGACACCCCTGGGACCCACGTCCTGGGGGTGTCTTGCGTCGGTGGCTAGCCTGGTCGCAGGTCGACCTCCGGAACGGGGAGCTCGCATGGGCACGGCAACGACGCCGAGGATCCGCAACGTGGTGCTGCTCGGCCACAGCGGCGCAGGGAAGACGACGCTCGTCGAGGCGCTGCTGCACCGGGCCGGGGCGATCCCCCGGCCGGGCCGCGTCGAGGACGGGTCCACGGTCTGCGACCACGAGCCCGAGGAGGTCAGGCGGGGCATCTCGCTGTCCCTCGCGGTCGCGCCGTTCGAGTGGGCCGCGCCCGACGGGCAGACGTACAAGGTCAACCTGCTCGACACCCCCGGCTACGCGGACTTCGTGGGCGCGGTCGACGCCGGCGTCCAGGTCGCCGACCTCGCGGTGATCGTGGTCAGCGCGGTCGACGGGGTCGAGGTCGGCACCGAGCACGCGTGGCAGCGCTGCGTCGCCGCGGGGCTCCCGCGCCTGGTGTTCGTGACCAAGGAGGACCGCCCGCGCGCCGACTTCCACCGCGTCCTGGACCAGCTCCGGGGCACGTTCGGCGCCGGGATCGTGCCGCTCGAGCTGCCGCTCGGCGAGGAGGACGCGTTCCACGGCGTCGCGGACGTGCTGTCCGACGAGGGCCTCGCGTACGACCCGGACGGGCGCCACCACGCGTGCCCGGTGCCCGACGACGTCGCCGCCGAGGAGCACCGCCTGCACGACGAGGTCGCCGAGGAGATCGTCAGCGGCGACGACGAGCAGCTCGAGCGCTACCTCGCCGGGGAGGTGCCGACCGGCGAGGAGCTGGGCCGCACGCTCGCGCACGAGGTCCGCGACGGGCTCGAGGTCCCCGTGCTCGTCGGCTCGGGGATCACGGGCGTCGCCGTCGACCGCCTCGCCGACTACCTGTGCACGCTCGGCCCGTCGCCCGCGGACCGCCCGCGCACGGTCCTCGTCGGCGGCACCGAGGTCACGGTCGACGCCGACCCCGCCGGCGACCCCCTCGCGTTCGTGTTCCGGACGCTCGCCGACCCGTTCGTCGGGCAGGTGTCCCTGCTCAAGGTGCTCTCCGGGACCGTGCGCGGGGAGGACCACCTCGTGAACACCACGACGGGCGCCGACGAGCGGCTGCACGGGCTGTTCACGCTGCGCGGCAAGGAGCACGTGCCGGTGACCGAGGTCGTCGCGGGCGACGTCGTCGCGGTCGCGAAGCTCCAGGCGTCGCCGACCGGGACGGCGCTGGGCTCGCGCACCACGCCCGTGCGGGTCCCCGGGCCGCCCGAGCGCCCGGCGCCGTTCGCGCTCGCGCTGCGCCCGGTCACCCAGGCCGACGACGACAAGCTCTCCGGCGCGCTCGCCCGGCTCGTCGGCGAGGACCCGACGCTGCGGGTGGACCGAACGGGGGGCTCGGGCGGCGGGCGGCAGGGCCAGACCGTGCTGCGCGGCATCGGCGACACCCACCTCGCCGTCGCGCTCGAGCGGCTCGCCCGCAAGTTCGGGGTGCACGTCGAGGCCGAGGACGTGCGCGTCGGGTACCGCGAGACGATCGCGCGCGAGGTCCGCGTCGAGGGCAAGGTCAAGAAGCAGTCGGGCGGGCACGGGCAGTTCGCCGTCGTGCAGCTGACCGTCTCGCCGGCGCCGCGCGGGTCCGGGTTCCAGTTCGTCGACTCGGTCGTCGGCGGCGCGATCCCGCGCGGGTACCTCCCCGCGGTCGAGCGCGGGCTGACCGAGGCCATGTCCGCCGGCGGGCCGCACGGCTACCCCGTCGTCGACCTGCGCGTCGAGGTCACGGACGGCAAGTACCACTCGGTCGACTCCTCGGACATGGCGTTCCGCACCGCCGCGGGCCACGGCCTGCGCGAGGCCCTCACGACGGCCGGGTCGGTCGTGCTCGAGCCCGTCTCGGCGGTCACCGTGACCGTCCCGGCGGCGTCGCAGGGCGACGTGCTCGGGGACCTCTCGGCGCGCCGCGGGCGCATCGTCGCGACGACCGCGCTCGACGACGGCCGGCACGAGATCCGGGCGCTCGTCCCCGAGGCGGAGCTCGCGCGGTACGTCCTGGAGCTGCGCTCGCTCACGGGCGGGCGCGGGCAGTTCGTCGCGGAGCACGACCACGACGACGTGGTGCCCGCTCACCTCGTCGACCGCCTCGCGGCCGGTGGCGGGGGCTCGCTGGCCCACGTGTCGCGGGCGCGCTGACGCCGACGCCGCGTCACCGCGGTGTCGACGAGCGCCGCGAGCACGGCACCGACCGCGTACGACGCGAGGTCCGGCGCGTGGAACGTCGTGCCCAGCACCCAGCGCGCGGGCTCCCACAGCCCGACGACCGCCGCCGGGAGCGCGGTGAGCTGCGCGGTCTCGACCGCGGCGCTGAGCGCCCACGCGGCCGCCGCGACCACCCAGGGCCGGGCGCGCACCGCGAGCACCCCGACCAGCGCGTAGACGAGCACCGCGTAGAGCGCGTCGCCCGCGGGCCCGGAGACCGCGCCCAGCACCCCGGCCGACCCGGCGGACCGCACCGCGAGCCCCGCCGCGACCGTCACGAGCGCGGCGACGGCGAGGGCGGGTCGGCGGCGCACCCCGCCAGCATGGCGACGCGCGGGCGCGCACCGGGACGGATCCACGGAACCTCCACGAGTCCCACGTGGACGCGCACGTCACGTGGCAGGCTTCTGCCCTCAGCCCGTCATCGAGGAGCATCGTGAGCGCACAGGACCTGACCGGCATCGAGCGGTTCGCCGTCGAGCAGAAGGTCACCATGATGGTCAACCGCTACGTCGTGCGGGCGCTCGGCCCGAACGACGAGCCCGGCCCCGTGCTCGCCGTCGCGCAGCAGAAGCGCATGGCGTTCAAGGAGCAGGTCACCTTCTACACCGACGAGTCGCGCACCACGCCGGTCTTCGGGTTCAAGGCCCGCCAGCGCATGGACCTCGGCGCGACGTACGACGTGACCGACGCGACCGGCCTGCCCATCGGCTCGTTCCGGAAGGACTTCGGCAAGTCGCTGCTGCGCTCGACGTGGCACCTCGAGTCGCGCGGCGTGACCGCCGTCGGGCAGGAGCGCAACGCGAACATCGCGATCCTGCGCCGTGTGTGGGAGGTCATCCCGATCCTCGGGGACATCCCGGTGCCGTTCGTCTTCCACTTCGACTTCACCGACCCGAACGGGCACGTCGTGATGACGTCGGAGCGCCGCATGTCGCTGCGCGACCGGTACACGATCAGCGTGCCCGGCGGGCGTCTCGACGGCCGGGTCGCCGCCGCGATGGCCGTCGCGCTCGACGTGCTGCAGTCGCGCTGACGGCCCCCGCGCCCGCGATTCACCCCGCCGCACCCGTCGCCGGCCCGCCCCGTGCGTCATCAGCCCGGCCGCCGCGCCGATGAGCACGGTGGGCCCACGACGGGCCCGGCGCCGTCCCCCGGGGACGCCGTCGACATCAGCGACTCCCGGGCGTGCGGCGCACGCGGCACGTGGGGGCACGTGAGGGCAGGCAGGGTCCGGTGAGCGGCATGGACGCAGGGCACGACGCGCAGGAGCGGACGGGCCGGCTGGCACGGCGGTTCGACCGCCGGCGGCGGGACCACGGCGCCACGCCCCCCGACGGCACGAGCCGGGCGGTGGCCGACGCGCTGGCCGACGCCCTCGCGCGCGCCGACCGCGGCGACGGCGACGGCCGCAGCGACCGCACCCGCGGCGGCGACCGGCCCGTCGGGCGCTCCCGTGCGCGCGGACCGCGACCCGACCCCCGCGCGCACCGGACGGTCGACGGCCTGCGCGCGCACGGCTGGACCTCGCTGCACGACCTGCACTGGCCCGGTCGCCCCGGCGTGCTGCTCGACGAGATCGTGATCGGTCCCGGCGGGGTCGTCGTGGTCGACGGCTCGCGGTGGTCCGCCGACCTGACCGTGACCGCGGGCCTCCCGCACCAGGGCGGCCGGGTCCACGACCGGGAGCTGCACGCGCTCGTCGACGCCGTCGCGGCGGTGACCGCGCTCGTCGGCCCGGCGCACCGCAGCGCGGTGACGGCGGTCGTGTGCCCGCCCGGCGCCGCCGGGCCCGTGCGCACGTCGGCCGGGCTGCTCGTCGTCGGCCGCGAGCGCCTAGGGGCGCACCTCGCGGGGCTGCCGGTGCGGCTCAGCCCGTACGACGTCGCGGACCTGGGCCGTCGCCTCTCGCGCGAGCTCGGCGGGCGGGTGGGTCCCGACCTGCTCACGACCGCCGCGCTCGACCAGCCGGACCCCGCCGCGAGCTCCGTGCGGCCGGGCACCCGCGGGTCGCGGGCCCGGGTGGCCGCCCGGACAGAGGCCGTGACCGCACCGACCCGCACCGGCCTGCGCCGGGCCGTCCGCCGCGCCGACCTCGTCGCGCTCGCGCTGCTCGCCGCGGTGGTCGTCACGCTCGGCGTCGACCCGGCGTCCCTCGCGACCGCCGGCTCGGCCGTCGGGGAGTTCGTCGCCTCGTGGGTCGTCCCCGAGACGCTGCTCCCGGGCGCGATCCCCGACACGGGCGTGCCGCTCCCGGGCGGCGCGGGACCGGTCGCGACGAGCTGACCCGGCCCCCTCGGGGCCTCGCGGCCCTCGACCGGGGTGCGCCCGGCTCCGGTGGCGCGCCCGCGCGTCCGTCCCGCCCGAGGCGCGGCTCCGGTCCGGACCAGTGCCCCTACCTCGCGCGAGGGAGGCGCCGGGGCGGCCCGCGCTGCCAGACTCGTCCGCATGGGGCTGCGCGCAGGCACGGGCAGGCTCGTCCGCCCGCTGACCAGCGGCGAGACGGTCCGCTCGGGCGTCTTCCTGGTGATCGGCGGCGTCGTCGCGACGGCGTACCTCGTGCTCGTCGTCGGCTTCGTGCAGATGCTGCGGACGCCCGGGACCCCGACCGCCGTCGGGGTCGTGCTCGCCGGGGTGACCGCCGTGATCGCGTCGACCCCGCCGTTCCTCGCACCGGTCCGCACGCTCGAGGTGCACGCGACGCGCACGTTCCTCGGGGTGGACGTCCCGGTGCCGGTGGCGGAGCCCGACGCGGCGACGCGCTGGCGGGGCGCGCTCTGGTACGGCGTCCACCTCGTCGCGGGCGCGGCGGTCCTGACGGCCGTGCTGATCACCGTCCCGGTCACCGCACAGCTCGTGCTCTCGGCGCTCGGCGTCGACGGCCTGACCGGGGCCGACGGGCTGCCGCGCCTGACCGTGATGCCGACGGCCGGCGGCGCGCTCGACCGCGTGCTGTGGGCCGCCCTGGCCGTCGCCCTGCCCGTGGTGCTCGCCCACCTCGTCACGCTGTGCGCGTGGGGCCTGCGGCTGCTCGCCCCCGCGCTCCTCGGGCCCTCGGCCGACGAGCGCGTCGCGGAGCTCGAGCGCGCCGCGACCCGGCTCGCCGAGCGCAACCGCCTCGCCCGCGAGCTGCACGACAGCGTCGGCCACGCCCTCACCGTCACGACGCTGCAGGCCGCCGCCGCAGCGCGGACCCTCGACCGCGACCCCGAGGCCGCCCGCCGGTCGCTGCACGCGATCGAGCTGGCCGGCCGCGCGGCGATGGCCGACCTCGACCACGTGCTCGGGTTGCTGCGCGAGCCGGCCGACGCCGCAGCCTCCCGGGCGCCCGTGCCGGACCTGGGCGCGCTCGACCGGCTCGTCGCCGAGACGCGCGAGGCCGGCGCGGAGGTGGTGCTGCACGTCGACGGCGACGTCACCGCGGTCGGCGGGGCGACGTCGCGCGAGGCGTACCGGATCGTGCAGGAGTCGCTGACGAACGCGCTGCGGCACGCGGCCGGGCAGCGGGTCGCGGTCGAGGTGCGGGTCGGTGCCGGGGAGGTCGAGGTGGAGGTCAGGAACCCGGCGGGCGGGGATGTGCGAGGGCGGGGGCCGGGGGTGGCCGACGCGCAGGCGCACGGCCGAGCCGCACCCGCGGACGACCTGGGTCGCGTCGTCGGGTCGGGTCAAGGGCTCGTCGGGATGGCGGAGCGGGTCCGGGTGCTCCGCGGTGCGCTCGACGTCGGCGAGCGCGACGGCGCGTGGACCGTGCGCGCGACGCTGCCCCGGGACCGCGCGTGAACGGCATGGACGGGCTCGGGACTGAGGACGGCGCGGTGCTGCGGGTCGTCGTGGTCGACGACGAGCCGCTCGTGCGCGCCGGGCTGCGCGTGATCGTCGACGCGGAGCCCGACATGACGGTCGTCGGGGAGGCGGGCGACGGCGTCGACGTCCCCGGCCTCGTCGCCCGCACGCACCCCGACGTCGTGCTCATGGACGTGCGGATGCCGGCCGTCGACGGCATCGCGGCGACCCGGGCGCTCGTCGACCGCCCGGGCGCACCGCGCGTCATCGTCGTGACGACGTTCGAGAACGACGACCACGTGCTCGACGCGCTGCGCGCCGGGGCCAGCGGGTTCGTGCTCAAGCGCACGCCGCCCGAGGAGATCGTCGAGGCGGTCCGCGTCGTCGTGCGCGGGGACCGGGTGCTGTTCCCCGCGGCGGTGCGCCGCCTCGCGTCGGTCCGCGCGCCCGCGGGCGACGAGCTGCGCCGCGCCGGGCTGACCGAGCGCGAGGCCGAGGTGCTGCGCCTCATGGCGACCGGGCTGTCCAACGCCGAGATCGCCGCGCGCCTGTACCTCGGCGTCGAGACGGTCAAGACGCACGTCGGCGCGGTCCTCGCGAAGACCGGCGCACGCGACCGGACGCAGGCGGTGATCGCGGCGTACGAGACGGGCTTCGTGCGGCCGACGGGCTGAGGCCTCGACCGCCCAGCCGCACGCCGGGCGGTCAGAGCGTGAGCCGGACCGTGCCGGTGCTGCCGTCGCGGTAGGTGATCTCGACGTCGACGCCGGCCCCGTCCTCCATCTCGGCGCCGGGCACCCAGAACGCGAAGTGCCCCTCGGCGACGGTCGCGGCGACGTCACCGTGCGTCGCGCTCCGGTAGAGCACACCGACGACGTCCGACCCGACGGTGCCGGCCGCGAGCGAGAGCTCACCGGCGGCGGTCGCGCCCGTGCCCAGCGACGTCGCGACGACCTCGCGCGGACCAGGAGCCGCGACATCGGCCCGTCCGACCGAGCCGATCATGCCGCTCGAGAGCAGCGCCGAGTCGTCGGTCACGCACAGCGCCGAGAACCCGTCCGTACCGGCGAGGACCACCGTCGTCCACTCGCCCCGGCGCTCCGCGACGACCCCACGCGCGACGGCGAGGTCGTCGGCGTAGTCCTCGCCCGCGGACGTGTGGCTCGCCCGGCACGCGTCGACCGCTCCCGGTCGCTGCTCCGCGGGCACCGTGCCCGGCGCGGCCGTCCACGTCGCGAAGGCGGTGTCCCCGCCCGTGACCGACGGCAGGACGACGACCCCGGCCGCGGCAACCGACACGGCCCCGACAACGAGGACGACGCGCCGGACGGCCCGCGCCGCACCGGCAGGACGCGGCGGGTCGCTGAGGATCGCGCCCGAGGGGTCGGAGGCCAGGATCGCGCGCAGGTCGGCCTGGGCGCGAGGACTCGTGGGGTCGACGGCGCGGTCGGCACGGTCGAGCGAGCGGAGCGCGGTGTCGAGGTCGAGGCGGTTCATGGGGTGGTCCTCCCGGTGAGGCCGGCCGGCGTCGTCGCCCGCTGCGGCTCGTGGTCGAGGTTCTGGCGGAGCACCCGGCGAGCGCGGCTGAGCCGCAGCCGGAAGGCGACCGGGGTGATGCCGAGCACGGCAGCCGCCTGGGGGCCGGTCACCCCGTCGAGCACCGCGAGCGCGAGCACCTCCTGGTGCGCGTCGGGCAGCGCGGCCCATGCCCGGCTCAGGTCAAGCCGGTCGACGACGCCGTCGGCGGGCGCGTCACTCACGTCGTGCGGCCCGGCGCTCGCGAGCCGGACCCCCAGCGCTCGGCGCCTGTGCTCGCCCCGGTCCGCGTTGAGCAGGACGTGCCGCGCGACGCCGAACACCCACGCCCGGGCGTCGTCCTGATCGCGCGGCAGCTCGTCGAGGCGGCGCCAGACGACGAGGAACGCCTCGGCCACCACGTCCTCCGCGTGCTCTGCGCGCGCCCGGCGCTGCACGAACCGGAGGAGGTCCGGGTAGACCGCCTCGTACAGCGCGGTGAAGGTGCGTTCCCGGTCAGGACCGCGCGGCGTGCGTCTCATACCCGTACCTGTCCGCCACCCGCACCAGTGTGTCGCGCGGGGTCGCACGGCCGCGAGCACTGGGGGACGAGGGCTCTCCTCGAGGGCGACGCCCGCTGCCGCGATCATGCCGCGGGCGCGAACGGCCGGACCAGAGCGGTCGACCGCGAGCGCGCGCTCACCCGGCTCCCCCGCACGAGGGACCCGGACCGCCTCCGTGGGGGATCACCGTGCCGCCACCGCTCACAAGGGTGGAGTCATGGACCTCCACGAGACGCACCGCCCCGACCCGACCACCGCCCGGCACACCGCCGGCCCGACCACCGCCGCCCAGCCCGTCTCCGCCTCGACCCCCGCAGCCGCCACCACCCTCGGCACGACCGCCGCCACGCACCGCGCCACCGACCCCGCTCCACCCCCGGACCCCCGCCCGCCACGGCACGTCCGCGTCGTGCCCGCGCTCGCCGCCGTGTGGTGGGGCGTCGCCGCGCTGGTCGCGCTCACCGTCACCCTCCTCGGCCGCACGCTCCCCGTCGGCGACGCGTCACGGGACGCGGTCGGCACCCTGCTGCACGACGTCCCTGGGACGACGCTCAGCCCGCTCGTCACGCTCCTCGCCCTCGTCGGCGCGACGCTCGCGGTCGTCATGCTGCGGACACGCCGCTCCGCGGTCGCGGCCCGAGGACGCGCCGCCGCGACCGTCGTCGCGGCCGTGACGGTCGCCGGGGCGGTGGCCCTGACCGACGCCTCGATCCTCGCGCGGCTCGGCTACCTGCCGCTGCTCGTCGTCCGGGCGCCGTTCGACGCGCAGTTCCGGGACGCGTTCGCCGGCTACGTCACCCCGGGCGTCGTCCTGCAGTACCTCGCCCTCGGCGGCGCGATCCTGCTCACGTGGGCGACCGTGCTGTTCGCCCGCCGGGCCCGCGGCGCCTGCGAGGTGTGCGGGCGCACGCTCGACCACCCCGAGCCCGCGTGGCGGACCCCGACGCGCGCTGCCGTGTGGGGCCGGCGCTGGGCCGTCGTCGCGGCCGTGATCCCCGCGCTCTACGCCGCGACCCGGCTCGCGTGGGTGGCCGGCTACCCGTTCGGGATGCAGCCGGACGACTACGACGCGATGGTGGCCGACGGCATGCTCGCCGCGGCGTTCGGGCTCGCGGCGTTCGCGCTCGTCGGCTCGGTGCTCACGCTCGGGCTGTTCCAGCGCTGGGGCGAGGTGTTCCCGCGGTGGATGGTCGGGCTCGCCGGCCGACGGGTGCCGATCATGCTGGCCGTGGTGCCCGCGACGCTCGTGGCCGCGGCAGTCGTCCCCGCGAGCCTCACGCTGCTGGCCATCGGGCCGGAGCAGCTCCGCGCCGAGGCCGACGAGAACTGGGGGGCGCTCGCCCCGATGCTGCTGTGGCCGCTGTGGGGTCCGGCGCTCGGCGCCGCGACGTACGCGTACTACCTGCGTCGTCGTCCCGCGTGCCGGACCTGCGGGCTCGGCTGACCCGACCACCTGGCCCGGCTGCGCGGACGACCCGCGCGGCCGGGCCTCTGCGTGCGTCGGGCGCGAGGCGGACGCGGATCAGCCCACGCAACCCGAGACGATGCCCGCGACGCCGGGCACGAGGCAGACGCCGGCGGGGACGTCGCGGGCACCCCGTCGTGCGCGTGCGCCGGTCGGGTGAAATCCTCACGCCGACCGCCGCAGCCCGTCGCGCCGGGCATGCTGGTCCGGTGCTCGCCGACTTCGACCCCGTGCTGGCCTCGGCACGCCGGGGGTCGCCCGAGGCGTTCCAGGCGCTCTACGCCGACCTCGTGCGCCCGGTCGCCGCATACCTGCGCGGCAAGGGCGTCCCGGACGTCGAGGACCTGACCAGCGAGGTCTTCCTCGCGGTGTTCACCGGGCTCGAGCGCTTCTCGGGCGGCCAGGCGGAGTTCCGCTCGTGGGTGTTCACCATCGCGCACCGCCGGGTCGTCGACCACTGGCGCCGCGCGTCGCGCACCCCCGGCACGGCCGAGTACGACGCCGACGACGACACGCGCACCGCGCCGTCGGCCGAGGACGAGGCGCTCGTCGACCTCGGTTCCGCGCGCGTGCACGAGCTGCTCGCGGGGCTCACGCCCGACCAGCGCGACGTGCTGCTCCTGCGCGTCGTCGCCGACCTCACCGTCGAGCAGGCCGCGGAGGTCGTCGGCAAGCCGGCCGGCGCGGTCAAGGCGCTCCAGCGGCGGGGGCTCGCGGCGCTGCGCAGGCTCGTCGAGGCGGAGGGCGTACCCCTGTGAGGCCCTTCGACGATGACGCTCGTGTGAGGGCGTGCGCGGACGACGCGGTGCTGTCCGGGGCGGGTGACACCGAACCGGCGCTGCACGCGTTGATCGCCGAGCTCCGTGCGACGGCCGACGCTCCGGCGCCGGCACCGACCACCGCCCTCGCCACGCTCCTGCGGACGGGCCGCCCCCCTGTGCCCGCCGCGGTGCCGACTGCGTCGCGGTTCCCCCTGCGCGTACGGGCACGACGGGTCGTGGCGAGGGCGGCGGCTCTCGGTGTCGCGGGCAAGCTCGCGCTCGGCACCGGGGTCGCGTTCGCGTCCGTGGGTGCCGTCGCGACCGTCGAGGCCGTGCCCGACTCCCTCCAGAACCCCGCGAGCGCCGTCGTCGTCGAGCTGGTCGACGCGCTGACGCTGGGCACCGTCGAGCTCACGCCGCACGGCTCGCGCCCCGCGGGCGCCTTGCTGGGCGGACCGGTCGCTCCCGGCGGCGTCGTCCCGACCGTGCCCGACGCCCTCGCGGCGAGGCACGGGTCGCCGGCGGACGGCCGGGCGGGCTCGGGCGTGGGTTCCGCCGCCGGGGAGCGCGTGCGGTCGGCAGACCCGTCGACGGCCGCGCCCGGCCAGCGCGTGACGCCGCCGTCGGACCGCGGGAACGGGGTCCCGCCCCTCACCGTGCCCGGCAACGGGCTCCCGGGCGGGAGCCTGCCCGCCGAGGGCCTCCCCTCCGCGGTCGTCCCCGGCAACGGGCTCCCCGCGGGATCCGTCCCCGGCAAGGGGCTCCCCGCCGGGGCCGTGCCCAGCAACGGCCTGCCCTCGGGAACCGTCCCGGGCAACGGAACGCCGGCGTGGGCGCTGCCCGGCAACGGCGCCGCGCCGGTCACCGTCCCGCCCGTCCCCGTGGCGGGGCCGCCCGCGCACGCACCCGGCTCGGACGTCGCCGTCCCCGGCGTGGGGGCCGGTGCCGGCGCCCCTCCCGCCGTCGGCGCTGACCCGGGGACACCCGGAGCGGGTGCCGGCGCCGGACCCGGGGGCGGCTCCTCGCCGTCCGACGCGGCGCCGGGACGTGGGCGCGGACCCGCCGCTCCCTGACCGGACGGGCACGGCGCCCACGAGGACGGGCGACGCCCCCGGTCGCGCCTGGCGTCCCGCACGCGCCGGACCCGAGTCCCTGACCAGCCCGTCGACCCCTCGACGACCGGCACGGCCCGCGCTGAGAAAAAACTTCCGGCGACCCGTACCCCTGCGCGGACGTCCGGCGATGGCAGGGGTAGGGGGCGGCACGGTGCACCCCCGACGACGAGGAGCGAGGTGCGCCGGTGACGAGCAGACCCACGAGACCGCGACCCCGGCACCGCTCCGCACGACGCCCGGCCGGGTCCGCTCGCTGACACCCCCGGCTGGTCGGACGACGCCCCGCGATCCCTTCGGTCGTGGGGCGTCACCGTGCCCGGCCGACCCGCGCCCGCCGCGTGAGCCCTCCCGGGCTCAGTCGTGCGACACCTGGATGTACATCCACGACGACCTGCCCACGGTGCCTGAGTCCTCCATCGGCACGGTGCCCGTGGCGGTGGCCGGCGCGGAGAGTGCCGTCAACCGGTTCGTGTACCGGAAGGAGCCCGGGAGGTTGACGCTCGTGACCCAGGTGCTCTTCGTCGGCTTGGCGGTGGCGGTCCACGTGTTGTCGACGAGGATCTCGCCCGCCGGTTCGCCCGTGTAGAGGTCGGTGAGGGGGATCGTCGCGACGACGTGACCGCTGGACAGGTTGCCCCGGAGCGTGAAGGTGGTCGGGGTGGCCGAGCCCAGCACTCCGCTCCCCTCGCCGGTGCAGCGGTTGTAGCTCTCGTTGGCGTACCACGTGGTGGTCTCGTCGCTGGCGGCACCCACGAAGGTGGTGGTGCAGCCGTCGTCCGTGCTGGTCCAGCCGTCGAGGAACAGACCGCGGAAGCTCTGGTGGTAGACGTCGGTCGCCGCCTGCGCGCCCGACGGCGCGAGCACGAGCGAGACCGCGAGCGGGCACACCGCGAGGGCGACCCCGAGGCGACGGCGCGCTCGTGACGGCCTGCGTGCGGCCGGCGTCGGCTCCCCGGCTGCCGTCCCGTGGCGCGGCGCCCCGGGTGCGATCGTGCGTGTGGACATGGTGGTGCCTCCTGTACGCCCGCCGGTGCGGACAGGGACCACGCTCCTCCGCCGCGCGACGGACGTGACCGTCGCCCGCGATGTCTGCATCGAAGGGCCGAGTTCGCGCTCCTGGACCCGCCGCGGGACCGTCAGGCGTTCAGCGGCCCCATGTCCGCGTACCGGTCGCCCACCGCGGCGCCGGGCGGCAGCGCGGCGCCGAGCTCGGCGAGGTCCTCGGGCGACAGGCGCACCGCGTCGGCGCCGGCGTTCTCCTCGAGGTAGCGCACGCGCCGGGTCCCGGGGATGGGCACCACGTCGTCGCCCTGCGCGAGCACCCACGCGAGCGCGAGCTGGCCGGGCGTGACGCCGACCCGCTCGGCGACGGCCCGCACGACCTCGACGAGCCGGAGGTTCTGCGCGAGGGCGTCGTCGGCGAAGCGCGGCGTCGTGCGGCGGTAGTCGCCCTCGGCGAGGTCCGCCGTGGAGCGGATCGAGCCGGTGAGGAACCCGCGGCCGAGCGGCGAGTACGGGACGAGGCCGATGCCGAGCTCGCGCAGCGTCGGCAGGATCTCGGCCTCGACGTCGCGCGACCACAGCGAGTACTCGGTCTGCAGCGCGGTGATCGGGTGCACCGCGTGCGCGCGGCGGATCGTCGGGACGGCGGCCTCCGAGAGCCCGAGGTGGCGCACCTTGCCCGCGGCGACGAGCTCGGCCATGGCGCCCGCGGTCTCCTCGATGGGGACGGTCTTGTCGACGCGGTGCTGGTACCAGAGGTCGAGGTGGTCGACGCCGAGGCGCTGCAGGCTCGCGTCGGCGCAGCGGCGGACGTACTCGGGGCGGCCGTTGATGCCGAGCCGCGCACCGGACTCGTCGCGCTCGTTGCCGAACTTCGTCGCGACGACGACCTCGTCGCGGCGGCCCGCGATCGCCCGGCCGACCAGCCGCTCGTTGGTGAACGGCCCGTACATGTCGGCGGTGTCGATCAGCGTCACGCCGAGGTCGAGCGCCCGCCGGATCGTCGCGATCGACTCCTCGTCCGTCGTGGGGTTGGTCGCGCTGTAGTACTCGGACATCCCCATGCAGCCGAGGCCGAGCGAGCCGACGGTGAGGGCGGTGCCGTGCGCGGCCGAGCCGAGGGTGCGGGTGCTGATCGTCATGCGTCCGAGCATGCGCCCCCGCGCCGTGACCCTTCAACCGACCTCGGGCCCCGCCGGGACGCCGGGCACCCTCAGCGCCTCGAGGCGCACCCGCCCGGCGTGTCCGCAGCCCGCGCACGCCCGTTGTGGGCCATATGTGGCATCTTGCGCGCGTGCACCCGACCCGCCCGATCCTTCCCGAGCAGCGCCGCCGCCTCCCCCGCGCCGTGTGGGTGCTCGTCCTCGTCGGCGCCGTGGCGCTCGGCGTCGGGCTGCCCGCGTGGACCGAGGCCGCCGACGCCGCGCGCTACCCGGTCACCGCGGAGGACCTGGCCGCCGGGCGGGCGGCGCTCGACGCGCTCGCGGTCAAGGGCCGCGCGCCGAAGACCGGCTACGACCGCGACGAGTTCGGGCAGGCGTGGGCCGACGTCGACCGCAACGGCTGCGACACGCGCAACGACATCCTGCGGCGCGACCTGACCGCGCTGACGTTCAAGCCCGGCACGCGCGACTGCGTCGTCCTGCGCGGGACGCTCGCCGACCCCTACGGCGGCGAGGTCATCGAGTTCGAGCGCGGCCCCCGCAGCTCCGAGGTGCAGATCGACCACGTCGTCGCGCTCAACGACGCGTGGCAGAAGGGCGCCCAGCAGTGGACGCCCGAGGTCCGCGAGGCCTTCGCGAACGACCCCGCGAACCTGCTCGCGGTCGACGGGCCGCTCAACCAGAAGAAGGGCGCGAGCGACGCCGCGACGTGGCTTCCGCCGCGCTCGGGCTACCGGTGCGTCTACGTGCTGCGGCAGATCCGCGTCAAGGCCGCCTACGGGCTGTGGGTCACGGCCGCGGAGCACGACGCGATGGACCGCCAGCTCGACCGCTGCCGCGTCGCACCCGCGGCGGGGTCGACGCTCACGCCGGGCGGCTGACTCCGGGCGCGTCGGCGGCGTGTGGCACCCTGACCGCATGCCGCACCTGGAGACGTTCGACGGCCGGTTGGAGCGCGACGGGGACTACGAGGGGCTGTCGTTCGACGGCCTCGACCTCAGCGGCGACGACGCCGAGGGCGCGCGGTTCATGGACTGCGAGCTCACGGGCTGCGACCTCGACGGCGTGCGGCTCGAGGACGCCGAGATCCTCGACACGACGCTCACGACGGTGCGGGCCGGGACGCTCGACGCCCCCGACGCGACGTGGCGCGACGTCGCGATCGGCGACTGCCGGCTCGGCGCCGTCCAGGCGTACGGCGGGCAGCTCACGCGCGTGACGATCCGCGGCGGCAAGGTCGACTACCTCAACCTGCGCGACGCGCGCCTCGATCAGGTCCGGATCGAGGACTGCGTGCTCGGCGACCTCGACCTCGCCGGGGCCCGCGTGCACGGGCTCGTGCTGGACCGCTGCCGCGTCGGGCGGCTCGACGTCACGCGCGCGCAGCTCAAGGACGTCGACCTGCGCGGTGCCGAGCTCGCGGGGCTCGACGGCGTCGCCGGGCTCGCGGGCGCGACGATCAGCTCGGCACAGCTCCTCGAGCTCGCGGGCGCGCTCGCACGGCACCTGAAGATCACCGTCGACTGACCCCACGGCGCCCACCGCCCCCCGGCGGCGCTCGGCGGTCAGACGTCAGAGGTCAGAGACCCCAGGTCCCAGGCCAGACGTCAGAGGTCAGAGGTCAGAGGTCCCAGCGCAGCAGGCGACCGGGTGCACCCGTGAACGCGAGGCCCGACAGCGTGCCGCCGGTGCGCAGCACCACGGTGTACTGCTCACCCCCGTCGACGGGCTCCGGGCTCGCCTCGCAGCTGCCGTCGCACTCGCACGCGGTCTCCCCGGTGTAGGCGGCGCCGGCCACGTTGAGCGCGGCCCACGCGTCCTGCGGGACGACCCCGACCCGGTCCGGCACGCCCCGGGCGACCACGGTGACGCGCGTGACCGGCCCGCTGAACAGGACGTCCGAGAACCGCGGCGTCCACCAGCGCCCGTCGCAGTCCCACACGGGCTCGACGCGGACGACGGTCAGCGCGGCACGCGGCCCGAGCTCGGGGACGTCGACCCGCTCGCCGACGACGAGCCCCGCGGTCGTCGTGCCCCCACTCGGCGCGGTGAGGGGCTCCGCCGGCTGCCACGACCACGTCACCGCGGCCGCGACGAGCGCCACGACGGCGAGGGCAGCCCGTGACGAGACCGGCCGCCCGCCCCGCTCGTCGGGCCACCGGTCGAACAGCCGCTCCCGCACCGGGCGGGTTCCGTCGCTCATCCCCCGATCCTGCCCGACGCGACGCGCCCCCCGGGCGTCACCCGACGAGCACCCGACCCCCGGCGGGCCGTCTCCTCCGGGGGTCGGGGTCCTGTGGTGGGGGTGGGTCAGCAGCCGATCCGGCTCGAGGAGACCGCGACGTCGTCGTACCAGAGCGTGTCGCTGCCGTCGCCGTAGCTCTCCCAGCCGAGCCGCAGGTCGGTGAGCACGGGCGCCCAGCCGGCGCGCGAGCCCCACTGGCCGTCGACGTCGCGCGTCGGGGTGCCGTCGTTGACGAGGCCGGTCACGAGCGTGCCGTCGAGCCACGTCGAGAGCCGCCCGTCCCGGCCGACCGAGTACTCGACGCACGACCACGTGTTGGTCGGCAGCGGCTTGCTCAGCGAGACGCCCGTCGGGCTCTGCTCCGGGAGGGTCGCGTCGTCGGACTCCCGGTTCCACTGCAGCGCGCCGTTCTGGCCGCCCATGCGCAGGTCCTTGCCGCCGTCGGCGCTGTCCCGCATCGCGAGGAACGTCGTGTGCGCGGCGGGCAGCGGGGTCGTGTGGCGGACGTAGAACCGCACGAACGCCGTCGGTCCCGTGCCGGTCAGCGCGCCGGCGGCCTGGGCGAACACGTGGTTGCAGTAGCCGGCGACGCCGTTGACGCGCAGGGACCGCGAGCCGGAGTGCGCGACGGCGGTGTCCACGCTCACCGTGCCGGTGCCCGAGCAGTTCGGGGAGCCGACCGTCCAGGCGCCCGACGGCGCGGTGCCGGCCTGGGTCTCGAAGCCGTCGCAGAACGACGCGGAGCCGCACTGGGGGTCCGGTCCGGTCGTCGGGGTCGGCGTGGGCGTCGGGGTCGGGCTGACCGTCGGGGTCGGCGTGACCGTCGGGGTCGGCTCGGCGGTGGGCGTGGGCGTCGGGGTGGGCGTCGGCCAGAGCGTCGGCGTCGGGCTCGGCGTCGTGGGCACGGTCGGCGTAGGCGTCGGCGTCTGGCCGTTGCACGCGACGCCGTTGACCGCGAAGTCCGTCGGGGAGGTGTTTCTCGACCCGAACGTGCCCTGCAGCCCGAACTCGGCGGACGACCCCGCGGCGAGGTTCCCGTTCCACGAGGCGTTCGTCGCGGTGACGCTCGAGCCGCTCTGCGTCACGCTCGCGTTCCACGCACCCGAGATCTTCTGGTCGCCCGGCCACGTCCACGTGACGCGCCAGCCGCTCACGGCGTCACCCGGCGTCACGCGGACGCTCGTCGTGAAGCCGCCCGGCCACGAGTTCGGCTGGTAGGTCACGGTGCACGCGGCGGCGGCCTGCGCGGAGACGGCGAGCCCGGCCGCGGTCACGGCGCCGACCGCGAGCGCGGCCAGGCCGGCGACGAGCCGGGACGTGCGGTGTCGGAGCGTGGTCCTCATGCGGTGACGTCCTCTCGGGTGGCCATCGACGCGCCCCCTGCTGAGCGCGATGACGTCGCCGGGGCGCACGTCGGGCCGTGGTCGGGCGGGCAGGGTCGTGACCTGCGGTGACGGGAGCCCGGGGTGGCGGGCAGCACGCGGGCCACGGCGTCGTGGGGTGCGTGTGCGTTCGGACGCTAGCGGCGGGCCGCGGGCCTCGCACCGCTCCAATCGTTTAGGGCTGCGCCGCCCGGGCGCTCAGGGCCGCGCCCCCGGGCGTTCGGGGGCGCGCTGCCCGGGCCGCTCGCTAGGCGGTGAGCTCCTCGCGCAGGCGCGGCTCGGTGCGGCGCGCGGGCACGACGCCGGACTTGTCGGCGTAGAAGGCCCGGACCCGGTCCATGTCCGCGCGGACGTCCCCGGTCATCGTCATCGTCAGGCCCAGGCCCGACGTGCGGGTCGGGCGGTCGACGTAGCCGAGCGTCACGGGCAGCCCGGCTTCGCGCGCGATCCGGTAGAAGCCCGACTTCCAGTACTCGGCCTTGCTGCGCGTGCCCTCGGGGGTGATCACGAGGTAGAACCGCTCGCCCGCGCGCACGCGGGCCACGAGGTCGTCGACGAGCCCGGCCGGGTTGCTGCGGTCGACCGGGATACCGCCGAGCGCGCGCATCAGCGGACCGAACGGCGCCTTGAACAGCGACCGCTTGCCGAGGTACCGGATGTGCAGGCCCTGCGACCAGCAGATCGCGAGCATGAACAGGAAGTCCCAGTTCGAGGTGTGCGGCGCCCCGATGAGGATGCCGGCGCCGTCGGCTGGGACGTGCTCGGTGCGGAGCCGGTAGCGGCTCACGGCCCAGAACGTGCTGGCCAGGGCGCGACGGATCCTCATGCGGCGAGGGTACGAGGCCCGCGCCGGTGCCGCCGAACGCGGGCCGCTGGTTCACCCCGGCGCGCGCCCGGCAGACTGGCCGCGTGACGAGCCGCGACGCCACCTCCGCGCACGCGCAGGCCGGGCACCGGGTCCGGTTCGACTGGGCGCTCGACGGCGCGCTCGCGGTGGCGGCGGGGGCGGACGTCGCGGTCGTCGTCGACGTGCTCTCCTTCACGACCGCGGTGGGCGTCGCGCTCGACGCGGGCACCGAGGTGCTCCCCTACCGCTGGGCCGACCCGACGGCGGCAGCCTTCGCGGAGCGGCACGACGCGGTGCTCGCGCTCCCCCGGTCCGTCGCCGGGCCGGACGACCTGTCCCTGTCGCCGGCGAGCATCCGCGCGGCGTCGGGCGCCCGCGCGGCGTCACGAGTGCCCGCGGCGTCGGGCGCCCGCGCGGCGTCGGGCGTCGGCACGGCGTCGGGCGTCCGCCGGCTCGTGCTGCCCTCGCCCAACGGGTCGACGATCTGCTGGCACCTCGCGGAGCGGCTCGGCGTGCCGACGGTGCTCGCGGCGTCGCTGCGGAACGCGGCGGCGGTGGCCCGGTGGGTCGCGGACCGGCCCGACGCTGCGGGGCTCACCGTCGCGGTCGTCGCGGCCGGCGAGCGGTGGCCCGGCGGAGGGCTGCGGCCTGCGGTCGAGGACGCGTGGGGCGCGGCGGCGGTGCTGCGCGGTCTGGCGGACGCGCTCGGCGACGAGGCCCTGTCCCCCGAGGCGCGGTCGGCCGCGGCGCTGGCCCCGCCCGGCGACGTGACCGCGGCGCTGGCCGCGTGCGCGAGCGGGGGCGAGCTCGCCGCGGACGGCTACGCCGAGGACGTGCGGATCGCGGCCGAGGTCGACGCGAGCCGGGTCGTGCCCGGGCTCGTCGACGGGCGCTTCGTCGACGTCGCCCGACCCTGACCGAGGCCGATCGCGTGCGACGGGTCGCTCAGGAGCCGGTCAGCGGCCGGATCGTCACGCCCGGGAGGGGGTCCTCGACGCGCGCGGCGGACAGCCCGAGCTGCCCGGGACCGCCGTCGGTCCCCACCGTCGTGTACTCGAACGCGGACGCGCCGGGCCGGACGTCCTGCGCGACGACGCGGAACTCCTCGCCCCCGACCCAGATCGTCACGGCCGTCGTGTCCTGCGGGACCCAGCCCCAGCCGGCGAGCTCCTCGACGGTCACACCGTCGACGGACCCGGCGTCGAGCCCGTACGACCGGAGCGCCATCGCGAGGTTCCGCACGCTCGACTGCGTGACCGCGTCGTACGCCGGGGCGGCGACGCGCAGCGGCAGCTCGGCGAGCTCGGGGCGGGCGACCCCGACACCGCCGACGAGCACCACGAGGCTCAGCAGCATCGTGCGTCCGTGCATGGTCACCCCCTCGCGGTCGGTGGCGCGACGAGCGCGCCGGTGGATCCCGACCAACCTCGCATACCGGACATGCCCGGCGCGCGGCGCGGCGGGGTGCGCCACCCGGACGGCCCAACGCCGTCACCGCCGGGCGGGTGATTTCCGGGCTCGGACATATCCGGCGGGGCCCGTCCGGCGATCGCGCTGGCCTGCGTCGACACGCATGCCCGGCGCGGACCGCGGCGTCCCGGTCGGCGCGTGAGGAACACGACACCCGACGCGCGCGCGTCGGCGCCGACCCGGCCGTGTGAGCCTGTGCACGCCGGGGGCGGCGCACTTGCACTCCCGGTTCGCGCTTGCAGGGAGGCAGGGGAACATGGCTGGACACAAGGGGGCACGTCGCGCGGTCGGCGCGGTGCTCGCAGGGGCGACGGCGCTGCTCGGAGCGGCGGCCGCACCGGCAGGGGCGACCGGCGGCGCCGGTCAGGGGCTGTGCGCCGACGGCGTGACGGCCGTCGCCGGGGTCACCGTCGAGGGTGACGCGTGGGTCGACGGCGCGGTGTGCGACCTGACGGACGTGGTCGTCACGGGTGACCTGACGGTCTACGGCGACCGTCAGGTCACGCTCACGGGCGTCACGGTGGGCGGGGACCTCGGCGCGAAGGGCTTGGTGACCCTCACCGGCTCGACCGTGCAGGGCGGCATCCTCGCGAGCGCCGCGAGCCTCGTCGTGCAGGACTCGCACGTGTGGCACAGCGTCCGCGGCTACGCGGACACGGCCACCGTGTCCGGCTCCGTGGTCGACGGCGCGGTCAACGTGCGCGCCAAGGACCTGACCGTCGAGCTCTCGACGGTCGGCGGCTGGGCGAACCTCATCGCGTCGCAGCAGGCCGAGGTCGCGTGGTCGACGTTCGGTCGCGGCCTGACGTCGAAGGGCGCCGGCGAGCTGTGGCTGTGCGGGTCCGACGTCGCCGCGGACGTCGCGGTGCGCGGGCTGGCGAACCCGGGACGCGTCGGCGCGACGACGGCCGCCGCGGGCAACGCGTGCTCGACGGCGTCGCTGCCGGCGGACCACGCGCGTGCGGGGCTCGCGGACGCCGAGCGGGACGCGGTGAACGTCGGCGGGTGGCTCGTCGTCGAGCACAACCTCGGTGCGGTGACGCTCGCGAGCGCCACGGTCGCAGGCAACCTGTCGTGCGCGAGCAACTGGGGTGCCGTCGACTTCGTCGGGGCCACGGTCGCGGGGCTCAGCACGGGCCAGTGCTGGGCGTGACGGCCTGACCCGCGCGCCGTCGGGTCGCGTCTGCGCACGGCGGACCTGACCTGGCGCGGGGGGACGACTGCGGCGGGGCGGGACCCGGGGAGACCCGGGCCCCGCCCCGCCGTCGTGCGGGCGCCAGGTTCGGTGCTGCGGTGCGCGCCGTCGCGCTCCTGCTCAGCCCTGCGACGCGAGCCACTCGTTGACCCGGCGCTCCGCCTCCTCCGGCGAGACGTCCTCGACGCGCGTGAGGATCGCCCAGCGGTGGCCGAACGGGTCGTGCACCGCGCCGAAGCGGTCGCCCGTGACGAACGTCGACGGCTCCTCGAAGGCCGTCGCCCCCGCGTCGACCGCGGCCTTCCACACCGCGTCGACGTCCGCGCAGTACAGGACGTAGGAGTGGTCGCGCCCCTCGCCGCCCTGCGGCGCGACGAGCCCGGCGGCCGGGCTCGGGTCGCTGAGCTGGAGCCGGCCGTTCCCGAAGTCGAGCTCGGCGTGCGCGACCGTGCCGTCCGCGTTGTCGTTGCGGGACACGAGGGTCGCGCCGAACACGCGCGTGTAGAAGTCGATCGCCCGCTCGGCGCCGTCGACGACGAGGAACGGCGTGAGCGAGGTGTACCCGGGCGGGACGGGTGCGACGGCGGGCTGCCCGGCCGACCCGGTGCCCGCGGCGGAGGTGGTGCTCTCGGTGGTCTGGGTGCTCTGGGTCATGTCCCCCATCGTGCCTACGGTGGGGGCATGGCGTCTTGGACGGAGGCGACACGCGGCGCCGCGACGGACGACGCCGTCCCGGCGGCTCGCGGGATCCTGCACCCCGAGCTCGTCGGCCCGGTGTTCCGCCTCGGCCGCTACCCGGCGGCGCCCGGCGTCGACGACTACGTCGAGCACTACTGGGCGGTCGAGTGGGACCTGCCGACCGAGCGCACGCAGCCCTCGGACGTGCTCTCCCACCCGGCGCTGCACCTCACGGTCGAGGACGCCGACTCCCCGCAGCACGGCGTCGCGATGCCGGCGGCCCTCGTGCACGGCGTCCTGACCCGCCGCTTCGAGATCACGCTGCGCGGCAGCGGCCGGGTGATCGGCGCCAAGCTGCGCCCGGGCGCACTGACCGCGCTCACCGGCGCCCCGGCGCACCCGCTGTCCGACCGCGTCGTGCCGGCGCTCGACCTGTTCCCGGGCGCCGACGCGCTGCGCGACGAGGTGCTCCCCCTCGCGCGCGACGAGGACCGCTGCGCCGCGCTCGACGCGTTCCTCGCCGCCCGCCTCCCCGCCACGCCGGACCCGCGCTGCGCGACCGCGCGCGAGGTCGTCGCGCACGTCATGGCCGACCGGTCCCTCACCCGGGTCGACCAGGTCGCCGCCGCGCACGGGCTCACCGTCCGCACCCTCCAGCGGCTCACCCGCGAGCTCGTCGGCGTGAGCGCGAAGTGGCTGATCCGCCGCGGACGGCTGCAGGACGCCGTCGCCGACCTCCAGGCCGACCCGGGCGCGGACCTCGGGGCGCTCGCGGTGCGGCTCGGCTGGTACGACCAGGCGCACCTGACCCGCGACTTCACCGCCGCGGTCGGGGCGAGCCCGGCGCGGTACGCGCGCAGCCTGCGGGCGGCGGCACGGCCCGAGCAGTGACACGACCGACCCGGCGCGGCGGCGTCCGCGCCCGCGCAGGAAGCCCCCGGCGTCGGCCTCAGCCCTCCGCGGCCGCCGGCGCCGGCTCCGTCACGCTGCCGGGCTCGCAGCCGGCCACCACGACGTCCGATCCGTTGCTCACCCAGATCCAGTACCGACCGGGCTCGAGCTCGAGCTCTCCCCACGCACCCTCGCGGACCGACGTCTCGGCGGTGACCCCGCTGACGACACCGGTCTGCTCGTCGTACGTCGGCGGGGTCGCCGCGTCGCCGACGTACACCGCGGCCTGCCCGCCGTCCGACTCGAACAGCCCGCCCCTCGGGAAGTACCGCACGGCCACGTGGACCGTCCCGCCCGCAGTCGTGAACTCCGCGTGCGCCTCGCCCCGGCGGGTGGCGCCGAGCTCCGCGTGCGACCCGTCCTCCGCGCACGGGAGCGGCGCGGAGGCGGACGGGGACGGGGACGCGGTCCCCGGCCCGCTCGTGCAGCCGCCGAGCAGCACACCCACGCCGAGCACGAGCGCCGTCCCGCGCACGCCGCGCGGGCGGTGCCGCCCCGTCATCGGGGCGGCACCGATCACCGCAGCGTCACCGACCGCCGCGGCGTCAGCGCAGCGAGAAGTGGAGAGCATGTCCACCGCCGCCTCCCAGGTCGACGACGAGCGACCGGCAGCTGCCGGACCAGGCCTTGCTCGTCTTCCAGGTGTACTTCCACCAGCCGTCACCGAGCGAGCGGAGCGACGAGGCGCCCGCGTCGTCGGCGGGGACCGCGGGACCGGCAGCCGCCGGGTCCGCGCAGCTGATGGTGCGGACCTGGAGGTCGACGACCGTGGGGTCGTCGACCGGGGCACCGGCGCCGTCGAGCACCCGGAACTCGACGGGCACCGCGCGTCCGGCCTTGATCGCGTTCAGGGCCGGCGGAGCCGCGAACGGTCCCCGCCACTCCGAGACGGTCGTCGACGGCTCCACGACCACCGCGGTGACCTCGAGCCCCGTGAGACGGCTCACGGCGCGGATCGTCGCGTCGGGGGCACCCGCACCGGGGACCGGGACCTCGAGGAGGATCCCGCCCTGCGCGTCGGGGTACGCCTCGAACGTCATCCCGAGGTAGCTCACGTCGACGACCTCCTCGACGCCGTCGCCACCGACGCTCGGCTCGAAGCCGCTGAGGTAGACGCCGTAGTCGTCGCCGGGCTGCGGGGTCCCCGGCATCGTGACGCGGATCTCCTTGACGAGCTCCGCGCCGTCGGCGCCGACCCCCCTCAGCTCGAAGCGGTGCACACCGGCGGTCGCCCCGGCCGGCGGTGCGAGGACCGTCCGGACCGTGCCGTTCGCGTCGGCCACGACGGTGCCCAGCTCGACGGGCTCGGAGTGCCAGGTGATCCGGATCGGCGCGTTGCCGGCGAAGCCGTGGGCCTCGACGTCCAGCGGGTCGGTGAACAGGAACGGGGTGTTCCACAGGAACGAGTCCCCGTTGATCCGGTCCGGCTGGTCGTTCGGGTTCTCCACGCAGTCCGCCTCGGCGTCGAACCAGACCTGCCGCACCTCGCACGCCACGACGCGGAAGCCGCGGGCGTTGGGGTGGAAGAGGCCACGGGAGCGGTCGAAGCGCACGGCCTCGCGCTCGGTGCCGGGCGGCACGGTGACGTTGGCGAGCAGCGTCTCCTGGTTGTCGGCCAGGTACGTGCCCAGCGCGTCGACCGCGTCGGTCACGTCCTGCCACTCGTCACCCGTGTCGCAGTCCCCGTCGAACGGGTTGAGCTTGTTGCCCAGGCAGCCCTTGTAGTCCTCGTACTCGTCGGCGAGCGTGTCGATCAGGCGGCGCGACTCGGCGTCCCCGTTGCCACCGATGTCGAGCAGCCGCTCGACCTCCTTGTCGACGTTCGCCTGGGAGATGCCGTTCGCGAGCTGGAGGTCCGGCGACCCGGCGCACAGCGCACCGGAGCCGAACGCGTGCTGGATGTCGACGAGCTCGAGCCGCTCGTCGTCGGTGGCGCTGACCGCCCGCAGGATGCTGGAGTCGATCTTCGCGATCTTGTCGCGGGCGAAGTCGACGTCCTTGTCGCGGATGCCGCCGCACCAGGCCGGGCGGTTGCTGCCCGACGGGAGGATGTCCGGGTAGTTGACCTGGAGCACGCGGGCGTCCTCGAACGCCCCGAGAAGCTTGCCCTGCGCCCACTCCTCCTTGTCCTGGAGCCCCGCGATCTTCTGGTCGATGTCACCGAAGCGGGCCAGGTTCTTGCAGCTCCCGAGGCTCGTCACGACGGCGCGCAGCTCGCCGGGCGCGTCCGGGTACTGCTCGAGCAGCCGCTCGACGATCGCCGGCATGAGGCAGGTCTCGACGATCTTGCCGAAGCCCGCGTCGTTGCCGCCCATGCCGACGGTGACGAGGTCGACGTCCTCCGGGCCGAGCCCGGCCGCGTCGAGGCGGTCGAGCACCTGCTGCACCTGGCTCGTGCTGTCGATCTCGTCGGCCTCGACGTCGCCGACCACCGGGGGCTTGCCGCCCGGCTCGATCTCGGCGCCGCTGCACGTCTCGTCGATGAGGACCGTCTCGGCACCCGGCTCGAGCCGGTCACGGTTCAGCTTGGCGTAGTTCTCGAGGGCGCGGTGGCACGTGTTGCCCGAGCCCGCCGCGAGCAGGTCACGGCTGAACGTGTCCTCCTGCGCGCCGACCTGGAGCGGGTAGTTGCTGCCGTTCTCGTACGCGGACGCCAGGTAGTCGCTCGTGTCCGTGATCGCGTTCCCGGCCCCTTCGCCCGACTGGTAGGAGTCGCCGAGCGCGACGTACACGAACGTGTCGTCGGACGGCGGCAGACCACCGAACCCGCAGTCGCCGACATTCAGCTCGAGCGCGTGGATCTCCGCGTCGTAGGCGTCCTGCGCCCAGATCGCGGCCTTGCCCTCGTCGCGGAACGTGACGTCGTCGCACTCGAGGTCCTCGATGCGGCGCTCGTACGTCGCGAACAGGCTCGCCGTGGAGTTCTGGATGTTGTCCGCGCGGTAGATGGCCGAGCAGCCGTTGTTGGCGAGGAAGAGGTCGCCACCGCCGACGGCGATCCCGGAGCTGCCGCAGCCGCCGAGGCTGTTTCCGACCTCGCGGGAGTCGAGCAGCTCACCGTCGGTGCTGAAGTGGTAGACGGTGTACGCGACGTCGCCGCTGGTGAAGAGCGAGTCGTCGCCACCGTCGTAGGCAAGACCGTCGATGCAGCCGCCCTGCGGGACGAAGCGCCGCTCGGACGTCGCGGTGGAGCCGTCGAACGTGATCAGGTGCACCGACTGGTCGCCCGAGTCGCACGCCCACAGCTTGCCGCGCGAGGCGTCCCACGCGAGCGCGCCGATGCCGCCCATCCCGGCCACCGGGACCGTGTCGAGGCGCGTCCCGTCCTCGGGGCTCACGAGGTAGAGGTTCGCGGAGTCCCAGCACGAGAGGTAGAGCGCGGACCCGTCGAAGGCGATCCCGGTGCTCACCGAGCACGGCGGGACCTCGGCCGTGAACTGCCGCAGGACGATGCCGTCCTCGGCCGCCGAGGGCGCTGCCACGACGAGGGGGACGGCGACGACAGCGCCGAGGACAGCAAGGGATGTGGCGATGCGACGTCGAACCGAGGCGTGTGCGCCCATTCGGGTTCCTCAATAAAGTTCTCGTTCGTCACAGACGTGACGCTCGGTAAACTATCGACGTCCGCTCAGCGGGGGCAATCCGCCAAAAGAGGGGACGTCGGGTGCAATTCACGCATTTCGCACGGCTCTTCTCGTGCGTCGCGCTCGTTCTTCTCGCCGGCTGCGCCGGTGGCGGGGTCACCGCACCGCGCGCGGCCGGGCCGCCCGTCCCGCTCGACAGCCTCCCCGCATGCCGACCGCCGGCGGTCCCGGACGAGCCCGTCGAGGTCGACGGGTCCCCCGAGCTCCCCGAGGGCGGCTACCTGACGGTCGTCGAGAGCGACGGCCCCCTCGTCGTCGCCAACGGCTTCGTGCCGCTCGACCCCGTGGCGGTGCGCGCGCACTACGAGGGCGTCGCCGCGACGGTCGACGGGTGGGAGCTCGTCACGGCCGAGGACGAGGCCGTCGAGGCGGAGGTGCTCCTGCGCTCCCCGGAGCACCGGTTCTTCGTCGTCGCGCAGGCGGTGTGCCCGCAGGGCTCGGCCCTGTACCTGCGCGTGATCACCGAGTCCGAGGGCCCGTCGTGAGCCCTGGGCGCCCGGCCCCCGTCCGCCCCGCTGCCGCGCCCGCCGCCTCCTCGCACCCCGTCCGCACGCGCCCCGTCCGTGCACCGGGTCGGCGCCGGCGTCCGCACCCGGCCGGCGCGCGCCTGGTCGCCGTGCTGATCGCGCTCGCGTTCCTCGTCCCGCTCCTCCTCGTGGTCCACGGCAGCCTGCGCGGCCGAGGGCTGGCCCCCGCGACCGGTCCCGAGCTCGTCCCCGCCGGCGCGACGCTCGCCGCCTACGCCGACCTGTTCCGGGTCCTCCCGCTCGACACCTTCCTGCGCAACTCGCTGCTCGTGGCCGCCGTGGCCGTCCCGCTGACCGTCGTGGTCGCCTCGCTCGCCGGCTGGGGCATCCGGCTCCTGGGGCGCCGGGCCCGCGTCGCCGCGGTCGCCGGCGTCGTCCTCGTCATGCTCGTCCCGGCGTCGAGCGTCTGGGCGACGCGGTTCGAGGTCCTGCGGGCCCTGCGCCTCGACGGCACGGTCCTCACCCTCGCCCTGCCCGCGCTCATGGGGACGAGCGCGTTCTTCGTGCTCGTCTACGTGTGGGCGTACCACCAGGTCGACGACGACACGCTCGCCGCCGCCGCCCTCGACGGAGCCGGCCACCTGACCGCGTGGGCGCGGATCGCCATGCCGCAGGGACGCTCGGCGACGTTCGCGGTCGCGGCGCTGGCCTTCGCGTGGCACTGGGGCAACTTCCTCGACCCCCTGCTCTACGTCCGCTCGCCCGGGTCCTACACGGCGCCGCTCGGCGTCCGCACGCTCCAGCAGCTCGCGCCGACCGACTGGCCGCTGCTCATGGCCGCGGTCGCGGTGCTGGCGCTGCCGCCCGTGGTGGTGTTCCTCGTCGCCCAGCGACGGTTCCTGTCCGACGACACGCTGAGCGCGGAGGCCCGATGAGCACGACCCGTCACCCCGGCACCACGAGGTTGCGGGCGTCCGCGCTCCTCGTGGCGCTGGCCCTGGCGTCCGCCGCCTGCACGAGCAGCCCCCCGGAGGGTGACGGCACCGCCGAGGTCGAGCTCGTGTACTTCGGCGACCCGGTCGAGGCCCGCGGCTACGAGGCGATGGTGACGTCGTTCGAGGCCCAGGACCCCGGCGTCGACGTGCAGACCTCGCCGGTCGCCTCGAAGGCGGACCTGCTGGCGCGGCTCACCACGAGGTTCGCCGCGGGCGACCCGCCCGACGTCTTCCTGCTCAACTACCGGGAGTACGCCCAGTTCGCCGCCGAGGGCGTCCTCGCGGACGTCCAGCCGCTGCTCGACGCCTCCGACCTCGACGAGGGCGACTTCTTCCCCGCGCCGCTCGACGCGTTCCGGTTCGACGGCACCGACCTGACCTGCATGCCGCAGAACGTGTCCTCCCTCGTCGTGTACGCGAACGTCGACCTGCTGCGGGAGCGCGGCGTCGAGCTGCCCACCGCGGGGTGGACGTGGGACGACCTCGTCGCCGCCGCGAGCCGCGTCACCGACCCGGCGGCCGACGTGTACGGCCTCGGCACCGTCGCCTCGCTGCCGCGCCTGGCACCGTTCGTGTGGTCCAACGGCGGCTCGGTCGTCGACGACGAGACGGACCCGCACCGGCTCACGCTCGACGAGCCGGCGGCCCGCGAGGCGCTCGACTTCTTCCTCGACCTGGCGCTCGTCCACCAGGTCACCCCGCCCGTCGCCGCGGAGGAGTCGCTCGACGCGTTCTCGCGGTTCCTCGCCGGGGGCGTCGGCCTCTACCTCGACTCGCGCCGGGCCGTCCCGGCGATCCTCGACGGCGCCGACTTCGCGTGGACGGCGCTCCCGCTGCCCGTGGCCCCCGGGGGCGAGCCCGCGACCATCCTGCACGCGGACGCGTACTGCATCGCCGCCGACGGGGACGTCGACGCCGCCTGGGAGCTGGTCCGGTACGCGATGAGCGCGGACGGGCAGACGATCGTCGCGGAGACGGGCCGCATCGTGCCCTCGCGCCGCGACGTCGCCGGCACCGCGACGTTCCGCGACAGCGCACCGCCCGGGGTCGCCGAGACGTTCCTCGACAACACCACGATCGTCCGGGCGACACCGCACGTCGCCGCGTGGTCCCAGCTCGAGAAGGTCGCCGACGACGTGCTCACCGAGATGTTCTACGGCCGGGTCGGCCGGGAGGACGGGCTGCGCCGGCTGAGCGAGGAGTCCACCCGGCTCCTCGCCCGGCCGTGAGCACCGACCGCGACCGGCGCACGCCGTGAGTCGTGGGTCCGCGCGCGCCGCCTGGTGGTTCATGGCGCCGTTCTGGCTCGGCGTGGCGCTGCTGCTGGGCGTGCCCCTCGTGCTCGCCGCCGGCTACGCGTTCACCGACCACACCGGCCTCGGTGACCCCGTGTTCAACGGGCTCGACAACCTCCGCCGCGCACGTGAGGACCCGCTGCTCGCCGCCTCCCTGCGCGCGTCGTTCGCGTACGTGCTGCTCGCTGTGCCGCTGCGCCTGCTCACCGGGATCGGCCTCGGGCTGCTGCTCGCGCGCCGCGCGCCGTTCTTCCGTGGGGCGCGGGCCGCGGTCTACACCCCGTCGGTGATGCCCGACGTCGCGCTCACGCTCGTCGCCGCCTGGGCCGTCAACCCGATGTCCGGACCGGTCAACCAGCTCCTCGGGGCCCTCGGCCTCCCCGAGCCGGTGTGGCTCGCGAGCGCGTGGGGCGCACGCACGGTCGTCGCGTTCATGATGGCGCTGGCGCTGGGCGAGACGTTCCTGGTGGTCCTCGTGGCCCGGCGCACCGTCCCCGCGGACGAGTACGCCGCCGCGGCGCTCGACGGCGCCGGGCCGTGGCGCCAGCTCCGGCACGTCACGTGGCCCCGGCTCGCGCCGCTGTTCGCGCTGCTCGCCGTCCGGGAGGTCGCGGTGGCGCTGCACGTGAACTTCGTCCCCGTGTACCTGCTCACCGATGGCGGCCCCGACTCGGCGACGCTGTTCCTGCCGCTGTACATCTTCGACCAGGCGTTCGAGTTCCTCGGCTTCGGGTACGCCGCGTTCCTGTCGCTCGCGCTCCTCGTCGTCTCCGCCGGGCTCGTCGGGGCGGCGGTGCTCGTGGGCCTCGGGATCCCGGCCCTGCGCAGGCGCAGGGCCGGGCGCGCGCATCCACCGGGCTACCAGGAGCGTGGGCCGAGGGGGCTCCGCGAGCGCGGCCGTACCTGACCGGGCCACCCCGGGCGCAGTCGGGTGGTGGTCTCGAGCCGGTGCCGCCCGAGCTGCCGGCGTCGGTGCGGCGGGCGCAGGTCGTCCGTGCGGCTCACGCGCGAGCTCGTCGGCGTGAGCGCGACGTGGCTGATCCGCCGGATCGGTCGGGCCGTACAACGTTCCGGCCCGCTCGCTCGTCATCACGACATCAGCGGCCCACCGGGCCGACCGGACGAACGGGGTGGCCATGTCCCGCGACGACGCGGTCCGTGTCACTCACTCGTCCTCACCGGCCGACGCCCCGCCGGCGGCGCCGATCGATCCCTCGGAGCCGAGGGCGGCCCCGAGCTCGTCAAGCCCGGCCTCGTCAGAAGGAGTGTCGTCATGATCGTCGTGCTGCGCCGGGTCATCGCTTCGTGCTTCGCTGTCACGCTGATGTTGGTGGCGGGGCTGGCGGCGCCCGCAGCGGCGCATCAGCCCTACTGCGGGATCCACTGGGGCTCCCAGGGGAAGTTCGTCGAGCCGCACGAGAGCAGCGCCACTCTCACGAACGTCCGGGTGGGGCGCCACGCCTGCTACGACAGGCTCGTCGTCGACATGGTCGGGGCGGCGAGCGGCTACTGGGGCCACATCCAGGAGACCGACGACGGCAGGATCTATCTCAGCATCGTCGCCGCCGGCACCGTGCCGACGGAGAACTACGAGCGGTTCGAGCCCTCGGTGGCCGGATTCCGAACGTTCCGTGACGTCCGGCTCGGCAGCACCGGGACCGAGGACGTCGGGTCCAGCCAGATCGACGTGCGGCTGCGCGCCCGGCTCCCGTTCCGGGTGTTCACCCTGTCAGGTGCAGGCGGAGGCTCCGCGCCCGGGACGGAGGCCCGGCTGGTGGTCGACGTCGCCCACCGGTGGTGACGTCGGAGGCTGACGTGGGCGGCGCCGCCCGCAGGCGCCGCCGGCCCGCGGACGCACCGGGGTCCTGAGCGACCGCCCTGCGCTGGCAGCCGGCGCCGACCTGCGCCAGGGTCGTCCCACGGGGACGGCACGACAGGACGGGGTGCGGCGTGAGCGAGGCCGGCTGGCCGGTGGTCGTCATCGGGGTGGTGCTCTCCGTCTTCGCGATCGGGACGCGGTGGCTCGTGCAGCACAGCGCAGAGCAGGACCGCGTGTGGCCGTCCGGCGAGGAGCCGCCGGGGCGGCGCATCAGCGACATGACCGCGTTCGGGAAGGCGTGCCTCGGGGTGTGCGTCGTCGCGTTCGGCGGCGGGGCCGTCACGCGGCACCTCGACGCCGGCGGCTTCGGGTGGTGGACGCTCGCGGCCGTGGTGGCTGGGGCCGCCGTGGGACTCTCCGAGCGACGCCGCCTGCGCCGGCTGGGGCTGCCGCTCGTGCCGAGCGAGGCCGAGCGGCGGGCGGCGCGAGCGGCGCGAGACGAGCGCGCGTCCGAGCAGCAGGGGACCGGCGCGGCGCACCCATAGCCGGGGCCCGGTCCGCCGCTCAGTCCTCCGCGGGCGGCCCCGCCGCCGCTGCGATGCGCTCGACGGCGTCGGCGTCGTAGAAGAAGACCTCCCGGCCCTCGTCCGGGTCGGGCGCGACGTGGAACGTGGCGTGCAGCGACCCGTCGGCCCCGAGCTCGACCAGCGCCGCGCCCGAGCCGCGCACCGCCCGTTCGGCGCCCGGCCGGACCAGGGTGTCGGTGCGGTTCGCGACCCCGGGCGCGACGACGACCGGCCGGCCGGCGAACACCCCGCTCATCGCGTGGTGGTAGTGCCCGGAGAGGATGACGCGCACGTCGCTCCCGGCGAGCACCGCGGCGAGCTCGTCGAGGCCCCGCAGCCGGAGCACGCCGTGCAGGCGCGTGACGGGCGGCAGCGGCGGGTGGTGGACGACGAGCACCGTGCCGCCCGGCGCCGGCGTGCGCAGCTCGTCGCGCAACCGGTCGAGCTGGGACGCGTCGAGCCGCCCGTACCCCGCACCGGGGACCGAGCTGTCGAGCGTCACGAGGCGACGCCCGCCGACCCAGGACGTGGCGTCGACCGGGTCGTCCTCCGCCGGCGCAGTCCCGCCCCCGGCCGGTGCCGCAGCACGACCGCCACCGTCCTGGCCGAGGGCCGGACGACCGCCGCCCGCGCTGCCCTCGACGCCGCCGGCCGCCACACCGAGGTGACCGTCCCCGAGCACGCGCCGGAACGGGCCGCGCTGGTCGTGGTTGCCCGCCGCGAGGACGACCCGCGCCCCGCGCGCCCGCGCCCAGCCGCCGACGATGTCCCGCGCCGCCGCGTACGACTCGGGGCTGCCGTCGTCGGACACGTCGCCCGAGACGACCACCACGTCGGGCGACGGCAGCGCGGCGCACGCGTCCAGCACGCGGCGCGTCGCCTCGAGCGTGTCGACCGCGCCGTGGTGCAGCACGCCGGGCGCGCTCAGGTGGGTGTCCGACAGGTGCAGGATGCGCAGCGGTTGCTCGGGGAAGGTCACGCTGAACCCTAGGACGCGGCCGGCGGGGACGTCTCGCCACCACCGGCGCCCGGCAGGACCGCGCGCGACGCGTCACGGGTGCGTCGACGTCCGGCCCCGCCCCCCGGGCGTCGGGCGGACGGCTCGCGGCCCCGGCCGGAGGCCCGGTCACGGCCGGGGGCCGAGCCGGTGCGGCGACCACGAGGGCCGCCGGCGGCACGGGCCATCAGACCCGGCGCGCGGGGGCCGCGGCAGCCCCCGAATCGGTTCGGCCGGCCCGCGGCCGACGGTCCGCCCCTTCGGGACGCCCGCGGACCCGACCCCGTGGCGGCGTCCCCCGTCGGGACGAGGATGGGACGAGGCGCTCGCCGGGCCCGGCGGCGCCCGTCGGCAGCGGCTGCCGGGAGGACGCATGAGCCAGGACACGCGGGGCACCGCCGGCGTCCCGCCCGTGGTGACGGTCTTCGAGCACTACGGCGCGGGGGCCGACGAGGTCGGGCGGGCGGTCGCCGACGCGCTGGGCGTGCCGTTCCACGCGCAGGCGTTCACGTCCGAACAGCTCGAGGGCGGGGACGCGTCGGCGACCGAGCAGGGCGCGGTGCTCGCGCAGGTGTACGGGGTGCTCGGCGGCGCGTACGGGGGCCTCGAGGGCCGGGACGTCGCGACCACGCAGCGGCAGAAGTACGACCTCGTGATCGCGAACAACCTGGCCGTGTGGGAGCTCGCGGACCGGGGCGGCGTCATCGTCGGGCGCAACGGGGCCGTCGTGCTCGCCGAGCGTCCCCGCACGCTGCACGTGCTGCTGACCGGCGACGTCGAGGACCGGGTCGACCGCGCCGCGCGCACGGCGGGCGTCCCCGCGAGCGCGCGGCGGCTCGTCAGCGGGTCGAGGACCGGGTGCGCGCCGAGATGTCGCTCGCGCTGTACGGGTGGGACCCGCGCCTCCCAGACCGGTACGACCTGGTGATCAACACGAGCCGCATCCCGGTGGACCGCGCGGTGTCGACCGTGGTGCACGCCGTGGCGGGCACGGCAGGCTAGGGGCCGGAGAGGGAGGTGGTGTCGTGGAGCTGCGCACCGAGGTCCTGGGGACGGGCGGCACGACGGCGGGGATCGTCGTGCCCGACGACGCGGTCACCGCGCTGGGCGGCGGCCGGCGCCCCAAGGTCGTCGCGACGGTCAACGGCTTCACGTACCGGACGAGCATCGCGGCGATGGACGGGCGGTTCCTGGTCCCGCTGAGCGCCGAGCGGCGCGCCGCCGCCGGGGTCGCGGCCGGTGACGCCGTCGACGTCACGCTCGAGCTCGACACCGCGCCGCGCGAGGTCACGGTGCCCGAGGACCTGGCCGCGGCGCTGGATGCGCAGCCCGGCGCCCGCGCCCGGTTCGATGCGCTGTCGTTCAGCAACCGCCAGCGGCACGTGCTCGCGGTCGAGGGAGCCAAGGCCTCCGAGACGCGCGCGCGACGCGTCGAGAAGGTCGTCGCGGCGATGACGGACCAGCCCGGCGACTGACCTCCCGCGTCGGCCGCTCCCCCGCACGCGCGCAGTCTGCGGCTCGTCGGCGCGACTCCCGAGCACGCCCCCGGGACCCTGCCCCCACGCACGACGACGGCCGGGCGGTCGTCCGCCCGGCCGTCGTCCCGCCCGTCCCCCGACGGGCGGCTTCCGCTCAGACCTCGTCGGCCGGGCGGGGGCGCGCGTCGACCCCACGACGCGCGCGCTCGTCGGTCTCCCACTGCGCGTGGGCGACCTCGTACCGGGCGTGCCCGTCCGCGTCACGCTGTGCGCGCCGCGCGCCGATCTCGCCGACGATCCGCTGGAACACCGCGTCGGTCAGCGGGTAGAACGCCATGATCAGCAGCGAGAGCAGGATGAAGCCGGAGACCAGGGCGCCGGACCACAGCTGGATGCCCGCGACCGTCGTGTCGGTCTGCAGCAGGCCCTCGGTCGCGCGCTGGGAGCTGAAGGCGGCGATCCCGAGCGCGTACGCACCGGCGGCGCCGCCGACGGCCTGGCCCATCTTGCGGGTGAAGGAGAACAGCGCGTACGTCGTGCCCTCGGTGCGGACGCCCGTCTTCCACTCGCCGTACTCGACGGTGTCGGCCTCGAGCGCCCACATGAGCGTGTTGACGCCGCCCATGCCGATCCCGATGAGGAAGAACCCGAGAACCGCGACGAACGGCAGCGACGGCGGCGCGAACGCGAGCAGCACCCCGGCGAGGATGCCGATCACGCCGAGCACCAGGAACCCGTTCTTCTTGCCGAACCGGGCGACGATCCGCGGGATGTACGAGGCGATGAGGAACGTGCCGACGGCCTGCGCGAGCGCGTTCCAGGCGATGTACTGCGCGTCCTGCAGCACGTAGATCGCGTAGTAGGCGGCGAGCGTGCTCAGCGCGGTCAGGCCGGTGAGGAACGCGAGGCTCCCGGCGCACAGCCACAGCAGCGGCTTGTTGCGGCGCAGCGTGTCGACGCTCTCGCGCAGGGTCGGGGCGGCGACGTCGCGCTGGACCTGCTCCTTGACCGTCTTGACCGTGTACAGGTACAGGACCATGCCGAGCACGACGAACAGGGCGGTCGTGACGAACAGCGAGTTCTGCAGCCCCTCGGGGTCGCCCGTGAACCGCTTGATCTGCGGCGCGACGACGAACGACAGCATGAGGATCGTGATGTTGGAGCCCCAGACGCGCCACGACGCCAGCTTGGCGCGCTCGGTCGGGACCTGCGTCATCGCGGGGGCGATCGAGCCGTAGGGGATGTTGACGAGGCTGTACAGGGTGCCCATGAGCGCGTAGGTCACGTAGGCGTACAGCAGCGCCGACGTCTGGCCCATGTCGGGGAAGAACGTCTTCGCCGAGAAGATCGCCATGCTCGACAGGAGCAGCGGGAGCGAGAACACGAGGATGAAGGGCCGGAACTTGCCGAGCCGCCCTGGCTTCTTCGCGTCGACGAGGCGGCCGGCGACGAGGTCGGCGAGCGCGTCCCAGAAGCGGATGAGCAGGAACATCGTGCCGATGGCGGCGGCGCCCAGGCCGACGACGTTCGTGTAGTACAGCAGCAGGAACGCCGACGACATCGAGAACGCGAGGTTGTTCGCGGCGTCCCCGGCGGCGTAGCCGGAGTAGTTGCGCCACGTCAGCCTCGTCGGGGCCACGGCGGCGGCGGGGGCGGCCGGCTCAGAGACGACGGTCATGGAGATCTCCTCGGGTGGCCGGCACGCTGGCCGGATCGGTGATGAGACGAGTCAGGCACCGGCGGCCACGGCCGAGCAACCGGTTGCCACGAGTTGCTGGGGCCGCCCGCGTCCGGGGCGCTGCCGGCGGCGCACGCCGCGACGTGCGGGGCCCGGCCCTCGTCGCGCGGGCGGTGAGACCGCAGGTCGCGTGCCCGCCGCCGGCGCACCGGCCGGGAGCGCGCACCCGGCGGGCGGGGCACACGGGGTCCGGCGGCAACAGGCGACAACCGATTGCCGGGGCGCGCCGGGCGTCCCGACGATGAGGCCATGGCGAACCTGACCCTGGACCCCGACCGCCTCCTGCCGGCGGACTCCACGCTGCGTCCGATCGCGCGGGAGCTCTACGACGCGGTGCGCGGGCTGCCGATCATCTCCCCGCACGGCCACGTGCCGCCGCAGTGGCTCGCGGACGACGTCCCGTTCGCCGACCCGACGTCGCTCCTCATCACCCCCGACCACTACGTGACCCGGATGCTGCACGCGCAGGGCGTCCCGCTCCACGACCTCGGCGTCGGGCAGGGCGAGCTCAGCCCCGAGGCGTCGCGCGCGGCGTTCCGGCTCCTGTGCGCGCACTGGGGCGCGTACCGCGGGACCCCAGTGAAGCTCTGGTTCGAGTCCGAGCTCGTGGACGTGTTCGGCCTCGACCTCGCGCCCTCGGCGGGGACGGCCGACGACCTCTACGACGCGATCGCCGAGAAGATCGCGACGCCGGCGTTCCGGCCCCGCGCGCTCTACGAGCGGTTCGGCATCGAGGTCCTGGCCACGACCGACGACCCGGCCGACGACCTGCGCCACCACGAGAAGCTCGCGGCGGACCCCACGTGGCACGGGCGGGTCGCGCCGACGTTCCGCCCCGACAAGTACCTCGAGCCCGCGACCCCGGCCTGGAACGGCCTCGTCGACCGGCTGGGCGAGGTCAGCGGCGCCGACACCGGCACCTACGCGGGCTGGGTCGCGGCGATGGAGGACCGCCGGGCGTACTTCGCGGCGCACGGCGCGACGTCGAGCGACCACTCGCACCGCGACGCCCGCATGGAGCCCCTGCCCGTCGCCGAGGCCGAGCGCCTCTACGCCGCCGCCCGCTCTGGAGCGATCACGCGCGACGAGGGCGACGCCCTGCGCCGCGACCTCCTGTTCCAGATGGCGCGCATGGCGTCCGAGGACGGGCTCGTCATGACGCTGCACCCCGCGGTGCACCGCAACCACCACGCCCCGACGTTCGACCGGTACGGCGCGGACGTCGGCGCCGACATCCCCGTCGCGGTCGAGTTCACCGACGCGCTGCAGCCGGTGCTCAGCGCGTTCGGGACCTCGCCCGGCTTCCAGCTCGTGCTCTTCACGATCGACGAGACGGTCTACTCGCGCGAGCTCGCGCCGCTCGCCGGCTTCTACCCGTCGGTGTACGTGGGTGCGCCGTGGTGGTTCATCGACGCCCCCGAGGCGATGGGCCGGTTCCGCAGCGCCGTCACGGAGTCGGCGGGCTTCACCAAGACGTCGGGGTTCATCGACGACACGCGCGCGTTCCTGTCGATCCCGGCACGGCACGACGTGAACCGGCGGATGGACTCCGCGTTCCTCGCGAGGCTCGTCGCCGACCACCGGCTGACGCTCGACGAGGCGCTCGACACGGCGGTCGACCTCGTCGTGACCAACCCGAGGAAGGCCTTCCGCCTGTGAGCACCCCGATTGGCACCGTCCCCGTCCTGTCCCGCGCGGGGGGCCACGGCCGCCCGGCCGCCCCCGTCCGCATCGTGCACCTGGGCCTCGGCAACTTCTTCCGGGCGCACCAGGCCTGGTACACCGACCACGCGCCGGACGCCGACGCGTGGGGCATCGCGGCCTTCACCGGCCGGTCCGCCGCGGCGGCGGAGGCCCTCGCGCCGCAGGACGGGCTGTACACGCTCGTCACGCGCGCCGCCGACGGCGACTCCTTCGAGGTCGTCTCCTCGGTCTCGGCCGTCCACGCGGCGACGGACCACGAGGCGTGGCTCGGGTACTGGGCCGCGCCGGAGACCGCGGTCGTGACCCTCACGGTCACCGAGGCCGGCTACCTGCGCGCGGACGACGGCGGGCTCGACGTCACGCGGGACGACGTGCGCGCGGACGTCTCGGCGCTCGGCGGCGACCCCCGGGCCGTGGTCGCGACGACCCCGGGCCGGATCGTCGCCGGCTACCTCGCCCGCCGCGCGGCCGGCGCCGGACCGCTCGCCGTCCTGCCGTGCGACAACCTGCCCGAGAACGGCCCGGCGCTGCAGCGCGTCGTCGACGACCTGATCGACGCCGTCGACCCCTCGCTCGCGGCCTGGGCCGAGGAGAACGTGGCGTTCGGGACGACGATGGTGGACCGGATCACGCCCGCGACGACCGACGAGAACCGGGACGCGGTGCGGGCGGCGCTCGGCGTCGAGGACGCCTCACCCGTGCCGACCGAGCCGTTCTCCGAGTGGGTCGTCGCCGGCCGGTTCCCGAACGGACGCCCCGCGTGGGAGGCGGCGGGCGTCACGATGGTCGACGACGTCCTCCCGTTCGAGCAGCGCAAGCTCTGGCTGCTCAACGGCGCGCACTCCCTGCTCGCGTACGCGGGCTCGGCGCGCGGCCACGAGACCGTCGCCGACGCCGTCGCCGACCCGGTGCTGCGGCGGTGGGTCGAGGACTGGTGGGACGAGGCCGCGCACCACCTCACGCTGCCCGCCGAGGACGTGGCCGACTACCGGCGCGCGCTCGTCGAGCGCTTCGCGAACCCCCGGATCCGGCACGTGCTGGCCCAGATCGCCGGCGACGGCTCGCAGAAGATCGGGGTGCGCATCGTCCCGACGCTGCGCGCCGAGCTCGCCGCCGGACGCGTGCCGACCGGTGCGGCGCGCGCCGTCGCCGCGTGGACCTGCCACCTGCGCGGGCTCGGGGCGCCGGTCAAGGACGCGCGCGCGGACCACGTGCGCGCGCTCGGGCAGGGCTCGCTCGCGGAGTCGGTCGACGCGGTGCTCGGCTTCCTGGGCGCCGACCTCGCCGCGGACGACGGGCTGCGGGCGGCGGTCCTGACGGCGGCCGAGGAGCTCACGGCGGGCGCGGACCGGCCCTGACGGCGTCGGCGCGGCGCGCCCGGACGGCGTCGGCGCGCCGCGCCCGGACCGCGCACGCGGTGGGCCGGGGCACCGTGCGCCGACCCGTCCCCGGGCCGGCGGTCAGCCGACGACGTCGTACGTCAGGTGCACGGCGTTCGACGTCGCGCGCACGCTGCGCTGGACGAGCGCGCGCGGGACGCCGCCGGTGAACAGCGGCGTCCCGCCGCCGAGCACGACGGGCGCCAGGTGCAGGATGAGCTCGTCGAGCAGCCCGGCGTCGAGCGCCGAGGCGACGGTCGCCCCGCCGCCCATGAGGACCACGTCGAGGTCCGTCCCGCGGTCCGCGGACGCCGCCTCCGCCCGCTCGCGCGCCGCGCGGACGGCGTCCGGCAGGCCGGTGGTGACGAAGGTCCAGTCGAGGTGGGAGAGCCGCACCCGCTCCGGCACGGAGCTCGTCACGACGACGAAGGGGGGCGTCGCGACCTCACCGGCGCCGTAGCCCCTCGTGTCGTCCCAGCCGCCGGGGCCGTCGACCACGTCGAACAGCCGGCGCCCGAGCACGACGGCACCGGACCGCGCCGTCGCCTCCCGCAGCACGCGGCGCTCCGCCGGGTCGTCCGAGAACGCCCACGTGTGCAGGGCCTCGCCCCCGGTGCCCATGCCGTTGTCCGGGCCGGGGTCGGGCCCGGTGACGAGACCGTCCAGGGAGACCGAGATGTCGCCGACGATGCGTGTCATACGGGGGCAGACCGGTGCGCGGGCCGGATCTCATCGGCCGGGCCGGGCCGTGACCCGACCGTGCGCCGGTCGGACGCCGCCGGCCCGGCGGCCGTCAGACCAGCCCCGCCTCGTGCACGCAGATCGCGATCTGCACCCGGTTCTCGACGCCGAGCTTCGCGAACAGGCGCCCGACGTGCGACTTCACGGTCGCGACGCTCATGTAGAGCTCCGCGGCGATCTCCGAGTTCGACAGCCCGCGCCCGATCCCCACGGCGACCTCGCGCTCGCGCTCGCTCAGCACCTCGAGCCGGCCCGCGGCCTCGCGGCTGCGCCCCGGCGGGCTCTCGGCCCGCACGGTCGCGATGAGCTGGGCCGTGACGCTCGGCGAGAGGATCGGCCGACCGCCCGCGACCGCGCGCACGGCGCCGACGAGCTCCTCGGGCGGGGTGTCCTTGAGCAGGAAGCCGACGGCCCCCAGGCGCAGCGCGCTGACGACCATGTCGTCGGTGTCGAAGGTCGTGAGGACGACGACGCGCGTCTCCGGGTCGGCGGCGAGCAGGCGCTCGGTCGCCGCGAGCCCGTCGAGCCGCGGCATGCGGATGTCCATGAGCACGACGTCGGGGCGCTCGGTGCGCGCGAGCTCGACGGCCTGGAGCCCGTCGGCCGCCTCACCCACGATGACGAGCCCCGGGTCACCGCCGAGGATGAGCCGCAGCCCGGCGCGCACGAGCGCGTCGTCGTCGACCACGAGCACCCGGACCACGGGCAGCGCCGCGCTCACGCCGGCCACGGCAGCCAGGCCTGGACCGCGAAGTGGCCGCGGTCGACGGCGGTCGTGAGCTCCCCGCCCGCGAGCTTGGCGCGCTCGGACAGCCCCGCGAGGCCGACCCCGGGCGGTGGCCCGGACGTCGCGTTCGGCGCGAGGGGGACGGGGTTGCGGGCGCTGAGCACGAGGCGCTCGCCGGGGCGGCCCCCGATCTCGAGGCGCACCGGGAGGCCGGGGGCGTGCTTGCGGGCGTTCGTGAGGGCCTCCTGGAGGATGCGGTAGGCGCTGCGGCTCGTGCTCTCGGGCAGCGCGCCGAGGTCGCCCTCGGACGCGCCGCGGCTTGTGAGCGTCAGCGTGCACGTCACCGGGTTGCCCGCCGCGCGGGCCTCGTCGATCAGCTCCGGCAGCGCCGCGAGCGTGGGCTGGGGTCGCTCCGGGGGTGCGCCCGGGTCGCCGTCGCGCAGCACGCCGAGGACCTCCCGCAGCTCCGCGAGCGCGAGCTGCGCGTTGTCGCGGATCACCTCGGCCGTCTCGACGGTCTGCTCGCGCGTGAGGTCGTCGCGGTAGACGAGACCCCCCGAGTGCATCGCGACGAGCGAGATCCGGTGCGCGAGGACGTCGTGCATCTCGCGGGCGATCCGGCCGCGCTCCGCGGTGCGGGCCTGGTCGACGCGCGCCGCCTGCTCGCGCTCGGCCGTCATGGCCCGCTGCTCGAGCGACGCGAGCAGCTCGCGCTGACCGCCGATGTAGAAGCCGATCGCGACGCACAGGACGAAGAAGAACCCCGCGACGAGCGTCGTCGCCCACCAGGGCACGGGCTGTGACGGCACGTAGACCCGGTCGTACACGAACCCGGCGGCCACCCAGACGACCGCGACGGGCAGCAGCTCCCGCAGCCAGCGCCGGCGCGTGGCGAGCGAGATGAGGATGACCACGACCGCCCCCGCGCTGAACGCCGAGACGCTGCCGATCAGCGTCGCGAGCAGCGCGACCGCGAGCGGGGCACGGCGGCGGAACAGCATGAGGACCAGGCACACGACGCCGGCGGCGAGGTCGAGCAGGATCAGGCCCTCGCTCTCCGGCGGGAGCGACTCGAGGGCGAACCCCAGCAGGACGAAGCCCGTGAGCACGGCCACCGTGAGGCGCCACGTGGTCCCCCACGCGCTCACGGGCGGCGGCGTGAAGGGCGGTGTCGCGGGCATGCTCGCAGCGTAGGTCGCGGGCCGGGCGCCGGGCATCAGCCCCAGGTCGAGGCGCGGGCCGCCGACCCCCGACCTCGGTCGACGCGTCAGGCCCTCGGCCTGAGGTCCCTCAGTGGTCGAGCCCCGCGATGGCCCGCAGCGCGGCCACGTGCCGGGCGTACGCCGCCGACCCCTCGGGCGACAGCGAGATCCACGTGCACGGACGCCGGCCGACGCGGCCCTTCTCGACCTCGACGTAGCCGGCCTTCTCGAGCAGCGCGACCTGCTTGGACAGCATCGGGGTTGTGACCTCGACGCTGTCCCGCACGGCACCGAACTCGGCCTTGAGCACCCCGGACAGCGCGGCGACGACGGAGAACCGCACCGCGTGGGTCAGCAGCTCGTCGAGGTCGCGCCGGGGGTGGGTCAGCCCGGCGGCGTCGGGGGCGGCCGGCGCGGGGGCGGGCTCGGCCGGGGTCATGCGCGGCGCTCGCGCACGGCGCCGACGACCATCGGCAGCGCGACGACGACCGCGGCCGGCACCCAGAACCCGGCGTCGCCCTCGGGGCGGGCGACCCCGCACGCGATCGCGACGGCGTAGAGCGCGAAGCTCGCGGCCCAGTAGCGGGACGTGCGCTGCTGCGTCCCCGGCAGGTGCGCGGTGCGGCGCCGCTCCCACCACGCGGTCGCGGCGATCAGCACGCCCCAGGCCGCGAACACCGCGAACCCGACGAGGTCGGAGCGGACGAGGCCCACGGCGAGCGTGAGCAGGCCCATCCCGATCCCGGTGACGGCGAGCTTGGTCGAGGCCCAGCGGGCGCGGGCCCGGAGCCGGTCGGACGTGCGGGCGGCGTCGGCGAGCGCGTCGCGGGCCGCCTCGGGGGTCATGTCGGTCATGGGTGCCACTGTGGCATCTGGTTACCGATGTGGCAACTAGTTGTCGGTGCGGTGCCCCCATAGGGGTGAAACACGCTGCGTGCGAGCCGAGAACCGGATAAACCGGGCATCCGTGTCGGTGCGTACCCCTAGGGTGGGCGCGGCTTCACCATGCCGGCCTCACCATGACGGCCGTCTCACCGCGACACGACGAGGATCACGTGACCCACGACCAGCAGGGCTCTACGCCGGCGAACGAGCCGCAGGGGACCCCCGCCACCGACACGACGACGCCCAGCACGCTGAGCTTCGACAAGGCCCCGGCCGCCCCCGCGTCCACCGACGCCGGCGCCGCGACCACGACCGACACCGCCGCCCCCGCGGTCGCGACGGCCGACGCGCCGTACCCGCCCGCCGACACCACGGCGTACCCCGCTGGCGGCTACGGCCAGCCGGGCTACGGCCAGCCCGGCTACGGCCAGCCGCCCGTCGCCCGCGGGACCGACGGCATGTCGATCGCCGCGCTCGTCACCGGCATCCTCGGCCTCGGCTTCATCCCGGTGATCCTCGGCGTCCTGGGCCTCAAGCGGACCAAGGCCAACGGCACGTCGGGCCGCGGCCTGGCGATCGCGGGCATCATCCTCGGTGTCCTGTCGTTCATCGCCTGGATCGTCCTCGCGATCAGCCTCTTCGTCGCGAGCAACGCGATCCGGGAGTCCGTCGAGGAGGCCGGCGGCCTCGATGAGCTCACCCAGCAGCTCGAGGAGCTCGAGACCCCCGCCCCCGAGGCGACCGACCCGGCGACCGACGGCACCGACGACCTCGCCGCGAGCGCGACCCCGCTCAAGGACGTCGCGCCCCTCACGGTCGGCGCGTTCACCACGACGGGCCTGACGGACGAGGCGACCATCACGGGCGCCGGCGCGCTCGAGGCGTACACCGCGTCCTACACCGACGGCGCGTCGACGGTCGAGACCGTGCTCTCCAACTGGTCCAGCGGCACGGAGGCCACGGCGTTCGCCACGGCGCAGACCACCGGCTTCGCCGCCGAGACGCTCACGGACTCGGGCGAGTTCGACGCCGTCTCGCAGTACTGGGTCTACGACGTCGAGGGCGTCACCACCCTCATCGCGACGAACGACTCCGCGACGCTCACGTTCACCGGGCCCGCGGACGCCGTCTACGCGCTGTACAACGAGTACCCGCTGTGACCTCCTGACGTCACCGCACCACCGCACGACACCGACGACCCGGTCCCCCAGGGGGCCGGGTCGTCGCACGTCCGGGGCTCCTCAGCCGGCGCCGAGGTGACGCAGGTACCGCCGTGGGTCGCTGAGGTAGGAGCGCCAGTGCCCGACGATCGCGAGGTCCTCCCACGCCGTCGGCCCGAAGCCGTGCTCGTCGAGCTCGAGGATCGTCGCGCCGGGCAGGGCGGTGAGCAGCGGGGAGTGCGTCGCGCACAGCACCTGCGCGCCCGCGGACCGGAGCGCGCCGAGCGTGTCCACGAGCGCGAGGCACGACGTGAACGACAGCGCCGCCTCCGGCTCGTCGAGCACGTAGAAGCCGGGCTCCGCGAAGTGACGGCCGAGCACCTCGAGGAACGACTCGCCGTGGCTCATCTCGTGCAGCGGCGGCGCGGGGTCACCGGTCGACTCGAGGTAGGTGTAGAGCCCGTGCATCGTCTCGGCGCGCAGGAAGTACCCCCACCGCGGGGCCCCGGGCGAGCGCACCACCTGCAGCGCCCGGTGCAGGGGCGACTCGCTCGCGCGCGTCGCGTGCCGCGCGTTCCGGCTGCCACCCTCGGCGTTGAGCCCGACGGCGGCCGCCACGGCCTCGACGACGGTCGACTTGCCCGCGCCGTTCTCCCCCACGAGGAACGTCACGCCCGGCGCGAGGTCCATCCCGTCGCGCAGGAGCTGCGCGACGGCCGGCACGGTGTACGGCCAGCGGTCGGGGTCGACGTCCGCCCTCGGGTGCCGCTGGACGCGGCGCACCGGGCGCTCGTCGAACAGGTCGCCCGTCACGGCTGCGGGTTCGGGTGCCCCCCGCCGGGCCCGTACGGTCCGGGCTCGGCGGCGACCTGCTCGACGGCCGAGGGCACCGGCCCGCCCGCCGCGGGACGCTGCAGCGCACGGACCGCGAGCGCCGCAGCGACGAGGGCGGCGCCGAGGTACTGCGCGATCCCGAGCAGGCTCCAGAGCCACTGGAACACCATGGTCCCGAGCTGCCCGGCGCCGTCGAGCAGGCCGTAGGGCAGCGTCGTCGTCGCGAGGGACAGGACCGACCCGCCGACGAGGAGCGCGACGCCCCACCAGAACATCGCGGGCGCGGTGACTCTCGACGGCATGCCGTCCTCCAGCTCGGTCGGACCGGGGCCGGCGCTCAGGCCGACGCAGCGGTGCGGATCGGATCGGTGCGTCCGGGGAGCGTAGCGCCGGGGACCCACCGACGGACCTGCGCCGACGCCGCCGGTGGGCGGGACGGCTACGGTGGCTCCGGTCGACGACGAGCTGGAGGACGCATGTACGTGGAGATCCCGGTCACCGAGGTGCTGGCGCTGGCCGCCTCACGTGAGCCGCTGCCGCCGATGGTCCGGGCGGTGCGCGCGGAGGGCTCGACGATCCACGCGGACATCGACCTCAACGCGATCCCGGACGCGCCGACCGCCCTGCGCTGGGCGGCGATGGCGCTCGGCACGGTCAGCGTGAGCGCGACGTTCACCGGCTACGCCGAGGGCGTCGCGAGCCTGCGCGTCACCGTGCACGCACGCTCGCTCCCCGCGCACGTGTTCATCAACCCGCTCGTCGGCCCGATCAACGACGCGCTGAAGCAGCGCGGCCTGCCCGACGGCCTCGTGCAGCTCCGCCGCGGCGAGAGCGAGCCGGTCGTGCTCGTGGGGGTGCAGAGCGCGGTCGACGCCAAGGCCAAGGGCATCACGATCACGGACGTCGACCTGCGCGACGCCACGGCCCGGGTCCGCGCGACGATCGGCGCCGTCGCGTTCTGACGGCCGCTCTCCCTTCGCCGCCCCGACGCGTCACGCGCCCGCCGGGGTGGCGGGTTGCGGAGCGACCGGCCGACGAGGGGACGGAGCGGCGGAGCGACGAAGGATGCGCGCGCGCCGAGGGACCTCGGGAGGCGGTGCGCTCAGCCCGCGCCCTGAGCGGTCCCCGGCAGCGGCCGCTGCATGGTCGGCGGCACCCGCCGCGCGAACGGACGCGTGCGCCACGTCGCCGTCATGTGCCCGGTGGTGCGGTCGCCCACGAGCCGCAGCCGGTGCGGGCTCTCCAGCAGCGCCACCTCGACGTGCAGCGTCCCGGGCTCCGGGCTGCCGGCCGCGACGCCGAGCGCAGGACGACGTGCGTCCGGCTCGGTGACCGCCCAGCACCCGTCGCCCGCCTCGGCGACCCACGCGTCGCCGTGGACGGTGAGCTCGACCACCCACCGCCCGCCGTCACGCCGCAGCTCGACCCGCTCGACGCCACCGTCGGCCCCGGGCGCGAGGACGAACACGCCCTCGGTGAGCGGCTCGCCGGCGGCCGGCACCGAGAGGCTGAGCGACGCGAGCCGGTCCGCGAGGACGCGGGCGCCGTCGGCGTCCGTGCCCGCGTCGTCGTCCGCGTCGTCGTGCGCGCCGCCGTCCGCCTCGTCGTCGAACGCCGGCAGGAGGTGCGTCCACGCCGCGTCGAGGATGCCCTGCAGGTCCTCGGTCGCCGCCGTCGTGACGAGCACCGCGTCGTGCTCGGGCAGCACGACGCAGAACTGGCCGAACGCCCCGTCGCCGCGGTAGCCGTGCCTCGAGCGCCAGAGCTGGAAGCCGTAGCCCTGGTCCCAGTCACCGCCGAGCTCGTCCGGGGTGACCCGGCCGGCCGTGGGCACGTGCACCCGGCTCGCGAGCGCGACCCAGCCCTCGGGGAGGACCCGGCGCCCGTCGAGCACCCCGTCGTCGAGCAGCAGCTGCCCGAACCGCGCCACCGCCTCGGTCGTCAGGTGCAGCCCGCTGTACCCGAGGTCCTGGCCCGGGGGCTTCTGCTGCCAGCCGCCGACGGTGATGCCGAGCGGCGCGAACAGGCGGGGGCCGAGGTACTCGGTCAGCGTCGTGCCCGTGCGGCGCTGGACGATCGCGGCGAGCGCGTACGTGCACGGCTGGTTGTACGTGAACACCGTGCCGGGCTCGTGCGTCGGGGGGATCTGCAGGAAGCCGCGGACGAGGTCGTCGGGGCTCGCCGCCCACGCGGCGTCGATCGTCTCCTCGGCGTGGCCGCTCGCCATCGCCGCGACGTGGCGCACGAGCATCGCCCGGCTGCGGGGGTCGGTGACCGCGTCGTCGAGCTCGGGGAAGTACGACAGGACGGTCGCGTCGAGGTCGACGAGCCCCTCGGCGACGGCGAGCCCGAGCGCGGCCGAGGTGAAGCTCTTGCTGAGCGAGTAGAGCAGGTGCACGCGCTCGGGGCCGTACGGGTGCCACCAGCCCTCGGCGGCGACCTGGCCGTGGCGCAGGACCATCACCGAGTGCAGCTCGATGCCGCGGGCCGCGACGTCGTCGAGGAACGCGAGCACGCCCGCCGGGTCGACCCCGACGGCCCGTGGTGCGCTGCGCGGGAGCCCGGCGGCGGTGGGGGTGGTCGGGGTCGCGGCCGGACCGGTCGGGGTGGAGGCGCTCGTCATCCCGGCATCGCACCACGACCGGGCGCCCGGTGCGAGCGACGCGGCCCACCGGCTCGCCGGCCCGGTCTCCCGACGCGGCCCGCGCGTCCGCGAGCCCGCGAGCCCGCCAGTCCGCCCTGCGCCCCGCCTCCGTCAGCGGCGCGACGGCTCCTTGCGCTCGACCCGCTCCCACCCCGGCCGGGCCTGGCGGGCGCCCAGCCGGTCGGAGCGCGAGCGGTACACGACGTAGGGCCGCCACAGGTAGCCGACGGGGGCGCTGAACACGTGCACGAGCCGCGTGAACGGCCACAGCGCGAACAGCAGCATCGCGGCCATGCCGTGCAGCTGGAAGCCGAGCGGGGCGTCGGCCATGAGCTCGGGGTGCAGGTCGAACCGGAAGATCCCGCGGAACCACACCGAGACGCCGTCGCGGTAGTCGTAGTGGCCGCCGAGGTTGAGGACCGACCCGGCGACCGTGTTCCACATCCCGAGGAAGATGACGACCGCGAGGACGAGGTACATGACCTTGTCCATGCGGGTCGTCGCGCGGAACACGGGCCCGACGGTGCGGCGGCGGTAGATCAGCAGGACGAGCCCCACGACGGTGCTGAACCCCGCGACGGCGCCGATCGAGACGGCCAGGACGTGGTAGAGCTCCTCGCTCATGCCGACCGCCTCGGTCCACGCCTTCGGGATGCCGAGGCCCATGACGTGCCCGAGGAACACCGCGAGGATCCCGAAGTGGAACAGCGGGCTCGCCCAGCGCAGCAGCCGGCGCTCGTAGAGCTGCGACGAGCGGGTCGTCCAGCCGAACTTGTCGTACCGGTACCGCCAGGCGTGCCCGAGCACGAAGAACGCGAGGCACACGTACGGGATGACGACCCACAGCAGGGTGTCGGCGGTCGTGGTCATCGACGGGCTCCTGTTCCGGGCATGTACGACGGCGGCGCGAACGGCTCGAGGCCGACCTCCTCGCCGGGCGGGCCCTCGGCGGCGAGCCGGGCGACGGCCTCGCGGTCGTCGCCGGCGAGCGGCGGCAGGGTCGCGCAGACGGCGACGAGCGCGCCGGCGTACGGGGAGCCGAGGTCGAGCAGCGCGAGCCGGAGCAGCTCGAGCCCGGCGCGGTGCGCAAGGAGCAGGCGCAGGCCCGACTCCTGCGCGGCCTCGTCGCCGGTCGACGCGAACTCGAGGACGACGGCCACGTGGTCGGGGAGCTCGTCCGCCGAGACCTCGAAGCCCGCGGCGCGGTACGCCTGCTTGAACTCGACGAGGGCGACGCCGCGCTTTCGGGTGTCGCCGTACGCGTAGTAGGTCAGGTAGGGCGAACGGCGCCGCGCGAGGTCGAACGTCGTGACGTACTCGGCCGCGAGCGCGACCGGGGGGTGCGCGTCGAGGTGGTCGAGCACCTGGTCGAGCGGGGCGCGGAGGTAGCCGTCGAGCGTCCCGACGGCGGTGCGCAGGTCGGGCAGCAGCGCGAGCAGCTCGGGGCCCGGGTAGTCGAGCACGAGCGCGGCGACCCGGTGGACGAGCGCGGTCTCGCGGGTCGCCGCCTTCCGTGCGGCGTCCCGGCGCGCGAGCCGCCTCACGGCCGGCCCCCGGTCGTCGGGTCCTCGTCGGTCCGGGCCACGGGCTCGGTGCCCGTGCCGGCCGGTCCGGGCACGGACCCCCCGGCGGGCAGCGGCTGGACGAGCGCCGCCGAGTCGTCGCCCTCGGGCTCGCGCAGGTTCGCCCCGTCGGGCCCGGGTCGCGGTGGGAACATCCCCGCGGGCGCGCTCTTGCCGTCCCAGTTGAGGAGGTTGACGCGCGCCTTCCTCGACTCGGGCTCGGCGACGGTGTCGGTCGTCTGGCGCTGCTTGAGCATGTGGAAGTTCTCGACCGCGATGGGGTCGTTGCCGCCCGAGCCCTCGCCGAACGGCCCCGACCCGCCCATGCCGGGTCCGCCGTCGTAGTCGAGGCTGCACTCGGTCGCGAGCTCCTCGAGGCCGTGCGCCTGCTCGGCGTGGGCGGCGGGGACGACGTACCGCTCGTCGTACTTCGCGAGCGCGAGCAGGCGGAACATCTCGTACATCGTCGCCTCGTCCATCCCGACGGACTCCGGGATGCGCGGGTTGCCGGGGCGGCCCATGTTCAGGTCGCGCATGTACGAGCGCATCGCCGCGAGCCGCTTGAGCACCGCGGTGACCGGCGCCGTCTCCCCCGCGGCGAACAGCTCCGCGAGGTACTCGACCGGGATGCGCAGGGTGTCGATCGCGGCGAACAGGTTCGAGGCGTCCTCGCTGTCGACGCCGGTCTCCTGCACCACGTCGACGACCGGCGAGAGCGGCGGGATGTACCAGACCATCGGCATCGTCCGGTACTCGGGGTGCAGCGGCAGGGCGACCTCGTAGGTGCTGATCAGCGCCCAGATCGGGGACCGCTGCGCGGCCTGGACCCAGTCGTGCGGGATGCCCGCGGCCTCCGCCTCGCGCTGCACCTGCGGGTCGTCCGGGTCGAGGAACACCCCGCGCTGCGCGTCGAGCAGGTCCTTCTCGTCGGTGACCGACGCCGCGGCGAGCACCTTGTCGGCGTCGTAGAGCACCAGCCCGATGTACCGCAGGCGCCCGACGCACGTCTCCGAGCAGACCGTCGGGAGCCCGACCTCGATGCGCGGGAAGCAGAACGTGCACTTCTCGGCCTTGCCGGTCTTGTGGTTGAAGTAGACCTTCTTGTAGGGGCAGCCCGTGACGCACTTGCGCCAGCCGCGGCACGCGTCCTGGTCGACGAGCACGATGCCGTCCTCGGCGCGCTTGTAGATCGCCCCGGACGGGCACGACGCCGCGCACGACGGGTTCAGGCAGTGCTCGCAGATGCGCGGCAGGTAGAACATGAACGTCTGCTCGAACTCGAGCTTCACCTTGTCCGAGACCTTCTTCAGCACCGGGTCGTGGACCGTGAGCTCCGGGGCACCGCCGAGGTCGTCGTCCCAGTTCGCGCTCCACCCGACCTGCATGTCCTTGCCGGTGAGCAGCGACTTGGGGCGGGCGACCGGGACGTGGTCCTGCAGCGGGGCGTTCGTCAGGTTCTCGTAGTCGTACGTCCACGGCTCGTAGTACTCGTCGATCGACGGCTGCTTGGGGCTCGCGAAGATGGTCAGCAGGTTCTTCAGCCGGCCGCCGGCCTTGAGCTGGAGGCGCCCCTTCTTGTTGAGCGTCCAGCCGCCCTCCCACTTGTCCTGGTCCTCGTAGGTCCGCGGGTAGCCCTGGCCGGGGCGGGTCTCGACGTTGTTGAACCAGACGTACTCGGTGCCGGTCCGGTTCGTCCACGCCTGCTTGCAGGTGACCGAGCACGTGTGGCAGCCGATGCACTTGTCGAGGTTCATGACCATCGCCATCTGCGCCATGACCTTCATCGGGTCACGCCCCGGACCGCTCCCCGTGCCACGCTCGTCGGTCGCGTCATCTCAGTACTCCACGTCCTGCGAGCGGCGACGGACGACCGTCACCTCGTCGCGCTGGTTGCCGGTCGGGCCGAGGTAGTTGAACGCGTAGGCGAGCTGCGCGTAGCCGCCGATGAGGTGGCTGGGCTTCACGAGCAGGCGGGTCAGCGAGTTGTGGATGCCGCCCCGCTTCCCGGTCGTCTCGGCCTTCGGCACGTCGATGAGCCGGTCCTGCGCGTGGTACATGTACACCGTCCCCTCGGGCATCCGGTGCGAGACGATCGCCCGCGCGACCACCACGCCGTTGCGGTTCACGGCCTCGATCCAGTCGTTGTCGCGGATGCCGACCTTGGCGGCGTCGACGTTGCTCATCCAGATCGCGGGGCCGCCGCGCGAGAGCGACAGCATGAACAGGTTGTCCTGGTACTCGGAGTGGATCGACCACTTGTTGTGCGGGGTCAGGTAGCGGACGGTCACGCCGAGCTCGCCCTTCGGCCCCGCCGGTCCCGTCGCGCCCACCGCTCCCTCGCTGAAGAGCGCCTGCATGTTGAGCGGCGGCCGGAACACCGGCAGCCCCTCCCCGAGCTCGGTCATCCAGTCGTGGTCGAGGTAGAAGTGCTGCCGCCCGGTGAGCGTGTGCCAGGGCTTGAGCCGCTCGACGTTGATCGTGAACGGCGAGTAGCGGCGCCCGCCGTGCTCGGTGCCGGACCACTCGGGTGACGTGATGACGGTCGTCGGGGCGGCCTGGGTGTCGGCGAACGTGACCTGCTTGCCCTCGTGCTCGGCGGCGAGGTCGGCCATGAGCGTCCCCGTGCGCTTCTCGAGGGTGTGGAAGCCCTGCACCGCGAGCCGGCCGTTCGTCGTGCCGGACAGCGCGAGGATCGCCTCGCACGCGTGCACGTCCCGGGACAGCAGCGGGCGTCCGTCGGCCACCGCGCCCGGCGCCCCGGCGGGGATCCGCGCGACGCCGTTCTTGCGCCGCAGGTACTCGATCTCGGGCCCGACGTCGAACGTCACGCCCTTGGTCGTCAGGCCCAGCGTGTCGGGGACCGGGCCGAGGGTCGCGAGCTTCGCGGCGACTGCCGGGTAGTCCCGCTCGATGACGACGAGCTTCGGCATCGTGCGGCCCGGCACCGCCTCGCACTCGCCGGCCTTCCAGTCCTGCACCCGGCCGTGCGGGTTGGCCATCGCGTCCGGGGTGTCGTGCGTGAGCGGGACCGCGACGACGTCCTGGCGCACACCCAGGTGCTGCACGGACTGCCGGGAGAACTCCCGGGCGAGGGTGTGGAAGATCTCGAAGTCGGTGCGGGTCTGCCACGGCGGCGCGATCGCCGGGCTGAACGAGTTCACGAACGGGTGCATGTCCGTGGTGTTGAGGTCGTGCTTCTCGTACCAGGTCGCCGCGGGGAGCACGACGTCGGAGTAGACGGTCGTGCTCGTCATCCGGAAGTCGAGCGAGAGCAGCAGGTCGAGCTTCCCGCTGGGCGCCTCGTCGTGCCACGTGACGTCCCGCGGCCGGGAGCCCGGCGGCGCCTCCGTGGCGAGCAGGTTGGAGTCCGTCCCGAGCAGGTGGTGCAGGAAGTACTCGTTGCCCTTGCCCGACGAGCCGAGCAGGTTGGCCCGCCACACCGTCAGCACGCGCGGCCAGTTCTCGGGGGCGTCCGGGTCCTCCGCCGCGAACCGCAGCCGGCCCTCGGTGAGCTCGCGCGGCACGTACTCCCCGACGGGCAGCCCGGCCGCCTCGGCGTCGGCCGCGAGGTCCAGCGGGTTGCGGTCGAACGTCGGGTAGGACGGCATCCAGCCCATGCGCGCCGACTTCGCGATGACGTCGGCCGTCGTCATGCCCGCGAACAGCCCGCCCGTGCCCGGCGTCGCCGCGGAGAGCGTGTCGGCGCTGAACGCGTCGTAGCGGAACTGGTCCGTGTGGAGGTACCAGTACGCGGTCTGGATCATCGTGCGCGGCGGGCGGGCCCAGTCGTTCGCGGTCGCGTACATCTGCTGGCCGGTGACCGGGCGGACCTTCTCCTGGCCGACGTAGTGCGCCCAGCCGCCGCCGTTGACGCCCTGGCAGCCCGTGAGGGTCGTGAGCGTGAGGAACGTGCGGTAGATCGTGTCGGAGTGGAACCAGTGGTTGGTGCCCGCGCCCATGAGGATCATCGAGCGGCCGCGCGACTCCTCGGCGTTGGCCGCGAACTCCCGCCCGATCCGCTCGGCCTTGGCCGCGGGCACGCCCGTGAACTGCTCCTGCCACGCGGGCGTCCCCGGCTGCGACGCGTCGTCGTACCCGGTGGGCCACTCCCCTCCCAGACCGGGGCGCCCGACGCCGTACTGCGCAAGCAGCAGGTCCAGCACGGTCGTGACCACGTGGTCGCCGACCCGCCGCACGGGCACCCCGCGCCGGGACACCGCCGCCGTCCCGTCGAGCGTGTCGAACCGCGGGAGGTCGACGACGACCGACTCGGCCGACCCGACCTCGCCGAGCACCGGGCCGCCCGCGCTGAGCAGCGGCTCGACGTCGCCGAGGTCGAGGTTCCAGCGCCCGACGCCCTGCTCGCCGTACCGGTGCCCGAGCGAGCCGCCGGGGACCACCGGCCGGTCCGTCCGCGCGTCGAGCAGCACCGTCTTGAACGCCGCGTTCTCGCTCCGCGCCTCCTTGCCCGGCAGGTCCTCCGCGGTGAGGAACTTGCCCGGGACCCAGCGCCCGTCCCGCTCCTCGAGCCGCACGAGGAACGGCAGGTCGGTGAAGCGCTGCACGTAGTCGCGGAAGTACGGGACCTGCCGGTCGACGAAGAACTCCTTGAGGGTCACGTGCCCCATCGCGAACGCGAGGGCGCCGTCCGTGCCCGGCTGCACCGCGAGCCACTCGTCGGCGAACTTCACGTTGTCCGCGTAGTCGGGCGAGACTGCGATGACCTTCTGCCCTCGGTAGCGCGCCTCCGCCATCCAGTGCGCGTCCGGGGTGCGGGTCACCGGGAGGTTGGAGCCCCACATGATCAGGTAGCCGGCGTCCCACCAGTCCCCCGACTCGGGGACGTCCGTCTGGTCGCCGAACACCTGCGGCGACGCGACCGGGAGGTCCGCGTACCAGTCGTAGAACGACAGCATCGGGGCGCCGATCAGCGCGTGGTACCGGGCGCCGGCGCCGTGCGACACCATCGACATCGCCGGGATCGGCGAGAACCCCGCGACCCGGTCGGGCCCGTGCTCCTTGATGGTGTGCACCTGCGCCGCGGCGACGAGCTCGACCGCCTCGTCCCACGTCGCCCGGACCAGACCGCCCTTGCCGCGGGCCCGCTTGTAGCGCTTCGCCCTGACCGGGTCGTTCACGACGTCCGCCCACGCGAGCACCGGGTCCCCGAGCCGCGCCTTGGCCTCGCGGTACATCTCGAGCAGCACGCCCCGCACGTACGGGTACCGGACCCGCGTCGGGGAGTACGTGTACCAGCTAAACGCCGCACCGCGCGGACAGCCCCGCGGCTCGTACTCCGGGGAGTCCGGGCCCACCGACGGGTAGTCCGTCTGCTGCGACTCCCACGTGATGATGCCGTCCTTGACGTACACCTTCCACGAGCACGAGCCCGTGCAGTTGACCCCGTGCGTCGAGCGGACCACCTTGTCGTGGCTCCAGCGGTCCCGGTAGAAGGTGTCGGCGTCGCGCCCGCCGATCTGGTGCAGCGTCCGCAGGTCCGGCGACACGGAGCTCTTCGTGAGGAACCGCCGCGTCCGCAGCAGGGCCTCCGTCACGTCGCCGTCGAGTCGGGGCGGGTCGTTCTGCAGGGTCACGGTGCGCGGTCCTTCCGGGTGGTCGGGTCCAGCGGGTCGTGCGGGTCGTGCTGTACGGGTGGTGGTCGGCGGGTGCGAGGGCGGGGGTGCGGGACGGGGCGCGGGTGCGGGTCAGGCACCGGGTGCGGGCGTCAGGCGGGGGCGCGCTGCGCGCGGGCGTGGCGGCGGACGGGTCCGCGCGTGAACAGGGCCGTGAGCACGCAGACGACGGCGAGCAGCGCGAGGCCGAGGCTGTAGTCGCCGACGACGTCGAACACCGCGCCCATGACGAGCGGCGGCACGAACCCGCCGAGCCCGCCCGCCGCGCCGACCAGCCCGGTGACCGCGCCGACCTTCTCGGACGGCGCGAGGCTCGCGACCAGGCCGAACGTGGCGCCCGAGGACGCGCCGAGCAGCGCCGCGAGGCCGAGGAACGCGACCGTGCCGACCGGGACGAGCGGAAGCTCGAGCGCCGCGACGCCGGCGAGCACCGCGGCGCCGACGAAGCACACGGCGAGCACGGTCGTGGCCTCGTACCGGTCGGTCAGCGCGCCGCCGACCGGGCGCATGAGCACCGCGAGCACGACGAAGCCCGCGGTCCGCAGCGCGGCGTCCTCCTGCGTGAGGTCGAACGCGTTGATGAGGTAGGTCGGCAGGTAGACGCTGAACGCGACGAACCCGCCGAAGCCCACGGCGTACAGCACGCACAGCTGCGCGGTCGCCCGGAGCCGCGCCGTCGCCCACGTCCGCGCGAGGAACGAGCCCTGCGGCACGACCCGGCCGGGGGCGTCGCGCACGAGCAGCCCCGACGCGACCGCGTAGACGGTCAGCACGCACGCGACGAGCAGGAACGGCGCCTCGGGACCCACGGCGTTCGTGAGCCGCACGGTCGTGAACGCGGAGATCGCCGTCCCGCCCATGCCGAGGCCGAAGATCCCGAGGGCCGTCCCCCGCCGCGCCGGCGGGTACCACGCGTTGACGAGCGGCACCCCGATCGCGAACGCCGTGCCGCCGAGCCCCAGGAAGAACCCGCCGACGAGCATCGCCGCGAAGCTCTCCGCGACCAGGCCGACGAACAGGACGGGCAGCACCGTCAGGATGCTCACGACCGGGAACATGACGCGCGCACCGACCCGGTCCGTGAGCGCACCGACCGGGATCCGCCCGAGCGACCCGACGACGACGGGCACCGCGACGAGCACCGCCTGCTCGAACCCGCTCAGGTCGAGCCGCTCCCGGTACGCCGCGCCGAGCGGGCTGATGAGCGCCCACGCCCAGAAGTTGACGAGGAACCCGAGCATCGCGAGCACGAGGTTGCGCGGCGAGCCGGTGGGTGCCGCGAGCGGCTGCGCGTGTGCGGTCGCGGCCGTCGTGCGACCCCGTGAACCGCGCCCCGGAGGCGCCGTCCCGGCACGACCGTGCGGCTCTCCGCTGCGTCCCGACATGGGGCCCCCTCGCAGTTCGTCACGTCGTCGTGACTCTCGGCAGGTCGTGGCGAACGTAGCACCGGGCGTCCGCGGGCGGCAGGACGTCAGGCCCTTGACCTGGGCGGGGACGTGGCAATACAAGCGCCCGGCTCGGTCCGCCGAACCGGGCGGCACGGGCGAGGCGGACCGGAGCGGACGCGCGGACGCGACGGGTCCCGGCGTGTGCGACGCGGGACCCGTCGCGCCCGTGAGGTGCGGCCCGGTCAGCGGGCCAGGCGGCTCGCCAGGAGCTGCTTGCCCTGCTCGGCGCCCTTGCGGCTCTCGCCCTGCGCGCGGCGGAAGAACTCCGCGAGCTCGGTGTCGCCGTCGCGCTCCGCGTCCTGGATGTAGGTCTCCAGCCGCAGCGCGTTGTCGAGGCACGCCTGGGTGAACCAGAGGATGTTGTAGTCCTTGTCCTTGGTCCCGGTGACGCTGCCGGTCTCTCCAGTGCTGGTCATCGTGGGCTCCTTCGCCCTCGTGCGCGGCGCTCGGGCCACCGACCGCACGGACGCGGGCCGGTGACCGCTGCGGCGGCGGGCTCGGCCGCGAGCACGACCCACGTTTCTCGCATCGTGCCCGGCCCGCAAGCCCCTCTCCAGCGTCAGGAGCGCGTGAGGACGACGAGCTGCCGGGTCGCGCGGGTCATCGCGACGTAGCGGTCGACGGCCCCCTCGATCCCGCCGCCGAACGCCTCGGGGTCGACGAGCACGACCAGGTCGAACTCGAGCCCCTTGGTGAGCTCGGGCGTCAGCGAGCGGACCCGGTCCCGCGGGCGGAAGCCCGGGTCGCCGACGACGACGGCGACACCCTCGTCGTGCTCGGCGAGCCACGCGTCGAGCACCGCGTCGCGCTCGGACACGTGCGCGTGCACGACCGGGACACCGGACCGGCGCACCGCGGTCGGTACGTTCGCGTCGGGCAGCACCGACCGGATGACCGGCTCGGCGGCCGCCATGACCTCCTCCGGCGTGCGGTAGCCGATCGTCAGCGACGCCACCTCGACGTGCGTGAGCCCGACGCGCGCGAGCCGCTCGGGCCACGACCCGGCGAACCCGTGCCGGGCCTGCGCCCGGTCCCCGACGATCGTGAGGCTGCGCGACGGGCAGCGGGCGAGCAGCATCTGCCACTCGGCGTCGGTGAGCTCCTGCGCCTCGTCGACGACGACGTGCGCGAACGGCCCGGCCACCGCGTCCGGGTCGGCGGAGCGCGGGGTCGTCGGGTCGACGAGCGCGTCCTGGAGGTCCTGCCCCCGCAGCATCGACATGAGGTGCAGCTCGGAGTCGTCGGTCTCGACGAGGTGCGCGACGACGTCGGCCATGCGCTCGCGCTCGGCGGCGACGGTGGCCTCGTGACGCGCGCGCCGGCGGGACGTCTCCGGGTCGCCCAGCCGGCGGCGCGCGGCGTCGAGGAGCGGCAGGTCGGCCACGGTCCACGCCTGGGCGTCGGCGCGCTGCAGGTCCGCGACCTCGTCGGCGGTGAGCCACGGCGCGCACAGCCGCAGGTACGCGGGCACCGACCACAGGTCGCCCACCACGTCGGTCGGTTCCAGCAGCGGCCACGCCCGGCCGAACGTGCGCCCGAGGTCCGGGTCGCGCGCGAGCGCCCGACGCAGGAGTCCCGCGTCGTCGTCCTCGTCGCGGTGCTTGTCGACGAGGATCGTGAGGAGCGCGTCCCACACCTCGTCGCGGGCCTCGTTGTGCGGGGTGCCGGGCTCCGCCGCCCCGAACGCCTCGGCCCAGTCGTCGGGGTCCAGCCACACGTCGGCCCAGTCGGTCTCGACGGTCGTGCCCGCCGTCGGCGGCCGCTCGTAGAACGCGACGGCCTGCTCGACCGCACCCACCAGGCGCGCCGACGACTTCAGGCGTGCGACGTCCGGGTCCGGCTCGGGCCGCGCCGTGGCACCCTCGGGGACGAGGTCACGCAGCGTGCACGTCTGCACGCCCTCCTCCCCCAGGCTCGGCAGCACGTCGCCGACGTACGCGAGGTACGGCTCGTGCGGGCCGACGAACAGCACGCCGCCGCGCCGGTGCCCGAGGCGCGGGTCGGAGTACAGCAGGTACGCGGTCCGGTGCAGCGCGACGACCGTCTTGCCCGTGCCCGGACCGCCGTCGACGACGAGCGCGCCGCGCGACCCCGCGCGCACGATGGCGTCCTGGTCGGCCTGGATCGTGGCGAGGACGTCGCGCATCCGCGGCGAGCGGCTCGCGCCGAGGCTCGCGACGAACGCCGACTGGTCGTCGAGAGCGGCGTGCCCCTCGAGGCCGTCCGCGGTGAAGACCTCGTCCCAGTAGTCGCTGACCCGCCCACGCGTCCAGCGGTACCGGCGCCGGCTCGCGAGGCCCATCGGGTTGCCGTGCGTCGCGCCGAAGAACGGCTCCGCGGCCGGGGAGCGCCAGTCGACGAGCAGCCGGCGCCCGCCTGAGTCCGTGAGCCCGGCGCGCCCGACGTAGACCGGCTCGGAGCCGTCGGCCGGCACCGTCCGCCCGAGGCACAGGTCGAGCCCGAACCGCCGCAGCAGCCGCAGGCGCGCGGTCAGCCGGTGGATCTCCTGGTCGCGCTCGAGCGCCGCGGTGCCGCTGCCGCCGGGCGCCCGGCGCGCGTCGTCGAGGCGCCTCGACAGGTCCGCGACCTGCTCGTCGAGGGCGGCGGCGACCGCCGCGAGGTGCTGCTCGTCGGCCGCGGTCAGGGCCGGGTCGGCCTTGGCGGTCAGGCGCGCCGGGAGGTCGAAGGCGCTGGTCGTCACGGGGTGCACGGGGTCCGCCCATCTGCGTCGGGACTGCCTGGGCCGGCGATTCTGCGCCCCGACGGGGGCCTTGCCACAAGCCCCCGGGTGGTTTATAGGTTGGGAGTGGCGGGAGATGGACGCGTCCCCGCGACGACGTGTCCCGAGCGCTCCGCGGGCGTGATCGGATGGACCCGTGACCGCACGTGACCAGACCCTCGCCCGCCGCGCCTTCACCACCGTCGCCGTCGTCGAGGCGGTGACCTGGACCGGACTCCTCGTCGGGATGTTCCTCAAGTACGTCACCGAGACGACCGAGGCCGGCGTGTGGCTGTTCGGGCGGCTGCACGGCGGCGCGTTCCTCGTCTACTGCGTCACGACGCTCGTCGCCGCGCGGGTGCTGCGGTGGTCGTGGGTCGTGACGCTGCTCGCGCTGGCCGCGAGCGTCCCGCCGCTGACGACGCTGCTGTTCGAGGTCGTGGCGCGCCGGCGCGGGCTGCTCGGCGGTGCGCGGCCTCGGACGGACGACGCCCAGCCCGTCCCCGCGCAGGTCTGACCGACAGCCCGGACCCGACTGCCGAGGTGCGCTCCGAGCCGAGCGCCGCGGATGACGCAGCAGGGACAGGCGAGGGTGCCACTGCCCCCAGACTGAGCGCATGGCCACCCCCAGACTCGAGGGCATCACCGTGCTCGCGGACGACGTCGAGCAGCTGAGCGCGTTCTACCGCGACGCGCTCGGACTCACGATCGAGGTCGCGGAGGAGCACTACGTCGCGTTCGGCGGCGAGGGTGTCCGGTTCGCCGTCTTCTCCCGCGCCGGCATGCTCGCGAACACGCACGACCACCCCGCGTACCGAGCCCGGACGACCGGTCAGGCGTTCGAGCTGAACTTCGAGTGCGCCGACCGCGGCGAGGTGGACGAGCGCTTCGCGTGGCTCTCGACGCACGGGGCCGAGGCCGTCGCGCACCCCGTCGAGACCGCATGGGGTCACTACACCGGGTTCTTCGCGGACCCCGAGGGCAACATCCACTCGCTGTTCGCCGTGCTGCGGGCCTAGGGCGAGTCTCCGCCTCCGCTGCCGTGTCGGGCACCGCCCCGTCCAGCCGCCGCGCAGGCGCGCCTCGTCAGGACGGAGCGGGCTCCGGGGGCATGCCGCACGCCCACCACGCGTCGTCGAGGCGCAGCGGTGCCTCGCAGATCATCCCGTGCATGTCCCGGCCCTCGGGTGAGGCGCGGGGGCTGTAGAAGTACCCGCCCGCGTCGTCGATGATCCGTGTCCACTGGGGGAAGAAGACGCCGCCGTCCCACGCCTCGGCCTTCCCGCTCGTCGTGAGCGCGCGGTGCTCCGGCGCGAGCGGCGTGCCGCCGTAGCCGGCCTTCTCGGCATCGTCGGGCATCGCCGCGACGGCTTGCTCGAGGCCGGGGCGCATGACGTCGAACGTCGTGCGCGTCCCGTAGCTGGGCGGGGCGATCGCCAGCAGGGCGACGTGCAGCACGACCGGCGTGACGAGGACACCGGCCGCCACGCCGGCGACGGCCCCGGCCCGGCGGGCGACGAGGACGGCGAGGGCGATCGTCAGCGGGACCGCGACGAGGGCGACGAGCCCGCGCACCACGGGGGCGGGGCCGCGGAGCCACGTCAGGAACATCGCCTCCGCGGGAAGCGCGTCTCGCACCGCCAGCGCCCACGACCAGCGTGCGCTGGTGGCGACGAGCCACGCCCAGGGCACCACCCCGGCGAGCACACCGGTCACGGCGTCCCGCACCACGCGTTCTGTTCTCACACGCGGACGCTAACGGCCCCGCGCAGCCCCACGGGCCGGCCGCGGTCCAGATCACGGACCCCGCACCAGTCCCGCACCGCGCGGGCACCCGGAGCGCACGCGCAGACCAGCGGTCGGAGGCTTTCCGCACGACCGTGCTGTTATTTTCGGACGATCGTGCTATTTTCGCGAGATGACGACGACCGCCCTGCCCAAGGGACGCCGGACCCGGGACGCCGTGCTCACGCGCGGCGTCGAGCTCGCGTGCCGCGTCGGGCTCGGCGGGCTCACCATCGGCGGGCTGGCCGACGAGGTCGGGATGTCGAAGAGCGGGATGTACGCGCACTTCGGCTCCAAGCAGGCGCTCCAGCTCGCGGTGCTCGACGCGGCCGCGGAGGAGTTCGCGACGACCGTGATCGTGCCCGCGCTGCGTGCCCCGCGCGGCGTGGAGCGGGTCCGCGCGCTCGCCGACCTGTGGATCCGGTGCGGGCTCGAGCGGCAGCCCGGCGGGTGCCTGTTCGTCAAGGCCAGCACCGAGCTCGACGAGCAGGACGGCCCCGTGCGCGACCGGCTGCGCGAGCAGCACCAGCAGCTCGCGCAGAGCATCGCGCGCATGGTCGCCGGCGGTGTCACCGAGGGGCAGCTGCGCCCCGACACCGACACCGAGCAGTTCGCGACCGACCTGCACGGCGTGATGCTCGCGATGTACCACGGCTACCGGCTGCTCTCCGACCCCGCCGCCGAGCGCCACGCCCGCACCGCGATCGACCGCCTGCTCGACGCCGCGCGCGCCGACCTCACCGCCGCCACGCCTGCGGTCACCGCCTCCGCATGACCTCCCGCACCGCCCCCACCCGAGAGCAGGCCGCCGCATGAGCGCCGTCGACACCTCCGCCCGGACGACCCCGACCCCCGCCACCGCGCCCAGCACCGGCACCGCCCGCGCGACCCGTCGCCGGCTCGCCGCCCGTGCCCGCCTGGCCTACGTCCGCGGCCGGCTGCACGTGCTCGGCGTCGTCGCACCGCGCCGCGCCGGCGCCGAGGCGTTCACCCTCTGGTGCACGCTCCCCGGCGGCACCGGGCGCCGCAAGGACTTCCGGCCGCACGCCGGCGAGGTCGTCGAGCTGGCCGCGCCGCGCGGGGGCCGGGTCGTCGCCGAGTCGTGGGGGTCCGGTCCCGTCGTCTACCTCGTGCACGGGTGGGGCGGCTGGCGCGGGCAGCTCGGGGCGTTCGTCGCGCCGCTCGTCGACGCCGGCTACCGCGTCGTCGCGTTCGACGCACCGGGCCACGGCGACTCCGACCCGAGCGTGCTGGGCCCCCGGCGCGGGACGCTCGTCGAGGTCATGGAGGCGCTCGAGGTCGTCGGCGCGCACTTCGGGGACTCCGCCGCGGTCGTCGCGCACTCGATGGGGACGACCGCCGCGTCGAAGGTGCTGAGCGCGGGGCCGCTGCGCACGGAGCGGCTCGTGCTGATCGCGCCCAACCACGACTTCGCCGAGATCCTCGCGGACTTCGACCGGATGCTCCGGCTGTCCCCCCGCGTCCAGGGCCTGCTGCGCGGCGCGCTGGAGGACTTCGTCGGGCACGCGCTGAGCGACTTCGACCTCGCACCGCTCGGCGCCGACGGGCAGCTCCCGCAGACCCTCGTCGTGCACGACCGGCGCGACAAGGAGACCCCGTTCGCGGTCGGCCACCGCGTCGCGGAGTCGTGGCCGACCGCGACGTTGGTCGCGACCGACGGGCTCGGGCACCAGCGGATCCTGCGCGACGAGGCGACGATCGACCTCATCGTGCGGGACATCGCCGCGCGACCCTCGGCGCTGAGGCCGTCGTCCTGAGCCCGTCGGCCTGAACCCGTCGGCCCGAGCCGCTCAGCCGAAGTCGAGGATGTCCCCGAGCCAGGACTCCTTCTTCTTCTTGCGGTACGGCTGGTTGCGCGGGTCGCGGCGAGGGTCGTAGTCGCCACGGTGCCGCTCGTCGCGGTCGTCGCGGTGGCCCTCGCCGGAGGGGCGCCCGTAGCCGCCGGACGGGTACGGGTCGGTCGGGTACGGCGCGGTCGGGTACTGCTGCGCCGGCTGGACCGGCGCGGGCGCGGCGGCCGGGCCGGCGAGCTCCGCCGCACGGTCGAGGATCTTGTCGAGCTCCCCGCGGTCGAGCCACACGCCGCGGCACTGCGGGCAGTAGTCGATCTCGACCCCCTGCCGCTCGGACATCACCAGGTCAGCACCGTCGATCGGGCACTTCATCGCCGCACTCCTCGCTCGGTGGGCGGCCGGTCCGCCGTCACGGGGACAACGATCCCGCGTGACCGATCGTGCCCGCCACCCTCGTGGGCCCCGCGCGCCGCGGGCGTCCGGCGTCGAGCAGCCCGTCACGCGCCGTCGGCCCCCAGGTCCGCGAGCCGCGCGTGCACGTGCATGTCGTGCCAGCCGTCCGCGTGGCGGCCCTGGCGGCGCAGCGTCCCCTCGGGCAGGTAGCCGGCCTTCGTCGCGACCCGGCACGACGCGGGGTTGCGGGTCGAGTGCGTGAGCGACGCGCGCAGGATGCCGACCTCCGACACGAGCCAGCCGGTCACCGCGTCGAGCGCGGCCGGGGCGATGCCGCGCCCGCGCGCGTGCGGGAGCACCCAGTAGGAGATCTCGGCCCACGCCTCGGCGAGCTCGAGCCGGCGCACGCTCACCTGGCCGGCGACGACGCCGTCTGCCTCGACGGCCCACCCGGCGCCGGTCTCGTCGGCCCACCGCCCGGGCCAGTGCGCGACCCACGCGTGCGCCTCGTCGGAGGTCATCGAGCGCACGTGCCACTGCTGGATCGCGGGGTCCGCGTAGGCGTCGAGCACCGCGGGGGCGTCGGCCGCGGCCCACGGACGCACCGTCACCGGCCCGGCGGGCGAGGAGGTGGCGAGGGTCGGCTGCGCCAGGCGCGTGAGGCGCCCGGCGGGGAGCTCGGGGGCGACGAGGACGGGCACCCGACGATGGTGCCGCAACCGCCGGTGTCCACGCGGGCCGGTCCGCCGGTGGGTGCGGGGAACGTCTCGCTACCCTGCCGCGCATGACCGTGACGCAGGCCGTCCTCTCGTTCGCCCTGGTGGCGGGCCTCCTGACGATCGTCCCCGGGCTCGACACCGCGCTCGTGCTCCGCTCCGCGATCAGCCGCGGGCGGGCGCACGCGTTCGCCGCGGGCGCCGGGGTCAACGCCGGCTGCTTCGCGTGGGGCGTCGCGGCGGCCGTCGGGGCGTCGGCGCTGCTGGCGGCGTCCCGCACGGCGTACACCGTGCTGACGCTCGCCGGCGCGGCGTACATGGTGGTGCTCGGGGCGCAGCTGCTGTGGTCGAGCCTGCGCCGACGCCCCGGCGCCCTCGACAGCGAGCCGGGTGGCAGCGCGGCGGCGCCCGAGCCGCGGGGGTCCGTGGGGCGGGCGTTCCTCATGGGGCTCGGCACCAACCTGCTCAACCCGAAGGTCGGCGTCTTCTACCTCGCGACGATCCCGCAGTTCGTGCCCGACGGGGTCTCGCCGCTGCTCATGGGCGTGCTGCTCGCGGCCGTCCACAACGTGCTCGGGATGGCGTGGTTCGCGGCGATCATCCTCGCGACCGGGTTCGCGTCCCGCTGGCTCTCCGGCGAGGTCGTCGCGCGCGTGACGGACCGGGTGACCGGCCTCGTGCTCGTCGCGTTCGGCGTGCGGCTCGCCGCGACGGCCCGGGCGCTGCCCGCGTGAGCGCGGCCGCGCCGACCTCCCCGGAGGCCGGCCCCGTCACCGTGCTCTTCCTCGGCGACTCGTTCGTCGCCGGCGTGGGCGACCCGACCGGCCTCGGCTGGACGACGCGCCTCGTCGCCGACGCCCGCGCCGCCGGGACCGACCTCACCGCGTACCCCCTCGGCGTGCGCCGCAACACCTCGGCCGACGTGCTGGCGCGGTGGGAGCGCGAGACGACCGCGCGCCTCCCCCGCGCCGGGCGCACCGGGCTGGTGGTGTCGTTCGGGGTCAACGACGCGACGGACGGCGACGACGGCGGGCCCCGGGTCGCGCCCGACGAGACCGTGGCGCACCTGCGGACGCTGCTGGCCGGCTCGGCGGAGCGAGGGCTGGACGTGCTCGTCGTCGGGCCGCCGCCGATCGCGGACGAGCGCGTCAACGCCCGGATCGCGGACGTCGACGCCCGGCTGCGCGCCGAGGCCGCGGCGCACGGGGTCACGGCCGTCGAGGTGCTGGGTCCGCTCCTCGCGGACGGGGCGTGGACGGCGCAGGTGCGGGACGGCGGCGACGGCGCGCACCCCGGGGCCGAGGGCTACGCGGCGCTCGCGGCGCTGGTCCGGCCCGCGTGGCGGTCGTGGCTCGCAGGGCTCGTCGTCCCGCACGCGCCGGCCTGACGGACAGCGCGCGACGGTCCGGCGGACGGTGGGCGACGACGGCGACGACAGCTCGTCCCGCTCGCCCGCGCGCCCGCAGCTCCGCCGGCCACGCGAGCGCTACTCGCCCCGGACGACCGGGACGCCCGTGAACACCGGCCACTGCGGCACGAGGGACACGTCGACGGTGTCGACGTCGGCGAGCGGCCGCGCGACGTAGGTCTCGAAGCGCACGGGCTCGTCGACGCGGGTCTGGACCCGGACGGTGTCCGTCTCCCACTCGAGGAACACGTAGTTGGCGGGCCGGTACGTCGTGAGGTTCGCCGGGTCGATCACCCGCGCGTAGAGCTCGCCCTCACCCGTGAGCGCGTAGACGCTGTGCCAGCCGTCGGCGTCGAACTCGTCGAGCGGCGTGAGCTGGAACCGCACCCGCGCGACCGAGCCGCGCACCACGACCTCCTCGACGCCGACCCGCACGCGGGCCCCCTCGCCCTCGCCGGAGGGGACGACCACCTCGTGCTCGGCGACCACGGCGTCCGGGTCGAGCACCTCGGCCCGGAGCTCGCCGGGGACGTAGGGCGCCGGCTCCGCGGTCGGCCGCGCCGTCTCGGTGTCCGTCGCCACCGCGCCCGGGGCGCGGTAGCGCAGCTCGACGCGGCGGTTCTGGGCGCGCGCGTCGGCGGCCCCGTCGCCCGTCTCGGGGACCTTGAGGGCGCTCTCGCCGTGCCCGCGGACGTCGAGCACGAGGTCCGGGCGGGCGGTGGCGACGACGGCGGCGACCGCCTGGGCCCGCCGCTCGGAGAGCCCCTGGTTGTGCTCGTCCGACGCGACCGAGTCGGTGTGGCCGTCGACGGCGAGCGTCGCGCCCTGCGGCACGGAGGCGGCGAGCTCGGAGACGCGCTGGCGGGCGGCCTCGCCGAGGTCCGCGCTGTCGATCGCGAAGAGCAGGTCGGAGGCGAGCGTGACCAGGACCTCCTCGCCCTCGGTCTCGACGACCTGGACCGACGTGATCGTGCCGTCGAGCGTGTGGTCGCGCGGCGTGCCCCCGTGCTGGAGGGACGCCGCGTCGAGCGCGGAGTCGGTGGGGTCCCCGAGGTCGTCGAGCGTGAGCACGTCGACCCCCGGACCGTCGGTGGCGTCCGCGGCGGTCGCGGGCGCGGCGGTCCCGGTCGCGACGAGGACGGCGAGGGAGGCGGTGGCCGCCAGCAGGCGGCGGTGCGTCGTGGCGCGCACGCGTCAGTCCTCGTACGTCACGGGGACGTCCTCGACGACGGGCCAGGACGGGTGCAGCACGAGGTCGACGGTCTCGGGGCGCTCCTCGAGCGCCGGGAAGAACGCCTGGTAGAGCACGGCCTCGCCGTTCGCCGCCGTCGCGCGCACGACGTCCGTCTCGAAGTCGCGCCCGGTGTCCGAGACCACGCTGTACGAGCGCAGGCCCGCGACGTCCCAGATCTGGGGGAGCACGTCGCCGCCGAACATGTCGTAGACCGAGATCTGCTCACCCTCCTCCGCCTCCGGGAAGCTCGGGGTGAGCACGAGCCGCAGCTCGGTCGTCCGGCCCGACTGGACCAGGGACACGAGCCCCACGGTCGTCTCGTTCCCCTTCGCGGAGCGGGGCACGGGCAGGGTCATCTCGAGGATCGGCTCGTACTCCTGCGCCCCGACGACGACGGGTCCGCCGGTCGCGGCCGCGGTCGGCTCGGGGTCGTCCGTCGCGTCCGGGGTGCAGGCCGTGAGCGCGAGGAGCAGCGCTCCGACGGCGGCGGTCCGCCGGAGGGGGTGGGGAGAGGTGCGGTGGGTCACGACGGGCGAGCGTAGCCGTCGGGGCCCGCCGGGACGGAGCGCGACCACGCGGTGCGGGACGGCGGTCCGGGAGCCGACGCGCCCGCGTGGCTGCCCCGACGTGCCGTCATCCCGGCCCGGACGCGCAGCCGGGTATCACCCTTCGGACGCCGCCGTCCTCCCCCGTGACCGCCCGCCCCCGGGCGCGGCGGACCCCACCACCCGCAGCACCCCACGCCCGCAGCACCTCAGAGACGAGGACCACCCATGAGCGAGCCCGACGAGACCGCGACCCCGCCCGAGTCCGCGGTCCGCTTCATCTTCGAGTACGACGGCGACGACGTCCGCCTCGTCTCCCAGCAGCGCGTCGACGTCGCCGTCACCGGCTTCGACCTGCACCAGGAGCGCGCCCTGCCGCCCGGCCACTACGTCGAGGTGCGCGGCGCCGACGGCACGCCGCTCGCGGCGGTCCCCGTCCGCGGCGAGCTCGGCAGCAGCCTCGAGGTGTTCCCCGAGGACCCGGGCGAGCCCATCACGCGCACCGAGGTGGACCGCCCGCACGGCGCGTTCACCGTGGTGCTGCCCGCCGCGGACCTGGCGCAGCAGGTCGCGGTGCTGCGGGTGCCCCCGGCGGCCCGGCCGGCCGAGGGCGACACCGGCCCGGCGCCCGCGCCGTCCGAGGCGCGCGCCCGCGCCACCGAGCTCGCCACCTTCCCCGTCGAGCTGGGCTGAGGGGGCGGCGACCATGACGACCTCCGACGGCACCGTCCAGGGTGTCACCCAGATCTTCGGCAACCAGCCCCGCAACCGGGCCTTCAACGTCGTGCTCCTCGCCGAGGGCTTCACGGCCGCCGAGCAGGGCGCGTTCGACACCGCGGCTGCGGCGTTCGTGACCGCGTTCACGGGCACGCCCCCGTTCGACGAGCTCAGCCCGGCGGTCAACGTCTTCCGCGTCAACGTCGCCTCGACCGACTCGGGGGCCGACGACCCGGCGTCCGCGGGCGGGACCGGCGCCGTCGTCCGGACCTACTTCGACGCGACCTTCGGCGGCAACGGCATCCGCCGGCTCCTGCTCGTGAACGCCACCACGGCGCTCACGGTCGCCGCCGCGCAGGTCCCCGAGGTCACGACCGTGCTGGTCGTCGTGAACTCGACGGTCTACGGCGGGGCCGGCGGCTCGGTCGGGACGTACTCGCTCGCGACCGGGGCGACCGAGATCGCGATCCACGAGATGGGGCACACCGCGTTCGGCCTCGCCGACGAGTACCCGTACTACGCGGGCGGCGACGAGACGGGGCACGACCACCACCCGGCGACCGAGCCGTCCGAGCCGAACGTGACGATCCAGAGCACGCGGGCCACGCTGAAGTGGGCGTGGGCGGTCGACGCGGCGACGGCGATCCCGACGATGTCGAACCCGGACTGCTCGACGGTCGACTCGCGTCCCAGTCCGGTCCCCACCGGCACGGTCGGGGCCTTCGAGGGCGCCCACTACTACCACTGCGGCGCGTACCGGCCCGAGTTCGACTGCAAGATGCGGAACCTGAGCGTGCCGTTCTGCCGCGTCTGCCGCCAGGTGATCTGGAACCGGCTCTGGCCGCTGTCGGTGCTCGACGCACGCGCCCGCACACCGATCTCCGTCGTCGCCCGCTACCCCGAGCACCTCGACGTGTTCGCGGTCGCGTCCGACGGCCGCACGATGAGCGACTGGTGGGACCAGTCGGTCGGGTGGGCGGGGTGGTTCCACGTCTCCGGCGGGTTCGCCTCGCCGGGCGGCGCGGGCTCCCCCGTCACGTCCGTCGCCCGGTACGCCGGGCACCTCGACCTCTTCGTCGTGGGCACGGACAACCGGGTGTGGAGCGCGTGGTGGGACCAGTCGACCGGTTGGTCCGGGTGGTTCCGGATCGGGTCGCTCGTGGCCCGGCCCGGGTCGACCGTCACCGTCGTGAGCCGCTACGCGGACCACCTCGACCTGTTCACCACGGCGTCGGACGGCCGCGTCATGTCGACGTGGTGGGACGCGCGCTCCGGCTGGGCGGAGTGGTTCCAGCTCGGCGGCGGGGTCGCGGCGCCGGGTGCGACGGTCACCGCGGTCGCGCGGTACCCGTTCCACCTCGACGTGTTCACCGTGGGCACCGACAACCGGGTGTGGAGCACCTGGTGGGACGAGCGCACCGGCTGGGCGGGGTGGTTCCAGGTCGGCGGGCAGACGGCGCGGCCCGACTCCACGGTCACCGTCGTGGCGCGGCACCCCGATCAGCTCGACCTGTTCACCACGGCGCCCGACGGGAGGATCGTCTCGACGTGGTGGAACGCCCGGTCCGGCTGGGGCACGTGGTTCCAGGTCTCCGGCGGGGTCGCCTCGGCCGGGTCGCCCGTCACGGCGGTGGCCCGCTACTCCGACCACCTCGACCTGTTCGTGATCGGCACGGACAACCGCGTCTACAGCACGTGGTGGAACGAGTCGTCCGGCTGGGCGGGCTGGTTCCACGTCGCCGGCGGGGTCGGGAAGCCCGGCGGCCAGGTCGCGGCGATCTCCCGGGTCGCCGAGCACCTCGACGTCTTCACGGTCGGCACGGATTCCCGCGTCTGGAGCACGTGGTGGGACGGCAGCGGCGGCTGGGCCGGCGGGTGGTTCCAGGTCGCGGTGACGTGACGTGACGGGCGGTGGCGTCGTCGTCGGGCGCGACGGCGACGCCACCGTCCCGCGACCGGTCCCGGTCGGTCGGGGGGCGGTCAGCGCTCCGCCGCAGCGAGGCCTGCGACGACGGGACCGATCACCACCACGTACATGAGGGCGAAGAACACCGTGTGCGTCACGCAGAAGCCGACGAGCGCGCCCGCCTGCCGCTCGGTCACGACGTGCGCGTGGAGCTTGCGGACCAGGGCGGTCGGGTGCGTCACGTCCCAGCTGTTGAGGCGCAGGTACCGCCCGAGATACATGCCGAGCCAGACGAGCAGCAGCAGCACGCCGACGAGCACGCGACCGTCCGCGTGCTCGAGCGCCGACGCCCGGTCGCCGTACCGCAGCAGCGCGTAGGACAGGTGCACCGCGAAGACGTTGAGCACGGTCGTCAGCACACCTGCCATCGCGAGCCCGATGACGAGGCCGATGTCGAACCACATCGGCACCCCGTCCCCGTCGCGCCGGTGGCTCAGGTTGAGCTCCGTGACGAGGTAGCCGGCGTTCGGCAGCAGGAGCAGCCACACGACCGCGGTGACGCCCGCCAGGAGCCACTCGACCCAGTCGGGCGCGCCGGCGAGCCGCGTGAGCACCACGACGAGGAGCCCCGCGAGGAGCACGAGCAGCGGCGCCGCGCACAGCGCCAGGTTCAGCAGCATGGGCCGGTAGAGCCGGGTGCCGAACACGCGGGCCCGCGCCAGCACGAGCACCGCGGCGAAGACGTCCATGCCCAGCACCCCGCCGATCAGGCTGTCCAGCACGCGCTGCTCCCGTCGCCGCAGGTCAGGCAGCCACTGTGGCAGCGCGGGGCTTCCCGGCGCCAGAGCGACCCGCTCCGCGGCACGCTCGCCACGACGCGCCACTCACGCCGCAGCGCCCCTCACCCCGCAGCGGGGTCGTCGTCCGCCGCGGCACCGGCACCGGTGTCCGCGACCGCCGCGCTGAGCCGCCGCCCGAGCGCCCCGACGGTGGCGCGCAGCTCCGGCCCGCCGAGCACCCGGAACGGGACCGGGAGGACCGCGAGCTGCTCGGCGTACCAGAACGGGTTGCTCGTGGTGCCGGTCAGGCGCGTCGACGAGTCGTCGAGCGCCTCGAGGCGGCCCAGCGCGCGGGGCAGCCGACGCCGCACGCCCGCGACCGGCTCCTCGATCACGACGTCCGCCGTGTACTCCCACCCCGTCGCGAGGTGCTCGTCGAGCAGCGCGACGGGGTCGAGGTCGTCGGGCGGCGCGAACGTGCCGGCGAGCACCTCGACCGCGCCGACCCGGTCCACGCGGTACGCGCGCACCGCGTCGGCCCGGTGCAGCCGGCACACGAGGTACCAGCGGCCGTGGCGGACCACGACGGCCCACGGGTCCACCTCGGAGTCCCAGGCGTTCCCGGCCTCGGACCGGTAGCCGATCCGGACGGGCCGGCGCTCCGCGCACGCGTGCACGAGCGCGCTCGCCGTGGCGGGGTCGGGCCGGGCGGCCGCGCGGTCCGGTGCCGCGGCGGCGGTCCGGCGCACGGCCGTGGCCTGCGCCGCGACGGGTCCGGGCAGCGCACGCAGGATCTTGTCGAGCGCCCGCCCGACCGGGTCCGCCGGGTCGTCGGCGTCGTGGTGGCCGTCGAGCACCGCCATGACGAGCGCGAGCGCCTCGGCGTCGGTGAACCGCAGCGGCGCGGCGCGCAGCCCCCGGCCGACGCGGTAGCCGCCGTACGGCCCGCGCACCGACTCGACCGGGATGCCGGCCTCGCGCAGGATCCCGACGTACCGGCGGGCCGCGCGCTCGCTCACGCCGAGCCGGGCGGCGAGGCGGTCGGCGGTCACGCCCGGGGCGTCCTGCAGCAGCTCGAGCGTGAGCAGCGCACGTGCGGTGGGGCTCTCGTCGGCCGTCATCGCCTCACGCCTCCATTCCGGAAGCCGATCGTCCGGAACCGACCCTAGCGTCGGTCCCACGGCCACCGGCAGGGGCCCGCGGCGGACACCGTCCCCGTCGCTGCTCACCGACCCGCTCACCGAGGAGACGCCCATGACCGACACCGACGACGAGCTGCGCATCGAGGAGCCCTCGATGACCGCGGGCGAGGTCGAGATGCTGCTGTTCGCGCTGGACCGCTCCCGCGCGACGTTCGCGTGGAAGACCGGCGGGCTCGACGCGGACGGCCTGAACCGCCGTCTCGCGCCGTCGACCATGACGCTCGGCGGCCTGCTCAAGCACCTCGCCCTCGTCGAGGACCACCGCACGGTGCTCGACGTCACCGGCCGGCCCAGCCGCACCGGCGAGGGCCTGCAGCGCCTCGGACCGCCGTGGGACACCGCGGACCCCGACGACCCGGAGTGGGTCTGGACCTCCGCCGCCGACGACTCCCCCGAGGAGCTGTACGCGCTGTGGCGCGGTGCGGTCGCCCGGTCGCGCGCGGCGTGGGCGGCGACGCTCGCCGACGGCGGGCTCGACCAGCACACGCGCTCGCCGATGTGGGACGGCGACGGGCCGAACCTGCGCCGCGTGCTCGTGGACCTGCACGACGAGTACGCGCGGCACGTCGGGCACGCGGACCTGCTGCGCGAGGCGGTCGACGGGCTCGTGGGCGAGGACCCGCCGCAGCACGGGTGAGCGGTGGGTGCCGGGCCGGTCGGCGTCGTCGCGGCGCCTCGGCGTCCTCGCGGCGCGCGGCGGTCGTCACGCCGGCTCGGCCGTCATCGCGGCGGCCCGTCCGTCGCCGCGGCGGCTCAGCCGTCGTCGCGCAGCGTCAGCCCCTCGGCGGCGAGCGCCTCGCGCAGGAGCCGCACGGCCCTGGGGCCCACGCCGTGCAGCGCGAGGAGCTCGGCCTCGCTCCTCCGGCTCACCTCCTGGAGCGTCGTGACCCCGACGTGCGCGAGCGCGCCGAGCGCCGGCCGTCCGATGCGCGCGGTCAGGGGCACGTCGCCCCGGGCGCCGCCGTCCGTCGTGCTCATGCACTCCCCTCCGCGTCGTGGGTCGCCGCGTCCCGGGCCGCCTCGCCGGGGATCGACGCCCTCGACCGGTCCCGGCCGGCCCCGGGTGCGTCCCGCCGCGTCGAGACGGTCACCGTGAACTTGGGGTCGCGCCCGAGCTGCCGGGTCGGCCCGACGACGCTCTCGAGGCTCGGCCGGTAGCGCAGGTGCGAGTTCCACACCGCCCACAGCTCCCCGCCCGGCCGCAGGACCCGCGCGGCGTCGGCGAACAGCGCGCGGGCGACGCCGGCGTGCACCGCGGCGCCCACGTGGAACGGGGGGTTGAGCAGCACGAGGTCGACGGAGGCGTCGGGCAGCGCGCCGGCGGCGTCGGCGCGCACCACGGTGACCCGGTCGGCGACGCCGTTGGCCTCGACGGTCGCGCGCGCCGACGCCACGGCCGCCGCCGACTCGTCCGTCGCCGTGATTCCCAGCCCCGGCCGGAGCCGGGCCAGCGCGACCGCGAGCACCCCGGTGCCGCACCCGAGGTCGACCGCGGAGCCGGTCGTGTGCGGCACCGCGTCGAGGTGCGCGAGCAGCGCGCGGGTCCCGATGTCGACGGCCGTGCCCGCGAACGCCCCGCCGTGCGCGCACACCGTGATTCCGAGGTCGCGGTGCTCGGCGTGCTCGGGCCAGCGGCGGTGCGGGCGCTCGGCCGCCGGGCGGGGGTGCGACGCGACGAGGACGCGGGACTTCTGCCGCGCGAGCCGCGCCTCGACGGTCCCGAGGTGCCGCGCGAGCACGTCGTTCATGGCCGTCGTCATGTGCTTGAGCCGCCCGCCCGCGACCACGACGACGCCCGGGTCGGCGTGCTCGGCGACCAGCGCGGCGACCTCGTCGAGCGCGTCCAGGGAGCGCGGGAGCTGGAGCAGCACGAGCCGCGCGCCCGCGACGAGCGACGCGTCGAGCGCGTGCGACGTGAACCCGGTCAGGCCCAGCCGCGCGGCGTTCGCGTGCAGCGCGCGCTCGCCCGTGAGCCGGTCCTGGTGCGTGCGGACCCCGATGACGCCGTGCCGGGCGATCACGCCGAGCGTCAGCGCGCCATAGCGGTCGCCGATCACGACGACGCCGCCGTCGGCCGCGTCCGCGAGGGCCGTCGCGGCCTCGTCGAGCACGAGCCGGTCCGTCGCGTCGACCGCGTGCAGGTTGGGCGCCTCGAGGTCGGGGTACCGGCTCAGGTCGTCGAGGACGTCGCTCATCGCGCGCACCGGGCTCGGGTCACCGGCCGAGGCTAGCAACGGGCGCAGCGCGGACCGCCGCGATGAGTTCCGGCCCGGCTCGTGGTCTGCTGCAGCGTGACCACGACGACCACCCGGACCTGGGACCTCATCCACGCCGAGCGCGCCGCGCTGGCCGACGACCTGCGCGGCCTCGCCGACGAGCGCTGGGAGACTCCGTCGCTGTGCGCAGGCCTGACCGTCCGCGAGGTGCTCGCGCACCTGACGGCCGCGGCGAGCCTCGACGGCCTGCGGTGGTTCGCCGGGGTGGTCCGCTGCCGGTTCGACTTCGACGCGCAGGTCGCGATGCGCCTCGCCGAGCAGCTCGGGGACTCGCCCGCCGAGACGTTCGCCCGCTTCGAGCGCGTCGTCACGAGCACGACGACGCCGCCGCTCCCCCGGCTCGCGATCCTGGGCGAGGCGGTGGTGCACGGCGAGGACGTCCGGCGTCCCCTCGGGATCGTGCGGGCGTACCCCGCCGGGGTCCTCGACGCGGTCGCGCGGTACTACGCGGGCACGGACCAGGTCGTGGTCGCGCGCCGGCGCGTGCGCGGGCTGCGGCTCGTCGCGACGGACGGCGGCTTCACGGCCGGCGCGGGGCCCGAGGTCTCGGGGTCCACGCTCGCGCTCGTCATGGCGATGACGGGGCGCGCGGTGTACTGCGACGAGCTGACCGGCCCGGGCGTGGGGACGCTGCGGGCGCGGTGCTGACGGCGGGCGGCGGGCGACGGGGTCGCTGCGGCGCCGGGGGAGGTCCCTCGGCGCCGCACCGGACGGGTCACGCGCGGCGGCGCAGGAGCTGCTGGGTCTCCGGGGCCCCGTCGGCGGCCGGGCTCACGAGGACGAGCTCCTGCTCGGTGCACGTGTAGCTCTGCGTGCCGGTCAGGTCGATCCCCTGGTACTCGTCCGCGCCCGACTCCTCGGCCGGCATCTCGAACGGCGCGCCGTCGAGCGTGAACGACAGGGCCTGCGCGACACCGCTCGTGTCGACCGCGGGGACCGTGATCTCGGTGTCGGTCGCGGTGTACGCACCGCTCAGCGCGCCGTTGAAGGAGATCCAGGTGGCACCGGCCGTCTGCACCTCGCCGACCGTGCCGTCGGCCGCGACCGTCTGCTGCAGGCCCGCGGCGAGCGACGCCTGGTCCACGTCCCAGCCGCCGACGAGGCACGCCGCGCCGGTCAGGGGCGTCGGCGTGGGGGTCGGGGTGGGCGTCTACCGTGGCCTCGGGGGTCGGCGTGGGCGTCGCGGCGGTGTCGTCGCCGCCGGACGAGCACCCCGTGACGAGGAGCGCGAGGGCGACGAGGGCGGGGGCGACGAGGGGACGGACGGCACGCACGAGGGCTCCAGAGCACGAGGGAGGACCCACCGGGCGCGGGCCGACCGCCACGCCAGCGCCCCGTCACCCGTCCGGGACGGTCCGTCCGGGTGACGGGGCCGCGCAGTCAGGACGCGTCGTACGCGACCGCGACGTCGAGCACCCAGACCACCCCGAACGGGTCGCGCAGCATCCCGTACAGCGGCGCCCAGCCGGCCGGGGCGAGCGGCACGACCACCGTCGAGCGCGCGCTCAGGCGCTCCCACAGCCCGCTGATCTCCTCGGCGGACGCACCGCGCACGGAGACGAAGTAGGGGTTCTCCCCCGGCGACCACGGCTGGGCGGCCGGGACGTCGTAGGCCATGACGTGGAAGCCGTCGGGCGAGACGACCTGACCCCACATCACCTGGTCGGCCTCGGCGGGGTCCTGGGCGGCGTGCGCGTCGCCGTAGGTCACGACGGTGAGCTCGCCGCCGAACACGTCGCGGTAGAGCTCGAGCGCGGCGCGGGCGTCGCCGCGCAGGTTGATGTGGGTCGTGGTGGTGATGGACATTCCGGCTCCTGGTGGTGGTGCTGTCGGGGTGCGGCACCCGGTACGGGCGGCGCACGCACACCGTCGCAAGCCATCCGGACAGGATGGGTCCGGATATCGCGGCAGACTGGTGCCCGTGCCCACGACGTCCTCGCGCCTCCTGTCGCTCCTCTCGCTGCTGCAGACCCGGCGCGACTGGCCGGCCACGACGCTCGCGGAGCGCCTCGACGTGACCGACCGCACCGTGCGGCGCGACGTCGACCGTCTGCGCGAGCTCGGCTACCCGATCACGAGCACGCGTGGGCGCGAGGGCGGCTACCGGCTCGGCGCCGGGGCGTCCCTGCCCCCGCTGCTGTTCGACGACGAGCAGGCGGTCGCGCTCGCCGTCGCCCTGCAGACCGCCGCCGCGTCCGGCGCCGGCATCGAGGAGGGTGCGACGCGCGCGCTGCGCACGGTCCGCCAGCTCCTCCCGGTCCGGCTGCGGCAGCGCGTCGACGCGCTGCACGTCCACGCCGGCCCGCCCGGGCACGGCGACCCCGTCGACCCGGCCGTCCTGTCCGCGATCAGCACCGCGATCAGCGCGCGCGAGGTCCTGCGCCTCGACCATCGCGCGCCCGGCGCGCCCGCCGGCGTCGATCCCGGTCCGCCGCGCCGGGTCGAGCCGCACCACCTCGTCGCGCGCTCGGGCCGCTGGTACCTCGTCGCGTGGGACCTCGACCGCGACGACTGGCGGACCTTCCGCGTCGACCGCCTGACCCCGCGCAGCCCCGGCGGGGCACGGTTCACGCCGCGGGAGGTGCCCGGCGGGGACCTGGACCGGTACCTGACCGCCCGGTTCCGCGGCCTGCCGGAGCCGGGAGCGGCGGGCGGGCGCCGCGGAGGTGGCGTCGGGGACGGCGGTGGGGCGGGCGACGGGGCGGCGGGCGGCGCGGGGACGGGCGGCGCCGGTGCGGAGTGGCCCTGCCGGGGCGAGGTCGTCGTGCACGCACCCGCGGCGGAGGTCGCGCCCTACGTGGCCGACGGCGTCGTCCAGGACCTGGGGTCGGGTCGCTGCCGGGTCGTGCTCGGCGCGTGGTCGTGGGTCGGCCTCGCGGCCTCGTTGGCCCGGTTCGACGCGGACGTCGACGTGGTGGGTCCGCCCGAGCTCGCGGAGGCGTTCGGCCGGCTCGCGGACCGCTTCGCACGGACGGCTCGAGGCGCCGCGTGGTAGGTCGTGCCCACCGGACGACGGACCTGTCACGCCGGGGACGTCGGCGGGTGCGGGCGCGCGTGGGCGGCACAGGAACCGCGGGACAGGCACGGGTACGGGTACGGGTCCGCCGGCCTCCTCGCCCGCTCGCGCTCCCCACGATGCTCACCGCGGCGTTCTTCGTCGCGTCGGCGTCCGCAAGGAGTGGGTGCTGCTGTGGCAGGTCGTGGCGATCGTGCCGTGGACGGGCGCGGTCGTGGCCGCCGCCACGGGGCTCGTCGCGGGCGCTGGGCTGGTGTGGGTGGCCCCCGTCCCTCGGTGACCCGACGGGACGTGGTCGAGGACCGCGGCGCCTGCGCGCGCGTGCGGGCCGGACCCGACCTACCGTCGGAGGAGGGACCGTCGACCCAGGGAGTCCGCCATGGCCCGATCGATCGCCGACCAGAGCGTGACGGAGCTCGGCGGGCGCGTGAGCGTCCTGACGCGGCAGAAGAAGGACCACGTCACGCTCGACCGCCTGCTGCACGAGCTGGGCCGGACGCACGGGCACGAGCAGGACGCGGTGCTCCAGCGGCTCTACCGCCTCGTCTTCCCGCACGCGTTCGCGGAGGAGGCCGTCCTGTGGCCGACGCTGCGCCGGGTGCTGCCCGACGGTCACGAGCTGAGCCTCGAGGTCGAGCAGGAGCACCAGGAGGTCAACGAGCTCGTGACCCGGCTCGAGGGCATGGGCCACCATCATCCGGAGCGCGGCGCGGTGCTCGACCGGCTGACCGAGGTGCTCCGCGAGGACGTGCGGGACGAGGAAGACGTGCTGCTCCCCCGGCTCCAGCAGGCCGTGAGCACCCGCGACGTGCGGCGCCTGGGCGTGCTGTGGGAGGTCGTCCGGCGCGTGGCCCCGACCCGCGCGCACCCGGTCGTCGCGCGGCGGCCACCGGGCAACGTCCTGTCCGCCGTCCCGCTGTCCGTGCTCGACCGGCTCCGCGACCTGCTCGACGCCGGTGCGCGCCGGGGCCCGGAGCGCGTGGTCCCCGCGCTGCGGACGGCGAGCCGGACGCTGACGTGGGCGGCCCACCGCGTGGAGCACCTGCCGCTGCTGCGGATCGGCGAGGACCCGAGCACCCGCAGCGGCGGGCCGGGCGGCGCCTGAGCGCGTGGACGCCGCCGGCGGAGGCCGGCGCGGCTGACGGACGGGCGCCACGGCCTCCGGCGCCGCCGGCGAGCGGTCACTCGGAGAGGTCGATCTCCACGAACCGGTCGTCGTCGCGACGGATCTGCTCGGTCAGGCAGGCCGAGTCGACCATCCGCACCGGCGGGTCCGCGTCGCGGGTCACCGTGACGTCCACGCACAGCACCGCCTCCGCCATCTCGGAGAAGAGCCCGCTGCCCACCGACGCGCTGCCGGCGATCTGGACCCGCCACGCGGCGTCCGCCCCGCCGGGGTCGACGGGCTCGTAGGTGTCGATCCAGGGCGTCCGGTCGAAGGCCTCCTCGAACGCCGCCGTGAGCGCCTCCGGGGACCCGTCGCCGGCGTCGTCGAGCGCGCCGACCAGCCCGGCGTCGAGGATCTGCGCGCCGTGGCGCGCGTTGCTCGTCGCGGCCGCCGTCAGCGGGTCCCGCACGGGTGCGCCGAGCGTGCGCACCGCGGCGGCGAGCCCGACCACCACGACGACGAGGGCGACGACGAGCACCCACGCGCGGCGGTCCACGGGCTCGGGGCTGGGGCCGGCGGGCGTCACCACGTGAGGGTACCAACGAGCGCGGAGCCGCCGGAGGAACCGCGGTCCGCTCAGCGAAACTTTCGACTTGAAAGGATTCAGAGGGCTCCGCTCCGTTCCTCACGGGCGAGCGCTTACCTACCTTGGGGCGCGGACACGGTCCGGGGCGACGACGCCCGGGCCGCGGTCCCGCAGCGTCGCGGCGACCGGCCGGTGGCGTGACGTCGTGAAGGAGACGCCATGAGAGCACGAGGGGTGGCGGCAGGACTTCTCGCCGCCGCGACAGCGGTCGGCGCGGGGGTCGTGGCCGCGGAGAGCGCGCACGCGGCCATCGGCTGCCGCGTGACGTACGCGGTCTCGAACGAGTGGTCGACGGGGTTCGGCGCGAGCGTCACCGTCGAGAACCTGGGCGACGCGGTGAGCGGCTGGACGCTGGCGTGGGACTTCCCCGCCGGGCAGACCGTGACGCAGGCGTGGAACGGGGTCGCGAGCCAGTCGGGCACGACCGTGAGCGTCACGGACGCCGGCTACAACGCGCAGGTCCCGTCCGGCGGGACGGTCGCGTTCGGGTTCAACGGGACGTGGAACGGGTCGGCCAACACCGCCCCGACCGCCTTCCGGCTCAACGGCACGGCGTGCACCGGCACGGTCACCCCGACGCCGACCCCGACCGCCTCCCCGACGTCCACCACGACGCCGACGCCGACGCCGACGGCCACGACGACCCCCACGCCCACCCCGACGACGACCACCCCGCCCGCCGGTGCGTGGCAGGCGGAGGACCTCGACCGCGGGCTCATCAGCGTGCGGTCCGGCTCGGGGAACCTCGTCCAGTGGCGGCTGCTCGGCACCGAGGCCGCCTCGACGGGCTTCCACGTGTACCGCGGCGGCACGCGCGTGACGTCCTCACCCGTCACCGGCTCGACCAACTACGTCGACGCCGGCGCGTCCGCGGGCGCGAGCTACACCGTGCGCGCGGTCGTGAACGGCACCGAGCAGGCACCGTCGGCGCCGTCCCTCGGGTTCGCCAACGGGTACCTCGACGTCCCCATCTCCAAGCCGGGCTCCGGGTACGTCGCGAACGACGGGTCCGTCGGGGACCTCGACGGCGACGGCCGGCTCGAGGTCGTCCTCAAGTGGGACCCGACGAACGCCAAGGACAACTCGCAGGCCGGCGTCACCGGCAACGTGTACCTCGACGCGTACCAGCTCGACGGGACGCGCATGTGGCGCATCGACCTGGGCCGCAACATCCGCGCGGGCGCCCACTACACGCAGTTCCAGGTGTACGACTACGACGGCGACGGCAAGGCCGAGGTCGCGGTCAAGACGGCCGACGGCACCCGCTCGGGCACCGGCCAGGTCATCGGCAGCGCGAGCGCCGACCACCGCAACGGCGACGGGTACGTGCTCAGCGGGCCGGAGTACTTCACGGTCTTCCAGGGCCAGACCGGCGCCATCGGCGCCACGACCGACTACGTCCCCGCGCGCGGCTCGGTGTCGGGCTGGGGCGACTCCTACGGCAACCGCGTCGACCGGTTCCTCGCCGGGACCGCCTACCTCGACGGCGTGCGGCCGTCGATCATCATGGCGCGCGGCTACTACACGCGGGCCGTCGTCGTGGCCTGGGACTACCGCGACGGGAAGCTCACGCGGCGCTGGACGTTCGACTCGAGCTCGTCGGGCAACAGCACCTACGCCGGGCAGGGCAACCACTCCCTGTCCGTCGGTGACGTCGACGGCGACGGCCGCCAGGAGATCCTCTACGGCGCCGCCGCGATCGACGACGACGGCCGCGGGCTGTGGAACACCCGGTACGGGCACGGCGACGCCGGTCACCTGGGCGACTTCATCCCGAGCCGCCCGGGCCTCGAGTACTACAAGGTCACCGAGACGGCGTCGCAGCCCGACTCCTTCATGGCCGACGCCCGCACCGGGGCGATCCTGTGGCGCACGCCGGGCACGACGGACAACGGGCGCGGGGTCTCGTCCGACATCTGGGCGGGCAGCCCCGGCGCGGAGTCGTGGTCGTCGTCGGACTCCCAGCTCCGCAACACCTCCGGCACGGCCGTCGCCCGCAAGCCCTCGTCGGCGAACTTCCTGGCGTGGTGGGACGGCGACCCGGTCCGGGAGCTGCTCGACGGCACGCGGATCGACAAGTACGGCACCGGCGGCGACACCCGGCTGCTGACCGGCTCGGGCGTGCACAGCAACAACGGCACGAAGTCGACGCCGACCCTCTCGGGCGACATCCTGGGCGACTGGCGCGAGGAGGTCGTCTGGGCGACGTCCGACGACAGCGCGCTGCGGATCTACGCGACGCCGCACCCGACGGACACGCGCCTGTGGACCCTGCTGCACGACCAGCAGTACCGGGTCGCGATCGCGTGGCAGAACACGGCGTACAACCAGCCGCCGCACCCGTCGTTCGCGATCGGGGCGCCGTTCGCGATGCCCGCGCGGCCGAACGTGTACGTGCGCTGACCGCCCCCGGGTCGGCCGGTCCCCTCCCGGCCGACCCGGACGGCACCACCGCGCCGCCGCCCGCCGCCCTTCGGAGGGCCTCGGGCGGCGGCGTGGTCGACGGCACGAACGGGCAGGCGGCGGCGCAGGCCGCCCGGCGTAGCGTGGAACGCGTCGCGCAGGGGTCGAGGGGGATCACCGTGAAGCGCTCGTGGACGTGCCTCACCCTGATCACCGCCCTGCTCGCCGGACCGGGCGCGGCCACCGCGCTCGCCGGTCCCGCGAACGCCGCGTCGGCCGCGACGGCGGTCGGCGCGGCCCCGGCGGACGTCGCACCGGGGCGCGCACCGGCACCGGGCCTGGTCGACGTCCCCGACGTCACTGACCTCCCCGACGTCACCGGCGAGGGCGCGCCCGACGGCGGCCGCCACCACCCGCGGCCCGGGCGCCCCCTGCACGTCGCGATCGGCGACTCCGTCCCCGCCGGGCAGCAGTCGGTGCCGCCTGCGGTCGACTTCCCCACGACGGCCGCGCTGTGGAAGGCCAACGGCTTCGTGGCCCGGTTCCACGCCGTGCTCCCGCGCCGGCTGGACTGCGCGCCGGGCCGCGGCCGGCACGGCGCGGACCCCGACCACCGCGGGCGCGGCTGCCGCGGGATCGAGCTCGTGAACCTGTCGCGGACCGGGATCCCCGGCGTGGCGGGCGGCGTCACGACCGGGACGGTGCTCGCGCCCGGTGACCAGCTCGACCAGGCCGTCGCGCTCCTCGACGCCCGCAACCAGGACCGCTCCCGGCGCAACGACGTCGAGGTCGTCACCGTGTCGGTCGGCGGCAACGACGTCTACGGGCCGGCCGTCGCGGCGTGCGTGCTCGTGACGACGCCCGCGTGCCTGCCGACGCTCGAGACGACGTTCGCCGGCTTCGTCACCCGGTACGACGAGATCCTGCGTACGCTCCGCGAGCACGCCGGGCCCCGGACGCTCATCCTCGGGATGACCTACTACAACCCCCTCCCGTTCTGCGACCTCGGCGCGGCCGACCCGGCGCGCGTGCGGCTGCTCGGCGACGCGATCCTCGAGGGCGGCGAGCTCGGCGGTGCCGTCCTGCCGGCCGGGTTCAACGACCGGATCCGCGAGGTCGCCGCCCGGTACGACGTCACGGTCGTCGAGACGTTCGGGCTCCTGGGGACCGGCGACTTCGTCGGCGGGACCGACTGCGTGCACCCCGACGGCGAGGGGCACGAGCGGCTGGCCCGGGCGTTCGCCGCGGCGCTCCCGCGCTGAGCCCGGCGGACGCGGCTCGCCGTCGCTGTCTCCCCGCCGGGCCGGCCGACACCTGACGCGCCCGCAGCACCGTCCCGCCTGTCTGCCGGCCGTATGCCGCCCGCCACGGGCTGCGCACGCCCCGCCGCCCGCTGCCCCGGCGACGCGCCCGCTCCACGACCCCGCTGCCGCCGTCGCGCCCCGCACCCGCCACCCGACGTTCACGCGGCCGACCGGCGGGCGTCGGCGGGCGCGGTTAGCCTCGCGAGGTGACCGAGCTGACCTCCCTGACGACCGAGCCGGTCGACCTGCCCGGCGTCCGCCCCGCGGACCCGCCGACCGAGATGCTGCCCGGCCGCCTGTGGCACGGCGGCTGCCCGGTCGACTTCGACTGGGTCGCGGCGACCGGCATCCGCGCGGTGATCGACATCGCCGACGCGGACGCGCACCCCCCGGCCGGCGCCACCGACGGCCTGCTGTACCTCAAGGCACCGCTGGTCGACGGCGACGACCTGCCCGACCCGGCGCTGACCCTGCGGCTCGCGACCCTCGTCGCCGGCCTGCTCGACGACGGCTACCGCGTGCTCGTGCACTGCACCTTCGGCCGCAACCGCTCGGGGCTGCTCGTGTCGCTCGTCGTCCGCGAGGCGCTCGGGATCACCGGGGCCGAGGCGCTCGCGCACGTGCAGCGGCACCGCGAGGGCACGGTCAACAACGCGCGCTTCGCGGAGTGGCTGCGCAGCCTCCCGGCCCCGCGCTGACCCCTCGCGACCTGCCGGCCCGCGCGTCCCGCCGGGCACACCCGGAGCAGGCCGACGGCGGCCCGTCCCGCCGTCCAGCCGTCGAGCGGCGAGCGGCGAGCGGCGACGAGCCGACCGTGCCACCGCGGACGGTCACCCCGTCAGAGCGGCGTGCGCCACTCCCGCACGGCGTCGTCCAGCCAGTCGTGCGCGCGCCCGTGGTGCACGTCGTCCCACAGCCGGAACGCGACGCCGCCGAGGGCCGCGACCCGGTCGAGCACCGAGCGACCGTCCCACGTGAGCACGTCGAACCCGTAGGCGTCGCAGAACCCGCGGTACGCGGCGGCGTCGATCTCGCCCGCGACGAACCGCCGGGCGGCGCTGGTCAGGTCGTACTCGCGGGGGGCCCGGGCGACGAAGTCGAGGTCGATGAGCAGCGGCGTCGCGCCGGAGCGCACGGTGTTGCCGGGCGAGACGTCGCCGTGCACGGTCCCGACCCCGAGCTCCGAGCGCAGGCCGGCGACGGCGTCGAGCAGCGCGGTGCGGGCGTCGAGGAGCACGGCGGCCGCGTCGTCGGGCAGCGCGGCGACCTGCGAGACGACGCGGCGCAGCGGGTCCCACAGCGGCACCGCCGCGTCGGCGTGCACGTCGTGGAAGCCGCGCAGCAGCGCACCGGTCTCGGCCCAGTCGGCGGACCGCCCGCCGGTCACCCACGGCGAGACGGTCACGACGCCGCCCGACGTGACGACCGGCGCGCACACCGGCAGCACGGCGAACGGCGTGCCGGCGAGCGCCTCGGCGGTCGCCGCGAGGTGCGCGGGGTCGGTGCCGGGCGGGTAGACCTTGACCGCGCGGCGGCCCGCACGCAGGACGACGGTCGTGAGCGCGCTGACGACGTGGGCGCGCGGCAGGCGGAACGGCAGCGCGAGCCGGGCCTCGGCCACCGCGTCGAGCGCGTGCTCGACACCCCAGCCGGCGGTCGGCAGCGGCAGGGGGTCGGTGCGCTCGTCGGTGACGTGGTGGGCGGCGGCGGGTGCCGCGGGGCCGTGGTCGTGCACGGTCGGCGCCGCGGGCCCGGTGGCGTCCCGGTCCGTGCCCGCGCCGAGGGGGACGTCGGTGGCGGTGCGGGTGCCGAGCGCGGCGGCGTCGAGGGTCGCGGCAGGGGCGAAAGACATCGGGTCTCCCGGTCGTCGTGAGGGTGCTCCACCGCACGACGTCGGGCGTGCCCGACCGGGTTGGGAGTTGGAGAGTACAGCCCGACCGGTCGCGTGCCCAGACCCCGGCGGACACCGGCCGGGTGAACCCCGACCGATCGGTCGGCGACGGCTCCCGGTCGCCGCCGACCCGCCCTCCTCCGGCTCTGCTGCGGCTGCCGCTGCTCGCCACCGATGCCCCGCTCGGCCGTGTGGGTGGCGTGCGCCATGCTCGGGGAACCCGCTCGGGCGGCCGCGACAGCCGCCTGCCGTCGCGGCCGCAGGTGGGGCCAACATCGGCGGTCCACCGTGGTCGCCGCCTCGACGCAGCCAGGAGTCCGATGTCCTTCCAGGCGTACCTCGACACGCTCGAGCAGAAGACCGGCCTGACCCCGCGCGAGCTCGTCGCGATCGCCCACGAGAAGGGGCTCGACGCGCCGGGCGCCAAGGCCGCGGGCGTCGTCGAGTGGCTCCAGGCCGACTACGGCGTCGGCCGCGGGCACGCGATGGCGCTGTGGCACGTGATCACGAAGGGCCCGACGATCAGCAGCAAGCACGTCGGCACCGACGGGACCCACAGCGACGCGTCGGACACGCTCTGGCTGGACGGGATCGCGACGAAGCCGAGCTGAGCGCCCGCTGCGGCCCCGGGCGACCGACGCACGCCCGCGAGGAGAGCCCGGCAAGCCGCTCCCGACCCCGGGCCCGACGACGATCCCGACGCCCACGCCGACGACCACGGCGGTGAACGACCCGCTGGGTGACGTCACCAGCACCGGGGGTGACCCGCGGCGCCGGGTGGCTGGCGGCGGCGAGCCGCCCGCACGTGGTCCGAGCGCCATGGCGCGGTGCTCGGACCACGTGCGCGGGGAGGCTCAGCCGAGCAGGGCCGTCATCTCGGAGATCTCGGCGGTCTGGTCCTCGATGATCGTCTCCGCGAGCGCGACCGCGTCTGGGTTCTCGCCCCCGTCGATCTCGTCCTGCGCCATCGTGATCGCACCCTGGTGGTGCTCGATCATCATCGTGAGGAACGCCTCGTCGAACGCGGCGCCCTCGGCGTCCTCGAGCTGGGCCATCTGCTCGTCGGTCATCATCCCGGGCATCGAGCCGTGGTCCATGTCCCCGTGGTCCATCCCGGCCATGGCGTCGTCCGCGGGCACCTCCGCGTCCCAGGCCTCGAGCCACGAGGACATGGTGTCGATCTCCGGGCCCTGCGCCGCGGCGATGCGCTCGGCGAGGTCGAGAACCTCGGGGGTCTCGGTGCGGTCGGCCGCGAGCTCCGCCATCTCGACCGCACCCCGGTGGTGCACGATCATCATCTGCGCGAACTGCACGTCCGCGTCGTTGTGCTCGGCGGACGCCTCGGCCGTCGAGGCCGGCTCGGGAGCGGCCGGTGCGCTCGAGCCCACCTCGCCGGAGTCGCCGGCACAGCCGGTCAGCGCCAGCAGCAGCGCGACGCCGACGGCGGCCGCACCGGTCAGCGTGGCGGTCGGCCGGGCGCGTCCGGCGGGGCCGGTGCGTGCGGTCAGGCGGGTGCGCGCCGTCAGGCGGGTGTCTGCGGTCTCGGGGGCGTGCGTCGTCGTGCGGGTGTGCGTGGTCATGGTGGAGCTCCCTGGGGTGTGCGGTCGTGGGGTCGTGGTGGTCGCCCGGCGCGCGGGCCCGCTCCTAGACCCGCAGGACGCACAGCGCGATGCGCGGTGGACCGCAGCCCCGGGCCGGCACCGCCCACGTGGCGGCGGGGTCACGACGGGCCGGACGACCCTGCCGCTGCGCGAGCGCGAGGCCGGGTCCCGACGGCCGGCGCCGGAGCACCCACGCCGCGACGCCCGTGAGCGCGAGCAGGCAGCCGACCATCGCGGCGTGACCACCCCCGTCGTCCCCGTCTCGGTGCGGAGCCCGGTCGGGTGACCCGGTGACCGGGCCGAGGCCGGGACCGGCGCCGACGGCGGTCGCGTTCGTCGCCCCGACGTCGGGCTCCGTCGCGGTCGCCGTCCACGTGTCGTGCGCGGCGTGTGCGCGCCCCGCGTGGTGTCCCGACAGATCCGCGGCAGACGACCAGACCGCGTGCGCGACGGGCGCTGCCCCGGCGACAGCCGCCCGGCCCACGGCGACACCCCCAGCGCCCGTCTCCCCCGCAGCGCCGGCGACGCCCGCGACGTGATGGTGCTGCGCGGTCCCCGGGTCGGTGACCGCGACCACGTGCATCCAGGCGAACCCCAGGAGCGTCAGCAGCGCGACGAGCGGCCACAGGACCGTCCGCGCCCGCGGACCCGCCGCCCGGCTCACCATCTCTGCATCATGACGCGGCGACGGTCGAGCCTCCAACCGCAGCACCGGCCCGGCACCGGTCCGGCACCCGGTCCGGCACCGCACGCGTCGCGCCGCCGCGGACCCCGCGCCCCGGGCCTGCGGCGGCGTCGCGGTCAGCGTCCGAGGGTGTCGACGGGCGCCGCGCCGGGGCGCGTGACGATCAGGTACCCGCCGCCGTCGAGGGACGTCGGAACGGTGATGGTCCCCTCGACCGTGCCGGCGCGGGTGTCGAGGACGTCGACGATCCCGTCGCCGCCGCGGGAGACGTAGCCGGTGTCGCCGGCGGCCGTGATCGCGGTGATGGGCCGGCCGGGCGACTCCCACACCTCCTCGAGGTCGTCCTCGCGCGCCGGGGCGCGGCTCGGGGTCGGCAGCGGCACGGCGTGCAGGGTCTCGAGGAACGTGGGCGAGGCCGGGTCGGCGTCGACGACGTGCGCGACGTACCCGTCGGGGTGCATGCGGGCGAACAGCACGCGGTCGTCGGCCACCGAGAAGCGGAACGCGAGCCCGTTGCCCAGGGGCCGGCGCTGCGCCTCGTCCTGGCCCGGCGGCACGACGAACAGGTCGTTGCGCCACTCGCCCCAGGACGCGCTGGACTGGTCGCGCACGTAGCTCCACACGTGCGGGTCGTCGGCCCCCAGGACGCGCAGGTAGTACCCGCGGCCCCAGGCCTGGTCGCCCGTCCCCCAGGCGATGGCGTCCTCGGCCGACAGCTCCCCGCCGTCGACGTGGAAGCGCTCGAGCCCGGCGTCGGTCGCGAGCAGCAGGTGACCGTCGACGACGGCCTCGCCGTGCCCGTAGGCGCCGACGTCCGTCCCGGTGACGGGCTCCGCCGAGCCGTCGAGCACGTCCGCGAGCGCGAACGCCTCGAGCCGCCCGGCCTCGGCGCCGTCGCGGTGGAGCAGCGCGTCGCCGACGAGCGCGATCCCCGGCTCCTCGGTCGCCACCGGCACGGACCCCTCGGCCTCGAAGGTCGCGAGGTCGACGACGGTGAGGGCGCCCAGGCCGGTCCCCGGGTCGGCGGACGTGCTCACCACGGCGCGCGTGCCGTCCGGGTCGACGGCGATGTGCACCGCGGAGCCGGGGAGCGCGACGCGGTCGGTGATCGCCGGCTCGTCGCCGCTGACGTCGAGCGCGAGCAGCTCGGGGGTGTCCTTGTCGGCGAGCAGGAGGCGGCCGTCCTCGAGCTGCACGAACCCCGCGTGCTCCTGGACGGCGAGGTCCTCCAGGGTGCCGAGCAGCTCGTGCTCCGGCACGGAGTAGGTGTGCACGGCCGCGGCGACGGGGTCGGCCACGACGAGGCGCTCCTCGGCGGTCCGCACCGGTGCGGCGTCGGGGGTCTGCTCCGCGGCGGGCGCGGTCCCGCTGCACGCGCTGAGGACGAGCGTCCCGACGAGCCCGGCGGTCAGCGCACCGCCGCGGGAGCGCCGTCGGCGGGCGGGGACCGGGTTCCCCGTCGGTCCGGGGACGAGTGGGGTGGGCATGCGGCCTCCTGGCCTCGGGCGTCCGGGGACGCAGCGGGTGAGCGCGCCGACCGTAGCGATATCGCGAGTCTTTCTCAACAAGCACTCGAACGGGCACTGTCCCCCGCCCGCACGCCGGTCCTAGGCTCGCCGTATGACTGCCGCCTCCGGCCCCGCCGGCACGGACGTGTTCGCCGCCGTCCGCGAGCGCGCCCTCGCGCTGCACCCGGACGACGACGAGGGACGCATGCTGCACTCGCTCGGTCTGCGGACCGGCGGGAAGTTCTACGCGTTCGCGAGCGGCACCGACGTGGTCGTCAAGCTCCCGGCGGCGCGGGTCGCCGAGCTCGTCGCGAGCGGCGCGGGGAGCCCGTGCGAGACGAAGCCCGGGCGTGCGATGCGGGAGTGGGTGCAGCTCCCGGCCGTCGACGTCGACGCGTGCCTGGCCGCGGTGCTCGAGGCTCGGGCGTTCGTGCTGTCGGTCCTCGGCGCCGGTCGCTGAGCCGCTCCCCCACGCGGCTCGGGGCGGACCCGGTCCGCCGCCGCACGTCCAGGATCCGGATGGCCGGGTCCCGCGCGACGGCCCGGCGGTCGATGCTGGGCGCATGGACACCACCTGGGCCGCCGACCTCGCCCGCCGCTGGGAGCGCGACTGGAACTCCCGCGACCTCGACGCGCTGCTCGCGCACGTCGCCGACGACGTCGTCTTCACGTCCCCGGTCGCCGCGCGGGTCGTGCCGGGCAGCGACGGCGTCGTGCGCGGCAAGGACGCGCTGCGGGCCTACTGGGCGCGCGGGCTCGAGCTGCTGCCCGGGCTGCGGTTCGAGGTCGTCCAGGTGTTCGCGGGCGTCGCGACGGTCGTCATCGCCTACCGGAACCAGGACGGCGGGCTCGTGAGCGAGGTCCTCGAGCTCGAGGACGGGCTCGTCGTGCGAGGGCACGGGACGTACCTCGTCTGACGGGCGCCACCGGCCGTGCACCGGGGCGGGCGGCCCGGCCCGTCCGGCGCGAGCGCGACTCACCCGCTCGTCCCACCGGGTTCATCCGGCCGGAACCTCCACCCCGGGCGCCCTGCGGTCGATACTGTGAGGCAGAGGCCCCGCTGCTCTAGCCCCCTGCAGCAGCGGGGCCTCCTCCATGCCCGGGCACGGCCGGCACCTCGTGCAGGAACCAGACCAGGTCGCCGTCGTGGTCGGTCATCACGTGGTCCCGCCGGAAGCCGAGCTTCTCCGCGACGCGGAGCGACGCGGCGTTCCAGGGGCGGATGGTCGCCCAGATCCGCGCCCGGCCCGTCGCGTGCGCCGCGTCGAGCACCGCGCGCGCCGCCTCCGTCGCGTACCCGCGCCCGTGCGCCTCCGGCAGCAGCTCGTAGGCGAGCTCGGGCTCCTCGACCGTCCCGCGGCCGACGACCACCGCGGCGTACCCAACGGGCGGACCGCCGTCGCGCGGCCGCAGGACCAGGGCGCCGATGCCGTGCTCCGCGGTCAGCGCGTGCATGCGGGCGATGCGCTCGCGGGCCTCCGCCTCCGACACCTCGCCGCGGCCCCGGGTGGTGAACAGCACGGCGAGCCACCCGGCGTCGGCCGGCTCCTGCGGGGTCAGCTCGAAGCGGTCGGTCACGAGGCGCGTCGGCAGCGGCGTGAAGGCCATGCGGCCAGTGAACACGAGCCGTGCGGCAGGGTGGGGGCATGCAGCCCCCACCGACCCCTGACCTGGTCGGGCCGCGCGCGCGGACGCTGTGGCTCGTCACGCACACCGAGGCGTCGCACCACGTCGACGGGCTCGTCGGCGGGTGGTTCGACTCCGCGCTCACGGCCCGCGGCGAGCGGGAGGCCGCGCTCGTCGGGCAGGCGCTGCGGCGGCAGGTGCCGCACGGCACCGGTGTCGAGGTCGTCACGTCCGACCTGCGCCGTGCCCGGCAGACGGCCGACGCCGTGGGCGACGCGCTCGGGGTCACGCCGACGCTCGACGCCCGGCTGCGGGAGAAGTCGTACGGCGTGGCCGGCGGACGCCCGCAGGCGTGGCTCGAGGAGCGCTTCGTCGTGCCGCCCGCGTCCGGCGACCGCCTCCGGCACGACGAGGGGGTCGAGGGCGCGGAGACGTGGCTGACCTTCGCCCGGCGCGTCTACGCCGGCGTGACCGACCTGCTCGCCCGGGCGCGGGAGCACCAGGTCCTCGTCGCGCACGGCGGGAGCGGCCAGCTCGTCGTCGCGGCGTGGCTCGGGATCCCGGTCGAGGCCACCGGCTACGCGCGCTTCCGGCTGCCGGCCGGGAGCATCACGGTGCTGCGCGAGGACGGCCGCTTCCACAGCCGCGAGGTCGCCGAGCTCGGGTCGACGGCGCACCTGCGGGTCACGGGGTGAGCAGCGGCCGGTCCGCGCGCGGCTCCCGGCGCAGCGTCGACGTCACCGGGAGGTTCTGCCGGAAGACGTCGTCCGGGTCGTAGCGCTCCTTGAGCGCGAGCAGGCGGGCCAGGGTCGCCGGCGGGAACGCGTCCTCGACCCGCTCGGGCCGCGGGTCGGAGTCGAAGCTCCCGTAGAGGCCGGTCCAGTGGTGGCCCAGCGCGTCCCAAAGGCGGTCCACCCGGTCCCGCTCGGCCCCCATCGCGACGAGCGAGAACCCGGCGCTGCGGTGCGCGTACGCGGTGGCGTCGGCCGGGACGTCGTTGACGGCACCCCCCGCGGAGCGGATCTGGAAGAAGTGCACCGCGCCGCTGCGGACCAGCCGCTCGAGGTCCTCGGCGAGCGCGGGCGTCACGTGGTCGACGAGCGACGAGCGGGACACCGGCTCGCCGTGGCCCGCGTGCACGTCGGCGGTCCGGCGCACGACCCCGGTGTACGGGAGCACGTGCACGGCCTGCTGGACGAGCGGGGCGAGCATCGCGAACGGCTGGAGGCGCTCGACGATCGTCTCGGGGACGTCGGAGTCGACGACCGCGAGCACGTGCGCGACGACCTGCCCGTCGCGCGGCGCGCCGACGATGAGGAACGGCGTGACGTCGCGCGGCGCGGCCTCGACGAGGGCCCCGAAGTCGTGCAGGTAGCCGGCGACGTCGTCGACGGCGAACGAGAGCTGCGCGAACCCGACGTCGCCCACCTCGTCGACCTCGAACTCGAACGAGGTCACGATCCCGAGGTTGCCGCCCGCGCCGCGCAGACCCCAGAACAGCTCCGGGTGGTGCTCGGCGTCGGCGCGCACGACCGATCCGTCGGCGAGCACGACCTCGGCCGCGCGGACGTGGTCGATCGTCAGCCCGTGCTCGCGCGCGAGGAACCCGAGGCCGCCCGCGGTGGCGAGCCCCCCGACGCCGACGCCGCCGTAGTCGCCCGACGTGAGCGCCCACCCGTGCGGCTGCAGCGCCTCGGCGACCGCACCCCACCGCGCGCCGGCTCCGATCCGCACCCGCCGCGTCGCGGCGTCGAGCACCTCGATGCCGTCGAGCCGGCGCAGGTCGAGGACGATCCCGCCGTCGTTCGTCGACCGGCCGCTGATCCCGTGGCCCCCGCTGCGCACCGCGAGCGGGACCGGCTGGGTCCGGGCCCACGTCAGCGCCGCGGCCACCTGGGCGGTGTCGCGCGGCAGGAGGACGAGGCCCGGGCGGCCGCTGCGCAGGTAGTTCGAGCGCATCGAGGGGTACCGGGTGTCGCCCGGCTCGACGGTCTCGATGCCCGCCGGGACGGTGTCGTACGCGATTCCGGCGCGCCGGGCGGACCGCACGCGGGCGCTGCGGGTCGTCGCGGGGGGCGTGCCCCGGGCGGCGCGGGTCGCGGCGACGGCGGACCGGACCGCCGGGGCGGTCTCGGTGGCCCAGCGGTGCAGGGCCGCGGCGTCGTCGGTCGCGAGCAGGACGGTGTCGACGCCGTCGTCGACGACGAGCCGGACGACCTCCTCGACCGTGGGCGCACCGGCGGCTCCGGCGAGCGTGAGCACGCGACGCAGCTCGCCCGGTGCCCGGCCGTGCCGCGCGGCCGCCGCGTCGAGCCGCTCCTGCCGGCGCCCGACGTCCGCGAGCGCGTCGCCGGTCGCCCGGAGGTCGAGCCACCAGCCGTCGGCCGTGCGGGCGGCGAGGTCGACCGCGTCGTCGTCGGCCCCCACGACCCAGACGGGCACGTCGTGGGCCGGCGCCGGCCCGCGCGCCGCACCCGGGACGGGGTGCGCCGGACCGGCGGCGACCAGCGGCGACCGGCCAGGCGTCCACATTCCCCGAACGACGGCGACGGCCTCGGCGAGCGCGTCCGTCGCGCCGCCCGCTCCCCCGTCCGCCGCGCGCGTCAGCGCGAGCTCGGTGCGTCCCCCGGTCAGCAGGTCGAGGCTCGCCACCGCCCGCGCGAGGACCGCCGGAGGTGCGGCGACCCCGAGCCCCTCGGCGACGAGGGTGATCCGCTGCGTGACTCCCGCGACCCACCCGAGCGCCGTCCAGGCGTCGAGCCCCTCACCACCGCCCGCGCCGCCGTCGACCGCGAGCACGTCGAGCCCGCCCGCCTCCGCCACGGCGGCGAGCCGGGTCAGCGCCCCCGGGTCGCCCGCGTCGGCCCGGACCGCCGCCCCGAGCCGCAGCGGGTGGCCCGCGTCGCCCCGGCCGCTCACGCGCCGGCCCCGGGCGTGCCGCGGTGGGCCGCCACGAGCTCGCGGAGCGCGGGCCCGACCTCGCCGCCGAACAGCCGCAGCGCGCGCTCGTCGTCCCCGGCCAGGACGAACGCGCTGAACCCGTGCTCGAGCACGAGCTCGCCGAGCTGCTCGACCCACTGCGTGACGGGCCCCTGGAGCAGGCCGCTCGACCGGTCGGAGAACGTCCCGCCGACGTTGAGCAGGCGCCGGACGTCCGCGGGCCGGCGTCCGGCGGCGAGCGCGGCGTCGTCGATGCGGGCGTTCGCGTCGACCATGTCCTGCGGCGAGCCGAGGTAGGACAGCGAGGGCAGCCAGCCGTCGGCCTTCTCCCCGGTGAGCGCGAGCATGCGCGGCTTGTAGGCGCCGAGCCAGATCTCCATGGGGTGCGCGGGGGCGGGTCCGCGCTTGGCGCCGTGGACGGCGTGGTAGGTGCCGCCCGCCCGCAGCGGCTGGCGCGTCGTGTCGTCCCACACGCCGCGGATCACGTCGATCGCCTCGCTCAGCGCCGTGACCGCCTGGCCCGGGGTGAGCCGGCGCCCGCCCATCGCCTCGATCGCGTCCCAGAACGCCCCGGCGCCGAGGCCGAGCTCGACGCGCCCGCCCGAGAGCCGGTCGAGGCTCGCGGCCGCGCGGGCCAGCACGGCCGGCGGCCGGAGCGGGAGGTTGAGGACGTTGCCCGCGAGGCGGATGCGCTCGGTGCGCGCGGCGGCGTAGGACATCAGCGTCCACGTGTCGAGGAACGCCGGCTGGTACGGGTGGTCCTGGAACGTCACGAGGTCGAGCCCGGCGGCCTCGCTCGCGACGGCGAGCCGGACGGGCGCCTGAGGGTCGCCGTTGGTCGGCGTGATGAACGACCCGAGCAGCAGGTCGTGGCCGTGGTCAGCCATGGCGGGCGGTCCTCTCGACGCATTCGTGTGGTGTGCAAGACCGTATGCGTGACAGACGATCTGCGCAAGCGACGTCCTCGGCGTATGCTCGGCGGGTGGAGACGACGACCGGAGCCGACGGCGGGCGCCTGGGGCACGACGAGCTCGGCTGGACCCTCGGCGTGCTGCTGCGGCACTACCAGGAGCAGGTCGGGCCCGTGCTCGACGCCGTCCCGCACCGGCACCGCGGCTTCCAGGTCCTCGCGTCCGTCGTGCACGGCGACCAGCGCAGCCAGCTCGCGCTCGCCGGGCACCTCGGGATCGACCGGACCGTCATGACCTACCTCGTCGACGACCTCGTGGCCGCGGGGCTCGTCGAGCGCCAGGTCGACCCGACCGACCGGCGCCAGCGCCGCCTCGTCGCGACCGCCGACGGGCGCACGACCCTGGCCCGCCTCGAGGCCGACGTCCGCACCGCCGAGGACGCCGCCCTGCAGGTCCTCCCGCCCGCCGACCGCGCGACGCTGCGCCACCTGCTCTCCGCCGCCGCGTGCGCGGTGCGGGGCATCACCCCGGCGCGCGACGTGTGCGCGGCCGTCGAGGACGAGGTCGGCCTGACGGCGCGCTGACGCGTCGCCCTGCCCGGTGCGGCGCGGTGCAGTGCGGTGCGGTGCGGTGCGCCCTATCGGGCACCGTCCGTGCCCTCCCCGGCCGTATCCCCCGGCCGCGCACGGCCTCCACCGAGGAGACCGCCGACCCCCGGCGGCCCGACCAGGAGGCACCCCATGACCACCACACCCGAGAAGGTCGACGCCCCGGTGACCGCGCGCACGCTGCGCCGGCGCCGCGAGGAGGAGGCCACCGAGGCCCCTCCAGGCGGCGAGTTCTCGCTCTACGAGTTCGCCCTGCCCGACGGCGACGACGTCGAGCTCGTGCGGGATGAGCGCGGGACCTACCGCGTCGTCGCCCGCACCCGCGGGGACGGCGTCCGCGTCGAGCCGCCCTATCCGACGCTCGAGGTCCAGCGGCTCGACCGCGGGCTCGTCGAGCAGCTCGGCGACGTCCGGGAGCTCGACGGCTACCGCCCGCCGTTCGCGGCGCTGCGCTCGTGGCCGCACGTGCTCGACCGCGCCGGGAAGCTCGGCGAGGACGAGGACCGGCCCGCGAACGTGTTCCAGCCCGACTCGCGCTACGTCTACCAGGACACGTCCTTCCCGTGGCGCATCGTCGGCCGCGTCTGGGGCGCGGGCGGGACGGGCAGCGGCGCGGTCGTCGGCCCCCGGCACGTGCTGACCGCGAGCCACATGATCGACTGGCACGACGACGGCGGCGCCGGGTGGGTCACGTTCTCGCCCGGGTACTACAACACCAACGGCCCGTGGGGCGAGTACCACGCGACCACGATCCTGTCGTGGAACAAGGCCGAGGGCGGGCTCACCGACCTCGAGACCGCGTTCGACTACGTCGTGCTCGTCATGGACCGGCCCGTCGGCGACCACGTCGGCTACGCGGGCTACCGCGCGTACGACGACGGCTGGAACGGCGGCGCGTACTGGCAGCACATGGGCTACCCCGGCGACCTGACCGGGACGCAGCGCCCGGCGTTCGTGGGCAGCGCGGTCGTGTCGTCGACGTCCGACGAGTCGGTCTCCGGCCAGGACGGCCTCGTCATGGGCCACTTCAACGACATCACGGGCGGGCACTCCGGCGGGCCGGTGTGGGGCTGGTGGGGGTCGGAGCCGTGGCCGCGGGTCGTCGGTGTGCAGTCGGCCGAGGCCGGCACGCCCGGACCGACGACGTCCGGCGACAACGAGTTCGGCGGCGGGTCGGCGCTCAGCGCGCTGATCACGTACGCGCGGTCGAACTTCCCCTGACCGGCGGTGGGCGGCGCGGCGCGGGTGCGGCGCGCCGCCCGGCCGGGCCCGTGCGCCGTCCGGTGCTCACGGGACGTCCGGCGCTGCCGATAGGGCGGGCAGCGCCGCAGGACGAACCTGCGCCCCTGCCCCTGGGAGTCACCGTGGCCCTCGTCGCCTGCACGTGCATCCGCTTCGTGGACCTGCGCACCATCGCGCTGCGGGACCCGGCCTGCCCGGCCGACGCCGTGCACACCCGCGCGGTGGCCGACGCCCGCGCCGCCGCCGACGCCCGGGCCTGACGACCCGCCGGACCCCGGCCGCACTCCGGGGTCCGTCAACCGCGGCCCGTCAGCCCGGCGCCCCTCAGCCGAGGTCCCTCAGCCCGCGCCCGTCAGCCCGACGTCCCTCCGCCGGCGCCCGTCAGCCGCCGCCCGTCACCCCGGCCGCCGCGCGTCGACGCGGTGCGCGAGCCCGCCCGTGCCGACCTGGTCGGCGTGCTCGACGACGAAGCCGGCGTCCGCCGCGAACCGCCGCGGCTCGCGGAGCAGGTGGTCGGCCTGGAACCGGACAGCGAGCGGGTCGAGCACGCGCTGCACCGCGCGGATCCAGCACGACGCCGCCGGCCCGTGCTCGACGAGCACGAGGCGCCCGCCCGGGCGGAGCACGCGCCGCGCCTCGCGCAGCGCCGCCCCCGGGTCGGGCACGGTGCACAGCGCGTAGGTCGCGACGACGGTGTCGACCGCCTCGTCGGGCAGGTCGAGGTGCTGCACGTCGCCCTGCCGCAGCGCGACACGCTCCCCCAGCCCGAGGTCGCGCACGCGGGCGCGCGCCCGGTCGAGCATCGCCGCAGACAGGTCGATCCCGAGCACGTGGTGCACCGACGCCGGGTACAGCGGGAGGTTGAGCCCGGTGCCGACCGCGAGCTCGAGGACCGCACCGGACGCGCGCGACGTCGCCCACGCCCGCTGCTCGCCGAGCAGCCGCCGCTCCGCGACGCGCATCTCCTCGTCGTAGCCGTCGGCGTGCGTGTCGAAGTACCGCCGCGCGCGGGCGGTCGCGCGGTCGCGGTCCCTCGCGTCTGCCACGGGGCGAGTCTGGCACCGCGGCGGGTCGTCCCGTCCGGAGCGCCGCCCGTCGTACCTCGTCCCGCACCGGAACCCCGGCACGGGCGCGGGTCAGGGCGTGTGCACCGAGTCGACGGCGATGGTGACGACGACGCGCTGCCCGCCGCCCGAGCCCCCGAAGCCGGGGTAGGGCCGGCCGAGGTACTTGGTCGACAGCCCGTCGAGGTGCTCGCGCGCACCCTCGGTGCTCGTGGACAGCACGTGCCCGCGGATCGCCCACGAGCGCAGCGGGCTCGCCGGGTCGACGATCCCGAGGGCCACCCGGCTGTCGCGGGCGATGTTGCGGGCCTTCTGGTGGGTGTCCACCGTGTTGATGACGATGCGCTCGCCGTCGGTGTCGACCCAGGTCTGGCTGATCTGCGGGGAGCCGTCGGGCATGAGGGTCGTCACGAAGCAGATCGCCTTCGCTCGCAGGACGTCGGTGAGCGGGTGGGGCAGGGGCACGTGGGGGTCCTCAGGTGGTCTCGGTGGCGAAGAGGCGGTCGACGACGTCGTCCGCCGGTGCGGGCGTGGGCAGCTGCGCGTGCTGCAGCCCGGCGAGGGCGACGGCCAGCGCGCGCCGCCACAGCTCGGGCGCGACGCCCCGCGAGGCGTCCATGACGCTGCCGACCATGAGGTGGACGGCGACGAGGTCGGCCGAGGTGACGCCGTCGGGCAGCTGCCCGGCGCGGACGGCCCGGTCGAGGAGCGCGCGCACGATCGGCGTCATGCGCTCGTGCGCGTGGTGCGCGATGGCGTACGAGCCCTTCTGGCCGCGCAGGATCTGCCCGAGCGCGCGGTTCGCGGCCTCGAGCTCCAGCTGCCGCTCGAGGAAGTCGCTGAGCGCGCCCCACGGGTCCTCCTGCTGCGCCGCGTCCTCCGCCATGCGGCACACGGCCTCGACGTGCTCGCCGAAGAGCGCGTCCACCAGGTCCTGGCGGTCCGGGAAGCGCCGGTACACGGTGCCCATCCCCGTGCCGGCCGCACGGGCGATCTCCTCGTAGGCGACGTCGAGCCCGTGCTGGGCCATGAGGTCGCGGGCCGTGTCGAGCAGGAGCCGGCGGTTGCGTTCAGCGTCGCGGCGCAGGGGTGCAGCGGAGGAGGGCACGGGGCGACGGTAGCAGAATCGGAATACCGACTCTCAAGTTGAATACATCTTCCGGATCGTGGTCCACTGCGTCACCACCCACCCCAGGGCACCACCGGACGCTGGAGCGACCTCATGAGCGATGCACCCACCCCCGCCGATGCCGTGCTGCCGTACCCGATCCGGGTGGGGGACGCCGACCTCGAGCTGCTCCGGACCCGCCTGTCCGCGACCCGCTGGCCCGACGAGGCGACCGCCGACGGACAGGGACCGCGACTATCCCGGGTCCAGGAGCTGTGCGCCTACTGGGCCGAGGGCTACGACTGGCGGCGCTGCGAGGACGACCTGAACGGCCTCGGGTCCTCCCGCACCGTCATCGACGGCCTGGGCATCCACGTCCTGCACGTGCGCTCCGCCGAGCCGGACGCCCGGCCCCTGCTGCTGTGCCACGGCTGGCCCGGGTCCGTGCTGGAGTTCCGCCGGATGATCGGCCCCCTCACCGACCCGGTCGCGCACGGGGGCAGCGCGCAGGACGCGTTCCACGTCGTCGTCCCGTCGATGCCCGGCTTCGGCTTCTCCGACAAGCCCGCCGGTCCGGGCTGGGGCCCGACGCGCATCGCGGACGCGTGGATCACGTTGATGCGCCGGCTGGGCTACGACTCCTGGTTCGCCCAGGGCGGCGACTGGGGCGCGGCCGTCGTCGACGCGATCGGCCGCCGTCCGGACTCGGGGTGCGTCGGGCTGCACTTCAACCTGCCCCTCGTCTTCCCGACGCAGGACGAGCTCGACGAGGCCACACCCGAGGAGCGGGCGATGGTCGCCCGCTCGCAGCGGTACTCGACCGACCAGGACGCCTACGCGCGCGAGCAGTCGACCCGGCCGCAGACCATCGGGTACTCGCTCGCCGACTCACCGGCCGGTCTCGCCGCCTGGATCTACACCCTGTTCGAGGACGTGTCCGACCACCACGGCTCCCCCGAGGACGTCCTCGGCCGCGACGAGATCCTCGACGACGTGATGCTGTACTGGCTGCCCAACGCCGGGGCCTCCGCGGCGAGGCTGTACTGGGAGTCCCGCCAGGAGCAGGCGGCCGGTGCCGGACCGCGCGGACCCGGCCCGACGCCGGCCGGCTTCAGCATCTTCCCGGGGGAGGCCGTGCAGGCGTCCCTGCGGTGGGTCGAACGGCGGTACGCGACGGTCCTGCGCTACGCCCGGCTCGACCGCGGCGGGCACTTCGCCGCGCTCGAGCAGCCGCTGGTGCTGACCGAGGAGATCCGCGCAACCTTCCGCGAGCTCCGCAGCCCGGCGTGAACCGGCGGCGAGGGGCGGCGTCCGCGACCGGTCGCCGCCCCTCGCCCTCACCCGGTCACGTCACCGCGTCCGCAGCACCTCCGCGACGAACCGCGCGGAGCGCTCGCGCAGCCCCGCGACCCGCCGGGCGACGATCTGCTCGCGCACCGACTCCAGGTCGCTGCCCGCCTCGGCGCGCGTCGGGGTCCGGCGCACGTTCCGCGAGCACCGGAACTCGGTGCAGACCAGCGTCCCGATGGTGTCGCCGCGCCGGCCCAGCGCACCGCCGCGGCGGGCGACGTAGAGCGACACGTCGTCGGTCTCGACGACGTCCTCGCACCACGCGCACACCGCCCGGCGGCGCTTGCCCTTCGTCGCGTCGCCGGAGCGGAGCAGGACCCCGACGGGCTCGTCGTCGAGCTCGAGCACGACGTACGCGGCGAGCGGCGCCTTGCGGTCGCGCCACCCGAGGTAGTCGAGGCGGTCCCAGCGCTGCGCGTCGAGGTCGGGGAGGGTCGCCTGGGCCGCCTCGCGGCGGGAGGCGTTGACGAAGCAGGCACGGAGCTGCTTCTCGGTCAGGGGGTTCATGCGGGTTCTCGGCTTCCGGTGGGTCGGGGCCACCGGCCGGCGCACCGGGCGGTGCACGGCGACGCGTCCGCGATCCGGGTGTCCGGGCGGCGGGCGGCTGGTGGCGGGGACGGGGTCAGCCCCGCGCGCACGCTCACCGGGGCACGGCGGGCAGGGGTCGGGTCGTCCGGGTGGACGGTGGACCGGCTGCTGCCGTGCTCGAGGTCAGAGGTGCGTGACGAGGCTCCCGGGTGCACCTGAGCAGGCCTGCACGGCCACCCCGCATCCCGCGACGCCCCGCATGCGCTCGCTCCTCGTCCCTCCGACGACGCGGCCGCTGCTCAGCACGCGGCGACCGACCCTCGATGGTGCACCGCGTGGGGCGCCCCGGGCAACCGTGCGTGCGGGTGGGGTCCGCCACGCCCGGACCCGGCCGCGTCGGGCACGCCCGTCGGCTAGGGTCGCCGGCCATGACGCCCACCCGCCGCGCGGTCCTGAGGGCGGTCGCCGAGGGGCTGCCGGACCCCCGCCGCACCGGGCGTCCGGTCCGGGTCGCCGTGGACGGCGTCGACGGCTCCGGCAAGACCTGGTTCGCCGACGAGCTCGCCGAGGTCCTGCGCGAGCACGGGCACGAGGTCGTGCGCGTCTCGGTCGACGGGTTCCACCGGCCGCGCGCCGAACGCTACGCACGCGGCGCGGACTCCCCCGACGGGTTCTACCGCGACTCCTACGACTACGCCCGCTTCCGCACCGACGTGCTCGACCCGTTCGGCCCCGGGGGCGACCGCCTGTACCGCGGGGCCGCGCACGACGTCGCGACGGACGCGCACCTCGACGTCGAGCCTCGGCGGGCCGGGGAGCACGCCCTCCTGCTGGTCGACGGGATATTCCTGCACCGCGACGAGCTGCGCGCGCACTGGGACCACACCGTGTACCTCGACGTCCCGTTCGCGGTCTCGGCGGCCCGGATGGCGGTGCGCGACGGGGCGCCGGCCGACCCGGAGGACCCGGGCAACCGCCGCTACGTCGAGGGTCAGCGGATCTACCTCCGGGAGTGCGCGCCCGCGGAGCGCGCGGACGTCGTGGTGGACAACAGCGACCTCGACACCCCTGTGCTCGGGGCGGTGCGCTCGGCGGGGTAGGCGCCCTCCTCGGCACCGCTGCCGTGCTCGCTCGCGGTCACCGCCGTCCGGACGGGTCAGGTGGCTCGCTGACGGAGGTATCTGCAGCCCGTCGCCAGCGTCTGTCGGGTCCAGGACCGCCGAGCAGGTCTCGACGGCTGCTGCCCGGCACTGCGCCCCCCGCAGACGAAGGAGATGCTCGACATGGCTGCATACCCCGAGACCCTCGCCCATCCGTCCGGCGCGCAGCTCGCGCTGGTGCCCGACGTGGTGCTCGTCAAGGTCGCCTCCGCCCCGGGCGCTTCTGCCTCCGACGCCCTGGGGGCGCTGGGACTCGTCCCCCTCGGGTACGGCGGGGGGGCCGACGGGCCCGGCGCCGGCGCGCTCGCCCGGGCGGAGCTGCCGCACGCCGCGGTGAACGACAGCCCCGGCCTGGTCTTCGCCCGGACCCGCGAAGGCGGCGGTGTCGACCGCGACACGGTCACGGCGAGCTCGGAGGTGGAGTGGACGGCGCCGGTCTACCGGACCCAGGTGCGTGGGCGCGACGAGCTCCTGTCGCCGCTGGCGACGACCCTGGTGCTCGCGTCCGACGTGGCCCGGGACCCGGAGAAGGCGGCGGTGCTCGAGGAGTACGAGCTGGTCCGCAACGACGCGCGCAGCGCGCTGCTGGGGTCGTTCGACCTGTTCGACGTCCCGGGCGCCACGCGGCCGGCCTTCGACATCCGCGACGAGCTGGCCGCCCGGCTGGGCACCGAGGTCAAGCTCGAGTTCATCCCCGTCGTGACACCGGTGGCGTTCCAGCCCGACGACCCGCTGTTCGTCCAGCAGTGGGACATGGTGCAGATCGACGCCGGCGGAGCCGGTGACAGCGCGTGGGACCACCAGCGGGGCGACTCGATGATCGCCGTCGCGGTGCTCGACGAAGGGGTCGACCTCGCGCACCCGGACCTCGTGGGCGCCTTCCTCCACGACGGCATCAACCTCGGCACCATGTCCGGCACGGGCGCGCCGACCGGCAACCACGGGACCCCGTGCGCCGGGATCGCCGCCGCCCCGATCGGCAACGCGACGGGGACGTCGGGGGTCGGGGGCGGCGCGAAGATCCTGCCCATCGCCGTCCAGAGCTGGAGCGCCGAGGAGATCGCTGCCGGCATCCGGTACGCGACGGCCCAGGGCGCGCGCGTCATCTCGATGAGCTTCGGCTGGGACCTGTGGGACCCCACGGTGATCGACCCCGCGATCGCCGAGGCGCACGCCGCGGAGGTCGTCATGTGCGTCGCGACGCACAACCACGACACCCAGGACGGCGTGACGTACCCGGCGACGAACCCGCTGGTCATGGCCGTCGGGGCCAGCGACCGGGTCGACAACCGCAAGTCCCCGTCGAGCCCGGACGGCGAGCAGTGGGGCTCCAACTGGGGTCCCCAGGTGTCGGTCGTCGCGCCCGGCGTCCAGTGCCCGGCGCCCGACCGCACGGGGGCCGACGGCTACTCGGCCGACGACTACACGACGACGTTCAACGGCACGTCGGCCGCGACCCCGCACGTCGCGGGGCTGGCGGCCCTGCTGCTCTCCCGGAACCCGCTCCTGACCGGTGCCGAGGTGCGGCGCATCATCGAGACCACCGCCGCCAAGGTGGGCACCGTCGCGTACGCCGACGACCCGGCCCACCCCCACGGCACGTGGAACGCCGAGATGGGCTACGGGCGCATCGACGCCCTGGCCGCCGTCAGCGCCACCGACCTCTGGGTCGGCGAGGAGCTGCCGACGTGCCGGGTGGACCTGACCGGGGACGGTCGCGCCGACATCGTGGGTTTCGGCGACTTCGGGGTCTTCGTGTCCCTCAACAACGGCGACGGCACCTTCGGTCCGGTTACACAGGTGTCGGACAACTTCGCCCACGAGGCCGGCGGCTGGCGCGTCGGCAAGCACCCGCGC
>NZ_BJLR01000015.1 GCF_006538745.1 Cellulomonas cellasea | reverse complement strand
CCCGCGGATGCTCGCCGACCTGACCGGGGACGGCCGCGCCGACATCGTCGGCTTCGGCGACTTCGGGGTCTTCGTCTCGCTCAACAACGGCGACGGCACCTTCGGTCCGGTCACCCAGGTCGTCGACAACTTCGCGCACGAGGCCGGCGGCTGGCGGGTCACCAAGCACCCGCGGATGCTCGCCGACCTCACCGGCGACGGGCGCGCCGACATCGTCGGGTTCGGCGACTTCGGGGTCTTCGCGTCGCTCAACAACGGCGACGGGACGTTCGGCTCCGTCACGCAGGTGTCGGACAACTTCGCCCACGAGGCCGGCGGCTGGCGGGTCATGAAGCACCCGCGCACGCTCGCCGACCTCACCGGCGACGGGCGCGCCGACATCCTCGGGTTCGGCGACTTCGCGACCTTCGTCTCGCTCAACAACGGCGACGGCACCTTCGGGCCGGTCACCCAGGTCGTCGACAACTTCGCCTACGAGACGGGCGGCTGGCGGGTCACGAAGCACCCGCGCACGGTCGTCGGGTAGGAGCCGCACGACGACGATCGCCTCCGGGGAGCAGCTGCTCCCCGGAGGCGATCGGCACGTCGGAACAGCCCGCTCGGCTCCCCGGCACGCTCACGCGTCCGTCGTGACCTCCGCCGACGCGAGCGGCACGTCGAGCCCGACGACGCCGAGCTCGACCCGGCTGATGCCGTCGAGCGGCAGGGCCGACGAGGCGCCGAGCCCCGCCGCGACGCGCGAGCCCGTGCTCGTCCACGTCGCCACGACCGTCCGCTCCCCCGCCTCGTCGACCAGCACGAGCGTGTAGACGCCGACGGCCAGCTCGGCCGCCTCGTACTCGCACGACCAGTCGAGCCGCGTGCCCCAGCGGGCCGGGACGAGCGTGAGGTCCGCGCTGACGCCGGACTGCCCGACGGGCGTCAGCGTCACGGTCCGCGCCTCGGCCTCGGCGACGACCGCGGGTGCACGCTCGTCGTCCCCGAACCGGGCGGTCGCCGCGCCGCCGAGGCCGCTCGCCGCGACCAGCCCCACGGCGGCGACCGCGAGGAGCGTGCGTCGGCGGCGGGTGCGCCGCTGCGCCGCGTGCGCGAGCGAGGCGATCGGCACGAGCGTCGGCGACGCGTCAGCGTCCGCCCCACCGGACCGGGACGCGGTGGACGCCCCCCTGCCGGCGGCACCGGACCCGTCCGCGCCCACCGGCTGCGGGTCCGGCAGCGCCACGTCGGCCGGCACCATCCCGAGCAGCGCCGGCATCCCCGCGAGGTCGCCCACCGCCTCGCGGCACGCCGGGCAGCCCGCGAGGTGCTGCTCGAACTCGCGCCGCTCGTCGGGCGCGAGCGCTCCGAGCACGTACGCGGCGTCCCACTCGCGGTACGGGTCGGCGGTCATGAGGTCACCCCTCTCTCCTGGAGCGCGAGCCGCAGGGCGCGCAGCGCGTAGTGCAGTCGGGACTTCACGGTGCCGGGCGGGATCCCGAGCTCCGCGGCGAGCTCGGCGACGGAGCGTCCCCCGTAGTACGCCCCGACGACGACCGCCCGGTGCTCCGCGGACAGCCCGTCGAGCGCGTCGCCGACGAGCCACGCGTCGAGCACCGCCTGCGTGCCGTCGCCGGTCGGGGCGTCCGGCACGTCCCCCGTCGTGAGCTCGCGCCGCCGGTGGGCGCTGCGCACGTCGTCGACCACGAGGTTGCGCGCGACCGTGAACAGCCACGCGCGCACCGACGCCTCGGAGCGGGTCAGCACCTCGGGGTTCCGCCACGCGCGCAGCAGCGTCTCCTGCACCACGTCCTGCGCGCGGGCGGGGTCCGTGAGGCGCACGACGTACCGGTGCAGCGCGGCGGCGTGCGCGGCGTGCACGGCACGCAGCAGCTCGTCGGCGTCGGCGTCGGGGGTCATCGGGTGCTCGTCGGCCCGCCGTCAGCCGGCCGTGAGCCGCAGGTCGAACTCGACGGCCCCGGTGTCCTCGACGCTCACGAAGCCGAGGTTCGGTGCCTCGACGCCGTAGTCGGCGAACGTCACGGGCACGGAGCCGATCACCTGGACGGCGTCGCCCGACGCCGCGATCTGCGCGTCGACGGTGACGGGCTGCGTGACGTCGCGGATCGTGAGCTCGCCGACGAGCTGCGCGCTCGTCGCGCCCTCCTCGAGCTCGACGGGCTCGGTGAGCTCGAACGTCGCCGTCGGGTAGGTGTCGACCTGGAGCGCCGTGCCGCGGAAGTAGTCGTCGCGCCGCGCCTCGTCGGTCGCGATGCTCGCCATGTCGACCTCGACGGTCGCCTCGGTCAGCGAGCCCTCGGCGACGGTCAGCGTCCCGGTCACCTCCTCGGTGCGCCCGGTGACCGTGATGTCGTTGCCGCTGAGCACCTCGTCGACCCGGTACCCCGCAAACGAGCCCTCACCGATCGTCCACGTGCCGTCGGTCGCGGCGGGCGCCTCAGTGCCCTCGGCGGCCGCGGTCAGCGTGGGCGCCGCGTCGATCCGGCTGTTCTGACTGTCCGCGTACAGCCGCGGACCCACGATCAGCCCCGCCGCGAGCACCACCACACCGACCCCCGCACCCGTGATCACCTTCGTGCGCTTGTCCATCGTCCTGCCTCCTGCCGCCGTCCGCCCCCGTCGCGACCCGGTCGAGGCCGCCACCCGGTAGACGAGACGCAGGGTCCGATGGTTCACCACGTGTCTGAGAGCGGCCCGCGAGACGGGGTGACGCGACGGGTCGAGCGCGACCCGGGGCTCGACCTCTCCTCGGCGCCGCGGACCCGGTGGCCCCGGACCGCGCGGGCCGAGACGATGCCGGCTGTTCACGCCTGCGGCCCGTCCGCTGGGAGGAGCTCGCGCTCGTCGACCAGCACCGTCGCTTCGTCGCCGACCCGGAGGCCTACCGACGCGGGGACTGGTGAACGGCCGGGGGCGCGCGCGAGGATGCCGGGGACGGGATCGTCCGGCGCGTGCGCCGTCGGTTCCCGGAGCACCCGCGTCGTACCCCCGAGAAGGAGGGCGAGCGTGACGAGCACGACAAGCGCACCGACCCGGTCCCGCCCACGGCCTCTGTGGCTCGTCGCCACCGCCGTCGCCGTCGTCGCCGCGGCCGCGATCTGGGGTTACGCCGTGCCGCGCGAGGTCGTCTGCCCCGCGATCTACCCGGCGCCCTACCCGTGCACGCAGGAGCACCGCGTCGGGACGGGCGTGCTCTGGACCGTCGTCCTCGCGATCGCCTACGCGGTGGCGCTCGCCGTCACGCTGACGGTCGGCCGGCAGCGGCGGCCCCTCGCGGCGGCGGCGGTCGTCGTGCTCGTGCTCTGCGCGGTCGTCGCCTACACGGTGGTCCTGTCCTCGACCGGGTACGTGCTCTGACCTGCGCGGGGGCCCGCACCCCTTGAACCTCACGCGACGTGAGGGCCTAGCGTCACGAGGAGCGGCACCGGCCGGCGCCGCTTGCGGGGCACGGCACGCGGAGGAGCGGACGATGACACGGATGGTCCCGTACCTGACGGTGCACGACGGCGCTGCGGCGATCGAGTTCTACGCCGCCGCGTTCGGCGCGAAGGAGACCGGCGAGCGGTACGACGAGGAGGACGGCCGGATCGGGTTCGTGGCCCTGGAGATCGACGGCGAGCCGCTGTACCTGTCGGACGAGAACCACGAGTACGGCGCGTACGCACCCCGGACCCTCGGCCACGGCACGTCGTCGGTCGTGCTGCACGTGGGCGACGCCGACGCGACCTACGCACGCGCGGTCGCCGTGGGCGGGACGGTGGACCGGGAGCCCCGCGACCAGGGGGACGAGCGGCGCGGCTGGCTCTTCGACCCGTTCGGGCACCACTGGGCGATCTGCTCGCCGCTCGGCTGAGCGGTGGGTGCCGCGGTGGACGACGACGGCGCCTCCTGGCGGGTCGGCGACCTCGCGCACGCGTCCGGCCTGACCGTGCGCACGCTGCACCACTACGACGACGTCGGCCTGCTGCGGCCCGAGCGGACCTCCGCCGGCCACCGCGTCTACCGCCGCGCGCACGTCGAGCGGCTGTACCGGATCAGCGTGCTGCGCCGGTTCGGGGTGTCGCTCGACGACATCGCCGCGGCGCTCGACGACCCGGGCTGGAGCCTCGACGGCGCGCTGCGCGGTCAGCTCGCGGCGCTCGAGGACCAGGTGCTGCGCACGGAGCGGCTGCTGCACCGGCTCACGGACGTCACGTCCGGCCTGGCGGAGGCGTCGTCGGGCGGGGACGACGCCGGGCCGCCCGCGTCGCCCCGGAGCAGCGACGTCGACGCGTGCCGGCGGCTGCTCGCCGTGCTGGAGGACACCGCCGTCGTCGCGACCGAGCCGCTGCGCCGCATCGCGGTGCTCGTCTACGCCGACCTCGAGGCCGCGCACCGCCACCTCGTCGACGTCTTCGGGCTCGCGCCCGGCCCGCTGCACCGGGACGACGACGGGACGGTCGTGCACGGCGAGGTCCGCACCGCCGACGGCATCGTGATGCTGCACCGCGTCGCCCCCGAGTGGCGGCTCGCGTCCCCGGCGACCCTCGGGGCGGCCACGGGGATGCTCGTCGTCACGGTGCAGGACGTCGACGCGCACCACGCGGCCGTCGTCGCGCGCGGCGGCACGGTCACCTACCCGCCGACCGACCAGCCGTACGGGGTCCGCGAGTACGGTGCGCTCGGCCCGGAGGGCGAGCCGTGGTCGTTCTGGTCGCCGCTCACCGAGCCGCCCCCGGCGTAGCCGAGACGGGGACCGCGGGCGGAGGCACGATCGTCGCGCCCGCGGCTCCCCGCACGGGCGGGCTCACAGCACGACGACGCCCTTGCCCCCGACCACCCCGGCCTCCATGTCGCGGTGCGCGTCGGCGATGTCGTCGAGCCGGTACGTGCGCCCGAGCGGGACGCGCGCCCGGCCGGCGGCCACGGCGTCAAGGAAGTCCTGCAGCACGTCGGCGGGCAGGTCCGCGGCGGTGCCCGAGTACGCGGTGAGCCGCACGCCGTTGGGCAGCCAGGCCATCGGGTAGAACTCGGGGATCGTCCACTCGTCGGAGAGCATCCCGGTGAAGCACGCGGTGCCGCCGGTCCGCACGGCACGGAGCGTGTCCCGGAGCGTGGTGGCGCCGACGAGCTCGACCGCGCCGTCCACTCCCCCGGGCACGAGCTCACGCACCCGGCCGGCGAGCGACCCGTCGTCGACGAGCGCGTGGTGCGCGCCGACGTCCTCGAGCAGCCCGAGCCGGTCCGCCGAGCGCGTGGTCGAGAGCACGGTGAGCCCGCGCAGGTGGCCGAGCACGGCGAGCGCGAGCCCGACCGACGACGTCCCCCCGCGCACCAGCACGGTGTCGCCGGCACGCGCCTGCAGCCCGACGGCGAGCGAGCCGTGCGCGGTCTGCAGCATCTCCGGGACCGCGCCGAGCACGTCCCACGGCAGGTCGCTGCGGAACGGCACCACCTGCGCGGCGGGCACCGCGACGAGCTCCGCGTAGCCGCCGTCGCGCTCCCGCCCCATGCCGCCCATCAGGGTCACGACCTGCGTCCCGACCGCGAGCTCGCCGCCGGGCGCCGCCTCGACGACGCCCGTCGCCTCGATGCCGGGGATGCGCGGGAAGGACCCGGAGTACGCCTGGCCGCGGCGGAAGTGCAGCTCGGACCGGTTGAGCCCGAACGCCCGCACGCGGATGAGCACCTCCCCGGGCGCCACCTCGGGCACGGGCACGTCGCGGACCCGCAGCACCTCCGGCCCGCCCGGGGCGTCGACGACGACGGCGCGCATGCGGGCGGTCACGCGGTCACCGCCGCGGCGGTCAGGCGTGCGTCGAGCCGGCCGAGGACCTCGGTGGCGGCCGCGAGCGCCGCAGCGGTCTCCTCACCGAGGTGCTCGCGCATCGCCCCGTCGAGCAGCGCCGTCCCCGTCGCGAGCGCGTCCCGCCCCGCGGGCGTCAGCTCGACGAGCGACGAGCGGCGGTCGTCCGGGTGCGGGCGCCGGGTGGCGAGCCCGTCGCGCTCGAGCCGGTCCACGAGCTTGCTCGCGGCACCCACGGTGATCCGCAGGTCCGCGCGCACGTCCTGCACGCGCGCGCGGCGGTCGTGGTGGTCGACGACGCGGAGCGCGGACAGCCGCGCGAGCGACACGCCCCCGCCGTCGCGCAGCCGGTCCTCGAGGTGGTTCCAGAGCTCGGTCTCGTACCGGACGAGCAGGTCGAAGAAGTCCATGCGGGTCAGAACTCGATGCCCCGGAACTATATTCCAGGTGATCTTTCTCCGCGTGCACGACGGCTCGGCGGCTTGAGCGCGCGAACTCCCGCACCTGGCCGACGACGAGCGCGATCACGAGGCCGAGGGTGGCGCCCGCGATGATCCGCCCCGCTTCGCCGGAGGCGCTGCCGAGTGCGACCACCAGCCCGATGAGGAGCGCGACCGCGACGAGGGTGCGGGCAAGACCACGCCGCCGGGCGAGAGCCCATCCGAGCGCCGCGGCGACCAGCGCCGCTCCCACGACCAGCATGCCCACCACGTTCCGCCCCCTGCCGCAGCTCGTCGGCCCCCAGAGGTCCGAACGTACCGCCCCGTGCCCGGCACATAGATGCGCCGACGGCCCCCGACGACCTGGTCCGCTCAGCGGCCGGTTCCGAGACCTTCCCGCGCGCGACCGTCCCGCACCAGACTCGGGGCATGACGCACCCCCAGCCCCGCCGCATCCGACGCCCGTGAACGCCGACGACGCCCTCGCCGCCGTCGTGCGCGAGCTCTGGGCGCTCGGCGCGAGCCTCGGCCGCCCCCCGGAGCCGACGCCCGAGGTCGACCCGTGGGACGAGGCCGACCCGTACCCGGTCGGTGACGTCGTCGCCGTGGTGGCGTTCGGGGGCAGCCCGTCGGTCGTCGTGCGGCTCGACCGGCTCGGCGAGGACGAGATCACGATCGAGGACGTGCTCGACGTCGACGTCCCGCGCCGCGACGTCGTGGCCGCCGTGGAGTCGGTGCTGACCGGGCAGGCGTGGATCGAGCGGCCGCGGCTCCCCGCGCTGCTGCGGTGGGTCGGCGTGATGTTCGGGTCGGCGTTCCCCGGGTCGGTGCGCATCCCCGGGGGTGACGAGCGGACGTACTCCGCGCCGCTCCCCGCGGCGGTGTCGAGCGGGTGGCTCGCGCGGCTGCCGTCCGTCGAGGAGCCGGGACGGGACGCGCGGCGGTGGCACCGGCCGTGACCCGTGAGCCCGGGCGAGCCACCGGGCTCGGCAGTCCGAGGGCTCGGCAGTCCGAGGGCTCGGCAGTCCGAGGGCTCGGCAGTCCGAGGGCTCGGCAGTCC
>NZ_BJLR01000014.1 GCF_006538745.1 Cellulomonas cellasea | reverse complement strand
GCCGGCCGCCGGGGTCAGCGCACGCGCCGGCTCAGGACACGTGCCCCGTGAGCAGCCGGTGCCAGTACACCTGCGGCTCGACGTAGCGGTCGAACAGGAACGTGCTGCGGCGCGGGCGCACGAGGTCCGGGAACGCGACGGTCGGCTCGGGGCGGCGGTCGCGGTCGAACTCGGCGAGCAGCAGGTGCGTGCGGGACGTGGTGACGGGCCCGATCGAGTACCCGTCGTAGCGGCGCATCGGTTTCCCGGTGCGGCGGGCGGCGATGTTGCGGGCGACGACGGGCACCTGCTTGCGCAGCGCCCCGCCCGACGGCAGCGCGTCGACGGTCGCGACGTCGCCGAGGCCCCACACAGTCGGGTAAGCGACGTGCTGGAGCGTGTGCGGGTCGACCGCGACGAACCCCTCGCTGCCGGGGGCGTCGAGCCCGCTCTCGGCGACCCAGTCGGGCGCGCGGTGCGGCGGCGCGAGGTAGAGGGCGTCGTAGTGCAGGTCCTCCGACCCGCCCGCGGAGCGCACGCGCAGGGTCCGGGAGGACGCGTCGACGGACTCGACGGTGGTCGCGGTGCGCACCCGGACCCCGAAGTCCTCGGCGGCGGCGCGGAGCTCGCGGTCGGCGCGGTCGAGGTCGACGAGCCGGTCCCCCTCGACGAGCAGCTCGATCTCGACGTCCCCGAGCACGCCGGTGGCGCGCCAGTGGTCGGCGGCGAGGAAGAGGGGCTTGAGCCCGACGGGCGCGCACGGGACGTGCCGGTCCGAGATGACGAAGACCGCGCGCCCGGAGGTCAGCGACGAGAGCATCGTCCAGGTGTCCGGGGCGTGCTCGGGCAGGTAGCTCGTCGACGCGTACGGGGTCGCGACGGCGGCCTCGGAACCCGGAATGGCGTCCCAGTCGACCTGCGAGCCCGGGCAGATCACGAGGTCGGTGCACGTGATCTCCTCGCCGCCGGCGAGCCGCACGAGCGAGCGCTCGGGCTCGACCGCGACGACCCGGTCCGGGTACCAGCGGACGCCGTCGGGGATGACGTCGGCCTGCGGGCGGCGCAGGTCGTCGAGGGTCGCGAACCCGCCCGCGACCCAGGACAGCAGCGGCCGGTACTCGTGGGTCTGCTTCGGGTCGACGACCGCGACGTCGCGGCACCGGTCGCGGCGCAGCTTCGCGGCGAGCGAGATGCCGGCGTTGCCGCCGCCGACGATCAGCACGTCGTGGTGGCGGTGGGGGCTCATGACCGGGCACGCTCCGGGGCGTCGAGGACGGGGACCCGAGCCACGCTAGGAGACGGGGGCGTGGGGCGCGCGCTGGGGCCTTCGCCCCGCGATGTCGGGTATGTACTTTCCGGTCAGTAACCCATAGCCTCGCTCCGCCGGGACGACGACGCCCCGGACCTCCCGTGCGACGACGCACCGCGGACGGCGCGCGGGTGGACGATCCGACCGGTTCCCCCGAACCCGAAGGAGACGCACGATGCAGCTCGCGCCCCCCGCACCCCGCACCACCAGACGCCGGTGGCTCACCGCCGCGCTCGCCACCGTCGCCACCGGAGCGGCGACCCTCGCCGGCACGCTGCCCGCCGCCGCCGGCCCCGCCCCGGCCCTCGGCGCCGCCCCCGCCGCCGTGGGCGACGTCATCTGGTCGCAGGAGTTCAACGGCGCCGCCGGCACCGGGCCCGACGGCTCGGTGTGGAACTACGACACCGGCGCAGGCGGCTGGGGCAACGCCGAGCTGCAGAACTACACGACGTCGCGCGCCAACTCCGCGATGGACGGCGCCGGCAACCTCGTCATCACCGCGCGCCGCGAGGGCGACGGCTCGTACACGTCCGCCCGGATCCAGAGCAACGACAAGTTCGAGGTCAAGTACGGCCGGGTCGAGGCGCGCATCCAGGTCGCGCGCGGCCAGGGCATCTGGCCCGCGTTCTGGATGCTCGGCGCGGACTTCCCGGCCGTGTCCTGGCCGAGCTCCGGCGAGATCGACATCATGGAGATCGTCGGCAAGGAGCCGCACCGCGCGCACGGGACGGTGCACGGCCCCGGTTACTCGGGCGGCGCGGGCATCACCGGCACGTACCAGCACCCGCAGGGCTGGGCGTTCGCCGACGACTTCCACACCTTCGCGGTCGACTGGGCCCCCGGCACCATCACCTGGTACGTCGACGGCCAGCGCTACCACCAGGTCACGCGCGCGAGCGTCGGCGCCAACCAGTGGGTGTTCGACAAGGCGTACTTCCTCATCCTCAACCTCGCGGTCGGCGGCCAGTGGCCCGGCTACCCGGACGCGACGACCCAGTTCCCGCAGCAGATGAAGGTCGACTACATCCGCGTCTACGACAACGGCGCGAACGGCGGCGGCGGGGGCGGTGGCGGCGCGCTGCCGACCGGGACCGGGACCATCCGGGTCGCGAGCTCGCTGTGCCTCGACGTGCCGTGGGCGCAGACCCACAACGGCAACCCGGCGCAGGTGGTGAGCTGCAACGGCAACGCCGCGCAGCAGTGGACCCGCGGCTCCGACGGCTCGATCCGTGCGCTGGGCAAGTGCCTCGACGTGGCGGGCGGCGCGACGACCAACGGCACCGCGGTCCAGCTCTGGGACTGCAACAACACCGGCGCGCAGAAGTGGACGTACGACTCGGCGGCGCGCACGCTGCGCAACCCGCAGTCGGGCAAGTGCCTCGACGCCAAGGGTGGGAACCCCGTCTTCGAGGGCCAGAAGCTGAACATCTGGGACTGCCACGGCGCGGCGAACCAGCAGTGGACGTTCTGACGGTCCGCACCGCACCCACCGGCGCGTCGGTCACCTGACGCCCGGGACGACTCCTGGCCGGACGGCCCTCCTCCCCCCGTGAGGGCCGTCCGGCCAGGGCTTTCGTGTGAGTCCTTTCATGAAGGGCTCCGGGCGTTGTGCCGTCCTACAACGTTGTCCTACCGTCGGCCCGATCCTCGCACCGCCCGTCCGACCGGCACCGATGCCGCCGGACCCGCCGACCCCCGCGGCGGGGCGCGTGCGAGAGCCCCGATCGGAAGGTCCCCGCCGTGCCCGTCACCGACCACCTCCGCGCGCCACGCACCCGCCGCCGATCCGTCGCCCTCCTCGCCGCGCTGGCCGCGGGGCTCTCCGCGATCGGCACGGTGGCCGTCGCACCGGCGGCGAGCGCCGCGAGCGTCGACACCGCCGCCTGGTACCAGCTCGTCAACCGGCAGAGCGGCAAGGCCCTCGACGTGAGCGCCCGCTCGACCGCCGACGGCGCGCAGCTCGTCCAGTGGACGCGCGGGGAGGGCACGAACCAGCAGTTCCAGTTCGTGGCCACCGGCGACGGCGCCTACCGGCTCGAGGCCCGGCACTCCGGCAAGGTCCTCGACGTGTGGGAGTGGAACGCCGCCGACGGCGCGCAGATCCGCCAGTGGGCCGACCTGAACGCGCAGAACCAGCAGTTCACGCTCGCCGACTCCGAGGGCGGGCGCGTCCGGCTCGTCAACCGGTTCTCCGGCAAGGCCGTGCAGGTCCAGGACCGCTCGACCGCCGACGGCGCGCTCGTCGTGCAGGGCACCAACACCAACTCCTTCCACCAGCAGTGGGAGCTCGTGCGGGTCGGTGCCGCCACCCCGACGCCCGCCCCGCCGACGACGGCCCCGACGACCGCCCCGCCGACCACGAGGCCGACCGTCGCCGCCGACGGCACGGGCACCTACCGCACGGTGCAGGCCGCGATCGACGCCGTGCCGTCGAGCAGCACCACGCGCCGGGTCATCACGATCAAGCCGGGCACGTACCGCGAGATCGTCACGGTGAACAAGCCGAACGTGACGTTGCGCGGCACGGGCTCGACGGCGAGCCAGACCGTCATCGTGAACAACCGCAGCAACGGCGCCGGGTACGGCACGTACGGGTCGGCGACGTTCTTCGTGAAGGCCAAGGACGTGGGCGTCGAGAACCTCACGCTGTCGAACGACTTCGGCGTGGGCAGCCAGGCCGTCGCGGCGACGGTCGACGCCGACCGGGCCGTGTTCCGCGGCGTCCGGTTCCTCGGCAACCAGGACACGTTGCTCGTGCACTCGGGCCGGTCCTACTTCGCGGACTGCCACGTCGAGGGCACGGTCGACTTCATCTTCGGCGACGGCACCGCGGTGCTCGACCGCGCGACGATCCACCAGCGCCGGTCCACGGGCGGCCCGATCACGGCGGCCCGCACGCCCGCCGCCAACCCGTACGGGATCCTGATCCACCGCTCGACGGTCACTGGTGCGACGAACAACACGACCCAGCTGGGCCGGCCGTGGGGCCCGGACGCGCAGGTGCTCTTCCGGGAGACCTCACTGTCCGCGACGATCGCGACCGCCCAGCCGTGGATCGACATGTTCGGCAACCCGTGGGGCTCGGCGCGGCTGCGCGAGTACCGGAACACCGGACCCGGGGCCACGGTGAACGGCAAGCGCCCGCAGATGTCCGACGCCGAGGCCGCGAACCACACGCCGCAGCGGTACCTCGCGGGCAGCGACGGCTGGAACCCGATCGGCTGACGCCCGACCCGTGACGCGCGCAGGGCCGGCCCCCACGACGGAGGCCGGCCCTGCGGACGTCTCCCGGGGCCCGCACCCGGTCGCCCGGCGCTGGCAGGATGGCCGCCGACAGCGGCTGCGCGACCTCGCCACGGCGGCGTCGCGGGGCCGGGGCACCACGAGAGGACCCGCATGACCCAGGCGGCACGCACGACGTCCCCGGCAGTCCCGACCCGCGTGCGGGGCGTGCTACTCGCGCTGACCCTGGCGCTGACCGCGGTCGCCTGCTCCCCCGCCGACACGGCCGGCGGCGCCCCCGCGGAGAGCCCGAGCCGGTCCGCGGAGCCCGTCGCGTCGGCCACGCCCGAGACGACCGCGGCGCCCGTGACGCCGACCGACGTCCCCGCCGACGTCCTGCTCCCCGCCCAGGTGTTCGGGGCGTCGACCGAGGCGTTCACGGAGTCCACGGCCGTCGAGCCGTGGCGCATCCCGGACTCGTGCGGCGACGTCGGGGCACCCGCGGGCGCGACGGCGATGGGCACGCACGCGCACGGCGACGGGACGGAGGAGACGGTCGTCGGGGTCCAGCAGGTCGCGGCGTTCGCGGTGGCCGACGACGCGGTCGCGGCAGCCACGGCGCTCGTCGAGGCGCTCGGCGCGTGCACGGACACGAGCGGCGTGGGGGCGTACGCCGTCGAGCCGGTGGCCGTCGGGGCGCAGGGCCACGGGCTCGCGACCTGGTACTACGGCGCCGGCGACGACACCGGGCTCGGCACCTACCTCGCGGTCACGCGGCGGGGCAGCGCCGTGACGCTGGTCTCGGGCGAGGGCGGGGAGCGCACGGTCGGGAACGCCCGCACGGAGACGGTCGCGCAGACGCAGCAGGCGTGGGAGCGGCTGTGCGGGTACGAGGTCGCGGGCTGCTGACCCGGCGGGCCCGGCCGTCGACCCGGCGGCCACGGCTCCGGCGCCGCACCGGCAGGACGACGTCCGGGGCCTCCCCCGGCCGACGGCGCGTGCGGTAGGGTCGCACATACCGGGCAGTCGGTATGTCTCTCTGGGCGTCGACGACGACGCTGGCAGGAGGTTCACGCGTGCAGATCGTCGGAGCCGTGCTCGAGCGCTCGGGCAGCACCCCGCCGTTCGCCGCGTCGCGCCCGTTCACGGTCTCGCGCCTCGACCTCGACGAGCCCGGCCCCGGCGAGGTCCTCGTGCGGATCGAGGCCGCGGGCGTGTGCCACTCGGACCTCTCGGTCGTCGACGGCAGCCGGGTCCGGCCGGTGCCGATGCTGCTCGGGCACGAGGCCGCCGGGGTCGTCGCGGCGCTCGGGACCGGCGTCGACGACCTCGCGCTGGGCGACCGCGTCGTCCTCACGTTCCTGCCCCGGTGCGGCGCGTGCCCCGCGTGCGCGACCGACGGCCGCCTCCCGTGCTGCCCGGGCAGCGCGGCCAACGCCGCCGGGACCCTCGTCGGCGGGGGCACGCGCCTGCACCGCGACGGCTCCCCCGTGCACCACCACCTCGGCGTCTCGGCGTTCGCGTCGCACGCCGTCGTGAGCCGCACGTCGGTCGTGCGCGTCGACCGCGACGTCCCGCCCGACGTCGCGGCGCTGCTCGGCTGCGCGGTGCTCACGGGCGGCGGCGCGGTCGTCAACGCCGGGCGGCCCCGGCCCGGGGAGACGGTGGTCGTCGTCGGGCTCGGCGGCGTGGGCATGGCTGCGCTGCTCGTGGCCGTGGCGCTCGGGCACGAGGTCGTCGGCGTCGACCCGGTCCCCGAGAAGCTCGCGACGGCCCGCGACCTGGGGGCGGCCGCCGCGCACACCCCCGCCGAGGCCGTCGACCGCGGCGTGCGCGCACCCGTCGTCGTCGAGGCCGCCGGGTCCGTGCGCGCGTTCGAGACCGCGCTCGCCCTGACGGCCCCGGGCGGGACGACCGTGACCGTCGGGCTGCCGTCCCCCGACGCGCGCGCCGCCGTCTCGCCGCTCACCCTCACCGCCGAGGCCCGCACGGTCGTCGGCTCCTACCTCGGCTCCGCGGTCCCCGCGCGCGACATCCCCGCGTACGTCGACCTGTGGCGCGCCGGGCGCCTGCCGCTCGAGCGGCTCGTCTCCTCCCGCGTCACGCTCGACGACCTCGACTCCGCCATGGACCGCCTCGCGGCCGGTGGCGAGCTCCGCCAGCTCCTCACGTTCGACGAAGGGACCACCCCGTGACGACTGCCCGCACCGCCCTCGTGACCGGCGCCGCCCGCGGCATCGGCGCCGCGACCGCCCGCCGGCTCGCCGCCGACGGGTACCGGGTCGCCGTGCTCGACCTGCGCGAGGCCGACGCCGAGGCGACCGCCGAAGCGATCCGGGAGGCCGGTGGCACGGCGCTCGCCGTGGGCGCCGACGTGGCCGACGAGGACGCGGTCACCGCCGCCGTCGCGCGCGTCGCCGACGAGCTCGGGCCGCCGACCGTCCTGGTCAACAACGCCGGGATCCTGCGCGACAACCTGCTCTTCAAGATGTCGGCCGACGACTGGGACGCCGTCCTCTCGGTGCACCTGCGCGGCGCGTTCCTGGTGAGCCGGGCGGTGCAGCAGCACCAGGTCGAGGCGCGCTGGGGGCGCGTCGTGAACCTGTCGAGCACGTCGGCGCTCGGCAACCGCGGCCAGGCGAACTACGCCGCCGCGAAGGCCGGGATGCAGGGGTTCACCAAGACGCTCGCGATCGAGCTCGGGCCGTTCGGCGTCACGGTCAACGCCGTCGCGCCGGGCGTCATCGAGACCGACATGATGCGCGCCGTCGCCGAGCGCACCGGCATGCCCTACGCGGACCTGCTGGCCGCCGCGGCGAAGGAGGTCCCGGTGCGCCGGGTCGGGCAGCCCGAGGACGTGGCCGCCGCGGTGTCGTTCTTCTGCTCCGAGGGCGCGTCCTACGTGTCCGGCCAGGTGCTCTACGTCGCCGGGGGGCCGCGCGCATGACCGCCATCACCGTCACCTCGCCCGCATACCTCGCCGGCGCCGTCGGGCAGTCCGCGACCGGGGACTGGCGCGTCGTCGACCAGGAGCGCATCGACCTGTTCGCCGACGCGACCGACGACCACCAGTGGATCCACGTCGACCCCGAGCGCGCCGCCGCCGAGTCGCCGTTCGGCGGGCCCGTCGCCCACGGCTTCCTCACGCTCGCGCTGGTCCCGGCGCTCACCGCCGGGCTGCTCGACGTCGGCGGGACCGCGATGGTCGTCAACTACGGGCTCGACCGTGTGCGGTTCCTGCAGCCCGTGCTCGCGGGCTCGCGCGTCCGGGCGACGACGGTGGTCGAGAGCGCCGAGCCGACCCCGCAGGGCGTGCGCGTGTCGTCGACCGTGACCGTCGAGATCGAGGGCGCGCCGCGGCCGGCGCTCGTGGCGCGGACGATCGCGCTGTTCGTGCCGGCCTGACGCACGCGGGGCGGCCGTGCGCGCACGCCGTCCGGGGAGCGAGCGAGGATGGCCGGCATGGAGCTCACGGACTTCCTGCTCGCGCGGCTCGCCGAGGACGAGGACGACGCACGGGGACGGCTCGCGGGCGACGCGCCCGTCGGCACCGACGGGCGCCGCTCGGCGGGCTCGCCCGAGCGGGTGCTCGCGGCCTGCACCGCCCAGCGGCACGTCGTGGACGCGTACGTCGCGGTCACCGGCGAGAGCGCCGCGGCCGTCGCGGCGGGCATCCCGTTCGTCGGCGTCGACACCCTTGCGGCGGCCGAGTCGACGATGGCGTCGATGCAGCTGGTCGCCGCCTCGACCTACGACCGCGTGCTGCGCTGGTACGCCGAGGTGCACGCCGACCACCCGGACTACCGGGAGGACTGGCGGCCCTGACGTGCGGCGGGACGCCGGGTGTCCGAGGACGCCTCAGCCCAGCGACTGCGCGCCGATCACCGAGAGCAGCTGCAGCTTCTCGTGGCTCTCGCTGCCGGGCACCGCGGTGTAGACGAGCAGGAGGTGCGACTGCTGGGGGTCCAGCAGCGTCTGGCAGTGCAGCTCGAGCGCGCCGACGTCGGGGTGCACGAGGCGCTTGACCTCGCCCGGGCGGAGGCCGACCTCATGGGTCTCCCACAGGAGCCGCAGCTCCTCGCTGCGCGCCAGCGCGAGGTCGGCGAGGCGCGCCGCCCGGGAGCCCGGCCCGCGGAGCGTGACGACCGCCCGCAGGTGCGAGGCGTAGAGCCGGGACAGGAAGGCGTGGTCCTCGGGCGGGTACAGCGCGCGGCTCGCGGGGTCGGCGAACCAGCGGTAGCCCAGGCTGCGGGCGGGGCCGGTGTACCCGGTGGCGTCCCCGGTCAGCGCGACGCCCAGCGGGGTCTGGCGCAACGTCTCCCCGAGCTCCGTGACGACCTCGGCGGCGGTGTCGGTGAGGCGGTCGAGGATGCGCAGCAGCCCCGGGCTGACGTGCTCGCTCTCGGCACCGCGGGGTGGCGGGCGGTGCCCGGCGAGCCGGAAGAGGTGGTCCCGCTCGTCGAGGCTCAGGTGCAGCCCCTGCGCGATCGACGCGACCATCTGCTCGGACGGCTTCGGCCCGCGCTCGCGCTCGAGGCGCGCGTAGTAGTCGGTCGACATGTGGCACAGCGCGGCGACCTCCTCGCGGCGCAGCCCGGCGGTGCGCCGGCGCCGGCCGCGCGGGAGCCCGACGTCGTCGGGCTGCAGCGCGTCTCGGCGGCTGCGCAGGAACTCCGCCAGCCCTGCCCTGTCGATCACGGGTCCACCCGTCGTCGGCTCATGTGCTGTTCCTACCGTCCGGGCGCCCGCGGAGCCACGGCCTGCCGATCCCCCCGTGAGCCGCCGGTCGCGGAAGCCGTCCCGTCAGGCACGGATCGGGAGGCCCTGGATGCGCTCGCGCCGTGCGATGAGGCTGGCAGCACCGCCCCACCGACCGAGGAGCCTCCCGTGACCCAGCACCCCGCCACCGCCACCGTCCCCGCGTGGCCCGAGCACTCCCGACCCGGCAGCGAGGGGTCCGGCGCCAGCGCGCGGGCGCGCCGCGTGCTCGGGCTGCCGGACGTCGAAGAGCAGTCCGCGGTGCGGGCCGCCGCCGCGCGGACGTGGGAGCGCGTCGGTGGTCCGGTCGGGCTCGCCGCCGCGGTCGCCCCGACGATCGCCTTCGTCGCCGCCGACGCCGCCGCGGGGCTCGGCACCGCCTTCGTCGCCCTGGGGGTCACCGCGGTGCTCGCCTGCGCCGTGCGCCTCGCCCGCCGGGAGTCGCCGGGGTCCGCGGTGGCCGGGCTGGTCGTCGCCGCGGTGTGCGCGGGGGTCGCGGCCCTCGCCGGCGAGGCGCGGGCGTTCTTCCTCCCGACGATGGTGCTGCCCGCCGTCTTCGTCCTCGCCTACGTCGTCTCGTTCGTGGTCGGCCGCCCGCTCACGGGCCTCATGGCGAACCGGCTGTCCGGCGGGCCGCGCGACTGGAGCGGGCACCGCGGGCTGCGCCGCGTCTACGTGGTCACCTCGCTCGTCGGGCTCGCCATGGCCGCGGCGAACCTCGTCGTCCGGGTCGTGCTGTACCTCGCCGACCAGCCCGCGGCCCTGGCCGTGACCCAGGTCGTGGCCACCTCGCTGTTCGCCGCGCACTTCGCGGTGACCGTCGTGCTCGCCCGCCGCGCGGCCGGCGCCACGCTCGCCGCACCCGTCCCCCCGGCACCCGTGCCGGCCTCCCGCTGACCGCTCGATCCTCGACCGCTCGCCCTCTCTCGAACCCCTCGATCCCAGGAGCTCCGCCATGCCTCGTACCCCTCACCTGACCCTGCCCGACCTGTCCGGCCGCCGAGCCGTCGTCACCGGCGCGAGCGACGGCATCGGCCTCGGCATCGCCCACCGGCTCGCCGCAGCCGGCGCCGACGTCGTCCTCCCGGTCCGCAACCCGGCGAAGGGCGAGGCGGCCCTCGCCCGGATCCGCGCGGAGCACCCGGCCGCCCGCGTCTCGCTCCGCGAGCTCGACCTCGCGTCGCTGGGCTCGGTCGCCGCCCTCGGCGCACGGCTGCGGGACGAGGGGCACCCGATCCACCTGCTCGTGAACAACGCCGGGGTGATGACCCCGCCGGAGCGGCAGACGACGCAGGACGGCTTCGAGCTCCAGCTCGGCACGAACCACCTGGGGCACGTCGCGCTCGTCGCGCACCTGCTGCCGCTGCTCTCCGCCGGACGGGCGCGGGTCACCTCGCAGGTCAGCGTCGCCGCGCGGTCGGGGTCGATGCACTGGGACGACGTGAACTGGGAGACGTCCTACGACGGGCGGCGTGCCTACAGCCAGTCGAAGATCGCGTTCGGGCTCTTCGGGCTCGAGCTCGACCGGCGGAGCCGGGCCGGCGGCTGGGGTCTGACGAGCAACCTGTCGCACCCGGGCGTCGCGCCGACGAGCCTGCTGACCGCGCGCCCGGAGCTGGGGCGCGACCGCGACACCCCGCAGATCGCCGTGATCCGGAGGCTCTCGCGCGCGGGGATCCTGCTCGGGACGGTGGACAGCGCTCAGCTCCCGGCGCTCTATGCCGCCACGTCGCCGCAGGCCCACGGCGGGCGGCTCTACGGCCCCGACGGGCTGGGCAACCTGGGCGGCGGCCCGGCCGAGCACGCCCTGTACCGGCCGCTGCGCGACACCGAGGAGGCGGCCCGCGTCTGGCGGGTCTCCGAGGAGCTGGCCGGGGTGTCACTCGCCCCGGCTGCGGCGCGGTGACCGTGGGGCGTCGGACTCAAGGGCGTCCGCCGGTACCGGCACCGGCGGGCGCCCGTCGCGCCGACGTGCGTCACGGCCACCGTCCGCGGCTCAGCTCACGCGCTCGAGCACCATCGCCATCCCCTGGCCGCCGCCGACGCACATCGTCTCGAGCCCGAGCGTCCCGTCGCGCTCCTGGAGGCCGTGCAGCAGCGTGCTCGTGATGCGGGCGCCGGTCATGCCGAACGGGTGGCCGACCGCGATCGCGCCGCCGTGCACGTTGAGCCGGTCGAGGTCGACGCCGAGCTGGCGCGCCGACGGCAGGACCTGCGCGGCGAACGCCTCGTTGAGCTCGACGAGGTCGATGTCGCCGATCGACAGCCCCGCGAGCGCGAGCGCCCGCCGGCTCGCCTCGACCGGGCCGAGGCCCATCACCTCGGGCGACAGCGCGCTCACGCCCGTCGACACGATGCGCGCGAGCGGGGTCAGGCCGAGCTCGTCGACGACCCGGTCGCTGACCACGACGACCGCGGCGGCGCCGTCGTTCAGCGGGCAGCAGTTGCCGGCGGTCACGGTGCCGTCGGGCCGGAACACGGGGTCCAGGGCGGAGAGCGACTCGACCGTGACGCCCGCGCGGGGGCCGTCGTCGCGCGTCACGACCGTGCCGTCCGCGAGGGTGACCGGCGTGATGTCCCGCTCCCAGAAGCCGCTCGCGATCGCGGCCTCCGCGCGGTTCTGGCTCTGCGCGGCGAACTCGTCCTGGTCGCGGCGGGTCGTGCCGGTGCGCTGGGCGACGTTCTCGGCCGTCTGGCCCATCGCGACGTAGACGTCGGGCAGCTCGCCGTCGCCGCGCGGGTCGCGCCACGTGGTGCCGCCCTTCGCGGACCGGGCCGTGCGCTCGACGGCCTCCGCGAACACCGGGTTGGTCAGGTCCTCGCCGGGGATGAAGTCGCTCGACCCGCGCGCGGCGTGGCTGACGGACTCGACGCCCGCGGACACGAACACGTCCCCCTCGCCGGCCTTGATCGCGTGGAACGCCATGCGCGTGGTCTGCAGGCTCGACGAGCAGTACCGGTTCACCGTCGTGCCCGGCACGGTGTCGAGCCCGAGCAGCACCGCGACGACCCGCGCCATGTTCATCCCCTGCTCGCCGCCGGGCATGCCGCAGCCGAGCAGGAGGTCGTCGACGCGCGTCGGGTCGAGCCCCGGGACCCCGTCGAGCGCGGCGCGGACCATCGCCGCGGCGAGGTCGTCGGGGCGCAGGCTGCGCAGCGAGCCCTTGAACGCGCGGCCGATGGGTGAGCGGGCGGTGGCGACGACGTAGGCCTCGGGCATGGCGGGCGGTCCTCTCGGGGGACGACGGGTCGGACGACGACGGGTGGGACGACGACGTGCGGACGGGCGGTGGCGGGCGGGACGGCGGGGTGGTGCCCAGCCGAGGACGGCGACGCGGCCCGCTGGGAGGTCGCCGCGGCGCGGTCAGACGAACGCGCCGACCCCGGTGATCGCCCGGCCGACGATGAGGTTGTTCATGTCGCGCGTGCCCTCGAACGAGTAGACGGCCTCGGCGTCGGCGAAGAACTTCGCGACCCCGTGGTCGAGCACGATGCCGTTGCCGCCGAGCAGCTCGCGGCACCACGCGACGGTCTCCCGCATGCGGGTCGTCGCGAACCCCTTGGCGAGCGCCGCGTGCTCGTCGCCCTGCCGGCCCTGGTCCTGCAGCCGGGACACCTGCAGGCACAGCGCGATGCTCGCGGTGATGTTGCCGAGGCACTGCGCGAGGCGGTCCTGCACGAGCTGGAACGACGCGAGCGGTCGGCCGAACTGCTGGCGCTCGCCGGCGTACCGGACCGCCGCCTCGTACGCGCCGACCGAGACGCCGACGGCCTGCCAGGCGACCTCGGCGCGCGTGAGCCGCAGCACGAGCGCGACCTCGCGGAACGAGTGGATGCTCGGCAGCCGGTCGGCCTCGTCGACGCGGACGCCGTCGAGCGTGATGTCGGCGTTCTGCACGATCCGCAGCGCCTGCTTGCGCTCGATCTTCGTGGTCGTGAACCCGGGGGTCCCGCGGCGCACGAGGAAGCCCTTGACCTGGCCGTCCGCGACGTCGCGCGCCCAGATGACGACGACGTCGGCGAACGTCGCGTTGCCGATCCACCGCTTCGCGCCGTTCAGCACCCACGTGTCGCCGTGGCGCTCGGCCGTCGTGCGCAGGCCCTTCGAGGAGTCGGAGCCCGACAGCGGCTCGGTCAGGCCGAACGCGCCGATGAGCTCCCCACGGCCCATGGGCGGCAGCCACTGCGCGCGCTGCTCGGGCGACCCGCCGATCGCGATCGAGCTCATCGCGAGGCCGCTCTGCACGCCGACGAAGGTCGCCGTCGACGGGTCGACCCGTCCGAGCTCGAGCGCCGCCCAGCCGCGCCACACGGCGCTGTTCTCGAACCGCTGGGTCTCGGGCCAGCTCGCGCCGAACATACCGAGCTCCGCGAGCCCCGGGATGATCTGCGTCGGGAACTCGGCGCGGTCCCAGTAGTCCGTCGCGATGGGCCGGACCTCGCGCTCCATGAAGTCGCGCAGGCGCAGCGACGCCTCGCGCTCGACCGGGGTGAGCTCGTCCTGGAACGAGTAGAAGTCGGCGGCGAGGCGGTCGGTGCCGGGGACGACGTACGCGTCGGCGCCGGGTGCGGCGGTCGCGGTCGCGGCGCCGTTCGTCGTCGCGGTCCCGACCTCGGCGCCATCCGTGGCGGTGCTGTCCGTGGCGGTGCTGTCCGTGGCGGCGTGGTCCGTCGTGGCGGTGTCGGTCATCTCGGCCCTCGATCGTCGTCGATCGGCGCGCTGCGCCCCGGTGCGCACGCGTCCCGCGGCCAGGGTTGCATCATTCGCGAGAATGTTGCAAGCCCCTCCCGCGCCGGGGTTAGAGTGCGGCGCATGACGGTCCCCACCCACCGGAGCACGCTCGCGCGCGTCGGCACGGCGGTCGCGCCGTCCTGGCTGTCCGAGCGGCTCGAGGACGGCGCGCACGAGGACGCCGTCCGGGCGTTCCGGTTCGCGCGCGAGACGTTCATCGCCGGCGAGCGCATCGACATGGGCCGGCTCGCAGCCCGGCTCGGCGTCGACCGCACGTCGCTGTTCCGCTGGGTCGGCAACCGGGACGCGCTGCTGTCCGAGGTGCTGTGGTCCCTGGCCGTCCCGACGCTCGAGCAGGCGGACGCCGCGACGCACGGCCGCACCGGCGCCGACCGGGTCGTCGCGATCCTGACCTCGTTCGCCCACGACCTCATCACGGCCGACTACTTCCGCGCGTTCCTGCGCCGCGAGCCCGCACGCGCCCTGCGGCTGCTGACGACGAACGGCAGCGAGATCCAGCGCCGCTACGTCGCGGTGGTCGAGTCCCTCGTCCGCCAGGAGCTCGGCGACCGGCCCTTCGGCCGGGACATCGCCCCCGCCGACCTCGCCTACCTGCTCGTGCGGGTCTCGGAGTCGTTCACGTACGCCGACCTCATCACGGGCGACGCCCCGAGCGCCGAGCGCGCCCGTGCCGCGTTCGACCTCGTCCTGCGCCCCGAGGAGCCCCGATGACCTACGGCCACCACGCACCGTTCCCGACGCGCTGGAACGACAACGACCAGTACGGGCACGTCAACAACACCGTCTACTACGAGGCGATGGACACGACGGTGAACGTCTGGATGATCGGCGCCGGCCTCGACCCGCTCGCCGGGGACCGGATCGCGCTGTGCGTGTCGTCGTCGTGCGACTTCCGGGCACCGGCGTCGTTCCCCGAGCCGCTCGCGGTCGGCCTGCGCGCGGGCCGCGTCGGGACGACGAGCGTCACGTGGGAGCTCGGCATCCTGCGGGCCGACGAGCCGGAGCCCATCGCGACCGGGCGGTTCGTGCACGTGTTCGTCGACCGCGACTCCCGCCGCCCGGCGCCGATCCCCGAGCCGATCCGGGCGGCCATCGAGCGCGACCTGGTGGTCTGACGGGACGGGTGACGGGTCGGGGCCGTCAGGCGCACTGGCCGCCCCGGGTGCCGGCGACGGTCACGGTCGGGTGGACGACGAGCCCGTCCGGGCGTGCGTTCCCCGTGCACACCAGGTTGCCGGCGACGGCGAGGCGCGCCACCGAGATCCGCTCCGCAGGGTTGGCGTCGAGCACGAGCGACCCCCCGAGCGGCGCGGGCTCAGCGCAGGGCTCCTCGTCACCCCAGACCCCGGCGTCCCCGCCGAGGTCCACGAACCCGGTGACGCCCCGGACGGTCGCGTCGAGCGCGATCGACCCCCCGCACAGGCTCAACGTCCGCGCGACGGTCACGGTCACCCCGCGTCCGGCGTCGAGCTTGACGGCCCAGACGTCGCCGCCGCGGGTGTTCACCCAGCCGCCGACGCGCGAGTAGAAGAACGTGGACGTCCCCTCCCCGAGGCGCAGGTTCACGGCGCCCTCGATCGTCGAGCTCGACATGTTCAGGGTGCGCGCCGCACCCCGGAGGCTGCGTCGCACCTGGACCGAGTACGCCTCGACGGGGTCGTCGGGCGAGTCGACCACGACACCGCCGAAGATCTTCGAGTCGAGGAGGTACACGTGGGCGTCCGCGACCCGCACGTCCCCCTTCACGGAGGAGTCGTCCATCCGGAACAGGTCCGCGCCGGGCAGCACGTTCACGTCCCCGGTCACGGTGACGAGGCTCAGCGCGCAGATACCCGAGTCGACGAGCAGGTCGCCGACGACCCGGGCCCTCGACACCCAGCCGTCCTCGCTGCTGATGTCGCTGCACCGGGTCACGGGCCGTCGTGTGGGCGTGTCGCCGGGTCCGGTCGCTCTCGGCACCGGTGCCGGCCGCGCCTCCGACGGGACGGTGCCGGGCACCGCTGCGGCAGCGTGCGGTGCGGCCGCCGCGGCGGGACGCAGCGCGGCCGACGCGGCGACGGTCGGCCCCGTCGGCGCAGCCTGCGCGCCCGGCACCGCACCGGCGAGGACGAGCAGCAGCGCGCCGACCGTCGCCCCCACGGCTCGCCGCTGACGTGGATGCACGTTCATGGTTCCCCCCGGAGCCGTGGTGACACTCGTGCCAGTCTGCGGCCGGTTCGCCCGGTCGGCAGCACCCGGACGGGTGACCCGGGATGCCGGCATGCAGCACCGCGCCCCGCTCGGCGCCCACGGATCCCCCACGACGCACGTCCAGCGCGGCCGCGACCGCACGGCGACCTAGCCTGCTCGTATGGCCCAGGAGCTCAGGTTCAGTCCCACCGTGACGCTGCTGACCGTCGGGAGGGTGTGGGACGCGGCGCTCGCCGAGGCGCTCAAGCCGCTGGGCCTCACGACCCGCAAGTACGGGCTGCTCGGCCACATCCGCGGGACTCCCGGGATCTCGTTCAGCGAGCTCGCCCGGCGCTCGCGCATCACGGTGCAGAGCGCGCACACCGCGGTCGCCGCGTTCGCGGCGGCCGGGCTCGTCGAGGACGCCACGGCGCACGCCGGCAGCGCGTCGAGCCTGCGGGTCACCGCCGCGGGCGAGCGGCTGCTCGCCGACGCCGGTGCGCGGGTCGCCGAGCTCGACGCGCGCATGACCGAGGAGCACCCAGGCCTCGTGGACGCGCTGCGCGCCGACTTCGACGCCACCGTGAGGCGTGCCGCCTTCAGTTAGACTGAAGGTATGGAACGCCTCCTCCTCGCGGCCCACGTCGTCGCGGGCATCCTCTTCGTCGGGCCCGTCGCCGTCACGACGAGCCTCTTCCCCCGCTACGCCCCCGTCCTTGCGGGGGCACCGGACGCGCCCGACGACGGGCGCAGCGCCGCCGTCGCGCACGTCCTGCACCGCGTGACGCGGCTCTACGGAACCCTCGCGCTCGCGGTGCCGCTCGTCGGGCTCGCGCTCGCGGCGGTCCAGGGCCGGCTGACCGAGGTGTGGATCGTCGCGGCGATGGCGCTCACCGCGCTCGCCGGCGGGCTGCTCGTGCTGCGCATCACCCCGATGCAGCAGGACGCGCTGCGCACCCCGGACGACGGCGCGCGGCTGCGGTCGCTGCGCGGGCTCGCCGGCGGGTTCAACCTGGTCTGGGTCGTCGTCGTGGTGCTCATGGTCGTGCGGCCGGGGTACGACGCGTGAGGCCGCTGCTGCGCGCGCTCGAGGTGCTGTCCGCGCTCGAGACCGCCAGCGTGCTCGTGCTGCTGGGCAACCTCGCGACGGTGCACGCGCAGGGCGTGACGTCCGCGCTCGGACCGGTGCACGGCTCGCTCTACCTCGCGGTGGCGACGACGGCGCTGCTCGGCCGCGACCTGCTGCCGCGCACGCGCGTGCTCGCGCTGGTCCCGGCGGTCGGCGGGGTGCTGACCCTGGTCAACGTGCGGCGCGAGGCGCGGCGGTGACCCTGCGCGACCGGACGCGCCGGCCGCGGTCGGTCGACGCCGCGGAGGCCGTGCGCCTGCTCGACGCCGGTGCACTCCTCGTCGACGTGCGCGGCGACCGCGAGTGGGCGCGGGCGCACGTCCCCGGCGCGCTCCACGTGCCGCTCCGGGAGCTCGAGGCGCGCGCGGCCGAGCTGCCCGACGACCGGCTGCTGATCACGTTCTGCACCGGCGGGCTGCTGTCGCGCGGGGCGGCGAGCCTCCTGACGACGCTCGGGCTCGACGCGGTGAACCTCGCGCGCGGGCTGGTCGAGTGGCGCGCCGCCGGAGGCCCGCTCGAACGCGGGGACGGGCCCTGAAAAGGACCGGCATCACGTTCACACCGCGCAGACCGGTCCCCGACGACCTCCTCGAGCGGCTCGCGCGCGCGTCACGGGAGGACCGAGCGGTCTGACGGCTGCGTCCCACGGGGCTCGCGCCCGCGGTCAGCATCGCGCGCACCCAGGGCTGGCGCGGGCGGCACAACTGCGTCTACCGTAAACCGTATCCGGCGGACGCAGATGTCCGCCCTACGGAGAGGACCGCTCATGCGCACGACCGTCGCCACCGTGTACGCCTCGCTCGACGGAGTCGTCGACCACCCCGAGAAGTGGTCGCTCCCGTACTTCAACGAGCAGGCCGCGGCCTACCAGACCGATCTGCTGAGCCGCAGCGACGTCCTCCTGCAGGGCCGGCGGACGTACGAGGGCTTCGCCCCGTACTGGAGCACCCCGTCGGACGACGCCTACAACGACCGGATGTACGAGATCCCCAAGGTGCTGATCTCGCGGACGCTGACGGAGGGGACCTGGCACAACACCACCACGGTCACCGACGACCCCGTCGCGGCGGTCGAGAAGCTCCGCGTCGACGGCGACGGCCACGTCCTGACCTACGGGTTCGGGTCGATCGCGTACGCGCTCGCGGAGGCGGGTCTGCTCGACGAGGTGCACGTCTGGGTGCACCCCGTCCTGGCCCGGACCGCCGGCCCGGAGGACCTGATGTTCAGCCCCGGCGACCAGCTCGTCCGCTTCGCGCACGCCGGGGCGACGACGCTCGACACCGGCGTCACGATCCTGCGGCTCGTCGCGGAGCCACGTGCCTGACGGGTCCGACGACGCACGCACGGCCCCGCACGAGGGCCTCGCCCGGCTGCTCTGGGGCGAGCCCGTCCCCCCGGCGCGGGGCCCGCGACCCTCGCTCGACCTGGGGCGGATCGCCGCGGAGACCGTCGTCGTCGCGGACGCCGACGGCCTTCCGGCCGTGTCGATGCAGAAGGTCGCGGACCGCCTGGGCGTGTCGAAGATGGCGCTCTACCGGTACGTCGGCAGCAAGGACGAGCTCGTCGCCGTCGCGGTCGAGCAGGCCGTCGGCGTGCCGCCCGAGGTGGACGCGGACGACGACTGGCGGGCCGCGACCGTGGCGTGGGCGGCCGAGCTCCGGGAGACGTGGCTCGCGCACCCGTGGCTCCCGGCCGCGACGATCGGCAACCGCCTGATGGGGCCGCGCGAGATCGCGTGGAGCGAGGCCGCCGCAGCAGCGCTCGCGAGCAGCGGGCTGACCGGGGACGCGCTCCGCGCGGTCATCACGCTCCTCTTCTCCCACACCCGGTCGACGCTCGCGCGTGAGGTCACGGGCACGCAGTACTGGACGACCGCCGACGACGTCGGGGCGGAGATGCGCGTGCTGCTGCGCGAGAGCGGCGCGGCGTTCCCGCGGATCCGCGCGGCGGAGGACGCCGGCGTCGCCGGGTTCGACGCGTGGCGCTTCGGTCTCGACGTGATCCTCGACGGCGTCGCGGCGCGGGTGCCCGGCGCGTAGGAGCGGGCCCCGTCGACGCCGCCCCGTCCTCGCGCGAGGACGGGGCGGCGTGACGGTTCCGCCGGTTCAGCCCGCGATCTCCAGGTAGGTGTCGATCAGCCCGACGAACTCCGACCGCAGGCCGTAGGGGTCCTCGCCGACGGCCGCCTCCGCTCGCTCCCGGGCGCGCGTCGGGTCGGCGTCCTCGGCGTGCTCCGAGCCGGTTGCCGTGAGCGCGAACTCGACGACGGCGGACGCGAACCTGAAGTCGCTGGTGGGCCGGGTGGTGTACGCATCGGCCCGGGCGGGGAACACGACCTCGGTGCTGGTGCTGGCGCCCGGCTGCTTGTAGCGCACGTGCACCGTCAGGAAGTCGTCGGAGCGCCCGGTCCGGGCGTCCTGGTAGTCCAGGTCGTCGACGGGCTCGCCGTCGGCCGGGACGATCTCGTAGAACGCCGTGACCGCGTGGCCGGCGCCGACGTCGCCCGCGTCCTTGGTGTCGTCGTCGAACTCCTCGTCCTCGAGCCGGCGGTTGTCGTAGCCCAGCAGCCGGTACTGCGCGACGGTCGCGGGGTTCGGCTCGACCTGGACCTTGAGGTCCTGCGCGACCGCGAACATCGTCGAGTCGAACTCGTCGACCAGGACCTTGCGTGCCTCCTGGAGCGTGTCGATGTAGGCGTAGTTGCCGTTCCCGTGGTCGGCGACGGCTTCCATCGTGCTGTCCTTGAGGTTGCCCATCCCGAACCCGAGCACCGAGATGTAGACACCCGTCCGGGCGTGCTCCTCGATCAGCTCGGTGAGCTGCTCGGGCGTGGACGGGCCGACGTTGAAGTCGCCGTCGGTCGCCAGGACCACCCGGTTGTTGCCGCCCTCGACGAAGTTCTTCGTCGCCAGCTCGTACGCGGTCTCCAGGCCCCGCGCCCCCCCCCCCCCCCCCCC
>NZ_BJLR01000013.1 GCF_006538745.1 Cellulomonas cellasea | reverse complement strand
CCCCCCCCCGGTGGACCCGCCGGCCTCGAGCCCGTCCAGGATCCCCACGAGCTCCTCGCGCCGGTCCCCGGGCACGGAGTCGGCGAGCACCTGCTCGTTGCCGGCGTAGGTCACGATCGAGACGGTGTCGTCCTCGTCGAGCTGCTCGACGAGCAGCTCGAACGAGTCGGCCAGCAGCGGCAGCTTGTTCGGCTCGTCCATCGAGCCGGACACGTCGAGCAGGAACACGACGTTGTTGCCCCGGCTGGTGGGCGTCGCGGCCGTGGCCTGCACACCGATCATGGCCAGCTGGTGGCCGGGCGCCCACGGCGCGTCCGCGACCTGGGTGGTGACCGTGAACGGGTCCGCAGCGCCCGGCTCCGGGGCCGGGTAGTCGTAGTCGAAGTAGTTGACGAGCTCCTCGATCCGGACCCCCTCCGGTGCGACCCCCTGACGCAGCTGGCGGCGCAGGTTGCTGTACGACGCGGTGTCGACGTCGGAGGCGAAGGTCGACAGGGGGCTCGTCGTCACGTCCTGGAACGGCTGCTCCGGGGAGTCGTCGTACTCCTCCTGGTCGTCCACCGGGGCGTCACGCCACTCCTCGGGAGGGACGGCGCCCTCGAAGGCGAGCTCCGGTCCGTAGGCGTCGCTGCTCGCGCCGTCCGCGCCGCAGGCAGCGAGCGCACCGACGACCGCGACCATGACCGCAGCGGAGAAGGCGCGGGTCGGCTTCCTCGTGCACCTGGTCGCTCGGGCGGGCCGTTCCGTGCGATTTCGGGATACCGGAAATGTACGGACGCGCATTCTGTCTCCTCTGTCGCTCGAGGACTGAAGCGTGACGTTCTCGCAGGTGGGTGGCCAGCACGGGACGGTCACACGAACGTCCCGTTCGGGTAACGGAGGTCCCGGTCGGATAACAGACGTCCCATTTCTGGTGACGGAAATCCCGTTCAGGTCACAGAAGGCCCGTGCGGGTAACGATGTGGGTTCGCCGGCACGCGGAGTCGGACGTGCGCTCCGTCATACCGACTGTCCGGTATGCTGCTCGGACCGTGGGCACCGACGCCCGCCCGAGCCGCGGAGGTGGTCGCCGGTGACCCAGCCCGTCCCGGACGCGCCCGCCGCCGTCCACACCCCGGTCCGCCCCGCCGCCGCACCGCCGCTCCCCGGGCTCGACGTCACCCGCCTCGACGCCTGGCTCCGCCGCACGCACCCCGACCTCGCGACCGACGAGCCCCTGCGCGCGACCCTGTTCGCCGGCGGCCGCAGCAACCTCACCTACCGGGTCGACGGCGCGCGCGTCCCGCTCGTGCTGCGCCGCCCGCCGCTCGGCCACGTGCAGGAGACCGCGCACGACATGGCCCGCGAGCACCGCGTGATCCACGCGCTCGGCGGCACCCGCGTCCCCGTGCCCGCGACCGTGGACCTCGTCGACGACGCCGACGGCAGCGCCGGGACCGGGACGCCCTTCTTCGTCATGGAGCGGGTCGACGGCGAGGCGATCTCCGACCCCGCGCAGAACGCCGCCTACTCCCCCGCCGAGCTCCGGGCCGTGAGCCTCGAGCTCGCGGAGCTGCTCGCCGAGCTGCACGCGCTCGACCCCGGCTCAGTCGGGCTCGCCGACCTCGGCCGCCCCGACGGCTACCTCGGTCGCCAGCTGCACCGCTGGGGTCGGCAGTACGACGGCTCACGCTCGCGCGACCTCCCCGCGCTCGACGCGCTCCAGGAGCGCCTGCGCGAGCACGTGCCCGAGACGGTCCGGACGGGGCTCGTGCACGGGGACTACCGGCTCGACAACGCGCTCGTCTCCCGGGCGGGCGGCGTGCACGTCGCCGCCGTGCTGGACTGGGAGATGGCCACCCTGGGCGACGCCGCCGTCGACCTCGGGATGCTCGGGCTGTACTGGGACATCCGCCGGATCGCGCCGCCCGACGGCCTGACCGCGAGCGCCGTCGACCCCGCCGCGGGCTACCCGGACTTCGCCGAGCTCGCCGACGCGTACGCCGCCCGGCTCGGCTCGTCGGTCCCGGACCTGTCCTGGTACCGCGCGTTCGCCGCGTACAAGCTCGCGGTGATCCTCGAGGGCGTGCACTTCCGGTTCCGCGCCGGCGAGACCGTGGGCGAGGGCTTCGACGCGATCGGCGCGATGGTCCTCCCGTTGGCCGGCGAGGGCCTCGCGCGCCTCGACGGCGCGAGCTGAGGGGGACGGACGTGGACTTCGCGTACGACGAGCGGACCCGGGACGTCCTGGCGCGCACGCGCACGTTCCTCGACGAGCACGTCCTGCCCGCCGAGCCGGTGCTCGACGCGCAGGTCGCCGCGACGCCGGGCGAGTGGGGCCTGCGCCCGGTGGTCCGCGAGCTCCAGGAGGTCGCCCGGGCACAGGGCCTGTGGAACCTGTTCCTGCCGGGGCCGCGCGGCGCCGGGCTGACGAACCTCCAGTACGCCCCCGTCGCCGAGGCGCTCGGTCGCAGCCCGCGCCTGGGCCCGGTCGCGACGAACTGCGCCGCGCCGGACACCGGCAACATGGAGCTCCTCGCCGAGTTCGGCACCCCCGAGCAGCAGGAGCGCTGGCTCGACCCGCTGCTCGCCGCGGAGACCCGCTCGGCGTTCTGCATGACCGAGCCCGGAGCCGCGTCGTCGGACGCGACGCAGATCGCGACGCGCATCCGCCGCGACGGCGACCACCTCGTCATCACGGGCCACAAGTGGTGGTCGACGGGCGCGATGAACCCGGGCGCGAGCCTGCTCGTCGTCATGGGCGCGACCGACCCCGACGCCCCGCGGCACCGGCAGCAGAGCATGGTGCTCGTCCCGCGCGACACCCCGGGCGTGCGCATCGTGCGGCCGCTGACGGTGCTCGGCTACGACGACCGGGACCACGGCGGGCACGCCGAGATCGCGTTCGAGGACGTGCGGGTCCCCGCGTCGGCGCTGCTCGGCGGCGAGGGCGACGGGTTCGCGATCGCGCAGGCGCGGCTCGGACCCGGGCGCATCCACCACTGCATGCGCGCGCTCGGCATGGCGGAGCGCGCGCTCGACCTGGTCCGCGAGCGCGCCGCGTCCCGCTCGCCGTTCGGCCGGCCGCTCGCCGAGCAGGGCGTCGTCCGGGAGTGGGCCGCGGAGTCGCGCATCCAGGTCGAGGCGCTGCGCCTGCTCGTGCTCAAGACGGCCTGGCTCATGGACACCGTCGGCAACCGCGCGGCGATGACCGAGATCCAGGCGATCAAGATCGCGGTCCCGCGCGCGGTGCAGCAGGTCGTGGACCGCGCGATCCAGGTCTTCGGCGCGGCCGGGCTCTCCGACGACCAGCCCCTCGCCGCGATGTACGCCGCGGCGCGCTCGCTGCGGATCGCCGACGGGCCCGACGAGGTCCACCTCTCCTCGCTCGGGAAGGCGGAGCTCCGACCCCGACCGGCATGACCGTCACCGCTCACCTGCACCGCTCGCCCCGCCGAAGTCACCGCACGCGAAGGGACCCCGAGATGACCGCCGAGCTCGACCCGATCCTCACCGGCCCCGGCCACGGCACGCTGTCCGTCGCCGCGATCCTCGCCGAGACCGCCCGCCGCCACCCCGACCGGGTCGCGTTCCACGTCGGCGACGCCGCGCTGACGTACGGCCCGCTGTGGGACCGCACCCGGGCCTACGCCGGGGCGCTGCGCGCACGCGGCGTCGGTCCGGGCGACCGCGTCGCCATGCTGGTCCCGAACGTGCCCGACTTCGCGCGCGTCTACTACGCGGTCCTGTCGCTGGGCGCGGTCGTCGTGCCCGTGCACCTGCTGTTCAAGGCCCAGGAGATCGAGTACGTGCTGGGCGACAGCGACGCGACGCTGCTCGTCGCCGCGGCCCCGATGCTCGGCGAGGCGCTGCCCGCTGCGGCGGCGGCCGGGGTCCCCGTCGTGACCGTCCTGGTGCCCGACGCGCACGTCGCCGCCGTCCCCGCGCCGCGCCTGGAGGACGAGGCCGACGCCGCCGACCCGGTCCGCACGTACGCGTCGGTCAACCCGCTCGCCCCGGCCACCGTCCTGTACACGAGCGGCACCACAGGCCGCCCCAAGGGCGCGGTCGCGTCGCACCTGGCCCTCGTCGAGCAGGTGCACGTCACGCTGCTCGACACCGCGGACATCCGGCCCGACGACGTCGTCTTCGGCGGCCTGCCGTTCTTCCACACGTTCGGCCAGTCCGCCGTGCTCAACACCGCGTTCCGCCGCGGCGCCGCGATCGTGCTGCTCCCCCGGTTCGACGCCGACGAGGCGCTCGCGCTGCTGGTCAAGCACCGCGCGACGGTGTTCACGGCCGTCCCGACGATGTTCCTCGGCATGGTGCAGGCCGCCGCCCGGACGACGGACCGGCCCCCGCTCAAGTACGCCGTCTCGGGCGGCGCCGCGCTGCCGGTCGCGCTGCTCGAGGCCTTCGCGCGCGAGTTCGGCGCCGAGGTGCACGAGGGCTACGGGCTGACCGAGACCGCGCCGACGGTGTCGTTCAACTACGTCGGGGAGCCCATCCGGCCCGGCACCGTCGGGCGGCCGCTGTGGGGCGTCGACGTGGAGATCGCCGACTCCGAGGTCGAGGGCCGCATCGAGCTGCTCGGCCCCGGCGAGCTCGGCGAGGTCGTCGTGCGCGGCCACAACCTGTTCAAGGGCTACCTCGGCAACCCGGAGGCGACCGCCGCGGCCGTCGTCGACGGCTGGTTCCGGACCGGCGACCTCGGCACCGTCGACGCCGAGGGCATCGTCACGATCGTCGACCGCAAGAAGGACATGATCGTCCGCAACGGCTACAACGTGTACCCGAGCGAGGTCGAGGACGCGATGGTGCGCCACCCCGCCGTCGCGCAGGCCGCGGTGTTCGGCGTCGAGGACGAGGCGCACGGCCAGGAGGTCCACGCCGCCGTCGTGCTCATGCCCGGCCGCACGGCGACCGCGCAGGAGATCGTCGACTTCACGCGCGAGCGGATCGCCGCCTACAAGTACCCGCGCGTCGTGCACCTCGTCGAGACGCTCCCGCTCGGCGGCTCGGGCAAGGTGCTCAAGCGCGAGCTCGTCGCGCAGTACTCGACGCCGGCCGGGGAGCGCGTCCCGGGCTGACCGCCGGGCCGGGCAGCCGTATGACGCCGTGACGTGGGATGCGCTCGAGCAGCAGATCAGGAAGGTCCTGGACAACGCTGAGCCGGCTGTCGCAGCGCTGGTGAGCGAGACCTTGTCGTGGGCGTCGGAACGAGACGTGCGCGTCAAGCGCAACAAGGCTATTCACGACGAATGGCCACTCACCGCGGAGGACGGGCTCTGGGTCACGCGGTTCAACAAGCGCTCCGGCGGGTTGACCGTGGTGGGCTCGCAGGAGCAGGCGTTCGGCGTGCTCGCGGAGACTGCGGAGCAACTCTCAGAGCTCGCCGGCAGGCTCGACGCCATCACTCGGTCGGTTGCGCGGTCACGGGTCACTCCTGCAGGGAGGGAGCTACCGAAGTGAGGGACGCCTCTGCGCTCTGCCGCCAGGCGAGGTCAGCCGCGATCCAGTGCTGCCCCGCGGCGGTCCCGTCGAGCGCGGGTGCCAGGAACCCTCCGACGAGCGCGGCCGCGTCAGCGAACGTGGTGAAGCCTGCGACCACGGGTGCATTACGGGCTTCGGGCGGGTAGCGACGTTCCCAGTCGGCTGGGGGCTCGAACACGGGGGCGCCCGGCAGGCCCCGGTGGGTCCACTCGCCATGGATGGCGGTGATGAGGGCTGACCCGTCGACGTCCTGGGAGCGGGCGAACACCACGAGGTCCACGAGGTCACGTGGTCGGCTGGACGAAGCGGCTCCGCGGGCGCCGTACGTGCCCATCGTCGCGCAGAGCTTGTCGGCGATGTGGTCGACCACCGGATACAGGCGCAGGGCAGGCGCCTCGATCCCTCGTACGTCGAGCACAAGGTCGGTGCGGATCTCCGGCGTCGTCGTCATGAGGGACCCCGTGACCAGGTCCACCCCGAAGCTCTGCTTCTTCGCGACCCCGACGTAGGCGTCGAAGTTGACCCGGCACCCGGCGACGCCGGGTTGCCCTGCACCTCCGAGGCTCCTCTCGACCTTCGTGACGACGAACCGGAAGTGGTCACCCAGGTCGGTGGCCGCGACGGCGCGGAGCGCTTGCACGGCCGCGTCGAGGTCAGCGAGCTCGTGGAGCAGGTCGACGTCGTTCGTGGTCCTGGCGTCGTGCACCCGAGCGAGCATCGCGGTGCCGCCCTTGAAGCACCCACGGGCCGGCGGGGTCGTGTGGAAGACGCGAGCGAGGAAGCGCCCGAACACGAACCGGCGGACGAGGGCGGCGCCGTCCACCCCGGTGTCCTTCGCGGTCACCTTCGCTCGTGAGGTCACCGCCGCCCACATGGCGGCGCCGGTCGCATACCCGTCGGTGGTCGTCACGTCGCACCGCCGGACCCTTCGGAGCGCGACGCGGCCTCTTCTGCTGCCTGGGTTGCCTGCCGGCCGACGTCGGATCCCAGCCACTGCTGCGCCGCTTTCACGGCAGGGGACTGGGTCGCCTGGAGCACCGAGCGGAACGCCGGAGTGTTCGTGATCGCGAGTGCGGACTGCAGCTGCGGACTGACGGCAGCCGCGATCTGGTCGTGGAGCGGCTTGAGGGTGATGTTGAAGAGCTCGGTCATCCCGAGGATCTTCCCGACGTCGATGCCGGCGAAGGTGTTGGCGGCGATCTTGTCCAGGCCGAACAGGCGGGCCGTGTCGATCTCCGGCATGAAGGACGCGGCGAGGTCGCTGAGAGCGCTGGCCCGTCCGGCGGCGACCAGCTCTCTTCCCTCGGCGCTGTCGGCGAGCATGCGAACGAGAGCAGTCCGACTGAGGCCGACGAGGTCGAGGAGATGCTCGACGAGCGCGCGCCCGTCCGGCTGGTCGTACCGGCGTGCTACCGGTTCGACCTGCTCGGTGAGGTCGTCCAGGTCGATGACGCCCCGACGTGCACCTTGGCCGACGATCTGTGCGACGTGGTCGAGGTCGTGGCCGTCGCGCAGGAGGTCGGCGACGGTCCGCTCCTCGGTCGTGGTGGGGAGGCCGTCGACGAGCGTGACGTCAGCGTCGGTGAGGGGCAGCCGGTGCAGGCGGACACCGCGCCGGGACTGCTTGCGGTGGGGGAGCGTGAGCTCGGGGGTGTCGTCGAGAAGGTCACCGAGCCCGTGCAGCCCTGCGGCGGACGTGTGCGAGGCGACCCCAGCCGCGACCGGGTCGGCGAGCCGTTCCTCTGCTGTGCGGGCCGGGTCGAGCGCGAGCCATGCCGCTCGCAGGGTCCGGTGCTCCGTGGGGGCGGCCGTGGTGGCGTACACACCGCGGTCGACGCGCTCGAGGACGCCTGCGTCGGCTAGACGCGCGAGCTGCAGCCGAGTGATCCCTTCGCGCTCGGCTTGGGCGGTGGTGACGAGCCCCCACTGCGCGCCTGCGATCTGAGAGACACTCGCCAGCACCTGGATGGTCACAGCCATACTTCGATTGTATCGCGCAGACGATACGAGTGAAGTAATAGCCGCGGCCCGCAGGACCCTGGGATGCTGCATTTGTCTCGACTGGGCGATACAAACGCAGCATCTGGTCAGCATCGCGACCTCTGAGCACCGCCGGGGTTGGCCCAACGCGCCGGCCTCAGAGTCATGTCGATCATGCCAGCGCGACGGTCGCCACCGTTCGCATCCGCGGTAGGCGTGCGCTGTCGACCGCCGACACCCTCGGGGGCCCTGGCGCCGGAGAGGTAGGCACCTCCGTCCGTCGACCTGGGTACGGCGCACCCCAGGCGTCATCAGAAGGACCGACGACCGGCAGCGGCCCGTCGCGACAGGGTCGTCGTGCCCGACACCCGGACCCCGGAGGTCTCCCGATGCCCACCGCCGTCGCCGTCCCCACGACCGCGCCCGCCCGGATCACGTCCCTGGACGTGCTGCGCGGCGTCGCGATCCTGGGCACGTTCGCCTCGAACGCCTGGCTGTTCGCCCACCCCGGGGGGCCCACCGCCTGGTTCGCCGAGGGCCCCTCGCCGGACGTCGTCGAGACGGCGCTCCGGACGCTCGCCAACGGCAAGTTCCTCGCCCTGCTGACGCTGCTGTTCGGCGTCGGCATCGAGCTGCAGTACCGCTCGGCGGTGCGCCGCGGCGCGCGCTGGCCGGGGCGGTACCCGGTGCGCGCGGCGATCCTGTTCGTCGAAGGGCTCGTGCACTACGTGCTCGTGTTCGAGTTCGACGTGCTCATGGGGTACGCCGTCGCGTCGCTGCTGGTGGCGTACCTCGTGGGGCGCAGCGACCGGGTGGTGCACGCGTGGATGGCGGTGGTCAGCGGGGTCTACCTCCTCGGCATCGCGGGCGTCACGGCGCTGCTGCTCGCGGTGCCGGGCGGGCCGGAGGTGCCGGAGCCGGCCGCGGTGTCCACGGCGAGCTGGTGGGCGCAGGTCCTCGTGCGCCTCGACGGCGCCGGGCTCTACCGCATCGAGCTCGTGCTGATCGTGCCGTCCGCCACGGTGCTGTTCCTCCTCGGGTCGCGGTTGGTGCGGGCGGGCGCGCTCGACGACACCCCGGCCGGCGCGCGGATCCGCCGACGCCTGATGCTGCTCGGCTTCGGGGTCGGTGCACCGCTGAACGGGCTGACCGCGTTCGCCGGCCCGGCCTGGCTGCTCGTCGACCGGTACGTCCTCCCCCCGCTGATCGCCCTCGGCCTGCTCGGGCTGATCACCGGCATCGTCCTGCGCAGCCGCGGTGGTGCACCGCGCCGCGCGGTCGCTGCCGTCGGCCGCACCGCGCTGTCCTGCTACGTGCTCCAGAACGTGCTGGCGAGCGTCCTCTGCTACGACTGGGGCCTCGGGCTGGCCACCCGGTTCGCCGACGCGCGGCCCTGGTGGGTCGTCGGCCTGTGGGCCGCGGTGTCGCTCGCGCTCGTGCTGTGCGCGAGCCTCTGGCTGCGGCGCTTCGAGCGCGGACCGCTCGAGCTGGTCGTGCAGCGGGTCTACGCCCGGCCGGCGCGGCTGGCGCCGTCACCCGCGCCGTCACCCGCCGGAGCGGGGCTCGCGGACGCGGTCCGGCAGAAGCACCGCTGACCGGTCGCCGCGCGCACCGGCAGCGTCCTCGGGGGTGATGCCCGACGTCCCGGCACCGCTACGTTGGGTCCGATTCGTCCCGATCCCCCCGAGGAAGACGGTGACCCGGATGGTCGAGGCAACGGCGCAGTCCGGCTGGTCGAGGTTCGCGCGGGTCCGCGGGACCGGCCCGGGCCACGGTGTCACGACGCTCGAGCTGTTCTTCGACCTGGTGTTCGTGTTCGGGTTCGTCCAGGTCACCCAGCTGCTGAGCGCCGACCCCACGGCGACCGGCGCCCTGCGCGGCCTCGTCGTGTTCGCGCTGCTGTGGTGGGTGTGGTGCTCGTACGCGTGGCTCGGCAACCAGGCGCAGGCCGACGAGGGCACCGTGCGCCTGACGATGCTGCTCGCGACCGGCGTCATGTTCGTCATGGCGCTGACCATCCCCGAGTCGTTCGTGGACCTGCCCGGAGGGCTCTTCGGGCCGCTCGTCTTCGCGGGCTGCTTCGCCGCCGTCCGGCTGCTCCACCTCGCGAGCTACCTCGTCGCAGCCGGGGACGACGCGGTCCTGCGCCGGCAGATCCTCACGACCGCGGTCCCCGTCGTCCTCGCGAGCGGGCTGCTCGCCGTCGGTGCGGCGCTCGGGCCGCCCGCGCAGACCTGGGTCTGGGCGCTGGCGCTCGTCGTCGACTACGTCGGGATCTGGGTGACGAACACCGCGGGCTGGCGCCTGCACAGCGCACGGCACTTCGCCGAGCGGTTCGGCCTCGTCGTCATCGTCGCCCTCGGCGAGTCGCTCGTGTCCATCGGCGTGGGCGTCGCGGAGCACGCCGTCTCGTGGCCGGTCATCGTCGGCTCGGCGTTCGGCATCACGGTCGTCGTCGCGATGTGGTGGCTGTACTTCGACGTCGCGACCCACGTCGGCGAGCACGCGCTCACGCACGCCGACGACGTGGGGCGCAGCCGGCTGGCGGCGGACGCCTACACGTACCTCCACTTCCCGATCGTCGGCTCCGTGCTGTTCGTGGCGCTCGGCCTGAAGAAGGCGATGAGCTACGTCTCGGACCCGGAGCACCACACGCTCACCGAGCCGCTGAGCGGGATGCCGCTGCTCAGCCTGTACGTGGGGGCGGCCGTCTACGTGGTCGGCCACGCCGCCTTCCTGCGGCGCACCGGAGGCCGCTGGGCGGTCCCGCACCTGGTCGCGGCCGCCGTCGTGCTGGCGCTGCTCCCGCTCGCGGCGCGCCTGCCCGCGCTCGCGGCGATGGCGCTCGTCGCGGTGGTCCTCGTCGGGCTCGTCGTGGTCGACCTCGCGAACCTCGGGCAGCGGCGCGACCAGATCCGCCACGGCCACGCGCCGGCTCCGGCGGACTGATCCCGGTGCCCGCGCCGAGGTCTCCCTCACCTGCCGACGTCGGCGCCCTCGCGGTGGCGGCGTTCGCGGGCGAGCTCGTCCTGCTCGTGCTCGTCGCCGTGTCCGGCTGGCGTGCAGGCGGCGGTGGGCTGCCGTCGGCTCTGCTCTCGGTGGCCCTCGTCGCAGCGGTCGTGACGGTCTGGGGGCTGTGGGTCGCGCCCCGCAGCCCGCGTCGGCTCGGCCGGTGGGGCCGCTGGGCGGTCGTCAGCGCCCTCGTGCTCGCGAACGTCGTGCTCGCGGCCGCGACGGAGGGGCCGGTCGTCCCGGCCGTCCTCCTCGCCGGGCCGATGTCGTGGCTCTTCAGCCGCCCGGAGCGCACCGAGCCCGCCTGAGCGCTACTCCCGCGCCCCCACGGTCGCGTCGGGCGCCGCCTCGTCCGACGCGGCCGCCGGGACGGCGTGCCGCCCCTGCCGCCGCGCCGCCCGCCGGTCCGCGCGCCGCTCCTTGCGCCGCTCGACGAGCACGTACAGCGCGGGGACGACGAGCAGCGTGAGCAGCGTCGAGGAGAGGAGCCCGCCGATCACGACGAGCGCGAGCGGCTTGCTGATGAACGCCCCGCCGCCCGTGAGCCCGAGGGCCATGGGCGTCAGCGCGAACACCGTCGCGAGCGCGGTCATGACGATCGGGCGCAGGCGCTTGCGGGCGCCCTCGCGCACGGCGTCGTCGAGCGACCGGCCGCGCTCGCGGTACTGGTTGATGAGGTCGATGAGCACGATCGCGTTCGACACGACGATGCCGACCAGCATCAGGGCCCCGATCAGCGCCGGGACGCCGAGCGGCGTGTCGCTGACCAGCAGCGCGACGATCGCACCGGTCGCGGCGAACGGCACCGAGACCAGCAGGATCAGCGGCTGCACGAGCGAGCCGAACGTCGCGACCATGACGACGTAGACGATCGCGATGGCGACGAGCAGCGCGAGCCCGAGGTCGGCGAACGCGTCCTGCTGCTGGCTCGCGACGCCCCCGACCTCGACGTCGACGCCCGCCGGGAGGTCGAGCCCGTCGACCGCGGCCTGGAGCTCACGGGTGAGCGAGCCGACGTCCTGCGTCGCCGGCGTGACCCGGACCGTCGCGGACCGCTCGCCGTCGACGCGCGTGACCGACGTCGGGACCCGCACGGCCTCGACCGCCGCGACGTCGGTCAGCGGCACGAGGCCCTGGGCCGACGGGACGACGAGCGCCTCGATCTCGGCGCGCGTCGCGGGCGCGGCTCCGGACGACACGACGACCTCGAGCGGGCCGTCGCCCAGGTCGAGCTCGCCGATCGGGCGCGCGGGGTTCATCGCCGCGGCGACCACGCCCGAGACGACGGTCTCCGAGAGCCCGAGCCCGGCGGCCGCCTCGCGGTCGACCGTGACCTGCAGGACCTCCTGCTCGCCGGCGAGGTCGTTCGCGACCTCGGCGGCGCCCTCGACGTCGCGGACCGCCTCGTGCACGGACTCCGCGGCCGCCGCGAGGTCGTCGCGGTCGGTCGCCCGGACGGCGATGTCGACCGTCGACGAGCCGAACCCGCCCTCGCTGCCCGCGACGTTGATCGCGGTCACGGGCGCCGCGACGAGCCCCTCGACGGCCGCGCGGACGTCGTCCTGCGCGGCCACGCCGTCGGCGTCGCCGTCGAGCGTGATCGCGAACGACGCGGACGGGGAGGTGCCGCCGCCGCTGAACGCCGCCGTCGCCGCGTCGCCGGTGCCGACGGTCGTCTGGACGCTCTCGATCGCGTCGACCCCGGCCAGGGCGTCCTCGACCTCGCGCGCCGCCGCGTCCTGCGCCGCGAGCGACGTGCCGACCTCGAACCGCTGCGTGACGGTGACGGTGTCCTGGCCGCTGTCGCCGATGAAGTTGGTCTCGAGGCGCGGCACGAGGCCGAGCGTCCCGACGAGCACGACGACGGCGACGCCGATCGTGACCCAGGGGCGGCGCAGCGCCGCGGCGAGCGACGGGACGTACGCGCGCTGCCACAGCCCCCGGCGCTCCTTCGCCTCGGCGGCCTCGCGCGCGCTCGCGGCGCCCACGTCCGTGCCGTCGACCCCGCCGTCGGCCGGTCGCGGCGAACGCACGAACCAGTACGCGAGCACCGGGACGATCGTGAGCGCGACGAGCAGTGACGCGAGCATCGCGATGGCCACGGTCACGGCGAACGGCTGGAACAGCTCGCCGACCATGCCGCCGACGAGCGCGATGGGCAGGAACACCGCGACGGTCGAGATGGTCGACGCGGCGATGGCGCCACCGACCTCGCGCACCGCGGTGAGGATCGCGGCGGTCTTCTCCTCGCCGTAGGACAGGTGCCGCTTGATGTTCTCGATGACGACGATCGCGTCGTCGACCACGCGCCCGATCGAGATCGTCAGGGCGCCGAGCGTGAGGATGTTGAGGCTGTACCCGGTCGCGTTCATGACGATGAACGTCACCGCGAGGGACAGCGGGATCGACACCGCGGAGACGAGCGTCGAGCGCAGCGACGCGAGGAACACGAGGATGACGACGACCGCGAACACGAGCCCGAGCCCGCCCTCGGTCGCGAGCCCCTCGATGGACTCCTCGATGAACGGCGCCTGGTCGAACACGACCGCGGTGCGCACGCCCTCGGCCTCGAGCGCGGGGCCCAGGTCCGCGAGCGCGTTCTGCACCGCGTGGGAGACGTCGACGGTGTTGCCGTCGGGGGTCTTGGTGATCGCGACGCCGAGCGCCGGGGAGCCGTCGAGCCGCGAGTACGACGTCGCGGCCTCGGGGGTCACCGTGACGGTGGCGACGTCGCCGAGCGTGCCGGCGCCGAGCGGGAGGGCCTCGAGGTCCTCGACGGACCCCAGCCGCGCGCCGGCCTGCACCGAGTAGGTCCGGTCGCCCTCGGTGAGCGTGCCGACGGGCAGGACGACGCCATAGTCGGCAAGCAGGTCGGCGACGGCGGTCGGGTCGACGCCCGCGACGGCGACGCGCGCGGCGTCGAGCTCGACGAGCACCTGGTCGGCGGTGCCGCCCGTGACGGCGACCGTGCGGACGCCTTCGATGTCCTCGAGCGCGGGGACGACGACGGTCTCGATCGTCGCGGCGAGCGCGCTCGTCCCGGACTCGCCGCCCGCGTCGGACGCCGCGGCGAGCTGGATCACGGGCAGGTCGTCGAGCGAGCCGGTGATGACGGTCGGCTCGACGTCCTCGGGGAGCTGGGTCTGCAGGCGCGAGATGGCGGTCTGCAGGCGCTGCGTCACGGCGTCCAGGTCGGTGCCGTACTCGAGCTCGATGGTGGTCAGGCCCAGCCCGGTCGAGGCGGTCGACGTGATCGCCTCGATGTCCGGGACCGCGCGGACGGCCGCCTCCACGGGCTCGATCACGCCCTGCTCGACGACCTCGGGTGAGGACCCCGGGTAGACCGAGACGACGACCGCGACGGGCAGCTGCAGCGAGGGGATGAGCTCCTGCTTGAGCTGGCCGACGCCGAGCACCCCGAAGACCGCGATGGCGAACGTCGCGAGCGCGACGACGGCGCGGTTCGCCAGGGACAGTCGAGCGAGACGGGACACGGGGGCCTCCGGGTCAGGGCGCAGCGGGCGGCTGCGGGGACGGCACGGCACGACGGACGGGTACGGGTGGCACTCGACCGCGCGGCATCCTCGGCGCGGTCGTTAGCCTAACGCGAAGGATCATCCCGGTGTTCCCGTAGCCTTCGGCCCATGACCGACGACCCGCGCGCGCACCTCGTGGAGCAGTTCGCGCAGGCGCACGCCGCGCTCGACGACGCGTTCCTCACCTCCCGCCTGCGCCCGCTGCTCGAGACCACGCTGACCGTCCAGCAGCTGCGCGCGCTCGGCCTCGTCGCGACCGGCGCCGCGACGACGACCCACGCGCTCGCCGAGGCGCTCGACGTCTCCGCCGCGACCGTCTCCGGCGTCGTCGACCGGCTCGTCGGCGCGGGCATGGTCGAGCGGCACGCCGACCCGCACGACGGCCGCGTCCGGGTGCTCGCCCCGACCGACGCCGGCACCGCGACGCTCCGCCACCTGCTGACCCTGCCGATGGACGCCGAGCTCCAGGTCCTCGCCGCGCTCGACGTCGACGACCTGGCGGCGCTCGTCCGCGGGATGTGGGCGCTCGCCGACGCGGCCCGCCGCTGCGTCCCGCAGGCCCCGCCCACCGCCTGACCCGCGTCCGACCGGGGCGCTCGCCCGGCGTCCGACCCTCCCGGCCGGCCGGCGATCCGGCCGCTCGCTCAGCGCTCACCGTCTCCCGGCCTGTCGGCGAGCACGTCGAGGCCCAGCCGCGTCGCGACCCCGCCGGCCAACCAGGCGAAGGCGTCGCTGGTGGGGTCGAGGTCCGCGCGGACCGCGTCCCGCCACTCGGGCCGGACGAGCACGTCGAGGTACTGCCGGGCGAGCACGGCCCGCTGCTCGGCGGTGCAGCTGCCGCCCTCCCTCCGGGGCTCGGCCGCCAGGTGGTCGGCGATCGCCGCGGCCTCGCAGTACCGGTCGACGGACGGGGCCTGCCGCGCGAGGTGAGCGGCGTGCGCGGCCAGGACGGCGGGAGCCGGCGGGTAGTGCTCCAGGGTGAGGCCCATGCCGCTGCAGCCGGCCATGATCCGCAGGAGCCGGCCGGTGTGGTCGATCAGGGCGTCGTCGACGTCCCCGCCGGTGATCGCCTCGTGCAGGTGCGCGGTGGTGGCGACCTCGCCGGCGAAGTAGCCGTTCAGGTAGTCGCCGTCGCACGAGCGGCGCAGCAGCCACGCCCGGGCGGCGGAGGACAGACCGTTGCGGCACAGCGCCTCGACGACGTACACCCGACCCCAGCCGGCGGCCCGTTCGGCCAACCACAGCAGCGCGTCGCCACCTCCTCGGCGGCGTCGCAGCGCTTCCGCAGCCAAGGGCCCGAACACGTTCGAGAGCAGGCCGATGGTCTGGATCAGGGGGATGTCGTCCTCGGCCCAGTCCGTCGCCAGGAGGGCGAGGCCCACGACGGCGGCGTTGCGGTCGGTGCTGTTCCGCACCAGCCAGCGGCCGGTCTGCTGCACCCGCTCCCGGTCCGCGCGCAGCGCCGCCGCGGCGACGTGGTCGTTGCGGTGGAGGGGGACGACGAGGTCGCGGAGGGCGTCGACGAGCTCGCTCGCGTGCGCGTCCGGGCGAGCGAAGTGGGCGTCGAGGACCGAGGCGACCTCGACGCCGTCGGCACGAGGGTCCCTCGTCCTTCGGGGGCGTTGCTGCGCCCGGTGACGCTCGTCGACCGGGAACGGCTCGCCGTCGCGCGGGAGGGGGCGGTCCGGGTTCTGCTCGTGCAGCCGCCGTGCGTGCTCGTACAGGGTGATCGGGGATCCGAGCGGTCGGGGCTCGGTCGGGGCGCTCACCGGCGGACGGAGGACTCGATTCCGTGGGTCATGGCCGCGATGCTGTCACTCCCCGGAGCACCCCGGCAAGGCGGCGCTGCTACCCCGCGCCGCCCGCGAACTCCTGCGTCCCGAGCACCCGGAGCAGCCGGAGCTTGCCCTCGGCCTCGCTGCGCGGCGCCGCGGTCAGCACGAGCAGGGTCTGCGAGCCGTCCTCGGTGAACAGCGCCTGGCAGTCCACCTCGATCGGCCCGACCTCCGGGTGGACCAGCACCTTGTGGTCCTCGAACCGGCGCGCGACCTCGTGCGCCTCCCACAGCCGCGCGAACTCGGGGCTCCGGCGGAGCAGCTCGCGCACGAGCTCGCCGGCCGGGGAGCCGGCCCCGGTCACCCCGTACGTCACCCGCAGCGACGCGACCTGCGCACGGCCCTGCCGGTCCCGGTCGCCCTCGGGGTAGTGCAGGCGCTCGGTGTCCGGGTGCACGAACCAGCGGTAGATCGCGCTCCGCTCCCAGCCGGTCAGGCCGTCGACGTCGCCGAGCAGGGCCCGCGCGAGGTCGTTCTGCACGAGCGTGCGCCCGAGAGCATCGAGCACGAGGGCCGGGGTGTCGGTGAGCCGGTCGAGCACGCGCAGCAGGCCGGGCGCCACGTAGTCCTCGGTCGCCGCACGGTCCGGCGGGCTGTGCCCCGCAACCCGGTACAGGTAGTCGCGCTCGTCGGGCGTGAGCCGCAGCGCCCGCGCGAGAGCGGCGAGGATCTGCGTGCTGGGCTGCGGTGCGCGCCGCTGCTCGAGGCGGGCGTAGTAGTCCGTCGACATCACCGCGAGCTGCGCGACCTCCTCGCGGCGCAGACCCGGGGCCCGGCGGCGCACGCCGGGGCCGAGGCCGACGTCACCGGGCCGGAGCGCCTCCCGGTGCCGCAGCAGGAAGTCGGCCAGGGCGTCGCGGTCCATCCGTGCAGTATCGACGCGGCGGCCGTGCCCCAGCCAGGGATCGCGGGTCCCCCGACGAGCGCTCCCTGGTGGGCCCGGGGCGCCCGGCGAAGACTCGGGTCATGGACATCACCGGAAACACCGTCTTCATCCCCGGCGCGACCAGCGGGATCGGCCTCGCCCTCGCGCTCGCCCTGCGGGCCAAGGGCAACGAGGTGATCATCGGCGGCCGCCGCACCGAGCTGCTCGCCGAGATCACCGCGGAGCACCCCGACCTGCACGCCTACGTCATCGACACCACGGACCCCGAGAGCGTCGCGACCGTCGCCCGGCAGGTCGTCGCCGAGCACCCCGACCTCAACGTGCTCATCCCGATGGCCGGGATCATGCGGGTCGAGGACTGGACGCACCCGGCGGGCTTCCTCGCGTCCGCGGAGCAGACCGTCACCACGAACCTGCTCGGCCCGATCCGGCTCATCGGCGCGTTCGTCGAGCACCTGCTCACGCGCCCGGCCGCGACGATCATGACCGTCTCCTCGGGCCTCGCGTTCACGCCGCTGCGGGCGACGCCGAGCTACAACGCGAGCAAGGCCGCGATCCACATGCTCAGCGAGTCGCTGCGGCTCCAGCTCGCCGGCACGAGCGTCCGCGTCGTCGAGCTCGAGCCGCCGGCGGTCGCGACGGACCTCCTGCCCGGGCAACGGGACAGCGCCATCGCGATGCCGCTCGACGAGTTCGTCGCGGAGGTGCTGCACCTCGTCGAGACGCAGCCCGACGCGACCGAGATCCAGGTCGAGAACGTCAAGTTCCTCCGCTACGGCGAGGCCCGGGGCGACTACGACCAGGTTGTCGCGGCGATCAACGCGCACGACCCGCACGGCAAGGCGGACGCCGGGGCGGCGTGACGCGGCGGCGGGACGCTCGACGGCTCGGCCGGGTGTGCGCGCACGCCCGGCCGAGCGTCCCGCGCCCTGAGCCACCCCGCCCCTGAGCCGCCCCCGGCGCGGTCCCGCGCCGGGCCGCCGCCCGAGCCGTCGCGCCGCGGCGTCCTCGAACGCTCCCGTCAGCTCTCGGCGCCGCCCGGGACCTTGTCCGTCACGTCCTCGTACTTCGCCGCGGCGGGCAGCTCGGCGGGCGCGTAGACCAGCCGCACGACGCCCGTCGGGAACACGTCCGAGCTCAGCAGGCGCAGCGGGTAGATCGCGTCGCCCTCGTCGAACAGGCGCTCGCCCTTGCGCGCGGCGACGGGGTGCACGAGCAGGCGCAGCTCGTCGACCAGGCCGGCCGCGAGGAGCTGCCGCACGACCGACACCGACCCCGGGATGACGACCTTGCCGACGCCCGGCTCGGCCTTGAGCGCGGTCACGGCCTCGACGAGGTCGCCCTGGACCTTCTCGACGTTGCGCCACCCGAGGTCGTGGCTGCCGCGCGTCGCGACGACCTTGCGGGTGTCGCCGAGCGTCTTCGCGAACCCCGCGTCCTCTCCGCCGGCGGCCTCCCGGTCGGGCCACGCGCCCGCGAAGCTGTCGTAGGTGACCCGGCCGAGGAGCAGCACGTCGGCACCCTCGTAGTCCTCGCCCACGGCGGCACCCATGCGCTCGTCGAAGTACGGGAAGTGCCACGCGGGGTCGATCTCCACGACGCCGTCGAGCGCGCTGAACAGGGTCGAGACGATGGTCGCCATCCGGGGTTCCTCCAGGTCACCTCGCGCCCGCACCGTGCGGACGCTCCCCCCATCAGACCGGACCGAGCGGCCGTCCTCATCGGTCGGGCCACGATCCGGTCGTCGGACGTGGGAGTGGGCGCCAACGCCGCCCGTCACGGGAGCGGCGCGGGTCGACCCCGCCGGTCATGCGACGGGTGAGGGCGCGCGGCTCCCGCCCGCCCTCAGCCCGCCGCGCGGTACGCCCGCCCGGCCTCGGTCGGCGTCGCGGCGTCGGTGTAGAGCCCGAACGCCGCGCTGTCCCCGACGGCCGGCAGCCCGAACCACGCGTACCGCTCGACGTAGGGCCGCGCCTCCATGCCGGCGGTCGAGCCCTCGATGAACGCGGCGAGCTGCGGCCCCGACGGGTAGCGCGGGCTGCCGCCGAAGTTCATCAGCCCGTACTCGGTGACCCAGACGGGCAGCCCGTAGCGCTCGTGCACGGCGTCGACGTACCCCAGGAAGTGCCCGACGGCGGCGTCGCTGAAGTCGGAGCCGTACCAGTGCAGCGTGATGAAGTCGACGCGCCGGCCCTCCGCGCGCGCGCCGGTCATGAACCGGTCGAGCCAGCCGCCCGGGGTGTCGCCGCCCCACGCGACCGCGGGGCTGCCGAGCCGCATGCCGGTGGCCTCGAGCCGAGGCCAGGCCGCGAGCGCCTCCTCGACGCTCATGGCCGACTGCTCCGCGAGGTCCGGCTCGTTGAAGCCCAGCAGCGTCGTGCCCTCGGACGCGGCCCGCGCGAGCGTCGCGTCGGTCACCGAGTCGCGCCCCCAGATCATCGGCACGAACTCGACGCCGTCCGGCCCGGGCATGCTCGCGTTCGACTCGGACCAGTTGTAGTACCAGCCCGCGCCGACGTCGCCGAGCGCCCCGCTGATGCCGTCGAACTGCCAGGTCGCGACGCCCTTCTTGGCCGACGCGGCGGCGACGGGCGCCGGCTCGGGGGCGGGCGGGTCGGGCTGCTCGACGGGCGGGGCCGGGGCCTCGACGGGCGGCTCGAGGACCGCGGGCGGGACGAGCGCGGGGTCGGGTGCGGGTGCGGTCGGCGTGGGCGCCGGCGCCGGGTCGCCCGGCACGGGGGTCGAGGTCGCCGCGACCACGGTCTCGGGGGCCGGCTCGCGCTGCCCGACGGCCACCGCGGTGCCGACCCCGGCGACGGCGGACGTGGTGAGCGCCGCCACGAGCACGCCGCGCCCGACGCGCGTCCCTGCGGCGATGGCGAGCTTGCCGGCGAGCCCGTGGCCCGACGCCGCGTGCGCCCCGGCGTTCGTCCCGGCGTGCCCGAGCGCGCCGCCCGCGGTCTGCCCGGGGACGTGCGCGAGCGCCGTGGCGTCGACCGGCGTCAGCACGGGTGCGACACCCGGTGCGACGGCGGGCAGGCCCGGGACCAGCCCGTCCCGCAGCGCCGCCAGCGCGAGCGGCACGGGGACGAGCCCGAGCCCCACGAGCAGCCGGTCGGCGGCGACGAGACCGTGCCACGCGGGCGCGCACTGCGGGCACTCGCGGGTGTGCCGCGCGACCCGCTTGCGCCACAGCGGCGCCGGGCGCCCGTCCCACCCGGCGGTGACCACGAGCAGGTCGGCGCACGGCGGCGTCGCGGCGAGGGCCCGGACCACGACGCGTGCGGTCTCGAGCTGACCCTTCATGCGTTGGACGCGGACGGCGGCGTGCGCCCGCGTCACGTCGAGCGCGTCGACGATCTCGTCGCGCGTGAGCTCGCCCGAGGCCTCGAGCCACCACAGCGACAGCAGCTCGCGGTCGTCCTCGTCGAGCCAGCGCGTCGCCTCCGCGGTCTCGCGGCGCTGGCCCGAGAGCTCGAGCCGCACGATCGCGAGGTCGGTGAAGTCGGCACCGGGGTCGCCGTCGGCCCCGTCGTCGGGCAGCGCGCCGGGGGCCGCCCCCTGCACGCGGTGCCGCTCGCGCACCTGCCGGACGGCGATCGCGACGAGCCACGACCGGAACGCCTCGGGGTCGCGCAGGTCACCGAGCCCCCGCAGCGCACGCAGCATCGTCTCCTGCACCACGTCGTCGACGTCCGCGTGCCCGCGCAGGGCCCGGCCGACGACGGAGTACACGAGCGGCAGGTACCCGGCGACGAGCCGGTCGACCGCGTCGGGGTCGCCGGCGCGCGCGGCGACGACCGTCGCGGTGTCCGGGGTGGGCTGCATGGCGGGGGACCTCTCCGTGGGGGCAGTCGATCATCGCGCGGGCCGGCGCGTGCACCGCCCACACGGAGGGAGACCACCCGGACGGGGGCGGATAACGGAAACGTCGTGCGGGTCGGTCTGCGCCGGTCCGCCGGGCCGGGGCCGGTCCTCTCCGGTCGTCCGGGCCCGTTCACGCCCCGCGGTCACCCCTCCTGCGGCACCGGCCCGTCGTCCTCCGCGCCCGTCCCGCGCCACGTCTGCCCGGCCAGCACGAGCAGCCACGCGCCCCCCGCCACGGCTCCCCACGACACGAGGCGCACCCCGCCCCACGTGAGGAAGCCGAGGAGGTCGTGCCCCCACTGCCCCTGCTGCGGCCGCCAGTACGCCAGCACCGTCGCGAGGAGCACCAGCAGCACTCCCCCGGCTCCCAGAACCACGGCCCGAACCCTGTTCCGTCCCCCTGTCATGCGCGCGAGTAGGCCGGTCAGCGCCACGACAGCGGGAACCGGCTCTCCCACGAGACGGACTCCGCGGGCTCGGGCCGGGCGAGCAGGAACCCGGTCGCGGCGTCGGCCCCCACGCCGGTGATCGCGTCGAGCTGCTCGGGGGTCTCGATGCCCTCCGCGATGACGTGCGCGCCGATCGAGTGGGCCAGGCGAACGATGCCGTCGACGACGGCCCGGCCCTTGGGGGTGCCGGTCGCGGTGACGAACGAGCGGTCGACCTTGATGACGTCGACGGGGGCCTGCGCGAGGCGTGAGAGCGAGCTGTAGCCGGTCCCGAAGTCGTCGATCGCGACGGCGACCCCGAGGCGGCGGACGGCCTCGAGGTGCGCGACGAGCCGGCTGTCGTCCATCGCCTGCTCGGTGACCTCGATGCCGAGGCGGTCGGCGGCGACGCCCGCCTCGTCGAGCCGCCGCGCGAGGAGGTCGGCCAGGCCGGGCAGCGCGAGCTGGCGCGGGGAGACGTTGACCCACACGCGCACGCCGGGCCGGTCGGACCAGCGGGCGATCTGCTCGACAGCGCGGGCCACGACCTGCGCCCCGAGCGCCACGATGAGCCCGGACTCCTCGGCCACGGGGATGAACGCGGCCGGGGGCACCAGGCCAGGACCGGGGCCGCTCCACCGCGCGAGCGCCTCGACGTGCGCGACGCCGGGGTGGGGCCCGAGCTCGAACGCCGGCTGGTAGTGCAGCACGAGACCGTCACCGGCGGTGAGCCCGCGCCGCAGCTCGAGCTCGGTCTCGACGCGCTGGACGGTCTGCTGGTGGAGGACCTCGTCGAACCACGTGAACCCGTCGCGCCCGCCGGCCTTGACCCGGTGCAGCGCGGCGTCGGCCTCGCGCAGCAGCGTGTCGATCTCGTCGGCCCTGGTCGCGTGCGCGAGCCCGATGCTCGTGGTGACCGGCAGGAGGGTGCTGCCGATGACGACGGGGTCGTCGCCGGACTCGACGATCCGGCGCGCGAGCGTCTCGGCCGCCGAGGCCGACGCCCCGGGGAGGACGACGACGAACTCGTCGCCGCCGAACCGCGCGAGCAGGTCCCGAGGGCCGATGAGCTCGCGCAGGCGGTCCGCGACGGCGCTGAGCACCTGGTCGCCGGCGACGTGGCCGAGCGTGTCGTTCACGAGCTTGAACCGGTCCAGGTCGATGAACAGCAGCACCAGCCCGGGGTCCGCGGACGCCGGGCCGTCGCCGAGCCGGCGGACCTCGCGCAGCAGCCCCCACCGGTTGAGCAGGCCGGTCACCGTGTCGTGCGTGGCGTGCTCGGTCAGCACGCGCTGCGCCTCCTCCGCCGCCGCGCGCGCCTCCTCGGCCGCGGCGCGGGCCGCCTGCTGCCGGATCAGCAGCTCCTCACGCTCCCGCTGCGCGGCGTGCCGCTCGACGATGTCCCGGAAGTACACGCACATGCCGCCGCTCGGGAGCCGGTGACCGCGCACCTCGCAGCGGATCTGGAGCGGCCCGTAGGAGCCCTCGAACTCGACGGGCTCGCCGGTCGCCATGACGTGCCGGTAGGACGTCTCGAGCGGCGAGCCGAGGAGCTGGGGGAAGACCTCCCAGAAGACGCGGCCGAGCACGTCGGCGCGCTCGACGCCCATGATCCGCTCTCCGTGCCGGTTGACGTAGGAGAACCGCCAGTCCTCGTCGAGCGCGAAGTAGCCCTCGCTGATCGTCTCGAGCAGGTCGATGACCGTGGTCGCGGCGCGGTGCACGTTCTCTGCCCGCGCGACGACCTCGGCGACGCGCGAGAGGTCCCGGAACAGCACGATCGCGGTGTCCTGGGACACGACGGCCGACGACAGGTCGACCGGGAACGTGGAGCCGTCGGCCCGGCGGGCGCGCAGCTCGCCCTGGAAGTACCCGTCGGCGTTGCGGGTCGCGATGGCCCTCTCCCAGCGCGAATCCTCCGGGTCGATCACGCCCGCGCGCCCGACCCGACGGAGCTCGGCCTCGGAGCGTCCGAGCATCCGGCAGGCCGCCGGGTTCGCGGTGAGGATGCCACCCGCCGGGTTCGTCAGGAGGAAGCCGTCACCGCTGCGCTCGTACAGCGCGGTGTACGCGGCGGCGTGCACGTGCCACGCCGGCGCACCCGCGCGCTCGTCGCTCCCGTCCACGGCAACGCCGGACACGTGACCCCCCAGTCATGTCCTCGGCGCGCCGGCCCCCCGGAACCGCGCCCCCGCGCGGGCGTCGCCTCGACGCCCCACGGCCGCAGGTGCGAGACCCCCGGCCCTCCAAGGATGCAGCACGCGAGCGCGGGACGTCCGCCGCAGCCGGTCCAGGGGCTGCGGCGGACGCCCGCCCGCCGGTCGGCTCGGGGCGCTCGGCGCGCTCCCGGGCACCCCGCGCCGGGTCAGGGCTGCGGGACGCCCTCGTCCTCGAGCGGCACCGGCTCGCCGTCGTGCGCGACGACCGGGCCGTCGCCGGTGTCGGTCGTCCAGGCGCTGCCGACGTAGTCCTGCATCCCGCCGTCGACCATGGTGATCCCGACGCCCCCGAACGCCTTGTGGCTGTCGGCCGAGAACTGCAGGGGCAGGATCCCGTTGCCGACGACGTCCCCGGACTCGAGCGCCTCGACGAGGCTCTCGCGCGTGGGGTCCTCGCCGGCCCGGGCCAGCGCCTCCGCGAACGTGTAGGCCACGGACATCCCGTAGACCGTGTTGCCCGTGAACGGCGCGCCGTCGTTGTACTCGTCGTTGACGCGGCGGAACAGCTCGACCCACGGGTCGTCGGCGCTGAACGGCAGGTAGTTCGTGCTGACGAAGCCCTGCAGCAGGGCCGGGCCGACGTCCTCGCCGAGGTAGCCGAGGAGCGTCGGGTAGTCGCCGCCCGAGGACGACGAGAGCCACTGCGCGCGGTAGCCCATCTTCGCGGCGGTCCCGAGCGCGAGCGCGGTGAAGCCGTTGACGGTCGCGAGGAAGTTCACGGTGCAGCCCGCGGCCTGCATCGCGCCGACCTGCGCGGTGACGTCCTGGTTCGAGACCGAGTAGGTCTGCGTGCTCGCGAGCTCCCCGAGGACGGTCGTCAGGCCCGTGGTGAAGTCGGTGCCGAAGTCGTCGTCCTGCCCGAGCACGCAGAACACCGCGTCGTCGTAGGTCTCCTGCGCGTGGTGGGCGAGGACCTTGGCCTCGGTGACGTAGTCGGCGTTGAACGCGAACGTCCACGGGTACGCCTCGGGGTCGTCCCACGCCGGGCTGCCCGACGCGACGAACAGGTCCGGCACGCCGTTCTCGTTGAGGTAGTCGACGACCGAGCCGTGCGTGGGCGTGCCGAGGCCGTTGACGAGCGCGAGCACCCCGTCCTCCTGCACGAGCTCCCGGACGACGGTCTGGGTGGTCGCCGGGTTGTAGGCGTCGTCCTTGACGACGTACTCGATCGTGCGGCCGTGGATGCCGCCCTGGTCGTTGAGGTAGTCGAAGTACGCGGAGGCGGCCGCGGAGATCGACGCGTAGCCGGCGGCGGCCGGGCCGGTCAGCGGCGTGTGCGTGCCGATCGTGACGGTCTCCCCGGCGACGCCGGGCGAGGCGGCGGGCGTGCTGCACGCCGTGAGCGACACGACCGCGACGAGCGCAAGGGTGCCGGCGGTGCGGGCCACGTGTGTGCGGGCCAGGTGCGTGCGCGCGGGGCGCGTGCGGGTGCGGAGCTGCGACATCGTCGTCATCCCTCGGTCGGTGTGCGGACGGGTTCTCTGGGGGTGCTGGGGGTGGGGGTCGGGGTCGCCGGGCGGGCGGGGGCGGACGGGTCGCCGGTCGGGGGTGCGGCGGCCGCACCCCCTCGGGAGGGACGGGTACGACGGCGGCCACCGGCGCCACCGGCGGCGCGACGGGCCCGGCGCCGGGCACGGGCGGCCGTGAGCGCGCCGGCGAGCCCGCCGGGTGCGCCCGCGACGAGCGCGATGAGCAGCACCCCGAACACGAGCGACGCGAGCGTCCCGTCGAGCCGCTGGACGACGGCGTCGGGCAGCGGGAGGGCGTCGGTCACGGTCCCGACGAGCCAGGGCAGGAGCACCACGAGCACCGCACCGAGCGCGGCGCCGAGCAGGCTCCCGAGGCCGCCGACGACGACCGCGACGAGCAGCAGCAGCGACAGCCCGAGCGGGAACGCCCCGGGCGAGACCGACTGCGTGACGAACACGAGCACCGAGCCGCCGAGCCCGGCCGTCACGGCGCTCGCCACGAACGCGAGCACCTTGACCCGCGCCGGCGCGATCCCGGCGAGCGCCGCGGCGACCTCGTCGTCCCGCACCGCGCGCATCCGCAGCCCGGCGCGGCCGTCGCGCAGCAGCACGAGCCCGGTGACGGCGACCGCCGCGACGGCGAGCGCGACCCACGCCTGCCACTGCTCGAGCGCGATCAGGCTGCGGAGCGGGGCGGGCACGCCGTCGAACGCGGTCCGCACGCCGCGGTCCCCCTGCAGCGCGGGCACGCTCGCCGCGACCGCGGGCACGGCGACGACGAGCGTGAGCGTGAGCCCGGCGAGGTACGGGCCGTGCAGCCGCGCCCCTGCGAGCCCGAGCAGCAGCCCGACGACGCCGGACACCACGACGGCCCCGACGATCCCGCCGAGGAAGCGGCCGACGCCGTCGACCCCCGCGCCGGTCAGCGCGTTCACGGTCAGCGCGTACCCGTAGCCGCCCGCGGCCATGAGCGCGGCGTGCCCGAGCGAGAGCTGCCCGCTGAGCCCGACGAGGACCGTGAGCCCGGCGGTCGCGCACAGGTACGCGGCGACGAGGGCCAGCTGGTAGTTGCGGAACGGGTCGAGCAGGAACGTCGCCCCGATCGCGAGCACGAGCCCGCCCGCGGCGAGCAGCAGCGTCCGGCGGGCGTTCACGCGCGCCTCGCCTCGGCCTGGGCGAACAGCCCCGACGGTCGCAGCAGCAGGACAGCCGCGAGCAGCCCGAGCACCGCGACCGGCGCGAGCGTCGCCCCGAGGTACCCGGTCACGACGCTCGTCACGACCCCGACCGTGAGCCCGCCGAGCAGCGCGCCGCCCGGCGAGTCGAGCCCGCCGACGACGGCGACGGTGAACGCCGAGACGAACAGCATGTCCGCCGCGTGCGGGTTGAGGCCGAGCTCGTTCGGCACGGCCAGCAGCGCGGCGAGCGACGCGGCCGACGCGGCGAGCACCCAGCCGACGGTCCGCATCCGCGCGACCCGCACGCCGAGCAGCCGGGACACCTCGGGCTCGAACGCCGCCGCGCGCAGCTGCAGCCCGAGCGACGTCTTCACGAACAGCAGCCGCAGCGCCCCGAGCAGCCCGAGCGCGACGACCACGACGAACAGGTCGTAGGGCGAGAGCAGCGGCACGCCGCCGACCTGCAGCGGGCGGTCGCTGAACGGCGGCTGCACGGGCTCGTGCTCCTGCCCGAACACGATGCCGAGCAGCGACTGCAGCACCACTACGAGCCCGATCGCGAGGATCACGCCCGAGAGCGGCGAGCGCGCCGACGCGAACCGCAGCACCCCGCGCTCGACGACGAACCCGAGCAGCCCGCCGGCGACGACGGTCGCGACGAGCCCCCACCACCAGCTCCCGGTGGCCCCGGTGACGGCGACGCCGACGTAGACGCCGACGACCGCCATCGCGCCCGCGGCGAAGTTGACGATCCGTGTGGCGCGCCAGATCAGCACGAGCGAGAGCGCGAACAGCGCGAGCACCGTGCCGCGGGCGACGCCGGTGCCGAGCAGGAACACGAGCCGGTCCATCAGAACCCCAGGTAGGCGTGTCGGAGGGTCTCGTCCTGCGCGAGCGCGGCCGCTGGGCGGTCCGCGACGACCTCGCCGAGCCCGAGGACGACGCCGCGGTCGGCGACGGACAGCGCGCCCGCGACGTTCTGCTCGGCGAGCAGCACGGTGAGGCCGGTGCGGTCGCACAGCTCGCGCAGGACCCGCATGATCTGCGCGACGACGAGCGGGGCGAGCCCGAGCGACGGCTCGTCGAGCAGCAGCACCCGCGGGCGGGCGACGAGCGCGCGGGCGATCGCGAGCATCTGCCGCTCGCCGCCCGAGAGCTGGTGGCCGAGGCTCGTGCGGCGCCGGGCGAGCGGCTCGAACAGCTCCTCCATCTCGGCGAGCGCCGCGCGCAGGTCCGCGGGGTCGCCCCGCCACAGCCCGCCGAGGCGCAGGTTCTCCTCGATGGTGAGCTCGGTGATGACGCCGCGCCCCTCCGGCACCTGAGCCAGCCCGGCACGCACGCGGTCCTCGACGCCGACGCGGGCGAGGTCGCGCCCGTGCAGGTGCACGGTCCCCGCGGTCGGCGTGAGCAGCCCCGACACGGTCCGCAGCAGCGTCGTCTTGCCCGCGCCGTTCCCGCCGACGAGCGCGACGACCGAGCCCTCGTCGACCTCGAACGAGACCCCGTGCAGCACGGGCGCCCCGCCGTGCCCGACGACGAGCCCGCGCAGGGCCAGCGCCGCGGTCACCGGGCCGTCACCTCGATCCCGAGGTACGCCGCCGTGACGGCCGGGTCGCGCCGGACGGCGTCGGGGCGCCCGTCGGCGATGACCCGCCCGAAGTCGAGCACGACCACCCGGTCGCACAGCTCCATGACGAAGTCGACGTGGTGCTCGACGAGCAGGACCGCGCAGCCCGTGGCGGCGACCCGGCGGACGGTCGCGTCGAGCTCGGCGATGTCGGCTGCACCCAGGCCGCCCGCGGGCTCGTCGAGCAGCAGCAGGCGGGGCTCGGCGACGAGGGCGCGGGCGAGCGCGACCCGCTTCTGCTCGGGGTAGGGCAGGGCGCCGACGGGGAGCGCGGCGCGGTCGGCGAGGTCGAGGTCGGCGAGGGCGCGCAGGGCGCGGCCGGCGGTGTCGTCGCGTCGGTCGGGGGTGCGGGCGTCGCGCTGGTCGGCGGTGCGGGCGTCGCCCGGGTCGGCGGTGCGGGCGGCGCCGGACCGGGGGGCGCGGGCCGGACCGTCGGGGCCGTGCGCGTGCGCCCCGCCGCGGGTCGCGAGCGCCCCGACCTCGACGTTCTCGAGCACGGTCAGGCCGGGGAACAGCCCGAGCCCCTGGAGCGTCCGGGCGACCCCCGCGGGCGCGAGGCCGGACGGGGTGCGCGGCGCGGGGCGGCCCGCGACCGTGACGGTCCCCGCGGTGGGCCGGACGAGCCCGCAGACCGCGTTGAACACCGTCGTCTTGCCCGCGCCGTTGGGCCCGATGAGCCCGACGACCTGGCCGTCCGCGACGTCGAGGTCCACGTCGGTGAGGGCGGCGAGCCCGCCGAAGCGCACGGTGAGGCCGCGCACCTGCAGTCGCATCGCACCCGCGTGGGCGGGCGTCTCCTGTCCGGGCATCGGCACTCCGTCGTGTCGGCGTGGCCCGACTGTACAACGGAAACCGACTAGACGGTATGTCCCCGATGGACCGTTTCCGAACCGTGACGCGACCGGCCCGCGCGTCGGTACGCTCGCGCCGACGACAGGAGCCGAGATGGACCGCCGCGAGCTCGCACCACACCTCGACGCGATGCTCGCCGCCCTGTCACCGGCGAGGTGGGTGCTCGTCGCCGGCACGCTGCTCGTCGCCGTGGCGCTCGTCGTGCCCGCGCTGCGGCTCGCTCGTGCGGGAGGCCGGCGTGGGGCGCTCGGCCGGGCCCTCGTCGCCGGGACCGCCGTCGCCGCGGTCGCGCTCGCCGCGTCGCTCGCCTGGTCGCAGCGCCGGGCGCAGGCCGCCGCCGCCGACGCGAGCTCCGCCGTCGTGACGTGGGTCGAGCGCACCGAGGGACTCCGCGTCACGGGCCCGTTCCGGGGCTGCGCCAACGACGTCCCGCCGCCGCACGCGCACCCCTGCCTGTCCGCGCTCGCGGTCGACGACCGGGGCGCCGAGCACCGGGTCGGGTTCCGCTGGTACCGGCTGCCGGACGGCGCCCTCGACGTCCAGGTCGAGGTGGACGGGGCGGCACCCCCGGGGTGAGCGGGCCGGGGCGGACCGGCGGACCGGGCCGGGCCGGGCCGCCCGGATCGGGGCGGGCCAGCCGGGCGGACTCCGTGCGGACTGTCGGCCAAGCCGGGCCGACTACCTTCGAACCGTCGGCCGAGCGGGGCCGGCCGGGTCGGTTCAGGCGTGCGGGACGCCCGCGATCATCCCGCCGTCGACCACGAGCTCCGTGCCCGTCACGTACGCGGACGCGTCGCCCGCGAGGAACAGCACGGCACCGACCAGGTCGGCGGGCACCGCGGGCCGCCCGAGCGGGATGCGCTGGAGCGTCACGTCGAGCCGCTCGGTCATCGGGGTCAGCACGAAGCCGGGGTGCACCGAGTTGACCCGGATGCCGTCCGCGCCGAGCTCGACCGCGAGCGACTTGGTCAGCCCCCGCACGCCGAACTTCGACGCCACGTAGCCGTGCAGGCCCGCGTCGCCGCGCATCCCCTCGACCGAAGAGATGTTGACGATCGAGCCCCTCCCGGCCGCCTTCATGACGGGCACGACCGCGCGTACGCCGAGGTAGGTGCCCGTGAGGTTGACCGCGATGACCGCGTCCCACTTCTCGCGCCCGTACCGCTCGATCCGCCCGGCGTTGGCGATGCCGGCGTTGTTGACCAGGACGTCGACCCCGCCGAGGCCGACGGCGACCTCGACCGCGGCGGCCCAGTCCTCCTCGGACGTGACGTCGAGGTGCACGAACCGCACGCGCTCCCCGAGCTCGTCCGCGAGCGCCGTGCCCTCGTCGTCGAGCAGGTCGCCGACGACGACCGTCGCCCCGCGCTCGTGCAGCGCGCGCACGTACGCGGCGCCGAGGCCGCGCGCCCCGCCGGAGACGAGGGCCACCCGTCCGTCGAGCTCGGTCATCGTCGTCTCCTCGCGGTCCGTGGTGGTCGGTCAGTCCCCGACGCGGACCACGAGCCGGCCCGTCGTGCCCCCGCCGGCGAGCCGGGACACCGCCTCGTCGGCCGACTCGAACGGCACCACGTCGCTGACCTGCGGCGACACCGCTCCACGGGCCGCGAGCGCCGTCAGCTCCTCGTGCGCGGCGGCCACGAGCTCGGGCCGGACGCGTGCGTACAGCCCCCAGTGCAGGCCGTGCACGGTGTAGTTCTTCACGAGCAGGTGCCCCGCGCGGACGTCCTGGATCGACCCGCCCGCGAAGCCGACGACGACGATCCGCCCCTCGAACGCGACGCACCGGGTCGACGCCGCGAACGCGTCCCCGCCGACCGGGTCGTAGACCACGTCGGCTCCCGCTCCCCCGGTCTCGGCGCGGACCACCTCGGCGACGTCCTGCGTGGACCGGTCCACGACGACGTCGGCGCCGGCCGCGCGCGCCGCGTCGGCCTTGGCTGCGCTGCCGACCACGCCGATCACGCGCGCCCCGGCCGCCGCCCCGAGCTGGACCGCGGCGGTGCCGACCCCGCCCGCGGCGGCGTGCACGAGCAGCGTCTCGCCGGACCGCAGCCCGGCCCGGCGGTGCAGCCCGAACCAGCCGGTCTGGTAGGCGATGGTGAACGCGGCGGCCTGGGCGTCGTCGAGCGCGTCCGGCGCCGGGAAGACCTCGGTCGCGTCGAGCACCGCGAGCTCCGCGAGCACCCCGATGCGCGAGCCGGTCACGCGCTGCCCGACGGCGACGTGCGTGACCCCCGCGCCGACCGCGAGCACCTCGCCGCACAGCTCGATGCCCGGCACGAACGGCAGCGGCGGGCGCACCTGGTACTCCCCGCGGGCGAGGAGCACGTCGGGGAAGTTGACCGCGACCGCGCGCACCCGCACGAGCACCTGCCCGTCGCCGGGCACCGGGTCGGGCAGGTCGACGAGCCGCAGGACGTCGGCCGGCTCGCCGTGGGCCGTCACGTGCCAGGCGCGCACGCCGGTCAGCCCTCGGCCGAGGCGGTCGACCCTGCGGCGGACGCGAGCGCCGACGCGGACGACGCCGCGATCGACACCAGGAACAGGTCGGTGAGCTGGTGAGCGAGCACGGTCTTGTCCTCCGGACCCTCGGGCTTGTACCAGTGCGACAGGTAGTGCACGTCGGAGAAGAAGTGCGCCACGAGCACCGCGACGGGGATGTCGGTGCGGTAGAGCCCCTCGGCCTGACCGCGCTCGACGATGCCCGCGAACGTGTCGTGGTACGCCCGGCGGCGCCGGGTGACCTCCTGCTGCCGCGGCGCGGAGAGCATGTGCGCGCTGCGGAAGAACACGGTGCCCTCGAGCAGGAAGTCGACGGAGGTCTCGATCACGTCGACGCACACGGCGCGCAGCGTCTCGGCCGTCGGCTCCCCGCGCGCGACGATCGCGGTCAGCCGCTCGGTCTGCAGCGACAGCAGCCGCTCGTAGATGCCGAAGAGCAGGTCGTCCTTCGACTGGAAGTAGTGGTACAGCGCGCCCTTGGTGACGCCCGCGGCCTCGACGACCTGCTGCACGGAGGTGTTGGCGTACCCCTGGGACGCGAAGAGCTCGACCGCCGCCCGGGTCACGTCGTCCACGACGCTCGTCTGCTTCATGCCGACATCCTCACCCCATCGGCGCCACGGAGGCGCCCCCGTCGACCACGAGCGTCTGCCCCGTCACCCAGGCGGCGTCGCCGGACAGCAGGAACGCGGCGGGACCGGCGACGTCGACGGGATCGCCGAGCCGCCCGAGCGGGTAGCGCGCGGCGACCTCGGCCTCCCGGCCCTCGTAGAGCGCGGCGCCGAGCTTGGTGCGGACGACGGCCGGGGCCACGGCGTTGACGCGGACCCGGGGCGCGAGCTCGACGGCGAGCTGCGCGGTGAGGTTCATGAGCGCGGCCTTCGAGACCCCGTAGAACGCGATGCCGGGGCTCGCGGAGAGCCCGGCGACCGACGCGGTGCTGAGCACCGACGCGCCCTCGCCCGACCCCAGCCCGGCGGCGACGGCGTCGCGCGTCCACTCGAGGGCCGCGACGACGTTGACGGCGAGGATCTTGTGGATCGCGGCCGGCTCGATCTCGAGCGCCGGGCCGTAGACCGGGTTGATGCCGGCGTTGTTGACGAGGTGGTCGATCCGGCCGAACCGCTCGACCGTCGCGGCGATCGTGGCGGCGCGGTGCTCCGGGTCGTCGGCCTTGCCCGCGACGCCGAGCGCCCGGTCGGCCCCGAGCGCGGCGACGGCCTCGTCGAGCGACTCCTGCTTGCGGCCGGTCAGCACGACCGACGCCCCCTCGGCGACGAGCCGCTCGGCGATCGCGAACCCGATCCCCCGGCTCGCGCCGGTGACCAGGGCGACCCTGCCCTCGAACCGCTGCATCGGTGCCCTTCCCGTCGCCGTCGCCACGGACAGACCGACCAGACGGTATGTCCGTGGCGAGAGTACACGACCGCAGTCACATCTGGCCGTGCAGATGCCCGAGGACCCGCTCGGCGCAGGGAGGCAGCCCGCTGAGCGGAGTCGCGCGCAGACGTCGCCTGACCGCCGAGCTCCGACCGTCCGGCCTTTGCAGCGCCCCTCGTCCACGCTCTCCGCACACGACCCACTCCCCTCGCTCGTCGCGCACCCGCGGGCCCGCCCGAGGGCCGACGTAGGGTGACGACCGGGCGCCGGACGGACGACGCCGCAGTCACGGGGGAGGCCGCGTGGGACGGACGAGCGCGCACGAGCGGAGACGCGGCGAGGAGCGCCCGTGCCGCCGCTGAGCACCTTCTTCCCCGCCGCACCCGAGCGCGGGCGGCCGGGCGACCCCGGGCTGTTCGGCCCCGGCTCCGCGGCGTGGCGCATCGGGCGTGAGCGGGTCCTGCTCGCCTCCGGCCCGGCCGCGCTGCTGCTCCAGGTGGCGCACCCGCTCGTCGCCGCCGGCGTCGCGGCGCACAGCGACTTCACCGGGGACCCGCTGACCCGGCTGCGGGGCACGCTCGACGCCGTCCTGACGGTGACGTTCGGGGACAGCGTGCAGGTGCGCGACGCCGCGCGGCACGTCGCCCTCCGCCACCGCGTCGTCCAGGGGACCCTGCCCGTCGCGACCGGTTCACTGCCTGCGGGCACGCCCTACCGCGCCGCGGACCGCGACCTCGGGCTGTGGGTGTTCGCGACCCTCGTGTGGACGTCCGTCGAGGTGACCGACGGCTTCGCGCGCCCGGTGAGCGGCGCGGAGCGGGACGCGTACTACCGGGACATGCGCCGCGTCGGGCACCACTTCGGCGTGCCCGACGCCGTGCTGCCCGACGACTACGCCGCGCTCGAGCGGTACGTCGAGGACCAGGTCGCGCACGTGCTCGCCGTCGGGCCGACCGCGTCCCGGCTCGCCGAGCAGATCCTGTCCCCCGACCCGCCGCTCGTCGCCGCGCCGGCCCGTCCGCTGCCCGCGCTGCTCGCCGCCGGCGTGCTGCCCGAGGCCGTGCGCGACGCGTACGGGCTCCCGTGGCGCCAGCGCGAGCGCCTCGTGTTCCGCGCCGCCCAGCACGCGACGCGGCGTGCGCTGCCGTTGCTCCCGGCGCGTCCCCGGTTCTGGCCGCACTACCTCGTCGCGACCGACCGCGTGCAGCCGGGCGACGACCGGACGTAGGGCAGGCGCCCGAGCGACGCGGCGTCGTCCCCGACCGGACGGCAGGCCAGGACCCCTCGCGAGGCCGTCGCGTCTCGCTGCGCCCGGCCGCGCCGGTGCAGCACGCCTCCCGAACGGGCACCGTCCACCCGCCCCGCCCGCAACGGTTGACCCCGGGCGCGCCGCGGGGTTGTGATCGAACCCAGGCCGCGCCGGTGCAGAGCCGCACCCGCGCGACCGCTCGTCGTGCCGTCGCCGCGCCCCGCGGGGAAGCAGCCCCCGCCGTGTCCAGCCGCGCCCCCGGCCGACCGACCGGCTCCGCAGGAGCCCTCGCGCGGCGGCCCGGCCGCCGCGCACACCACGGTGGACGGCGCAGGACGGCGGAAGGGTGCAGACGATGGCGACGAGGGGACGGGTGCTCGCGGGCGCCGCAGGGACGGCGGTGCTCGCGGTCGGGCTGGCGTCCGGGAGTCCGGGGGCCGCGACGGACCGCGGCTACCCCGGGCACGGCGACCAGCGGGTGCGGAACGTGATCCTCATGGTCGGTGACGGCCTGAGCATCGCGGCCCGCGACGCGACGCGGCTGGCGACCGTCGGGCAGGACGGGCAGCTCGCGATGGACACGCTCCGGTACGCGGGGTGGACCTACACCGACTCGGCGGACCCCGAGGACGCGGTGACCGACTCCGCGGCGGCCGCGACGGCGTTCGCCACCGGGGTGCGGACCTACAACGGGGCGGTCTCGGTCGACCTCGACGGCAACCCCGTGACGACCCTGCTCGAGCGCGCGAAGGCGCTGCGCAAGGCGACCGGCCTGGTCACGACCTCGCAGGTCACGGACGCGACGCCCGCGGCGTTCGGGGCGCACGTGCCGAACCGCTCGGACCAGTCCGAGATCGCGCGGCAGTACCTCGAGGAGTCGCGGCCCGACGTGATCCTCGGCGGCGGCGAGGACTGGTGGTACCCCGTGGGCGACGAGGGCGTGTTCGCGCCCGTGCCCGACGACGACCCGGCCGAGATCAGCAAGAGCACGATCGGCAACCTCGTCGAGCGCGCCCAGGACACCGGCTACACCTACGTGAGCTCGGCCGAGGAGCTCGCCGCCACGGACGCCGACCGCATCCTCGGGCTGTTCGCGAACGAGGAGATGTTCCAGCAGGAGCCCGAGGGGCAGGGCGACGTGTACGAGCCGCTCGTGCCGCTGGTGGACATGACCGCGAAGGCCCTCGACGTGCTGTCCCGCGACCGGCACGGCTTCTTCCTCGTCGTCGAGGAGGAGGCGATCGACGAGTTCGCGCACCAGAACAACGCGGAGCGCACGATCCAGGCCGGGCAGTCGCTCGACGAGACGGTGGCCCTCGCCCAGGAGTTCGCGGCGCACCACCGCGGGACGCTCGTGCTCGTCGTCGGCGACCACGAGACCGGCGGGCTGCACATCGAGAACGTCGACGCGGACGACGAGTCGGGCGACCCGGAGAACCCGAGCGCGGACGTCACGCAGAGCCTCGAGGACGGCCCGTTCGCGATCGCCGGGAGCGACCTGGAGTTCACGGTCGACTGGACCACCGGCAGCCACACCGGCGCCGCGACGCCGCTCACCGCGGAGGGCCCCGGCGCCGAGCGGCTCGCCCGGGCGCAGCACGCGACCGACGCGCACGACGTCGTCGCGGACCTCCTGCGCAGGCGGTGGTAGACCCCGGCGACGTCAGCCCAGCACGGACCAGTCGTCGTCCCCGTCGTTCAGGCCCACGACGTGCCCGCCGAGCGCGTGGGCTGTGCTGACGCTCGGGGGGAGCCCGGCCGCCCACAGCGGCCGCCCGTCGGCCAGCGCGTAGGCCTGCATCGTCGGCGCCTCGCCCGCCCGCTGACCGACGACCGCGAGCACGCGGCCGTCGGTCAGCAGCTGGGGGTTGGGCAGCGCCGCGAACCGGGGCGTGCGCGGGGTGCGCGCGGTGCTCCACAGCGTCGTGCCGTCGCTCAGGTCGACCGCGACGACGCCGGTGTCGACCGCCGCGACGTACAGCCTCCCGTCGAGGACGACCGCCTCCGAGAGGGGGAGGTCGGGGCGTGACCAGCGCGTGCGCCCGGTGCGCGTGTCCCATGCGTCGACGCCGCGCGTGTGGTCCGGCACGAGCAGCAGGTCGGGCTCGGAGCCGTCGTCGAGCCCGACCTGCAGCGGGAACCCGCCGGGCAGAGCCGTCCGGGTGCCGCCGTCGCGCAGGAGGTACGTCGTGCCGCCGCCGAGCCCGTGCCGCAGGACGTGCCCGCGGGCGCTGGTCACGAGCGTCCCGTCCGAGGCCTCGCTCTCCACCGTGCCCGCGCGCTCGTCCTCGGCGGTCCCCTCGCCCTCGCGCACGTCCGAGCCTGCGTGGGTCACCCGGACCGTCCCGAGGTCCTCGGCCGTGGGGCGGAAGGTCGCCACGACCGTCCCGTCGGCGTCGACGCGCGCGCCGCCCGCTCCCGCCTGGACGAGCACCACGTCCCCGACGCGCCCGAGCTGCGGCGCTCCCGTCCCGAGCACCGTCGCCCGGTCGCCGGAGGCCGTCCCGGGCTCGGTCTCGGTGGTCCACGCGACGTCACCGGACCTCGCGTCGCTGCCCCGGACCACGATGCTGTCGTCGTCCCGGACGCGGGCGGTCACGACGAGGTCGCCGAGCACCGCCATCCCCGTGCCGACCTCGTCGGGCGCCCGGCGCACGACCTCCCCGGTCGCCGCGTCGAGCACGACGAGCTCGGCGCGGTCGGCGGGCAGCGGGCCGTCGAGCAGCTCGCCCGGCTCGGCGGGGCGGTGCGCGGACGGGACGAGGCACACGAGCAGCGCGGGCCCCTCCTCGACCAGGTCGCACGGGACCCACACCGGGCCGGCCTCGACGCGGACGACGGGCTCGGGCTCACCGAGGGGGACCGCCCACGCGCGCTCGCCGGTGCGCGGGTCGAGCGCCACGGCCGTCGGCGTGCCCGCCTCGTCGAACCAGGCGCCGAGCCGCAGCCCGTCGACCTCGTGGTCCGCCCACAGCACGGTTACCTCGGCCTGGTCGGCACGCCACAGGACCTCCAGGTCCGGGGACAGCGGCGCGACGACGCCCGGGACGTCCGCGAACCGCGCGTAGAGCGCACGCTCGCGGGCGTCGAGCACGGCCTGGGTGCCCACGAGCCCCGCGGCGAGCGCGACGCCGGCGGCGACGACCGTGCGCGTGCGAACACGCCGGCGCGGCGACGGGGTGGTGACGGGCGCCGCCGGGGCGGATGCGTCAGGGTCGGACGCGGGAGGGGCGGACGCGGGACCGCCGGACGCGTCGGGCCCCTCCTCGACGAGCTCGACCTCGATGCGCGGCTCCCGGCCCACGGCGTCCCCCCTGCGTCGGTGCCGCGCCTCGACGCGTCGGCGACCCGGCCCACAGGCTCTCACCCGCGGGCACCGGGCACGTCAGCCCAGCACCGCTCGCTCCGGGGCGCCGCGTCCCCAGCCGATGACCACGCGGCCGGCCACGAGCACGCTCTGGACGTCCCCCGGCAGCTCGGCCGTCCACGCCAGCCGACCGTCGGAGAGCGTGAACGCCAGCACCACGGGCGGCCCGCTCACGCGCTGGCCGACGACCCCCAGCACGCGTCCGTCGGTCAGGAGGCTCACCGTCGACGACACCGCGAGCGACGACCCGGCGGGCGGCGCCTCGCTCCTCCAGCGCGTCGTCCCGTCGGCCGGGTCGAGCGCGACCGCGCCGCCGGCGTTCGCGACGTAGAGCGTGCCGTCGAGCATCGCCGCGCCGGAGTACGGCACGTCGGGCCGCGACCAGCGCAGGCGTGAGGTGCGGGCGTCCCAGCCGTCGAGGCCGTCGCCCGAGCGGCTCGGGAGGAGCAGCAGGTCCGGTTCGGTCCCGTCGTCGACGGAGAGCTGGTGCGGCGACCCGGCAGGCAGGGCGGTGCTGGTGCCGTCGTCGGCGAGCAGCTCGCCGGCGCCGCGACCGTCCGAGTGGCGCAGGACGTGGCCCCGCGCGACGGTGAGCGCCGCGTCCTCGTCCCCGTCCGTCACGGGCGCGTAGGTCGCCTCGACGGTCCCGTCGGCCGCGAGCCGGACGCCGCCGTCCCCGGCGTGCACGAGCACCGCGTCGCCGACCGGTGTGACGGCGGGCGCGCCGTCGCCGCCCAGCTCCGCGTCGGACGGCGTGGCGGTCCCGGGCGGGGTGGTGTGCGTCCACGCCTCGTCCCCCGAGCGGGCGTCGAGCGTCCGCACCGCGATGCTCGCGTCCGGCTCGACGCGGGCCGTGACCACGACGTCCCCGAGCGCGAGCAGCGTGGTGCCGACCTCCTCGGGGGCGCGGCGCACCACCGCGCCGTCGGACGCGTCGAGCACCACGAGCTCGGCGCGGCCCGGGACCGGAGCCGGCTCGTCGCCCTCGACCGACCCCTCGCGGGGCGTCGCCGGGCCGTACGCCGAGCCGACGAGGCACACGAGCAGCCCGTCGGACACGTCGCACGGCACCCGAGGCAGGATCAGGGTGTCGGCCAGCACGGGGTCCGCGTCGCCGAGGGGGACCGACCACACGATGTCGCCGGTCCGCGGGTCGAGGGCGACCGCCGACGGCGCGCCCGACTCGTCGAACCTGGCCCCGACCCCCAGGCCGCCGGCCTCCTGCAGCCCGCTCCACAGCACGTCCATCTGCTCGGGCCGGGGGCGCCACAGCACGCCGAGGTCCGGGGAGAGCGGCGCCACGACCCCGGGCACGTCGGCGAAGCGCGCGTCGGCCGCACGCTCGCGCGCGTCGAGCACGGCCTGCGTCCCGGCGAGCCCGGCCACCACGACGAGCACGCCGGCGACGAGCGTCCGGGGGCGCAACCAGGACGGCCGCCCGGCGCGGCGGGGGCGCGGCGCACGCGCGCCCTCGACGGACGCGCCGTCGGCGTCGGGCGGGGGCCCGAGAGCGTCGGACGGCGCGCCCTCGACCAGCTCGACCTCGACGTGCGGCTCCCGGCTCACGGCTCCCCCTCCGGCGCGGCAGCCCGGCGCGTCGGTGCGCCGGCGGTCCCGCCCGCACAGGCTCTCACCTGCGGCAGGACGTGCGGGACGCGTTCCGGGGTGCAGGACGGCCCGGCGCGCGCCGAGGGCGGCCGCCGCGACGTGCGACGACCGCCCCTCGACGGCCTGGCTCACGGCAGCAGCGCGCTGCCCCCGATCCGCAGCGAGCCGGTCAGCCGGACGTCCGTCGACGACGAGCCGACGTAGACCGGGATCGTGCCGCGCGGCGTCTGCCACCGGTCACGGTCGACGTCCCAGTACGACACCGACTCCGGGCTCAGCGTCACGGTGACCTGGCGCCGCTCCCCCGGCTGCAGGGTCACGGTCTCCCAGCCCGCGAGCACCTTCGGGGAGCTCTCGACCCGGCGGGTCGGCAGGTTGCCGACGTAGACCTGCACGGTCTCGGTGCCCGCGACGGTCCCGGTGTTGCGGACCGCGACGCGCACCCGCAGCTGCGCGCCGTCCCCGTCCTGCCCGCCGCCCGCGTTGATGCTCGTGCGCAGGTTGCGGTAGTCGAACGTCGTGTAGGACAGGCCGTGGCCGAACGGGTACTGCGGCTCGATGTCGAACTCCTCGTAGCCGCGGTAGCCGACGTAGATGCCCTCGGAGAACTGCTGGTCGAGCCCGTCGCCCGGGAACTGCTCGGGCGCGCTGACCGGCGTGCTCTCCTCGTCCACGGGCATCGTGACCGGCAGCTTCCCGGACGGGTTGACGTCGCCGAACAGGATGCCCGCGAGGGCGTTGCCCTGCTCCTGGCCGCCGAACCACGAGTGCACGATCGCCGGCACGCCGTCCTCCCAGTCGGACGTCTGGACGGCACCCCCGGTCGCGAGCACCACGACCGTGCGCGGGTTCGCCGCGGCGACCTGGCGGATGAGCTCGACCTGGCCGTTGGGCAGGTCGAGGTCCGGCTTGTCGCCGCCCTCGCTCGAGTAGTCGCGCACGACGACGACCGCCGCCTGCGAGCTGCGGGCGAGCGCCGCCGCCTCGAGCGCCTGCGGTGCGACGACCCCCTCGGGCGTCGTCCACCCGAGCTGGAAGACCGCACCGGCGTCGGTCCCGCCGGGGCCGTTGTTGACGAACTCGACGCGGAGGTCGCGTGCGACACCCGCCTCGAGGTCGACCGCGGCCGTCGTGGTCGTCGGCGCCGAGGAGCCTGACGGGGTCGCGGTGAGGACCGCCACGTCGTCGAGGTAGACCACGGCGCTGCCGGTGGTGGTGACCGCGAGCTCGTACGTCCCGGTCGTCGGCGCCGTGAGCTCACCCGTCCACCGGATCGAGGCCCCCATGTCGCGGGTCTGCACCGGGAAGTCCGGGGACTGCGAGTTGAAGCCCTCGAACAGGAAGAACCCGGCGTTGATCGCGGCGTACGGGTCGGTGCGGTCTGCGATGGTCTCGCCGGAGAAGTCCTGCGTGGAGAAGTACTCGGCGCGCAGGCCGGCGCCGTCGCCGAGCGCGGACGTGAGGAAGTCCGACGGGATCGGGTCGGGGCCCGGGATGAGCGACGCGGACGTGACGGGGTCGGCGCCCGCGACGTGCCGCACGTCGACCCCGGCGGCGACGCGGTCCTGGATGCCCTGCAGCGGGCTGACCGTGTAGGTGGGCTTCACGAGCGAGCTGCCCCCACCGGCGACGACCGAGTCGGCGTCCGCCCCGATCACCGCGATGGAGCCGACCGAGTCGGTCAGCGGCAGCGCGCCGCCGTCGTTCTTGAGCAGCACCATCGCGCGCTCGGCGACGAGCCGGGCGAACGCGCCGTGCTCCGCCTCGGGCAGCGGCTCGATCACCGGCGGGTGGTCGAACAGCCCCAGGCCGAACATCGGCCGCAGGATGCGCAGCACCGCGTCGTCCACGCGCGACTCGGGGACCTGCCCGGAGCGCACCGCGTCGAGCAGCGGACCGCAGAAGTAGCAGGTCCCGGGTCCGACGTCGGGGGTCGTGTTGCCCGGCATCTCCTGGTCGAGGCCCGCGTTCGCCGCCTGCACGGTGCTGTGGGTGGCGCCGTAGTCGCTCATGACCCAGCCCTGGAAGTCGAGCTGCTCCTTGAGGATCTGGTTGAGCAGCTCGTCGCTCTCGCACGCCCACACGCCGTTGACCTTGTTGAACGCGCACATCGCCGAGCCGGGGCGGCCCTGCTCGATGCCGATCGCGAACGGCCGCGTGTAGATCTCCTGGAGCGCGCGCTCCTCGACGACCGCGTTGCCGCCGGACAGGCGGTTCGTCTCCTGCGTGTAGACGTTGTAGTGCTTGATGTCCGCGACGACCGGGTGGGACTGGATGCCCCGGATGACCCCCGCGCCCATGGTCCCGGACAGCAGCGGGTCCTCCCCGAGCGCCTCGAACGCCCGCCCGGCCTGTGCGACGCGCGCGATGTCGACCGCGGGCGAGAGCAGCACGTTGTGCCCCGTGCGGAACGCCTCGTCGCCCTCGACGTCGCCGTACTGCTGCGCGAGGTCCCGGTCCCACGTCGCCGCGAGCGCGATCGGCGCGGGGAGCTGGGTGGCCTCCTGGTCGTTCACGTCCGGGTTGGCGATCCGCACGCCGGCGGGGCCGTCGGCCATGGTGAGCGCCGGGATGCCGAGGCGCTCGATCGGGCCGTTGTAGAACCCGTAGTAGTTGTTCAGCTCGCCGTGCATCATGTTGACCTTCTCGTCCAAGGTCATCTGACGCAGCAGGTCACGGGCCCGCTCGGTGTCCTCCTCGGACTCGTCCCACCACCACGTCGTGGGGAACGACTGCGGCTGGAGCCGCTCGGCGGTTGCGGCCTCGCGGTCGAGGTCGGGGGTGGCCGCGGACGCGGCTCCGGCGGAGACGACGAGGGCCGCCGCGGACAGGGTGACGACGACGCGCAGGCGCGCGGAACTGACTCGTGCAGGTGGCATGGACACACTCCCTCGGGTGCCGCCGCGGGAGCGTCGGGGCTCCGTTGCCCCGTTGCGTGGGACCCCGCGGCCCGGTCCAGTAGTTCACCCGTTCGGGCTAACGTCAAGGGACAAGTCGGGCACGTGACCAAGTTCGCGCCGGGCCGCGGAGCACCCCTCCGGAGTACCTCGGGAGCGGCTGTGCGGCCGCGTGCGAGGGTCAGCGGACGGCGGCGGAGCGCCCATGACGGACGCCGCCGGGGGCGCCCACGGACGCGGCGGGGACCGACGCGAGCGTGGCGGCCGAGGGCCGGGGCGCCCGCGCGTCGTCGTACACCCGGGGAGTGAGCCGGGTCGCGGCGCGCGGACCCAGGACCAGCCCGAGACCGAGACCGCGGAGCACGGCCGCGACGTCGTCGGCGTGCAGGGAGCCGTGACGCTCGAGCACGAGGTGCAGCCGGCCGTGCGACCGCTCGGCGCGGTGCAGCGCGAGGATCGTGGTCGACACGGGCACGTGCCGCGGGAACCGGGCCCGTGCGGCCGCGTCGTCCGCGTGCTCGAGGACGACGAGCCCGGACCCGTCCGGCCCGCCCAGCTCGGCGCGCAGCCCGTCCCCGCGCCAGTGCGCGGGTGCGTCCGGCGCGCCGGTGACGTGGTGCGACCGGTTGGCCGACGTGACGACCAGCGGTGCCCCGCCGACCGCGGCGTCGGCGGCCGCGAGGAACACCTGCGACGGGCACGCGTCGCCCGGCACGATCACCTGGGTCGTCGTCGTCCCGCGGTCCGGCGCGGTCAGCCCCGCGGGGACGTGCGCCGCGGCGGGCCCGCGGAACCCGAACGGGCCGAGCGCCCCGAACGCGTCGACGAGCTCGCGCACCAGGGCCGCGGGCACGGATGCCGGCAGCGCCGCGAGGTCGAACGCGTCGAGGACGCGCCCGGTCGGCGCGGTGACGCTGCCGGTCTGGCCGGGCGGACGGCCCTTGAGCGCGTTGAGCCGGCGGACCGCGTCACCGCGTGCGGTCAGCGCGTAGATCCCCCCGAAGCCGTGCGCGACGGGCAGCCCCGCGGCGAGCAGCGCGGCTGCGTGGTGGGCGTCGTCGGGGCGGTCGAGGACGAGGCGGACGGGGTCGTCGGGCACGGGGGCCTCCTGGGGTCGAGCAGGAGGACCACCCGGGGACCGGGCAGATACCGGCGCCGCGCGGGCGGCCGTGGAGCTGACCGACACCTGCCAGCACGCCACCGACGTCGGCGACGTCCACGGTCCGCGCCTGACGGAGCAGCAGCCGCAGGTCAGTCCCGCGCGCCCTCGAGGACCTGCCGGAGCTGCTCGAGGTCCTGGCGCACCGCCGCCACGTCGCGCTCGAGGTCCGCGTCGGACATGACCGGCGACCGGCGGACGGTGAAGACGACCTCGCAGCCGTCGCCGTCCGCGAGCGCCCGCAGCGGGACGTGCACGATCTCCCCGGAGGGCGTCACGACGTCGTGGTCGAGGACCCCGAGGTCGTTGGGCGGCGTGAACGTGATCTGCGCGCGCCCGCCGGGCGTCTCGACGAACCACCGGCCGTCCTCCTCGACGACGTCCCCGCCCAGGCCGGGCGCCCACCGGGGCAGGTTCGCCGGGTCGGAGACGAACGCGTAGACGTCGGGCACGGACCGGTCGATGTGCACGCTGAGGTGCCGGGACTCCGTCATGCGCCGATCGTGCCCCTGGGCACCCACGCGCGTCGACGCCCCGCGAGGACCGGGTGCCGGCGACGGCGTCCCGACTCGATCATCGAAACGCTTCGCATGTACGCGGCAGCCCCCTGACCAGGTACGAAGGGAACCCCGAGCGGCGCACCGGCGCCCGGATCACGAGCCGCGCGCGGGCTGCCCTCCGCGCGCCGAGAGGAGACGACGTGCGCCCTGCACGTGCCACCGTCGCGCTGACGGCCCTGCTGGCCCTGTGGGGCACGGCCGCGCTGCTCCCCGGGTCGGCCGTCGCCGCCCCGACCGTCGCGCCGTCGCCCGACGTCCGGACGACCACCCACACCGCCGGCCGGGTCACGCCCCGCGACGGCGCGCTGGCGTTCAGCTGGCCCGGCGTCTACCTCGAGGGCCGCTTCCGCGGCACCGGCGTCGGGATCGTGCTCGACGACCCGGCCGCCGACTACGACGTCGCGATCGACGGGCGCACCGTCCAGACGCTCCGGGCGCCGGTCACCGGGACCCGCTGGATCGAGGGGCTCACGGACGGCACGCACACCGTGCGGGTCGTGAAGCGCAGCGAGAGCCCGTGGGCGACGAGCACGTTCGGCGGCTTCGTCGCCGCACCCGGCGGCCAGGTCCTGACGGCGCCGGGCGACCGCGAGCTGCAGCTCGAGTTCCTCGGCGACTCCTACACCGCGGGCTACGGCAACGAGTCGACCACCCGCGAGTGCACCGGCGACCAGGTCAACCGGACGACCAACGCCGACCTCAGCTTCGGGGCGATCGCCGCACGCGGGCTCGGCGCCGACTACCAGCTCAACGCGTTCTCGGGCCGCGGGATGGTCCGCAACTACGGCGGCGGCGAGGCCGGCACGAGCTACCGCACGTACGCCGACCGCGCGCTCCTGGCCACGGGGGGCGACGTGTGGGACCGGCCCGCCGGCTGGACGCCCGAGGCCGTCGTGATCGGGCTCGGCATCAACGACTTCTCGACGCCCGTCGGCTCGGGCGAGCAGTGGACCACCGAGTCGCTGCGCACCGCGTACGTCACCGCGTACCACGGCTTCCTCGACAAGCTGCGGGCGGCGTACGGCCCCGACACGTTCCTCGTCGTGAGCGCGACCCCGTCGGGCGGCAGCGCGCAGGCCGAGCTCACCGAGCAGGTCGTCCGCGAGCGCAACGCGCGCGGGGACGACCGGGTGCGCCGCTGGTTCTACGGCGCCCAGGGCCTCGACTACCTCGGCTGCCACTGGCACCCTTCGCTCGCCGACCACCGGGTGATCGCGCGGGAGCTGACGACGTTCCTCGGCACGCTCCCGCTCGGCGGCGGCCCCACGCCCACGCCCACGCCCACGCCCACGCCGACGCCGACCCCCACGCCCACCCCGTCGGTCACGCCCACGCCCACGCCGACGCCGACCCCCACGCCCACCCCGTCGGTCACGCCCACGCCCACCCCGACTCCGACCACCGCACCCGGCGGGTGCACCGCGACCCTCACGGTCGGCTCGGCGTGGCCCGGCGGATACCAGGCGTCGGTGCAGGTCACGGCCGGTCGCGCCGTGATCAGCCGGTGGGGGACGACGTTCGCGCTGCCGTCGGGCGGCTCGGTCGCGACCTCCTGGTCGAGCGACCTCACGACGTCGGGCGGCACCGTGACCGCGCGGAACGCGGGCTGGAACGGCGCGCTCGGCGCGGGTGCGTCGACGAGCTTCGGCTTCATCGGCACGGGCGCGGCGCCGACCGGTCCGGTGACGTGCACGGCCGGCTGACGCCCCGCCGCACCTGAGCGGGCCAGACGTGCGGCCGCCGGCCCGACGCCCTCGTGGCGCGGGCCCGCGGTCGCACGTCCGGCGTGTGGTGCCGCTCGGGCGTCGTCGCCGCGACCCCGGCGCCGCCGGCTCACGCCCCCGGCAGCATCCGCAGCACGGACTCCCCGACCGACCCGAGCCACCCGCCGATCGTGCGCAGCGGCGTCACGAGCGCCGCGCCGGCGGTCGCGAGCGCACCGGCGCGCTCGAGCGTCCCGGTGAGCCGCTCGGTCGCCCGGGCGACGCGCTGCGGGTCCGGGGCGCCGGGCGCGAGGCCGTCCTCGATCTCGTCGACGTCGGCCCGCACGGCTGCGGACGTCGCGGGGTCGAGCGCGAGGCCCGTCACCGCCGCACGCAGCTCGCTCGCGGCGCGCCGCGGGTCCGGGGAGCCCTGCAGGTAGACGTCGCGGTCGGCGTTGATGATGACCTTGGCCTTCTGGTCGCGCACGTTCACCATGTCAGCGGCCTCCCCACGCGGACGTCTCGTCCCACCACGGCGGCCGCACCGGCGGCGGCTCCGGGTGCTCGCGGTCGACCCGGTGCCGCTTGGCCGTCGCGACGACGTGCAGCACGCCCCCGACGATCATCACGAGCACGCCGAGCGCCGCGAGCCCCCAGCCGAGCAGGCCGAGCGGCACGCCGAGGACCGGTGGGCCGAACGGCGACGTCATGTCGGGGAACGTCGTGTCGGGGAGCGTCGTCAGGTCCGTGAACGTCGTCAGGTCCGGGTACGTCGTCGGGCCCGAGGACACCTGCTCCAGGGCCTGCGCGCCGTCGGCCAGGAAGCGGAGGATCCCGTAGGCGAACGCGCCGAAGCCGACGAGGAACATCGTGAAGCCGACGCCCACGAGCCCGCGGGCGCGCGTCCGGGTGGCGGCCACGTCGCGCAGGAAGCTGCGGCGCTGCTGCACGACGGTGTGGACGTACTGGCGGTAGCTCTGGTCCAGGTAGGCGTCGCGGTCGGCGTTGAGGATGTAGCCGGCCGACTGGTCGCGGATCCCCGGGCCGGGCGGGTACGCCGGCGGGGGTGGTCGGCGCCTGTCGCTGGGCTGGGTCATGGTCGTGCCCCTCCTCCCGGTCGTGCTGACGGGAGGAGGACGTGCGTCGCGAGCCGCTGATACGGGATTCGCGGAGGGTGGGTCAGAACGCGTACCGCACCCGGCACGACGGGAGCCGCTCGGCGATCAGGTCCGTGAGCGCCGCGACGTACCGGCCCTTGTCGCCCGTGCGGTAGCGCACGTTCCAGCCGCCCGTCTCCGAGCGCTTGGGCTGCTGCAGGTCCGGCCGCCACAGCACCTGCTCGGCCTTGGGGTGCCAGCCGAGGTTGACCTCGTGGAGCGCCTGGTTGTGCGTGAGCATGATGACCTCGCACGCGAGCTGGGCCTTGGCCTTGGCGCCGATCCCGGCCTCGACCTGGTCGAGCAGCTCGGCCCAGTCGGCGAGCCAGCCGTCGTGCACGATCACGGGGCTGAAGTTGAGGTGCACCTCGTACCCGGCCTCGACGAAGTCGTCGATCGCGGCGATCCGCTCGGCGACCCGCGAGGTCCGGACGTCGACGAGGCGCGCGACCCGGTCGGGCATGAGCGAGAACCGCACGCGTGTGCGGCCGCGCGGGTCCCAGTCGAGCAGGTCGCGGTTCACGTGCTTCGTCGCGAACGACGCCTTCGCGGTCGGCAGGCCGCGGAACAGGTCGACGAGGTCGCGCACGTTGTCGCTGACGGTCGCGTCGACCGAGCAGTCGCTGTTCTCCCCGATGTCGTAGACCCACGCCTGCGGGTCGCACTGGTTCGGCTCGGCCTTGACGCCCTGCCGGGCGACGTGGCGCGCGAGGTACCCGGTGATCCGGTCGATGTTCGCGAACACCGTGATCGGGTTGCTGTAGCCCTTGCGCCGGGGGACGTAGCAGTACGCGCACGCCATCGCGCAGCCGTTCGCGGTCGAGGGCGCGACGAAGTCCGACGAGCGCCCGTTCGGCCTCGCGGCGAGCGACTTCTTGACCCCGAGGACGAGCGCCTCGGTCTTGATCCGCACCCAGCGGTCGACGTTGGCCTCGTCGCCGTGCAGCTCCGGGATGTTCCAGTGCGAGGCGACCTCGACGCGCTCGGCGTCGGGCCAGCGCGCGAGCACCTCGCGCCCGCGGGGCAGCTCGGCGGCCTCGGGCTCGACGTAGATCCGACGGACGTCGAGCAGCGGGCGCGGGCGGGACGGGGTCGGTGTCGCGGCGGGTGCCGCCGGCGGGGCCGCTGCGGCGGTGCGGGCGGGGGCGTCGGGGCGGTGAGCGGACGGGGTCGGTGTCGTCACACCGGTACAACGCCCCGAGGTCTGCGGGGCGTCCGCGCACCGGCCCCTCAGGGGTGTGAACCCCGTCACCGGCGCCCGGGCGCGCTGCTCCGGATCACCCGCGAAAACCCGTGCCCGCGGGCTGCGCGTCGGCCACACTCCCTCCGGTGAGCAGGTCACCCGCGCGAGCCCCCGACGACGTGCGGGCGGAGCTGCCTGGCTGCAGGCCCGGACCCCGCCGGACCACCACGACAAGCAGCTGGACCTCGGCATCCGGCGGGACCTCGTCGGCTCCGCGGACCGGGTGCTCCTCGTCGACGACTGGGTGGCCACCGGGGGCCAGGCCCTCGGTGCACGAGCCCTCGTGGAGCAGGCGGACGCGACGTGGCTCGGGCTGGCGGTGCTGGTCGACGGCCTGACCGAGCCCGCGGTCCGGCGCCGGCTCGGCGTGCGGTCGCTGCTCCACATCCGCGAGCTGTGACCGCGCGCCTCGCGCTCAGAGGTACCGCACCCCCGTGAGCCGCTCGGCGGCCTCCCACAGCCCGCGTCCCAGCGCCGGGTCCGCCGCCTCGCGCCCGAGCCGCGCCTCGGCGACCTGGCCGCGCGTCTCCCACGGTCCCGCCGGGCCGAAGAACTGCCCGCCGCGCACCCCCGGCGCGGTCGCGGCGTGCAGCTGCGGCAGCGCGCCCTGCTCGACCCGCTGGGTCACGAGCAGGCCCGCCGCGGCGATCAGCCGCCCGAGCCGGGGCCGGTGCTCCCACGCGCGCGGGGTCAGGTTGGTGCGCGTCAGGCCGGGGTGCGCGAGCACGCTCGCGACCGGCGACCCGGCCGCGCGCAGCCGGCGGTCGAGCTCGAGGCCGAACAGCGTCGTCGCGAGCTTCGACCGGCCGTACGCGGGTGCGGGCCGGTAGTCGCGCTCGTACTGGAGGTCGTCGAGATCGAGGTGCGCCGTCCTGTGGGTGATCGAGCTGAGGCTCACGACCCGCGCACCCCGCCCCGCCGTGAGGGCGTCGAGCAGCAGCCCGGTGAGGGCGAAGTGGCCCAGCATGTTGGTCGCGAGCTGCAGCTCGAAGCCGTCGACGGACGTGCGGCGTGGCCCGAGCAGCACCGCCCCGGCGTTGTTGACGAGCAGGTCGATCGCCGGGTGGTCCGCGACGAGCCCCGCGGCGAACGTGCGCACCGAGTCGAGGGACGCGAGGTCGACCTCGCGCACCTCGACGTCGCCGGCCATCCGGCGCGCGACCTCGTGCCCGGCGGCGGTGCGGCGGACGGCGAGCACGACGCGGGCGCCGTGGCGCGCGAGCTCGGTGGCGGTGACGAGGCCGAGACCCGAGGTGGCTCCCGTCACGACGGCGACGCGGCCGTGCTGGTCGGGCATGCGGTCAGGCGTGCGGTCGGGCCCAGGGTGGGGTGTGCGGTCGGCGGTCGGTGCGGTCATGTGCTGCTCCCGGTGCGGTCGTGGTGGGACCGCCGACGCTAGGAGCGGCGCGCGCGGGTTCCGTCGTCCCCGGCTCCCTAGGTCTGCGAGACCTCCCCTGCCCGTACGGACAGGTCGCACACTGGCGGGATGACCCAGCCGCACGCCCGCGAGCTCGGCGACTTCCTGCGCGCCCGCCGCGGCCGGCTCCAGCCGCGCGACGTGGGCCTCGAGCCGGGCGGGCGGCGCAAGGTCACCGGGCTGCGGCGCGAGGAGCTCGCGCTGCTGGCGGGGCTGAGCACCGACTACTACCAGCGCATGGAGCAGGGCCGCGAGGTGCGGCCGTCGGACGACGTCCTCGACGCCCTGGCGGGAGCGCTCGCGCTGGACGACGAGGAGCGCCGGCACCTGTTCGCCCTGGCCCGGGCCGCGCGCCGGCCGGTGGCGCCGCGCGTCGACCACGGCCCCGAGCAGGTGCCCGAGGGCACGCGCCGGCTGCTGCGCGCCCTGGCCACCCCGGCGCTCGTGCTGGGCCGGCACCTCGACCTGCTCGACTGGAACGCCCACGCGGAGGCGCTGCTCGGCGACCCCGCCGGGCTCCCGGCCGACCGGCTCAACATGCTCCTGCTCATGTTCGACGACACGCGCACCGGCGACCGCACGTGCGCCGACTGGGAGCGGCAGGCGCTCGACTACATCGGGATGATGCACGCCGCCGTGGCGGCCGACCCGACCCACCCGCGCGCGACGGCGGTGGTCGGCGAGCTGACGATCCGCAGCGCCGAGTTCCGGCGGCTGTGGGCCCGGCACGACGTGCGGGAGTCGGTCAGCGGGACCAAGACGTTCCGGCTGCCCGAGGTCGGCGACGTCGTCCTGCACTGGGACACGTACCCGCTGCCGGGCAGCCCCGGGCCGGTGGTGCTGGTGTTCACCGCGGAACCCGGCAGCGCGGACGCGGACCGCCTCGACCTGCTGGCGTCCCTGCACGCGACCCGCTCGGCGCACCCGAGGAAGCACGTGCCCTAGCGGCCCGACGAGCAGGCACGCGCGCCGGCGGTCCGGCGAGCAGGCACGTGCCCTGGCCGCTCGACCTCGAGGCGGGTGACCGGCTGAGGCCACCGGACCGGCGGGCGGGCGGGCGGCCCGACCTCAGGCCGGTGGGTGGTCGGCCGGGAACCGGCGGGCGTGCTCGGCGGCGACCTTCCGGACCTCGTCCGCGAAGGCACCGGCGTAGGCGCCGAACCCCTTGTCCGGCTCGGCCATGAGGTCGTCGAGCACCTGCCGCAGCGGGGCGTGCCCGTACCCGGAGACGACCATCGTGCGGAACAGCCCGCTCCACAGGTCCCCGCACTCGCGCGGCGCGAGCTGCGGCACGAACCACTCGTCGAAGGCGTGGTGCCAGTAGCTCTCGCGGGCGAGCCGCAGCGGTGCGCCGGGGTCGTCCGCGCCCCGGAGGTCCCCGAGCTCGCGGTAGATGTCCCGGAACCCGTCGCGGAGGTTGAGGAAGATCGCCACCCGCGCGATCTCGCGGGACCGTCGGTCGCTCCGGACGGCCACGGCCACGGCGACGAGCGCCGTGAGCGCCGACAGGCCACCGGACGCCGCGGCGACGACCTCGACGACCGTCATGACCGGCTCCCCTCCCCCCGCAGCACCGCTGCGTGCGTCGCCCGGCGGTCAGCGCCGCGCAAGCAGCGCCGGGCGGTCAGCGCCGGGTGGCGCGGCGCCCGTGCGGCGATCCTCGTCGCCGCGCACCGCCGCCGCACGCACCGTCGGGCACGCGTGCGGCCCTCCCCCGGTGTCCCTTCGGGCAGGCCGGACGACGTCGCGTCGCGCGCGCCGGAGCGCCACGTTGCGGAGTGCCGGAAGCGTCGGGCCGGGGGCGTGGCGTCGGGCCAGCAGCGTGTGGTCGGGCCACCAGCGTTGGCCCGGGCCAGCAGCGTGAGGTCGGGCCAGCAGCGTGGGCCCGGGCCGGGAGCCTGGGCGGGGCCTGGGCCTGGGCGCAGGCCGGGGCGCGAGGTCGGGTTAGGAGCGGGGCTCCGCGGCGCGGAAGAACGGGATCGCCGGCGGCGCGTAGACCTGGCCGCGAGCCGTGCGCGTCAGGCCGAGGACCGTGACCACGAGGTGCGCGACGCTGAGCACGAGCACGGGCGTGAGGAACAGGACCTGCCACGGCGTCGCGTCCGGGTCGGGCGTCTCGGGCTGGGTCGCGACGATCACGGCCACCGTCAGGGCGACGCTCAGGACGACACCGAGCGCGTACGTGAGCCCCCAGTTCGCGGCCCGGCGGGCGTTCTCGGCGGCGAGCGCCGACCGCCGCCGCTGACCGGGGTAGACCGCGGCCATGGCGATCCCGGCGATCACCGCGCTGACGACCGGGATGGGCAGCCACGCGAGCAGGCCCACGAGGTAGGAGGTCCGCCCGGTCGCCCTCGGGTCGCCGTGCCCCGGGTGCCCGTAGCCGGGCGCGCCGGGGCCGGAGGGGGCAGAGCCGGGCACCGGGGGGCCGGGCACCGCGGCACCGGGCGCGAGGATGCCCGCGTCGCGCAGCGCGACGTCGGCCTCCTCGGCCGAGTACCCCTGCCGCAGCAGCTCGTCGCGGAGCTGCTGCTCCTCGCGGGTGGGCGGACGGGACGGCGAGCTGGGCTGGTCGGTCACGCCGCGGAGCCTAACCACACACTCGCGTGCGCGCGGCGAGCGCCCGCGCCCGGGAGGCCCGGGTCGAGGGCGCTGAGCCGCCGACGCACGTCGCCGGGCACCACGCGGGCACCCGCATCCGGCGCTCCGGGAGAACTTCGTGATCCGTCCCGCACGGCCCTTGACCTTGACGCAGGGTCAACCCTCGACGCTGGTCGCACAGGCCCCCACCGGGGGCGCGGAGCACGACGGAAGGGCGGCGGACAGCCATGTCCCCAGAACGCAAGAAGGTGGTCCACGCGGTCGAGCGCACCGCGGCGGCGGGCGGCGGGCGGTCCACGTCGGCCCGGCCGGCAGACGGTCCGGCGATCCGCGTCGCGGATCTGCACAAGGCGTACGGCGACCACGCGGTGCTGCGGGGCGTCGACCTCGAGGTGGCGCGCGGCAGCATCGTCGCGCTGCTCGGGTCCAACGGGGCGGGCAAGACGACGCTCGTGCGGATCCTCGCGACGCTGCTGCGCGCCGACGCCGGCACGGCCGTCGTGCACGGCTTCGACGTCGCGACGCAGGCGGCGCAGGTGCGCGGGTCGTTCAGCCTGACCGGTCAGTTCGCGGCCGTCGACGAGATCCTCAGCGGGCGCGAGAACCTCGTGCTCGTCGCGCGGCTGCGGCACCAGGACGACCCGGCCGCCGTCGCGGACGAGCTGCTCACCCGCTTCGGGCTCACCGAGGCCGCGGCCCGCCGGGTCGCCACGTACTCCGGCGGCATGCGCCGGCGGCTCGACATCGCGATGAGCCTCATCGGCGACCCGCCGGTGATCTTCCTCGACGAGCCGACGACGGGGCTCGACCCCGAGGCGCGCGTCGAGGTCTGGCAGTCCGTGCGGCGGCTCGCGGAGGGCGGCACCACGGTGCTGCTCACGACGCAGTACCTCGAGGAGGCCGAGCAGCTCGCCGACCGCATCGCGATCCTGCACGAGGGCCGGATCATCGCGGACGGGACGCTCGCCGAGCTCAAGCGGCTGCTCCCGCCGGCCCGGGTCGAGTACGTCGAGAAGCAGCCGACGCTCGAGGAGGTCTTCCTCGCGGTCGTCGGGAACGGCACCACCCACGGCACCACCCACGACGGCGCCCCGCGCGCCGCGACCGACCCGACCGGCACCACGAGCCCCCGGAGGAGCTGACCATGACCACCACCCACGTCCTCGCGGACACCGCCGTCCTCACCGGGCGCACGCTGCGGCACGTCACGCGCAGCATCGACACGATCGTCACGACCGCGGTCACGCCGATCGCGATGCTGCTGCTGTTCGTCTACGTCCTCGGCGGCGCGATCCGGACCGGTTCCGAGTCGTACGTGACGTACCTGCTGCCGGGCATCCTCGTGATCACGATCGCGTCGGGCGTCGCGTACACCGCGTTCCGGCTGTTCACGGACGTGAAGAGCGGGATGTTCGAGCGGTTCCAGTCGATGCCGATCGCGCGGTCGGGGGCCCTGTGGGCGCACGTCCTGACGTCGCTCGTCGCGAACCTGATCTCGCTCGCGCTCGTCGTCGGCGTCGCGCTGCTCATCGGGTTCCGCTCCGGGGCGGACGTCCTCGCGTGGCTCGCCGTCGTCGGCATCCTCGTCGTGCTCACGCTCGCCCTGACCTGGGTCGCCGTGATCGCTGGGCTGACCGCGTCGTCGGTCGAGGGCGCCAGCGCGTTCTCCTACCCGCTGATCTTCGTGCCGTTCATCAGCTCGGCGTTCGTGCCGACCGAGTCGATGCCCGGACCGGTCCGCTGGTTCGCGGAGAACCAGCCCGTGACGTCGATCGTCGACACGATCCGTGCGCTGCTCGCGCAGGAGCCGGTCGGCACCGACATCGTGGTCGCGCTCGCGTGGTGCGTCGGGGTGCTCCTCGTGGCGCAGCTGGCCGCGATGGCGACCTACCGCCGCAGGGCCGCCTGAGGCAGCCTGGGTCCCGTGCTCACGATCAGCCAGCTCGCCTCGTACGCCGGGGTCACGGTCCGGGCGGTGCGCCACTACCACCAGATCGGGCTGCTGCCCGAGCCGGCACGGGACCGGTCGGGCTACCGCACGTACGACGCCGCGGCGGTGGTCCGGCTCATCCGGATCCACACCCTGGCCGACTCGGGCGTCCCCCTGGCGCGGGTCCAGGAGCTCCTCGACGCCGGGCCGGACGAGTTCGCGGCGGGGGTCCGGGCGATCGACCGGGAGCTGCGGGCCGAGGTCCGGCGGCTGCAGGCGACCCGGCAGCGGCTCACGAGGCTCGCCGCCGGGGACCACCTGGCGCTCCCGCCGTGCGTCGTCGACTACCTCGACCGGGTGCGCGCGCTGGGGGTCGACGAGGCGTACGTCGAGCTGGAGCGCGACAGCTGGATCATGGTCGCCGCCCAGGTGCCCGACCAGATCGACGCGATCATGGCCCTGAAGAACGTCGAGCTCGACGACCCCGACATGGTGCGGTTCTACCAGCTCATCGGCGGCGCCCTCGACTGGTCCCCGGACGACCCGCGGGTCGTCGAGGTCGCCGACGTCCTGGAGCGCCTCATGGTCCGCGCGGTCGCGGAGGGCAACGTCGGGGCCGACGACTTCGACGACCAGTTCGTCGACTTCCTCGACTCGACGATGCGCACGGCCGCGCCTGCTGCCCAGCGGCTCGTCGAGATCCTGCGCGAGCGCGGCTGGGGCGGCTGGACCCGCATCGAGCGCGTGCCCGCGGACCGGCTCACCCCGTCGCCGGCGGGACCCGGTCCGCTGCCGTAGCCGCGCCGCGGGTGCGCGGGGGCAGGTCGTCCTCCCCCGGCGGGCCGAAGCGCATCGGGGACGCGATGACCGCCGCACCCGCGAGCAGCGCGAGCACGGTCCCGGCCGCGCAGACCCGCACCAGCACGGCGCCGGTCCTCGCCCCGAGCCGGCGCCGGGCCCGGGTCAGCACGCCGAGTCCGGCCAGGCCCCCGGCGGTGTTGACGACGAGGTCCGTCACGTCGGCGCTGCCGACGGCCAGGGCGTACTGCGCGACCTCCAGGCCCACGCTCGTCGCGGCGACGACGCCGGCGACCCGCCACCACCGCCACGCGGGCGCGAGCAGCCCGAGGTACAGGCCGAGCGGCACGAAGATCAGCGCGTTGAGCACGACCTCGGGGGGCTCGCTCGGGCCTGCGTCGGCTGTGGCGGCGAACGGGACCAGCTTGAGCACGCGCATGGCGTCCGCTCCCACCCACGGGACCTCGAGCTTCCACAGCACGGTCCAGGCGAGCAGGACGAGGTAGACGCCGAACAGGGCGACCAGCGCGACGGGGACGGTCCGCGCCGGTGCGGACGTGCCGTCGTGGTGGGCCCGCGAGGTGGTGGTCGTCATGAGGTGGTGGGTGTCCGTCCTGGTCGAGAGGCGTGCGCCGGTCGCGTCGCCCCGGCGGCCCCGCCAGGCAACCCGGCCGCGTGTTGCCCGGGGGTTCGCGGATCCGCATACGCCCGCGATACGGGCCCGCTCGTAGCATCGAGGGTGTGCGCGTGCTGATCGTGGAGGACGAGCCGTACCTGGCCGAGGCCGTCCGCGACGCCCTGCGCCTCGAGGCGATCGCCGCGGACGTCGCCGGCGACGGGGACGCCGCCCTCGAGCTGCTCGCCGTGCACGCGTACGACGTCGCCGTGCTCGACCGCGACATCCCCGGGCCGTCGGGCGACGAGGTCGCCGCGCGGATCGTCGCCTCGGGCAGCGGCACCGCCATCCTCATGCTCACCGCCGCGGACCGGCTCGACGACAAGGCGTCGGGATTCGAGCTCGGGGCCGACGACTACCTCACCAAACCCTTCGAGCTGCGGGAGCTCGTGCTCCGGCTCCGGGCGCTCGACCGCCGGCGCACCCGACCGCGGCCGCCGGTGCGCGAGCTCGCCGGCCTGCGCGTGGACCCGTTCCGCCGGGAGGTCTACCGCGACGGCCGCTACGTCGCGCTCACCCGCAAGCAGTTCGCGGTGCTCGACGTCCTCGTCGCCGCCGAGGGCGGGGTCATCAGCGCCGAGGAGCTCCTCGCGCGCGCGTGGGACGAGAACGCCGACCCGTTCACCAACGCCGTGCGCATCACGGTGTCGACGCTGCGCAAGCGGCTCGGCGCGCCCTGGATCGTCGCGACCGTGCCCGGCGTGGGGTACCGGATCGACACCCCGCCGCCCGGCGGCCCAGGCGATGGCTAGGGCGCCCGGACCGAGCGTGCGCCTGCAGCTCACGCTCAGCTACGCCGGCTTCCTCGTGCTGGCCGGTGCCGTGCTGCTCACGCTCGTCTGGCTGTTCCTGCGCGTGCCCACGTTCCGGGCGATCGGCGGCTTCGCGCCGTCCCACCCGATGCTGCTGCGCGAGTTCCTCCCGGCCGCCGGCGTCGTGCTGACGTTCCTGCTCGTCGTCGGGCTCGTGGGCGGGTGGCTGCTCGCCGGGCGGATGCTGGCTCCGCTGGCCCGGATCACCGCGGCGACCCGCCGGGCCGCGGGCGGCTCGCTGTCCCACCGGATCGCGCTCGAGGGACGCCAGGACGAGCTGCGCGAGCTCGCCGACGCGTTCGACGCGATGCTCGCGCAGGTCGAGGAGCAGGTCGCCGAGCAGCGCAGGTTCGCCGCCAACGCCTCCCACGAGCTGCGCACGCCGCTCGCCGTCTCGCAGGCGCTCCTCGAGGTGGCCCGCGACGACCCCGGCCAGGACACCGGCGAGCTCCTGGACCGGCTCCGCGCCGTCAACGGCCGGGCGATCGACCTCACCGAGGCGCTCCTGCTGCTCAGCCGCGCCGACCAGCGCTCGTTCGCCCGCGAGCGCGTCGACCTCTCGCTCCTGGCCGAGCAGGCCGCCGAGACGCTCCTGCCCCTCGCCGAGCAGCGCGGCATCACCCTGGAGACGTCCGGCGACGTCGCCCCGACGGTCGGCTCGCCGGCGCTGCTGCTGCAGCTCACGACGAACCTCGTGCACAACGCGATCGTCCACAACCTCCCCCACGGCGGCAGCGTCGAGGTCCGCACCACGGCGCGTCCGGGCTGGACGACGCTCACGGTCGAGAGCACCGGGGACCTGCTCGAGCCGGGCGTCGTCGCGACGCTCACCGAGCCGTTCCAGCGCGGCACGGGCCGAGTCCGGGCCGACGACGCGGGCGTGGGCCTCGGCCTCGCGATCGTCGCGAGCATCGCGCGCGCCCACGGCGGCGGGCTCGTCCTCAGCCCGCGCGCCGCGGGCGGGCTGCGGGTCGCGGTGCGGCTGCCGTCGGCGCCGGGCGCGACGGCGGCGTGACGCGCGACCCCACGACCGGTGCCGGACGACGGCGCCCAGCCCTCGGCCGGCCCGGGTGTCAGAACCGTGAGACAGCCGGGAGCTCGACGTCGAGGCAGGACATCGCTACCGGGTCCCCGCCCGCGAGCGCCGTGACCCGCGCGGCGGCCTCGGAGAGCCGCGCCTCGGGGAGCCGGCCGGTGCGCACCGCGTCGACGAGCGCGTCCCGCATCGCCGCCGCGTGGCGCCCGTCGGTCGTGAGCACGGCGTCCGCACCGGCGCCGACGGCCTCGACCGCGGCCACCGGGAAGTCCCACCGCAGGTTGACCGCGCCCATGCCGACCGAGTCGGTGATCGCGACGCCCTCGAAGCCCATGTCCCGCAGCAGCGCGTAGGCGCGCGGGCTCAGGGACGCCGGCCGGTCGGGGTCCAGCGCCGCGTACTGCAGGTGGTTGAGCATGATCACGGGCGCCCCCGCGTCGATCGCGCGCTGGAACGGCAGCAGGTCGGTCGCCGCGAGCTCGTCGACGGTCGCGGTCACGAGCGAGGACGTCTCGTGCGAGTCGACCGTCGAGCGCCCGTGCCCGGGGAAGTGCTTCATGGTCGGCGTGACGCCCGCGTCGGCGAGGCCCGCGGCGTACGCGAGCCCGTAGTCGGCGGCCGCGGCCGGGTCCGCGCTGAACGACCGGTCGCCGATGACTCCCCCGGCCGGGCCGGCGTCGAGGTCGAGCACGGGTGCCAGGTCGAGATCGACGCCGACCCCCGCGAGCGCCGCCCCGGTCTCGGCGGCACGGGCGCGCACGGCCTCGGGGGTCTCGCGCTGCGCCATGCGCCGCGGCGACGGGCCCTCGCCGACGACGTCCCGCATGAGCGCGACGCGGCCGGACTCCTCGTCGGTCGAGACGAGCAGCGGCCGGCCCGCGGCGGTGCGCAGCCCGGCCGACAGGGCCGCGACCTGCGTCGCCGTGCCGACGTTGCTCTCGGAGAGGAACACGCCGCCGACGCCGAGGCCGACGACCTCCTGCGCGAGCGGGTCGGCGGCGGTTCGCACGCCGGGCAGCCCGACGACGAGGGTCGCCGCGGCGCGCTGCTCGAGCGGCGCGGGGGTGCAGGTCGGCGTGGGCTCGGGGGTCGGCGTCGGCGACGGCGACGCAGCGACCGGGTCGGAAGCCGAGGTCACGACGGGTGCGTCGGTGCGGTCGGCGAGCGCGGCCGCGCCCACGGAGCCCGCCCCGAGGCAGGCGACCGCGAGGCCCGCGAGCGCCACGGCCCGCACGCGACCGGCCCACCGGGAGGGACGCGCGTGCCGCGGCGCGGCGTTGCCGGGGACCGGGACCGGTCCTGCGGGGGTGGGGGGTGGCGTCACCGGGGCAGGCTATGTCGGGCTCCGGCGGGCGGCCTCCCGAGCGGAGCACCGTCACCTGCGCGGGTGGGCACACCACCCGATCGTGCGCGGGTTCGTCGCGCAGGGGTTCGTCAGGCAGGGTTCGTCACACAGCGGTCGTCAGATCATGAGGAGCTCGTCCACGACCCCCGGCCACCACCAGCCGTCGGCGAGCGCCTGCGGGTCGGCTCGGCGCATGGTCTCCCGCTGCTCCGCCACGAGCGCCTCGTACGCGCCGCGACTCACCAGGCCGCTGTCCACCGCGTCCATCCGCTCCTGCACCGCGTCCACGCACACCAGGAACCGGAGGTACCGCTCGAGGTCCGTGTTGACGGCCGTCAGCTCACCGCTCTCGTGCCAGGCGAGCACACGCTCGTCCGGCACGACGAGCAGGGCATGCTCGTCGTTCCACACCCGGCCCACGAGCACCGCCCCCGCCGCCTCGGGAGGCAGCGCACCCGGGGCACGCGACGGGCTCGCCGCCGTGAACAGGACGGGCACGCCGTCGGGCAGCCCGAGCTCGCGCAGCACGCGGCTCGCCACCGGGGGCAGCCCCAGTGCGCTCACCACCGGGTCCGGGTAGGTCGTGAGCCGCGGCCCGGGCCACTGCCGCTCGAGCTCGTCGCGCGTGACCCGGGACGCCGCCTCCTGATTGCCGTCCATCTGCGTCTCCCCCACCTGCGTCTCACCCCCGAGGAAGAGCCGGAACATGCGGGACACCGTGCCGCGGGCCGGCGCGGGGCCTCGAGTGCCGAAGCGTTTCATCGCTTGCCGCGTCCTGCCGCCGGTCACAGGGTGCTCGTACGTTCGCTCAGCCCTGTCCCGGAGGGGGACCATGTCACGCTCACCATTCCGCCGCATCGCCGCGGCCGCGAGCACGCTCGCGCTCGGTGCCGCCCTCGTGGCCGGCGCCGCCGTCCTCGCCTCGCCGGCCTCGGCCCACGGCGCCGTGTCCGACCCGCCCACCCGCATCTACGGGTGCTGGGACCGCTGGAAGTCCAACCACGCGGACCCCGCGATGCAGACGCAGGACCCCGCATGCTGGGACGCCTGGCGGGCGAACCCGAACGCCATGTGGAACTGGAACGGCATCTTCCGTGAGGGCGTCGCGGGCCGGCACGAGCAGGTCATCCCCGACGGCAAGCTCTGCTCGGCGGGCAACCCGATCTACGCGGCCGCCGACACCCCCGGTGCCTGGCGCACGACCCCGAAGCCGTACGACTTCCGGCTCACCGTGACCGACCCGTCCAACCACGGCGCCGACTACCTCAAGATCTACGTGACCAAGCAGGGGTACGACGCCACGACCGAGCCGCTCACGTGGTCGGACCTCGAGCTCGTCAAGACGACCGGCCGGTACGGCACCACGAGCCCGTACGTCACGGACGTGAGCATCCCGCGCGACCGCCGCGGCCACCACGTGGTCTACACGATCTGGCAGGCCAGCCACCTCGACCAGCCGTACTACCAGTGCAGCGACGTGACGTTCGGCGGCGACACCTCCACGCCGACGCCGACGCCGACCGTGACGGCCACGCCGACGCCCACGCCGACCGTGACGTCGACCCCGACGCCGACCACCACCCCGACGCCCACGCCCACCGCGACGGGCACCGGCGGCTGCACCGCGGCGTACACCAAGCGCGGTGAGTGGACCGGCGGGTTCAGCAGCGAGGTCCGGGTCACCGCGGGCGCCGCCGCGATCCGCGGCTGGGAGGTCGCGCTGACGTGGCCCGACGGCCAGCGCATCACGAACGTGTGGAGCGCGAGCGGGTCGACGACCGGGTCGACGACGACGGTGCGGAACGAGAGCTACAACGGCAGCCTCGCTGCCGGCGCCACGGCGAGCTTCGGCTTCAACGGCTCGTGGACGGGCAGCAACGGCAGCCCCGCCGTGACCTGCACCGCGTTCTGACCCCCGGGTCCACAGCGCACCACGCACCACGCACGACGAGGGCCGCACGTCCGGACGGACGTGCGGCCCTCGTGCGTGTGCACACGGACCGGCCGCGGCGAGCGACGCGTCGAGGGCGTGGGCCCACGCCGAGAGCGAACTCGTCACCACGCCCCCGGGCGCCGACCCAGGATGACCCCATGACGACCCGCCCGGAACCGCGCACCGACCACCCCCTCCCCGACGACGCGCTCGCCGACCGCGTCCGGCGCCTGCTCGGGAGGCGCCACCCGGTCGTCGGCGTCGCGGCCGTCACGCCCGGCGGCACGTCGACCGCGCTGCTCGGTGCCGCGCCGGACGCGGACCTCGAGATCGGGTCGGTCTCGAAGGGCGTGACCGGGCTGCTGTACGTCGACGCGCTCGACCGCGGCGAGGTGTCGGCGTCCACGACGCTGGGCGACCACCTCGACCTGGGCGGGTCGGCGGTCGGCGCCGTGCGGCTCGCCGACCTCGCGACGCACCGCTCGGGGCTGCCGCGTCTCGCCCCGGGGACCCACGTGCTCCGGCGCAGCGTCGCGCTGTGGCGGCACGGCACGAACCCCTACGGCGAGACGCTCGACGAGCTCCTCGACTCCGTCCGGCCCGTGGTGCCCGGCGCGCCGCGGCCGCGCTACTCGAACCTCGGGTTCGCGCTGCTCGGGCACGCGGTGGCGGCGGCCGCGGGCACGTCGTACCCGGACCTGCTGCGCACGCGGGTCGCGGAGCCGCTGGCCCTCGACCCGTTCTACGTCGCGCGCACGCCCGACGAGCTGCGCCCCGAGGCCCTGCTCGGGCGCAGCCGTCGCGGGAAGGCCCAGGAGGCGTGGACCGGCGAGGGGATCGCCCCGGCGGGCGGCATCCGCTCCTCGCTGGACGCGGCGGCCCGGCTGACCGCGGCGCTGCTCGACGGCTCGGCGCCCGGGCTGCGGGCGCTGGACCCCGTCGCTCCCCTGGGGCGCGGCGCGCAGGTCGGAGCGGCGTGGGTGACGCTCGACATGCGCGGGCGCACCGTCACCTGGCACAACGGCGGCACCGGCGGCTTCCGGTCGTGGCTCGGGCTCGACCGGGCGGCCGGCACGGGCGTCGTCGTCATCGCGGCCACGGCGGTGTCGGTCGACCGGGCCGGGTTCGCGCTGCTCGCCGAGCTGGCCACGCCCGCGGACCGGGCCTGACCTCCGCGGGCGCGTCGTCCCGCGGCGGCCCTTGACGCATTCCCATATAGGCATACGATTGCCGGGTGGCCCGAGCAGCGACGACCTCCGACGTGTTCAACGCGATCGCCGAGCCGCAGCGCCGCGAGATCCTCGCGCTGCTGCGGACCGGCGAGCGGCCGGTGACGGAGCTGGCGCAGGAGCTGGGGCTCACCCAGCCGGGTGCGTCCAAGCACCTGCGGGTGCTGCGGGAGGTGGGCCTCGTGCGGGACCGCAAGGAAGGCAAGCACCGCGTCTACGGGCTCGACGCCCGCGGGCTGCGACCGGTCCACGAGTGGAGCGGCGGGTTCGCGCAGTTCTGGAACGAGAGCTTCGACCGGCTGGACGCGTACGTGCAGGACCTCGAGCAGCAGCACCAGGAGGAGTGAGCGATGTCGACGACAGAGCACGGAACACCGACCACGACCGCGACGGCCGACCGCGAGGTCGTCGTCTCCCGCACGATCGACGCCCCGCGCGAGCGGGTGTTCGAGGCGTTCACCGAGGTCCGGCACCTGACGCAGTGGTGGGGACCGGACGGGTTCACCACGACCACGCGCGCGTTCGAGTTCCGCGTCGGCGGGGAGTGGGACTTCACGATGCGTGGACCGGACGGGACGGTCTACCCCGAGTGGATCTCCTGGACCGAGATCACCGCGCCGGAGCGCATCGCGTTCGTGCACGGCGAGTCCGCCGACGACGCGAAGGCGTTCGAGACGGTCCTCACGTTCGCACCCGACGGCGCCGGCACCCGGATCCGGATGCACACCGTGTTCCCGACCCGGGAGCAGCGCGACGAGGCGGTCGAGAAGTACCACGCGATCGAGGGCGGGCAGCAGACCCTGGGCAACCTGGCCGCCTACGTCGCCAGCGGCGGCTGACGCGGAGGCGGCCGCGGGTCCGGTCCCGCGGCCGCCGTGCGCTGGTGGTGCCGACCGGGCTCAGGCCTGGCGGCGCCGGCGCGCCAGGACGACCAGCCCGGCGCCGACGGCGAGCGCACCCGCGCCGAGCGCCGCGACGGGCACCGCGGTCGACGTGCCCGTGGCGGCGAGCACCCGCGCCGAGCGCCCGGTCCCGGCGGCGCGCGGTGCCGCGGTGCGAGCGGCTGCGGCCTGCGCCTCGGCCGGTGCGGGAGCGGCCGGCGCTGCGGCTGCCGGTGCTGCCGGTGCGGGTGCGGCCGGTGCTGCGGGAGCCGGCGCCCCGGCAGCGGCTCCCGCCTGCGCGTCGAGCGCGCGGGCGGCGTGCTGGCCGGTCACGAGGAACTCGCGCAGCTCGGCGGGCGTGCCGGCGAGCGCCGCCTGCGTCGCCGCGTACAGCGCCGGGCTCGTGACCGGGTCGATGCCGGCGAGGATTCGCGCGGCCGCCAGGCGGTCGTCCAGGGCGCGCGCCGCGTGCTGGCCGGTCACGAGGAACTCACGCAGCTCGGCGGGCGTGCCGGCGAGCGCCGCCTGCGTCGCCGCGTACAGCGTCGGGCTGGTGGCCGGGTCGATCTCGGCGAGGATCCGAGCCCCCGCGAGGCGGTCGTCGAGGGCGCGCGCCGCGTGCTGGCCGGTCAGCAGGAACTCACGCAGCTCGGCGGCCGTGCCGGCGAGCGCCGCCCGCGTCGCCGCGTACAGCGTCGGGCTGGTGCCCTCCTCGATGCTGCCGAGGATCCGCGCGGCCTCGATCCGGTCGTCGACGCGCCGCGCCGCCTCCAGGCCCGTCGAGAGGAACTCGGAGAGCGCGCGGGGGTCGGGGTCGTCCAGGGCGGCCTGCGCGTTGCGCGAGACGGCGGGACCGGCGCCCACGAGGACGCGTGCGACCCGCAGGCGCTCGTCGGCGTACCACGCGGCCCTGTGGCCGCCGTCGACGAAGGCGCGCAGCTCCTCGTCCGTCCCCGCCAGGGCCTTCGTCGCAGCCGCCCGCGTCGCGGGGCCGTCCGTGGTCGCGGCCAGGACCTCGGCCCAGGCGCGGTACTCCGCGTCGGACGACCCGTCGAACCCCGCCTCGACGAACGCCCGGAGGTCGGCGACCGGATCGGCCGCGGCGGGCAACGCCCCTGCTCCGAGCCCCGCCACCATCAGCGTCACGGCCACGCACAGCGAGCGAATCAGGTTCCGCACCAGCACACACTCCTCGTCATCCGAACGGTCGGGTCGGCAGCACGGCGTCCACGACGACGGATCAAGCCCCCGAGGGCGGACCATATCGGTTGCGAGCCGTTCTGCGAGGTTCGTCCACCCCGTGCGGTGGTGGTCGCCCCTCCGCCCGGGCACCCCTGCTGCGCGTCTTAATCGTTTGCACCGGTGAAGAACGTCGCAGACTCGTGCCACAGTGACCGGGTCGCGGCCGTTGTGAACGCTCACACGGGCTCGGCACCAGCCTCGTGACGGCCCCAGGAGACGGCGATGCGCGACGACCGCGACCAGCACCCCAGCCACCACCGGGGCCGCGCGCCCTCGCGCCGGGCCCGCGCTCGACGGCGCTGGGCCGCCTTCTGCCTCGCGGTCAGCACGGCCGTCGTCGGGCTCGCGGTGGCCGTGTCGCCCCCGGCTGCGGCGATCACCGTCGACACGACCGCGACCTACGTGCTCGTCAACCGCAACAGCGGCAAGGCGCTCGACGTCTTCAACTTCGCGACGAGCGACGGCGCCCGGATCACCCAGTGGACCCGGGGCGACGGCGTCAACCAGCGGTGGCAGCTCGTCAGCTCCGGCGACGGGTACTACCGGGTCCGGTCCCTGCACTCGGGCAAGGTCCTCGACGTCTCGGGCCGGTCGCTCGCCGACGGCGGACCGGTCGTGCAGTGGGCCGACACCAACGGCACGAACCAGCAGTGGCGGCTCCAGGACACCACCGACGGCTACGTCACGCTGGTCAACCGCAACAGCGGCAAGGCGCTCGAGGTCCAGGGTGCCTCGACGGCAGACGGGGGGAACGTCGTGCAGTACGCGAACTGGGGCGGGACCAACCAGCAGTGGCTCCTCGCCCGCGTCGGGACGTCCACCCCGACCCCCACGACGCCCCCGACGGGGACCTTCACCAACCCCGTCGTCTGGCAGGACTTCGCCGACGGCGACATCATCCGCGTCGGCGACGCCTACTACTACTCGGCGTCGACCATGCACTACTCGCCCGGTGCGCCCGTCCTGCGGTCGTACAACCTGGTCGACTGGGAGTACGCCGGCCACTCGGTGCCCCGCCTCGACTTCGACGACGCCGGGTACGACCTCACCGGCGGGCGCAAGTACGTCAAGGGCATCTGGGCGTCCACGCTCGGCTACCGCCCGAGCAACCGCACGTACTACTGGATCGGCTGCACGGAGTTCAACCGCACGTACGTGTACACCGCGTCGGCGGTCGACGGGACGTGGACCAAGAAGGCCCGGCTCAACCAGTGCTACTACGACGCGGGCCTGCTCGTGGACACCGACGACACGATGTACGTCGCGTACGGCAACGGCACGATCAGCGTCGCCCAGCTCAACGCCGACGGCACCGCCCAGGTCCGCGCGCAGCAGGTCTTCCAGACCCCGGCGAGCGTCGGGACCCTCGAGGGCGCCCGGTTCTACAAGCGCGGCGGCTACTACTACATCTGGCTGACCCGGCCCGCGAACGGCCAGTACGTGCTGCGGTCGACCTCGCCGTTCGGCCCGTACGAGATGCGGCAGGTGCTCCTCGACCTGCCGGGCCCGATCCCCGGCGGCGGCGTGCCGCACCAGGGCGGGCTCGTCCAGACGCAGGCCGGCGACTGGTGGTACATGGCGTTCACCGACGCGTACCCCGGCGGCCGGATGCCGACGCTCGCCCCGATCACCTGGAGCGCCGACGGCTGGCCGTCCGTGCAGACGGTCAACGGGCGCTGGGGGGCGACGTACCCGCGGCCGGTCATCGCGACCACCCGGACGGTCGCCCCGATGACGGGCCGGGACACCTTCGCCGGCCCCGCGCTCGGCCACCGGTGGGAGTGGAACCACAACCCCGACACGAGCCGGTTCAGCGTCGGGAACGGGCTGCGGCTGCAGACGGCCACGGTCACGAATGACCTGTACGCCGCGCGCAACACCCTCACGCACCGCATCCAGGGCCCGTCGTCGACGGCGACGATCGAGCTCGACGTCTCGGCGATGGCCGACGGTGACCGGTCGGGCCTCGCGATGCTGCGGCAGTCGTCGGCGTGGATCGGGGTGGTCCGCTCGGGCGGCACGAGCCGGGTCGTGATGACGGACGGGCTGAGCATGAACAGCTCGTGGGCGACCACCGGGACCGGGGTCGAGCGCGCGTCGGCCGCCCTGTCCGGCGGGCGGGTCTGGCTCCGTGCGACGGCGGACATCCGGCCGGGCTCGGGGCGGACGGCGACGTTCTCCTACAGCACCGACGGGACCACGTTCGTCCCGCTCGGGCCCCCTTTCGTCCTCAACAACGAGTGGCAGTTCTTCATGGGCTACCGGTTCGGGATCTTCAACCACGCGACCCGCGCGCTGGGTGGCGCCGTGACCGTCCGCAGCTTCGACCTCACCACGCCCTGACCGCGCCCTGACGCGGCCGTCGCCGACCGCACGCACCCACACGTCCGCACGCACCCACACGTCCGCACGCACCCGCACGACCGCGCGCTCCTGCCCGAGCGCGCGTCACCGCCCGACTGCACAAGGGAGTGCACGATGTCCTCTCCGACCGTCCGTCGCTGGGCCGCGGCCTGCGTGGCGACCCTGTCCCTCCTGACCGCCGGCCTCGCCGTCGGAGCCGGCCCCGCGTCCGCCGTCGGCCCCGCGCCCGCCGCCGCTCCACCGCCCACCGTCGAGGAGCCCGCGCCGCTGCCGCCGCTGGGGTGGAACAGCTGGAACACGTTCTACTGCGGCATCGACGAGGGGATGGTGCGCCAGACCGCGGACGCCATGGTGAGCAGCGGGATGGCCGCGGCCGGGTACCAGTACGTCGTGGTCGACGACTGCTGGATGCGCGACACCCGCGACGCGAGCGGCAACCTCCAGGTCCGGGCCGACCGGTTCCCGTCGGGCATGAAGGCGCTGGGCGACTACATCCACGGCAAGGGCCTCAAGTTCGGGATCTACCACGCGCCGCGCGAGAAGACCTGCGACCAGTACTTCGGCAACCGGCCCGGCACCTCGTCGAACGGCTACGAGACGCGGGACGCCAATCTCTTCGCCTCGTGGGGCGTCGACTACGTCAAGCACGACTGGTGCGATCCGCGCGGCTCGGTCACCGAGCAGGCGACGCTGTTCGCGCGGTTCGGCTCCGCCCTCAAGGCGACCGGCCGCCCGATCGTCTACTCGATCAACCCGAACAGCGCGCACTCCAACACCGCGCCGACCTACCCGGGCTGGGGCTCCTTCGCGGACATGTGGCGGACGTCCGAGGACCTGGACGACGCGTGGTCGACGGGCTGCGCGCCGACGGCCGACTGCTTCGTGGGCATCACCGAGGCGCTCGACATCATCGAGCCGATGCGCGAGTGGACGCGGCCGGGGCAGTACAACGACCCGGACATGCTCATGGTGGGCGTGCGCGGCAGCCTGAACCCGACGGAGAACCGGGCGCACATGACGATGTGGGCGATGCTCAGCGCCCCGCTGATCGCCGGCAACGACCTGCGGAACATGACCGCCGACGTGCGCGCGGTGCTGACGAACCGCGACGTGCTGGCGATCGACCAGGACCCGCTCGTCCGGCAGGCCGACCGCGTGCGCGACGACGGCGAGGCCGAGGTCTGGGCCAAGCCGCTCGCCGACGGCTCGGTCGCGGTCGCGCTGCTCAACCGGGGCGGCGGGGCGCGGTCGATCTCGACGACTCTCGGGCAGGTCGGCCTCGGCTCCGGCACGCACACCTACCGCGAGCTGTGGACCGGCGCGACGGGGACGACCGCGGGGTCGCTCTCGGCCCAGGTCCCCGCGCACGGGGCCGCGCTCTACCGGGTCACGCCCGGCGGCGTCGTGACGCCCCCGACCGGGAGCACGCTCGTCAGCGCCGCGTCGGGCCGCTGCCTCGACGTCCCCGCGAGCGCGACCGCGAACGGCACGGGCCTCGTGATCTGGGACTGCGGCACGGGCGCGAACCAGCAGTGGACCGAGAGCGCCGGCACCCTGCGCTCGCTGGGCAAGTGCCTCGACGCCCCGCCGAGCGCGGTGGCCGGGACGCGCGTGCAGCTGTGGGACTGCAACGGCGGCACGAACCAGCAGTGGACGGCGCAGGGCGACGGGACGATCCGCGGCGTGCGGTCCGGGCTGTGCCTCGACGTGGACCGCAACCTGACCGCCAACAACACCGCCGTGCTGCTGTGGCACTGCTCGGGAGCCGCGAACCAGCGCTGGTCGCGACGGTAGGCGCGCTCCTGCCGGGGCCGGGGTCCGCGAGCGCTGCGGCCCCGGCTCTGCTCGGCGGCGGCCCGCGCGCGCTCGGCACGAGCCGGTCCGCCCGGCCCCTCCAGGGGCACCGGTGGACCGCCGTGGGGCAGGTCTACGCGTCCGGGTCAGCCGCGTCCCAGCCGGGCCGGTCGATGCGGATCGCGTCGTCGCCGACGAGCTGCCGCAGCGTGCCCTCGAGCGCCGCGACCGACGCCGCGCCGACCTGCCGCTCCCACCGCTCACGGAGCTCGGCGAAGACCGCCTCCCCCTCGCGCATCAGGGCCTGCCCGTGCTCGGTGACGCGCAGGCGCATCCGGCGCCCGTCGTCGGGGTCGGGCTCGCGCGCGACGTAGCCGCGCGTCTCGAGGGCGGCGATCGTCTTGGCTGCCGCCTGCTTGGTGACCGACATCGCGCGGCCGAGCTCGGAGGCGCTGTCCGCGCCGGTGAGGATCGCCCGGAGGGCGAAGTCGTGCACGGGCCGGACGTCCTCGTGGCCGCGTCCCGCGAGCTCGGTCTGGGCCTGGTCCGCCATCGCCCGGAAGCCGGCGAGCAGGAGCAGCGCCAGGTCGGCGCCCGATCGCGACATGGGGCCAGCCTAGTCACGCACTTGACATGGACAACCTAGGTGTCTAGCTTGATGGACAACCTAGATGTCCACCTTGGAGGCCACCATGCCCGTCGTCACCCCCGCCGGCGCGACCGTCCCCGGCGTGACCCACCACCTCACCGAGGTCAACGGCACGCGGCTCCACCACGTCTCGGCCGGGACCACCGGCTCGCCGATCCTCCTGGTGCACGGGTGGCCGGAGACCTGGTGGGCCTTCCGGAAGCTGATCCCGCTGCTGGCGGGCACCCACCGCGTGCACGCCCTCGACCTGCGCGGCTTCGGCGACTCCAGCACCGACGGCACCGAGGTCGGCGAGCACGTCGCCGCCGAGGACCTGCACCGCCTCGTCGAGCACCTGGGCGAGGGTCCCGTGCACCTCGTGGTCCAGGACATCAGCGGCGGGGTGGGGTTCCGGTTCACGGCGACCCACCCCGAGGACGTGCTGAGCCTGACCGCCGTGGAGTCGACGCTCGCCGGGTACGGGCTCGAGGCGCTCGCCGACGTGAACGCCCACGGCTCCTGGCACGTCGGGTTCCTCGGCGCGCCCGGCATCCCGTCCCTGCTGCTCCCGGGCCGCGAGCGGGAGCTCCTCGCCGGCTGGGCGTACCCGCTGATGAACGGGACCGAGGGCGCCGTCACCGACGACGACCTCGACGAGCTCGTGCGCACCTACGCGCGCCCGGGTGCCTGGCGCGGCACCGAAGGCCTCTACCAGAGCCTCTTCGCCGACGACGGCGCCACCCGGGCGCTCGCGCAGGCCCGCCCGCTCGCCGTCCCGGTGCTCGCCGTCGACGGCGTCAACCACCCCGCGACCGCGACGACGTTCCGCCAGGTCAGCACGGGCGAGGTCGACGCCGTGCACGTCGAGGGCGTCGGGCACCTCGTCGCGCAGGAGGCCCCGGAGGCGCTCGCCGCGGCGATCCTCGACCACACCGCACGGGTCGACGAGCGGCGCTGAGGGGGGCAGACGGGCGCGCGGACGGCGCGAGGTCCCGTCCCCCGCGGTGACGTCCGTGACGTCGCCCGGGCACGGCACCGGCGGGGGACCGCAACCGCCCGCCAGGGCCGCGCACCGCGTCGACCTCCGCTCAGCGCAGGTGCCGGTCGAGGAACCGGCACGTGTCCTCCAGCTCGAACGCCGGGGTGCCGAGGTGCCCTCCCCGGTTGGCGTGCAGCGTCTTCTCCGTGCTGCCGAACGCGTCGAACAGGTCCAGCGCGCGCTGGCGGGGGTTGCCCTCGTCGTCCCACTGCAGCAGGAGGAGCAGCGGGACGGTGACCTGCCGGGCGTGCTCCCGCTGGGCGCGGGGGACGTGGCCGCCGGCGAACAGACCGAGCGCCGCGATGCGTGGCTCGGCCACGGCGAGCCGGATGCCGAGGGCCGCCCACCCGGTGAACCCGACCGGCCCGTCGATCTCGGGGAGCCGGAGCAGGGCGTCCACGGTGGCCGTCCAGTCGGGGACCGCCGCGTCGACGAGCGCGCCGACCAGCGTCTCGAGGATCTCGTCGACCGGCTCGCCGGCCTGCATCGCCCGGCGCAGGTCGGCGCCGGCCCGCTCGACGGCGGCGGGACCGGGCCGGTCGCCGGAGCCCGGCCCGTCCACGGACGCGACGGCGTAGCCGTGCACCCCCGCGGTGTACCGGGCCCGGGCGACGAGCCGGGCGTCCGACCGGGGCAGGCCGTTGTTGTGCGCCATCAGGATCAGCGGCGCGGGCGTGGTCCGGGGCGTCCAGAGGGTCCCGGGGATGTCGCCGAGGGAGAAGTCGCGTGCGAGGACGCCGTCGTCGTGGCGCTGCTCAGAGGTGAAGCGCATGGTCGTGCCTTTCGGGAGCGCTGGGGTGGCGCTCCCGGACGACCTGTCGTCCGACCGTGATCCTGACGGGGAGCACCCTTGTCGACACTGCGTCCACGGGTACCACCTCCTCGTCCTGCCGCACGGCTCTCGGACCGTAGCGGCGGTCGGGGTCGGGCCGCCAGCGCTTTCCGCTCGACCGGCGCGGGTACCGAAGGCCGGCCGCTGCTCACCGTCGCGGCCGCGGGGTGAGGTTCGTGCGCGGCGGCCGCCCGGGCGCTCGCCGCCCGGGCGGCCCCGGCCTCACACCACGTGCCGGTCGGCGGCGCCCTGGGTCGTGAAGGTCAGGCCGGCGTGCGCCGCGAGCCGGTCCTCGAGCCACTCGCCGAGCAGCGCGCCGGGGGTCCAGAACCCGCCGCCCGCACCGGGCTCCGCGGCACCGACGAGGAGCCCCCTCGCGACCTCGAGCACGATGCGCGACGTCGAGCCGTACCCGGGGTCGCCCTGCGCGGTGACGACCGACGTGAGCCGCCGGCCGTCCGGCGCCGAGCCGGTCAGCAGCACCGTGTAGGCGCCGGCGTCGCGCGCGGCGGCGTCGGGCCCCTCGCCGGGGAGCCGCGGCGGCGCGTCCACCAGGCCGGCCATCATCCCGGCGATCGCGGTCGCGGTGGCCTCGCCGACGGGGCCGGGCCCGGCGAGCATCATCTCGTCGTAGGTGAGGTCACCCCACGCCTGCCCGCGCAGCGCGTTCGACCAGTGCAGGTTCCACACGTTGATCGGCGCGAGGACCCACGGCGCGACCCACATGCCGAGCGCGTCGTCGTGCGCCGGCTCGGCGCTGAGCGGACCCTGCGTGCCCGCGTACCCGCTCGGCAGCACGAGCCCGCGGGCGTCACCGTCCGCGCGCGCCGCCTCCACCTCGGCCGCGAGGCTCGCCAGGGTGCCGCCCGAGAAGCCGGCGTCACCCTCGACGAGCACGCGGCAGGACAGCGCCGGCAGCGGCGACCCCCAGCGGGCGTGCGCCTCCCGCTGCAGCACCTGCGCCGCGAGCTCGAACGGCACCGAGTCGAACCCGGCCGAGAGCACGAGGCGGGCGCCGGTCGACCGCGCGGTCGCGTCGTGCTCGGCGATCATCCGCCGGGCCCAGCGCGGTTCGCCGGACAGGTCGACGTAGTCGACGCCGTGCGCCGCGCAGGCCGCGACGAGCGCCGAGCCGTGCCGGCCGTACGGGCCGACGACGCTGAGCACGAGCCGGGTGCCGCGCACGAGCGCCTCGACCGAGCGCGGGTCGTCGGCGTCGGCCACGAGCAGCGGGGTGTCGGCGGGCAGCCCGGCGTCGTCGCGGACCCGCGCGAGGCGGTCCCGGTCACGGCCCGCGAGCGCCCAGCGACCCGCGCTCGTGCCCGCGGCGTGCTGCGCAGCGAGGTGGCCCGCGAGGATCTGCCCGACGTAGCCCGTGGCACCCCACAGGACGGCGTCGTGCTCCGGTGCGGCGGTCGTCTCGGTCATGCGTCTCCCCGACGTTCGGTGGTCCCGCGCGGCGCTCGCCGGCGGGTGGTGGCCGGGCCCGTGGCGGGCGGCCGGCGTTGCACCCCGACCGTGCCGCGGCCGGGTGCTCGCCCGCCAGGGTGTGGGGCTGCCGTCCGCTGCTCACCCCTGCTCACGGGTGCTCACCCGGCGATAGGGTCGGCGGCGTCGAAGGGGGTCCGCGTGCCCGACGAGCCCGTCACCAGGTCCGCGTCGCAGCAGGCCGGCCCGCTGCTCGACCGTCCGCCCACCGCGCCGTCCGGGCAGCGGCTCGCGCAGCGGCTCGACGCCGCGCGGGAGCGGGCCTTCGTCGGTCGCGAGCACGAGCAGCGGGTGCTGGCCGAGGCGCTGGCCGGCGGCCCCGACGCGCCGCGGGTCGTGCACGTCCACGGGCCGGGCGGCATCGGCAAGTCCACGCTGCTGCGCCGCTTCGTCGCCCGGGCGCGCGCGGCCGGCCGGCCGGTCGTCGAGCTCGACGCGCGCTCCGTCGGGCCGTCCGCCGCCGCGCTCGAGGACACCGGGGCCCGTGCGCTGGTCGACCCGCGGTGCGTGCTGGTCGTCGACTCGCTCGAGCACGGCCCGTGGCTCGAGGCGTGGCTGCGCGAGCGGTTCCTCCCCCGGCTGCCCGACGACGTCCTCGTCGTGCTCGCCGGCCGCACGCCGCCCGACGTCGAGTGGCGCGTCGACCCGGGCTGGGCCGGCGCCGTGACCGCCCTCGCGCTCGGCCCGCTGGGGCCGGGGACGTCGGCGGCGCTGCTCACCGCCGCCGGACTGGACGAGGCCGGGCACGGCGCCGTGCTCGGGTTCGCCGGCGGCAACCCCCTGGTGCTCTCGCTCGCGGCGGCCGTCGTCCGGGGCGCGGAGTCGCAGCCGCAGGAGTGGCGCCCGTCGGGCGACGTGCTCGCGATGCTGCTCGCGCGGCTCGTCGGGGAGGTGCCCTCGCCCGCGCACCGGCGCGCGCTCGAGGTCAGCGCGCAGGCGTACACGACGACGGAGGACCTGCTGCGCGCGACGCTGCCCGACGAGGACGCGCACGCGCTGTTCGCCTGGCTGCGCGGCCTGCCGTTCGTGGAGGCGGTGCCGCACGGCCTCCACCCGCACGACGCGGTGCGCGAGGCGCTCGCCGAGGACCTGCGCTGGCGGGACCCCGAGGCGTTCGGTGCGGTCCGCGACCGGCTGACCCAGGCCCTGCTGCGCCGCCTCCGGGCCGTCGACGAGCGCGCGGCGATCAGCGTCGTCGGCGAGCTGCTCTTCCCGTTCCGGCCCGACGGCGACCCGAGCTGGCAGCGCGAGGGCGAGGTGCGGTCCGGCCCGCTGACCGAGGCCGACGTCCCGGCGGTGCTGCGGCTCGCGGCGACCGCCGAGGGGCCGGAGTCGGCCGCGATCGCCGCGCACTGGGTCGCGCGCGAGCCGCAGGCGTTCCGCGTGTACCGGTGGCCGGGGTCGGACGAGCCCGTCGCGTTCTCCGCGCGCTTGCACCTGGACGCTCCCCGGACCGACGACCTGGCCGTCGACCCGGTCGTCGCCGCCGCCTGGGAGCACGTGGCGACGACGGGCGGTCTACGGCCCGGCGAGCACGTCGCGGTGACGCGGTTCGCGGTGCACCCGGAGCGCTACCAGCAGCCCTCGGCGGTCATGAGCCTCGTCCTGTGGGAGACGGTCGCCGACATCTCGCGCTCGACCGGGCTCGCGCACTGCTTCTGCGTGTACCGGGACGCGGAGACCTGGGGGCCGGTGTGCCGGTACTGGGACCTCGCCGACGTGGGCGCCCGGCCCGTCGTCGGCGCCGACGCGTACGCGCTCTACGTGCACGACTGGCGCCACGTGCCGTTCGCCCCCTGGATCGAGCTGATCATGAGCCCGCTGCCGGAGCGCGACGCCGTCGAGCGCCCGCGGCCCGAGCCGCGCCCGGTGCTCGCGCGCGCGGACTTCGACGCCGCCGTGCGCGACGCGCTCCGGGGCTGGCGGCGACGCGACGCGCTCGCGTCGACCCCGCTGCTGCGCACCCGGCTCGTGCCGCCGGGCGCGACCGACCCGCAGGCGGCGCTGCGGGCGGTGCTGCACGCCACGCTCGGCGCGCTCCGGGCCGACGAGGCCGGCCGGCGCGGGTACGACGCCGTCAGCGCGCTGCACCTCGCGGGGGCGCCGACGCAGGAGTCGGCCGCCCGGCGCCTCGGCGTCCCGTTCAGCACGTTCCGGCGCCACCTCGCGCTCGGCGTCCGGCGGCTGTGCGACGCGCTGTGGGAGCTCGAGGTGCACGGGCTGCAGCACGTGACCGGCGACGCGCACACGCCGGTCCCGGCGAGCGGTGACCGCGGGAGCCGGCCTGACCGCGAGAGCCGGCCGAACCGCTAGAGCCAGCCGAACCGCTCGGCCGTCCGGACCGCCTCCGCGCGGGTGGCCGCGTCGAGCTTCGTCTGGGCGGCGAGCAGGTAGTTGCGCACCGTGCCTGGCGCCAGGTGGGCCCGCTGGGCGATGACCGACGCGGGCAGGTCGAACGCGGCGAGGCGCAGCACCTCGAGCTCGCGGGGGCTGAGCGGGCACGGCGGGGCGCTGAGCGCGTCGGCGGCCAGGCCCGGGTCGACGTACCGCTCGCCGGCGTGGACGGTCCGCAGCACTCCCGCGAGCGTCGCGCCCGACGTGCCCTTGGTGACGAACCCCCGCGCGCCCGACTCGAGCGCGCGGCGCAGGTGCGCCGGTCGGCCGCGGCCGGTGAGGACGACGACGCGGCACCCGGGCAGCGCGCGCGTGATCTCCGCGGCGACGCCCACGCCGTCGAGCCCCGGCATCTCGAGGTCGACGAGCGCGACGTCCGGACGGTGCGCGAGCGCGGCGGCGACCGCGGCCGGGCCGTCGGCGGCCTGCGCGACGACGTCGAGGTCGGGCTCGAGCGCGAGCAGCGCGGCGACGGCGGAGCGGATCAGCTCCTCGTCGTCGGCGATCAGGACGCGGATCACGAGGCCGCGCCCTCCGCGGTCGCGGACGCACCGTCGGGCAGCGGCGCGCCGTCGGGCACCGGCGCAGCGACCGGCACCGGCACGCTCGCCCGGAGGAGGAACTCGTCCCCGAGCCGCTCGACGCGCAGCCGCCCGCCGGCGTCCGCGAGCCGGGCCGCCACGCCGTCGAGCCCCGAGCTGTGCGCGTCGGCCCCCCGCGCGTCGACGCCGTCGTTGCGGACGGTCAGCACGGCGGTCGCGTGGTCCTCCCCGCCCGGGGCACCGGCCTCGACGCCGACCTCGACCCGGCACCACGTCGCGCGGCTGTGCCGCAGCACGTTGGTCACGGCCTCGCGCAGCACGGGCGCGAGGCGGGCCGCCGCGTCGGGCGGCACGTCCGCGGCCTCCCCGACGACCGTGCACCGCACGCCCGCCGAGTCGAGCACCTGACGCACGGCCGCGACCTCCTCGTGCAGGTCCACCGAGCGGTAGGCGTGCACGGCCTGGCGCACCTCCGCGAGCGCCGTCGTGGCGAGCCGCTGGATCTGCCCGGCCTCGTCCCGGACGGCGGGGTCGCCCGCGGGCAGGCGGGCGACGAGCTCGGCCTTGAGCGCGATGACGGTGAGGCTGTGCCCGAGCACGTCGTGCACGTCGCGCGCGAACCGCAGCCGCTCCTCCCCCGCGGCGAGGCGCGCGCGGGCGTCGCGGCCGGCGTCGGCGTCGAGCAGGAGCGCCCACATCCACACCGGCGCCCAGTTGACCGCCGCGACGGACAGGCCGATGCCGCCGGTCACGACGAGCGCCTGCACGGCCGAGCCGCCGACGAGCCCGGCCACCACGACGCTCGCCGCGGAGCAGACCGAGGCCACGACGACGACCCACCGCCACGTCACGAGCAGCGGCGCGATGCCGACGACGCCCGCGCCGACCCACGCCCACGTCGCCCACCGCCCGGCGGCGACGGGTGCGACCAGCGCGAGCGACGCCACGGCCGTCCCGGCGAGGGCGAGCGTCCAGGCCCGGCGGGTGCCGGCCGTCGTCCCCGGCGTCACGGCACCGTGCACCGCACCGGCCGACGCCACGGTGAATGCCCCGATCCCGAGCGCACCGAGCCCGGCCCACAGCGGCCGCGACTCCTCGAGCAGGCCGATCCCGGGCATGACGAGGCTCGTGCACACCGTGGTCGCGAGCCACACGAGCACGAGCGCCCGCGCGCGGCCCAGCCGGCGGTCGCGCGGAGCGGCCGACCAGGGCGACGCGGCGACGGTGCTCACACGCGTGATGCTAGGCGCGAGGGGCGCACGGCGGACCCGTGCGGTCCGCACCGGATCCGGTGCGCCGGGCCCGGGGCCCGCGGGCGCGCTCCGGGCCGAGCGTGGCTCCATGACCACGACACACGCACCGACCTCCGCACCCAGCCCGCACACGTCCGCCCAGGGCGCGTCCGACCCGCACGCACCCACGCGGCCCGCACCCACCCAGCACGCGCCCGCCCACGACGCGGCTGCCCAGCACACGCCCACGCAGCACGCACCCACGCGGCCCGCACCCACGCAGCACCGCACCGCGACGACCCCGCCACGCCCTCCCCGCGGGCCGGCCGCGACGTTCGCCCGCCATCTCGGCGGCATGGCCGTGGCCATGCTCCTCGGGATGCTCCTGCTCGCCCCCGTCGCGACGGCCCTCGCCGGCGCGGCCGGGTGGGACCTCGCCGCGGCCGGCCCGGAGGCCCCGGCGCTCGTCATGGCGACGACCATGACCCTCGGCATGGCCGTCTGGATGGTGCACCGCGGGCACGGTGCCCGCGCCGTCGGCGAGATGTCGGCGGCGATGGTCCTGCCGTTCGCGGCCGGCCTCGTCCCGTACTGGGCGGGGCTGGTGTCCGCGGCCGACGCGCTCGTCGTCGGGCACCTCCTGATGCTCCCCGCGATGGCGGCCGTGATGCTCGTGCGCCGGGCGGAGTACACGGGCGGGCACGTGCACGCCCCGGCGCGCACGGCGGCGTGGCGAGCGGTCGAGGCCGTCGCGCACCGCTGGCCGACGCTCCTCGCGCTCGGCCTGACCTTCGACTCGTGGCTGCGCCCCGGCATCCCCCCTGCGTGGATGCTCGCCGTGCTCGGCGCGGAGTACCTGGTGATCGGGGCGGTGCGCCGCGAGCTCCACCTCGACCGGCTGCTCGCGGCGCACGTCGCCGGGTTCGTCGTCTACCTCGGGCTCGCCGCCGTCGCGGCCACCGCACCGGTCGCGGTCGCCGGGCCCGTCGTCGCCGCCGGGTGGCTCCTGCACGTCGCGTGGGACGTCGCCCTGCACCGGGCGGACCGGGTCACCTGGCGCTGGTTCGCCGAGGCGTGCATCGTGATCGACCTCGTCGTCGGGGTGACGGTCCTGCTGGCTCTGTGACCTGGCGCGACGGCGGCCCGGACCTGCTCGGTCCGGGCCGCCGCCGTGCGTGCGTCGCGCGCCGTCAGGTCACGGTTGCGCGGGCGGGGCCGCACTGCCGCTGGGCGCCGGCGTGGGGTGCGTGCCGGTCCAGCTCGAGGCCAGGTGCCACACCTTCATGTCGGTGAGGCGTGCGCGCCCGCCGGTCGAGAACAGCTCGACGCCGTCGCTGCCGCGGGCGGGCAGCACGAGGTCGGTGATCGCGACCTGCCCCTCGCCTGCGAACACCTCGACCGAGGACCGGTCGACCAGCACCCGGAGCGTGACGTTCCCGTACGCGTCGGGCTCGAGGGGTGCGCGCTCGATGCTGGGGAACGCCGGGCTGAACCCGACGGCGCCGGAGCGCGTGCGGTCGACGTACAGCTCGCTGCGCTCGACGTCGTAGCCGATCACGGTCTGCTCCCCGTCACCGACCCGCACGTGCAGGCCGAACTGCTCCGCGTCGCCCGGGCGGAACGTCGCCTGGATCTCGAGCTGGTCGCCCGAGGCCCGCTCCGTGACCGGCGTGACGCCGGGCTCCAGGGTGGTGCGCTTCACCGGGACCGCGCGGTTCCGCAGGGACCGGAGCTCGGGGACCGGGGTGGACCGCAGGCGCGGCTGCCCGTCGGTCGTGACGAGGGTCAGGTCGCGCGGCACCGACATGGCGCTGCGCCACGGGTCGGTCGGGACGGCGTTGGCGTACTGCCAGTTGCTCATCCAGCCGATCATGACGCGGCGGTCGTCGGGCAGGCCGTTGAAGGTGACGCCGGCGTAGAAGTCCCGCCCGCGGTCGAGCCAGTGCGCCCGCTGGGTCGCGGAGAGCGCCGGCTCGTCGGCGAACGTGAACTGGTCGGCCAGGACGTGGCCCCAGCCGCCGGTGCTGTTGTCGACGAGCTGGATCCGGACGTCCTGCCCGACGAGGTCGCGCACGTCCCAGCCGGTCCAGTCGAGCGTCTCGCTGCTGGGGCCGGTGGCGGTGCGCACGACCTCGTCGCCGACGAGCAGGTTGACCGACGTCTCGACCGACACGGGGTGCGACGCCTCGGGCGAGAACATGACGTGGTCGACCAGGACGTGCCCCCACCCGCTCGTGTTGTTGTCGACCACCTGGATCTGCGCCTGCTTGCCGACCAGCTCCGACACGTCCCACGCGACCCAGTTCAGGGCCTCGCTGTCCTGCCCGGTCGCGCTCTGCACGACCTCGCCGTCGACCACGAGGTTCACGGCCGTGGCGTCGGTGCCGTCCCCGGTGTACGGGTGGTAGCCGCCGCCGACGAGCAGGTTGATGAAGCCCTGCTCGATGGTGAACGTCGGTGAGGTGACGGTGCCCGTGGCCGCGTCGTGGTCGGTGAACGTGTTGACCAGCCGCTCGCCCTGGTACCCGCTGACGGCCTGCTGGTCACCGATCGTCCCCGGGCGCGGGCCGTCGCCGGCGAAGTCGCCGGTGGCCGTCCAGCCCTCGCCCCACGTGCTGCCCTCGAAGTCCGCGAGCACCGTGCCGGGCGGCAGCGTCGGGTCGAGCGTGGTCCCCTCGACGCGCGGGTGCGTCCCGCCGCCGACGAGGAAGTTGAGGTAGTCGCCGGTCACCGTGACCTCCGGGGACGTGAGGGTCCCCCGGGAGCCGTCGCCGCCATGGAAGCTGTTGGCGAGCTGCGCGCCCTCGAACCCGGCGACGCCGGCCTGCCCGGGCAGGTCGCCCGTGCTGGGGGCGTCACCGAACGCGGTGCCGGTCGCGGTCCAGTCGCCGTACGTCGCGCCCTCGAAGCCCTCGAGGACCGTGCCCGCCGGCGGGGTGTAGGTCGGCGGGTCGTCGGACGTGAAGGTGGTCCCGTCGAAGTCGCCGACGAAGTACTGCGTGCCCGAGCCGCCGGCGATGCCGCCGGGGTTGAGGCTCACGACCATGACCCACTTCACGTTGCCCGGGTCGCCGTCCACGGCGAGCGGGAACAGGTCGGGGCACTCCCACGCACCCCCGACGGCGCCGGCCGGGCCGAAGTCGCTGAGGTGCGTCCACTCCGTGAGGTTCGTCGACCCGTAGATCGCGACCTTGTGCTCCGGGGCCCGGACGACGACCATCCGCCACTCCTGCGTGGGCTCGTGCCAGAACACCTTCGGGTCGCGGAAGTCGCGCGAGCCGATGTCCAGCACCGGGTTCCCGTCGTGCTTGGTCCAGGTCTTCCCGTCGTCGGTGCTGTACGCGAGGGACTGGGCCTGGATGCCCGGCAGCGTGGGGTGCATCAGCGTGTACGCGCTCGTGTAGACCGCGACGAGCGGCGGGTCCTCCGCGGTGCCGAAGCCCGAGGTGTTGCCGTGGTCGACGACGACCGACCCCGAGAAGATGTCCTCGATCGGCTGCCCCTGCTCGTCGAAGCCCTGGCCGATCGCGACCGGCTGCTCGGTCCAGTGCACGAGGTCGGGCGACGTCGCGTGCCCCCAGCTCATGTTGCCCCACGTGTTCCCGAACGGGTTGTGCTGGAAGAACAGGTGGTAGACGCCCTCGTGGTAGACGAGCCCGTTGGGGTCGTTGAGCCAGTTCTCCTGCGCGCTGAAGTGGTACTGCGGGCGCAGGTCCTGGTCGTACGCCGCGGGCGGTCCCGGTCGCGACGCGGCGGCCGGAGCTCCCGGGGTCAGCGCCGCGGCGAACGCGACGGCGGAGGCGACGGCGAGCAGCCGTCGTCCGGTGCGACGGCGTGGAGCCGCCTCGGTGTGCTGGTCCTTGCGGTGCATGGTTCTACTCCCCCGTGAGCCGGTGGCGCGCGTGCGGCGCCATGCCGGAGCTGATGTCGTACCCGGCGAGCACGAGCCGTTCGCCGTCCCAGGTGACGGGCACCGGGTCCCCGATGCCGCCGACGAAGGCGCCGTCGTCGTCCTCGTTGCGGAACGCCAGGAGGTTCCACCGCCCGGCGCGGTCCTCGACGAGGCGCCCCGCGTACCAGCGGTGGTCGGTCAGCCGGGTGGCGCGCCCGACGTCGAACGGCCCGGTGGGCGAGTCGACCGGCAGGCTCCAGATCCCGCCGCGGTCGTCGGTCGCCCGCCGCCCGTCCGACAGCTCCGCCCCCAGGCAGCTGAACAGCAGCACGAGCCGGCCCTCGACCTCGGCGAGCTGGAGCACCTCGAGCTGGCCGAAGCCGGTGTCCGGGGCGCTCAGCGGCGCCCGGACGTCCCAGCGGTCGAGGTCGGTCGACACGGCGTGCCCGACGACCCCGCGCCCGCGCGGCTCCCCGTCGCGGGCCCGGGCGGTGAGCAGCATGTGCCACTCGTCGCCCGACCGGAACACCCAGGGGTCCCGCCAGGTCTCGTTGTCCCAGGCCGAGTCGCCGAGCCGCTCGTACCAGGTGGGGTCGGCCTCCAGGACCGGGGCGCCGGCGTCCCGGGTCCAGGTCAGCAGGTCGCGGGACCGCGCCACGGAGATGCGCTGGACCTCGGGCCGGGCGCGGCTGCACCCGGTGTAGAAGAGGCGCCAGTCGCCGTCGGGGCCGCGCAGCACCGACCCGGTCCAGATGGCCAGGTCGTCGAACGCGGGCCCGTCGGACGGGACGAACGCGTCGGCGAGCTCCGTCCAGGTGTGCAGGTCGTCGGAGACCGCGTGCCCCACGCTCGCCCGCAGGTGGCGACGGTCGGGGTCGATCAGGGCCCGGGAGGCCTTGAGGTAGAAGGCGTGGAACTGCCGTCCGTCGTCGACGAACCACATGTCCCAGGTCCAGGCGTCAGGGAGGAGGTGCATCGCTCAGCCCTTCACGCCGCTGGACGCGATCGAGCTGATGAACGACCGCTGGAACGCCAGGAACAGGGCCAGCACCGGGAGGGTGATCATCGACGCGTACGCCATGATCTGGCCCCACGAGACGTTGAGCTGGAAGAAGTACTGGATGCCGACCATGACCGGCCGCAGGTCCTCGGTCTGCACGACCATGAGCGGCCAGAGGTAGGAGTTCCACGCCGGCAGGAACGTGAGGATCGCGACGGTCGCGATCGCCGGCCCGGACAGCGGCATGATCACCCGGCGGTAGATGCTGAACCACCCCGCGCCGTCCATGCGGGCCGCCTCGTCGAGGTCCTTCGGGATGCTCGAGAAGTACTGGTAGAAGAGGTAGATCGAGAACGCGTTCGCGACGAACGGCAGGATCTGGACGCGGTAGGTGTCGAGCCAGCCGCTGGTCAGGGCCAGGGAGAACCCGTTGAGCTCGAGCCACGGGAGCTTGTTGACCCACCAGACGAGCGGCAGGGCGAGCGTCTCGAACGGCACGATCAGCGTCGCGATGATGGCGGTCAGCACGAGCTGCTGGCCGCGCCAGCGCAGCCGCGACAGGGCGAACGCCGCCATCGAGTTCACGACGAGCCCGAGCACGACGGTCACCGCGGCGATGCCGACGGAGTTCAGCAGGAACCGCGCGAACGGCACCCGCTCGAAGACCCCGGCGTAGTTCTCGAGCGTCAGGGGCCCGACGGGCAGGAACGCCCGCCAGCTCCCCAGGTCCGCGAAGATCCGCAGGTCCGGCTTGAGCGAGGACACGAACAGGAACAGCAGCGGCAGGGCGAACACCAGCGCGAGCAGCACGCGCAGGACCAGCACGCCGACGGTCGCGCGGCGCGAGCGGGCCCGCTTGCCGGCACGGGTGGGCACGGGCACGACGCGGGCGGCGCGCACGGCGCCCGCGGCGGGGACGGCTCCCGCGGTGGGGACGGTGGCGGTCATCTCAGACCTTCTCCCGGGTCAGGTAGCGCTGGACGGCGGCCACGACGAGCACCAGGACGAAGAACACCAGGGAGATCGCCGACGCGTAGCCGGTCGCGAGCTGCTGGTAGCCGGTGCGCACGGCCATGAACACGACCGTGGTCGTCGAGTCGAGCGGGCCGCCCTGGGTCATCACGCTGATCTGCGTGAACAGGCTGAGCGCCGCGATCGTGATGGTGATGAGGACGAACGTGCGGGTCGCCACGAGGCTCGGCCAGGTGATCCAGCGGAACCTCGCCCAGCCCGTCGCGCCGTCCAGCGCGCCCGCCTCGTACAGCTCCGCGGGGATGGTCTGCAGGCCCGAGAGCCAGATGAGCATGTGGAACCCGACCGCCTGCCAGACCGACATCACGATGATCGCGCCGAGCGCGGTGCGCGGGTCGTTGAGCCAGTCGATCGGCGTGTAGTGACCGAACGACGCGATCGAGATCAGCCGGTTGAGCAGGCCGTCCTCCTGGTAGAGGAACCGCCACAGCAGCGAGACCACGACCATCGAGGTCACGACGGGCACGAAGTAGATGGTCCGGAAGAAGGTCGTCCCGCGGACCTTCGCGTTGACCAGCAGCGCGAGCCCGAGGGCGAGCCCGGCCTGCACCGGGACGACGACCAGGGCGAAGACGAGGGTGTTGCGCAGCGACGCCCAGAAGACGGGGTCCTGGCTCAGGTTGACGAAGTTGTCGAGACCGACGAACCGGGCCGGGCGCGGGGAGATGAGGCGGGCGTTGGTGAAGGCCAGCGCGAACGCGAGGCCCACGGGGACGACCAGGAAGGTCGTGAGCAGGAGGCCGGCGGGGCCGACCATCCACGAGGCGGTCCGGGCCTCGTGCGACCGCCCGGAGGTGGCGCGGCGGTCGCCGCGGTGGAGCAGGCCGCGGCGCGGGCGGGTCGCGAGGACGCGGCCGGGCGCGACGGAGCTGGGGGTGACCATGGGAGTCCTGTCCCTGGGCCGTGCCCAGGCGTGCCGGGACGTGCCGGCACGCCGGGCGCCGGCGTCAGAAGGCGTAGTCGTCGTTCTGCCGGATGTCGTTGTCGATGTCGGCCGCGGCCTGGTCGAGGATCTGCTGGACGTCGCCGCCGGAGAGGATGTCCGAGACGGCCTTCTGGAACGTCGAGGAGATGAACGGGTACGCCGGGGTCACGGGGCGCACGAGCGCGAAGTCCTTCGCCATGTCGCGGAAGACGGCCGCCTTGCCGCCCTCGGCGTAGTCGGGCATCGCCGCCGCGGCCTCGTCGGTCGCGGGGATGACGCCCAGGGTGTCGGCGAGCTCGACCACGTAGTCGCTCTGGAGCGCGAACTCGAGGTAGGCCTGCGCCGCGGCGGGGTCGGAGCAGCCCGAGGTCATGCCCCACTGCCAGGACCCGCCGCCGATCTTCGGGCCCTCGCCGAGGTCCGGCGGCGGCAGGACGACGGCGTCGTCGCCGAACGCCTCGGTCACCGTCGGGTTGGCCCAGCTGCCCGAGTACAGGATGGCGCTCTGGCCGTTGACGAAGTCGGCGGTCGCGTCGCTCCCCGACCGCGCCGACATGTAGCCGTCGTCGACGAGGTGCTGCATCCACTCGCCCCACGCGACCGCCTCGGGCCCGTTGAGCACGCCCTCGGCGCTCGTGTACGTCTCGCGGTCGACGAGGTCCCCGCCGAAGCTCTGCAGGAACGGCGAGTACGCGTACGGCAGCCACTCCCCCGTCCCGCCCGTGCCCAGGTCGAGCGGGTACGGGAACTGGCCGGTGGCCTTGAGGTCCGCCAGCACGTCGTCGAGCTCCTGCTCGGTCCACGGCTCGTCCATCGTCGGGATCCGCGCCCCGACCGACTCCAGGACCGACCGCTTGCTGTACATCGCGAGCGCGACGTCGTAGTGGCCGTACGTGTAGACCTGCCCGTCGACGGTGCCGACGGTGCTCTCGAGCTGGCCGTCGAACGTCCCCTCGGGCAGGTCGAGCGGCGCGAGGTACCCGGCCCAGGCCCAGTTCGGGACGTTCGGCGCGTCGATGTCGACGATGCACGGGAGCTTCTTCGCCGACGCGGCGGCGACCACGGCGTCGTTGTAGGACGCCTGCGGGAACGACTGCAGCTCGACCGTGTACTCGTCCTGGCTCGCGTTGAAGTCGGCGACGATCTGCTCGTCGATCGCGAGCTCGGCGTCGTTGCCGCCGTTGTGGGTCCACAGGGTGATCGAGCCGTCACCCGACCCGCCCGACCCGCCGGCGCCGCCCGAGCCGCCGGAGCACGCCGCCAGGGTCGCGGCGCCGGTGACAACTATGCTGGCCGCCACGAGGCGACGGATGGTGTTGCGAGACACGAGTTCCTCCAGATCACTGCTGTGGATCGACGGTGGTCCTCGAGGGCGCGCTGCAACGCACCCTCGTGGTGATCGGTGTCGCCTCTCCGGGTGCTACCGGAGAGGCGACGTCACCGACGCCCGGTGCACGACCGGGCCTCGGAGGTGGGCGGTGCGCCGCGGCGGCGCCTGGCCGTCGGGTGCGTCGACGAGCGTGTACAGCTGCTCGGCAGCCCAGGCGCCCATCTCGTGGTGGGGCAGGGCGATCGTGGTCAGGCCCGGCGCGACCGACTCCGCGAGCAGCTCGACGTTGTCGAAGCCGATGACCGAGAGGTCCTCGGGCACGCGCAGGCCCAGGTCGGCCGCCGCCAGGTAGACGCCCAGCGCGACCTGGTCGTTGAACCCGAACACCGCGGTCGGCCGGTCGGGCCGGTCGAGCAGCTCGCGCGCGACGGGACGTGCCGCGACCGCCCGGGGCTCGGAGCGCACGACGGGGACCGCGCTCGCGGGGAGCCCCGCCTCGGCGCACCGGGCGAGGAAGCCGGCGGGGCGCTCGGCGCTCGCGGGGATCTCGTCGGCGTCGTTCACCATCGCCAGGCGGCGGTGCCCGGCCGCGAGCAGGACCTCGGCGGCGTCCCACCCGCCGGCGAACTCGTCGGGAGCGACCCAGGAGACGTCCTCGTCCGGGCACTCGGCGTTGAGCACGACCACGGGGACGCCCGCGAGCTCGGGCGGCAGCTCGACGACCCGGTGGTACATCGCGGCGTAGAGGATGCCGTCGACGCGCCGGTCGAGCAGCGCCCGGATCTCGCGGCGCTCGAGCTCCCGGTCGTAGCCCGAGTTGGTGAGCAGGACGATGTTGTCGCGGGCGCGGGCGACGTCCTGCGCGCCCTGGATGAGCTGCCCGGCGAACGGCGAGGTGGCGATCTCGTCGGACACGAAGCCGATCGACTGCGACCGCTGGGTGCGCAGCGTGCGTGCCGCGGCGTTCGCCGCGTAGCCGAGCTGCTCGGCGGCCTCACGGACACGGTGCCGCGTGTGCTCGGGGATCCGGCGGCCGGGCACCTTGTTGAGGACGAGCGACACGGTCGTCGTCGAGACGCCCGCCGCTTCCGCGACGTCCTTGATCGTGATGCGCCGTTGCATGAGATCCCCGAGGCTTGGTCAATCGTTTATCCGAGTGGTCAAACGATGTACCGGATGTCCGGGGATGTCAACAGTCGGCACGGACCGATCGCCCGGACCCTCGGCCGTCGGCGCGCGCGCCGAACGCCGGGCACCCTGGCTCCGCCCTCCGGCGCCAGCGCGCGAGGGCCCCGCCGACGCCGGTCGTTGCCCGATCGCGTGGTCCGGCGGCGACCGGTCCCCCGGAGCCTTGGCAGCCTCCCCGGCCCTCGCCAGAGTGGTGCCATGACCACCACCGCCGGACTGCCCGCCACCTTCGACGGCGACGTCCTCGTCCCCGGCTCGCCCGGGTACGACGCCGCGCGCACCGTCTGGAACGGCGCCGTCGACCGCCGCCCCGCGTACGTCGTCCGGTGCGCCGGCAGCGACGACGTCCGCACCGCCGTGCGGGTCGCGCGCGAGCTCGGCCTGCCGCTCGGCGTGCGCGGCGGCGGGCACAGCGCCGCGGGCTGGGCGGTGCCGGACGGCGGGCTCATGATCGACCTGACCCCGCTGCGGGGCGTGCGCGTCGACCCCGGCGCCCGCACGGCGCACGTGGGGGGCGGGGCGCTGCTCGGGTCGCTCGACGCCGCCGCGCAGGAGCACGGGCTCGCGACGACGGCGGGGATCGTCTCGCACACCGGCATCGGCGGGCTCGCGCTCGGGGGCGGCGTCGGCTGGCTGGCCCGGCAGGTCGGGCTGACCTGCGACAACGCGCTCGGGTACGAGGTCGTGACCGCCGAGGGCGAGCTGGTCCGCGCGACGCCCGACGAGCACCCCGACCTGTTCTGGGCGCTGCGCGGCGGCGGCGGCAACTTCGGCGTCGTGACGCGCTTCGACCTCGCGCTGCACGACACCGGCACACAGGCGCTCACCGCCGAGGTCGACCTCGACCCCGCGCGCGGGCTCGACGCGCTCCGGGCCTGGCTGACGCGGGCGCACGACGCCCCGCGGCGCGCGACCCTCTACGCGGAGGTGCGCGCCGGCGGACCGCTCACGCTCGCCCTCGTCTGGGTCGGCCCGCCCGACGAGGCGGCGCCGCTCGTCGCCGAGCTCGACGGGCTGGCGGGGCTCGGCGGGCGCGACGGGCTCAGCGGGCTCGACGCCGCGCCGGCCCGCCGGGTCACGCCGCTGAGCTACCTCGACCTGCAGCGGCGGTCCGACGTCGGCGCGGCGCACGGCTACCGGCGCTACGCGAAGAGCCACTACGTCCGGGAGCTGCCCGACCCGGCGCTCGAGGCGTTCCTCGCCCACACCGAGGCCGACGTGGGCGCCGCGAGCCTCGTCGCGTACGGCGGCGCGATCGCCAACGTCGACCCCGCGGCCACGTCGTTCGCGCACCGCGACGTGCGGTTCGAGTACGGCGTCGGCGCTCGCTGGGAGGACCCCGCCGACGACGAGCGGCACTCCGCGACGTGCCGACGGCTCGCCGCGACGATCGAGCCGTGGAGCGTCGGGGTGTACGTCAACGCGCTCGGCGCCGAGGGCACCGCGGGGGTGCGCCGGGCGTACGGCGCGACGACCTACGCGCGCCTCGGCCGGGTCAAGGCGGCGTGGGACCCGGAGAACGTCTTCCGGCTGAACCAGAACATCCCGCCGCTCGTCAGGACACCGTGATCGCCTTGCTGTCGCTCATCGGGGTGCCGCCCTCGCCGCCGGACTCGTCCGACTCGCTGATCACGACCGTGTACTCCCCCGGCGGCAGCTCGAGCACGAACTCGTACGGCGCGAAGACCTGACCCTCGGCCGTCGTCGTGAAGCCCGCCTGGACCTCGGCGCCCGCGGCGTCGAGCACCGACCACAGCAGGTTCGCCTCGAACACCGCAGCGTCGCCGCGGACCGTCACGGGCGACGTCACGGTCGCGCCGTGCTGCGGCTCGTCGATCTGCACCAGGAGACGCACGTCGAGCGGGTCGGCGCGCGTGACGGGCTCGTCCCACACGACCGCACCCCAGAGCTCGCCGGCCGGCTCGCCCTCGATCGTCAGCAGCACCGGCAGGGAGTCGTCGCCGGCGGCGTCGGCCGCGGTGTGCACCAGCTGCTGGACCATCAGGGCGGCACCCGCCGAGCCGATGCTCGCGGTGCGGGCGTCCTCGCTGAGGTCGACCGACAGCACGCCCCCGGCGACGTCGACGCCGAGCACGGTCGTGGCGGGGTTCCACGGCGTGGAGTAGTCGGGGTCGGTCGGCCCGGCGATCATCTGCTCCACCGCGAGCCGGACGGCGTCGTCCCCGCCTGCGGCAGCCGCCTCCCGCGCCAGCCGGAGCCCGGAACGGGTGTCGAGGAGGTAGTAGACGTCGGCGTCCGAGGGGGCGACGGTCGGCTCCTGCGTCGGCTCGGCCGTCGGTGCGGTGGTCGTCGGCTCCGTGGGCCCGGACGTCGGCTCCCCGCCGGGGTCGTCCGCGCACCCGGCGAGCAGGAGGAGCGGGAGCAGCACGACCACGAGTGATCCGGTGCGGCGCATCTCAGGGCCTCTCCGTGACGACCACAGCCTGCTCCCACGGTCCCACTCGCCGGGGCACGAAGCCAGAGCGGCACGAGGGCTGTCGATGCCGGGCGCAGCCCCCTCCTCCGACGCCCCCTCCGTGGCCGCGCACCCGGCAGCGGCCGGCGTGACAGCGAGGGGCCCGTGCGCGCACCCGGCTGCCGACGCGCGGGCCGCGGTGGACAGTGCGGCAGCGGTGGACAGTGCGGCAGCGGTGGCCAGTGCGGCGGCGGGTGCGGCAGCGGCGGCCGGGCGCGTTCATGTGGTGCCGCCCTTCCCGCGTGTCGCGACCGCCCGCGGTCTAGGGTGGCGAGCGCTCGGCCGGCCGCACCCGACGTCGGCGGACACCGTCAGGCGGCACTCCCCGTCCGGTCCCCGGGACACGGTCGGGACGCGCCGACACCCACGAGCTCCCCGGAGGACCGATGAAGCCCCTCACGAGCACCAGCTCCCCCCGTCGCGCGGCCGCGCTGGGGGTCGTCGCGGTCACGCTCACGGTCGGGGCGGGCGGGGTCGCCTACGCGCTCGCGAACGCCGACCGGCCGCCCGCCGAGATCACGGCGGGCGACGCCGCGCCGCCGGCGGAGGACGTGGCCCGCCCGACGGGCGACCCGACGCCGGCGGACGTGGTCCCGGCGACCGACGTCGTCGCGGGGGCGGACGAGTACACGCAGGAGCGGTCCGACGCGTTCTGGGGTGCGGGCTACTACATGGAGGACGCGGACGCGCTCGCCCAGCTGTGGGACGTCGAGCTCCTCGAGGCCAAGGGGCGGGCGGGGCAGCTGCTGCTCGACGGGCAGCCCGTGCCGGTCGCGCCGGGCTCGTCGCTCGACCTGACGGATCCCGCCGTCATCGCCGGGCTGCAGCTCGAGGCGTACTGGGACGCGGGCTACACCGGCGAGGACGGCGTCGCGCTCGCGGCTCTGTGGGACGTCGAGGTCGGCGAGGCGAAGGCCACCGCGGGCAAGATGCTTCGCGACGGGCAGCCGCTCCCGATCGGCCCGAGCGGCACCCCGGTCTCCTGACCCTCCGCCTCGGCCGGCACTCCACCAACAGGTCCGTCCAGCGCGGCGAGCGGAGGAGGCGCGCCCGCTCGAGCTGGTCCGGGCGGGAGCAGCGGCAGCCCGTCGTCGCGTCGACCCGCGCCGGCGCCGGCGTGCCGAGCGTGTGCACGGACAGGCGGGAGCGGGCAGGCCCTCGGTGCGGTCAGGCGTCGCCGGCCTCGGAGCGCGCGATGCTGCGCCAGTCCCGCGGGGTGAGCCCGTAGGCCACCTTGAAGCGACGCGTGAAGTGCGCGGGGTCGCGGAACCCCCAGCGGCGGGCGATCGAGGCGATCGGGACCTCGACGTCCGAGGCCCGGGCGAGCTCCTCGTGCGCGCCCGCCAGGCGGCGGCCGATGATCCACTGCTCGAGGCTGAAGTCCGCGGCGGCACAGACCCGGAACAGGTGCCGCTCGGAGATGTTGTGCGCCCGCGCGACCGTGGCAGGCGTCAGGTCCCCGTCGCGCAGGTGCTGCTGGACGTACGCCCGGATCTGGACGAGCAGCGTCGCCGCCATCGTGCTCCGCTCGAACCGGACGTCGTGCGCGGCGGACGCGAGCAGGGCACGCAGCAGCTCGACCGAGGCACTGGCAACGCCGGCGGCGGCCGGGTCGGCCGTGACCGCGTCGGTGCTGCGCGCCAGGCCGAGCAGGTGCCGCTGGAACAAGCCGTACAGCGGGCTGGTCCTGAGCTGGCGCGAGGCGGTGCGGACGAGGTGTGCCGGCAGCCCCACCTGCTCGGCGGGGACGGAGATGCAGAACGCCGAGCCCAGCCCGCGCCACGCGTAGTCGTACGGCTTCGTCAGGTCGACGCAGATCAGGCCACCGACCCCCGCGCGGACGTCGGGGTCGGCGTCGTCGTAGTGGATCAGCGACCGGCCGGCCTCCTGGACGGCGATGGCGACCCGGCCGTCGGGGTCGGCCCGGAGGTGACGGCTCTCCCGGGTCATGCGCATCCCGGAGGCCTCGTTGCGCCACACGTCCAGGTCGCCCAGCCGCCACGCCTCGATCCGCGTGAAGACTCGCTCCGGGCCGTCGTCGTAGCGGACCTCGCAGGGAGCGGTCGTGCCCTCCAACGCAGCCGAGATCGCCGGCAGCCGCTCGTTGGTCGCGACGGTCCGCGTGTCCAGCAGCACCACCATGCCGCCCGCCCTTTCCACCGGGGCCGCACGCGGGTCGTACGGCCAAGGGAGTTCGCGCGTTCCGCGGAGGGAGCCGGCCCCTGGCTTGTCCGTGGCTGCCCACAGCAGGTCTGTCACCGACCGGAGCACGGCCGACGCCCCCAGCGAGACCAGTGTGGACCCCGTCGGGGCCCGGCGGAACGTGGTCGGGCGTCCGTCCCCCGACGTCGTCAGCCACGGTCCGTCCGGCACCGAGCCCGACCGCCCGCACACGACCCGCTCACCCCCGTCGACGCACCCACCGCCCGAGAGAGGAACCGATCATGACCACCATCGTGCTCGTGCACGGCCTGTGGATGACCCCCCGCAGCTGGCGCGGCTGGAAGGACCGGTTCGAGGCCGCGGGCCACACCGTCCTCGTCCCTGCCTATCCCGGCCTCGAGATCGAGGTCGAGGCGCTGCGCGAGAACCCGGAGGTGATCGCCCGGCTCACGGTGCCCGAGACCCTCGACCACCTCTCCGCGCAGATCGAGGCGCTGCCCGAGCCGCCGATCCTCATGGGCCACTCCTTCGGCGGCACCCTCACCCAGCTGCTCCTCGCCCGCGGCCTAGGCTCGGCGGCCGTCGTCGTCGACTCCGCACCGACCGAGGGCGTGCGCGTGACCCCGCTGTCGCAGGCACGGTCGCTGTTCCCGGCGCTGAAGAACCCCGCGAACTTCCACCGCGCCGTCGGTTTCACGCCGGAGGAGTTCCACTACGCCTTCGCGAACACGCTCTCGCGCGAGGACTCCGACGCCGTCTGGCGCGAGTTCGCCATCCCGGCACCGGGGAACTGGGTGTGGGCCTACGGCCTCATCGCGAACTTCAAGCCGGGCAGGCAGGAGACCTGGGTCGACTACGACGCCGACCGCGCACCGCTGCTGTTCATCGGCGGGGAGAAGGACCACATCATGCCGCCGTCGGTGAACAGGTCCAACGCCAAGCACTACGCGAGGTCGCCCGCCGTGACCGACTACCACGAGTTCCCCGGGCGCTCGCACTGGATCTGCGCCGAGCCAGGCTGGGAGGAGGTCGCGGACTACGCCCTGGCGTGGGCGCTCGAGCACGCCCGCACGGCTCCGGTCCCGGCGCCCTAGGCGACCCAGCGACGCCGGTCCCCGGTTCGACGAGCCGCGCGTGCGCGTGACGCGAACCGGGGGCCGGTGGTCGTCGTGGGGCTCGACGAGCTGCGGAGGCTCGACGCCCGCACCGGTCCGACGACTGACGCTCGCCTGCCTCAGACGCTGCGCAGGCCGTCGACGATCAGCCGCACGACGCCGTCCGACTCCTCCCGCCGCTCGGACCGGACCGAGGCGGTGCTGATGCCGTGCAGGGCCAGCATCACCGTGCCCGCGGAGACGTCTGCCCGGAGGACGCCTGCCTCGGCGCCCTGGCGGAGCAGCGCAGCCACGGCACGTTCCAGCGCCGCGCCGTCGTCCGTGAAGGCGTCGCTGTCGTGCTCGGCCACCGCGAGGAACGTGCGCCCGAGGCCGCGCTGGGCGTACATGTGGTCGACCATCTCGTGCAGGAACGTCGAGAGAGCGCGGTCGGCAGGCAGGGTCGCGGCGAGGTGGGTCACCCGGTCGCGCAGTGCGGACACCTCCGCATGGAACACCGCGGCGACGAGGGCCTCGCGGCTCGGGAAGTGGCGATACAGCGTCCCGGCCCCGACGCCGGCGCGTCGGGCGACGTCCTCGAACGGGACCTGCGTCCCCTCGGCCGCGAAGATCTCCCGGGCGGCCGCGATCAGCGCCTCGCGGTTGCGCTGCGCGTCCGCGCGGAGCGGCTTGCTCATCAGTACCTTCCCGTTGACAGGTGGAGATCGTCTCCGTATGTTAGTGGAGACGCTCTCCGCTTGCTCCCTCGGAGGAGACCGCCCCCTCGACGGTACGGAGACGCTGTGAAGATCGCCATGGTCGGCCGAGGCGTGATCGCCTCCCTCTACGGGTGGGCCCTGGACGATGCGGGCCACGACGTCGAGCACCTGGTCCGCCCGGGACGCGCCGCGACGTACGTCGACCCCGTGGCTCTCGACGTGATCGACGCCCGCCGCACGGGCCGGTCGACCCGCGTCGTCGAGAGCTGGAGGCCCCGGTACCGAGAGACGCTGACGCCCGAGGACGGCTGCGAGCTCGTCGTGCTCAGCGTGCCGCACCACCAGGTCGGCGAGGCCACGGAGTTCCTGGCGCCCCGCATCGGCGACGCGACGGTGCTGATGTTCAGCAACCTCTGGCAGGACCCGACCTCCGCCGCGGAGCCCCTGCCCGCCGCCCAGGTCGTGTGGGGGTTCCCCCAGGCCGGAGGAAGTTTCGACAGCGCGGGCACCCTGCAGGGGGTGCTCCTGCCGGCCCCGATCTTCGGGCAGCTCTCCACTCCACCGACGACGCGCGACGCGACGGTCCGCGACACGTTCCGCACCGCCGGCTTCCGGATCCGGGAGCAGGACGACCTGCGCGGGTGGCTGCTGCTGCACACGGTCGTCGACGCCGCCCTGTACTCGCAGGCCCTCCCCCTCGGCTCGCTGGCCGACCTCGTCGGTGACACGGCCCGCCTGCGACGCGCCCTCCTCACCGTGCGGGAGCTGCTCCCCGTGCTCGAGGCCCGGGGCGTCGACCTCGGGAGGCACCGACGGACGACGCTCCCCTTCTCCGTCCCGCTGCTCTCCGCGCTCGCGATGTCGATCGTCACCCGGCACGTCCCCGTGGCGCGCCGCGCGCTCGAGGCGCACTCCGACCCGAACGCGACGGAACCGCGGGTCGTCTGCCGGGACGTCCTCACGGAAGCCCGACGCCTCGACATCCCCACGCCCCGTCTGGCCGCCGCGGAACCGTGGTTCGCCCTCGCCTGACCGCCGTGGAGCACCGGCGGCAGCGGTCGGCCTTTCGGGCACCCGGACGTGCCCTCGGGGCTGCGCGGCCGCCGACGTGGGGCGACGCGGCGTCCTGCACCGTCGGACGATGGGGCCCCTGTCGCACAGGACCGACTCGTCGAGGAGCGAGACCGGCGCCCTCGCCGACGGACGACGATCGACCGGTGGCGACCGGACGAGCGCCGACGTGGGCGCGCGCGGCCTGCTGGCCCTGCAGCGTCGCGCCGGCAACGCCGCGGTCAGCGCCCTCGTCCGCGGGACCGGGTCCGGCGACGGGACCGGCACGAGGTTCGACGCCGCGCTGACGCAGCCCCGCACGGCTGAGCCGCACGACAGCCGGCGCGCGCCGCCGCCGGTGCAACGACAGGAGCCCGGCGCCGCCACGGAGGAGTCCCCGACGGGCGTCGCCGACCAGCCCGGGGTGCCCGAGGGCTGGATGGTGCTGCCCTTCCCCATGGCGACGTGGCACGAGATCTCCCGGGGCACGCAGCTGAGCCGGGAGGAGACGGAGCGGCGGCGCAGGCTCCTGGAGCAGTCGGCGATCAAGGTGGCGCCCAGCTATCCGTGGGCCGCCGCGATGCTCCTGAGATGGCTCGCGGGAACCGCGAAGGAGCAGCTGCTGAACCTGACCCCGGAGCAGCTGCTGCGGGACGACTCCGGGTTCCCGGCCGCGGTGCGGACGTCGATCCGTGACGTGCTGCGCAAGGGCGTGGCGGCTCGCCTCGACGAGTCCCATCCCGAGCACGTCGCACCGGACCAGCGGGAGCTGCACCTGCGCGGCACGGGATCGTTCGACTTCATCGGGCCCGGCCAGAGCCCGTCGTCCCTGTCCATGTTCCAGAAGGACCTGTCGATCGCGCTCGGCGGCGTGAGCTACACGATCGACGCGCACGTCGCGCTGCGGTGGACGAACGGCACGCTGACGTCGGCGCACGTCACCGCCGCGCAGATCTCCATCGTCGACCACTACGACTTCAACCTCGACGACCTCGCGATGGTGCCGCTGCCCCCGGGGACGTCGATGCCGGCCGACCTCGCCGTAGCTCCGCTGCCGCCCGGCCTGAGCCTGCAGGACCTCCCGCTACCCGAGGAGGTCGTGCAGACGACCATCTCCTTCCAGGGGCAGGAGTGGATCGTCGTCAAGGACGCGTGGCTGTCCGACATCGCGGTCTCGGGCGGGGCGGTGAACTACCCGGTGCGCATCGAGGCGTTCGCCATCCCACCGGGGTTGTTCGACCCGTTCGTCGTCTCCGGGGCTGCGGTCGAGTAGCGCGGCGTGGTCACCGGTCCGCCGCACGACCCGGCCGCGGTCAGGTCAGGCACTGACCCAGACGCTGCCCGCCCACGCTCGCCCCGGCGACGCCGGTGATCCTCCGCGGCCCGGTGTTCTCGTGGCAGACGAGGTGGTGCGCGACGTGCAGGTCGCCCAGGTCGATGCTGTGCTCGTTGCGCTCCAGCAGCACCGACCCGCCGACGCTCGTCCGGCACGGGTGGGTGCCCTCGACCCCCAGCCGGGCGTAGTCGGTGAGCGCGGTGACGCGCAGGTCGCCCACGACCGTCGTGCGGCACACCAGGACGTCCCCCGCGCCGTCGGCCGTGAGCCCGCTGAGGAACGCCGAGTCGTGCACGACCAGACGCCCGCCCCGAGCGGTCACCGGCCCGATCAGGGTGCTCGCGCGCAACCGGGTCATCTCCTGGGTCTCGACGTCGTACACGCCGCCGACCCGGGCGTAGCGCAGGCTCACCAGGTCCGCACGGCCGGTGACGCTGCCGCGCACGGTCGACGCCGCCGCGGAGAGCGACACTCCCGGGAGGTCCTCGCCCCAGCCGTCACCCAGGAACACGTCACCGTGCACGTCGGTGTCGGACATGCTCACGGGCCCCCGCGCGCGCACGTTCCCCTGCACGACCGAGCCGTCCATCGTCAGGCGGGCGCCGCGATGCACCGAGACCCACCCGGCGACGCGCCACACCGCTCACGGTCCACCCCCGTAGCCGAGCCCTGCGTCATTCTCCGCCCGCAGGTGACGACGACGTCAGCGACCACCGCTCCCGCCTAGGCTGACCGGATGCCCGAGCAACCAGCACGACGTCCGCGCGTGGAGGAGCTCGCCTGGGAGCCGACGCCGATGGGCGAGATCAGCCTGCGCCGGCGCCGGGACCCGGTGACCGGAGCCGACGTGCTCGAGATCAAGCTCGGCGACGAGTTCCTCATGTCGAGCATGTTCACGGTGGCCGAGGAGGAGCTCGCGCGGCTCGGGCTGGCGATGACAGGGACGTCCGCCGAGGGCGGCGCGGCTCCGCTCGACGTCGTCGTCGGCGGCCTCGGGCTCGGGTACACCGCGCTCACCGTGCTCGAGGACGCGCGCGTCGGCTCGCTCGTCGTCGTCGACGCGCTCGCCGAGGTGATCGGCTGGCACCGCGCCGGGCTGATCCCCGCCGGCACCGTGCTCACCGCCGACCCGCGGTGCCGCCTCGTGCACGCCGACTTCTTCGCCGCCCTCGCGTCGGTCGACGGCCTGGACCCCGACGCGCCCGGCCGCCGGTGGGACGCCGTCCTGGTCGACATCGACCACTCGCCCCGCCACGTGCTCAACCCCAGCCACGCGAGCTTCTACACGCCCGCCGGGCTGCAGCGGCTGCGCGGGCACCTCAAGCCCGGCGGCGTGTTCGCGCTGTGGTCCAACGACCCGCCGGACGAGCCGTACCTGGAGCTCCTCCGCACCCTGCTGGTCGACGTCCGGGCGGACGTCGTCACCTTCCCGAACCCCCTCCAGGACCGGGACGCCACCAACACGGTCTACCTCGGGCGCGCGCCGGTCTGATCCCGACGGGCCACGGCCGGTGCCGTCCGCGTCATCGGCCGGCGCGCCGTGCGAGCGGTGCACGCGCGGGACAGGACGCCCGCACGCGGGCTCACTCCCGGTCGACGGGAAGCTCCTCGATGAGCGGGAACCCGGCGAGCTCGAGGTCGACCGCGCGGGTCGCCGGGTCGAGCGCCGGGAACGACGCGGTGAAGAGGAACGGGACGGCGGCGTCGACCTGCTCGGACAGGTCCGAGCACAGGCACTCGACGGTCCCCCCAGGGTCGGTGCTCAGCGCCGCGAGGGTGGGCTGGTACCGGATGTCCTCCGTGGGGACCTGCAGGGCCAGCCCCCGCACGTCGTCCGCGAGGCGGACGTCCGGGCTCAGGTACGTGCCCGGCACCTGCAGGGTCCCGTCGCCGAGGTACGTCAGACGCAGCACGAGAGTCGTCGCCTGGTCGTCCGCCGAGATGTCGACGACGTCGAAGCGCGTCGGCGTCGGGACCGTCTGGTAGGCGAGCTCGCCCTCGACCGAGCGGAGCACCTCGTCGTCCTCCTGCGCGGAGACCGCCTCGATGAGCTCGGTGGCGGTCCAGTCCGAGGTCTCGGCGTCGCTGTCGACCGACGGCGTGTCGTCCGGCGAGGGGGTGTCGTCCCCGGTGCACCCCGAGACGAGGAGAACGGTCGCGAGGACCACCGCCGCGCTCCACGGGGCGCGGCGTGCAGCACGCGTCTGCCGGATGCCGGTCACTGGCCACCGCCCTTCAGCGTGTACACGACGGTCACGCGTCGGTTGGCCTGCTTGCCCTCGTCGGTGTCGTTGGAGGCGACGGGCTCCGACTCGCCCTTGCCGGCGCTCACGAACGTCACACCTCCGCCGGACGCGGGCTCGAGCGACTCGCGCACCGCCAGGGCGCGGTTCTCGGAGAGCGTCTGGTTGAACTCGTCGGTCCCGTCGGCGTCCGTGTGCCCGGTCACGACCACCTCACCGGTCCCGCGTGCGGCGATGTCCGCCGCGAGACCGGCCAGCACGGTCTGGGCCGGCGAGCCCGGGTCCGTGGCGCCCGTCGCGAACAGCACGTTGGTGTCCAGGGTCACCGCGACGTCCCGCGGGCTCTCCTGCGCCTGGGCGATCGCCTGGAGGTCACCGGAGCGACGCAGCAGCGTCCACGTCACGGCGGCCGGGTCCGCGGCGGCCAGCTCGGCACCCTCGGGCAGCCTCGGCCAGCCCGCACCGAGCAGCGGCGCCGGCTCGTCGCTCACGGGCTCCAGGGCGCCGTCCTCGACCGGGACGCCGGGCACGATCGTCCCCGACGGCATCCGCACCTGCACCGTCGTCGTGGTCGGGGGCAGTGCGGGGAACACGGCCCAGCCGACGACGAGCGCGCCCGGGTCGGTCGACAGGTCCCGGGTCGCGGTCGCGAACGTCGAGTCGACGTCCCGCAACGGGCTGTACATCGTGGTGGACGCGACGTCGACGAGGCCGATCTCCGTGGCGTACGCGGCGTCGTCGGGGCTCGCGCTCTCGAACACGCTCTCGGCGAGGAGGTCCTCGTCGGCGTCCGGCGCGAGACCGAGGGAGTAGTAGACGGCCGTACCCCCCTCGACGCGACGAACGCCGTGCACGAAGCCGACGACCTCGGGGCTCCGCGGGTCCCACCCCTTGCGGAACGTGAAGGAGCCCAGGACCGGCACGTCCTGCCCGTCGACCACGACGACACCCGAGGGGACGCTCTCACCGGGCTCGTTCGCCGCCGTCGCCGGCAGGGCCGCCGTGAGGAGTGCGCCGGCGAGCGCGAGCACGCCCGCCCGCCTCACCACACCGTGAACCGTCATGGACTCCCCTGCCTCTGGTTGTGTGCCCGGCCGCGGCGCCCGGGCGAGACCGCCCGAGACCTCGCTGGGGAGCGCGCCGTCGCCGTCGCGTCGTGAAGGAGCTCAAGGCCCATGCCCTGGAGTCGTGCTCGGTGCGGCGTCCTCCGCCGGGCGCCGTGAGGAACCACGGTCCCGGTCGCACATCCACTGTAGGCGCCCTCCGCCCAGACCATCCCGCGATATATGCGGACCTACGGGTAGATGTCGAAACCCAAATGACGACTTTTGCTTGACGCTCGACAGAAGACGTCCCTACGGTCAACCCATGGTCAACGGCGACCCACCGGAAGCTCCAGGTGCCCTGCTGCTGCAGGACGCTCCCTGCCGCGGCGGCGCAGACGCCTGAGGCGAGGGCCACCTCGCACCCGCACGTCCCCAGGACGACCACCCTTCAAGGAGGAAGAGTGCGACCACGAACAGCTCGACGCCCGAAGGCCCTCGCGGCCCTGCTGGGCCTGTCCCTGCTCGGTTCGGCGGTGACGGCGACAGCCCTGCCGGCGGCCGCAGCCGACGACGACCTGCCGCCCCAGCAGCCGGGCGTCACCCTGCGGACCTACGCCCTGGGGGTGGCGCAGCAGTCGATCTGCCAGATCCGGCCCGGCACGACCCCGAACGTCGACAAGCACATGGCGACCATTGACTGGACGACGCCCGAGGAGTTCGGCGCCGCGGACAACTTCCGCTCGGACGTGATCGCCACCCTGCACACCCCCGTCGCCGGGGAGCACACCTTTCGCCTGACCAGCGACGACGGGTCCAGGCTCGTCGTCGACGACCAGCTCGTGGTCGACCACGACGGCTTGCACGAGGCGATCCCCCAGGACGGCGTGATCACGCTGGCCGCCGGCCACCACGACCTGCTGGTGGAGTACTTCGAGGCCGGCTTCGACCAGGGCCTGCGCCTGGAGTGGCGCACGCCGGACTCGGACGAGTTCGTCGTCGTGCCGTCGTCGGCCCTGAGCACGGACCGGGACGTCGTGCGCGTGACCGCGCCCGGGACCAAGTCCTGCGCGGGCGACAAGGACACCCCGGGGGACGGGCTGCGGCTGGACGCCGTCCACCCGAACTACACGCTCACCGACCTGCTGCCGGACGGCTTCGAGCCCATGGTGTCGGCGCTCGACTGGACCGACGAGGGCGACCTCGTGGTCGTCACCGCCGGTTCCGTGAGCCCGAGCGGACCGGTGCCGGACCCGGAGCCGGGCGAGGTGTTCGTGCTCAGCGGCGTGACCGGTGAGACCGACGCCGAGCAGGTGACCGTGACCAAGGTGGCCACCGGGCTGCTCAACCCCATGGGCGTGGCCGCCGTCGACGGGTCCCTCTACGTCTCGGAGCGGGACCGGCTCACCGAGCTCACCCCGGACACGGACGGCGACGGCCTGCTCGAGCACCGCACGGTCGCCGAGTGGCCGTACGGCGGCAACTTTCACGAGTTCGCCTTCGGGCTCCTCCACGACGACGACTACTTCTACGTGACGCTGTCGGTCGCGATCGACAACGGCGGCGCGACGACGGACCCGCAGCTCGCCGAGAACCGCGGGACGAGCATCCGGGTCGACCGGGAGACGGGCGACATCCATTACGTCGCCGGAGGTCTGCGGACCCCGAACGGGCTCGGCTGGGGTCCGCAGGGGGAGCTGTTCGTCATGGACAACCAGGGCGCCTGGCTGCCGTCGTCGAAGCTGCTCCACATCGAGCAGGACCGGTTCTTCCACCACTACACGAACCCGGCGGGACCGTTCGACGGGAACCCGGTGACCAAGCCGGTGCTGTGGCTGCCCCAGAACGAGATCTCGAACTCGCCGAGCAACCCCGTGCTGCTCGAGGAGGGGCCGTTCGCCGGTCAGATGCTCTTCGGTGACGTCACCTACGGCGGGCTGCAGCGGGCGTTCCTCGAGGAGGTCGAGGGCGAGTACCAGGGAGCAGCGTTCCGCCACACGGCCGGTCTCCAGGCCGGCGTGAACCGGACCGTCGTCGGCCCCGACGGTGCCGTCTACGTCGGCGGGATCGGCGAGGCGGGCAACTGGAGCGAGTCGGGCAAGCTCGACTACGGGCTGCAGAAGCTCACCCCGAACGGGACGAACGCCTTCGACATGGTCTCGATGAGCGTCACGGAGGACGGCTTCGACGTCCGCTACACCCAGCCGCTGTCGGAGGGCACGGCGCAGCGGATCACGCAGGACGCCGAGGCCGGCTACGACGTGCACCAGTGGCGCTACGTGCCCACGCAGCAGTACGGCGGCCCGAAGATCGACGAGGAGGTGCTGCTGGTCACCGGCGCGGAGGTGTCCGAGGACAGGCGGACCGTCCGCCTGACCGTCGACGGCCTCAAGCCGGACCGCGTCGTGCACCTGCGTTCGCCGCGGCCGTTCACCGACGCCGACGGTGACGAGCTCTGGAGCACGGAGGCGTGGTACACGCTCAACGCCATCCCCGGCTACGTGGCTCCGGACGACCTCGGCTACCACGAGGCCGAGGAGGCGCAGATGCTCGGCGGCGCCTCCATCGCGATGGACCACAGCGGCTACTCCGGCTCCGGGTTCACCGCCGGTCTCCAGGCCCCAGGCGCCTCCGTGACCTTCACGACCCAGGTCGACGAGGCCGGGACCGTCCCGGTCCACCTGCGGTACGCCAACGGGCCGAACCCGTTCCAGGGCACCAAGCGCATGTCGCTGCACGTCAACGGCGTCGAGGTCGACCCGGTGGAGTTCCCGAGCACCGGGGACTGGAAGACGTGGCGGACCCTGACCCGCGAGCTGGACCTCCGTGCGGGATCCAACACCATCTCCTTGCGCTACGAGGAGGGCGACGACGGGAACGTCAACCTCGACGTCCTGCGGGTCGGTGCGGACCCGGACATCTGCGCACCGGACGCGCCCGAGGACGGCTACACCGCACTCTTCGACGGCACGCTGGCGAGCCTCGACGGCTGGCGCATGGCCGGGCCCGGTGGCTTCGGCCGGCAGGCCGACTGCACGCTGCGCACCCAGGGCGGCCTGGGCCTGCTCTGGTACACGGCGCAGGAGTTCGGCGAGTACACGCTCAAGCTCGACTGGAAGCTCGTGAAGGACGACAACGGCGGCGTGTTCGTCGGCTTCCCGAACCCGGGGAACGACCCGTGGGTCGCCGTCGAGCAGGGGTACGAGATCCAGATCGACGCGAGCGACGAGGCGGACCGCACGACGGGCGCCATCTACACCTTCCAGGGCGCGGACCCCGCCGCGGTCGCCCGAGCGCTCAAGCCGGTGGGGCAGTGGAACGCCTACGAGATCGAGGTGGCGGGCGACACGATCCGCGTGCACCTCAACGGTGTGCTCGTCAACGAGTTCACCAGCACCGACCCGGCGCGTGACCTGTCCTCGGGCTTCGTCGGCCTGCAGAACCACGGTGCCGGCGAGGCGGTCTCCTACCGGGACGTGCGGATCCGCAGCACGTCCTCGTCCGGCACGTACGAGCTCGAGGACGGTGAGCTCGACGGCGGGGCGCAGGTGGGCACGGAGCACCCCGGGTACTCCGGCTCCGGCTACGTGCAGGGCTTCGGCGGCCTCGGGGCGGGTGTGACCACGACGGTGGACGTCGACGCCGCGGGCACGTACCCGGTGACGCTCCGCTACGCGAACGGCCCGCACCCGTTCGCCGGACCGAAGACCGTCTCCCTGCACGTCGACGGCACCGATCTCGGGCAGGTCACCCTGCCGAGCACCGGGGAGTGGTCGGTGTGGTCGAGCGTGACGGTCGACGTCCCTCTGCAGGAGGGCGGGAACACCGTGACCCTGCGCCACGAGGACGGGGACGACGGGAACGTCAACCTCGACCGGCTGCGGGTCGGCGAGGTGGTCGCGGCCTCACCGCCCGTCACGACGGCGACGGTGAGCCCCGAGCCGGTGGACGGGTGGCACACGGCCGAGCCGACGGTGACGCTCGCCGCAGAGGACGCCGACGGCGTCGCGTCGACGCAGTACCGGCTCGACGACGGTGACTGGCTCACCTACGAGGGGCCGTTCGCGGTCCCCGGTGAGGGTGAGCGCACCGTCTCCTTCCGCTCGACGGACACGCGCGGTGCCGTCGAGGAGCCGTCGATCGTGGTCGTCGCGGTGGACACGGTGGCACCCCAGGTGGCCTTCTCCGGCAACGCCGGGAGCTACACGGTCGACCAGCGGATCACCATCGGCTGCGCGGCGACCGACCCGGAGCCCGGGTCGGGAATCGCCTCGACCACGTGCGCCGACGTGCAGGTCCCGGCCTGGACCTACGGCCTCGGCACCCGCACGCTCACCGCCTCGGCCACCGACGTCGCAGGGAACGTGGGCGAGGGCGCCACCGAGGTGTCGGTCACGGTCACCTTCCGGTCGCTGCGGTCGCTCGTGAACACCTTCAGCGACCGCTGGGTCACCACAGCGGTGATCAACAGCACGCTGGTGCGGGCCGAGCACACGCGGAACGCCACCGCACGCAGGATGCTCCTGACCGGCGTCGAGCGGCACATCGCGCAGCAGGTCGGCAAGGCGTTCACCGTCGAGGAGGCGGAGGTGCTCACCCCCTGGTGGCGGCGCTGCGCTGAGGACTCGGCGCGAGGAGCCCGGGACCGGGCTCCGGGCTCCTCCGCCGACCTCGTCCTCCCGCGACTCTGCGGCACCTCCTCCTCCGGCCATTGAGAGAGCGCTCTCTGACGCGTACGGTGCGATACGCCCGTTTGGTCCGATCTTGGAGGAACCGTGAACAGCAGACACCAGCGGACGGCAGCGTCGCCGACCGCAGCAGGACGCGCCCCGACGTCACGGGGACGCCGCGCGGTCGCCGCCCTGATCCTCGCCGCCGCCGGCGCGCTCGCCGTGACCGTCGGACCGCTCAGCGCAGCATCCGCAGCGGAGACCGTCACGGTCCAGGCGGAGTCGTACGGTGCCGAGTCGGGCGCCCGGACCGAGAGCACGGGCGACACGGGCGGCGGCAGGAACGTCGGCTGGCTCGCCGACGGTGACTGGCTGCGGTACGACAACGTCGACCTCGGGCTGACGGGCGCGCACAAGGCCACCCTGCGCCTGGCCTCGGCGAGCAGCGCCGGCGGCACCGTGGAGCTGCGTGCGGACTCACGCACGGGCCCCCTGCTGGGAACGTTCGCCGTCTCGTCCACGGGCGGATGGCAGACGTGGACGACGAAGACGGCGAGCTCGATGACGATGGCCACCGGCGCGCACACCGTCTACCTCGTCCTGCGCAGCCCTCAGGCCGGCGACTTCGTGAACCTCAACTGGTTTACGGTCACCGCTGACGAGTCGCACACCATGCCCCCGATGCCGACGGCGGGCTGGATCCCCGTCGACGCCGCGAAGCAGGCCGCTGACACCGCGGCGTTCTTCGCCCTCACGCCCAAGCCGATCACCAACGACCCGGTGCGGGTCCCCGAGTTCCACGCCCTGTGCCAGGTGAGCCACCACCTCAACGACGACCCGATCGTCGTCCCGAACCAGCCCGGCGCCTCGCACAACCACACCTTCATCGGCGCCACGACCACCGACGCGTTCTCGACGTTCGACTCCCTCAAGGCCGGCGGCACGAACTGCAACCCGGTCGAGGACAAGTCGGCCTACTGGGTCCCGACCCTCTACTCGAACGGCAAGGCCGTGGACCCCGTCGGCGGGGTCATCGTCTACTACGGGTCGAGCCTGAAGGACCCGAGCCGGGTCCAGCCGTTCCCCGAGGGCTTCCGGATGATCGCCGGCAACGCCAAGCAGCAGACGGACACCCCGGACAAGCAGGGCAACCACTTCTGGTGCGCGGGCATCGGCGGGGCCACCGGCCGGACCGCGGACGGCGTCATGCCGATCTGCGCGCCCACCGCCCAGCTCACCTACCAGCTGGTCTTCCCTCAGTGCTGGGACGGCAAGCACCTCGACAGCCCGGACCACAAGGCCCACGTCGCGCACCCGGTCGCGGGAGCCTGCCCGACGACCCACCCGGTCCCGATCCCGCACCTGTCGTTCGTCTTCTCCTACCCGCACGGCATGGACACGACGAACGTCACGCTCGCCTCGGGGTCGACGTTCTCGATGCACGGTGACTTCTTCAACGCCTGGGAGCCGGCAGCCCAGGCGCAGCGGGTGCGGACCTGCATCAACCAGTCCGCGAAGTGCAACGCGGCGGGCGGCTTCTGACCCCGCCGTGAGCCTCGGGACCCGGTCCGGCCACGGGCCGGGCCGGGTCCTCCGGCGCGCTCAGCACGCAGGCCGAGCAGCACGACGAACGTGGCGACTCCCGCGGCGCTGCCCTGCCGGCCATCGGTCACGCGCTGCTGACAGCATGGGTGCCGTGCAGACGATGGGGAGCCTGCCCGGCGCCGACCCGTGGGGCCACGACGAGCCCCCCGCGGTCGACCCGGCCACCGTGCCGCCGCTGCCCCCGCGCCTGGCTGAGCTGGCCGCGCTGGCCGGGCCACGTCCTCGTCGCGCGGATGATCGGTGGCCCGAGGCCCGCGAGCTGCCCGAGGTCCAGCGGCTCGAGGCCGACGGATGGCAGGTGCTCGAGCCGGCGCCGCTGCTGGCCTGCCTGCCGGCCCTCTGGCCGCGTGCCTCGCGGTGCTGGGTCCCCGACCGGTTGCCGCGGGTCGTGCTCGAGCAGCGCACGAGCGAGCGGGCAGGGGGGCCGGTGACGGTCCGCCCCCCGACGGACGCCGAGATCGCGGTCGACGACGAGCACGCGGACCACTGCGCGCGGATCGCCGGCCTGCCGGCACCGCCCCGGCGTCGGATCTGGCTGCTGCGGTCCCCGTGGCCCGAGGCTCTTCCGCTTCCTTGGCTCCTGCGTGCACTTCAGGACATCGGTTGGGCCGCCGCTGGTCCCACGCCCACGGCGGACCCGCTCGCCCCGGTGGCGGCGCGGCTGCTCGCCGACACGTCCCCGGTCGGCGCCGACCGCATCCTCGCCGAGTGGCAGGGGCCGGCAGCCGCGGCGGCCGCCGCCTGGCGGGGGGTGGCCGACCGGCCGGCCGAGCACGTCGAGCTGGCTCTCGTCGGGGCCGTTCCCGAGCTGGTGACGGCGGTTCGAGCCGCCCTCGGTCGTGCCGGCCTCCCGGAGGCGGACGCCGTCCGCCTGCTCCTGGCTACCGACCCGACGACCCGTGCGCCGGCGTGGGTGCCGCTGCTCCGCGAGGGCCTCACCACGGTCGAGGAGCTGACAGCCGACCCGACCTGGTGGGACCCGGCCGACGCTGCACCCGTGCTCCGTGCGGGCTGGACCGTGCGCGACCTGGCGGACCTGCCCGAGACAGGCTTCGACTGGGACCCGATCGGGTGGCGAGCCGCGGGCGTCACCGCGCGCACGCTGTGCCGACTGATCCGGCGCCGCCCGGCGATGCGCCCGCACGAGCTCCTGCCGTGGACGGCAGCCGACCTCGAACCCGATCTCGTCGCCGACGTGCTGGACGCCGACCCCGTCACCCAGCCGCACGAGTGGCTCGCGTACGGCGCGGGCGGGCTGGGGCCGGAGGTCGCCCTGGACTGGCTGGCCCACGGGTTCGATGCCGCGCAGGCCGTCGCGTGGGCGGCGAGGGGCGTCGTCCCCGCCGAGGCACGGGTGTGGCGGTCGAAGGGCCTGGGTCCGGCCGACGTGCCGTCGGCCGCCGGCGAGGACGACGTCGTGCTGCCCGAGGGTTCCTGGGTGTCGATGGGAGGGTGCGACCGTCGCTCCCGGACCTGGTCCGTGACCGACCCGCCGGGCACCCGAGGCCGCGTCGCGGACGGCCACGGGCGCCTGGACCACTGACCGGAGCCCGCGCGTCAGCGGGACGGCGGACCGCGTTGCCTTGCTGGTGTGCGCTCGGTGTCCGTCCACTGCCGACGGTGCGCGTCCGGAGGAGCGACGACTGCGTGACGAGCGAACCGGCCGTCGTCCGGGATCGGACGAGGTGACCACCCCGTGGACGCACGATTCGTCTGTTTTGTGCCCCCTGGCACTATCGCGGAGCCAGGGGGGTGTCAGTCGATGACGACGAACACAGCACGGAGCACGACCGCACGACGACGTGCGGCGCACCGGTCGAGGTGCAGGGACCAGGACCGGGGCCGCGTGGTCTGACGGGTCCCGAGCGCAGCAGTGCCGAGCGCGGGAGACCACCGGACACCCGGCACGGGCCGAGATCCGATCGAGCCACGGAAGCGTGTATGACACACAGCAGTGCGCCCAGCGCCACGGTGATCGTGCCGACCTTCAACCGAGCAGACCTCCTTCGCCTGACGCTGACGTCGCTGTCGGCGCAGTCACGGAGCGACTTCGAGGTCATCGTCGTGGACGACGGATCGACCGACCGGACGAGGGCGGTGGTCGACGAGTTCACCCGTGCGCTACGCCTGACGTACGTGTTCCAGCCGGACGAGGGATTTCGGGTGGCGCGCGCACGGAACTTGGGGATACGCCTCGCGGATTCGCCGATCTGCGTCTTCGTCGACTCCGGCGTCGTCATGCACCGCACGTCGGTCGACCGACACGTCGAGGTCCAGGCGGGCGAGGACGTGGTCGTCGGGCGGCTCCTCGGGTTCAGCCAGGACAACTCCTCCGAGGAGGAGCTCGTCAGGCTCTGGACGAGCCTCGGCGAGGGGTCTCGCTTCTCCCACCTCGAGGGTCGCGAAGACTTCCAGGATCCCCGGGACCACTGCCTCTCGTCCCTCGACGTGCCCTTCGGCTCGTGGCCGGCACCCTGGGCGCTCTTCTGGACCGCGAACGCCTCTGCGCCGACGCAGATGGTGCTCGAGGCCGGCGGGTTCGACGAGGCCTACACGTCGTGGGGCGTCGAGGACGTGGATCTCGGGTACCGACTCCACCGCAGCGGCGCGAGATACCGGTGGGCGCACGATGCGGTGGGCTTCCATCACCCCCACGACAAGCCGCAGCACAGCAGGCGGGTCTCCGCCGACTCGAATCGCCACTACTTCGCCTCGAAGTTCCCGGGCGACACAGCCGTACAGCTGCTGACGACGCACCGCGCGGTGTGCCTGAACCACGTGCTGCTGGGCGAGCTTCCATCCATGCAGGGGGTCAGAACATGAGCACGGCTGCACACAGCACGATCGATCACGACGGGGTCGTCCTCGTCGGGACCGGCGCGGTGAACCTCGTGACAGGGATCCGGCTCAGCCGGCTCGGCGTCCCCCTGCTCATGGTCGACGCCGGACCGGATCCCCGCCTCCCCGGACCCCGCTCCCAGGCGTGCACCATGGGCGGGTGCGACGGTCGGATCGTCTCCTTGAACGAGTCTCGCCACCACTTCCTGAAGCCCACCCAGGACATGGGGTGCACGCAGTTCGATCGGACGATCGCCGACGGCGGATGGCTCGGCGTGCCCCCCCAACGGCTGCGCGACAGCGACCGGGAGTGGATCGCGAAGTTCCGTGACGTGTCGCCGCTGGACTACCGCCGGCTCAACGACCACCTGATCGGCTGCAACCGGCACGGGCTTGCACGTTGGCGCCAGCTCATCTCGGAGCTCCCCGACCTGTTCGAGGGCATCACGGTCGAGCGCCTCCTGCGCGTGTACCTGAACCCGGCTGCCCATGCCGCCGGTGTCGAGGGCGAGCGTGCCATCGGAGCCTTCATCAGCGAGCTGTCGGCCGACGAGATCGACGCGGAGCTCGGGGCGATGGCCGAGTACGGCTCGCGCTCCTACCTCGGCGCGATCCGGGTCCAGGGGTTCGGGATCAACGTGCACGGATTCGTGTGCAGGTCCCTCTCTCGCCTGGAGCAGTCCGGCACACGGTTCATCTGGAACACCGAGGTCGCCGAGGTCGCCATGACGCCGGGGGGAGAGTTCAGCGGCCTGGTGACCGGTGACGGTTCGAGGATCTCCGGTACCCACGTGGTGATCTCGCCCGGCGTACCGCGCCCGAACACGCTCCTGGGGATGCCGAGCCGCGAGCTGCTGGCGGGCGTGGCAGGGGGGTGGCTGACCCTGCCGAACGACGGTCGGCGCCTCGAGACGCCCATCAAGCTGACGAGGGACGGGTTCGCGGCGGACGAGTCGAGCGCCGGCGCGAACATCATCCCGGGTCGAGCGCCCGACGGGTCGCCGGTCATCCACATCAGCTCCGGTCACGCCTATGTCGGCGCAGACCTGGAGCTCCTCGAACCCGAGTGGCAGGCCGACCTGGCGCGCGTCCTGCACGACACGGCGCGCCAGCTCTTCCCGGGCCAGTACGCCACGGGTCGGGAGCGGGGCCTCGTCGTGCCCGGCCGGCTCTCGCGGGTCTGCGTACGACCGTGGACGCCGTCGTGCGCGGGAGTCTTCGATGACCAGGCGGAAGGGCCGGGGGGCCGCCTGCTCGTCACCGGTGGTCACAACACGGGCGGGTTCGCCCAGGCGCCGGCCGTCGCGGACGCGGTGTCGGAGTGGATCGACGGTTCCGAGACGTCCGTGCGCGACTCCTACTTCCCCCGCGCTGACGTCGCGGTCGGCGCGCGGTGAGGGGGCGGCTGGTGCCCACCATCTCCACCGTCGTCGTCAACTACAACAACGGGGACTACATCAGACGCTGCGTCGAGAGCTTCCTGTCGCAGACGCGGCCACCGGACGAGATCGTGATCGTCGACGACGCCTCGACGGATGGCTCCCTCGACGAGATCGCGATGCTGGAGCGCGAGCATCCGGAGGTGCGGGTCGTGCGGCACCCCGTGAACACCGGCGTCTCGCAGACTCGCATCGACGGGATCAGGGTGTCGCAGGGCGACCTGCTCAACTACATCGACAGCGACGACTACGTCCAGTGCGACACGAAGCTGCAGGAGGAGCTCGAGCTCCACCAGTACTACGTGTCCCGTCTCGGCAGAGAGGTCGTCGCCTTCTCGGACGTGCACATCGCCGACGGGTCGGGCTCCGTGGTGTCCCGCTTCCGTGACATCCGACCGGTCCGAGAGGGAAGCATCCTCGACGGGCTCATCACCCGGACGTGCCTGGTCCCCCAGAACTTCCTGCTCAGCCGGCGCGTCTACGACGCGGCCGGCGGTCACGACCCGACGCTCCCCTTCTACGAGAACTGGGACCTCAAGCTGCGGCTGAGCGCTCAGGTGGAGTACGCCTTCACGGGCGTACCGGGCTTCGTCTACCGCCGGCACGGGCACGGCCTGTCCAACGCCGCCGTCGAGCGGCACCAGGAATGGGTCGGGAGGATCGCTCGGCGCAACCTGCCGCTGGTCCCTGCTGCACGGCGGGCTCTCGTCGAGGCCGACATCGAGAGGATGGTCCACGAGCTCCCGCTCGAGCTCGCCTTCATCAACCGGCATCTCGAGGCCGCGTCGTGAGTGCGGTACGCCTCACGATCGTGGGGTGCGGCCCCTGGGGGCTCATGGTTCTCGACCGGATCATCGAGCGGTGGAGAGCACCCGAGCCTGGCATCCCTCGCCTGGAGATCTCCGTCGTCGAACCGAGCAGGCCGGGCGGAGGCGTGTATCGCGGGACGCCCGAGTACCTGCTCCTCAACACCGCGGCAGGGGACATCGACATCCTCGGCGGCGCGGCGACGGGCGCAGCGGGGGCGTACACGTTCCTCGAGTTCCTCCACCACCGGGAGTACCGCGTCAGCGGTGTCCGGGCACCCGAGTCACGGGACTACCTCCCCCGCGTGTGGCTGAGCGACTACCTCGAGTGGACGTACGACGCGCTCGTCGACGACCTGCCCGACGGTGTCACGGTGACGCACGTGCCCGAGCGCGTGCTGACGATGGACGCTCAGCCGTCGGGCGTCGCGCTCGCGCTCTCCGGCGGCGCCGTCCTCCGCTCCGACTTCGTGTTCATCACCGTCGGCGTCCCGCCGGCGCGGCTGGACCTGTCGCTGGCCGGGCCGGGCGAGCCCGTGATCCTGGCCGGCATGGGCCTGACGGCGATCGACGCGATCATCGAGCTCACCGTGGGCCGCGGAGGGCGTTTCGAGGCCAGTGACGCGTCCGGAGAGCTGGTCTACCACCGCAGCGGCGCCGAGCCGGTCATCCACCAGTTCTCGCGGAACGGGTTCTTCCCGCTCTGCAGGCCCACGGCGCCGCTGCGTGACCTCGAGGGATGGGACGCGACGCTCCAGGTGCCGGCCGCCGAGGAGGGCGCCCGGTCCGTCGAGCTCCTCACCGCCGTGCTTCCCGCGCTGATGACGAAGATGGCCGAGGCCGAGTGCTGGGACGCCGCCGAGCCGACGGAGTGCGCCGCAACGGCCGCCTCCCCGCGGCTGCTCCACGACGACATCGAGCGTGCGCCGACGTTGCACGAGTCGTCCGAGGCCTATGAGGCGTCGGTGCGCGACACGCTGGCTGCAGACCTGATGGAGTGCTCGCTGCCCGTGCTGCCCCCACGTCGACGGGGGATCGAGAGCATGAAGCTCCTCCGGGACGAGGTCAGGCGACTCTGCGACTTCGACCGGCTCGCGCCCGAGAGCCACGTGGCCCTGCTCCGTTCCGTTCTTCCTCTGTTCTACCGGTACACGGTGGGTCCCCCCGCGTCACGCGGCCAGGAGCTGCTCGCGCTGCAACGATCCGGCGTCCTGCGCCACACGGTGGGTCCGAGTCCGAGGGTCGAGCGTGGGTCAGCAGGCTTTCGGGTCGTCTCGACGACGCTCAGGAAACCAGCAGCCGTCGCCGCTGAGCTCTACTACGACGCGTTCCTGCCGTCGCCCGGCACGGGAGAGCTCCCGGGGTTCCTCGCGGACGCCGTCCGCCGGGGCCAGGCCTGCGTCAGGCTGAGCGCCGGAAGGCCGGTAGGGATCGCGGTCGACTCCCGGTTCCACCCGAAGGGTCCCGAGGGAGGCGTGACCGACAACGTGTTCTACCTCGGCGGCCTGACGGAGGGGTCGAGGCACTTCAACTTCTACATCCCGTCGCCCGGTTTCCGAGCGCGCGCCTACACAGATGCGGACCGGTGCGTGGACGACGTCATGGCAAGCCTTCTCACCGAGGCACGGTCGGCATGAGGCACGGCAGACGGGTGGTCCTGATGCTGCACAGCGTGGTGCCCGACCTCGAGCTGAGGGCGCGGCTGATCCGCCGGCCCCGTCAGGAGATCGGCGAGAGCGAGCTCCTCCGGCTCATCAGCGACGCCCGGGGGGCCGGATGGAACCTGGTGTCCCTGGGTGAGCTCCTCGACGACCCGTCGTCGCCGGGCGACCGCCTGGCCCTCACCTTCGACGACGGGTACCGCGACTTCTACGACCACGCGTGGCCGACGCTCCGGTCCGAGCACGCGCCGTACTCGCTCTTCGTCACCTCGGGCTACCCGGACCGCACGCTGTTCCACGTGAGCCTGGTGGTCGAGGACCTGGTGAAGACGCACCGCGAGATCGACCTCCGCCTCCCCGACGGGTCCCGGACCATCAGCTGTGACGACCCGGTCCAGGCTGCGAGGTCGATCAACGACCTGCTGTGGGCGGCCGGACTCGAGTCGGCCGACGGCGCGCTGGCCCGCTACCGAGAGAGCGTGACCGACTACGGCCTCACCTGGGACCACCTGCACGAGATCGCGTCCGACCCGCTGGCGACGATCGGGGGCCACACCGTCTCCCATCCGTTCCTCGACCTCATCGACGTCGAGCAGTGCGCGAGCGAGGTCGAGTCGAACAGAGAACGGCTCAGGTTCGTCCTCGGCGTTCCTGTCGACCTCTTCGCCTACCCGTTCGGCAGGCACACGGACGCCGTGGTCGACTCCGTGCGAGCGGCGGGCTACCGGGCCGCGGTGACGACCCAGGGTAGAGACGTCGCCGCGGACGACTCCTGGCTCCTCGTCCCTCGACTCTGCGTCGAGTCCGGGAAGTCGTTCGGCGATCTCGTCGACGGGCCAGCGGGCGCGCCCGGGACGCCCAGGTGAGGGACGACGGCCGCGGAGGGCTGAAGCGGCTGCTCGTACCGGTCTACGGTCCCGCCGCGCTGGCGATGGCGAGCCTGGGTGTCGTCACACCGATCCTCGCCCTGCTCGCGATCGATCGTGGAGCCACGCCCGCGCACGCCGCTCTCGTGGTCGGGATGCTCAGTGTCGGCGGATTCGTCGGCGCTCTGCCCAGCGCGGTCGTCGTCTCACGGCTCGGGGACCGTCGGTCGCTGGCCGTGGCACTGCTGATCGAGACGGTGGCGATCGTCGCCATCTCCGCCGTGCGGTCGCCTCAAGCCATGCTTGCCGCCGCGTTCGTGATGGGCCTCGCGGGTGCCGTCGTCGCCGTGGCACGGCAGAGCTACCTCGCCATCATGGTCCCGATGAAGATCCGCGGTCGGGCGTTGGCCCTGCTGGGAGGGGTCTTCCGGGGTGGATCGCTCGTCGGTGCCCTGCTCGCAGCCGGGCTCCTCACCGTCGTGTCGATGGAGTGGACGTTGCTGGTGGCGGCGGCGCTCTCCGGTGCCGCGGCGGTCGCGACCTACGTCTTCGTGCTTCCCGGAGAAGCGTCTCGCGCGGACCCCGGGTCGAAGGTCACCCTGTGGCAACCGGGTTTCGGACGAGCGTTCTCGACCCTGGGAGTGGGCGGCGCACTGGTGATGCTGGTGCGCTCGTCGCGGGACGCGCTGCTCCCGATCTGGGGCAGTGAGCTGGGGCTGTCCGAGAGCGTCGTGAGCCTCGTGTTCGCCGTCTCGTCGGCTGTCGACCTGAGCCTGTTCTACGTCGCCGGGATCGTGATGGACCGGTATGGCCGCAGGGCTGCTGTGGTCCCCGCGATGATCATCATGGGCGTCTCGCTCCTGTGCCTGCCGCTCGGTGGGAGCCTGGCATGGGTGCTGACTGTCGCGGTGCTGCTGGGGCTCGGGAACGGGCTCTCGTCGGGAGCCGTCATGACGATCGGGGTCGACGCTGCGCCCGAGACAGCGCGGGCGGCCTTCCTCGCCGGGTGGCGCCTCGTCACGGGCATCGGTCAGTCGTCCGGCCCGATGGTGGTAGCGGGTGTCGTCGGTGTCGCGACGGCGGGTGCTGCGGCCAGCTCGGTGGGGGTGCTCGGCCTCGGGGGTGCGCTCTGGCTCTGGCGCTGGTTGCCTGGTCGACAGTCATGAGGCCACACCAGAGACCTCGGACCGCGTCTCGGCACCGGTCGCCGGCCGGGCGCACCGTCCGTCCATGTCGCAACGGAGCAAGGAGCCGACGATGAGCTGGTCCGCCGAGGCTCGTCTGAACGAGCTGGGGATCGTCCTGCCGGACGTCAGCGCACCGCAGGGCGCGTACACGAACTGCGTGCAGGTGGGATCGCTGCTCTTCGTCGCAGGCAAGGGGCCGAGCGACCCGCACACCGCGGGGAAGCTCGGCCGCGAGCACACGACCGCCGACGGGATGGCACTGGCTCGGGACGTCGGCCTGGAGGTGCTCGCCGTGGTGCGCGAGTTCCTCGGCTCGCTGGACCGCGTCACACGGGTGGTGCGGGTCCAGGCGTTCGTGAACGCGACCGAGGACTACGCGGAGCACCACCTCGTGCTCGATGGGTTGTCCACGCTCTTCGTCGACGTCTTCGGCGACGCGGGTGTCCATACCCGGTCGGTCCTGGGCGCGGTCTCGCTGCGAGGCGGTCTGCCGATCGTCACCGAGTGCCTCTTCGAGGTCGCCGGGTAGGCGCATGCCACGGGCCCTGGTGGGGGGCGGCTGGACGCGCGCCTCCATCTGCATCGAGTGGCTCACCCTGGGGGTCGGACCCGGTCTCGACCCACGCGGGCGCTGACGTCCGTCATCAGGCCCTGACGTACCGAGCGCACCTTCGGCACGCCGCTGCTGTCGGGGGGTCAGCGTGCGAGATGCACCACCGGGCGACGTGCGGCCGGGTCGGCGACCGGCTCGTGACGGCGTCGTCCCGTCACCCTCGGTCCCGTGGGAGGACGGCCCTCGTGGCCACAGCAGCGCACGCTCACCTGGTCCCGCGACGGGCTCGTCGGCACGCAGCCGGAGGGCGGGGCCGTCCATCCCCATGGGTTTGACCGCACATCTCCGGTCGATACTTGGGGCCTGCCGAGCCGTCCGAACGGGCGACCAACGATTCGCCGTACCTCGTCGTCCTGGACTACGAGACTCGGGAGTGGAGGGCCGATGGCGGCGTGGGAAGAGGTGCTCGACGACCTGGTGCAGGTCCGCGGGCACGCGCTCGCCCAGTACGCGGCGCTCCTGACGGGCAGCCGTGCGGAGGCGGAGGACCTGCTGCAGGAGGCGCTGGTGCGCTGCTTCGGCCAGGTCCGACCGCTGCGGGACGTCGTCGCCGCCGAGACGTACGTGCGGCGCGCGATCTTGAACGTCTTCCTCGACGGGCACCGGCGCCGTGAGCGCTGGACCGGCGTGCGGCACCTGATCGCCCGGCCCGAGCAGGTCGAGTCGCCCGAGGCTGCTGCTGCCGACCGGGTCAGCGTCGAGTCGGCGCTCGCCTCGTTGCGGCCCCGGCTGCGTGCGTGCGTCGTCCTGCGCTTCTACGACGACCTCACCGTCCCGGAGATCGCGCGGCGGCTCGGCCTCGCCGAGGGCACCGTCAAGCGCTACCTGTCCGACGCCGTCGGGCGGCTCGAGGACGTCCTGGGTCCGGTGTCCAGCTCGGAGCGTCCCGACACGGTCGACATCAAGGAGGCCCGATGACCATCGACCTGAGCGCCGCCCTGCACGACCTGGTGGACGGTCACCATCCCGACGGTCCGCCGCCGGTCGACGTCCCGCGGGTGCGGTCGCGCGCCCGTCGGCGTCGTGCGGTGCACGTCGGTGCCGTGGGAGCCGTGGGGGTGGGCACCGCGGGTGCCGTCGCCTTCGGCGCGATGTACGTCACCGGCACCCGAGACGCCAGCATCGTCCTGCCCGCCGACCCCTCGACGGCACCAGGTGACGCCGCCACCCTTGACTCCCCCGTCATCTTGCCCTCCGATCCTTCGGCGGCGCCCGGTGAGTGCGGATCGAACATCGCACCGCTGCTGGGCACCCCTGACCCGACGCTCGGCATGCGCGCGTCAGTGTGGTCCGACCCATCAGCGCAGTCGAGGGAGAGGTCGGTGCCGCAGCCGCGTCCGCTCGGCGCGTTCGCATCGAGCAGGGTGCACCTGGACGTCGTGAGCTCCCTGCCGGAGGACGGCGCAGGTCCGCCGTCGACCGAGCTCTCGTCCATGCAGGACACACTCGCGATGGTCGAGCAGGCGTACTCCGACCGGCTCGCAGAGCGCGACGCCGGTGAGGCGGTCAAGCAGAGCGTGCTCGACGATCTCGCCGGGGCGGTAGAAAGCCTCCGGACGTCGGTCGAGCAGCGGCTCGCGGCAGGCGAGGAGAGTGCCCCACCGACCGCCCTGGCACGGGTGCGCGTGCTCGTCACCCACGACGACCGGGTGGTTGCCACGGCGACCCTGCCGCGAGAGCGTCAGTCGAATGCAGACGCCGCGTGGGACCGGACACCGAGCGGGCTGCTGCGCGAGACGGTCATTCTGGACCTGGTCACCTGCACGATCGACGGGGTCGGCGGCGAGCTGCTGCCGACCGGCACGTACGGCGCTCTCGTCGTGCGCGACGGCGAACCGCTCACCGGCCTGACCGGCCCCTGGACGATCGTCGTCCCGCCGCAGGTCGCCGTGTCCGGCCTGCCCGGCGACTTTCCCACCGACGTGGTTCCCATGCCGCCGGGTCGGCTCCTGTCGGTCTCCGGTGACGCGGCGACCGGGTGGGAGGTCCAGATCAGCGTCGAAGGGCTCGACCGGTTGAACGCGGCGGCGGCCCTGCTGACCGACGTCGACGGCGCGGAGGAGGAGGCTCTTGATCCGCTCGGCGCCACGGTGATCGTGCCCGGGTGGTCCGTCCATGTCGTGCCCGCGTCGGCCGACGGGCAGATGACGCTGTCCTACCGAGTCACGCCGGACTGACGCGGCAGGTCGCTCCAGTCCGACCTATCGTTTCCGCGTCCTGTGCGTCCTCTGCCCGACGACGGATACGGGCTGCACGTGGCGGTGGGAACTGCCCTACGCATTCACCATTCAGGTGGACGGAAGACACGCCCTAGCTGGACCCGAGGACAGCGCTGGGCTCTCTGGGACATCGCCTGGCGAGCATGCCCGGCGTCGTGGATGGTGCGGAACGGTCGACGCTCGAACACGCACTGACCTGACGGCTCTCGGTGAAGGAGCGGCAGCACAGCGACGGCTGCTCCGGGCGGCGAGCACCGCGGGCTCGTTTGTCAGGACTCCGTATTTGATGTTTACGGTGCGGATCTTCAAAGTAGGCCGCGTCTCGACAGTGTCAGTAGTCAGACTATCGGTGCCGTTTAGTCGAACTATCTTGCATCTCGACAACTGTCGAGATGCGGGACAGATTGACCGCGCGTGAGCAGCCGATCTTGTCCGGGAGCCACCTTGCTGAGGCCGGCCAGCAAACTACGTGCGGGCGTCGCCCTCGCAGCTGTGCGACGCGGGTCAGACCTGCTGGTCGGTCGGCATGACCCACAGCTCGCTGATGGAGACGTGCCGCGGCCTGGTGACCATGTAGGCGATGCCGTCGGCGACGTCCTGCGGGTCGAGGACCTCGGTGGTGGCGTGGAAGTGGTCGATCTCCTCGCGCACCGTGCCGGTGTTGTGGGACATGAGCTCGGTGCTGACGCCCCCGGGCTCGAGGACTCCGACACGCACGTGCCGCTTGGTGACCTCCTGACGCAGCGCCTCGGTGAAGCCGTTCACGCCGAACTTGGTCAGGTTGTAGACGCCGAAGCCGTTGGTGGCGACGCGACCGGCGATGGAGCTGATGTTCACGATGTCTGCGACCTGCCGGTCACCGTCGGCCGCGGCCGCCAGCAGGTGCGGCAGCGCGGCGTGGGTGGTGTAGAGCAGTCCCTGGGTGTTGATCGCGATCATCCGGTCCCACTGGTCGGGGTCCGCGCCTGCGACGGGCCCGAGCAGCATCAGCCCGGCGTTGTTCACCAGGACGTCGAGGCGGCCGAGCTGCTCGACGGTCTGCTGCACGGCCGCCTCGGCCTGGGCGCGGTCGCTGATGTCGGCTCGCACGACCAGGGCGGTGCCGCCGGTCTGCTGGATGGTGGCGGCGAGCGCCTCGAGGCGGTCGCGGCGGCGTGCGACCAGCGCGACGGCGGCGCCGTCCTCGGCGAGCCGGCGGGCGGTGGCCTCGCCGATGCCGCTGCTGGCGCCGGTGACGAGTGCGACGGTGCCGGTGAGCTTCGGTGTCATGGCTACTGCTCCTCCTGCGTTCTGGTGCTGGGTCGCCCGGCTGTCAGGCGTCGTCGTGGGCGAGGCTGACGGACAGGTCGCGGTGCGCGGCGGCCTGGGTGAGCAGCAGGTTGGCCTTCTGCTCGAAGAGCGCCACGGCGTCCGCGCCGGCGGCGAACCGGGCCGGCGGCTCGTCGAGGGCGACTAGCCGGACGAGGGCGCGCGCGAGCTTGGCGGGGTCACCGCCCTGCGTGCCGTCCATCCCCTTCCACGCTTCGAGGGTCTGGCGGGCGCGCTCGGCGTAGTCCTCGATCGAGGGGGCGGCGTACTGCGTGGACTGAGGGCTGAGAAGCTCGGTGCGGAAGAACCCGGGCTCGACCAGCATCGTCGTGATGCCGAACGGGGCGACCTCGGGGGCGAGGGCCTCCATGAAGCCCTCGACGCCGAATTTGGAGGCGGCGTAGGCGCTGGTGAACTCCACCGGTGAGGCGATGCCCGCGGTCGAGGAGATCGTCATCACGAGGCCGGAGCGCTGCGCGCGCAGCTGCGGCAGGGCGGCGCGGGTGACGTTCACCGGCCCGAACAGGGTCGTCTCGATCTGGGAGCGGAACGCCTCGGGCGTCATCTCCTCGAAGAAGCCCGCCTGGAAGCTGCCGGCGTTGTTCACCACGACGTCCAGGCGGCCGAACCGCTGCACGGCCGCGGCGACGGCGGCCTGGGCGGCGGCGGGGTCGGTGACGTCGAGGTCGACGGCGAGCAGGTCCTGGTGCTCGCCGACGGCTGCGGTCACCGCGGCGGCGTCTCGGGCCGTGCCGACGACGGCGTGCCCGGCGGCCAGGGCCGCCTTCGCGATGTCGACGCCGAGGCCGCGGCCGGCGCCGGTGATGAGCCAGACGTTCTTCTCCGTCATGTCCAAGTCCTTCGTCCGTGGTGGGGGTGGTCGACCGCCCTGTGGGGCCGGCGACATCACCACGGAACCAGGCGTCACCAGGCGCGTGGGAGACCCTGCGAGAGGGGTACTGACAGGGACCCCCGCGCCGCCTCGAGCCGCCCGTACAGTCGAGGACATGGCCGGGAACGAGCACCGCGACGTCCGCAGCGACGTGCGTGCACAGATCCGCGAGTTCCTCTCCACCCGCCGTGCACGCATCAGCCCCGAGCAGGCCGGGCTCCCCGTCTACGGCGGCGACCGGCGCCGCGTCCCCGGGCTGCGCCGCTCGGAGGTCGCGAGCCTGGCCGGGATCTCCCCGGAGTACATGACCAAGCTCGAGCGCGGCGACGCCACCGGTGTCTCCGACAGCGTCATCGAAGGACTTGTGCACGCCCTGCAGCTCGACGACGCCGAGCGGGCGCACCTGGAGGACCTGCTGCGCACCGCCGGCAGCACCCGCGCGCCCCGGCGCCGGCCCGCCAGCCAGCGAGTCCGACCCACCGTCCAGCGGATCCTCGACTCAATGGCCGGTACCCCGGCGTTCGCACTCAACGGGCGGCTCGACGTGCTCACCGCCAACCGCCTCGGGGCTGCCCTGTACGCACCGGTCCTCGCCGACCCGGTACACCCGGCCAACACCGCCCGGTTCGTGTTCCTCGACCCCGGCGCGAGCGCCTTCTTCCGCGACTACGACCGCGCCGCCAACGACACCGTCGCCCTGCTACGCGCCGAGGCCGGCCGCGACCCCTACAACCGCGACCTCACCGACCTCATCGGCCAGCTGTCCACCCGCAGCGAGGACTTCCGCCACCGCTGGGCCGCGCACAACGTCCGCATCCACACCAGCGGCATCAAGCTCCTGCACCACCCCGTCGTCGGCGACCTCGACCTGCCCTTCGAGTCCTTCCCCCTGCCCGCCGACCCCGGCCAGAGCCTGCTCGTCTACACCGCCGAGCGAGGATCGCCCACCCAGGACGCGCTGCAACTACTCGCAAGCTGGGCCGCGACCGCCGGCCACACCATGCACGACGCGGAACACAGAGCAGCGACCCCGAAGGGCGACTGACAGGCACGCGCGGCGCTCCAGCGGGGACTCACGTGCGTTGCTCACGCGCTGACTCACGTGCGTTGGGGTCGTACCTGAAGTATCCGGGCCCGATCTTCAAACCATCGTGCATCTCGTGTCGAGATGCACGACTGATGGACCGCCGGTGAGCGTCGCAGGTTGACCGGTGGTGGCCCTACGAGCGAGTCAGTCAAGGTGCGGCCCCGGGCCGTGGGCTACGTGGATGCCTGCACATGGGCGGGCTAGGTGAGGGTCACCACGGTCTGGCCGGAGGCGTCCGCGGCACGTCGAGCCATCGCCTCCGGGACGTCCGTGAACGCGTGCACGGCGTGCACGGGCGGGTCGATCCGGCCGGTGGCCAGCATGGCGGCGAGAGCCTCGAGGGTGTCGGTCCGCTCGGCGTCGTCACGGAAGGAGGACAGGGTGCCGATGACGGCGTAGTCCCGGGACAGCAGGTCCTGCCCGTCGGGGCGGGCCGGCGTGCCGCTCGCGAAGCCCACGATCAGGACGCGCGCGCCCGAGCGGGCGAGGACCGTGGTCGCCTGGGTGTACGCGTCCCCGCCGACGGTGTCGTAGACGACGTCGACACCCCGCCCGCCGGTCAGCTCGGCGATGGCGGCGGCCGCGGTGGGATCGGCGAGGTCGACGACGAGGTCCGCGCCCTGCTCCTCGCAGAACCGCGCTTTCGCCTGCGTGCGGGCGGTCGCGATGACGGTCGCCCCGAGAGCCTTGCCGACCTGGATCGCCGCGGAGCCGGTGCGGCCGGCCCCACCGACGACCAGCAGCACCTCCCCTGCCCGCATGCCGGCGCGGTGGTGCAGCCCGATGTGCGCGACGTGGAACGACCCGACGAACCCCACGGCCTGCTCGATGCTGAGCCCGTCCATGACCGGCATCGCGCTCCAGCCAGGCACGAGCGCGAACTCGGCCAGGCCGCCGGTCAGGGCGCCGCCGACGACCTGCGTCCCGGGCGCGTAGGGGAAGCCGTCGGTGGCCTGCTCGACGATGCCGACGACCTCCTGCCCGGGCGTGACGGGCGGTGCCGGGACCAGCGGGTACTCACCGCGGAGCATCATCAGGTCGGGCAGCGCCAGGCTCGCGGCGAGCACCCGAACCAACGCCTCCCCCGGCCCCGGCGTAGGTACGGGCACGTCCTCCAGGCGGAGCACCCGCTCGACCTCTCCGAACTCCGCCGCCTGCCACCGCTTCATCGCACGACCGCCTTCGTCTGGTTTCCCCATGGTGCGCACGTCCCCGCGGCTCAGAAGAGCAGCCGGGTGGAAGCGAGCTGGAAGTCCGGGCCGGGCAGGGTGCCGTCGGGCTCGGCCCGCTCGAGGAGGATCTCCATCATCAGGTCGCGCCGGCGGGCCGCGCGGGCCGCGTCGGCCGCCGCGAGGGCCGCGGGCAGCTGCTCCGCGGTCAGATCCGTCGTGTACGCGGGGGTGCCCGGCTGCTGGCGCCAGGAATCCGCAATCACGCCGGCGTCGAACGCGTCGAACCCGGTCTGCTCCACGAGCTCCATCCCGACCTCGCGCTGGGCGTCGTCGTCGGCCGCCACCGGCAGTGCGATGCGCCCCGGGGCGCCCACCGGCGTGGCCTTGTCCGCGAACGACGCCGTCGTGATGGTGTTCCACACCTTGACGAGCGGGCGCCGGTACTGCGCCTGCACCCACGCGCTCTCGTTCTGCCCGGCACCCAGGCCCTCGATGACCCCGTCACGGTGCGGGAAGTAGTTCGAGGTGTCCAGGACGACCGCCCCCGACGGCGCCTTCGCCACGAGGTCGGCCACGGTGGGGATCTGCCCGAGGTTGACCGACACGATCACCACGTCCGCACCCGCGGTCGCGTCGGCCGCCCACACAGCCCGGGCTCCCGTGCTCAGGGCTGCTGCTGGGACGGTCTCGGGGGCCCGGGAGTTCGCGATCGAGACGTCGTGGCAGACGCGGGCCAGCCGCCGGGCGAGGATCGTCCCGATGTTGCCCGCTCCGATGATGCCGATCCGCATGAGAGCCCTTCGTGGTGTGTCGCGTGCGACGTACGGAGATAAAGGGAGATAGTCTCCTCTTGTCTCCCACGCTAGGGAGACACTCTCCGCTTGTCAAAGGAAGCCCGTGTGATGACGAGCACGACCGGCGCCGCCCGCCCTCCGCGCGCGGACGCGCGGCGCAACCGCGACCGGATCCTGCAGGTCGCCGAGCAGCACTTCAGCGAGCACGGGGTCACCGGGTCTCTCGACCAGATCGCCAAGAGCGCAGGCATCGGGCCCGGCACTCTCTACCGCCACTTCCCCAACCGGGCAGCGCTCCTGGCAGCGCTTCTCGCCGAGCGCGAGGACCACCTCACCCGCGAGCTCGACGACATCGCCGCGAGCTCCAGCGACGCGGCCACCTCGCTGCAGCGGTGGCTCACCGCCCTGGTCGAGTGGGCCAGCGCCTTCGACGGCCTGCCTGGCCCCCTGCGCGATGCCGTGTCCGAGGAAGCCTCCCCCCTCGCCCTGACCTGCCAGGGCTACATCACCACCACCGACACGTTCCTGGCCGCCGCCCAGCGCGAGGGCAGCGCCCGCAGCGACGTACGCGCACGCGACCTCTTCCTCGCCACGCTCGCGATCGCCTGGGTCGGCGCCGCCGCCATGGCCGACGAGTCCTCCCGCCCAGGGATCAACGCCCTGATTCACACCGGGTGGGCGACCCGGTAGCCCCACGCCGCAGACGGCGCCGGTCCCCGCAGTAAGGGTGCCGCTCCACTCACGACCCATCGGCGCGCGCCCCACGTGTCATTCGTTCAGCGGCTGTATCGGATGAAGTTGTCGCGGATTTTCAAAGTACGGGGGAACTCGACACTTGCATCTCGACGACTGCACGTCGGCGCTGTATACCTAAGCCTGCATGTCCACGAATCGTGAGTAATGCCCCTGGAAAGCGACCGTGATCGTGTCGGTAGGACCATTTCTGTGCTTCGCAACAATGAGGTCGGCCTCACCAGCTCGAGGTGATTCCTTCTCATATGCATCCTCACGATGCAAAAGTATCACCATATCGGCGTCCTGCTCGATGGAGCCAGATTCGCGAAGGTCGCTCATCGCCGGTCGCTTGTCCGTGCGCTGCTCAGGCCCACGGTTCAGCTGGGAGATCGCGATGACCGGGACCTCGAGCTCCTTGGCGAGCAGCTTGAGCGCACGCGAGAACTCTGAGACCTCCTGCTGGCGGGACTCGACGCGCTTGCCCGACGACATGAGCTGGAGGTAGTCGATCACGACGAGCTTGAGGTCGTGGCGCTGCTTGAGCCGCCGGCACTTGGCGCGGATCTCCATGAGCGACATGTTGGGCGAGTCGTCGATGAACAGCGGCGCCTCGGAGATCTTGCCCATCGTGGCCGCGAGCTTCTGCCAGTCGTCCTCGCCCATCTGGCCGGTGCGCATCTTCTGCAGGTGGATGCGCGCCTCGGCGGACAGCAGACGCATCGTGATCTCGTTGCGGCTCATCTCGAGCGAGAACACGACGGCGGCCTGGTTGTGCTTGATCGCGGCCGACCGCACGATGTCGATGCCGAGCGTCGAGTTGTGGGTGGGGATCATCGACCGGCTGGCGAGGTACAGGTGCTCCGGGTGGTCGATCTCGACGCAGCGGACCGGGACGCTCTCGATCGGCTCGACGGAGACGATCATGCGCTGGCGCAACCGTGGGGTCGACGGCCGCCGGCGCTCCTTGTGGACGAGGCGCTTGCGCTCGAGCGCGAACACGTCGTCGTCCGTCGTGAAGGTGATCGTGAACGCGGTGGACGACTCTGCGCTCCGACCGCGGACGGTGCGCGTCGACCAGCCGGTCCGGTACCCCAGCGAGTGCACGAGCTCGCGGACGTCCTCGGCGAGCCGGCGGCTGGTGACCGTGAACTGCGGGCTCCCGGTCGGGTTGACGGTGCCGTCGGTGTCGAGCAGCCCGGCCAGCAGCTCGCGGCGCTGCGCCTCGCTCGCCCGCAGGTACGTCGCGGGGATGTGCTTGTTCCCGAGGACGCCGAGCCCGCGCAGCAGGCGCACGATGCCCTCGTCGCCTGCCGGAAGGCCGAGCGTGTAGACCCGCGCGGCTCCGTCGGTGACCCCCGTCTGCTGCGCGACCAGCCCTCGTCCCTCGATCCGCATCGCGATCTCCGGGTCCGCCGACGTGAAACGGGCCGATGCTGAGTGGCCGTCACCCAGCCACACGCCCAGCGCGTACGGGTCGACCGGCAGGTCGGCGTCCGGGAGCGCGAGCGGGGCGGCGGTCTCGACGGAGTGGTTCGCTCGGCCGTCGGCCGTGACGCAGCGGACGGTCGCGGCGAGCTCCTGGGTGGTCCGCACGGCGGCCGGGGCTCCTCCGGGCAGCCGCCGCTCAGCCCGCGTCCGGGTCGCCCACTCGTGCTGCGCGTCCGCGACGATCGTCGTCCCGTCGTCGAACGTGACCCGGTAGCACGGGCGCCCGGACATGACCGGGGTCGCTGCGACGACGGTCGTGCGGGTGCCGTCGGCGGCGAGCAGCTCGTCGCCGACCTGCACCTCACCCATCGTCGTCCAGCCGGTCGGCGTGGGCAGCGGGGTGTCGAGCGCGAGCGCCTTCCCGATTGCCGGACGCGCGGCGATGACGATCATCTGCCCCGGGTGCAGCCCGTTGGTCAGCCGGTCGAGGTCCGCGAACCCCGTGGGCACGCCGATCATGCCCTCGCCGCGGTGGCCGGCGGCCTCGATCTCGTCGACCGTGCCGCCGATGACCTCGCCGAGGCGGTGGTAGTCCTCGGTGGTCCGGCGCTCGGTGACGGCGTAGACCTCGGCCTGGGCGTTGTTGACGATCTCGTCGACGTCGCCGCCGTCGGTCGCGTACCCGAGCTGGACGATGCGGGTCCCGGCCTCGACGAGGCGGCGCAGCACGGCACGCTCGCGCACGATGCGCGCGTAGTACCCGGCGTTGGCCGCGGTGGGGACCGCCGAGATGAGCGTGTGCAGGTAGGGAGCCCCGCCGATGCGGGTCATGTCGCCGCGCTTGGTCAGCTCGTCGGCGACCGTGACGGCGTCGGCCGGCTCGCCGCGGCCGTACAGGTCGAGGATCGCGTCGTAGATGGCCTCGTGCGCCGGGCGGTAGAAGTCGGTGCCGCGCAGCTGCTCGACGACGTCGGCGATCGCGTCCTTCGACAGCATCATGCCGCCGAGGACGCTCTGCTCCGCGGCGACGTCCTGCGGCGGGGTCCGGTCGTAGCCGCCTCCAGCGCGCACGCCGTCCGACGGCGCGCCGTACTCGAGCTCCTCGATCGTCACAGACTTCCCCCGACTCCACCGCGCACGTTGTCGAACATGTGTTCTATCAGGAGATACTGACAAGCTCCTGCGTCGTCCCTCTCGGACGCCCCCGGGAGCATCATCGCCCGCGCCGTACGCGAGGCTAAGGTGCTGCCTCCGGACACGCCAAGAACGCCGTCCACAGGGCCTGGGGACAACCGGACGGCGCTTGTGGACCCCCCTCACGACACTGTGCACAGGTCGTGGACAGGCCTGTGGACAATGGGGAAAGACCGCCGGTAAGACGCCTCTCACCGGCGCGGACGCCGTGCACCGGTGTGGACAAGGAGAAAGTTGGCCAGGAGTTCACAGGGTGGACGTTCCGTGTCCAGCCTCGACCGGCAGGTCCTCGCGCTCGCCGTCCCCGCCCTCGGCGCGCTCGTCGCGGAGCCCCTGTTCGTGCTGGTCGACTCGGCCGTCGTCGGGCACCTCGGGACGCCCGAGCTCGCCGGGCTGGCGCTCGCGTCGACCGTCCTCGTCACCGTCGTCGGGCTCTGCGTCTTCCTCGCGTACGCGACGACCGCCGCCGTCGCCCGGCACCTCGGCGCCGGCGACCGGGTCGCCGCGCTCCGGCTCGGCATCGACGGGATGTGGCTCGCCGCGGGGCTCGGCGTCGTGCTTGCGCCCGCCCTGGCGGGCGCCGCGCCGTGGGCGGTCGAGGCGCTCGGGGCCGACGGGCCCGTCGCCGGGCACGCCGTCACCTACCTGCGCTGGTCCGCGCCAGGGCTCCCGGGGATGCTGCTCGTCCTCGCCGCGACCGGCGCGCTGCGCGGGCTCCTCGACACCCGCACGCCGCTCGTCGTCGCCGCGTCCGGAGCGGTCGCCAACGCGGTCCTCAACGTCGTCCTCGTGTACGGCGTCGGGATGGGGATCGCCGGGTCGGGGCTCGGGACGGCCGTCGCGCAGCTCGGCATGGCGGCGGTGCTCGTCGTGGTCGTCCTGCGCGGAGCCCGGGCCGTCGGCGCTCCCCTGTCCCCCGCGGCCGCCGGGATCCTCGCGCAGGCCCGCGCCGGCGCCCCGCTGCTCGTGCGGACCGTCTCCCTGCGGCTCGCGATCCTGCTGACCGTGTGGGTCGCGACCGGGCTCGGGCCCGTGGTGCTCGCCGGGCACCAGGTCGTCAACGCGGTCTGGGGGCTCACCGCCTTCGCGCTCGACGCGCTCGCCATCGCGGCGCAGGCGCTCGTCGGGCACGCGCTCGGGAGCCGTGACCTGGGCCGGGTCCGGGCCGTGCTGCGCCGGACCGTCACCTGGGGCGTCGCGGCGGGCGTGGTGCTGGGCGTCGTCATCGCGCTGGCCGCCCCGCTGCTCGCCCGGCCGTTCACCTCGGATCCCGCCGTGCGCGACGCGGTCGTCGCCGGGCTCGTCGTCGCTGCCGCCGCCCTCCCCCTCGCCGGCTGGGTCTTCGTGCTCGACGGCGTCCTGATCGGCGCCGGTGACGGGCGGTACCTCGCCTGGGCCGGGCTGTGGACCGTGGCCGCTTACGTGCCGTGCGCCCTCGCCGTGCGCGCCTGGGCCCCCGACGGCGCGCTCGGGCTGGCGTGGCTGTGGATCGCGTTCGGGGGCGTCTTCATGCTGGCGCGGGCCGCGACGACGGCGCTCCGGGCGCGCGGCACGGCGTGGATGGTCGACGGCCCGACGCCGCGCTGACACCGGCGGTCGCCCGCGTCCGCCCCCTCGCGCCCGACGCGGCGCGCCGGTCTGCCACCGTGCCCACGACGCACGAGGCCGGCACCCCTCAGGGGCACCGGCCTCGTGTCACGCGTCCGAGCAGGTCAGGCAGCGACGACCTTGACGGTCACCGTGGCCGAGACCTCGGCGTGCAGGCGGACCTGCACCTTGTACTCGCCGGTCGCCTTGATGGGCTGACCGATCTCGATCTTGCGCTTGTCGACCGTCTGGGCGCCGTTCGCCTTGACCGCGTCCGCGATCTCCGCGGTCGTGATCGCACCGAACAGACGGCCCGACTCGCCGGCCTTCGCGGTGACGACGACGGGCTTCGACTGCAGCGAGTCGCGCACCGCCTGGGCACCCTCGAGGCTCTCGATCTCGCGCGCCTTGCGAGCCTTGCGGATCGCGGTGATCTCCTTCTCGGCGCCCTTGGTCCAGGGCGTCGCGAGGGAACGGGGCACGAGGTAGTTACGGGCGTACCCGTCCTTCACCTCGACGACGTCACCCGGGGCACCGAGACCGGTGACCTCGTGGGTCAGGATGAGCTTGGCCATGAGTGTCGCCTCCTTCTCAGCGTGCCGACGACGAGTACGGCAGGAGTGCCATCTCGCGGGCGTTCTTGACGGCGCGTGCGATCGCACGCTGCTCCTGGACGGACACACCGGTCACTCGGCGCGCGCGGATCTTCCCGCGGTCCGAGATGAACTTGCGCAGCAGCGCAGTGTCCTTGTAGTCGACGACGTCGATCTTCGCCGCCTTGAGCGGGTTCATCTTCTTCTTGGGCTTGCGGACAACGGCCTTGGCCATCGTGGTGCTCCTTCTCACGTACCTGGAGCCCGGGGAGTTGCCATGCCCCGGGATGGGTGTGTCAGTGGTGCTGGGCCGGTGGGCCGCCGGAGGGCGGCCCGGTGGGGCTCAGGTCAGAACGGGGGCTCGTCGGAGAACGACCCACCAGAGGCGCCGCCGGGGGCCGGCGTGGCCCACGGGTCGTCCTGCTGCTGGTTGCCGCCACCGCCGCCGCCGTAACCGCCGCCGCCCCCGTTGAAGCCGCCACCGCCGCCCCCGCCGAAGCCACCGCCGCCGCCACCCGAGCGCTGGGCCCGGGTGACCTTCGCGGTCGCGTAGCGGAGGGACGGGCCGACCTCGTCGACCTGCATCTCGTACACCGTGCGCTTCTCGCCCTCGCGGGTCTCGTAGGAGCGCTGCACGAGACGGCCCTGCACGATGACGCGGGTCCCCTTGGTCAGGGACTCCGCGACGCTCTCCGCCGCCTCACGCCACACCGAGCAGCGCAGGAACAGCGTGTCGCCGTCCTTCCACTCGTTGGACTGGCGGTCGAACGTGCGAGGGGTCGAGGCCACGGTGAAGTTCGCCACGGCCGCACCCGAGGGGGTGAAGCGCAGCTCGGGGTCCCCGGTCAGGTTCCCTACCACCGTGATGACGGTCTCACCAGCCATGCCAGCTCCTTGTGACGTCAGTTCGTCGGGGAGCTCGTCGCGGAGCTCGCCGTGGGGTCAGTGGTGCGCACCGTACTCGCGCGGTCCGACGCTCAGGCGTCGGCGCGGAGCACCTTGGTGCGCAGGACGACCTCGTTGAGGCCCAGCTGGCGGTCGAGCTCCTTGGCGGTCGCGGGCGACGCCGTGAAGTCGACGACCGCGTAGATGCCCTCGGACTTCTTCTGGATGTCGTACGCCAGGCGGCGACGGCCCCAGATGTCGACCTTGTCCACGGTCCCACCGTCGTTCTTGATGACGGTCAGGTACTTGTCGAGCGACGGAGCGACGGTGCGCTCCTCGATCTCGGGGTCGAGGATGATCATGATCTCGTACTGACGCAGGCTCATACCCACCTCCTCTGGTCTCGGCGGCCACGGTCTGTCCGTGGCAGGAGGGTCCTCATGCGTCGCGGCACCTCGACGCGGACCCGGAGGTCCGTGGGGTGGTGCCGCACACCGTGCCCGGGTCCCGCGTCGATCGGCGACGGCAACCCAGTGGCACAGCAACGGTCCAGCCTACCGGGTGCGGGGCCGGGACCGAAATCTCGGGTCGCCCGGGCTGCAGGCGCGACGACGTGCGGTGGGACGCCAGCGGGACCGCGGTCGCACCACGAGCGCGCCCGAGGACGCGACTGCGAGCAGGGACCCAACCGGGAGCGGGGACGCGAGCGGGGCCGGGCACGACGTGCGTGCCCGGCCCCGTTGTCCTCGCTGCGACGCGCTACCCGCCGTTGCCACCGCCGCCCGCGCCACCGCCCGCGCCACCGGCACCTCCCGCGCCGTCAACGGGCGGCGTGGGCTGCGTCGGCGTCGGCTGCGGCTGCTGCGTCTGCGTCGGCGCCGGGGTCGGCGTCGGCTTCTTCGCCGGGCCGGTCGAGACGACGATCGCGACGGCCGAGCCCTTGTTCAGCATCGTCCCGCCGCCCGGGCTCGCGCTGATCACGCGGCCCGCCGCGACCGTCTCCGACGGCTGCTGGGAGACCGCCGGCGAGAGCCCCGCGTTGACCACCGCGGCCTCGGCGTCCGCCTGCGTCTTGCCCTCGAGGCCGCCCGGCACCGCGACCTGCGACTCGGCCGGGGGCTGGGTCTCGACGGGCGCCTCGGTCTCCGTCGCCGTCGCGGTCGGCGTGGGCTTCTTGCCGACGTTCGCGCGCTTCGGGAACGGCTTGACCTCGGCGTACGGCGGCTGCTGGAAGACGGCGCTCATGTAGTTGGCCCACAGCGCCGACGGCCACGATCCGCCCGTGATCTGCTTGATCGCGCGGCCGCGGGAGTCCACCCCGAACGGGGTGATCCTGACCGGGTCGCTCATGTTCTCGCCGACCTGGCTGAACGCGACGGCGGTCGCGACCTGCGGCGTGAACCCGACGAACCACGCGGACAGGTTGTCCGACGACGTGCCGGTCTTGCCGGCGATCGGGCGTCCGAGCGGCTTGACGTACGTCTCGCCCGAGCCCTTCTCGACGACCTGCGTCATGGCGTACGTCGTGTCGGCCATGACCTCGGGCGCGAAGATCTGCTTCGGCTCGTCGGTGCCCCCGCGGTAGGCGACGGTGTCCGGGTCGTTGACGTAGCGCGCCTCCCGGACGATGAACGGCTTGTGGTAGACGCCGCCCGAGGCGATCGTCGCGTACGCGGACGCCATGTCGATCGGGTGCACGGCGTCGGGCCCGAGCACGTTCGACGGCTTGTCGACGAGGTCGGTCGTGATGCCGGCGCGCTTCGCCGTCTCCGCGGTCTTCAGCGGCGTGACGAGGTCGTTGAGCTGCGCGTAGACCGTGTTCACCGAGTCGGCAGTGGCGTCCGCGAGGTTCATCTCGGGCAGCGACGTCTCGCCGAAGTTGATGATCTCCTCCTCCGGCCCCCACGAGTCGAGCTTGAGCGGGCTCGCGCCGGAGAACCGGGTCTCGAGGCTGATGCCCTGCTCGAGGGCGGCGATGAGCGTGAACGGCTTGAACGTCGAGCCGGCCTGCGCCTTGTCGCGCGTCACGCGGTTGATCTGGTCCGTCAGGAAGTCCCGGCCGCCGTACATCGCGACGATGGCGCCGTCGCGGGTGTCGAGCGAGACGATGCCCATCTTGAAGTGCTCGATGTCCGGCGTTCCGCCGGCGAGCGAGCCGTCCCAGACGGTGTCGGCGTTCGCCTGGACGGACGCCTGGAGCGGCTGCTGGATCGTCGTGACGATCTTCAGACCACCGCGGTAGAGGATGCCCTCGGTGATGCCCTTGGCCTCGAGCTCGTCCTTGACGGCCTCGAGGATGTACCCGCTGGGTCCGGCGTAGGTGTCGGAGCGCACGTACGGCAGGGCCCCCGGGAAGACGGCGGCGGCGCGCTCCTCGGCGGTGATGTGGCCGTCCTCGACCATGAGGTCGAGCACGCGCTGCCAGCGCTGCTCCGCCTTGTCGGCGGCCTTCGCGGGGTCCCAGTTGTTCGGCGACGGGATGATCCCGGCGAGCAGCGCGGCCTCGGAGAGCGTGAGCTCGGCGGCGTTCTTCTGGAAGTACGCCTGCGCGGCGGTCTGGATGCCGTAGGAGTCGCGGCCGAAGTAGATGGTGTTGAGGTAGCGCTCGAGGATCTCGGGCTTCTCCTCGGCCTGCGCGATCTTGACCGCGAGCAGCGTCTCGCGCGCCTTGCCGAGGTAGTCCGACGTCGTCTTGCCCGTGTAGTACCGCTCGACGTACTGCTGGGTGAGGGTCGAGGCGCCCTGGGTGTCGCCGCCGCGCACGTTGTTCCACAGCGCACGCACGATGCCGCGCGGCGAGATCCCGCTGTTCTCCCAGAAGGTGCGGTCCTCGGAGGCGATCACGGCGTTGCCCACGTACTCGGGGAGCGTCGAGAGGTCGACGAGCTCGCGCTTCTGCTCGGCGAACGTCGCGATGGGCTCGCCCGCCGCGCCCTCCGGCGAGCCCTCGGGCGGCGCGTAGTAGACGGTCGACGCCTGGAAGGTCGCGTCGTCGGCGGGGTCCGGGATCTTCGTGACGGCGTACGCCGCGACGAGCGCGCCGAGCCCGAGGAAGCCGACGGTGAGGAACGAGCCGAGCACGAAGCGCCACGACGGGAGCCACCGGTGCAGGCCCTCGTAGCCCGAGCGCGGGTAGTCGAAGAACCGGCGCCGTCCCTCGGCCCGACCCTCAGTCCGGCCCGCGACGGGTGCCGAGGCGACGCGCGTCGCACGGCGCCGCGACGGCGCCGGGGCTCTCCGGTTGCTGCTCGCCAACGCACTGCCTTCCTGCCGGGGACTCGGGGTGCGGCCCCACGGGCACGCGAGTGCCGGGCGGACCGCCGCCCCAGTATGGACGACCCTCCTGGACGCGGCGCCTGTTCGATGTCCGGTCTTCACCTCATGCGCACTCGATCCGCGCGTCGTGCCTGCGTGTCGCACAGCGGGCGCGTGATGCGGCTCACGGCGGGCCGCGGGTGCGGGCCGGGCGCGCCGCGCGCTGGTCGGCAGGGACGACCCGGTGCGCGTCGACCGCGCTTCTGGTTGCCGCGAGGCATCACCGCGACGTACTGTGCGGATGTATCAGTTCGATACATCGATTCCCGGCAACGTCAGCGGGATCGGCCAGGACGAGCCCGAGGAGGTGCACGTGCGCGGACGTACCGACGTCCTCGAGCCGGCCATCCTCGGCCTGCTCCACGAGGCGCCCATGCACGGCTACGAGCTGCGCAAGCGCCTCAACCTCGTCCTCGGCTCGTTCCGGGCGCTGTCCTACGGCTCGCTCTACCCGTGCCTGAAGTCGCTCGTCGCCCGCGGCTGGATCGCCGGCACCGAGTCGGCCGACGCCCCGCCGCACGCGCTCTCGGGCAAGCGGGCGCGGATCGTCTACCAGCTCACGGCGGACGGCAAGGAGCACTTCCAGCAGATCCTCGCGTCGTCGGGCCCGTCGGCGTGGGAGGACGAGAACTTCGACGTCCGGTTCGCGTTCTTCGCGCAGACCGACGCCGAGACGCGGCTGCGGATCCTCGAGGGACGGCGCAGCCGGCTCACCGAGCGCCTCGAGACGGTCCGCCAGTCGTTCGCCCGGACCCGGGCCCGCATGGACGAGTACACGCTCGAGCTCCAGCGGCACGGTCTCGAGCAGGTCGAGCGCGAGGTGCGCTGGCTCGACGACCTCATCGACAACGAGCGCGGCCTGCGCCGCGCCCGTCCCTCAGGTGCTGGCCACCCGGCCGTCACCGACATCCAGATAGCTGTCGACGGCGCCTCGGGCACCCCGGCACAGACAACCGAGAAGGAGCGAGGATGACCTCCATCCGCGTCGCCATCGTCGGCGTCGGCAACTGCGCCGCGTCGCTCGTCCAGGGCGTGCACTTCTACGCCGACGCCGACCCGAGCGCCCGCGTGCCGGGCCTCATGCACGTGCAGTTCGGGCCGTACCACGTGCGTGACATCGAGTTCGTCGCCGCGTTCGACGTCGACGCGAAGAAGGTCGGCTTCGACCTGTCGGAGGCGATCGGCGCCTCGGAGAACAACACCATCAAGATCGCCGACGTCCCGCCGCTCGGCGTGACCGTCCAGCGCGGCGTCACGAACGACGGCCTCGGCAAGTACTACCGCGAGACGATCGAGGAGTCGGACGCCGAGCCCGTCGACATCGTCGCCGCGCTGCGCGAGGCCCAGGCCGACGTGCTCGTCTGCTACCTGCCCGTCGGGTCCGAGGTCGCCGCGAAGTACTACGCCGAGTGCGCGATCGAGGCCGGCGTCGCGTTCGTCAACGCGCTGCCCGTCTTCATCGCGTCCGACCCGGAGTGGGCCGCGAAGTTCGAGGCCGCCGGTGTCCCGATCGTCGGCGACGACATCAAGTCGCAGGTCGGCGCGACCATCACGCACCGCGTGCTCGCGAAGCTGTTCGAGGACCGCGGCGTCGTGCTGGACCGCACGTACCAGCTCAACGTCGGCGGCAACATGGACTTCAAGAACATGCTCGAGCGTGACCGCCTCGAGTCGAAGAAGCTCTCCAAGACGCAGGCCGTGACCTCCAACATCGACGAGGGCCCCCTCGCCGGCAAGAAGGAGGACCGCAACGTCCACATCGGCCCGTCGGACTACGTCGCGTGGCTCGACGACCGCAAGTGGGCGTACGTGCGCCTCGAGGGCCGCGCGTTCGGCGAGGTCCCCCTGAACCTCGAGTACAAGCTCGAGGTCTGGGACTCCCCGAACTCGGCCGGCATCATCATCGACGCCGTGCGCGCCGCGAAGATCGCCAAGGACCGCGGCATCGGCGGCCCCATCCTGTCCGCGTCGACGTACTTCATGAAGTCGCCGCCGGTCCAGATGGAGGACACGAAGGGCCGCGCGCAGCTCGAGGCCTTCATCCGCGGCGACGTCGAGCGCTGAGGCACCGCATAACATGACGGCGAAGGGGTCCGGGTCCAGCACCCGGGCCCCTTCGTCGTCCGTGCACCACGACGACGAGGGACACGTGCCGACGCCGCCGACCGCACGGGGAGGAGACCCGGCGAGCGCGTGGACCAGGTCCGCGCTCCCCCGGCTCGCACGCGCCGCGTCCGCTGCCCTGACGGCGGTGAGCCTCGTGACGCTCGCGGTCTCCGCGTCCCTGCTCGGTGTCGGCTCCGGGGCGCTCCGGCACGTCGACCCGCAGGCGGGTGCCGCCCTCGTGTTCCCGGTCGCGGAGAGCGCCGCCACGGTCGTCGGCATCCTGGCGTCCCTCGCGCTCGCCGCCGCGGCCTGCCCCGGGCTCACGACCCGGTGGTCTCCGCCGCGTCGTGGTGCCCAGGCCGCGGGGGGCGTGGTCGTCGCCCTCGGGACCTGGCTCGGTCATGCCGTCTCGCGCGCACTGTCCACCGGCTACACCGACACGCCCTGCCGGTACGACGGGTGCTGGCCCTCGACGCCCCAGACGCTCGCCGCCGCGGCCCCCACCGTGCTCCTGGGCGTCGCCATGGTCGTGGTGGCCTGCCTCCCGTGGCCCTGGGCGGTCCGCCGGTGGGCGCCCGTGCTCACGTGGGTGGTCCTCCTCGGGGTGCAGCGCGCCCTGTGGGAGCCGGTCCTGCTGCCGCTGTTCGTCGGCCCGCCGCCGTGACGAGCCGCACGCCTGCCCAGGACGTCGCGGTCCGGGCAGCCCGTCGCGGTCGATAGCCTGACCCGATGCGCGTGATCGGCGAGCTCCGCCAGCTCCTGCGGCTCCCCGGCTTCCGCCGCCTCTTCGCCGTCCGCCTCACGAGCCAGACCTCCGACGGCATGTTCCAGGTCGGCCTCGCGACGCTGTTCTTCTTCTCCCCCGAGAGCGCGAGCACCGCGACGGGGGTCGCCACCGCGTTCGCCGTCCTGCTGCTGCCGTTCACGGTCGTCGGGCCGTGGGCCGGGGTGCTGCTCGACCGGTGGCGGCGCCGGCAGGTGCTGCTCGTCGGCAACCTCGTGCGCGTCGGGCTGACGCTGACCATCGCGGTCCTCATGGCGTCGACCGGCGTCGGGCCGCCCGTGTACGTGCTGGCGCTCGTGACGCTCTCGCTCAACCGCTTCCTGCTCTCGGCACTGTCGGCGTCGCTCCCCCGCGTCGTCGACGGCCCGCTGCTGCTCACCGCGAACTCGCTGACCCCGACGCTCGGGGCGGCCGCCGCGGGCGTGGGCGGCGGGGTCGGCCTCGTGCTCGGGCTCGTCCTCCCGGCGGGCCGCACGCAGGACGTCGGGGCGCTCGTGCTCGCCGCGCTGCTCATGGCGACGGCGTCGGCCCTCGCGCTGCGCCTGGGCCGCGACCAGCTCGGGCCCGACGAGCGCGCGGCCGGCGAAGAGCTGCGGCGCGCGCTCGGGATGCTCGCGCGCGGGCTCGTCGCGGGCGCCCGCCACCTCGTCGCCCGGCGCACGCCGGCCCTCGCCCTCGGCGTCATGGCGGTGCACCGGTTCCTCTACGGCGCGACGTTCATCGCGAGCATCCTCATCGCGCGGAACCTGCTCTCCGACCCGGCCGACGCGGACGCCGGGCTGCGGACGTTCGGGACGGTGCTCGCCGCCTCGGCCGTCGGCTTCGCGCTCGCCGTCGTGCTGACCCCGGTGCTGAGCCCGCGCACCGGCCCGCAGGCGTGGATCGTGCTGTGCCTCGCCGGCGCGGCGCTGAGCCAGCTCCTGCTGACGGTCACGGTCGAGCGGTGGGCGGTCCTCGTCGGCGCCGGCGCGCTCGGTCTCGCGGCCCAGGGCGCCAAGATCGCGGTCGACACGATCGTCCAGCGCGACACCGCCGACGCGTTCCGCGGCCGTGCGTTCTCGCTCTACGACGTCCTCTACAACGCGGCGTTCGTGGGCGCCGCCGCGCTGGCCGCCGCGACGCTCCCGGACACCGGCTGGTCGCGCGTCGTGTTCGCCGCGCTCGCCGTCGCGTACGCGCTGGCGGCCGTGCTCTACCGGGTCGCGTCGGCGCGGGCCGCGACGGACGTCACCCGCGCCCCGCTGTCGTCGCGGGCCGCTGAACTTTAAAGTTCTCCCGTGCAGCTGGACGACCATGCCCTGAGCGCGAGCGCGCCGCGGACCGCGGACCCACGCGCCACCGCGGTGCTCCCCCCGATCGTGCGGGACAAGCCGGCCGCCACGTTGCTCGTGGACGTCGAGCGCGGCACGGTCGTCTTCGCGAACCGCCTCGCCGTCGAGCTGGCGCCCGGGCTGCACCTGCCCGTGTCGCTGCACGACTGGTCGCTCGAGGCGGGCCTCGTGACCCCCGACGGAGCACCGCTCGGTGCGGGCGAGTTCTCGCTCGCCGACCTGGCCGCCGGTCGCCCCGCGCGGGGCGTCGCGGTGACCGCGGCGCGGCGCTCCGACGAGTCGGCCGCGCGCGAGGCGATGTGGGTCGTCGGTGTCCCGCTCACCGACGCGCCGGCGCCGCTGACCCGGCAGTCGCTCGTGATCCTCCTCCCGGTGCGCGAGGAGGAGGCGCTGCGCGCGCTCCAGGACCGCGCCGGCGACCTGCACGCCCGGGCGGCGATGGCGAGCGAGCTGTCGTTCACGATCTCCGACCCGCACGAGCCCGACGACCCGCTCGTCTGGGTCAACCCGGCGTTCGAGCGCGTCACGGGGTACAGCTCGAGGGACTCCGTCGGCCGCAACTGCCGGTTCCTGCAGGGGCCCGACACCGACCGGGCGACCATCGACCGCCTGCGCGAGGCACTGCGCCGCGGCGAGACGTTCGCCGAGACGATCCTCAACTACCGCAAGGACGGCACGCCGTTCTGGAACCAGGTCGTGATCAGCCCGGTCCTCGACGCGGACGGGGTCATCACGCACCACGTCGGCATCCAGGCCGACGTCACCGAGCGCGTCGAGCTCGAGCGCGCGCGCGACGAGGCGCTCGACGAGGCGCGGGTCACGAGCGAGCGCCTGCAGCTCCTCGCGGAGGTCGTCGACGCCCTCGCGCACCACCTCGACTACGGCGACGCGGTCGACGCGCTCGCCGACGTGGCCGTGCCGGCCCTCGCGACGTGGGGCTTCGTGACCGTCACGACCGACGCCGGGCGGATCGAGCGGATCCACATCGCCACGACGCACCCCGAGTCGTCCGCCGCCGCGCGGATCCTCGAGACCGAGGACATCTCGTGGCTGACCCGGTCGCCGAGCGTCGCCGCGGCCCTGTCGAGCGAGTCCGGGTACGTCGCCGCGCCGTTCCCGGTCGACGTCGCGAACCTCCCCGAGCGCACGACCCCGCGCCAGCTCGACGCGCTGCAGGAGCTCGGGCTCGGCAGCGCGCTCGTCGTCCCGCTGCGCGCCCGCGACCGCGTCATCGGCGTGCTGTGCCTCGTGCACGAGTCGGTCGACGGCTTCCCGCGCGCGGTCGTCGACACCGCCGCGCACCTCGGCCAGCGCGCCGGGCTCGCGCTCGACAACGTGCGGCTCTACCTCCGCGAGCGCGAGGCCGCGCTGACGCTGCAGCACTCGCTGCTGCCCGAGATCCCCGAGGTCGAGGGCCTCGACATCGCCGCGTCCTACGTCCCGGCGGTGCACCGCGCGCAGGTCGGCGGCGACTGGTTCGACGTGCTGCCGCTGCCCGACGGCGCGCTCGGGCTCGCGGTCGGTGACGTCGTCGGGCACGACCTGCGCGCCGCCGCGTCGATGGGTCAGCTGCGGTCCGTGCTGCGCTCGTACGCGTGGAGCGGGGAGCACGCCGGCCGGGTCGTCGCGCACCTCGACGAGCTCGTGCGCGGGCTCGGCATGGCCGACATCTCGACGTGCGTGTACCTGCGGCTCGAGGTGACCGACGAGGGCGCCGACGGCACGCGACGGCTCACGTACAGCCGCGCCGGGCACCCGACGCCGCTGCTCCGGCTGCCCGACGGCGAGGTCGTCGCGCTGTCCGGTGCGCTCTCGACGCCGATCGGCGTCACGACGCTCGGGGAGCCCGCGCCGCAGGCCGAGCAGCTCATGCCGCGCGGCTCGGTGCTCGTCGTCTACTCCGACGGGCTCGTCGAGCGGCGCGACCGCTCGCTGCGCGAGGGCATCGCGGAGCTGACCCGGACGTTCGCCGAGGTGCCTGCGGGCGCGAGCGCGGCCGAGATCCGTGACGAGCTCGTCGAGCGGCTCGTGTCCGAGCGCCAGGAGGACGACGTGTGCCTGCTGGTGGTCCGCATCCCCTGACGGACCGCCGGACCGGACGGGACCGCCGGACCGGACGGGACCGGGCCGAGGCACTGGCGATCCGGGCCGGTCCACGGCGGTCCAGGTCGGGTCAGCCCTCCTGCGCCGACCACCACGCGAGCAGCTCCGCGCGCGCGGTCTCGTGGTCGAGCGGGCCGCGCTCCATGCGCAGCTCGAGCAGGTGCTTGTACGCCTTCCCGACCGTCGGCCCCGGCGGGATGCCGAGGATCTCCATGATCGCGGCGCCGTCGAGGTCCGGCCGGATCGAGGCGAGCTCCTCCTGCTCGCGCAGGCGCGCGATGCGGACCTCGAGGTCGTCGTACGCGCGGGACAGCCGCTCGGCCTTGCGGCGGTTGCGGGTCGTGCAGTCGGAGCGCGTGAGCCGGTGCAGGCGGTCGAGCAGCGGGCCGGCGTCGGTCACGTAGCGCCGCACCGCCGAGTCGGTCCACGCGCCCTCGCCGTACCCGTGGAACCGCAGGTGCAGCTCGGTGAGCCGGGAGACCGCCTGCACGGTCGCCTTGTCGAAGCGCAGGGCCTTGAGCCGGCGGGCCACGAGCTTCGCGCCGACCACCTCGTGGTGGTGGAAGCTCACGCCGCCGCCGTCCTCGAACCGGCGCGTCGCGGGCTTGCCGATGTCGTGCAGCAGCGCCGCGAGCCGCAGCACCAGGTCGGGGCCGGGCACCGGGCCGGTCGGGGCGTCGTGCGTGCCGGTCTCGAGGGCGATCGCCTGCTCGAGGACGATCAGCGAGTGCTCGTACACGTCCTTGTGGCGGTGGTGCTCGTCGATCTCGAGGCGCAGCGCGGGCAGCTCGGGCAGGACGTGGTCGGCGAGCCCGGTCGCGACGAGCACCTCGAGCCCCTCGCGGGGGGACGGCGAGAGCAGCAGCTTGGTCAGCTCGTCGCGCACGCGCTCGGCCGAGACGATCGTGATGCGCTCCGCCATGTCCTCGATCGCCGCGAGCGCGTCGTCGTCCACGGTGAAGCCGAGCTGGGCGGCGAAGCGCGCGGCGCGCATCATGCGCAGCGGGTCGTCGTCGAACGACTGCCGCGCGGCCACCGGAGTCCGCAGCGTGCGGCGCGCGAGGTCGGCGAGCCCGTCGAACGGGTCGACGAACGTGAGCTCGGGGACGCGCACCGCCATGGAGTTGACCGTGAAGTCGCGCCGCGACAGGTCACCGTCGAGCGTGTCGCCGAACACGACCTCGGGCTTGCGCGACGCGGGGTCGTACGCGTCGGTGCGGTACGTCGTGACCTCGACGACGACGTCAGCTCCGCCTCGGCGGCGCCCGTGCCGGCGCGCGCCGATCGTGCCGAACGCCTTGCCGATGTCCCAGTGCGCGTCGCCCCACGCGGCGAGCAGCGCGATCGTCTCGTCGGGCGTCGCGGACGTCGCGAAGTCGAGGTCGTTGCTGACCCGGCCCAGGAACGCGTCGCGCACGGGCCCGCCGACGAGCGCGAGCTCGTGGCCGGCGGCGCGGAAGACCTCCCCGAGCTCGAGCGCGTCCGGCGCGAGGTCCGCGAGGACGGTGAGCGCGCGGCGCTGGAGCTGGAGCAGGTCGGTGGGGTCGGTGGGCACGACGCCCAAGCCTGCCAGATCGGTCGCCGGGCCGTGGGTGAGGGCCGGCGCCGCGCGGGGGCGGGGCACCGCGCCGGGCTGGGGCGGGCCAGGCCGTCGGCCCGAGGGTGAAGGACGGGCGGGGTGAAGTCGTTACAGTGTCGACATGCCGAGCCCTGCGCGTCCTGATGGCGTACCCACGCCACCGGGCGGGCACGCGCTCCGGATCGAGCTGCGGAGCGCGTCCGTCCGCCCTGCGCCCCCCGTCCTGCCCGTCGTCGAGGAGACCAGCGCGGGCGGGCTCGTCGTGAGCACGGTGGACGGCGTCCACCACGCCGCGGTCATCGCGCGCCGCAACCGCGCCGGGCGGCTCGAGTGGTGCCTGCCCAAGGGGCATCTCGAGGGCGTCGAGACCCCCGAGGAGGCCGCCGTCCGCGAGATCGCGGAGGAGACGGGGATCGTCGGGCAGGTGCTGCGCCGGCTCGGCGTCATCGACTACTGGTTCACCGGCGACGACCGGCGCGTGCACAAGGTCGTGCACCACTTCCTGCTCGGTGCGGTCGGCGGTGAGCTGACCGTCGAGGGCGACCCGGACGGCGAGGCGGAGGACGTCGAGTGGGTCGCGGTGACCGACCTGCCCGGACGCCTCGCCTACCCGAACGAGCGTCGGCTCGCCGAGGCGGCCCACGTCGTGCTCACCAGCCAGGCATGAGCGCAGCGCCCTCCCGCCGCGCGGCCGACGCGCGCCCGGCCCGCGTCCGGCCCGTCTCCGCGGCGGCACCGCCCGACGCCCGCAGGACCCCGCGCGCCCGGCTGCTCGCGCGCTCCGCCGGCCTGCTCGCGGTGCTCGCCCCGCTCGTCGGCGTCACGCCCTCCCCCGCGGCCGCGGCACCCGCGACCGACGAGCTGCCCGTGGCCGTCGACGTCACCGCGGTCACCCCGCAGGTGCTCGCGCCCGGGCAGGACCTGCGCGTGACCGTGACCGTGCGCAACGACGGCGACACCGAGCTCGCGAACCCGAGCGCCGTGCTCCGGCTGAGCCGCACGCGGCCCGGGACGAGCGCCGAGCTCGACGCCTGGGTCGACGCCGAGGCCCGGGCGAGCGCAGGCAGCGCCGTCGGGCGGCCCGCGCCGCTCGGTGCACCGCTCGCGCCGGGTGCGTCGGCCGAGGTCGCGTTCGACGTGCCCGCGGCGTCGGTCGGCCTGCTCGACACCCCCGACGCCTGGGGCCCGCGCGGCCTCGCCGTCGAGCTCGTCGACGGGCGCCGGCGCGTGGGGATCGAGCGCACGTTCCTGCTGTGGCTGCCCGACTCGGAGGACCTGCCGCACACGCGGCTCAGCGTGCTCGTCCCGCTGGTGGCGTCCGCGCCCGGCGGGGGGACGGCGTCGGCGACGAGCGCGCAGGTGCCGGCCCCGACGGCGACCGAGGGCGGCGAGGAGGCCGCGACCGACGAGCCCACCCCCGAGCCGACCGAGGAGCCCGCGCCCGACGAGCCCGTCCAGCCCGAGGACACCGCGCTCGAGGCGCAGACCGGTCCCGAGGGCCGGCTGCGCGCGCTGCTGACCGCGAGCGGCGCGAGCACCGGCGTGTCCTGGGCCCTCGACCCGGCACTCGTCGCGCGCGCGTCCGACGCCGGCCCGCAGTCCGCCGCGTGGCTCGAGGAGCTCCGCACCACCGCCGAGGGGCGCGACGTCCTGGCGCTGCCGTGGGCCGATCCCGACCTCGCGGCGCTCGCGCACGCCGACCGGCCCGACCTGCTCACGGCGGCCCTCGCGTCGTCGTCCGCGGCGCGCCCGCTGGTCAGCGAGGGGGTCACGCCCGTGCAGTGGGCCGCCGACGACGTCCCCGACCTGCGCACCGCGGCGCTCGCCGCCGGCACCGACGTGCCCTCGCTCGTCGTCGGTCCCGGCGCGCTCACCCCGGAGCGCACCACGTCGACGACGGCCGGCCCGGTCACGACCGTGACGACCGACGCCGGACCCGTGGCCGCGCTCGTGCCCGACCCCACGCTGAGCGCCCTGCTGACCGACCCCGCGCGGCTCCAGCCCGGGGCCACCGCGGCGACGCTCGCACAGCGGCTGCTCGCCGAGACGGCCGTCGTCGCGCACGAGGAGCGCGAGACCGTGCCGCACGTGCTCGCGACCGTCCCGCGCGACTGGACCCCGGACACCGCGCTCGTGACCGCCGCGCTCGACGCGCTCGACGCCGCGCCGTGGGTGCGCCTCGCCCCCGCGAGCGACCTGCTCGACGCGGCCCCCGACACGAGCGACCGCGAGCCGCTCCCGGACGTGAGCCGCGCCCCCGGCGAGCTCTCGGCTGCGACGGTCAACGCGCTCGGCGACGCCCGCAACGCGGCCGTCGCGTTCGCCGCGGTGCTCGAGGACCCCGACGCGCACCTCGAAGGGCTCGACCGCGAGGTGCTCCGGCCGCTGTCCGTCGCGTGGCGCGCCGACGACGAGGGCCGCCGGGACGTCGTCCGGACCGCGCTCGCCGACGCGACCGCCCGGCGATCGGGGCTGAGCGTCGTGCTGAGCGACCGGTTCAGGATGATCTCGAGCACGAGCCAGATCCACCTCGCGCTGCGCAGCACGCTCGACCAGCGTGCGACGGTCCGGATCGAGATGCGCCCGCGCAAGGCCTGCCTCGAGGTGGGCGACGCGCCGACCGCGACCGTCGAGCCCGGCGCCGAGCAGACCGTCGTGGTCGAGGTGAGCGCCAGCGCGAACTGCGACGTGCTCGTCGACGTGTTCGCGCTCGCGCCCGACGGCACCTCGGTCGCCACGGCCGGCCGCTTCGACGCGCACGTGTCGCCGACCATCGAGAACGTCGGGACGGCCGTCGTCGGCGCGCTCCTCGCGCTCGCGCTGCTGGTCGGCATCGTGAAGACCGTGCGCCGCGGCCAGACGGCCCGGCGCGGAGCCCGGCTCGCGGCGCAGGCCGTGCCCGGCGACGAGAGCGAGACGACCCCCGCATGACCGCCGCCCCCACCAAGCCGTCCGGGCTGGGCCGCTCGACGATGCTCATGGCGACCGGCACCGCCGCGTCGCGCGTCCTGGGACTCGTGCGCAACAGCGCGCTCGTCGCGACGATCGGCCTGCTCGGCTCCGCGGCCAACGCGTTCGGCGCCGCGAACAAGCTGCCGAGCATCCTGTACCTGCTCATCGCGGGCGGGGCGCTCAACGCGGTCCTCGTCCCCGAGGTGGTGCGCGCGTACCGCCGGGCCGACGGTCACGTGTACGTCGACAAGCTGCTCACGCTGGGCATCGTCGGGCTCGCGGGCCTGACGCTCGCGCTGACGGCCGCGGTCCCGGTGCTCACGTTCCTCTACGCCGACTTCCCCGACCCCGAGGTGCAGCGCCTCACGGTCGCGCTCGCGTACTGGTGCGTGCCCCAGGTGTTCTTCTACGGGCTCTACGCGCTGCTCGGGCAGATCCTCAACGCGCGCGGCAGCTTCGGGCCGTTCATGTGGGCGCCCGTCGTCAACAACGTCGTCGCGATCGCCGGGCTCGTGGTGTTCGTCGCGCTGTGGGGCTCCCGCGTGCCGCCCGAGGGCCAGGCCGGCGACGTGTCGTGGTGGGGCGCCGAGCAGATCGCGGTGCTCGCGGGGACAGCGACGCTGGGTGTCGTCGCGCAGGCGCTCGTGCTCGTCGTGCCGCTGTACCGCAGCGGCTTCCGGTACCGGCCGCGCTGGGGGCTGCGGGGGTCCGGGCTGGGGACGGCCGGGCGCGTCGCGCTGTGGACGTTCCTCGGGCTCGTCCTCGGGCAGGTCGGCGTGCTCGTCGTCACCCGGGTGACGACCGCGGCGGGCACCGGCGACACCGCGGGCAACGTCGTCTACGACAATGCGTTCCTCATCTTCATGCTGCCGCACTCGCTCGTCACGGTGTCGCTCATGACGGCGCTGTTCACGCGGCTGTCGGCGAAGGCCGCGGCGGACGACACGGCCGGCGTGCGCGCCGACCTGAGCCTTGGCCTGCGCACCGTCGGGCTGTTCACGGTGCTCGCGACGACCGGGATCGCGGTCCTCGCCTACCCGCTCGTGCGCGCGATCTTCCCGAGCCTGCGCAGCGGGCCGGCGTCCGACCTCACGACCGTCGTCGTCACGATGGTCGCCGGGCTCGTCGCGTTCGGCGTGTGGTCGCTGTCCCAGCGCGTGTACTACGCGTACCAGGACGCGCGGTCGATGATCCCGATCCAGGTCGCGATGATGCTCGTCGTGGTCGGCGGGACGCTGCTCGGGCAGGCGGTGCTCGGCCGTGAGCTGTGGGTGGCCGCCGCGGGCGTGTCCATGACGGTCTCCTACGTGCTCGGCGCCGTCGCGGCGCTCGTCGTGAACCGCCGGCGGCTCGGCGGGCTCGACGGCCGGCACGTGCTCGTCACGCACGCCAAGGCGGTCGCCGCCGCGCTCGTCGCCGCCGGAGCGGGCGCGCTCGTCGTCCGCCTGCTCGGGCCCGTCGGCTCCGCGATCGACGCGGTGGTCATGTGCGTCGCCGGGGGCGCCGTGATCGCCGGCGTGTACGTCGCGCTGCTCCTCGCGCTGCGCGTGCGCGAGCTCGAGACCCTCGCCGGTCCGCTGCTGCGACGCATACGCCGCACCCGCGCCTGACGCCCCGACTAGCATGGGGGTCCGGCAGTCGCCGGAGTGAACCGTCGCCGGGAGGACTCGCGTGGAGGACGTCGTCGGACGTGGCACCGTGCTGGCCGGGCGCTACCGCGTCCTGCAGCTCGTGGGCTCGGACCTGCCGGGGGCGAGCTCGTGGCAGGCGACCGACCAGATCCTCGACCGCCCGGTGCGCGTGCGCGTGCTCGAGCAGGGGAACGTCGCGCAGGCGCTCGACGCCGCCCGGCGGGCCGCCCTCGTGTCCGACCCGCGCCTCGTGCGCGTGCTCGACGTCGGGACGCACCAGGGCTCGATCAGCTACGTGGTCACCGAGCAGGTCACGGGCCCCTCGCTGAGCGACCTGCTCGCGCGCGGGCCCCTCTCCGCCGACCAGGCCCGGGCCGTCGTCGGTGAGGCCGCCGCCGCGCTCGAGGTCGCCCGCCGGCGCGGGGTCCACCACCTCGCGCTGCGCCCGACCGTGCTGCACGTGACGCCCGAGGACCGCGTGCTGCTCACCGGCCTCGCGCTCGACGGCGCCCTGCTCGGCCAGGGGCTCGGCGACGCGCGCAGCACCACGCGCGCCGACACCGTCGGCCTCGTCCGGCTCCTCTACGCCGCCCTCACGGGCCGCTGGCCCACGCTCGACGGCGAGATCGTGCCGTCCGACACGCTCCCCGCGGCCCCCGTGCGCGACGGGCTGCTCGTCCCGCCCGCCGACCTCGTGCGCGGCATCCCCGCGGACCTCGACACGCTGTGCGCCGTGACGCTCGGCCCGCACGAGGACGGCCCGCACAGCCCCGCCGAGCTCGTGCGTGAGCTCGAGCCGTGGGGCGAGATCCGCACGATCGGCCTCGGCGAGGTGCTCGCCGCCGCCGCGACCGCTCCCCTCGAGGAGCAGCTCACGCCCGCCGCGCCGCCCGAGACCCGGCCGGTGCAGGTCCAGCGCCAGTCGGTCCGGTCCGCGTTCGACGAGCAGGCCCCCGCCGGCACCGGCCGCCCCGGGACCCCGCCGCCGGCGCACCCACGCGGCGGCCCGGCGTTCGCGCAGTCCGCGCCCGCGGCCACGCGCCCGATGCTGCCGACACCGCCACCGCCGCCGCCGGCCCCCGCCGTCGCCGAGACCGTCGTCGCCGCGGGTCCGCCCACGACCGTCGGTCCCCCGCCGGTGCAGCGCCAGCCCGCCGCCCCCGCCCGGCAGCAGGCCGCGCCGACGCAGCGCACGCCGGCCCGCCCGCAGGCCGGCCCCTACGACCAGGCGGCACCCTCCTTCGCGGTCGGCTTCGGTGCGCACGACGACGAGCCCGACGTCTTCGACATCTCCGGGGACGACGACGGCGAGGTCGCGGAGCGCCGCTTCGACCCGACCAAGATCGTGCTGCTCGTCGTCGCGATCGTGGTCGTCATCGGGGTCGTCATCGCGTTCAACGCGCTGCGCAGCCCCGTCGGCGGGACCGAGGCCGCCACCTCCCCGAGCGCGTCCGAGACCGCCGCGGCACCGCCCGCCGAGGGCGACCAGCCCGCGGAGGAGGAGCCCGCGGACGAGGCCCCCGCCGACCCCGCGCCGCCCGCCGGTGCCGCCCCGACGATCGCGGGCGCCACGAGCGTCGACCCGTCCGACAGCGACGGCGAGCACGAGGAGGCCGTGTCCCTCGCGTTCGACGGCGACCCCGCGTCGTTCTGGTACACGCAGACCTACAACCGCCCCGAGTTCGGCGGCCTCAAGCCGGGCGTCGGCTACGTGATCACGCTCGCGGGTCCCTCGACGGTCTCCGGCGTGACGCTGAAGACGAACCAGAGCGGGGGGAACGTCGAGGTCCGCGCGACCGACGCCGCGAACCCCGGCGGCGGCACCGTGCTGGCGTCCGGGCCCGTCGCGCCCGACACCGTCTTCACGTTCCCGGAGCCCGTCGAGACCGGCTCGATCGTGCTGTGGTTCACGTCGCTGCCGCAGGCCGTCGACGGCAAGTACCGCGTCGAGGTCACCGAGCTCGCGCTGTCCTGACCGCGCGCCTGCGGGCCGGCGTGGCGGGCCCGCGGTGCTCGCCCTGCGCGAGCTCCGCGGGGCGTCCGCCATGCGGATGGGGGTCGGTCGCCCGGGAACAGATCCGCCCTAGGATCGGTTCACCGAGCACCGTCCCCGACCCGAGGAATCCCACGTGACCGAGCAGTCTGCCCCGCGCGACCTGATCATCGTCGGCTCCGGCCCCGCCGGATACACCGCCGCGATCTACGCGGCCCGCGCCGGCCTGGCCCCGCTCGTCATCGCCGGGTCCGTGACCGCCGGCGGGGCGCTGATGAACACCACCGAGGTCGAGAACTTCCCCGGCTTCCCCGACGGGGTCCAGGGCCCCGAGCTCATGGAGAACCTGCAGAAGCAGGCCGAGAAGTTCGGCGCCGAGGTCCTCTGGGACGATGTCGTGTCCGTCGAGCTGCGCGGCGCCACCAAGACCGTCGTCACCGGCGGCGGGGAGACGTTCACCGCGCGCGCCGTCGTCCTGGCGACCGGGTCCGCGTACCGCGAGCTCGGGCTCGAGGACGAGAAGCGCCTGTCCGGGCGCGGGGTGTCCTGGTGCGCGACGTGCGACGGGTTCTTCTTCCGCGACCAGGAGATCATCGTCGTCGGCGGCGGCGACTCCGCCGTCGAGGAGGCCACCTTCCTCACGCGCTTCGGCAAGCGCGTCACGATGGTCCACCGCCGGGACAAGCTCCGCGCCTCCAAGATCATGGCCGACCGCGCCGCGAACGACCCCAAGATCGAGTTCGCGTGGAACAGCGAGATCGTCGCCATCCACGGCGACGCCAAGGTGAGCGGCGTGACCCTGCGCGACACCGTGACCGGCGAGACCCGCGAGCACCCCGCGACCGGCGTCTTCGTCGCCATCGGCCACGTCCCGCGCACCGAGCTCCTGCACGGGCAGGTCCAGCTCGACGAGAACGGGTACATCGTCGTCCAGGGCCGCTCGACCCTCACCAACCTCGAGGGCGTCTTCGCGTGCGGCGACGCCGTCGACCACACCTACCGTCAGGCGATCACCGCCGCCGGCTCGGGCTGCGCGGCCGCGCTCGACGCCCAGCACTACCTCACCGGGCTCGGCGACGTCGGCACCGAGGGCCCCGTCTCCCCCGAGGCCGACGTCCTCCAGGAGGCGTGATGACCGACATCCACGTGACCGACGCGACCTTCGAGGCCGAGGTGCTCGGTTCCGACGTGCCCGTGCTCGTCGACTTCTGGGCCGCCTGGTGCGGCCCCTGCCGCATGGTCGCGCCCGTGCTCGCCGAGCTCGCGCAGGAGTACGACGGCAGGGTCAAGATCGTGAAGGTCGACACCGAGGCGAACCCTGTCGTCGTCGGCCAGTACGGCGTGGTGTCGATCCCGCTGCTGAACGTGTACGTGGGCGGCGAGCTCGTGCGGTCGCTGGCGGGGGCTCGGCCGAAGCAGATCATCGCCCAGGAGATCGAGGGCGTGCTCGCGGAGATCGGCGGTGCGTCGGGTGCCGAGGTCGGTGCGGGCGGGGCCGGTGCGGCCGAGGTCGGTGCGGGCGGGGCTGCCGCGGTGGCCGACGACGCTCGTGGCGCGGGTGCGCCGGCTGCTCCCGGGCCGTCGGCGGTCTCGGCACAGGCGTAGCGGTCGTTCGGCTGCGCCGTTCTCGGGCGCGGACTCCACTCAGCCCCCGGGCGCGCAGGGATGCGTGCACGGGGGCTGAGTCGCGTGCGGGCTGAGTCGTGCGCGCGGTGGGTCGTGCGCGCGATACGACGGATGTGGGCTGGGTCGCGCGTGGGGCTGGGTCGCGCGTGGGGCTGGGTCGCGCGTGGGGCTGGGTCGCGCGTGGGGCTGGGTCGCGCGTGGGGCTGGGTCGCGCGTGGCCTGGGTCGCGTGTGTGCGGCTGACTCGTTCGTGGCCGTGTCGTCCCGTCGCCCCTCGCGGCGCTCACCAGCGGGGCGACACGGCCGGGTGAGGTCGCCGGACGCACCGGCTGACCACCTGCGCTGCGTGCGACACTCGGAGGATGAGCCAGCACACCCCCTCCGGCGGCACGACGTCGGGTACCACTCCGACGACCGCCGCAGGGACGCGGCTCGACCCGTGGCTCGGCGCCTACGCCGACCGCACGCACGGCATGCGCGCCTCGGAGATCCGCGCGCTGTTCGCCGTCGCCAACCGTCCCGAGGTCGTCTCGCTCGCCGGCGGCATGCCGAACCTCGACGGTCTGCCCCTCGACGTCATCGCCGACGTCGCGCAGCGCGTCGTCGCGACCCGCGGCAGGACGGCGCTCCAGTACGGCTCGGGTCAGGGCGACGAGACGCTCCGCGAGCAGATCCTCGACGTCATGCGGCTCGAGGGCATCCACGCGCACCCCGACGACGTCGTGGTCACGACCGGGTCGCAACAAGCCCTCGATCTTGTGACGCGCCTTTTCGTCAATCCCGGCGACGTCATCGTCGCCGAGGCGCCGAGCTATGTCGGGGCCCTCGGGGTGTTCCGGGCGTACCAGGCGGACGTCGTGCACGTCCCGCTCGACGTCGACGGGCTCGTGCCGGCCGCGCTCGAGGAGACGCTCACCCGGCTCGCGGCCGAGGGCCGGCGGGTCAAGCTCCTGTACACGGTCCCGAACTTCCACAACCCGGCCGGCGTGACGCTCTCCGCGGAGCGTCGCCCGCAGATCCTCGAGATCTGCCGACGCCACGGCGTGCTCGTGCTCGAGGACAACCCGTACGGCCTGCTCGGCTTCGACGGCGACCCGATCCCGGCGATGCGCTCGCTCGACGAGGACGGCGTGATCTACCTCGGTTCGTTCTCCAAGACGTTCGCCCCGGGGTACCGCGTCGGCTGGGCGGTCGCGCCGCACGCGGTGCGCGAGAAGCTGGTGCTCGCCTCGGAGTCCGCGATCCTCTGCCCGTCGAACGCATCCCAGCTCGCCATCAGCGCCTACCTCTCGACCTGCGACTGGCGGGGTCAGATCAAGGCGTTCCGCGAGATGTACCGCGAGCGTCGCGACGCGATGATGGGCGCGCTCGCCGAGCACCTGCCCGACGCGACCTGGACGGTGCCCGACGGCGGGTTCTACACCTGGGTCCGCCTGCCCGACGGGCTCGACGCCAAGGCCATGCTGCCGCGCGCGGTGACCGCGCGGGTGGCGTACGTCCCCGGCACCGCGTTCTACGCCGACGGCCAGGGCAGCGACCAGATGCGACTGTCGTTCTGCTACCCGACGCCCGAGCGCATCCGCGAGGGTGTGCGTCGGCTCGCCGGGGTCGTCGCCGGCGAGTCGGAGCTCGTCTCGCTGTTCGGCGCCGGGCTCGGCGTGGCGCGGGGTGACGTTCAGGCGCCCGGTCCGGACGTCAGCTGAGCGGTCCGGGACAGAGGCTTCGGGCGGTGACGGGTGAGCTGTCGGCGTCGCCGGCCCTCGCGACCCAGCCGACCCGTGGGTCTCTGCGAGTTGCCATGCGCGCCGCCGCGAACGCGGTCTCGGGATCCCACAGCGCGGCGACCGCTCCGTCTCCGCGCGACGGAACGGGTGCCGTCGGCGGTCGGTCCTGCGTGTGCCGCGCGGCTCCTGTGCGCCGCCTGCGGACGGACGATCCTGCGCCCGCACGACGCCTCGACCACGTGACCAGCATGCGCGCCCCGCTCGACCACGGACCCACACCTCACCACCACGGAGCCCCGACCACGTGACCGACCTGCCCGCCCCCAGCTCCCCGCGCATCGTCATCCTGGCCGGAGGCCTGTCCCACGAGCGAGACGTCTCGCTGCGCTCCGGCCGACGGGTCGCCGGGGCGCTCCGGTCGACGGGAGCCGACGTCACCGTCCACGACGTCGACGCCGACCTCGTGCCGGCGCTGCTCGACGCCCAGCCCGACCTCGTGTGGCCGCTCCTGCACGGGGCCAGCGGAGAGGACGGCTCCGTCCGCGACGTCCTCGCGCTCCTCGGGCTGCCCACCGTCGGCACGGGTCCCCGCGAGAGCCGCGTGGCCTGGAGCAAGCCCATCGCGAAGACGGTCGTCGCCCGTGCGGGGATCAGCACGCCGGACTTCGTCACCCTGCCCCAGAGCCTGTTCCGCGAGCTCGGAGCCTCGCGGGTCCTCGACGCCGTGACCGCGCGTCTGGGTCTGCCGCTCGTCGTGAAGCCGTCGCGGGGCGGTTCGGCGCTCGGTGTCAGCCTCGTGACCGAGGCGGCCTCGCTCCCCCGCGCCATGGTGCAGTGCTTCGCTTACGGGGACACCGCTCTCATCGAGCAGGCGGTCCTGGGGACGGAGCTCGCCGTGAGCGTCGTCGACCTCGGCGATGGCCTCCAAGCCCTCCCCGCGGTCGAGATCGTGACCGACGGGCCCTACGACTACGACGCGCGCTACAACCCGGGACGCACCGAGTACTTCGCGCCCGCCCGCCTCACCCCTGACGTGGCGGGGCGTGCTGGTGCCGTGGCCGTTGCCGCTCACGAGGCGCTCGGCCTCCGTCACCTCTCGCGCACCGACCTCATCGTGCGGCCGGACGGATCCGTCGCGTTCCTCGAGGTCAACGTCGCGCCCGGCATGACGGAGACCTCGCTGCTCCCCCAGTCGGCGGAGGCCGCCGGGCACGAGCTCGGCGCGCTGTACCGGGCTCTCGTCGAGACGGCCCTCCGCGACGCCCGTTCCGTCCAGACCGACAGCGACGACTCGACGACCCAGCGCGAGCGCTAGGTCCGTCCGGGCCGACTGCGGCAGCTCGGCGCGTCCCTCCGTCGTGGAGCGGTGTCGCCGACACCACGTCCCGGCGCCAGCGTGAAACGTAGCCGCGATCAGGTGACCGCGCGGCCCGCATGCCGACCCTGCCGATCGCAGCCGCCCGCGGCGTTGGCGACGTTGAGGTGACTGGGTGAGGCGACTACGTGAGGCGATTGCGTCAGGCGGCTGGCTTGGGCGACCGCGGATTTCGGACGGGCCGTCCCTCGTCCCGACGGCTACGTCGCGCGCGTCAGTTTCACGTGAAACAGACGTTCGGGGTCACCCGCCACGGGCCGCGCGCGCGATGTGGTCATCGCCAAGCCGGCCGCGTGGGTCAGAGGCAGCCTGCCTGCGGAAGGCGGAGATGCGCGGGAGCGCAGCCGATCCGGAGTCACACCGGTGGCGTTCGGACGGCGCACTGTCAGAGATCCAGGCCGTTGCCGGGTCCGTGGAATTACTTCTGTTGCTCGGCACGATCTCCCCGGGCTCCCACGTTGCGTCGAGCCCCCCGCGGAGCAGGAACGCAGCGTCGGCCTCTGCAGGTCAGGCTGGGCCGTCACTGGCTATCCGGGAACGGCGGTCCCACGCCGCCGACCCCGTGGCCTGCCCGCTCCCGTCCACCGCGCAACGTGGCCGTCGTTCGAGAAGATGCCGCTGGTGCCGAGATCGGTCGTCCGTGGATTCCCCACATGCCGCTCGTCGCCCGACCAACACGACGAGCCGCATCTCCCCGGCGGGCCGCCGCCAGGCCAGCACGACTCCGAGGACCCCTCACCTCGGGCGCGCAGGAGTCGTCGCGCGCGTCGTGCCTGGGGGGAGCATCGATGGTCGGCCGTCGCGCGTCGCGCGTCGTCCAGCCGTGCAGCCGTGCAGCCGTGCGGCCGTGCGGCCGTGCGCAGGGAGCGTCGCGCGCCTCCCGCAGCGCCGACCCCAATCCACCAGCCTGCCCGGGGTGTCGATGAGGTCCTGAGCGACGAAGGGGTCCGCAGTCGAACCGACTGACGACTGACGACTGACGAGCATCGACCACTCTCGTCCGCCGGGCGTCGTTCCACGTGAAACGACGCCCTGCACCGACGCATTGCCGATCGCCCGTTCACGCCTTGCCGTGAACCAGCGACACCTATCAGGGCTTGAGCAGGCCCGGGTCCTCCGGGGCCAAGCTCTCCAGGATCCGGTTCAGGTCCTGCACCGACGCGAACTCGACGGTAAGTCTCCCTCGAGCCTTCCCGAGGTTGATCTTGACCCGAGTCTCGAAGCGGTCGGACAGCCGAGAAGCGAGCTCGTCGAGCGCCTCGTTCCGCTCCCCCGCCTTCGGTCGACGCCGGGCGGCCGGCCCTTCGGCGTCGCCGCCGAGCGCGACGATCTCTTCGACGGCGCGAACGGACAGGCCCTCGGAGACGATGCGCTGCGCGAGGCGCTCGATCGCGGCTCCGTCGGCGAGTCCCAGCAGCGCACGCGCGTGACCTGCGGAGATGACGCCGGCGGCGACGCGTCGCTGCACGAGCGGAGGCAGGCGCAGGAGCCGGAGCGTGTTCGAGATCTGGGGGCGGGACCGATGGATCCGGGTCGCCAGCTCCTCGTGCGTGCAACCGAAGTCGTCGAGGAGCTGCTGGTACGCCGCCGCTTCTTCGAGCGGGTTCAGCTGGGAACGGTGCAGGTTCTCGAGCAGGGCGTCCCGGAGCAGGTCGCTGTCCTCGGTGTCCCGCACGATCGCGGGGATGACGGACATCCCCGCGGCCTGGGTGGCCCTCCAGCGGCGCTCGCCCATGATGAGCTCGTACTGGCCGTCGCCCGCGGGGCGAACGACGACGGGCTGCAGCACCCCGACCTCGCGGATCGACGCGACGAGCTCCTCGAGCGCCTCCTCCTCGAAGACCGTGCGCGGCTGCCGAGGGTTGGCACGGATCGACTCGACCGGCAGCTCCGCGAACCGCGCCCCCGGAACCGGGACCAGATCCTCTGTCGGGCCGGCCGGGCGACGACCCGTCCTGCTCGGTGCGCTCTCCGCGTCCGCGACCCCCGAGGGCGCACCGTCGTCCGCTCCCGAGACCACAGCGTCGGCGTTGGACTCCGTACTGGCCGACGCTTGGGGAGATGTGGCGGGGAACGCGCCAGGGACCTCGACCGACGGGACCCCGTCCGACGGGATCCCGTCCGACGAGGCTCCGTCCGTCCCCTCGTCGAGATCCGTCGCCACGGCCGCGGGCGTTGTTGCGACGGGCGTCGTTCCACGTGAAACAGGACGCGTCACAGGGTCGGGCGGAAGGTCCGCGTCCGCCGGCGCGCTCCCCCGGTTGTCCGGGAAGAACACGTCCACGGGACGTTGAGCGTCTGACGTCCGCTGTCCGTCCAGGCCGTTAGGAATGAGGGCGCCGAGGCCTCGCCCCAGCCCGCGCCGCTTCTCGCTCACTTGTCCTCCTGGTCGTGGTGTACATCGCCGCGTGCACCGGCGAGCGCCTCGGCCGCAGCGTCGCGACCCTCCGACTGCTGCTCGTGGTCGTTCGCGGTGCCCGGTGCCGGGCGATCGTTCGGGGTGATGTCTCCGCCGGGAGCGGCCACGACGGCGCGCTCCGCGAGCTCCCGTGCAGCCTCCAGGTACGCAAGCGCGCCTGTGGACCCGGGGTCGTACGTCATGACGGTCTGTCCGTAGCTCGGCGCCTCCGAGATTCGCACCGAGCGAGGAACGGACGTGCGCAGAGTCGTCTCCGGGAAGTGCTCGCGGACCTCCTGAGCGACCTGCTGAGCCAGGTTCGTTCGCGCGTCATACATGGTCAGGAGGATGGTCGAGACGTGCAGGTCCGGGTTGAGGTGGGCCTGGATGAGCTGGATCGTCTTGAGGAGCTGGCTGAGGCCCTCCAGCGCGTAGTACTCGCACTGGATCGGGATGAGCACCTCGCGACCGACGACGAAAGCGTTGACGGTGAGCAGCCCCAGGCTCGGGGGGCAGTCGACGAAGACGTAGTCGATCGGCTCCTGCCCAGCCTCGATCCGGCCCTTGAGATAGGCATCCAGGGCGGACCGGAGTCGCGTCTCGCGCGCAACCATCGAGACGAGCTCGATCTCTGCACCGGACAAGTCGATGGTCGCCGCCAAGCACCACAGTCGGGGAACGTCAGGACTCTCCTGCACCGCCTCAACCATGGGGGCGCCCTCAACGAGGACCTCGTAGATGGACGGCGTGCCAGCACGGTGTTCGATGCCCAGCGCGGTGGACGCGTTGCCTTGGGGATCGTTGTCCAGCACCAGCACGTTCAGCCCCGCCTGAGCCAGCGCGGCCGCCATGTTGACGGTTGTAGTCGTCTTCCCGACGCCACCCTTCTGATTCGCGACGGTGATGACGCGCGTCGACGCGGGCCGCGGGAACTTCCTCCCCCGCAGCTGGATGCGTCGGCGCGCGTCCTCCTGGATCTGCGCCATGAGGGGCGTGTCCTCGCCGACGTCAGGGAGGCTCTGCACGAGAGCGTCCCTGTGGAGCTCGTCGGCGTCACCGCTCGGGGCGCCCGCGGAGGGAGCGTCCTGAGCCAGCTTGGCCACCGGGTGGAGGCCGGAGGCAGCACCGTCCGCCCTGTCCAGAGCAGCCTCGCCGTCGGCCGTCACAACCGCCACACCGTCGTTCATCTGCTCACGTGCTTCTGCGCTGTCCGGCGCGTCGTCAAGGATCCCGTGGACGTGATCGGGCTTCGGCGTTGCGAGGGCATCAGCCGGAGGCGGCGGGATGTCGGAGGACACCGGAGAGGGCGTGAACCCGAACTCAGACCCGAGGTCCGTGGCGGACTCGCTCGACACGATGAAAGCGTCGTCCGACGCCGCGTCGTCGTCGCGCAACGGCACCAGCGACCCAGAGCCGGGCACCGCCGGTCCCGTGACCTCGGCGCTGCTGGCGTTGACGCCCTCGAGTCCCGCAGCCGCGACTGGGGTGATGATGCCCCCAGGACGGGTCGCGTGGTCGGCGCCGGGGACGGGCGGTCCCTCGCCGCCGCGACCATCCTCGCCTTCGGGACGGCTCACCTCCGCACGGTCTCCGTGTGACGGAATCTCAGCGAAGGCGGACGTGGATTCACGTGAAACCAGGGGGTCCGAATCGTCGACCGTCTCGCTGGACGCGGCCGGCGACGCCTCGTCCGAGCCTTCGACAGAAGTGCCCACGGCGCTATCGCGCGCGAGCGGTGATGTTGTCGGGGCTAGGTGCTCGGTGGGGAGCCTCGGGGAAAAGGCGGATCCTTCCGACGCACTCGCGGAAGGCACGTCGACAGCCTCGACACGCGGATCCGACCCGTCATCCTCCGCGGGATGGTCGTCCGGTGCCGAGATGAAGCCGTCTTCGCCATGGGGTCCGGCAGCCGTCCCGTCCCGTTGCCCCTCTGACACCACCACAGGTGGCCACGTTTGCCCGGTGACCCCATCTCGATGTGTCGCCGTTTCACGTGAAACGTCAGTGCGATCGAGACGCGGCAGCTCAGCCGTGCCTGCCTCCGGGGCGTCGTCCTCAGCGGGGACGGAGACATCGAGGGCGCCAGCCGCTGGAGTGACTCCCGGGGCGGGCACCCACGAGTCGATGTCCGGGCTCGCCGGCACTGCGATCGGATCCTGGCGCCGCTTCTTCCTACCGAACACCGCGAACAGCCTCCCGAACGACGCGAACCACTGTGGTCTCATCGACACCGTCAATCGTGTGAGCCGCATGGATGGATGCCTGGCCGCCCCCAAGGCGCCTGCCGGCCTTCTCGGCTGCCTGCACCTCGTCCGATGCGCGAGCGCCCTTGAGCGCGACAAGCACTCCCCCACTGCCGAGGAGGGGGAAGGCCCATCGGTAGAGCCGGTCAAGAGGCGCTACGGCTCGAGCCGTGACCGCGTCGGCGGTCAAGCTGCCGTGCACGTCCTCCGCTCGGGCGCGCGTGACCGTCGCGTTCGGCAGACCGAGCTCGCTCACGACCTCGCCCAGCCAGGCACAGCGCCGTTCCATCGGCTCGAGCAGGACGACTTCGGCCTCGGGCAGCATCGCTGCCACGACGACGCCCGGCAGACCCGCGCCCGAGCCAAGGTCGACGATCCGTCCCGACGTCGGCAGGAACGGGACGACGGCCGCCGAGTTCAGCAGGTGGCGCTCCCACAGCCGGCTGACCTCACGGGGCCCCACGAGGCCGCGAAGAACACCCTCGTCCGCGAGCATGTCGCGGAAGCGACGGACGGCGCCCCAGGAGCTCCCGAAGAACGTGGGAAGGCGAGGGTCTCCGTCGAGGGGGTCGGGCAGAACAGGTACCTCTTCCGTCTCGGCTCCGCTCATGCACCTCGCCCCAGCTCTCAAGGGGCGTGATGCCCCGTCCGCTCGAGGTCGACCGACCCCGTCACCACACCTGGTGCGCCGCCCACCGTACCGTCTGAACGATGCCGCCCCGGTGTGCCACCCCGCCGCCTGTGCAGGACGCCGCGCATCCCTGAACCGAAGCACCGTCGACGCCGTTCGCGATAGCCGCGCCCGAGAGGCCACGACGCATATCAGGCCCAAAAGGCTCAGTGGCCGCGAGGCGCGGAAGAGAGGGAGCGCTTCGCTCGGATGCGCAGCCGAGCCCGTACGACTGAGCGGTTCGCTCGGCGCGCGCGCTACCCGGCTGCAGAACGAGGAGCGTTCGTCGGGCACGCATTGCCCCTGCGGAACGAGGCGATCTCCTCGGGCGCGCATCGCCCCTACAGAACGCGGCGACCTCCTCGGCCTCGCATCGCCCCTACAGAACGCGGCGACCTCCTCGGGCGCGCATCGCCCCTGCAGAAGAGAGGGTGCTCGAGGTTCGACGCGGAACCTGCGGCTAGGCGGAGCGGTCGGCGTTTCGCTCGTCCGATCTCGCGACCGCGCGCCGGCCAGTCTCGCGCAGGTCCGGTCCGGAGACGGGGGTCTATCCGTCGCGGGATCCTGCCCAGGCGCACCGCGGGGACGACCATGCAGAGGTTCGCTCCATCCGTGTCCGCGGCGGCGCCTCCGACGCGCTCCACACCTGGACGTGTCACGAACAAGCGATGCACCGCACGGCTGCGCTTCGCCGCGGCCTTCACGTCCCGCCGGTCCGCCGTCCGCGGGGGTGTTCGGCCCCGAACTCAGATCCTACCTCCGTGCTCGTCTGACCCGGCCTCGGAACTCGACCCTCCGCGGCCGCAACATGCGCGCTCGGTCTGCGACGCGGCATGCCGTCACCACCCTGCCCCTCCGACAAAGCGCGATGCTTTCGGTCTCCGACCGGGAACGCCTGACGTTCAGTGATGCGACAGAGCGCGACCCCACGTCGGCATGCCAGTGCTCCAGCCCTTCGCTCGCCGCCCTTCCGCTCTGCTGCCTCGGGTGCAGGGCGTCTGCAGTCTCTGACTCCGCGGTGCTCCGGATCGGCGGTGCTGCCCGTTTCACGGGTCCGGCCGTCGATGTCGCGGCACCAGAGTCCGCAGGCCACTAGACGGTCGCGGTCTCTGCGAGTCCGCGTCGAACTGATGTGCTGAGCTGATGTCAATGCCGCCGACTCGTTCGCGCGGCCCTGTCTCCCGCAGGTGGCTCACCGCCATCAGACACCCACCGACCTCGTCCGTTCCACGTGAAACAACAGGAAGGCTGTACGCGCATGCGCGCGACGCGCAGCCCGGTGCCACCTCGGCCCACTGCACCTGGAGGCGACCTCGTGGCACGAGGAATTTCCCACGGCCACGGGTTGCCTTGTTGGACGCCGCAAAGGTGCGCAGGCGTCGGGCGGCCGCGCGTAGGCGAGGTGGGCCAGCCGTACCGCCACGGTGTTCCACGTGAAACGCAGCCACGTCCGCGCCCTAGCGAGACGGAACGGGCCTCCCCACCTCTCACCGGGGTCAGCGCCCCGACGTCTTCGCGACAGAGCGGAGCCCATGGATTCCGCCTCGTGGACTCCGACCCACCACCTTTGGCGGGGGGAGCTGACCCAACGAGGGACGCGGAGCCAACGCGGTGAGCCTCGCCTTCTCGCCGGTCTATGGCCGTATTCGCAACTCCCGGTCCATCCGAGACGGTGAGGCATACGCCACGACAGACTCCTTCTGCGGTTCCGAACCCTTCGGCCAGACGCAATCGAGCTGCCAGGACTCGTGGTTCGTGCGAATCCCAACGTCGATAGGCGCCACCGCGACCTCGTCACCCGCGCGCCGCCGTCTTGCCCTCGGCTGGCGGCGGGCAGAAGACCGCACGGTCTGGCCTCGGGACGGTTGCGAACCGCACATCCGGAAGTGCTGGTGATCGCTGCGCGACATCGACGTCACCGGCAGATCGCCGTACGACGTCGGCCGACGCCAAGCAGCACGCCCCAGGACATCGCCACCGATCGGGGATGTCGAGGTCGGCTCTTGCGTCTTCGGGAGAGGTTCCCCTGCGCGCTCCGACGTCACATGTCCAGTCCGCTTCGGAGGATCCGCGGGAGCACCCCGCAAGGTCGCTGCAGTCCTCGTGCGTGCGGCAACGCCTGCAGCCAGTCCGTTTCACGTGAAACTGCTTCCGCGCTCCGTTCTGGCCGGAGCCCTCACGACGGCAGATCGCAGCCTCTGCAGCGGTTGAGATGGTCGTTTCACGTGAAACGGGCAGCAGAACCGCCCCAGCCCGGGACACAAACCGCGGGAGCGAGCCATCAGGTCTGCCGAAACTCAGCCCGTCGCGTCGACGTCGGTCCGTGTACCGCTCTCGGCGCCCGAACCACCGCACGTACAGGGGATGAGGACACATCACGACACACGGACGCGGTTGGCCGCCTGGACGGAACTCTTGGACCCCTCCACACGCAGCGGGTGGCGAGGTGCGGGTGCGGCGCGACGATCGCAACCTTGCGCATCCCAGCGATGGCCTCGAGGGACCTTCTGTGCTCATCGCGAGTCAGACCGAGGCACCGGCGATGTCGTCGAATCTGCGCCAGCGTCGCGTGCCCCGACGCCAGGACTCGTCTCACCATGGTTGATCTGACGAGAGCCGCGACCGCCCGTACTCGCCGGGACGGCAGCGCACTGCCCTGCGGCTAGCCAGTCTGCCGCTCAACGTGCCGTGCGTCCGTCCTCGAGCGAGCGCGACACGCACAGAGGACGCCTCCAGACCCAGCAGTCGACGCACTCAGTGCCTGCAGCTCAGCACAAGGCCATGCCGGCGGGCCTGGATGCCCGCATACATGCATCCAGCCACGCGTGGGATCTCAGGGACGCGGACGCCCCGGCGCAGCGTCCCTCACCCGGCCTCAACCCCCAACCACCCCGACGGTCCGACAGCCCGAACGAGAATCACCCACCCAAGACGCACCAAGGGCGGCCGATCCGCAATCGGCCGCCCTCGAGGCACTGCAGAAGAGACTGCGAGATCAGGACGCCCTGATGACCACGTGCCGCGCAGGCTCGACCCCGTCGGAGTCGCTCACGAGCCCGGCGGCGGCGACGGCGTCGTGCACGACCTTCCGCTCGAAGGGGTTCATCGGCTCGAGCGCGACGTCGGCGCCGGTCTCCTTGACGCGCGCGATCGCCTCGTCGGCGACCTTGATGAGTTCGGTGCGACGAGCGGCGCGGTACCCGGCGACGTCGAGCATGAGCCGGCTCCGCTCCCCCGTCTTGGCCTGCACCGCGAGGCGCGTGAGCTCCTGGAGGGCGTCGAGCACCTCTCCGTCCTCGCCGGCGAGGCGCTGGAGCGCCCGCTCGGAGCCGCCTTCGGCGATGATCTCGACGGCTGCTCGGCCGTGGTCGACGTCGATGTCGATGTCCCCGTCGAGGTCGGCGATGTCGAGGAGCTCCTCGAGGTAGTCGGCGGCGATCTCGCCCTCTTCCTCGAGTCGCGAGGACGGGACCTCCTCGGGCGCGGGCGGCGTGCTGGGCTGCTCGGTTGCAGGCGTCATCGGTGCTCCTCGGGAGTCGGCTCGGTGCCGGGGGTGAGCGTTACTTCTTGGGCTTGGTCGTGCTTACGCGCTTCGCGGGCGGTTCGTCGGGACCGTCGTCGGCCGCGGAGGCCGCCGCTCCGCCGGGTGCCGCCGCGGCGCCGCTGGCTGCACCGTTCGTGCCGCCGGCCGCCGTCGCACCGGCCGCCGTCGCACCTGCCGCACCGGCCGGGCGGGCCTTCGCGCGGTCCTTGCGCTTGGGCTGCGTGCGCTGACCGGGTCGCGGCTTCTCGTCGAGCACCGTGGTCGGCGTCTCCTCGATCTGCAGCGTGCCGCCCTTCGTGGCGGCCTTGCGCGCGCGACGCTCCTTGAGCGCGATCTCGGCCTGCGACCCGGGGGCCGGCATGCGTCGGATCGTGTAGAACTGCTGGCCCATCGACCACAGGTTCGTGGTGGTCCAGTAGATGAGGACACCGATCGGGAAGTTGACGCCCGACACCGCGAAGATGATCGGCATCAAGTAGAGGAGCATCTTCTGCTGCTGCGCCATGGGGCCCTGGAGGGCGGCCGGCGGCATGTTCTTCATCGTCAGCTGGCGCTGCGTGAGGAAGGTCGTCGCGGACATCGCGAGGATCAGCAGGACGGTGACGACCTTGACCTGGATGTCGTCGGACCCGAGGAAGGTGCCGGAGAGCGGCGCCCCGAAGATCGTGGCGGACTCGGCCTGGCCGGCGAGCTGCGCGGTGAGGGGGCCGATCGTGGCCTTCGGGTTCTCGGCGTTCGGGTACGTGCCGTCGGCCAGCGGGCCGAGGGAGTACAGCACGCGGAACAGCGCGAAGAAGATCGGCGACTGCGCGAGGATCGGCAGGCAGGACGCGAACGGGTTGGTCCCGTGCTTGCGGTACAGCTCCATCGTCTCGCGGCTCATCGCCTCACGGGACGCGGGGTCGGTCTTGCCCTTGTACTTCTTCTGGATCGCCTGCATCTCGGGCGCGAGCAGCTGCATGCCGCGCGAGGCCTTGATCTGCTTGAAGAAGAGCGGGATGAGCAGGATCCGCATGACGATGACGAGGCCGACGATCGACAGCGCCCACGCCGCACCGGACTCCTCGTCGAGCCCGGCCTTCGTCAGCAGCGAGTGGAACTGGACCATGATCCAGGCCACCGCGACCATGATCGGGTAGAGCAGGCCGTCGAACCACGACATGTGGCAGAGCTCCTTGCTGGGGGTCAGTGCGCGGCGTGGGCCGTGCGAGGAGTGCGAGGCCGGTGAGCCGCTGCTGGCGGAACGTCGTCGACGCCCCCGGGGTTCCAGGGGTGGCACCGCAGGACGCGTCGGACGGCGAGCCACGTACCGCGGACCGCCCCGTGCCGGGTGATCGCGACGACCGCGTACTGCGAGCACGACGGGTAGAACCGGCACGTCGGGGGCGTGAGCGGCGAGATGACGGTCTGGTAGACCCGGACGAGTCCGACGAGGACGAGCCCGGGCAGCCGCGCGAGCAGCCGGAGGGCCTGCCGAGGTCGCCAGGTCATGGGATGTCTCTCAGGCGCCGGCGCGCTGGCGGGCCCGCTTGGCGGCGACCCTGAGCGCGATGTCGAGGTCCTCGCCGAGCGACGCGTAGTCGCGCACCGCCGCGGGCGGCAGCGCCCGGACGACGACGCCCGCGTCCGCCGGCATGGTCGCGAGCCGCTCACGCACGAGCGCGCGCAGCCGGCGCTTGACCCGGTTGCGCGTCACGGCGTTGCCGATGCCCTTGGACACGACGAGACCGACCACCGGACCAGGTCCGGGGTCGGTCTCAGTCACGAGGTGCACGACGAGCGACTCACGTCCGCCACGCGCACCGCGGCGCACCGCCCGCTCGAACTCGGCGGGACGGCGCATCCGGTGCGCGGCAGGCAGCACCGGAGAGGCGTCAGGCCGAGAGCTCCGTGCGACCCTTGCGCCGACGAGCGGCGAGGATCGCACGGCCCGCACGCGTCCGCATGCGCAGACGGAAGCCGTGCGTCTTGGCGCGGCGCCGGTTGTTCGGCTGGAAGGTCCGCTTGCTCACGAGGGTCTCCAAGTACTTCGGGGCAATGATCACGCGCAGCGCGCACGACCAGGTCAGGGTGCCGAGCTCGACTGCTCCGGGGTCGACACGCGCGAGCGTGTCCGGCGTCATGGCGCGCCAGCAGGAGCCATCAGGAAGGGCTGCACAACGTTACGCCGCGCCGGCCGTAGGGGTCAAATGGCAGGCAGCGCGAAGCGCCGCACCGAACTCTCGCACGACCACCGACCTCCGCGCGCGTGACCTCCGCCACCACTGCGCCACCGTCGACGCCCTTCCGGCGCCCCGACCGGTCCACCGGAACGGACCCCCCGGCGAGCGCCCCAGCACAGGACGAGGCCCGGCACCCTGCCACCCCCAGCCCCGCACGAGGCGGCGCGACACGCGGGCGACGAGGTTTCTCACCCCCTCACCCTCCCGGAGGGTGAGAACCGGCGGCTAGTATCGTGCGTCGTCACGACGGTCCGCGGTCGCTCGCGAGCTCGGCCGAGCCGTTCGTCCACCCGTCGGCAGGCGCAGGACCCCGTGCCACCGCCGCCGCCTCCGCCCCCGCCGCGGGGCCATTCGGCGCACCGCACACAGGCTGTGGACAAAGGTGTGGATCATCGGGTGACCGTGCGAGACTCACGGCCACGACAACGGGCAGCGAGGGTAGGACGTGTCACCACAGGACGAGCAGCTGACCCGTGTCTGGACCGACGCCGTCGTGGAGCTCGAGCAGAGCCCCGACATCACGCCGCGGCAGCTCGCCTTCGTGAAGCTCGCGAAGCCGCTGGGCCTCCTCGACGGGACGATGCTCCTGGCGGTCGGCAACGACCTGACCAAGGAGTACCTCGAGACCCGGGTCCGGACCGAGGTCGTGAGCGCCCTGTCGTCGGCGCTCGGCCGCGAGGCGCGCTTCGCGATCACGGTCGACGCCGACCTGGCCCCGATCGACGGTGACGGCCCGCAGCTGCGCCCGCTCCCCCCGGTGGTCACCGAGCACAGCCCGGTGCGGGGCTCGGACCACCACGACGAGGACGACGAGCCGGCCCGCGAGCCGTTCCGCCCGTCGTCGCGCCGCCCGGTCCCCCCGACGGAGCCGGCGCGCCTGAACCCCAAGTACCTGTTCGAGACGTTCGTCATCGGCTCGTCGAACAGGTTCGCGCACGCGGCCGCGGTCGCCGTCGCCGAGGCCCCCGCGAAGGCCTACAACCCGTTGTTCATCTACGGCGACTCGGGGCTGGGCAAGACGCACCTGCTGCACGCGATCGGCCACTACGCGCAGAACCTCTACCCGAGCGTGCGCGTGCGCTACGTGAACTCCGAGGAGTTCACCAACGACTTCATCAACTCGATCCGCGACGACAAGGCCGGTGCGTTCCAGCGCCGCTACCGCGAGGTCGACGTGCTCCTCATCGACGACATCCAGTTCCTGCAGGGCAAGGAACAGACGATGGAGGAGTTCTTCCACACGTTCAACACGCTGCACAACGCGAACAAGCAGGTCGTGATCACGTCCGACCTGCCGCCCAAGCAGCTCAACGGCTTCGAGGACCGCATGCGGTCGCGGTTCGAGTGGGGCCTCATCACCGACGTCCAGCCGCCGGACCTCGAGACCCGCATCGCGATCCTGCGCAAGAAGGCCGGCAGCGAGAAGCTCCAGGCGCCCGACGACGTGCTCGAGTACATCGCCTCGAAGATCTCGACGAACATCCGTGAGCTCGAGGGTGCGCTGATCCGGGTCACGGCGTTCGCGAACCTCAACCGGCAGCAGGTCGACCTGTCGCTCGCGGAGATCGTCCTGAAGGACCTGATCACGGACGACAACACCGCGGAGATCACCGCGACGCAGGTCATCGGGCAGACGGCCGCGTACTTCGGCCTGAGCATCGACGACCTGTGCGGCTCGTCGCGCTCACGCGTGCTGGTGACGGCCCGGCAGATCGCGATGTACCTGTGCCGCGAGCTCACGGACCTGTCGCTGCCCAAGATCGGCCAGGCGTTCGGCGGCCGCGACCACACGACGGTGATGCACGCGAACCGCAAGATCCGCGAGCTCATGGCGGAGCGTCGCTCGATCTACAACCAGGTCACCGAGCTGACGAACCGGATCAAGCAGCAGAACCGCGGCTGACCCGCCGAGGACGTCGTGGAGGGCCGGAGGACACCTGTCCCCGGCCCTTCGTGCTGTCTCCACGCCGGCCCTGCCCCGTGCCTCCACGTCGGCCCGCCCCCGACCCTCCGCACCGCCGCGTCCCGTCCCGCACCGCGCGTTGTCCACACCCCCGGCACGTCCCCCGTCCGGCCTGATCACGCGCGTCTTCCGAACACCCGAGGCCCGCATCCACACCCCATCCACAGACCTGGGGACGCCGTCGGCGCGACCACGAACGAGGCATGGGACGAATGTTCACACCTGTGCACACACCTGTGGATGACGGTGGACGACACGCACAGCGCATGTGGACGACACACCCTGTTCCCGTGGACGACGCCGTGACGAAGTTTCCCGTCCACCGCGGCAGCCCGCTGTCCACGGGTCCGACCCACACTCCGTGCACACCTCCACAACCACACTGACCTGCGGAAACGGCTCTCATCCACAAAGTGCACAGACGCTATGACGATGACGACTCATCTTCAGCGGAGAAATCCACACACCTTCGAAGACCTCTCGAGCCGATCGACCGACCGAGGGCGCCGAGCAGGACCGGCCGGGACGGGCACCACCCGCCGAGGAGCGCAGGACGACGGCCGAGGACTGACCCGTGACGGCGTCCACAGTCCGGTACCGGCCACATCGCCACTCGCGTAGTCTTCCGAGCAACCCGTGCTCCCGCACCGCAGCCAAGGCGTCCCCTCGCATGTCGTCCCGCGGCGCTGCTCCTCACGAGCGCGGGTTCGCAGCGCCTGCGGCTCGACCGCCGTGGGCCGGCGGGTCACCGGCGTCCGGCGACCCAGGACCGAGAGGGTGGGGCATGAAGTTCCGCGTCGACCGTGACGTTCTCGCCGAAGCAGTCACGTGGACGGCTCGCAGCCTGCCGACCCGCCCCCCGGTCCCGGTGCTCGCGGGCGTGCGCATCGAGGCCGACGCCTCGGGCACGCTCCAGCTCTCGAGCTTCGACTACGAGGTCTCGGCCCGCTCGGAGATCGCGGCCGACGTGAGCGAGCCCGGCACGGTCCTGGTCTCGGGCCGCCTGCTCGCGGAGATATCCCGCGCGCTGCCGGCCAAGCCCGTCGACGTCGTGCTCGAGGGCACCAAGGTCACCGTGACGTGCGGCGCGAGCCGGTTCACGCTCCTGACGATGCCCGTCGAGGACTACCCCGCGCTGCCCGCGATGCCCGCCGTCACGGGTACGGTCGAGGGCGACGCCCTGACCCACGCGGTCGCGCAGGTGACGATCGCCGCGAGCCGCGACGACACGCTCCCGCTGCTGACGGGCGTCCGGATGGAGATCGAGGGCGAGAAGATCACGCTCCTCGCGACCGACCGCTACCGCCTCGCGCTCCGCGAGCTCACCTGGACGCCGGCGTCGCCGGACATCTCGACGGTCGCGCTCGTGCGGGCCCGCACGCTCTCCGACGCCGCGAAGTCGCTCGGCTCGTCGAGCTCGGTCAACGTCGCGCTCGCGACCGGCCAGGGCGTCGACCTCATCGGCTTCGAGGCCGGCGGCCGCCACACGACGTCGCTCCTCGTCGACGGCGACTACCCCGCGGTCCGGCGCCTGTTCCCGGACGAGACCCCCATCCACGCCGTCGTGCTCACGCAGACCCTCGCGGACGCCGCCAAGCGCGTCGCGCTCGTCGCGGAGCGCAACACCCCGATCCGGCTGTCGTTCACCGAGGGCCAGGTCGTGCTCGACGCCGGCCAGGGCGACGACGCGCAGGCGTCCGAGGCGCTCGAGGCGACGCTCGTCGGCGACGACATCTCGGTCGCGTTCAACCCGCAGTTCCTGCTCGACGGCCTGGGCGCGCTCACGACGCCGTTCGTGCGGATGTCGTTCACGCACCCGAACAAGCCGGTCGAGTTCACGGGGCAGGAGTCGCTCGACGGCGACGACCTGCAGGAGTACCGCTACCTGCTCGTGCCGATCCGGTTCGCGAGCTGACGTCCCCCGCACCCCGGCGGGTCCACGGCCGTCCCGCGCCGTCGTCCCGCCCCTGACGCGGCCGCGTCCCGGACGCACGACGGCGGCACCTCCGCCCGGTCGCGGACCCGCACGACGAACGAGAGGCTGACCCCATGCACATCGGACTGGTCGGGCTGGGCAAGATGGGTGCCAACATGCGCGAGCGCCTGCGCGCGGGCGGCATCGAGGTCACGGGGTACGACCGCAACCCCGACGTCTCGGACGTCGCGTCGCTCGCGGACCTCGTCGCGGCGATGCCGCAGGGCGAGCGCATCGTGTGGGTCATGGTCCCCTCGGGCGGACCGACGCGGGCGGTCATCGACGAGCTGGGCGGGCTGCTCGGCGCGGGCGACCTGGTGATCGAGGGCGGCAACTCCCACTACGCCGAGGACGCGGTGCACGCCGCCGCCCTCGCGGAGAAGGGCGTCAACTACGTCGACGTCGGTGTCTCCGGTGGCGTCTGGGGCCGCGAGAACGGCTACGGGCTCATGGTCGGCGGCGACGAGGCGCAGGTGAAGCGCCTGCTCCCGGTGTTCGACGTGCTGCGCCCCGAGGGGCCGCGCGAGGAGGGCTTCGTGCACGCCGGCGCGGTCGGTGCCGGGCACTACGCGAAGATGGTGCACAACGGCATCGAGTACGGCCTCATGCAGGCGTACGCCGAGGGCTACGAGCTGCTCGAGGCCAAGGACATCGTCACGGACGTCCCCGGCACGCTCAAGGCGTGGACGCGCGGGACCGTCGTGCGGTCCTGGCTGCTGGACCTGCTGGTCAAGGCGCTCGAGGAGGACACCGAGCTCGCCGGGATCGACGACTGGGTCGAGGACTCGGGCGAGGGCCGCTGGACGGTCGACGAGGCGATCGACGCCGCCGTCCCGCTCCCGGTGATCTCCGCGGCGCTATTCGCGCGGTTCGCGTCGCGTCAGGGTGCCTCTCCCGCGATGAAGGCCGTCGCCGCGCTGCGTCAGCAGTTCGGTGGGCACGCCGTGCGCGCGGCGGGCCAGCACGTCGCCCCGGAGACCCCGGGCGGCGTCACCTCGGCCGGCTAGCCCCACCCGATGTATGTCGCGCACCTCTCGCTGACCGACTTCCGCTCCTACCCGCACGTCGAGCTCCCGCTCGAGCCGGGCATCACGGCGCTCGTCGGACCGAACGGCCAGGGCAAGACGAACCTGGTCGAGGCGATCGGCTACGTCGCGACGCTCGGAAGCCATCGCGTGCCGTCCGACGCGGCGCTCGTGCGTGCCGGTGCCTCGCGGGCCGTGGTGCGCACCCGCATCGTCCGGGAGGCCGACGCCGCGACGGGGGCGTCGGAGCGCACGAGCCTCGTCGAGATCGAGGTCACGCCGGGCAAGGCCAACCGGGCGCGGGTCAACGGTGGTGCGCCGGGGCGGGCGCGGGACGTGCTCGGGCTGCTGCGGACCGTGCTGTTCGCGCCCGAGGACCTCGCGCTCGTCAAGGGCGACCCTGACGGCCGCCGCCGGTTCCTCGACGAGCTCGCGGTCCTCGTGACCCCGCGGCTCGCGGGCGTGCTGGCCGACTACGACCGCGTCCTGCGCCAGCGCAGCGCGCTGCTGAAGTCGGCGGCGCAGGCGGTGCGCGGCTCGCGCGGGAGCGCGGACCTGCGGACGCTCGACGTGTGGGACGCGAAGCTCGCGCAGGCGGGCGCGCAGGTCATCGTCGCGCGGCTCGCGATCGTCGCGGCGATGGGTCCGCACGTCGCGCGCGCGTACGAGCAGGTCAGCTCGGGTCAAGGGGCGGCGGTCGTGACGTACCGCTCGACGCTCGACGCGGCGCTCGAGGAGTCCGACGGCCGCGACGCGCGCGGCAGCCGCAGCACCGGTCCGCAGGCCGCCGGCTCCCCCGGCGCGGGCTCCCCCGGCGCGGACGCCTCAATGGCCTCGAGCACGCCCGTCCCCACCCCCGAGCTCGTCGAGGCCCAGCTCCTCGAGGCCATGGGCCGCCTGCGCCCCAAGGAGATCGAGCGTGGCGTGTGCCTCGTCGGCCCGCACCGCGACGACCTCGTGCTCACGCTCGGCGGCCTGCCGGCGAAGGGGTACGCGAGCCACGGCGAGTCCTGGTCGTTCGCGCTCGCGCTGCGCCTCGCGTCCTACACGCTCCTGACCCAGGGACCGGACGAGACCCCGTCGTCCACGGGTGTGGACAACCTGTGGACAACTGGCTGGGGCGACGACGGCGAGCCCGTGCTCCTGCTCGACGACGTGTTCGCCGAGCTCGACACGAAGCGCCGGAACCGGCTCGCGGACCTCGTGGCCCCGGCCCGTCAGGTGATCATCACGGCCGCGGTCGCCGGCGACGTCCCCGAACAGCTCGCGGGCGCGCGCGTCGACGTCATGGCCGGTGAGGTCTCGCGTGTCCTCTGAGGGCCCGCGCACGGGAGGCACGGACGGCGGCCCCGGACCGCAGGGGCCGGACCCGCTGTGGACCGGGCCCGTCCCCGGGCTCCCCGCGGGGCGCGGCGACGACCTGTTCTCGGCGGGCGACGAGCCGGTGCGTCGTCGTCGTCGCTCCCCCACCCCCCGACCGCCGGCAGACGAGGACCCGCCCCAGCCGTCCGACCCTGCGGCACCTCGGCAGACCGACGAGGACGGCACCCCCTGGGTCGAGAAGCCGTTCGAGGCGGACGACGTGCTCCCCGAGCCGGCTCCCCCGAAGGCGCCCGACGGCGTCCCGATCGGCGAGCTCGTCCAGCTCACTCCTCCGGCGCTCGTCGCCCGCGAGGCGCTCAACCGCGCGAAGGCCGCGGCCCGGGCGCGCGGCTTCCGCCCAGGTCAGGAGCCTCGTCGCCGTCCGCTGGACCCGCCGCGGGGCTCGGCCGGCAAGGACGCACGGGACCCGCAGACGGTCGGCGACACGCTCGCGCGGCTGCTGCGCGACCGCGGCTGGGTGCAGGACGTGTCGGTCGGCGGGGTCATCGGCCGGTGGCGCGAGGTCGTGGGCGACCAGATCGCCGACCACTGCGAGCCGGAGACGTTCCAGGACGGCGTCCTGACGGTCCGCACCGACTCGACGGCGTGGGCGACGCAGGTCCGCCTGCTCGTCCCGCGGCTCCTGCTCCGGCTCGCGGACGACGTCGGGGAGGGCGTCGTGCGCGAGGTCCGGGTCGTCGGGCCGTCGGGTCCGGGGTTCGGGCGCGGACCCCGGTCGGTCCCCGGACGCGGCCCACGCGACACCTGGGGATGAGCGCCCGCGACACCCCGGGGTGAGGTCCGCTCAGACCGGGGGTCCAGGCTCGTCCGCCAGGTAGACTGTGGAGGTCATTCCTGGCGCGTCTGCGCCCGGAACTCCAGCGTCGTGGAGTGATCCGCCCTCGATCCGCCCTCCGGGGCGTCAGCGGCACCTCCGCGCGCGTGCGAGACCTTGAGGAGCACCACCGCCCGTGGCCGAGCAGAGCAGCACCGCCGGAACCAGCACACCCGACGGCACCACCCCCGCATCGTCCAACGGCGGTTACGACGCGAGCGCCATCACCGTCCTCGAGGGTCTCGAGGCCGTCCGCAAGCGCCCGGGCATGTACATCGGCTCGACGGGCGCGCGCGGCCTGCACCACCTGGTGTCCGAGGTCGTCGACAACTCGGTCGACGAGGCGCTCGCCGGCTACTGCGACCACATCGAGGTCACGCTCCTCGCGGACGGCGGCGTGCGCGTCGTCGACAACGGCCGCGGCATCCCCGTCGCGATCCACCCGACCGAGGGCCGGCCGACGGTCGAGGTCGTCATGACGATCCTGCACGCGGGCGGCAAGTTCGGCGGCGCGGGCTACGCGGTCTCGGGCGGCCTGCACGGCGTCGGCATCTCGGTCGTCAACGCGCTGTCCACGCGCGTGGAGACGGTCGTCAAGCGCGACGGGTTCGTGTGGGAGCAGTCGTTCCACGACGGCGGCAAGCCCAACGGCGAGCTCCGCCAGAAGGAGGCGACCGACGAGACGGGCACGTCGCAGACCTTCTGGGCGGACCCGGCGATCTTCGAGACGGTCGAGTACGACTTCGAGACGCTGCGCGCACGGTTCCAGCAGATGGCGTTCCTCAACAAGGGCCTGCAGATCTCCCTGACCGACGAGCGCCCCGCGCACACCGGCACGGCCGACGAGATCACCGACGCCCCGGACACCGAGGAGGCGCCGGACGCCGCCAAGGAGACGTCCGCGGGCCGCACCGTCACGTACAAGTACGACGACGGCCTCGTCGACTACGTCAAGCACCTGAACTCGGCGAAGAAGGTCGAGGTCGTGCACCCGGAGATCATCGACTTCGAGTCCGAGGACACCGAGCGCCGCCTGTCGCTCGAGATCGCGATGCAGTGGACCAACGCCTACTCCGAGTCGGTGCACACGTACGCGAACACGATCACGACGACCGACGGCGGCACGCACGAGGAGGGCTTCCGGGCGGCGATGACCTCGCTCATCAACCGCTACGCGAAGGAGAAGGGGATCCTCAAGGAGAAGGACGAGAACCTCACGGGCGAGGACATCCGCGAGGGCCTCACGGCCGTCATCTCCATCAAGCTCGGCGAGCCGCAGTTCGAGGGCCAGACGAAGGCCAAGCTCGGCAACACCGAGGCCAAGGCGTTCGTGCAGCGCGTCGTCAACGAGCGGCTCGGCGACTGGCTCGACTCGCACCCGACCGAGGCCCGTGACGTCATCCGCAAGTCGATCCAGGCCGCCACGGCGCGCATGGCGGCCCGCAAGGCGCGCGAGGCGACCCGGCGCAAGGGGTTGCTGGAGTCGGGCGGGATGCCCGGCAAGCTGCGCGACTGCCAGTCGAACAACCCCGCCGAGTGCGAGGTCTTCATCGTCGAGGGCGACTCGGCCGGCGGCTCGGCGGTCCGTGGCCGCAACCCGCGCACGCAGGCGATCCTCCCGATCCGCGGCAAGATCCTCAACGTCGAGCGGGCCCGCCTGGACAAGGCGCTCGCGAACCAGGAGGTCCAGGCGCTCATCACAGCGTTCGGGACCGGCATCGGCGAGGACTTCGACCTCGCGAAGCTCCGGTACCACAAGATCGTGCTCATGGCCGACGCCGACGTCGACGGCCAGCACATCTGCACGCTGCTGCTGACGCTGCTCTTCCGCTACATGCCGGACCTGATCAAGCAGGGGCACGTGTTCCTCGCGCAGCCGCCGCTGTACCGGATCAAGTGGTCGAACGCGCCGCACGACTACGTGTACTCGGACCGTGAGCGCGACCAGTACCTCAAGGACGGCCAGGCCTCGGGCAAGCGGATCCCGAAGGACAACGCGATCCAGCGCTACAAGGGTCTGGGCGAGATGGACTACTCGGAGCTGTGGGAGACCACGATGTCGCCCGAGCACCGCACGCTCCTGCAGGTCAACCTCGACGAGGCCGCAGCCGCCGACGAGATCTTCTCGGTGCTCATGGGTGAGGACGTCGAGGCCCGGCGCTCCTTCATCCAGCGCAACGCGAGGGACGTGCGGTTCCTCGACATCTGAGCGGCGCCCCGCACGAGCGCCCACCCCGCACGCCCTGGACTGAGCAGCACCTGAGCAGCACCGAGCCTGAACAAGAGGACCGAACCGTTGACTGACAACTTCGCCGGCGCCGAGCACGGGAACATCGACCAGGTCGACCTGCAGCTCGAGATGCAGCGGTCCTACCTGGACTACGCGATGTCCGTGATCGTCGGACGCGCGCTCCCCGACGTGCGCGACGGCCTCAAGCCGGTGCACCGCCGCGTCCTGTACGCGATGTACGACGGCGGCTACCGCCCCGACCGGCAGTTCTCGAAGTGCAGCCGCGTCGTCGGCGACGTCATGGGCAAGTTCCACCCGCACGGCGACACGTCGATCTACGACGCGCTGGTCCGCCTCGTGCAGGACTGGTCGATGCGGTACCCGCTCGTGTGGGGCCAGGGGAACTTCGGCTCGCCCGGCAACGACCCGGCCGCCGCGCCGCGGTACACCGAGTGCAAGATGGCGCCGCTGTCGATGGAGATGGTCCGCGACATCGACGAGGACACCGTCGACTTCCAGGACAACTACGACGGCCGCACCCAGGAGCCGTCGGTCCTGCCCTCGCGCTTCCCGAACCTGCTGGTCAACGGCTCGGCGGGCATCGCGGTCGGCATGGCGACGAACATCCCGTCGCACAACCTGCGCGAGGTCGCCGACGGCGTGCAGTGGCACCTGGACCACCCGGACGCGTCGAACGAGGAGCTGCTCGACGCGCTGCTCGAGCGGATCAAGGGCCCGGACTTCCCGACGGGCGCGACGATCCTCGGCCGCCGCGGCATCGAGGAGGCGTACCGCACGGGGCGCGGCTCGATCACGATGCGCGCGGTCGTGCAGGTCGAGGAGATCCAGAACCGGATCTGCCTCGTCGTCACCGAGCTGCCGTATCAGGTGAACCCCGACAACCTGGCCCTGAAGATCGCGGACCTGGTCAAGGACGGCCGGATCACCGGCATCGCCGACATCCGCGACGAGACGTCGGGCCGCACGGGCCAGCGCCTCGTGATCGTGCTCAAGCGCGACGCGGTCGCCAAGGTCGTGCTCAACAACCTCTACAAGCACACGCAGCTGCAGGACACGTTCGGCGCGAACATGCTCGCGCTGGTCGACGGGGTCCCGCGCACGCTGAGCATCGACGCGTTCGTCCGGCACTGGACGTCCCACCAGCTCGAGGTCATCGTCCGGCGCACGAAGTACCGCCTGCGCCAGGCCGAGGAGCGCATCCACATCTACCGCGGCCTGCTGAAGGCGCTCGACGCGCTCGACGAGGTCATCGCGCTCATCCGCCGCTCCCCCGACGCCGACGAGGCGCGCACGGGCCTGATGGACATGCTCGAGATCGACGAGGTCCAGGCGAACGCGATCCTCGCGATGCAGCTGCGCCGGCTCGCCGCCCTGGAGCGCCAGAACATCCTCGACGAGCACGCGCGCCTCGAGGCCGTCATCGCCGAGCTCAACGACATCCTCGCCTCGGACGTCCGCCAGCGGATGATCGTGAAGGAGGAGCTCGCCGAGATCGTCGCGAAGAGCGGCGACGACCGCCGCACGAAGATCCTCCCGTTCGACGGCGAGGTCTCGATCGAGGACCTCATCGCCGAGGAGGAGATGGTCGTCACGATCACCCGCGGCGGCTACGCGAAGCGCACGCGCAGCGACAACTACCGGGCGCAGCGCCGCGGCGGCAAGGGAGTGCGCGGTGCGCAGCTCCGCGAGGACGACATCGTCGACCACTTCTTCGTCACGACGACGCACCACTGGCTGCTGTTCTTCACGAACCTGGGCCGCGTGTACCGGGCGAAGGCGTACGAGCTGCCCGAGGGCGGCCGCGACGCGAAGGGCCAGCACGTCGCGAACCTGCTCGCGTTCCAGCCCGGCGAGAAGATCGCCCAGGTGCTCGACATCCGCGACTACGAGCAGGCCGAGTACCTGGTCCTCGCGACCAAGCGCGGCCTGGTCAAGAAGACGCGCCTGTCGGAGTACGACTCGAACCGCTCGGGCGGCGTCATCGCGATCAACCTGCGCGAGGACGACGAGGGCAACCCCGACGAGCTCGTGTCGGCGCGCATCGTCGACTCGACCGACGACCTCATCCTCGTCTCGCGCAAGGGCCAGTCGATCCGCTTCACGGCGACCGACGACGCGATGCGCCCGATGGGCCGCGCGACCTCGGGCGTCACGGGGATGAAGTTCCGCTCCGACGACGAGCTGCTCGCGATGGACGTCGTGACCGACGACGCGTTCCTGTTCACGGTCACCGAGGGCGGCATCGCGAAGCGCACCGCGCTCACGACGGAGAACTACCGGGTCCAGGGCCGCGGCGGTCTCGGGATCAAGGTCGCGAACCTCCCGGAGGCGAACGGCGACCTGGTCGGCGCCCTCGTGACGGACCCCGAGGACGAGGTCCTCGTCATCATGGAGCGCGGCAAGATCGTGCGCTCCGCGACGTCGGAGGTCAACGCCACCGGCCGCGCGACGCAGGGTGTGATCTTCGCCAAGCCGGACGCGAACGACAGGATCATCGCGGTCGCCCGCAACATCGAGCGTCACCTGGCTGACGATGCGGGTACCGTGGACGACGAGAACGAGTCGGGGGACGCCGTCGCGGCGGACCCTGACGCCACTACGCAGGGCGGGTCGGACGCACCGACCGCCGCGGAGACATCCGCGCAGGAGGATGCATGAGCAGCGAGTCCGCCCCTCCGTCGATCCCGCCGCGCAAGCGGCCGACGGCACCGGCGACCCGCCCGTCGTCGTCCACGCCCCCGCTGAGGCCGGCCGGGTCGTCGGCCGTCGACACCGAGGCGCCGCCCGCGCCCGGTGCGGCGTACGCGGACGCGCCGGAGCGTGAGCCCGTCGACACGCCGGCACCGCGCGCCGAGGAGCGTCCGGCGGCCTCGTCGGCCCGGACGTCGGCGACGCCTCCCCCGCCCGCCGACCCCGAGGAGCCGTCGCCGCTGCAGGTCGCGGTCGGCTCCGTCGCGTCGTCCCTCAAGAAGGCCGCTGCGAAGACCCAGGCCGCGCTCGCGTCGGCCGCCCACCCGCGCGCCGAGGAGCGGACCATGAGTGCCACGGCGACGGGCGCCCAGCGGACGGTCAACGGCCAGCTGCCCCGCCCCGCGACCGGCAGCATGAAGGCCGTCCCCGGAGCACCGCGCCGGGTGCGCCTCGCGCTCTCGCGGGTCGACCCGTGGTCGGTCATGAAGCTCGCGTTCCTGCTCTCGGTCGCGATCGGCATCATGATCGTCGTCGCCGCGGCCGTCGTGTGGCTCACGCTCGACGGCATGCAGGTCTTCGCCAAGGCCGACTCGCTCGTGCGCGAGGTCCTCGGCGCTGAGAGCCCGGTGAACATCCTCGAGTACGTCGAGTTCCAGCGGATCGTCTCGGCCGCCACGCTCGTCGCGGTCATCGACGTCTTCCTCATCACCGCGCTCTCGACGATCGGCGCGTTCCTCTACAACCTCACGGCCGCGCTGGTCGGCGGGGTGCACCTCACGCTGACGGACGAGTGAGCGGAACCCGGTTTGGGCCGGGTGCCGCGCTGCGGTAGTCTCATCCGGCGCACCCCGTCCTCGTGACGGTGCGCGCACGGGCCTATAGCTCAGACGGTTAGAGCGCTTCCCTGATAAGGAAGAGGTCACAGGTTCAAGTCCTGTTAGGCCCACTCCCGACCCGTGGGGGATCCATGAAGAAGGTGCTTCTCCTCGCGGCCGTCGCCGCCGCCGGGTTCTACGCCTGGCAGCGGTACACGCAGGACCGCGACGAGCGGGACCTGTGGGCCGAGGTCACGGACACCTTCGAGTAGTCCTCCCCCGCGGCAGCCGGACCCCGGTCCGGTGGTTCCACCCAGGGGCCATGGCGCAATTGGTAGCGCACCTGCTTTGCAAGCAGGGGGTTAGGGGTTCGAGTCCCCTTGGCTCCACCGCTGGTCGCAGGCCCTTTCCGCCCGTCGGAGAGGGCCTGTGCTGCGTCACGTGGGCTTCCCTTCGCAGCGGCAGGCATGAACGCTCTCCTCGACGCGCAGGTATCGCGCGGATACCCCCCGCGTCCCCCTCGGGGGGCGTCGCAGCACTCCCTGGGGCAGACTCCCGGTGAGACTCCCGCGTCTTCGGGGCAGCCCTTCCCGCTTGCGCACACCCGCCCCTGGAGGTTCCTGTGCCTACCCTCTCCCGTCTGCGGCCGGTCGTGGTGGTCGTCGCCGTTGCCCTCGCCCTCACGGGGTGCGGATTCGACACCACCGTCGGGGACGGCACGAACCGTGCCCGAGCGCAGGAGATCCTCGACGAGATCCAGGCCGCCGTCGAGGAGGCGCAGGCCGAGAACTCCGCGGAGACCGGCGACTTCGGTGAGGACCCGCCGGCGGAGACGGGGGCGATCCGGACCGACACCAACACCGCCTTCGTGTACGAGGACTACCAGGCGACCCTCGAGGGGGTCATCGCCTCGTTGGACGAGTTCTGGGCTCGTGAGCTCCCCGCCACCTTCCAGGCCGAGTACACCCGTCCCACCCGGTTCGTGTACTACCGCCCCGAGCAGGAGGCCGGGCCCCGGTGCGGCGACGAGGCGGCCCCGGCCCAGAACGCGTTCTACTGCCCAGCCGGGGACTTCATCGCCTGGGACGAGTCGGGTCTGATGATTCCGTACTACGTCTCCTCCGGTGACTTCGCCGCGGCGTTCGTCCTCGCCCACGAGTACGGTCACGCCATGCAGTTCCGCCTTCCCGAGCAGGAGCAGCTGGGGGTCCTCCGGGAGCTCCAGGCGGACTGCTTCGCCGGCGCATGGGCGAGGGACGTGCAGGAGCAGGGCCTGCTGGAGGCCGGCGACCTCGACGAGGCGACGCTGGCGGTCTTCTCCGTCCGTGACGTCCCCGGCACCCCGTTCACCGACCCCCGGGCGCACGGCTCGGGCTTCGAGCGCACCCGGGCCTTCGCTGACGGCTACGAGGGTGGCGCCGGCACGTGCTACCCCGCTCCGGCGGAGGACTGGGTCGTCGAGGCCCAGCAGTAGTCACCGCCCAGGTGCAGGTCGGCTGACACCGGGACCGCCCGTGCTGATCCTGGCCTCCGATCCGAGCGGCGTCCCGCGTGCCCGTCGGGCCGGGCGTGGCCGCCGCGTCCGATGCTGGACTGCGGTGACAGTCATCACTCTGGACCGGGATGGCTCAGGCTCGTCGCCAGCCGTAGGGCTCCAGCACGACCGGCAGCTCCGCGAGACCGTCGTCGTACGGGTGGACCGGCTCACGCAGCCAGTCCGACTTCCGACGGTCCCAGATCCCCACCCCGGTCCGCGTGAACACGAGCGCCACGTCACCGGCGGGCCGGCGGTCGCGGGGCCGCACGAGGTCCGGCAGCGCCAGGTCGGAGGCGTCCACCGCGTACAGCGCCCCGGGGATCTCGGACTCGTGTATCGCGTCCCAGTAGGGATCGTTGCGCCGGGGAACGAGTGTCAGCACCCGCAGGAGATCTCGCATCGTGTCCTGCGCGAACAGGTGCCGGACCGTTAGGACGGCGCGCAACGCTGCTGGGTCGACCGCGGCGAAGGGCGCCACCCATGCCGCCAGTGCCTGAGCCGCTCCCATCCGCCAGTCCTCGCCCCAGCGAAAGACGTTGTCGGCCTCGAACTCCTCGGGCTCGCCGTCCTCGGACCCGCCGGCCGCGACGCCGTGCAGCTCGCCGTCGAGCATGAAGGCCACGCGCCAGTGGGCGCTCGACTCGACGCCCAGACCCAGCACCGGCCCGCCGACCTCGTCCGCGATCTGCCGCACCGGCGGGACGATGCCTGCTCCGTAGAACCCCTGCGGGGTGTAGCACTGCCACCCGTCCGGGCGGGACCAGCTCATGCTCTCGTCCGGCTCAGCACTGTCCAGCGCGCGGTTCACCGCGAGCCCCGTCAGCGGCCTGCCCCACTGCGCGACGACGCTGGTGATCGAGAACCCCATGAGGTGAAGGCAACCACAGATCGGAGGCGGCGCGAGGGACGTCCTCTCGCTCCTTGCGGGGTGCGCTCGCCGGCGTGCGCGTGCGGGACCCGGCGCCTGCGCTTGTCCCGACCGCCTCCCGTGACGGATGCTCACACCACGGAGGGCCGCTCCCGGGGGTGAGTCCCGGGAGCGGCCCTCCGCTGTGTGCTGCCGCCCGCGCCGGCGTGATCCTGGCGCGGACGCCAGGTCTAGCCGACGGTGCAGGCCGCGCCGTTGACCGTGAAGGCGGTCGGGGCGACGTGCGTGCCGGTGAGCGTGCCGTTGAAGCCGACCTCGATCGAGGAACCGGCGGCGAGCGGGCCGTTCCAGGCGGCGTTCTTGGCGGTGACGGCGGTGCCGGTCTGCGACCAGGTCGCGCTCCAGCCCTGCGTGACGGTCTGCCCGGCGGGCATCGCGAACGCGAGCGTCCACGAGCTGAGCGCCGAGGTTCCCGTGTTGGTGAGGCGCACCGCACCGGTGAAGCCGGAGCCCCACGTGTTCGCGGTGTACTTCACGCTGCACGACGACGGCGGCGGCGTGGTGGTGCCGTTCGTGGTCGTGAACGACACCGGCGCGCTCCACGCCGAGACGTTGCCCGCGCCGTCCTTGGCCCGCACGGCGTACTGGTACGCCGTCGACGCCGTGAGGCCGGTCAGGGCGTGCGTCGGTCCGGTGGAGGACCCCACGACGGTCGTCGCCGTCCCGGAGACCCGGCCGATGTCGTAGCCGGCGACGCCGCTGACGTGGTCCTGACCGTTGGTCGGGTCGCTCGAGGCGGTCCAGGACAGGGTGGCGCCGGTGGCGGTCACGCCGGCCGCGGTGACCGCGGTCGGCACGGTCGGGGCTGTCGTGTCGGGGCCCGGGTCGACGATGACGCCCGTCGTCCGGAACGTCACGGCGGTGCTGCGCGCCGAGACGTTGCCCGCGGTGTCCTTCGCGGCGACCGCGTAGGTGTACGCGGTGTCGGGGGTCAGGCCGGTGAGCGCGTAGCTGGGCGTGGTGGTGGTCGCGACGCGCGTGGCCGTCGTCCCCTGCACCCGGTACACCTCGTAGCCGGCGAGCCCGCTGCCGCCCGTGTCCGTGGACGGGGTCCACGAGAGCGTCGCGGACGTGCCGGTGACCGACGACGCGACGGGCGTGCCGGGGACCGACGGCGCCGTGGTGTCGGGGTCGGGCCCGACGACGTCGCCGGGCTCGGTGCCCCAGATCAGCGTGCCGCCCTCGTACAGCGTGATGGCCTTCGTCTTGACCGGGTCGGCCGTGCCTGAGGCGAGGCCGGCGAACGACGGGTCGTTGGCCGCGTTCCACGTCGTGCCGCCCGCGACCCGGAACTGGATCTCGGCGCGGTGCTGCGACTGGCCGCCGGGGTAGATGTTGCGCCCGGTGCAGTCGATCTCGGCGTAGTACAGCGAGCCGCCCGCGGCGACGACGGACGGCGGGTTCGTCCCGCACTCCGTGTAGTTCGTCGTGACCTTGATGTTCGACGCCTGCTCGTCAGGGTCGAGCGTGAACCAGTAGCGCAGCTTCGCGCTCGTCAGGCTGCGCGCCGGGAAGGCGGACTGGTTGCGGATGATGGCCTTGACCTCGGTGAACGTGCCGGTCTGCGGCTGGTTGAGCTTGGCCTCGACGAAGAACTGGTCGCCGTCGGGCGCCTCGGCCGTCGGGAAGCTCGCGAGCGGCGTGCCGCCGTACTCCTCGACGAGCCGCGCGAGCGCGCTGGTGAAGCCGGCGTTGTAGTCGGTCGCGACCTCGTTGGCGACGTAGTCCCCGCGGTCGTCGGTGTAGGCGTCGTTCGCGGTGCCGGGGCCGCCGACGAGCGCGCCGTACAGCGTGTGGCGCGTCTTGACCGGGTTGGTCAGCGAGTCGAGCCACGAGCCGTGCGCGGTGCGGTGGTGCGGGTTCTGCGGCGGGTTCGCGCCGAAGCCGACGACGTAGCTGGACTTGCGCGGGTTGTCGCCGAGCGCGTAGTTGATCTGCCGGACGCCGAAGTCGTGGTACCGCGCCTTGCGGGTCGCGTCGGTGATCCAGTCGGAGTAGACGAGCGCGACGAACGACGTGTTCGCGGCGTACCGGAGCGAGCCCCAGGTGTCGAGCACGGCCTGCCCGCCCGGCGAGTAGTTGACCTTGGCGCCGTTGACGCCGACGGTCCAGTAGTCGAGCCAGCGGTTCGCGTCGTCGACGTACTTCTGCTTGCCGGTCTCCATCGCGAGCAGCGCGTACGCGGCGTAGGACTTGTCGTCCCACGCGACGGTCCACTTGTAGCTGCGCGTCGTCGTCTGGTTCTCGACGCCGAGCCCGTCGTACTCCTTCTCGGCCTTGGCGAGGTAGCTCGCGTCACCGGTGGCCTTGTAGAGCCAGTACGCGCCCCACACGAGCTCGTCCTGGTACCCGGACCACGACTTGTAGTACGACGCGGCGTCGGTGACGCAGTCGGAGTACTTGCCGCGGTACGTGTCGGCGAACGAGTACAGCTGCTTGGCGTGCGTGAGGAGCTTCGCGGAGTACGTCGGGTCGTCGGTCTTGAACACGATCGACGCGGCGGCGAGGGACGCGGCGGTCTCCCCCGCGGCGTCGGACCCCGGGCAGGCCGCGGTGATCTTGTAGGCCGGCCGCGGCATGGTCATGACCTCGGCGGGGCCCCACCACTTGTGGTCGTCCGTGCCGTTGCCGACCTGGACGTAGAGCTCGTTGGGCGCGGTGTGGGCCTTGACGAAGTAGTCGTTGACCCAGCGCAGGTTGTCCTTGATCTCGTCGAGCTGCCCCGCCTTGGTGTACCCGGCAGGGCTCTCGAGGGCACCCCACGCGAGCATCGTCGACGTGAACGCCATCGGCAGCCCGAACTTCACGTGGTCGCCCGCGTCGTACCAGCCGCCGGTGAGGTCCTTGCCCACGTCGGAGCCGTCCGCGAGCCCGGAGTCGCCGCGCCAGGAGACGCGGTTGCTCGCGGGCAGGTCGCCCGAGCGCTGCGCCTCGTAGAAGAACATCGACTTCTGCAGCGCCTCGGCGTAGTTGAAGTCGGGGGCGGCGGCCGCCGTCGAGGTGAGCATCGGTGCGACGAGCGCACCTGCGGCGAGCGCGACGGTGGCGGAGCCGGCGACCACGGCGCGGCGACGCCGGCCGCGTGGCGCTGGGGCCGGGGCGTCGTGCGCCGGGGCGAGGCGAGACATGGGATCCCTTTCTTCGGCACTGGAGAAACGGGTGGGCACGTCGTCGTGCCCGGTCCGGCGGGATCCGCGCCGCCCTCTCTCCACGCCCGCGCGTGAACGCCACCCGGAGCTCTTCGCGGGCGGTCCGCCTCGGGCATCGTCCGGAGACGGCGACGACGGCGTCAACCGCCTAATCGATTAGCCGAACGCTCACCTGCGTCGGCGTCGCGGTGCGGCCGCCCGAGCGTAGCGGCGAGGGCCCCGGACACGCCCGGGACGACGCGGGACGTGCGCGGACATGCCACGACCCGGCCCGCGGTGCTGCAGGGCCGGGTCGTGGACCGGTCAGCCTGGGACGGCCGGCGTGGCCGTCCCGATGCCGCCGGGATCGTGCGTCGGGCGGTGCGGGGTCAGAGGGTCCCGCGGTCCGTCCGGTCCTCGTCGCTCGTGCGCTCGGGTGCCGTCTCGACCACCGGGTCGGGGGCCTCGCCCACCGGCACGATCGGCGCGACGGCCGTCGTGTCAGGCAGCTCCTCGTCCGTTGCGAACGGCGAGTCGGGCTTCTTCGACGCCGAGCGGCGCGTGGTCGCCTTCTTGGTGGCCTCGCTGACCTTCTCGGTCAGGTCCTCGCGCGCCTCGGTGACCTTCTCGGCCGCACGCTGCGCCGCCTCGCGGCTCTTCGCGACGGTCACGCCCGCCGCCTCGCCCACGGCCTCCGCGGCGCCGCCCACGCGGTCCGAGAGGTCCTCACGTGCGTCGTGCGCCCGGGTGCGCAGGCCGTTGCTCGACGTGTCCGCCGACGTCGGCTCCCAGGGCTCGGCCCACGGGTCGGTCTGCGCGCGCGAGCGCGTCCACGCGGCGAACGCCGCACCCGCGCCGGCGACGCCCGCGAGGATCCAGAACACCTTGGCGCCGCGATGCGACTTCTGCGGTGCGGTGGCGACGGCGGCCTTGTCGGCGATCGCGCCGGCCTTGACGGCCGCGGCGTTCACGGCCGCGACGACGCTCGGGATGAGCTCGTCGACGAGCTTGTCGTGCGCCGAGTCGATCGCGGGCGACGCGGCCCCGGCGGCACGCTCGACGCGCGGGACGGCGGCCTTGAGGCTCTCCCGGTACAGGTGCTCGACGCGCGGCACGAGCCACTCGAGCGCGGCCTCGGCCTTGGGCGTCCCCCACTCCTTCGCGTGGGCGGCGACGCCGGCGGCCTGGCCGGCTGCTTCCGCGGCCTGGACCTTCGCGGCGGCGGCGAGCACGGCGGCCCTCTCTGCGGCCTGGAGCTTGAGCTTCTCCGTGTCTACGGAGTCGAGATTCGGGCGTCGGATGGCGAAGGTCATGTCCACTCCCCGGTTCTGCGGCTGGTCGGCTGCGTTTGCCCCACACTCTGCCACCAGACCGGTCGACACGCAGGTCCCGGGCACGAACGGGCGCCGCGGCGTCGTCGTCCTGGCCTGGGTGTTCGCCGCCGGCGTACCCCTCGGCCCTCCCCCGGTCGCTGCCCGGGTCAGCGCCCGGTCGACGCCCCGCCGGCCCGCTCGCAGCCGCCCGGTGGCCGCCGACCTCCCCGCGCACGCGCGGCGCTGCGTGGGAAGATGGGCGGCATGTTCGCGACTCTGCACACGACCGCCGGTGACATCCGGATCGAGCTCTTCCCGAACCACGCGCCGAAGACGGTGGAGAACTTCACCGGCCTCGCGACCGGGAGCAAGGCCTGGAAGGACCCGCGCACCGGCGCGGAGAGCAGCGCCCCGCTGTACGACGGCGTCGTCTTCCACCGCGTGATCCCGGGCTTCATGATCCAGGGCGGCGACCCGCTGGGCACCGGCACGGGCGGCCCGGGCTACAGCTTCGACGACGAGATCCACCCCGAGCTCCAGTTCGGCGAGCCGTACCTGCTCGCGATGGCGAACGCCGGCCTGCGCCGCGACCCGATCACGGGCAAGGCCGGTGGCACCAACGGCTCGCAGTTCTTCGTCACGGTCGTCCCGACGCCGCACCTCAACGGCAAGCACACCATCTTCGGCAAGGTGGCCGACGACGCGAGCCGCACCGTCGTCGACACGATCGCCGCGACGCCCACGGGCCGCGGCGACCGCCCGGTCGAGGACGTCGTCATCAGCTCGGTCACGATCGAGGACTGAGCGGTCCTGATCACCGCATGAGCGCCGACCAGCCTGCCGCTGCGCCCACCGGACCGCCCGAGGGTCCGCCCGTCTGCCCGCGCCACCCGGACCGCGTGTCCTACGTGCGCTGCCAGCGGTGCGGCCGCCCCACGTGCCCGGAGTGCCAGCGGCAGGCTGCTGTCGGCGTGCAGTGCGTCGACTGCGTCGCGGAGGCCGCGCGCGCCGCGCCGGCGAACCGGACGGTCTTCGGCGGCACGGTCCGTGCGGGCCGCCCGGTCGTGACGATCGGCATCATCGCCGCGTGCGTCGTGAGCTTCCTGCTCCAGCAGGTCGACCCGACGTGGACGCTGCGCTGGGGGTTCTGGCCGGCGGGCGGCGAGCTCGAGCCGTGGCGGTTCCTCACCGTCGCGTTCCTGCACTCGCCGACGGGCGTCATCCACATCGTCTTCAACATGCTCGCGCTGTGGATGGTCGGGCCGTTCCTCGAGCAGGCCCTGGGCCGGGCCCGGTTCGCCGCCCTGTACGGCCTGAGCGCCGTCGCGGGGTCCGTGGGCGTGCTGCTGCTCGCGTCGCCGCTCGAGGATTCCTGGGTGACGCTCACCGTCGGTGCCTCGGGCGCCGTGTTCGGGCTGTTCGGCGCTGTGTTCGTGGTGATGCGCCGGATGCGACGGGACGTCCGCAGCATCGCGGTCGTGATCGGGCTCAACATCGTCATCGGGTTCGTGGTGCCGAACATCGCCTGGCAGGCCCACCTCGGCGGGCTCGTCGCCGGCGCGGCCCTCGCGGCGGCGTTCGCCTACGCCCCGAAGGAGCGGCGCGGCGCCGTCGCGGTCGGTGCGACGGTGCTGCTCGGGCTGCTGCTCGTCCTTCTGGCGGTCGGCAAGTACGCCCTGGTTTGACCGATTTCCCCAACGTTCCGCACAGGTGGTGAATTACACGCGTGTAGTTGTCCACAGAGATGTCCACCGCTGGGGACGAAGAATGCGCCAGCGCAGGTCAGAGCGCTGCAGACGTCCCATGATCAGGCTCGTGCCTGTGGGTGGAGCGCTTGTCGGCGCGGACGAAACGGGCACACCGGCGGGACGGCAGCACAGCGCGGTGGACGCGCGGGCCGTGCCGGTGCACCGCGGCCGCACCCGGCCTCGAGGGCCGGGCGGGGCTCAGCGCCAGCGCGTCGTGAGCGAGAAGCCCGCGAGGATCAGGGCGAAGCCGATCGCGAGGTTCCACTGCCCGATGCCCGGGACGGGGTACTCCGAACGCATGATGTAGGTGACGACGATCCACACGAGGCCGAGGATCATCAGGCCGAGCATCACGGGCACGAGCCACGGCGGGCTCACCTTCGGGCCGCTCGCGGCGGGCGGAGGCGTGTAGCCCTCCTTCTTGCGGTTCTTCGACTCGGGCACGGCTGCTCCTGTTCCAGCGGTACGGCAGGCCGGGGCACGTCGGCACCGACCCGCCAGAATGTGGCTTAGCGTAGTGGCGAGATCGCCGGAGAGGAGCACGCGTGCCCGACCACCCGCACCGTGCTGCCCGTGCCGCGCGCGGCACCCTGTCCGTCGCGCTCGTCCTCGCCCTGGCGGGGGCCCTGTTCGCGGCGAACGCGCGGCTGGCCCGGACGACGGGGGAGCGGCACCCGCAGGACCTCGCCGGGCTCGTGGAGGTCGAGGAGCGCCGGCTCGGCGTCCTGCTCGACGAGGTCGCGACGCTGCGCTCCGACGTCGAGCGCCTCACGGCCGCGCAGGCCGAGCTCGACGGGATCGTGATCGAGCCCCTCGCCCCGGCCGAGGAGCTCGAGGCGGGGCTCGTGCCCGTGACCGGACCGGGGCTCGTCGTCGAGCTCGAGGACGCACCCGCGGACGCCCCGCGCCCCACGTCGGTCCGCCCCGACGACCTCGTCGTGCACCAGCAGGACCTGCAGGCCGTCATCAACGCGCTGTGGGCGGGCGGCGCCGAGGCGATGGGCCTCATGGACCAGCGCGTCATCTCGACGAGCGCGTTCCAGTGCATCGGCAACGTCCTCTCGCTGCACGGCCAGCCGTACTCGCCGCCGTACGTCGTGCGGGCGGTCGGCGACCCGGCCGCGCTGCGCCGCGCGCTCTACGCGTCCCCGGAGATCCAGAACTACCTGCGCTACGTCGACGCGGTCGGCCTCGGCTGGTCGGTGACCGTCGCACCCGAGCCGCTGACGCTGCCCGCGTACGAGGGCGCGACCGAGCTCGAGTACGCGCGCGTCCCCGAGGGCACCGAGGTGCTGCCCGGGCTGCCCGACGAGGGCGGGACCGCGGCGGCGCGGGACACGGCCCGCCGGACGGGCGGGTCGGCGTGAGCGTCGCGACGCCGACCCGGTCGAACCCCCGGCACAGCCGGTCGAGCACGTCGTCGCGCGGCCACACCACGGCGTTCGGGATCCTCGGCGTCCTGGGTGAGCTGCTCATCACCGTGGGCGTGCTGCTGCTCGCGTTCCTCGTCTGGCAGCTGTGGTGGACCGACGTCGTCGGCAACCGCGCGCAGGCGGAGATCGTGCAGGAGCTCGACTGGGACGTCGCCCCGACGGCCCCCACGCCGGACGCGACCGAGGGACCGACCGAGCCCGTCGGCCCCGTCGTCGCCGCGCCGCGCCGCGACGAGCCGCCCGTGGCCGCCGAGCCCGACCACGCGACGACGTTCGCGACGATCCGGGTCCCGCGGTGGGCGGGGGAGCCCGAGCGCCCGATCAGCCAGGGCGTCGAGCGCGAGAGCGTGCTCGACGTGCTCGGCATCGGCCACTACCCGGGGACCGCGATGCCCGGCGCCGTCGGGAACTTCGCGATGGCCGGCCACCGCACGACGTACGCCAAGCCGTTCAACCGCGTCGCCGAGCTCCAGACCGGCGACCCGCTCGTGGTCCGCACCGCCGAAACCTGGTACGTGTACCGCGTGACGTCGACCGAGGTCGTGACGCCCGCGCAGACGGAGGTCGTCGCCCCCGTCCCCGGCGACCCGGGCGCCGCGCCGACCGAGCGCTTCATCACCCTGACCACGTGCCACCCGATGTTCTCCGCCCGCGAGCGGTTCATCGTGCACGGCACCCTCGACTACTGGGCGCCCGTCGCGGACGGCATCCCGGCCGAGCTCGTCGGAGGCGCATGATGTACGGGTGGCTGTGGCGGCACCTGCCGGGCCCGGCGCCCGTGCGGGCCGCGATCCTGACGGTCGCGGCGCTGGCCGTGCTCGCCGCGTGCTTCCTGTGGGTGTTCCCGGCGATCGCGCCGTTCATGCCGTTCAACGACACGACTGTGGGTGAGGGATGACCAGGATCCTGGTGGTCGACAACTACGACTCGTTCGTCTTCACGATCGTGGGCTACCTGAACCAGCTCGGCGCCGAGACGGTCGTCGTGCGCAACGACGCCGTCCCGCCGGTCGACGAGCGTGCCGGGTTCGACGGCGTGCTCATCTCGCCCGGACCGGGCACCCCCGCGGAGGCCGGCGCGAGCATGCAGGTCATCCGGGACTGCGCGGAGAGCGAGACGCCGATGCTCGGGGTCTGTCTCGGGCACCAGGCGCTCGGCGAGGTCTTCGGCGGCACCGTCACGCACGCACCGGAGCTCATGCACGGCAAGACGAGCCTCGTCGAGCACGACGGCGCGGGCGTGCTCGCCGGGCTCCCGACGCCGTTCACCGCGACCCGGTACCACTCGCTCGCGGTCGTCGACGGGACGGTCAGCGACGAGCTCGAGGTCACGGCCGAGGTCGGGTCGGCGCACGGGCGCGTCGTCATGGGGCTGCAGCACCGCACGCTGCCGCTGCACGGCGTGCAGTTCCACCCCGAGAGCGTCCTGACCGAGGGCGGGCACCGGCTGCTGGCGAACTGGCTGGCGGTGTGCGGGGACGCCGACGCCGTCGCGCGGTCCGAGGGGCTGCACCCGCTCGTGCGGTCGTAGGACCGGGTCGCCGCCCGGCACGGTGCCGCGCGCGGCTCCGCCCGACACGGCACCGACGACGAAGGCTCCGTCCCCTCGCGGGGCGGAGCCTTCGTCGTGTGCTGAGCGCCCTCGGTCAGGGGTTCACCGGCACCGTCACGGACGGGTTCGGGTTCGGCTGACCGCCGCGCGGACCCCGCGAGACGTCGACGACGACGACCTGGCCCGGCTCGACCTCGTCGCCCTGCGTCGGGTCGGTCTTGATGACCGAGTCCTTCGGCTGGTCGCTGTCGACGTCGCGGCGCTGCGGCTGGAGGCCCAGACCGGACAGCGTGCGGCTCACCTGGTCCCACGACTGACCGACGAGGCCCTCGGGGACGAGCAGGGCGGTCGGGGCGACGGCCACCTCGAGGCGCACCGACGAGTTCTGCGGGACGAGGTCGCCCGCGGCCCGGCTCTGGCTCACGACCGTGCCCGGGGGCTGCTCGTTCGTCTCCTTCTCGGCGGTCGTGGAACTCAGGCTGAGGTCGGCGAGAGCCTTCTCCGCGTCGGCCTGCGGCAGCCCGACGAGCTCGGGGACGACGACGTTGCCGCTCGCGATGAACACGGTGACGGCGGACCCGGCCTTCGCCGACGTGTTGGCCGCGGGCTCGGTCTTGGTGACCCGGTCCTTGGCGTGCGAGGCGCTGTCCTCGGGCGTGATCGTGCCGACGGTCAGACCGGCGGCCTCGATCTGCGTGCGCGCCGCGTCCTGCGTCAGGCCGGTGACGTCCGGGACCGTGGCGGTGTCGGGGCCGGTCGAGACCTGCACGGTCACCGTGGAGCCCTTGGGTGCCTCCCTCCCGCTGGCCGGCGTGCTCGAGACGACGTTGCCCTCGGCGACGGTGTCGGACTCGACCTCCTCCTGGTCCCAGAGGAAACCGGCGCCCTCGATCTCGACCTTGGCCTGCGGCGCGGGCATGTCGACGATCGCGGGGACGGCGACCATCTCCGGCCCGTCGTTGTTCGCCGCGTTCGCCGCGATGAGCGCGATGATCCCGGCGACCGCGAGCACCGCGACCGCGATGAGCGTCCACATGAGCCAGCGCTTGTTCTTCGGCTCGTCGTCCTCGGCGGCGGCACCGGTCGCCGCACCCGTGGGGGGCAGCACGCTCGTGCCCGGGCCGGTGGGCGCCCAGGGCGCGGGCCCGGACGGCATCAGCTGGGTCGTCGCGGGGCCGGCGGCGCCGAAGACCTGCGTCGCGTCGTCGTTCGCGCCGGCGGGCACGAGCGCGCCGACCGGGGGAGCGCCCACGTGGCCCCCGCGCGCGGCGGCCTCGAGGTCGGAGCGGAACTCGGCGGCCGTCGAGTAGCGCGAGTCGCGCTCCTTGGCGAGGGCCTTGAGCGTGATCCGGTCGAGCGAGTCGGGGACGTCCGCGGCGAACATGCTCGGCGCCGGGGCGGCCTCGCGGACGTGCTGGTACGCCACGGCGACGGGGGAGTCGCCCACGAACGGCGGGCGCCCGGTCAGCAGCTCGAAGAGCAGGCAGCCCGTCGAGTACAGGTCGGAGCGCGTGTCGACCGTCTCACCGCGCGCCTGCTCAGGGGACAGGTACTGCGCGGTGCCGATGACCGCCTGCGTCTGCGTCATGGTCGCCGCGGAGTCCGCGACGGCGCGCGCGATGCCGAAGTCCATGACCTTGACCGCGCCGGTCGGGGTCAGCATGACGTTCGCGGGCTTGATGTCGCGGTGCACGATGCCCGCGTGGTGGGAGTACTCGAGCGCCGACAGGACGCCGGCCGTGATCTCGACGGCCTCCTCGATGGGGACCGCGTTGCCGTCGCGCAGGATGTCGCGGACCGTGTGGCCCTCGACGTACTCCATGACGATGAACGGCACGTGCGCGACGACGCCCGACGGCTCGGTGACGAGGTCCTCGCCGGTGTCGTAGACCGCGACGACCGCCGGGTGGTTGAGCGACGCGGCGGCCTGCGCCTCGCGGCGGAACCGTGCCTGGAACGAGGGGTCGCGTGCGAGGTCCGAGCGCAGCACCTTGATCGCCACGGTCCGGCCGAGCCGCGTGTCGTGGCCGATGTGCACCTCGGCCATGCCGCCGCGACCGATCAGCTCACCGACCTCGTACCGTCCACCGAGGATCCGGGATCCGTCGTCCACCACTAGGCGTCCTTCGCTGTCGTCGTCCACGTGCCTGCTGCCCTGTCGGCAACCCGCGCACGTTCCGTGATCATCCCATCGAGGCCGTCCCGGAGAGCGTATCCGGGGCGGACGGCCGCCGTGGGGGTGCCGGCGTCCGCGTCGGTCCCGGTCGCCGGGGCCCGCGGGACCGTCGTCGTGATCGTCCTCGTCGTGCCGGTCGCGCCCAGCGCGGGCTCGCCCGGGGGAGAGCCGCCCTCGGCGCCGGTGAGCCTATCGGCCAGGGCCGCCCCCAGGAGCGCGACGACCAGCAGGACCAGCGCGACGAGCGGCCAGGTCAGCCGGCCGAGCTTCCCGAGGCGGTTCCCGGTGGTCGTCGACGTGATCCACCCGGCGCGGGTCGGCGCCCGGTGGGTGCCGGCGGTGCGGCGGACCTCGGTCGCGTCCCGCAGCTCGCGGCGCGGCGGGTAGGACGGCGGGTGGCCGTCGTCGTCCGCGGGGTGGCCGTGCGGCGCGGGCGGGATCGACGCGGGCGCGGCGGGGGACTTCGCGACGGCGGGCTTGGCGGCGGCGGGCTTGGCGGCGGCGGGCGGCGGGGCGGCGCGCCGGGGCCCGGGCTGCTGCGTGGGCGGCACGACGCGCACGTCGGCGCCGGGCGCGATCATCGTCGTCCCGCCGCGGCCCGAGGAGCGGCGGGCGGGGACGACGACGGCGACGCCGGTCGCGGGCGTGCGCTCGACCATCTCGTCGAGGATGCGCGCGAGCTGCGCGGCCGACGGCGGGCGGTCGCGCGGGTCCTTCGCGAGCAGGCTCAGGACGATGCCGGCGAGCCGCTTGTCGATCGCAGCCGGCAGTGGGGGCACGGGCGCGTTGACGTGCGCGACGGCGATGTCGACCGCCGTCGGGCCTGTGAACGGGCGCTTCCCGGCGAGCGCCTCGTACGCGACGATCCCGAGCGAGTACAGGTCGGAGTGGGGCGTCGCGGGCTGCCCGACGGCCTGCTCGGGGGAGAGGTACTGCGCGGTGCCCATGACCATGCCGGTCGCGGTCATCGGCACCTGGTTCGTCGCGAGCGACACCCCGAAGTCGGTGATCTTCACGCGCCCGCCGCGCCCGAGCAGGATGTTGCCGGGCTTGACGTCGCGGTGCACCACGCCGGCGTCGTGCGCGTGGTGCAGCGCGCGGGCGGTCTGCGCGAGGATCGGCAGCAGCTTGCGCGGGGGCAGCACGGGCTCACGCTCGAGCAGGTCGCTCATGGGCTCGCCGAGCACGAGCTCGATGACGAGGAACGCGGAGCCCTCCTGCTCGCCGTAGTCGTAGAGCTGCGCGATGTTCTGGTGGGACAGCGCCGCGGAGTTGCGGGCCTCGGTGCGGAACCGGGACAGGAAGTTGGGGTCGCCCGCGAACTCCTCGCGGAGCACCTTGATCGCGACGTCGCGCGCGAGCGACTCGTCGTGCGCGACCCACACCTCGCCCATGCCGCCGACCGCGATCTCCCGCACGAGGCGGTACCGCTGACCGAGCACGACACCCGCTGCTGCCCTCACTGGCCCAGCACCGCCTCGATGACGGCCTTCGCGACGGGCGCAGCGACCTTGCCGCCGGTCGCCTCGTTGCCGACCGCGCCGCCGTTCTCGACGACCACGGCGACGGCGACGCGCGGGGCGTCGGCCGGGGCGAACGCGGTGAACCACGCGTGCGGCGACTCCTCCTCGCGACCCGTCTGCGCGGTGCCCGTCTTGCCCGCGACCTGCACGCCGGAGATCTGGGCGGCCTTGCCGGAGCCGTTCTGCACGACGCCCACCATCATGTCGCGCAGCGCGGCGGCGGTCGTCGGGGAGACGGCCTGCGACAGCCGGCGCGGGTCCGCCTCGCGGACGACGTCGAGGTCGGCCGTGCGGACCGTCTGCACGAGGTACGGCGTCATGAGCTCGCCCTCGTTCGCGATCGCGGCGGAGACCATGGCCATCTGCAGCGGGGTCGCGCGGACCGAGTACTGCCCGAGCGCCGAGAACGCGGTGTTGGGCGCGTTGACCTCGTCGGGGAACTCGCTCGGCTCGACCCGGATCGGCACGGACAGCTCGTCGTTGCCGAAGCCGAACCTCTCGGACTGCTCGCGCAGCGCGTCCGCCCCGAGCTCGAGCCCGAGCTGCGCGAACGCGGTGTTGCACGAGACCCGCAGCGCGTCGGCGAGCGTCGTCTGACCGCCCGAGCCGCACGACGAGCCGCCGTAGTTCTTGACGGTCGCGCTGGTCTGGGGGAGGGGCAGCTCGTCGGGTGCCGTGAGCACCGACTCGGGGGTCGCGCGCCCCGACTCGAGCGCGGCCGCCGCCGTGATGAGCTTGAACGTCGAGCCCGGCGGGTAGGTCGGGCCCTGGAGCGCCTTGTTCTCGAGCGGGTCGCCCTCGGCCCCGAGCAGCGCCTGGTACGCGGCGTTCGCCGCGGCGGAGTCGTGCGTGGTGAGCTGGTTCGGGTCGTAGGACGGCTTCGAGACGAGCGCGAGGATCGCCCCGGTCGTCGGGTCGAGCGCGACGACCGCGCCGCGCTGGTCCCCGAGCGCGTCCCACGCCGCCTGCTGCGCCGCGGGGTTGATCGTGAGCTCGATCGACGACCCCTGCGGCTGCTTGCCCGTGATGAGGTCCTGCAGGCGCGAGAGGAACAGCGAGTCGGCCTGGCCGTTGAGCACGTCGTTCTCGGCCTGCTCGAGCATCGTCCCGCGGTGCACGATCGAGTAGAAGCCGGTCACGGGCGCGTAGAGCTCGCCGTTCGCGTAGCTGCGCTGGTACTTGAACGCGTCGTCGACCGGGGCGGACGACGCGATCGCCTCGCCGCCGACGACGATCGGTCCGCGGGCCCGGCCGAACTCGCGGTACAGCGTCCGGACGTTGCGGCCGTCGTTGTTGAGCGCGTCGGCCTGCACGAACTGGACCCAGGTGGCGCCGCCCATGAGGACGACGAACATGGCGACGACGACGGTCGCGAGGCGGCGCAGCGGGGTGTTCATCAGCGCACCCCCCCGGGGCCGGCGATGCGCTCGGTCGGGTCGGCGCTGGGTTCCGGCTCGCCCTCGCGGCGCGGCGCACCGGCGCGCGAGGAGCCGGGCGTGCGCACGGGCAGCGGCGCGGTCGTGGTGCCGGGCGGGGGACCGGTGACGAGGTCCGGGGCCGGGCGGCGCGCGTCGTCGGAGATCCGCAGGAGGAGCGCGACGATGATCCAGTTCGCGAGCAGCGAGGAGCCGCCGTACGCGAGGAACGGGGTCGTCAGGCCGGTCAGCGGGATGATCCGCGTGATGCCGCCGACGACGATGAAGCACTGGAACGCGACGACGAACGCGAGACCGCCGGCGAGCAGCTTGCCGAAGCCGTCGCGCACCCCGATCGCCGTGCGCAGGCCGCGCTCCGCGAGCACGAGGTAGCACAGCAGGATCGCGAGCAGCCCGGTCAGGCCGATCTCCTCGCCGAGGGACGCGACGATGAAGTCCGACTCCGCGTACGGCACGAGGTCAGGGCGCCCCTTGCCCCAGCCGGTGCCGAACAGCCCGCCGCCCGCGAGCCCGAACAGCCCACCGACGAGCTGCCCCGAGCCGCCGGGGGCGCGGTTGTAGATCTCCGGGTCGAGCGCGTTGAGCCACACGTCGAACCGCGCGGCCACGTGCCCGAAGGTCGTCGCCGCGAGCGCCGCGCCGCCGAGGAACAGCCCGAGGCCGATGACGACCCAGCTCGTGCGCTCCGTCGCGAGGTAGAGCATCGCGACGAACAGCCCGAAGAACAGCAGCGACGTCCCGAGGTCGCGCTCGAGCACGAGGACGCTGATCGACACCGCCCACGCGAGCACGAGGGGCCCGAGGTCGCGGATGCGCGGGAGCTGCAGGCCGAGGATCTTGGGCCCGGCGAGCGCGAGCGTGTCGCGGTTCGTGACGAGGTAGCCCGCGAAGAACACCGCGAGCACGAGCTTGCCGATCTCGGCCGGCTGCAGCGAGAAGCCGCCGAGCCGGATCCAGATGCGCGCGCCGTTGATCTCGACGCCGAGGCCCGGCACGAGCGGCAGCACGATGAGCAGGAGGCCGACGACCATCGCCGTGTACGTGTAGCGGCGCAGCGTGCGGTGGTCGCGCAGCACGACGAGCACCCCGGCGGCCAGCAGCAGCGCGAACGTCGTCCAGCCGAGCTGCCGCGTCGCGAAGTCCTGCTCACGCCCGCGCGCGACCATCCCGAGGTCGATGCGGTAGATCATCGCGAGCCCGATGCCGTTGAGCGCGATCGCCACCGGCAGGATCACGGGGTCCGCGTACGGCGCGCGCCAGCGCAGCACCACGTGCAGGCCCAGCGCGAGCGCCGCCATCCCGACGCCGTAGCCGACGACGTTCCCCGGGAGCTCCCCGGTCACGCCGAGGCCCGTGAGCGCGTACGCGGCGAGGCCGATGAGCAGGGCGGGCACGAGCAGCGCGAGCTCGACGCCGCGCCCCGGGCGCACCCGATGCGGCTGGATCGTGGCCATCAGTCCGTCGCCGCGTTCTCACGAGCGGACTGCTCGAGCAGCTGGACCCGGTGCCGGGCGTCGTCGAGCGAGTCGGACTGGATGTTCTGGTCGAGGCGCTCGCGGACGTACGGCGGCAGGTCGTCGATGCGCGCGTCGCCGCGCTCCTCGACGGTCGAGAGCGTGATCGGGCCGATGTTCTGCGGGATCCCGCGGTAGATCACCACGTCCCCGCCCTCGGCGCCGACGAAGTACTGCGTCTGCGTCCACTGGTACCCGAGGTAGCCCGCGACGCCGAGCACCGCGAGCAGCAGCAGCGACAGGAACCAGGCGAGCACCTTGACGCGGCGGCGCCGGCGCGGGTCCACCTCGTCGGTGTCGTCGTCCTCGTCGCCGGCCGCGCCCGCCGGGAGCAGGAGGCCCGCGGGGTCGGAGTCGTCGTCCGCGTCGGTGCCCGCCGCCTGCGCGGCGGCCACCTTCTTCGCGAGCGTCGCGGCGCGCGCCGAGGGGCTGTCCGCCGCGGCCGTCGGGCGGTGGCGGGAGGTGGCCGCCGAGCCCACGACGCTCGCCGCGGTCGTCGGTCCGCCGCCGTCCGGCACGTCGTCGAGCTCGACGACGTCCGCGACCACGACCGTGACGTTGTCGCCGCCGCCCGCCCGCAGCGCGAGCTGCACGAGCCGGTCCGCGCAGACGTCGACGTCCTGCAGGCCCATCAGCGTCTCGGCGATGGTGTCGGCGCTCACGAAGCCCGAGAGCCCGTCGGAGCACAGCAGCCAGCGGTCGCCCGGGCGCGCCTCGCGCACCGACAGGTCCGGTGCGACGTCCGGGTCGAAGTCGCCGAGCACCCGCATGACGACCGAGCGCTGCGGGTGGTGCTCGGCCTCCTCGGGCGTGATCTTGCCGGTGTTCACGAGGTGCTGGACGAACGTGTGGTCGGTCGTGACCTGGCTCAGCACGCCGTCGCGCAGCAGGTAGCCGCGCGAGTCGCCGAGGTGGACCATCGCGAGCTTGTTGCCCGCGCGCAGGATCGCCGTGACGGTCGTCCCCATGCCGCTCAGCTCGGGGTCGGCCTGCGTGCGCGCCACGATCTCGTCGCGCGCCGCGTCCAGGGCGTGCTCGAGCTCGTCGAGCGCGTCGTCGGGCCCGTGCGACTCCCCGTCGAGCGGGGCGAACGCCGCGACCGCGACCGACGACGCGACGTCGCCGCCCGCGTGCCCGCCCATGCCGTCCGCGACGACCAGCAGGTGAGGTCCGGCGTAGGCGGAGTCCTGGTTGTTGGACCGGACGAGGCCCACGTCGGACCGTGCGGCGTACCGCAGCGCGATGCTCACGGCGGCGCTACCTCTGCAGCTCGAGGACGCTCTGACCCACGCGGACCTGCGCCCCCGGGGTCACGGGCGTCGGCTGCTCGACCTTTGTGTCACCCAGGAACGTGCCGTTCGTCGACCCCAGGTCCTCGACGAACCAGCCGCCGTCCTGCGGGAAGATCCGGGCGTGCCGGGACGACGAGTAGTCGTCGTCGAGCACGAGCGTGCACGACGGCGCGCGGCCGATCAGGACCGACGACGCGCCGAGCGGGATCGTCGTGCCGCGCAGGGGGCCCTCGGTCACGACGAGGCGGGTGGGAGCGCTCTTGGCCGGCTTGGCCGGGCGGGGCTGCTGGCCCTTCGCCGGCGACTTGGGCGACGGCGGTGCCGCCTGGCCGGGGGTCACGGAGGCCGGGCCCTTGGGGCGTCCCCGACGGTCCACGATCTTCGTGCCGTACAGGTCGCGGCGCAGCACCCCGATCGCCGAGGCCACGAAGAGCCACAGCAGGACGAGATAGCCGAGCCGCAGGAGGGTGATCGTCAGCTCAGACATACCGGCCGTTCACTCGTCCCGGTCATCGGACGCGCCCGTCCAGAACATGATGCGCGTGCGCCCGATCGTCAGGGTGTTGCCGTCGAGGAGCGTGGCCGCCGGGACCTGGTGGCCCTCGACGTACAGCCCGTTCGTGGACCCGAGGTCGCTCGCGACGACCCCGTCCGGCCCGACGCGGATCTCCAGGTGCCGGCGGGACACGCCCGGGTCGTCGACGATGATGTCCGCCTCCGAGCCGCGGCCGATCACCGTGACCGGGCCCGTGAGCAGGTAGCGCTGGCCGTCGATGTCGACGAGCGGGTGCCGCGTGCTCGGGGTCGCCGCCGCCGATGCGGGCGCGACAGCGCCGCGCACGGTCGCGCTGCGGATCCGGAACCGGCCTGTCTCCAGGTCGTCGTGCTCGCTGAACTGGACGGTGACCGGCCCGACGAAGGCGTAGCGCTGGCTCGCCGCATGGTCCGTCACGTTGGCCGCGAGCTCGTCGGCCAGCGCCTCCGCACCCCACGCGTCGACCTGCGCGTGGTCGTCGGGGGAGAGCTCGATCGTGAACTCGTTCGGCACCACGGTGCGGTCCCGGTCCACGACGGCCGCGCGGTCGTCCACCTCGCGGCGCAGGGCGCTCGCGAGCTCGACCGGCTTGACCTCGCTGCGGAACGCCTTGGCGAAGGCGTTGTTCACGACTCGTTCCACGCCGTGCTCGAACTTGTCGAGGATGCCCACGCCCTCACCTCCCTCGTGCGTCGGTTGTGCCTGTGGTTCTGGCGGCTTGCTGGGTGCCGGGTCGGTGGTGCTCGCGTCCGTGGGGGGTGCGCGGGCGGGGCCGGATCCGGTATCGGCCTTGATCGTATCCGCGGTGGGGGCCTCGGGGCGGGTTCGTGGGGCTGATCCTGTCGAGTCGTTCGGGATCTGGGGGGTGGATGTGGTGATGGGGGCGTGTTCGTGAGGTTGGTCGGGGGGTGTGGGGGTGGGTCGGCTGGGGTGTCGTCGCGGGCCGCGTGGCGAGAGCCCGGTGTGGGTGCGGCAAGGGAGCCAGCCTGGCAGGCCGACGACATCGGCGGCCTCTCGCGGTCGTGGTGAGAAGCTGGGCCGGGGTGCCGCAGCGTGGTGCCGAGGCGTCGCCAGACCGTGATAACGTTCTGCGGCGCGCGCGAGTGGCGGAACGGCAGACGCGCTGGCTTCAGGTGCCAGTGTCCGAAAGGGCGTGGGGGTTCAAATCCCCCCTCGCGCACAGGTGACAGATGGGCGGTTCCCGAAAGGGACGCCCTGGTAGTACTGAAACTCCCGGTCAGGGTTCTCTGGCCGGGAGTTTTGGCGTTGTGGCGTCGACGGGTGGCCTTCTTGAGGCGCTCGCGCACGGCTCAGAGGGGCAACTTCACATCCGTGGCGTGCAGTGCGGGCATGCTGACGCCGGCGATCGTGCGGTGGCGTCGTCAGGCAGTTGCTGACGCGAGGCGGTGCGGGGCCTGGCGTGGGCCTAGTGGCGCCTGGAGCCCTGCCGCGGTCCCCGTTCGCGGCTGGCTCCGCGGTTCCGGTCCCGCGATCCCCAGCCGGCAGTCCCGCCCCCCGCCCTCCGTCGGGCCGCTCGGGCGCTCGTGTCCGACCCTGCTCGTAGCGTCCGTGCATGGAGCCACGACCCACCGCCCTCGGGCTCGTCGTCGCCGACATGCGCGCGAGCGTTGCCTTCTACCGCCGCCTCGGTGTCGCGTTCCCGTCGGACACCGACGACCACGAGGAGGCACAGCTCTCCTCGTGGCCGCGCCCCATGCTCGATACCGAGTCCTCCCTAGTGACGTACGTCCCCGGCCGGCGGCGTCCGACCGGCGGTAGCGCACGCGCCTCGCTCGCGTTCGAGCTCGGCACCTCGGCTGAGGTCGACACCCTCCACGCCGAGCTCGTCGCCACGGGCGTGTGGAGCACCGTGAAGCCGTGGGACGCCGTCTGGGGGCACCGGTGGGCGTCCGTGGTCAACCCCGACGGCGCTTGCTGACGCGCCGGGACGGCACCCGGGCCCGGCACGTCGGCCACGACGGGCCACACGTCGAAGATCGGTGCGGTTCCCCAAGCCAAGTCTGAAGCGCCGCTCTGTTGCGACTCCGCGTGAGGCGCACGAAGGGCCGTTGGTGCCCCATGTGGCCGTGTCATCTGATAGCGCTTCGGGCCGGACCCGGAAGAGCCACCTTGGTAGTTCTTAAGTTTATCGCGCGAACCGTCGCCAGCACGGCGAGGTCGTAGACACCGGGATACACGTCCATCCGGGGTGAACAAGGGCTCCGTGAGTGGGTTGCTCAGCAGCGTCGTGGCGAGATTTGTAAGTCCGATCTGGCCACTGCCTTCTGGCGCGCCTGGACATCGGCAGCGTCGTGCACGGTGGCGCCGAGGTTCCTGTCGGGACCGGGCGGCTGAAGAGCCGCTCGAGGTGGTTGCGACCAAGAGAAAACTGTCCATGTCCCGCTATTCCTGGAATCTCCCTATTGTGGTCGACACGAAGACCGGGCGACCGCATCCATGACCTCCTTGAGGAGGCCTTGTGTCGTCTCGTTGCCAACGAGGAGAACGCGGTCAAGCAGCAGGTTCGATCCCTCACACGACGTCTCCGAAGCGAGAAGACACGAATGGCAGGCCGCAAGGTTGAGACCATCAAGGCTCTGGGGGGCCGACTCCGAGCACACCGGATCGTTCGAGCACCAGTTGAGGTGTTCTGCGGCCCGGGCCAGCGCGGTGCCCATGCGGTCGTGCTCGCCCTCACGGACGAGGCCACCGAGAGTTCCCTCTTCATCACTAGACGTCGTATAGATGAAGACGCCGTAGTCGCCGTTCGCCTCGCAGTACACGCGCTCGCGGAGCGAGGCGGCTGAGTACCCGGATGTGAACGAGAACTCGCGCAGCAGGGCGTGGGCCAAAGTGTGGAGGGCGACGTACTGGGCAGAGAAGGGATGCAGTCGGTTCGCGAATCGAGATTTGGTGAACGTCTTTGCGAGCTTTCCTGAACGGGCAACGACGCCGCGGGCGGACGCCCACGCATCGACCGCCATTGGGTTTAGCCGCAGGAATATTCCCTCGCCGAAACCCTCCGACGCCGGGAGCCACGAGGCCTCCTCCCCCGTGTTCGTGACGGAGGGGACTAGGCGGGCGTCGGGACGGTATCGCTTGAACCCGAGCGCGGCCCGTACCTCGCGAAGTCGGTCGACGAGGATCACACTGTCGAATAGTGAGGCCAGCGCCTGCTCGACGACGTCGTCCGAGGCGAGATCGAGAGTCATGGCTCGCGTCTTGAAGTTTGCTTCGTCGGCCTTGTCGTGGGCCGCCGCACGGAACGCTTGGAACTCTTCCGCAAGCAGAACGCCGTGGGTGCGTTGTGGGTCAGGTTCGTCGCCACGCGCTCCGCGCGCCGCCTCCATCACTGCGGCGACATCGACGGCGTGGCTCTGTGTTGCGAGGTCGTCCGCAATCGTCTTCGCCAGTCCAGGGGCGTACGGCTGGTCGAACGTCTCTTTGAGCCCCAGGAAAAGCGGGTGCTGTGAGATTAGATCCATCACACCAAGCACGACGCCGGACATCGAGGGGATGTCGATCGCCGCTTCACTCTCGCCATAGTGAAAACTCGTCGCACCGCGCTGCACGACCTCGAGCTGGCTCTCGCACTGGCCCCACGTGGATTCCCACGGTTGGATGCCGCGGCACGAAAGTCCCTCGCGGGTGAGCACATCTGCTCGCAGGTCGCCAAAAGTTCGACGCGTTCGACAAGCATCGCAGTAGACCTCGAGCCCGGAGAGTCCCTGGGATCCGCCCCGAACCTGCTGGAAGCGCAGATGCGTCGCGTCAGTACATATCACTCCGTCTTTGGCCGCACGGTGCACCCAGTCGACCCAAGGCACGTCAGTCGCGTGGCTGCGTTCGCGACACACGACGACAAAACGCATGGGGACCAGGCGGCCGGAGTCGTGGGGACATATGGGTGCAGCGCCCTGCTCCTCCTTGGGGCCCCACTTGATCATGCGCCGACACGTTTGGCAAAAGAGCCAGGCGGGAAATCGAACTACCTTGATCGCAATTGACTTCGGGTCATCGGGGTCTTCCGCTGCGGGTGGGCTGTAGAACCTCTGGACGCCGAGCCGGGAGGAGAGCCGCTCGCACTCGATCTCGGGCAGCAAGCTGCGCTTCGGCCAGTACTCCGCAGTCTGAGTCACGAACGATTCGCCGAGGATATCGACGATCGCTCCGGGACTGAACGGCGAAATTAGCTGAGCGACGGTGACCTGAAGGATGCGCCTGCTCATGCTTTCTCTCCGATCGGCCGGATGCGCACGGACTTGTCGACCGACCGCATCGAGTGCATCGTCGCCCAGCCCTGGCCCGTATCCCCGAAGTTCTTGAGGAGTCGCTCTTTCGGGTCTCGTCGCGATTCGTATCTCAAGGGCAGCCCCTTGTCCTTCGCTCTCATGCTCCAGTCCGCCGCCGCCGCGCGCAGCTCAAGCTCGACCGCTTTGGCCTCCCGCGGGTCAGCAATCGCGATGTGATCGACGAGCAGGCCGATTGCCTTCTTCACCTGGATCGACTCTGAGTCGAACAGGGCTGCATCATCGTTGCCGCTCCATCCGATCGCGTGCCTCGCGATTATGACGAGGGCCGACCGGAGTGCTCGACGCCGGGCTTGGAGCGCCCACGGCGTAACCGAGGTGGGCTCGACGAACCGGTAGAACGATCCATGGAAGTTCCTGAAAGACTCAAACGTCGAACGGTCGCGCGCCTTGCCTGATCGGTAGAGGGCCAGGACGATGCCCGGCACCTTGTCACGTCCGACGCGACTAGTCGCCTGGATGTACTCGGCCGTTGTCTTTGGCTGCCCGTTGACAAGCATGAGTCCGAGCCGAGATACGTCGATACCGACCGAAAGGATGTTGGTCGCAGCGATCGCATCGATTGCGCCTTCCTCATCGGCGCGCGTCTCGAGACGCTCCAATGTTTCGACGAGTTCGTGAGAACTCACGTTGCTCGTGAGCTCGAATACGCCGTCGGGCGAGAGCGTTCGTTCGACGAGCCCCCGCTCGTGCTCGCGCTGCAAGTTGTCCCGGACGTCGTCACGCAGAATAGTCACGGTCCGGCCGAGCTCACGCAGGCTGTTGTGGTAGAGGACGAGAGTCCAATACGCGTCTCGCTCGGCCGGGGTGAGCTCGACCGAGTCGGCCGCGGCGAGGAGCCGGCCGGATGCCTGACCGACGGCCCATGCTTGCGGGAACGCCTGCGGCATGAGCCCAACGTAGAGACGGCCTGGCGCCGCAGTGTCGAGCTTGGCGAAATAGCTGTCGTCAGCGCCGACGCCCGCGGGGGGAAAGACGTCTACCTGCGAGGCCATGAGCCCTCGCACCTGCTCGTCGGCAGACCGGATGGTTGCGGTCGAGGCGACGATCTTCGGCTTGGATCCACGCCAGCTGAGAAGCGCTCGGACCGCAGCCTCGTAGATGCCGACGATGGTCCCGAGTGGCCCGGAGATAAGGTGGAGTTCGTCCTGGATGACAAGAGTCGGTGGATCGTAGGGCGTATTGTCCAGGCCAAAAAGCGAGCCGCCATCGCGAATCCACGCTAACCGCGCGAATTTGTCGACGGTCGCGACGACGATCGTCGGTGGGTTCTCGTAAATCGACTGGTCGACGACCTGGAGCGGCAGGGCCTCGGCAAACGGGCAGACCTCCGAGACGCAGCGCACCACGAACGAGTGCTTCGTCGCCCGGAAGCCGTACTTCTCTGCGCGGTTCGAGCGTCGCGCAGGAAGCAAGGGGGTGCCGCACCACGGGCAAACGCGGACCTGGAATGGGCTCTGCGGTGTCTGCTGGTTCATAACGTCATCTAGTTGCTTCTGCGCAGAGGAATAGGTGCCCGGCGTCGTCGAGTTCCCGAGCAGCAACCCGATGCTGAAGGGTGCCGTGCCGTTCAGCGGTTCGCCATCGCGGCGGAGCAGTTCGAGGGCACAAACTAGTCGCGCGGCGCGCTGAAACTGCTGCGCAGTGAGCAGACGCATCGTGTAGCGGGTGATGACGGCGGTGCCGCCGCCCGCGTGCCCGCGGGCGAGCCGGCGACGAACCACCTCGACCGCCGCGAGGCCGAGGTATGCCTCGGTCTTGCCACCACCAGTGGGGAACCAGATGAGGTCAACGAGTTCGCGGTCGTCGTGCTCCTCCTCAACGGTCGAGCGCAGGGCGAGCAGGATGAAAGCCAACTGGAACGGGCGCCATGCCGGTTCGGGGTTCTTGGGGCTCGCGGCCTGCATCCGCATGGCGAGGTTCGCGATGCGGAACGCTTTGCGAACCTGCTCGTCGGACGCCAGCAGATCGATACCTTCACGGATGCGTGCCATCGCGGTGTACTGACGGTCGACGATGGCCTTCGCGACGTGCAGTTGGTCGGGCCGGGCGCTCTCGGCTATGCTCCTCTGCTTCGCCGCCCATGCCGCGTAGCCCGACGTAGTGGCGATCAGCCTCTCGCGGAGCAGATCTGGGGCGACACGCTCGTCGGCCAGCCAACTCATCTTGAGCGTGTCGTCGACGATTTCGAGCCGCTTGACGGGCGGCACGGTCTCCGTGGGAAGGGAGTCGGTTTCGATCTTCTGAACCGGCCGGTCCGCTCCCCATGTGCCCGCTACGCCGTGACCGACGGCGTAACTGGTGTGCTGCTGGTAGCGGTAGTCGAGCTCACGGTCCTCGTCGCTGGCGTTGACGACGACGCTGCCCGGGTAGGGGCGGATCTCACCCGTGACCACCTCGATGGAAAAGCTAGCTTGAAACAGAACGTCCGCCATCTCGCGCTTCGCGCGGCCGAGGGGAACCTTTGCCGCGTTCGACAGGGCGACGGTGACGATGGGTTCGTCCCGCTGAGGCCGTGAGCGCCACTGCAAGCGAGCACGTCCGTCCCACAGCACGTGGGTGCCCGTGCTACCGGTCGTGACGGAGACCGCGGTCTCCGGCAGCGGCACGCGCCGCCACGCCTCACGACTGGGTAGAGCAGCAGCCTGATTTGCGACATGGGCCTCGACGTCCGACTGGTCGGACTGCACGTTCACGGTCTCGTCGCCGTCTTCTGCGACCTCGATGCACTCGTACCGCGCTGCGCGCACTCGAACTATGAACTCGTCGGCGTCATGGATGAAGGAGAGCCCGAGCGACGACGGCGCCCAGCCGGTCGCCGCGGTCAGGCCCCCGAGGTCGTCGTCATCAACGACCCCGTCCTCGCCTTCGAAGGGATCGATCGAATCTTCTCCCTCGTCGAGTGGAGTCTCGCTCGGGAGCAGGTCCTCATCGAGAGTCTCCGGAGGAAGGCCTTCCCCTACCTCAGCGGGAAAGAGCATTCCGGTGAGGTACGCGTAGACCGGGCCGCCTTCGATGACCTCGTTGTCGTCACCATTCTTTGGCCCGATGAAGTTGTTGCGAAGGTACTCGATGTATGAAGCCTGGCCGGAAGAGGTCACTTGGCTCCGACCCCCTTCTTGGTCCAGAGGTAGTCGAACTCGGTGTAGGCGAGTTCTCTGTCAAACTGCTCGAAAGTGTCGACCACGTTGACGATGAGGCACTCCTCCGTTCCGCCATTCTTCGGCCCTCGAAGACCACGTCCAACCATTTGAACGTATCGATTGGGAGAGAATGTCGGGCGGGCGATGTAGAGCGCACGCACCTTGGGTGCGTCGAAGCCCTGGGTGAGCAGGTCGCAATTCACCAAGACCTTGGTCCTGCCGTGCTTGAAGCTTTCGATCTTGCGCCGGCGTTCCTGCCCTCTCATCTTTCCGTCCACGGCCTCGGCCGGGCGGTCGAGAGACCGAAGCAGTGCAGCGGTCACGTGCGCCGACACAACGGACGGCGTGAACACAAGAATCGGCCACTCGGGGTCCTGACGCAGGATGTGATCGACGAGAAGTTGGGTGCGGTCGAGGTTGGAGCCGAGTTTGTCGAGGATGGCTCGGGAGACGTCGTCCCACGCGACCGCTCCGGTCTTGCCTATCGTCGGGTCGTCGGAGATCTTCACGTTCGAGTCGAGGAGTTGGTGCTCGACGTTCGAAAGGACCCGCATTTCACGCAGCTGCTCGATCGGCTTCGCTGGATCGAGCGCGTCGAGACGCCGGTCCCCGAAACGCTGAGCAAAGAGCCTGTTGACCTCTGGGTTGGTGCCTCGGTAGGGCGTCGCGGTGAGGCCGAGCAGCGGGCGCGCGGTGTGCGATCCCCGGCGCTGATCGATGCCGAGCCAGTCGAGGAGCTTGGTGTACCGCTGAGATCCAGCCCGGTGGGCCTCGTCGATGACCACGAGCTTGGCGTCCTGCAGCCAGCGGTGGGCTTGTCTGTTGACTGTGCTGTCAATCATCTGTGCGAGCTTGGCGTCGGTCGCGACGACGACCTGAAGCTCCTGGAGGGACTCATCCGCCTCATGGCTGTCCCAGTAGCGCGTGATCTCGAGTGGGCGCTCGTCTCCGATGGCACGCCAGACCTCGGTCCAAGTGACGATCGCCTGTTCGCATAGTTCCTCGGACTGCGCAATCCAAAGGACGGGCGCGGCAAGCTCGTCGTCCCGGAGCATCCGAGCGATCGACTCGGTTGTCACACGGGTCTTTCCAGCGCCCGTCGGCAGGTAGAGAAGTCCCCTGCGGTGATCGCCGTCCTTTTCGCGAATGAGAACTAGCTCACGAATCTGGCTGAGCAGGTCTTTTTGAAAGTCGTGGAGCGGTTCGAGCTCAACCTTACCCGGAACGATGTCGACTGTGGGTGCCTTCTTCTCCCGGATGCCCGCGAATGCCCGAGCGAATCCCAGGTTGGTGACGAACGCGTCGGCCTCTGAGGATCCGTCCCAGGCGCGCGGAACCGCAAGTTCCCTGGCAGCGATCGCGCCCTTGAGCCGCCGTAGCGAGTCATTGCCGTAGGTGCTGAGGAAGAGATCGGCGACGGCCGATTCGGGCTGCTGGCCCTGCTTTCCCTCGATGATGTCGAGGAGACCATCAGGAAGGTTCGCGACCAAGCCAGCACGTCCGACGAGCACCAGGAGCTTCGCGCTCTCGGTCGGCGCGGCCTGGACCCTCTGGACGAGAGCGTTCTTGCGCATACGCTCGTCTCTTGCGATGACGCCCTCGGCGTCGGTTCGCGTGAGCCCGAGCCGCAGCAGCCTGCTGACCTCCACGAGCGCGTCGACGTCCGATAGGTCGGCATCGACAAGCACGGTGTGCCCGTCCACGTGTCCGCTGAGTCGCTGCTCGCGAGAGCCGGTGGGGCTCGTGGTACGTCGGACGATAGAGCTGCACCGACGCAGCATCACGTCGTCGACCGTGGACCCCGACGGAAGCACTCGGCCGAGCGTCGGGTACACGTCAGGGACCGGAACTGCATCGCCGACGGCGTCCCAGTCGGTTGAGCGTGCGATGACGTCAGCGGCTGTCTGCACACCCCACGCGTTCGAGAGCACCGCGTCCCACGGACCCGACGGAATGTACCGAAGCCCATGTGAGGTCAGGTCTTCGAGCTCGTCAGATGCCGCAATGACGACCTGATTGATAGGAGTGACCTGCACTAGATTGCTGCGAATCTCGAGCGCAGGAATGGCAGCCACCCCAGCAAGTTCGGGGCGAGCGGCCGCCACGCCCAGAACGCTTCCAAGAAGCTCCTCGCTGCCGAGGACGTATCCGCCGCGCTCCAGGAACTCCCTCAGGATCGCAGTGGGGATCTGGTCTAGCCGGCTCGGCAGCGTCAAGTGCCCTGCGAACGACTCACGGAGAACCGGAAGCAGGTCGCCGTACTCGATCAGCGCCCTGGCGAGGACATCCTTCGACTTCCTCGCCCCCCAGGTACTATCGAATAGCCCGTACTGCCTAACGCACCACGTCTCGACCGCATCGAAGTCGGCCTTCAGCGGCAGATGCGCACCGCGGACGTCCACCAAGACGCTGATCTGCTGCTGGGGCATGGCCGTACAGATGAGTGCTGTGAGACGCGCCCGAGCTAGGTCGGCCTCCGACGTCCGGATCTGAGCGAGTTCCTTCAGGATATCGAGCGGTCCGGAGCCCTGGCGGGCCCCGAAGCGGACGCTAGCCCGAACGTTCCGCCCGTACTCTGGTGCTAGCTCCCTCTCAAGCCGCGCCCGCATTGCGGCCCGGTACTCCTCGAACACCGCGCCCTCGTGCACAGGCCAGTCCTCGACGACACCGGAGAGGCAACCCGCAAGCCCCAAGAGGTCGCTGCGCCCCATCACGCCAGGCAGGTCCACGTGGCGCTCGGGCAAGCCAGGGACCTGGCTCGCATCGCGGAAGACCTGCGACGCAGGCTTCCACGTCCCAGCCGTCGTTGGCACGCGGATCTCGATCCTGCGCTGTCGGATGCTCTCGATCGCGGTCCGCGCTGCGACGGGCGATGCCTGAGCGAGCAGCTCCCAGAAGTGCTTCCAATCACCATCGAGCCAAGCGGTATTCGCGGCCATCGCCGCGGCGATGGCAACCTGGTCGCGCGAGACCTCGTGGACGCCGAGGCGTAGAAGCTTGCCCCTGATCACAGGGTCTGAGGCGAACGTCGGTGCGACAAGCTGCACGTTGGGGCTGGGCACGCCCTCTACCGGGAGCAGGATCTTGTCGAGGTCCGAGATTCGCGCCATAGAGCCGCTTCCGAGGGGAACAACGAGGGCTCCGGTGAACTGGCGCCAGATCTGCTCCTGCTGTTCCTTGAGCTTCAGGAAGATAGTCAGTGCCGCGTCGACGGCCTCGCGCGTGCGCGGCGCTGCCGCTTCTGCAAGCCACGCGGCGGGCGCGATCGGCGTCGCCGAAAGCTTCCCGTCCTCGTCGGACAGCAGCTGGGTAAGGCGCGCAGCGCGCGTCGGAGTCTGGTAACAGGACCAGTGAGGCGTGTCGATTGCCTCTGTGGCTTCAGACCAAAGGCGAATCGCCTCGGCGGGCAGCGCGAACGATCGGTCGCCATTCGCGTTCGCAACGAAAGGCGCGCGCACCCTTGCAGGGCTGCGCATCTCTCCCGAGGCGGTCGGGATGAGCTGGTGTCGGCGAGCAAGCCGAGGCACCCGCCCGGACATGTAGGCGTCGGCGGCTGAACGTACCTCACGGCCACGCGCGGGCAGCACATCGAAGTGCTTGGCCGGATCCGTCGTTGTCGACTCGAGCGTCGCCGCGTCGATGAGCAACTCGGCGGCGACCTCGAGCATCTCACCATTGAGCTCGCTTCTCGGGAGGAGCGATGTTCGGTCGTCGTTCACCTGCCACGGCGCATTGAAGATGCCCTGAGCTGTGGTTTTGTCCAGGAGCGGGAACCAGGCCCAGAACTCGCCGTCCTCGCGCCGCGATTGGCCCACAGGGAGCGCATACGACACCCGAACGCGGTCGCGGTGGAATAGTCCGGGAAGGTTGGCTTTGACCCCCCGCGAGATGTCATGTTCGCGGTGGAGCACTCGCCACACTCCATCGTCCCCATCGGGGGTATTGAGCGTGACTAACCCGGCGTCGAGGTCCACGGTCTTTCGGTACGACCGAGAGACGACCTCTCCGCGCTCCCCGAGCGAGATCACGACTTGGTTGAGCCGGTCCGGGAAGAGTAGGTACCGGTAGTCGAAGCCCTTGAGCCGCTCGCGCAGTCGGACCCCGCCGCGCACAAGAGGAAGCCGAACGATCGTCGTCGCCCACTCCATCATCTCGGCCACATTGGGGTCCTCTGCGGCGGACGCTCGGGCGTCGATGACGCTCGGCACACGCAGCGTCGGAACCCGCGCGGGACGGTAGGGCAGGTCAGAGAACAGTTCCGCAGCCTCCGGCTCGTTGAATCCAAAGGAGACGGTCCGGCTGAGGATCTGGGGGTGGTCTGTAACGCCGAGTACCGACTTGAATCCGAGGCCAAACCGGCCGATCTGCTCGTCTCTTTTCGGACTGAGGAACGCGCCCGTGACGGCCCGGACTCCTGCGGCCGCGAAAGGCTCGCCCTCGTTTGCGCAGTACAGCGTGCTGTTAGCCAGCCGGAACTCGACACGTCCGGGCTCGACAAGTCGATCGATGGCGTTCTGAAGGAGCTCCTCGATCTGGCGTTCGCCGTAGCCACCCGCCTGGAAGTTGTCCTCCATGCCCACGTGTTCCTCGAGGAGGTCAGGGTCGTTGGTGTAGTTCGCGATCGTGATTCGCTGTCGCTCTCGCACCTGCTCCTGCAACTCAAGATCCGGCGTACCCCACACCTTCGGCAGACCTCCGTGACTGCCTGCCACTGTCGGCAGGCTACCTATTTCTCGCCAGGCTAGCGGGGGCACCGAGACGGACCGAGCTCAAGCCACAAGCAGATGGTGACGATGCGCGAATTTCACCCGGAGCCTGCGCTCGTCTCGGCACGCCAGAGGACGGGCCGCCTCTGGTCCGGTTGACTCCTGGCCAGCGGGGACGTGGTCCTCGCTGGAACGATCAGGATCGTGCCAGTCGCATACCCACCGGGGTTCCGGCGTGACGTGATCGCGGTCGCCGCGGCGAGCGGTCCCGGGCGCAGGTCGCCCCCAGCTTCCGAATCCCCAAGTCCTGCCTGGTGAGGGGGTTGGCGATCCCCGCCCACGACGACGCTCGGGCTCGGGGAGCCACGGGCCCGACCCAGCGCCCCGCGATCACGACGAGGTCGCGAGCTGCGTCGCCGGCTCAAGCAGGTTGAGCAGGTCGACCAAGAGAACGAGATCCCGCGCCGGGTGACGGTCCACGCCCCCGGGACGTCCTCCCAAGGAAGATCTACCCGCTGGTCGGAGCGCTTGCCTCCGACGGGATTCCCGTCGGAGGCACCTGGCGGGTCTTCGGGTTCTCCAACCAGCCGTGTTACGCGTGGCGTGCACACCCCGTGACCGACCGGGACTGGGACGACGCGCACCTGATCAACGCCGCGATCGCGTCCATCACGACGACCCGGAGTTCGGCTGCCGGTTCATCGCCGACGGGCGAGCGCTCGAGGCATTACGGCAGGCGGCGGGACCGTGGGTCACTCCGACCGCAGGTCCCGCCACCGCCAGGGCCTGCCGCTCGCGGTCGTCACCTCGATCGAGCAGACTCGCCACCGCGGACGCCGCGAGGTCCGCCTCGGACGCCTGAGACCCGTCGAGTACGAGAAACGGTTCCAAGCTGGGCACGCGGCTTGAATGGTCCCACCGAAACGGGTTAAGCAAGTTCGGGACAGTCTCGTGTCATAGGATCTCGACGCCTAAGTCGTCGCTGGAGTCCGACGTGTCGCGTTTCATGTTCTTGCGGGATCCGGCGAACGTCCTTAGCGAAGGCAGCGGCAAGGGGATCACGGTAGAGGCCTTGCGCGTTCAGGCTCGGAGAGATGGCGGATCAGTCCGCACGCACGTTGTCCAGAGCGGCCTCGATCATGTCGGCTGCAGCTGACGCCGGGACGTGCTCCCAGATCCGCATGACTTGCCACCCCGCAGCTGCAAGGTCCGCGTCGGATTGGCGGTCGCGCGCTACATTCCGTGCGAGCTTCTCGGCCCACCACTCGGCGTTCGCCTTGGGTCGTGTCGCATGTTGGGGGCACGAGTGCCAAAAGCACCCGTCGATGAAGACGGCGATCTTCGGCCCAGGGAACACAACGTCTACGCGCCGTCGGCCCGGCAGCACCGCCCGCTGGACGAAGTATCGACGTCCGCGCTTATGGAGTTCGCGGCGAACTGCCAGCTCGGCAGCGGTGTCGCGGTTCCGCACCCGTGCCATTCGAGAGCTGGTCGCCGCGTTCGTCTCCATGGCCGCCATGGTCCTCGAGCATCAGGCCGATCCGCTACCGTCCGTCCCGTGACCGATCTCGCGCTCAAGCCCGCACTTCCACTGCCGGGTCACATCTGTACGCCGGATCCGCGGCCCGGCCGGACTCGGGAGCCGCACGAGATCCTTGCTCCCGAGTACGACGACGAGCTCGAGCAGGTCCACGCGTGGTTGGCACCGTCCGCCGTCGAGCGCGCGTTCACGCAAGCCGTCGACGACGCGATCAAGTACGTCCTGGACGGGTCCCGCACGGGCCGGTTCGACCTCATGAGCCCCGATGTCGACTCAGACGAACGAGCATCGGTCGGCACGAAGCTGCAGTACCGGATCATCAATGAGCTGAAGCTCGTGAAGGAGCCGCCTCTCGACACCACTATCCTTGGAGTTCCGGTCGAACTGAAGGCAACCGTGCGGAAAAATTGGATGATCCCGACGGAGGGCCAGTGTGAAGTTTGTCTGCTCGTCCAAGTCGATGCGGCTGGCGCTCGGCACCGCGCCTTCCTCATGAGGACGCATCGAGCGTGGCTTCGCGGCGGCGCCAACAAGGACGGAAAGCGCGGAATCGTCAGTGCAGCGCTTGCGCTCTATGCCCTGCCCGTTCTCGACTGGACGCCGCTTCCGCCCGAGCCGCTCAAACGGCTCTCCCCGCCTCAGCGCGACGTAGTATTCGCCCCGCGCGTCGGTCAGACCGAGCGCCTGACGGCGCTGTTCGGGTACTTGCCCGACGTCGTCGTGCCGCGGTCTTCGATCGAGACCGTGTGCGCCGGCAACCGGGACCCCATGCGCCGCGCTCGCCAAGCGAAGCCCGTCGTCGCGGCACGACACGGTCTCACGCTCTTATGCGGCACGTGGCGGGACGACCTCGAGCTCGCTGCTTCGCGCGGGTTCGACATCTCCGGCGACGCGTGGGTAGCGCTCACGCCAGCGGCACTCGAGCGTCGAGGAACGGCTTGATTTGACGTGCGATTGCACGAGCCAGCCCGCTGGGGACCGCGTTCCCGATCTGCCGCGCGATCTGTATCTTCGTTCCCACCCACTTGTAGTCCTTCGGAAAGTCCTGAATCAACGACGCCTCGTAGTGCGTGATCACACGGTCGACGGAGCGCATCGGGTCGCCTTGGATTTTCCCCTCGTAGCCGTGGTCCTGAATCCTCGCCCGCTCCCACTGCGGGTGCAGATACTGGCCCTTCTCTGGCTTATAGAACTCAGTGCGGATGGTCACAGAGGGCGCGTCCCAGCGACCCCTTCCCATGACATCGGTGGTGCCGGTGGGCTTGTCCTGCCAGCAACGAGGCTGCAGTTCGTACGGAAGGTCGAACCTGCCACCGCCGGGAGGAACGAACGAGTATCGTTGAAGACTCTCCGGTCGCGGGTTCCGTTTGATGTGGAGGTCGAGCTCCGTGAACGGACCAGGCATCGTGTCACCATCAAATTCGCACCTGCGGTCCGTGCCGCTAGGTAGCTCGGTAGACGCAGGGTCGGCGGGCAAGTGGCCGATTACGTCACGCAACGTGCGCCAGGGCTTGAGTCCGCTGCCAAGCGCGGGCTTCTGGGCATGCGTCGGTGCTGGCATCTCGATGTGGCCGATCCTGGAACCGACAATGATGGTTCGCTTTCGTCGTTGAGCGACACCGTAGTCCGCGGCATTCAGCACGGCCGTGGTGAGCTCGTAATCCTGGAGAGCGCCACGCTCCCTCTCAGAAAGCAGCATCTGGAACTCGGGGCTCTTCGAGAATCTGTCCACATTCTCGATCACGAAGACCTCTGGCTTAGCGGCGCCGACGAAGCGCAAATACTCCCGCCACAACTGATTACGGGGGTCGTTGATCTCCTTGAGACCGAGGTTGCTGAAGCCTTGGCATGGCGGCCCACCGATAATCACACGTGCCCGCGGAATCTCTTCGGTCGGCACCTCGGCGATGTCGCCCGCGATGACGTGATCATCCCCGAAGTTCGCCGCGTACGTCGCGGCGGCCGCCTTGTCCCACTCGACGGCAAGCAGGGGCTCGAACCCCTCCTCGACGAACCCCTGCGTCATGCCACCGCAGCCTGCGAAGAGGTCGATCATCGGGATGCCGGTCATGGGGGTGATCGTACGGGGACGGTCCGACACTGTGTGTCGGGCTCGCGCGAGCGGACGGGTTCGCAGCCGTCGGGCACCGCGTTGGGGTGAGCGACCATCGGAGGCATATGGGACGTCGGGTCTGCTGCCAGGTCGGGTCCGGTGGTTCGGGCTTCTCACGAGAAGAGGTCGGCACCATGCCGACGCCGTCTCCAGCCGAGGTCCCGAACCCGAGCGTGAAGGGGGACTCGGTCCGGACGGGTTCCCAGGGTGCGAGGAAGGCGCGGGTGGCGTGCAGGACGTCGACGAGCGCTTCGACGTCGACGAGGTAGATCTGGGGGGTCACGCGCCCCCCGGGCAGGGCAACGGAAACGCCGGAGCGGGCGGCTCGTGCACGTCGGCGTTCCCCCGTGCGGAGTCCGTCGCTGGTCGAGGCAGACCGCCAGTACATCGTCGAGGGCGACGTCTACCAGGTATGCATGTCGCAGCGCTCCCAGACGCCGTTCGCGATCAATCCGGCGCCCTTCTTCGCCACGTGGCCGCGGGCGACCACCAAGAGCTCTTGGTTGCGCGTCTCCGGCCCCGCATCCGCCGGTCGTCAGATGGGCAGACCGAGACGTGAGCGACCGCTACACCTGTCGCTCGTCCGAGGCCCTCGGGACGTGACGCATCTCGCCGACCTCCACGCCGCTCTCGGCGACACAGGGTCCGCAGATCGCACCGATCTCGGGGTCCGTGTCCATGAACGCGAGGCTCACGGGAGAGACCCACACGAGGCACCCGCAGTCCGCGAGGATTGCCTGCGCGGACCTGGTCGGTTGAGGCAGGTCGGCCCTCATGCACAGGACGAGATGCTGCTCCGGCTCCTCCACGACGCGAGACCCTAGCGCCGCCGGGGGAGGCTGGGGACGGCCCGGAGCCACGAGCACCGAACGAGGGACTCACTCACCCCGCGTCCGGCAGCTGCTCCGGGCACTCCCCGCCCGGCTCCGTCGCGAGCTCGAAGTGCCACATCTCGTTGGCGTACGTCTGGCACAGCCCGTACTCCGCCCCGTGCCGCACCACCCAGTCAGCGCCGTCCGTCGGCCCGATGTCCACCGCGTCGCCGGTGACGTGACTCGACCCCTCGGGCGTCGCGACAAAGCGCCGGGCCTCCGCGAGCGAGCCGTGCTTGCGCACGGCGTCGTCGAGCAGGTCCTGCTGCATGGCGGCGGTGCGCAGGCCGGACGTGACCCAGAGGTCGACGCCGCGGTCGTGCGCGTCGCGGGCGACCGCCTGCACGGCTGCCCGCAGGTCCGGGTGGAGGCCGGCGATCGCCGGGTGGGTGTCGTCGAACGGGTCGATGTGCGTTTCGCGCAGCCGCGCGTCGTCGGAGCCCTCCAGCACCTCCAGCGTGCCCAGCAGGGAGGCGGACGTGGTGGCGGCCGCGCCCGGCACCAGGGCGAGCAGGCTCGGCGCGGCTGCGGCCGCGCTGGCGAGGACCCCGACGGCGACGAGCGCGAGCACGGCGAGCCGGGTCGGGACCGGGCGGCGCGCCGGACTAGGGCGCGGCGCGCGAGGACGGGGCGGCACGGGACGGTGCGGGTCGGGACGGTGCGGGTCGAGGCGGTGCGGGTCGTGGGTCGTCATACCGCCCACCTCACGCGCACGGGTGTTGCCGGGGCGTCGGGCAAATCGCAGACGCTTTCCATAGGCGCCGCTGCCTAGACTCGCCCGGTCCGTCGTCGAGGTGACCGGAGGTCGCGATGCGCGTGCTGGTCGTCGAGGACGAGCGGTACCTGGGGGAGGCCGTGCAGACGGCGCTGCGCCGCGAGGCCCTCGCCGTCGACCTCGCCGACGACGGGGAGCAGGCGCTCGAGCGGTTCTCGCACACCGCGTACGACGTCCTCGTCCTCGACCGCGACCTGCCGGGGGTGCACGGCGACGAGGTGTGCCGGCGGGTGGTCGCGGCCGGGCTCGGGACGCGGGTGCTGATGCTGACGGCCGCGGGGACGCTCGACGACAAGTCGCGCGGGTTCGGGCTCGGGGCCGACGACTACCTGACCAAGCCGTTCGCGATGCAGGAGCTCGTGCTCCGTGTGCGCGCGCTCGGCCGGCGTCCGGCGTCGGGACCGCCCGTCGTCGAGCTGGCCGGGCTGCGGCTCGACGCGTTCCGGCGCGAGGTGTTCCGCGCCGGGCAGTACGTGCGGCTGAGCCGCAAGCAGTTCGCGGTGCTGGAGGTGCTCGTCGGGGCGGGCGGGGGAGTCGTCAGCGCCGAGGAGCTGCTCGCGCGGGCGTGCGACGAGAACGCGGACCCGTTCACCAACGCCGTGCGCATCACGATCTCTGACCTGCGCAAGCGGCTCGGCGAGCCGTGGGTCATTCACACCGTGCCGGGCGTCGGGTACCGGGTCGGCGAGCCGGGGGAGTCGTGACCGGGCGCGCTGGCGGACGAGTCGACGGCGCGCTCGCCGAGGGTGATGCCGCGAAGCCCCGGCAGACCACCCGATGCCCGCGTTGCGGGGTCGTGACGGCGCGGCCCGGCGGCGTGCCCGACGACGCGCGTGCTGCGGACGCCCCCTGTGCCCCCGAGGCGTATGGAGCGACCCGGGTTCTGGGGAAGTCGTGACCACGCGGCCCGGCGGTCCGCCCGACGGCGCTCGGGCCGGCCTGCGCACGAGCGCGCGGCTGCGGCTCACCGTCAGCTACGTCGCGTTCCTGCTCGTCGCCGGCCTGGTGATGTCCGTGTGCATCTGGGCCGTCCTGCGGTTCGTGCCGAACTACCCGCTGACGGCGGCGAACCCGAGGGACCTCGACAGCCCCATCGCGTCGCGCGGGGAGATCCTCGACGCCGTCGTCCAGGCGTGCGCGGTGGCGCTCGCGGTCCTCACGGTGGTCGGGTCGGTCGGCGGGTGGTGGCTGGCCAGGCGGGTGCTGACGCCGCTGCAGCACCTCAACGCCGCGGCCCGGGCCGCCGCGGACGGCGACCTGAGCCGGCGCGTCGGGTCGCAGGGGTCCCGGCGCGACGAGTTCACCGACCTGGCCGACACGTTCGACTCGATGCTCGACCGGCTCGAGCGCGACCTGCACGCGCAGCGGCGGTTCGCGGCGAACGCGTCGCACGAGCTGCGCACGCCGCTCGCGGTGATGCGGGCGATGGTCGACGTCGCGCGGGAGGACCCCGACGACGTCGACCTGCCCGTGCTGCTGCAGCGCCTCGACGAGACGACGCAGCGCGCGACGAACCTGGTCACGGCCCTGCTCGACCTCGCGGCGCTCGACCGCGGCGCCGTCGGGCACCGGCTCGTCGACCTCGACGTGCTCGTGGCCGACGCGGTCGACGACCTCATGCCCGAGGCGCGCAGCCGCGGCGTCACGGTCACCGCGGGGATCGACCGCGCGACGGTGCTCGGGGACGAGACGCTGCTGCTCCGGGCCGTCGACAACCTGCTCCGCAACGCCGTCCGGCACAACCGTCCGGAGGGCGGGCGGGTCGTGGTCACGCTCGGCGGCGGCGGCGGCGGGGGTGACCGTGACGGTGACGGGCGGGTGCGGTTCCGCGTCGAGAACGACGGCGCGCGCGTCGACGTCGACGCGCTCCGGCTCGCGGTCGAGCCGTTCACGCGCCGGGTCGACGTCGTGGGCGTGAACGCCGCGGGGTCGGGCACAGGCGACGGGTCGACCCGCTCGCACGGACTGGGACTGCCGCTCACCGAGCGGATCGTCACCGTGCACGGTGGGTCGCTCCTCCTCGTGCCCCGGCCCGAGGGGGGTGTGGTGGCCACGGTCACGCTGCCAGCGGAGGGCGCGAGCCGGGTCAGGGAGGCCTGAGCCGGCTCGGCGCCCAGGCCGGGGACTCGATCGCGGGATCCGGTGGGCACGCACGGACCGAGGTCGGGTGAGGGAGCGCCGCTGCCGTCGCCGGACGAGTCGATCACGGCTCCTGGGCAGCCGCTGCAGGCTCGAGCACCGTGGCCGCCGGACGACCACGCACGCGCCACGTCAGTGCGGCGCTCGCCGCGAGCGCGACCCAGACCGCAGGGCTCGCCAGGCCGCGCGCGAAGAGCAGCGGGACGGAGAGCAGCGACTGCCCCTCGGCCGTCCCCGTGTACGGGCCGTCGGTGATCCCCAGCAGCATGCAGACGATCAGAACCGTGACGAGGCCCAGCCCGAAGCTGCTGCCCGAGCGGGTCAGCAGAAGCACCGTTGCGCCCGAGGTGACGACGAGGAGCGTCAGCGCCAGGAAAGACGTCTGGCCCGACGCCAGGCGCTGGTCGTGAGCGCCCGTGGCGACCGACAGGACGACGAACCACACGAGTCCCGTGGCCGACCCTCCGAGGAGACGGCTCATCGTCGGTCTCACCTCCGCTCGGCGAGGTCGGGTGGTGCTCACGGGCAGAGGTTGTAGTGCCGGAAGGAGATGTGCGAGTACCGGTACGCGGCACTGCCGCACGGGTAGGTGAGGTAGAGGTAGCGCGTAGTCCCGGGAGCCGTGTACACGGACCCGCTCGCGACGATCGGTTGCCGCCAGCCCTGCTCCTCGCGCAACGTGGCGTAGGTGTACTCGCGTGGGCAGCCCGACCCGTTGGTGATCTTGGTGTAGTCCTGTGCTGCGTACCTGCCCGAGCTGTAGAACACGCGGTACGGGTACGAGACGTACGTCGAGAGACCGCATCCCGCCGCTGCGGCCCTCCCGACGACAGGCGGGGACAACACTCAGCACGATACGACTGCTCAGCAACCGCTTCAACGGTCGTGACGATGTCGGCCGGCGGGGACGATCGGGGCCGCAGCCGACGGCGCGGAGGACGTCGACGAGCACCACCCGCCGCATCACCACTCGCCACTCGCCGCAGCGCCACTCGCCGCAGCGCCACTCGCCGCAGCGCCACCCGACGCAGCGGCGACACGGGGTCGGCGGCTCGCCGTCAGGCCAGCCGGTGCCTGAGCTGCTCGCGCTCGGTCACGGTGGCCGACCTCAGCGCCGCGAGGTCCACCTCGGCGTCGCTCCCCAGCAGCGCCTGCAGGACGTCGTCGTAGCCGAGCATCTGCGGGCTCGGGCTGGCGAGCGCATCGGCGTAGAGGCTGCCCTGTAGACCGTCCACGGCGAGCGCGAGCGCGACGTCGACGGTCCCGCAGGTCGGGGCACCGCGGAATCGCGCGATCTCGCTCGCGGTCGTCAGCACGGATCGCGCGTCCGGGGTGAGCCGCAGCACGTTCACGAGCTCCGGATGAACATGCGCGAAGCGGAGCCGCCCGTGGGAGGCGTTCGAGAGCAGTCGTGCTGCCCGCGCGGCGCCCCAAGAGCGGTCGCGGCGACGAGGTCGACTCGGATAACGCGCATGCGAACCACCCCCGTGAGGTCTCGGCGCGCCCGACGATCCGCGTCCGCTCGTCCGCCGTCAAGACCGAGCACGGAGGCGGGCCCTGGTGGGGCGCCCGTGCCGAGGGCCCGTCCGCGCGGTCTGGTCCGCCGGTCAGCCCTGACTGAGGCGCGCTCCGCCGTCCTCGTCGACGGGAGCGCGGGAGCCGCGCTTCACCGCCGCCTCGAGCCGGGTGCACTGCCGGACCCACGGCGCGAGCACGTGCACCCCGACGACGGCCGCGACCGCGCCACCGAGGGTGTTGAGCAGCACGTCGTCGACCGTGGAGAACCGCCCGAGGCCGAGCACGTACTGCGCCGCCTCGATGCCCGCGGACGTGACGGCGACGACCGCCGTGGTGCGCCCCACGGTCCAGCGGCGTGACGACACCACGGGCAGCAGGAGGCCCAGCCAGAACAGCAGCGCCAGGTTGCCCGCGATCTGCATGGGGGTCGTCGTGGTCATCCCGGCCGCCAGCGCGGTCCGCAGCGGGACCAGGTCGACCGCGCGACCGTCGCGCGCGCCGGCCGGGGTGAGCGTGGCGAACGCCGTGCCGAGGCAGAGCACCGCGAACGCGACCCGGGGGCCGACGCGCGCGAGGTAGGACGACCAGGTGGCGCCGTCGCGCACCGCACGGGCACCCAGGAGCGCGAGGGCGACGCCGCACCCGGCCGCGACCAGCCCGAGGAGGGCGATCAGGCCCCCGAACGCGTGGAGGTACTGCTGCACCTCGACCCACCCTTCCGTCGTGCGCGGCGGCGGACCGCGCGGCGGCCGACCAGCCCGGCCGCGACGACCCTAGGGTCCGCGCCTCGGGGAGGGGTGGAGCGTTGCCGGGGAGAGCGAGGGGGTCCTGTGAGGGCCCGACGCGCCGACGGCCGCCGGTCACGGGGACCGACGGCCGTCGTCGTGCAGCGCGGTGGGCTCAGCTGCAGGGCGCCCCGTTCACCGTGAACGCCGTCGGCGCCGCGTTGGCGCCGCTGTACGAGCCGTTGAACCCGAAGGTCGTCGTCCCGCCCGCGGGCACGGACCCGTTCCACGCCGCATTCGTCACGGTCACCGCGGAGCCCGTCTGGCTGTAGACGGCGCTCCACCCCTGCGTGACCTTCTGGTCACCCGGGAACGTGAACGCGAGCTTCCACGACGTCCACGGCGTCGACCCCGTGTTGGTCAGGGTGACCGAGCCGGTGAACCCGCTGCCCCACGAGTTCGCGGAGTACGTGACCTTGCAGCCGCCGGGCGGCGTCGTGACGACCGGCAGCGTCCGGAACGCGACGCTCGGGGACACGGACGAGAGCTGGCCCGCGGTGTCCTTGGCCCGCACGACGAACGTGTGGTCCGTGTCCGCCGTGAGGCCGGTGAGGACGGCCGACGGCGTGGTCGACGTCGCCACCACCGTCTGGGTGCCGCCCTGGACGCGCAGCACGTCGTACCCGGCGACGCCCGTGTCGTCGCTCGACGGCGTCCACGTGAGCGTCGCGCCCGTCTGCGTTACGGCCGAGGCCACGGGCGCGCCCGGCGTGGTCGGCGGCGTGTCGACCGGGGAAACCCCGCCCGTCGTCCGCACGGTGATCGGCTGCGAGTCGGCGTACAGCCGGGCGTTGTTGCGTGCCCGGACGACGAACGTGTGCTCGGTGTCGGCGGCCAGGCGCGTCACCGTGACGGAGGTCGCGGTCGTCGACGCCACGATCTGCAGCGAGTCGCCGGCGATGCGCACGACCTCGTAGCCGGAGACGCCGCTCTCGGGGTCGGTCGACGCGGTCCAGGTGAGCGTGACGGACGTGTCCGTGATCGCGCTCGCGGTCGGCGTGCCCGGGACGGTCGGCGGGGTGGTGTCGACCACGGGTGCGCCGCCGACGTGCTCGGCGGCCCAGCTCGCGAGCCAGGCGAGCGCCGAGTTCCAGTTGATCGCGACCTCGTTGACCGAGTACGCCTCGATGTGGTCGACGAAGCACTTCTGCGCAGCGCAGCCGGCGAGCTGGGCGGCGGCGATCGGGTCCTGCAGCTCGCTGTTCGGTCCGCCGGAGAACGACCCGGGCGGCGCGATCGGCAGCGACGCGTCGTTCTGCTTCGCCCAGAACCGGTGGTGCAGGTTCTGCACGGCCTTCTCGCCGTACCCCGCGATGTAGGACACGTTGAGCGGGTTGCGGCCCTGGAAGTAGTCGAGCGCGGCGTAGACGCCGGTGCGGTACTTCGCCTGGCCGGTGAAGTCGAACGCGAGCGCGAGGGCGTTGGCGTTGTTGGCGACCTGGCCGTTCGAGCCCCAGTAGTAGACCGACCCGGCGTTGTTCGGCGCCGGGTACGCCTGGGCGTTCGCGCGGGTCAGCGCGGAGTCGGCGAACGCGACGATCGCGGCGCGGGTCGCGGCGACGTCCGCGGCGGGCAGGGCGGTCGGGACGAGCGCGAGCGTCGTGTCGCCGAGGCCGCCCGTCCAGCCCCAGTCGTACCCGCGCTGCGCGAAGCTGCCGCCCCGGTACAGCGACGAGCCCGTGACGTCGGAGCGGTAGGTGTCCGAGCCGGTCGTCGCGTAGAGCTCGGCGGCGGCCCAGTAGAACTCGTCGGTCACCGAGGCGTCGCTGTACGCGCCGCCGCCCGTGCCGTCGGTGCTCGACGCGAGCCGGTTCGGGTTGGCCTTGGCCGCCGCGTACGCGGTCTGCGCCGCGGTCAGGGCCTTCGCCGAGAACGCCGGGTCGAGCGTCTTCCACAGCCGCGACGCCTGCGCCGCGACCGCGGCCATGTTGAGCGTCGCCGCGGTGCTCACCGGCGAGAGGAGCCGGCGCTGGCTGTCCTGCGCGGGGATCGTCGGGATGCCCGTCCAGTTCTCGTCGTGGATCTTGTGGTGCACCATCCCGGCGTCCGTGCGGCCGGCCGGCACCTGCATGCGGAGCAGGAACTCGACCTCCCAGCGCGCCTCGTCGAGCACGTCGGGGGCGCCGTTCGCGCGCTCGGGGATCGCCATCGTGCCGTCGGCCAGCGCCGACCGGTCAGCGCCCGCGACGTGCAGCGTCCGCTCGTACGCGTTCTGCAGCTGCCAGGTCGCGATGCCGCCGTTGACGACGTACTTGCCCTGGTCACCGGCGTCGTACCAGCCGCCGCGCACGTCGAGGCTGTAGCCGCACGACTGCCGGCAGGGGACGCTCGTGTCGCCCTGGTTCGGCGCCACGCCGAGGTGGCCGGCGGCGCGCGCGTACGTGCTGCCGACGTACTGCGACTCGATCGCGATGCCGCTGCGCTGGTGGTAGAAGAACGCGAGCGCGTCGTACCGGAGCTTCTTGACCGGGTCGGCGGAGATGTCGAACGGGAGGCTGCTCGACCCGCCCGCGGACAGCACGTAGCCCGAGCCCGCGGTGTCGAACGCCGAGAAGTCGATCAGGTGGGTCCGGTCGCCGGACAGCGCGTCGGCGCCCCAGACCGTCGTCTGGCCCTCCGCGACGACCGCGCCCCCGGCGTTCCGCAGCGTCCACGGGACCGGGGACGTCGACGAGCTGACCAGCGTCGCGACCTTCGCGACGCCCGGGACGTAGGCGACCTGGTTGACCTTGACCGGCGAACCCGGGTCGGGCGCGGCGACGGCGGCCTGGGGTGCGACGACCCCGGCGACGACCAGTGCGGCGGCGAGCGCGAGCACGGCGGCTCGCCCCCGGCGCGGCCGGCGGTGGTGGGTGATCGGTGACATGGCAGTCCTCTGCTGGGCGGACGACGTGGCGGTGGCGGCCACCAGGCACGGCACCGGCCCGGCGCTGGGACGGTCGTGGCGGGAGCGCTCGGTCCACGCTAGGGCTGCGCCGCACACCGCTTGAGGGCTCGGGTAGAGCGGAATCGATTAGGCGTTGTGGTGCCATGCGGAGGCGCGCGGTGCGGCACGAGAGCGTGGCGTACGTGCGGCCCGCGGCTCCGAGCTGTTCAGGCGAGCGATCACGTCGGTCGAAGTTCGTGCAGTGTCATGCAGTGTCATGAGGGCGCCCCGGTTCGCCCGCCGCTTCCCGCCTGTAGCGCAGAAAGACGTGCTGACCCTGTAGCAGGCGCATCAGCGCCGCGTTCTGCACCCCCTCGGCGTCGGTGTCGGTCGGCCTCTCGACGTTCATCAGGTCGTACATCGTGAATCGATCCAGGTCCATGCACGCGGCCATTGCGGCACCCCACTCACCGGCGGCCGCGACGGCTCCCCGATAGGTGAGGTAGGCGAAGGCGTAAGGGACCAGCGCGAGAAGGAGCCACCACCCGGCGCCGAGCAACCACACCGTGGTGATGACCGTGGCCGCGAGACCGAAGAACGAGAGCCGGATCGAGACGTCCATCTGCTCACGCGCGTCGTCGATGTACGACATACGGGAGGGAGCCGCCGACACGGCAAGGTGCGGAGCCACCGTGATCAGCCGGAGTCCGTACTGCGATCCGACGCTGTCCTCGACCCGGCGTAGAGCGTTTCCGAGCCGGGTCGGCAGGAGGCGGTCCGCGTCGCGCGGCATCTCGGCGAGCACCTTCTTCATCGCGTCGCGGGCAATCACCAGGTCATGCACGGCCGCTCCCTCTGGTGACCGACTCTGAATCGCGCGCCGCTCCCGGACCCGCTCGGCAAGACGGGCGAACTCGGCTTCACCGATCTCCTCGCGGATGCTCTCGTCGAGCTCACGACGCATCTGGCGCCCCACCTCGGCCGATCGCTCCTCGAGCCTGTGCTGACGCGCTCGGTGGCGCAGCGCGAGCGCGGCCGCCAGACGCACCGCGAACGGGCGTGGTCCCCAGTAGCCCTCGAGCAGCTGTGTCGTCGCGAAGAGAAGGGGGTGCACGACGAGTCCCAGCAGGAGAGACGCGCCGAGCACGATGCCGGTCTTCTCCAGGCTCCAGCTGGTCAGCGCCTCCACCGCGCCGTCAGGATCGAACCCGGCAAACGGCGACGCCGCTCCCTGGAGTGCCAGGAGCCACACGATGAACAAAGCCGACGGAAGGAGGGACGCGAGACTGAAGTAGCGACCGATCTGCGTGCCGACGGCCGCAGCAGACTCCGCCATGCCGGTCATCAGCGGGTTTCCGAGGGGCGCCGTTTGCAGCTCTTGCAGAAGAGCCCCTCAGCATCCGACTTCAGCGTCCCGTTCGGGCAATGGGGGCATGGCTCGTCTTCGGCGAAATCGTCAGTCCCGGCGGCACGTCGCGGCGGCCCCGGATAACCGAGAACGAGGGCCGAGAGCGCTGCGGCCGGCACGAGGAGAACCCGTGAGTGAGCGCCCATCGGCCACCTCCCCGTCGAAGAACCATCATGACGCGATCCGAGTGGGACGGCCAGGGTTGCGGCGCGCCGATGCGGGCAGGAGGACGGTTCGGACAAGAATGTGCTGGTCGTACGAAAGGAGCGAGGATGCGCGCGCGACGCGGGCCCCGCGCTCCGTGGCCCCAGCTCCCGGTGTGGGTCGTCCCCGCACTCGTCGTCACGGCTCTGGCGTGGGCGAGCGCGCGATGGGGATACTCGGCGGCCGCAGTCGGCCTCGGGCTGGTGCTCGCGGCGGCGGCGGGGTGGGTCGTGGGAGCGGGTGTCGACGCGACGCCGGAGGATGGGTCGACCACAGCGCCGGTGTCGCAGCCTGCCCGGCAGGGCTCCACAGCGGTTCAAGGGGTCGAGCCACCTCGCGGCGCGATCTTGCGAGGCGCAGACCTCACCGGGGCGGACCTCACCGGCGCGGACCTCCGTGGAGCCGATCTGCGAGACGTCGACCTGACGGGGGCCGTCCTGCGCGACGCGGACCTCCGGGGCGCACGGCTGTCGGACGTTTCGGGGACGCCGGGGCGTCGTCGTGCTCGACTCCGGGGGACGCAGGTACCTGCCACTCCGAGGGTTGCTCGTCGTCGTTGAACGGTAGGGCGACGACATCGAGGGTGCCGAGGGGGCACCCGACCGAGGGGGCGAAGTCGTCGGACGGTTCTGGCCTGGGCGGCAGCGGTGACGGCTAGCGTCGCGGCATGTCGAGAGAACCGTCGCAGTACGAGCTGACCGCCTGGGCCGACCTTGCACGGGCGCGGTCACGCCGGCCGGCGTCGCGCGCCGCGGCGGCCGTGAACGACACCGTCCAGGGCGCTGCCGGTCGCGTGGGGGACGCGGCGCGGGGCGCCGTGAACGGCAGCCCGCGTGCGCGGCGCATGGTGGACAGGATGACGACAGCCGGAGGCGCGGTCCGGGGCAAGGTGCCCGACGGTGTGGCGGCCATTGGCGCGAAGGGTGTCGGGGCGGTCCAGAAGGTCGCCGAAGGCGGCGCCCGGGCGGTCTCCCGGGTGGCGACCGCGGGGCTGAGCCCGACTCGGGTGGTGAAGGCGCACGTCCGGGCCGGGCACGAGGTGGCCGCGCTCGGAGACCTCCGCCGGCTCGACCTCGAGCAGATCGACCGGATCAAGCCCAGGTCCCTGGACGTGGCGTACGCGGCGGTGGCGGCCGCGTCGGGCGCAGCCGCGGGCGTGGCCATCACGGGGACCCAGCTGTCGGTGCCCGTGAGCGGCGGCGTGACGGCCGCGCCGGCGGTGCACGTGGTGCTCGGCGCCTTCGCGGCGGACGCGACCGCCGTCATGGCCCTGGCCAGTGCCGTCGTCGGGCACCACGCCCTGCACTACGGGTATGACCCGGCACGCCCCGAGGAGAAGGTGTTCGTGCTATCGGTCGTGAACTGGGGTACGGCGGCGACGGTCGCGTCGAAGGCGACGGCGTTCGCGGACGTGAGCCGCCTGACGCAGGGCCTGGTGCGCGGTGCGAGGTGGACGCAGCTGAACGACTCGGCGGTGACCCTGGTGACGCGCGCGTTCACCGAGGCCTTCGGGGGCCGACTCGTCCAGCGCGGCCTCGGCAAGGTCGTCCCGGTCGTCGGTGTCGTCGCCGGGGTGTCGTTGAACTGGCTGACGCTCGAGCAGATCGCAGACGCTGCCGATCTGGCCTACCGACGCCGCTTCCTGCTGGAGAAGTACCCGCACCTGGCCGACGACGCGCCCGAGCCGGTCCTGCTCGGCGAGGAGGAGTCCGGAGCCCGCGACGACGAGGTGATCGCCGTGCTGGACCTCGTGCCAAACCCGGAGGGCGACTCTGACGACCAGGCGCAGCCTGCGCAGGTGTGACGGGCGACGAGCCGCTGCCCGCGAGTCGCGTGCACGCAGCGACATGCGCGTGGTGACGACGCCGTTGTATGGGCAGCGCCCGTCGTCGGCAGCGTCGCGGCTACGGCGGGGGGACCTCCCACAGGTCCAGCACGACCTCGAACTCGGGACCGAGATCCACCTGCAGCGCTCCGCGAAGCCGGACCGCTTCGCGGCAGTGGGCGCCCGCAAGCACCGGGTCGTCCCAGCCGTCCCGCCAGTGCTAGTGCTTGTCGAACACGCGAGCCCATGCCCTCAGCTCGCGAGAGAGCGGCTCGGAGATGGGCGGAGCGTCGTCGCGCGTGGCGCCACCGGTGACCCACAGGGGCCACGCGACGCTGTACTCGTTCATCAGCCGGACGCGGGATCGCACCTCGGACACCCCCGGTCCCTGCAGCGGACGTGACCACGGGCAGCCCTGGGGACCGGGGCCTGGGAGCGCAGACGCCCTCGCTCCGCTTGGGAGCGCAGCGTCTGGGAGCCTGCCACGCACGATGCCGACGCACCCACCGGCTTGACAGCAGGGACCCCAGGGGGCGACGGTTTACAACGTCGTAAATCCGTCGGGGGAAGGCTTCCGCAATGCAGCGAGCACGTGTGTCCATCGACCCGGCCTTCGTGGTCGCCCCGGTGAGCCGCCGGATCTTCGGGTCCTTCGTCGAGCACATGGGGCGGTGCGTCTACACCGGCATCTACGAGCCGGGTCATCCCACCGCCGACGAGGACGGTTTCCGCGGCGACGTGCTCGACCTCGTCCGGGAGCTCGGGGTCACCACCGTGCGGTACCCGGGCGGCAACTTTGTGTCGGGGTACAAGTGGGAGGACGGGGTCGGCCCGGTCGAGCAGCGGCCGACGCGGCTGGACCCGGCGTGGCGCACGATCGAGACGAACGCGTTCGGCCTCAACGAGTTCATGCGGTGGACCAAGGTCGCCGGCGTCGAGCCGATGATGGCGATGAATCTGGGCACGCGCGGCCTGCAGGAGGCCATCGAGCTCCTCGAGTACGCGAACTACCCGGCGGGCACGGCGCTCTCGGACCTGCGCATCGAGCACGGCGCCGAGCAGCCGCACGACATCCGGATGTGGTGCCTGGGCAACGAGATGGACGGACCCTGGCAGCTCGGCCACATGACCGCCGAGGAGTACGGGCGCCTGGCCACGCGGACCGCGCTCGCGATGCGGCAGTTCGACAAGGACCTGGAGCTGGTCGCCTGCGGGTCGTCGAGCCGGGCGATGCCCACGTTCGGCGCCTGGGAGGCGACCGTGCTGGAGCACACCTACGAGGTCGTGGACTACGTCTCCGCGCACGCCTACTACCAGCTGCTCGACGGCGACCACGCGAGCTTCCTGGCGTGCTCCGCGGACATGGACCGGTTCATCCACCAGGTCGTGGCCACGGCGGACCACATCGGCGCCAAGCTCTCCTCGGACAAGCGCATCAACATCTCGTTCGACGAGTGGAACGTCTGGTACCTGCGCGAGCTGCAGAGCGGCCAGGGCGGGCTCCCGGAGGACTGGACCGAGGCCCCGCGCACCAGCGAGGAGGCCTACACGGTCCTCGACGCGGTCGTCGTCGGGTCGCTCCTCATCACGCTGCTGCGCCACGCCGACCGGGTGACGGCCGCCTCGCAGGCCCAGCTCGTCAACACGATCTCCTCGATCCGCACCGAGCCCGGTGGGCCGGCGTGGCGGCAGTCGATCTTCCACCCGTTCGCCCAGACCGCCCGCCACGCGAAGGGCACGGTGCTCGACCTGCGCCTGGACGCCCCGACGCTGACGACCGCGACGTACGGCGAGGTCCCGGTGCTCGACTCGGTCGCGACCTACGACGCCGAGGAGGGCCGCGTCGCGCTCTTCGTCGTCAACCGGCACCCGTCCGAGCCGGTGTCGCTCAGCACGAGCCTGCGCGCCTTCGGTGACGCCGCGCTGGCCGAGGCCCTCGTCCTCGCCGACGACGACCTCACCGCCGCGAACACCGAGTCGGACCCGGACCGCGTCGTGCCCCGTGCGCACGGGGACGTCAAGGTCGACGACGGGGTGCTGACCGCCGAGCTCGCGCCCGCCTCCTGGAACATGTTCCTGCTCCAGGTCAGCTGAGAGGCGTCGACGATGATGACCGAGCACGTGCTGTCCCGCCGCGCGTTCCTGCGCGCCGCGGTCGCGGCAGGAGGGATCACCGCCCTCGCCGGCTGTGGGTCCCCATCCGGCGGTGGGGGCGCCGTCCCGCTCGCCTACTGGAACTTCTTCGTCGGCGGCGACGGCGAGCGCATGGTCGGCCTCGTCGACACGTTCCGGGACGAGGCGCCGCGCACCGACGTCACCGCGACGACCCTCGCCTGGGGCGCCCCGTACTACACGAAGCTCGCGATGGCGTGCGCCGGCGGGCGGGCACCCGACCTCGCGACCCTGCACGCCTCGCGGCTCGCGACGTTCGGCAAGGAGCTCGTCGACGAGTGGGACCTCGCCGAGCTCGAGGCGCGCGGCGTCACGCCCGACCAGTTCCCCGCGCCCGTGCTCGAGCGCGTGACGATCGACGGGAGGCTCATGGCGCTCCCGCTCGACACGCACCCGCTCGTGCTCTTCTACAACACCGAGGTCTGCGCGCAGGCCGGTCTCCTCGCGGCCGACGGGACGCTCGCGCCGATCCAGGGCGCCGAGGCGTTCCTCGACGCCGGCCGCCGGGCGGCGGCGGTCACCGGGGCCAACGGCATCGCGTTCGGCGCCGCCGACGCCCTGGCGACCTGGATGGTCTTCTGGTCGCTGTTCCGCCAGCTCGGCGGACGGATCGAGCTGCCCGAGGGCGGGCCCGCGGAGGTCGACCGGGACGCGATGGTCGAGGCGATGGCCTTCCTGCAGACCATGTGCGACGGCACGATCGCCTCGAAGACCCTCGACGGGCCCGCCGCACCGGCGAGCTTCGCGAGCGGGCAGGCCGGCTTCCTGCTCATCGGGCCCTGGGAGATCGTCACCGCGCAGAACGCCGGGACGCCGTTCTCCATGACCCAGTTCCCGGCGATCTTCGGTGACGTCCCGTACGTCCGCGCCGACAGCCACAGCCTCGTGCTCCCGCGCCAGGCGAAGGTCGACCCCGCGGCCCGCAGCGCCGCCTACGACATGGCGGTGTCCATGCTGACGAACTCGCTCGACTGGGCGCGCGGCGGGCACATCCCGGCGCTGTCCTCGGTGGCCGAGAGCCCCGAGTACCTCGCCCTCCAGCCGCAGTCCGCCTACCGGGAGGCCGCCCAGGTCGTGGAGTTCGACCCCGACGCGTACTTCTCCGGCTCCGGCTCGACGCTGATGTCCCGCGCCGGCCAGACCCTGCAGGGCATCACCTCCGGGGCGCTGACCCCCGACGAGGGCGCCGACGACCTCATCGGCTGGCTCGACCAGCAGCTCACGCTCGGGAGCCCGGTGTGAGCGCCGTCGGGAGCGCGCAGAACACCGCGCGCGCGGGCGGACCGGCGCTCGTCGGGCGGGCCGGAGCCGACGGCGGCGCCCGGCGCAGCCTGAGCGTGGGGCGCGGGGGACCGTGGTTCGTCCTGCCGTTCGTGCTCGTCTACGCCGCGTTCCTGCTCTGGCCGCTCGTCTACGGGCTCGGCATGAGCTTCACCGACACGAGCCTGGTCAGCCCCGAGGCGGAGTTCGTCGGGCTCGACAACTACGCGCAGCTCGCGTCCGACCCGCTCGTGTGGCGCACGCTCGGCATCACGCTGCTGTTCACCGTGCTGAGCACCGTCCCGCTCGTCCTCGTCGCGCTCGTCATGGCGCTGCTCGTGCACACCGGGACGCGGGGTCAGTGGTTCTGGCGGTTCGCCTACTTCGCGCCGTTCCTGCTGCCGGTCTCGACGGTCGTGCTGATCTGGCAGTGGCTGTTCCAGGGCGACTTCGGGCTGCTCAACGCGGTGCTCGGCTGGGTCGGGCTCGGGCCGGTCGGCTGGACGACGAACCCCGACATGGCGCTGTGGTCGGTCGTGCTCGTGACCGTCTGGTGGACCGTGGGGTTCAACTTCCTGCTCTACCTCTCGGCGCTGCAGGCGATCCCGGCGACGGTCTACGAGGCCGCGTCGCTCGACGGCGCGGACGGCTGGCGGCGGCTGTTCTCGATCACGCTGCCGCTGCTCAAGGTCACGACCGGGCTGGTCGTCGTGCTGCAGGTGCTCGCGTCGCTCAAGCTCTTCGACCAGGCGTACATCCTCTACGGCGGCAGCGGCGGCCCCGCGGGCAACGCCTCGCCGATCCTGCAGTACGTCTACGACACCGGGTTCGTGAACTACCGGCTCGGCTACGCGTCGGCCATCTCCTACGCGTTCTTCCTGCTCATCATCGTGGTCGCGGTGCTCCAGGCACGCCTGACCTCGCGGAAGGAGTCCTGATGGCCGCCGTGACGGACGCCCCGACGACCCCGGTCCGGCTCCGGCGCTCCCCGCGCCGGTCGCCCGACGCCGTGCCCGCGCTCCGCTCACCCCTGTGGGTCCGGGCGGCGCTCGCCACCGCGCTGACGGTCGTGGCGCTGCTGTGGCTCGCGCCGCTGGCCTGGGCGCTCGTGACCTCGCTCAAGGAGGAGGGCGACACGACGGCGGTGCCGCTCGAGCTCGTCCCCGAGAACGGCTTCACGCTGCAGGCGTACCGCTCGATGCTGAGCAACGACAACCTCATCACCTGGTTCGTCAACAGCACCGTGGTCGCTGTCGTCGTCACCGTGCTCACCGTCGCGCTGTGCGCGTCGGCGGCGTACGGCTTCTCCCGGACACGCTTCCGGGGCCGCAACGTGCTGTTCGCGCTCACGATCGCGGGCGTCATGGTGCCGCCGCAGATCCTCATCGTCCCGCTGTACCGGCAGATGCTGGCGTGGGGGATGGCCGACACGTACGCGGGCATCATCCTCCCGCAGCTCGTCGCGCCCGCGATGGTCTTCATCCTGAAGAAGTTCTTCGACGGCGTGCCGAACGAGCTCGAGGAGGCCGCCCGGGTCGACGGAGCCGGCTCGCTGCGGATCTTCCTGCAGATCGTCCTGCCGCTGTCCCGCTCGATCCTCGCGGCCGTCGCGATCTTCGTCTTCATCGGCGCGTGGAACAACTTCCTGTGGCCGTTCATCATCACGACCGACCCGTCGCTGCTGACGCTCCCGGTGGGCCTCGTGCAGGTGCAGAGCAGCTTCGGGGTCCGGTACGCGCAGGTCATGGCGTCGGCGATCCTCGCCGGCCTGCCCCTCGTCGTCGTCTTCATGCTCTTCCAGCGCCAGATCATCCGCGGCGTGGCGACCACCGGCCTCGGTGGCCAGTGACCGCGTCCGCTCGTCCCGTCCACCCCGAGGTCAGAACCCCCATGAGCTTCGTGAACCCCGTCGTGCTCCAGCGCGCCGACCCGTGCGTGCTCCTGCACGACGGCACCTACTACTTCACCGCGTCGCACCCGCAGTACGACCGCGTCGTCCTCCGCCGTGCGGGGCACCTCGACGACCTGCAGGACGCCGAGGAGGTGACGATCTGGGAGCGGCACGCCGACGGGCCGATGTCGCACCTCATCTGGGCGCCCGAGCTCCACCGCGTCGACGGCCGGTGGTACGTGTACCTCGCCGCCGCGCCGCACGACCACGGCACGGCCGACGTCCCGGGCGCGGCGGAGACTTTCGACCACCGCATCTACGTGCTCGAGAACGCGGCCGAGGACCCGTTCACGGGCGAGTGGGTCGAGCGCGGGCAGGTCGACACGGGCTGGGAGTCGTTCGCGCTCGACGCGACGAGCGTCGTGCTCGACGGCAGCCAGTACCTCGTGTGGGCGCAGCAGGACGTGGCGATCCCCGGGCACTCGAACCTGTACATCGCGCGGATGGCGAACCCGTGGACGCTGGCGACCCCGGCGGTCCTGCTCAGCCGCCCGGAGTTCGACTGGGAGGTCCGCGGCTTCTCCGTCAACGAGGGCCCGTCCGTGCTGGTGCACGGCGGCCGGGTCTACCTGACCTACTCGGGTGCCGCGACGGGGATCGACTACGCGATGGGCCTGCTCACCGCCTCGGCCGACGCCGACCTGCTCGACCCCGCGTCGTGGACCAAGAGCCCCGACCCGGTGTTCGTGAGCTCACCCGAGAACGGGCAGTACGGCCCGGGCCACAACTCGTTCACGCAGACGCCCGACGGCGACGTCGTGCTCGTCTACCACGCCCGCACCTACACCGAGATCACGGTCGACCCGCTGTTCGACCCGAACCGGCACGCCCGCGCGCAGGTCCTGCCGTTCGACGCGGACGGCAACCCGGTCTGGGGCGTCCCCGTCCCGGACACCCGGCCCACGCCGACGTCGATCGAGGTGCTCGGGCCGCGGGGGCTGCCGCTGCCGGCGTGACTCCGGGCTCGGCGATCGGGGTGCGTGGCCGCGGGCGGCGAGGGGGCGTGACTGCGGACCGCGACGGGGTGGCCGGCCGCGCGGGGGTCACCACCCCCGTGGCAGGGCTGCCCGGTGGCGTGGGCCCTGGTGCCGCAGCGGCCCTCCGCGCCACGATGGGTCGCGTGGCCGTCCGTCCGGGCGGTCGGTGCGACGACCCACCGAGGAGTCGCTATGGCGAGCCGTACGAACCCCGATCGCGACCGCGTGACGACCTCGGACGCCCCGGTGCGCCGCGCCGCGACGACGCCGGCCGCCGATGGGTGGCGTGCCGTCCCGGCCGCGTCGGTGCGCGTGCGCCGCGCCGTACCGGCCGACCTGCCCGCGGCGCGCTCCGTCCTCGCCCGGGCGCTCGCGCCGGACCCGCTGATGGACTGGATCTTCGCCGGCCACCCGCACCGCGAGGCGGCCGTCGCGGCGTTCCTGTGGGCGCCGGTCGAGTCGTACGTCGTCGCGGGCACGGTCTGGCTCGCGACCGACGGCCCCCGCGCGGTCGGCGCCGCGGCGTGGTCCGTGCCCCTCGCCGCCGGTTCGCTCGGGGCCGACGGCGGGCCCGTCCTGCCCGGGCAGGCGATGGGCGAGCTGCTGCTGAGCGCCGAGCACGTCGCGGTCGTCCGCGCGGGCTTCACGGCGATGCACGGGCAGCTGCCCGACGAGCCGCACGCGCTGCTGCACCTCCTGGGCGTCGACGCGGACCGGCGCGGCGAGGGGATCGGCGCGGCGCTCGTCGAGGCGGCGCTGGCGGAGCCGCCCGGCGACCTGCCGGCGCACGTCAACACCACGGTCGAGGCGAACGTGCGGTTCTACGAGGCACGCGGGTTCGTGCACGCGAGCGCGGTGCGGCTGGGGGAGAGCGGCCCGACGATGCATGCGCTGCGCCGGCCTGCCGCCGGCCGCCCTGCGAGGCCCGGTGGAGGGCCCGGTGTCGGACCCCGGGTCTAGCGTCCGGACATGGCCACAATCGAGGACAGCCGCGGCACCGCGTTCGAGGACGTCGACATGACGGGCTCCCGTTTCACGAGGGTCGACCTCACCGGCTCGACCTTCCGCGCCGTCGGGCTGTACGGGGTGGTGATGCGGGACGTCGAGGTCTCGGGGACCACGATCGACGGCGAGATCGCAAGCCTCGTGGTCAACGGGGTGGACGTCGCCCCGCTGGTCGAGGCGGAGCTGGATCGTCGGCACCCCGAGCGCGCCCTGTTCCGGGCCACCACGGCGGACGGGTTCCGCGCGGCGTGGGACGTGAACGAGCGGCTGTGGGCCGAGACGGTCGACCGCGCCCGCCGCCTGCCCGAGGAGCAGCTGCACGAGTCGGTCGGCGAGGAGTGGTCGTTCGTCCAGACGCTGCGCCACCTCGCGTTCGCGTCGCAGTCCTGGGTCGGCCGCGGGGTGCTCGGCGACCCGAGCCCCTGGCACCCGCTGTCGCTGCCGTGGGACGGGATGGAGCCCCGGGAGGGCGTGCCGCACGACCGGGACGCCCGCCCGACGCTCGACGACACGCTCGCGGTGCGCCTCGCGGGGATGGCGCTGGTGCGGCGCGCGCTCGACGGGCTGACGGACGAGCAGCTCGACGTCCCTGGAGCGCCGCTCGTCGGCCCCGGTTGGCCCGACGAGGGCAAGGTGCTCACCCCGCAGAAGTGCCTCCGGGTCGTGCTGAACGAGGAGTGGTGGCACCGCCGGTACGCGGAGCGCGACCTGGCGGTGCTCGAGAGCCGCGCCTGACGCGTCGGCCGCGATGCCGGGGAGGGCGGCTGCAGGCCACGCCGAGGTGGCGGTCGGCCGCGGACGCACCGAGGCAGACGCACCGACGCGGACGCACCGACGCGGACGTCGACGACAGGCCTCGCCGAGGGGGCGCCAGGGGGGGCAGACCCCCCGACGGTCCGGTGGTCTGCCGGGTGTCTGCGCGGGTCAGCGGTCCCTACCGTCGTCGAGCATGAGCCACCTCCCGACCGCGGACGCGTCGGTCGCACCGCAGTCCCTCCCCGCGCCCGCGCCCGACACCGAACTCGTCGCGCCGTCGGTCGCGCCACCGGCTCCCGCCGCGCCCGTCCCCGGACCCGTCGCCCGGTCCGTCGCGCCCGACCTCGCGCGCGGGATGCTGCTGCTGTTCATCGCGTCGGCGAACGTGTGGGGCTACCTGTGGTCCGACGCCGGCTGGCTCGACGCCGGGGGCCGCCCGGCCGGGGGCTCGTCGCTCGACCACCTCGTCGACGGGGTCGTCGCGTTCGTCGTCGACAGCCGGTCCAAGCCGATGTTCGCGATCCTCTACGGGTTCGGGCTCGCGACGATGGCGGCGCGCCTGGCCGCCCGGGGCGCCGACCGGCGGACGACGCGCGGGGTGCTCGCCCGCCGCAGCGGCGTGCTGATCGCGCTCGGCCTGGTGCACGCGGCGCTGCTCTACGCCGGAGACATCCTCGCCCCGTACGGCGCGACGGGGCTCGTGGCCCTCGCGTTCGTGCACCGGTCCCGGGCGACGCTCGTGCGCTGGTTCGTCGTCGGCTACGTGCTGTCCATGACCGCCGGTGCGATCGCGGTGCTCGGTGCGTTCGACTCCGGCTCCGGTGCGGGCGACGACCCCGGTGCGGCGGCGGCCGTCGACCCGGCGGCCCTCGGCTACCTCACGACCGTCGGCGAGCGCCTCGTGACCGTCGCGACCGCGACGTCGCTGTTCACCGTGTCCCTCATGTTCGTCCCGCACGTCGTCGTCGGCATCCTGCTGGCCCGCGCGGGCTGGCTCACGCGCCCCGCGGAGCACCGGCGCCGGCTCGGGCAGGTCGCGGTGGCCGCCGCGGTGGTCAACGTCGTCGGCGGGCTGCCGTACGCGCTCGCCGTCGCGCAGGTGTGGCACCCCGGGGAGACGACGCTCGGCGTCGCGGAGCTCGTGCACCACGTCGCCGGGGACGTCGTGGGGCTCGGGTACGTGTGCCTGTTCGGCTGGCTCGCGGCGGTGTGGGGGGAGCGGGCACGTGGGGGCGTGCTGTCGTCGGCGGTGGCCGCGACCGGGGAGCGCTCGCTGACCGCGTACCTGCTGCAGTCGGTGATGTTCGCGCCCCTGCTGAGCGCGTGGGGGCTCGGGCTCGGGGGGCGGATCGGGACGGCGCAGGCCGCGGTGCTCGCGGTCGGGGTGTGGCTCGTGACGGTGCTCGTCGCGGTGGCGATGCACCGCGCGGGCCGGCGGGGGCCGTTCGAGGTGCTGGTGCGGCGGCTCGCGTACGGCCGGACGGGTGCGGCCGCGTCGGTGCCGGTCACCCGCGAGGGGACGCGGCGCGGAGCGCTGCCGGCCGACGGGTCGACGGCCACGGGCTGAGGCTTGCTCGTCCATCGCGTGCGCATCGTCGGCCCCCGCGTGCTCGTCGGGCGCCCGTGCGGGCCGCCTTCGCGCTGCTGACGTGCCGATCCGCGCCGACGGGGCTAGGATCGGAAGCAGGCACGAGGAGGTGTTCTGCATGGGGGTCGCCCGTCGGCGTCGGCTGGTCGTGCTCGTCGCGGCCCTCGCGGCGCTCCTCGCGCTCGCCGGCTGCGGCGTCACGCGCGGCGACGACGGGGGCGAGAACCGCCGGCTGCGCATGATGATCCCCAACTCCCCGGGCGGCGGGTACGACCAGACGGGGCGCGCGGCCACGCGGGTCATGGAGAGCGCGGACCTGACCGGCCGGTTCGAGGTCAGCAACGTCATCGGCGCGAGCGGGACGGTCGCGATGCAGCGGCTCGTCAACGAGCGCGGCGCCGAGGACCTGCTCATGACCATGGGGCTCGGGGTGGTCGGGGCGACCTACACCAACGGGTCCGACGCGCGGGTGAGCGGCGCGACGCCGATCGCGCAGCTCATCGAGGAGCAGGAGGGCCTGCTCGTGCCGGCCGACTCCCCGTTCGAGACCGTCGCCGACCTCGTCGAGGCGTGGCGCGCGGACCCGGGGAGCATCCGGGTCGGCGGCGGGTCGAGCCCGGGCGGCCCGGACCACCTGTTCCCGATGCAGCTCGCGCAGACGGTCGGCGTCGACCCGACGGAGGTCAACTACATCGTGTACGACGGCGGCGGACCGCTCACCACGGCGCTGCTCGGCGCCAAGATCGACGTCGGCACCTCGGGCCTCGGGGAGTTCGAGGGGCAGCTCGCCGACGGGTCGCTGCGCGTGCTCGCGGTCTCGGGCGAGGAGCGGCTCGACGCCGTCGACGCCCCGACGCTCGTCGAGTCGGGCATCGACCTCGTGTTCACGAACTGGCGCGGGGTCCTCGCGCCGCCGGGGATCTCCGACGCGGTCCGCGACCAGCACGTCGCCCTGCTCGAGGAGATGCACGGGACCGACGCGTGGCAGGAGGCGCTCGAGACCAACGGGTGGGTCGACGCGTTCCGCACGGGCGACGACTTCGCGGAGTTCCTGCGCGAGCAGGACGAGCGGGTCGCGAGCACGCTGGACGAGCTGGGGCTGCTGTGAGCGGGGACGGCGGCACGATGCCGGGCGGCGAGGTGCGGGCCGGCGGCCGGGCGGGCCACGACGCGGCGGGGTCGGGGGCGGGCGCGACGACGCCGGGCGGGTCGGCCGCTGCGCACGCCGCGCGGCCCGCGGGTGCCGACGCCCTCGCCGACCCAGGGCCGGACCGCGCGCAGTACGGCCTCGCGGCGGTGCTCGCGGTCGTCGGCGTGTGGACCGTCGCCGACTCCGCGGGCATGGGACCGGGGTTCGCCGACCAGGCGGTGCAGCCCGGCGCGTTCGGCTGGGTCATCGGCGTCGCGCTCGTCGTGCTCGCCGCGCTGCTGGCCGTCGCGACGGCACGCGGCAACCGGCCCGAGGCCGAGTCCGGCGAGGACGTCGACCTCGACCAGAGCACCGACTGGCGCACGCTCGCGGGCCTCGCCGGAGTGCTCGTCGCGACCGTCGCGCTCATCGACTGGCTCGGCTGGGCGATCGTCGGCGCGCTGCTGTTCGCGGGCGCCGCGACGGTGCTCGGCAGCCGGCACTGGGTCCGCAACCTCCTGATCGGCGCGGTGCTGTCGGTCGGGTCCTGGTACGGGTTCTACGTCGGGCTCGGCATCCCCATCCCGGCGGGCGTGCTGGACGGGATCCTCTGATGCGCACGCCCCCGACGGACGGAGCCCGGTGATGGACGCCCTGCTCACCGGCCTCGGCCTGGCCCTCCAGCCGGAGAACCTCGTCTACGCGGTCGTCGGCGTGCTGCTCGGGACGGCGGTCGGGGTGCTGCCCGGCATCGGGCCGGCGATGACCGTCGCGCTCCTGCTGCCCGTGACCTACAACGTCTCCCCGAGCGCGGCGCTCATCATGTTCGCCGGCATCTACTACGGCGGCATGTACGGCGGCTCGACGACGTCGATCCTGCTCAACACCCCGGGGGAGTCGTCGTCGGTCATCACCGCGCTCGAGGGCAACAAGATGGCCAAGACGGGGCGCGCGGCGCAGGCGCTCGCGACGGCGGCGATCGGGTCGTTCGTCGCGGGCACGATCAGCACGGTGCTGCTCGTCGCGCTCGCGCCGACGGTCGCCGAGTGGGTCGTCGTGCTCGGGGCGCCGTCGTACTTCGCGATGATGCTGCTCGCACTCGTGGCGGTGACGTCGGTGCTGGGGAGCTCGAAGCTGCGGGGGTTCATCGCGCTCGCGCTGGGCCTCGCGATCGGGCTGGTCGGGACGACGACGGGCCAGGCCCGGCTGACGTTCGGCAACCCGCTGCTCGCCGACGGCATCGACATCGTCGTCGTCGCGGTCGCGATCTTCGCCGTCGGTGAGGCCCTGTGGGTCGCCGCGCACCTGCGTCGCCGGCCGCTCGAGGTCATCCCCGTCGGGCGCCCGTGGATGGACCGCGAGGACTGGGGCCGGTCGTGGAAGCCGTGGCTGCGCGGGACGGCGTACGGGTTCCCGTTCGGGGCGCTGCCTGCGGGCGGCGCCGAGATGCCGACGTTCCTCTCGTACATCACCGAGCGGCGGCTCGCCGGCAAGCACCGCGCGGAGTTCGGCAAGGGCGCGATCGAGGGCGTCGCCGGGCCCGAGGCGGCGAACAACGCGTCGGCCGCGGGCACGCTCGTCCCGCTCCTCGCGATCGGCCTGCCGACGACGGCGACCGCCGCCGTCATCCTCGCGGCGATGCAGGGCTACGGCCTCCAGCCCGGCCCGCAGCTCTTCGAGGCCGAGCCCGAGCTCGTGTGGACCCTGCTCGCGAGCCTGTTCGTCGCCAACACGCTGCTGCTCGTGATCAACCTGCCGATGGCGCCGCTGTGGGCCAAGCTCCTGCGCCTGCCGCGGCCGTACCTGTACGCGGGCATCCTGTTCTTCGCGGTGCTCGGCGCGTACAGCGTGAACTTCCAGTGGTTCGACGTCGCGCTGCTCGGGCTGTTCGGGGTGCTCGGGTTCGCGATGCGGCGCTTCGGCCTGCCGGTGCTGCCGCTCATCGTCGGCGTGATCCTCGGGCCCCGGCTCGAGGAGCAGCTCGGGCAGGCGCTGCAGCTCTCGCGCGGCGACGTCTCGGCGCTGTGGAGCGAACCGGTCGCGGTGATCGTCTACGCGGTGATCGTGGCGCTCCTGCTCGGGCCGCTCGTGCTGCGGCTGATCCCCGGCCGGCAGGGGCCCGAGCGGCTGGAGGACGAGGTCGAGTCGCTCGAGGAAGAGGTGAGGTCATGACCGTCGTCGTGGGCTGGACGGCCGACGCCCGGGGGCGCGCGGCGCTCGAACGCGGCGCGCACGAGGCGCGGGCGCACGGCGAGCCGCTGCTCGTCGTCAACGCCACGACCGGGACGTCGACCGTCGACGACCGGTTCGCGGGGGAGCAGGACGTCGCCGACGTGCAGACGCTCCTCGACTCGCTCGGCATCGAGGCGGAGGTGCGCCAACCGGTCGTGCGTGACGTGACCGACGCGCTGCTGGACATCGCCGAGGAGGTCGACGCGTCGGTGCTCGTCATCGGCATCCGGCACCGCTCGCCCGTCGGGAAGCTGCTCATGGGGTCGACCGCGCAGAAGATCCTGCTCGACGCGCGGTGCGCGGTGCTCGCGGTGAAGGCGGCGGACGGGTCGCGCTGACGCCCGCGGGGTGCCCAGCGGCGCGGCTCGGTGGCGGCTCGGTGGCGGCTCGGCGTGCCGGCGTGCGCGCGCACGGAACCGCTCAGCCCACCGGGCGGCCCAACGCCGGAGCGGTGCCGAGGTGTCACGCTGTACGGGGGCGGAGCCGCCCCGACGAGCCCGGGGGGGTGGAGTCGTGTCACGGTTCGTGCGGCGCTGGGCGAGGGCAGCGGTGGTGGTGCTCGTGGGGGGTGCGCTCGGTGCGCAGGGGGTAGGTGCCGCGGTGGCGGCCGACGAGGTGCCGGGTGCCGCGTTCCCGGGCGCCGCTGCGGGCGAGGCGGCGAACGGGTTGCCGACGTACCGGTGCAGCCAGCTCTGGAACGCGGCCCTCGGGGTCGTCGTCGACACCACGGTCGAGGGGAACGTGGTGGTCGACGCCGAAGCTGACTGGGGCTGCGCCATGCACGAGGTCACGGTCACCGGCGACGTCACCGTCCCGGTCGGCGGCCGCCTCACGGGCGCCCCGCTCACCGTCGGTGGGGACCTCCGGGTCGCGGGCCACGCCGACGTCAGCGGGTACCGCGAGGACTCCGCCGTCGACGGCGACGTGCTCCTGGAGGGTCGCGCGGACGTGAGCCTCGACCTCGGGGCCCGCGCAGTCGGTGGTGACGTGCTCCTGGACGGCGGTGTCGGTTCCGTCTTCTGGATCCGTGCCGCGTCGGTGGGTGGCGGTGTCACCGGTCGGGTGGGCAGCGCGACCCTGCACGGCGTCGCCGTCGCGGGTGCGTACGACGTCGCCGTCGAGGGGACGACCCGGCTGCGCGGCGGCACGAGCGTCGCCGGGCCGGTCACCGTGCGGGGCGGACGGCTGCTCGTGCACGACGTGACGGTGGGCCGCGACCTCACGGTGGACGGTGCAGGCGACGTGCTGGTGTGCCGGGCGGACGTCGCCGACGACCTGCTGGTCACGCGGCTCACCGACTACGCGCGCATCGGCGTCGAGCGGGACCTCCCGTGCGCGACCCGGGTCGGCGGCTCCCTCGTGCTCGTGGACGTCCCGCACAGCGTCGACCTCGGGGACGTCGACGTCGCGCGCCACCTCGTGTGCTCGGGCGTGAGCGGTCCGCGCGGCGTCACGCGCACGCCGGCGCTGCGGGTCGGCGGGGGCGAGTACGGGTCCTGCCGGTGACCGTGGCGCCACCAGTGCCTGGCCCGGAGCGGGTGCCGCTGGCGGCGCGGCCGGTCACCGCTTCCCGGTCGGCAGCCCGTCCCCCGTGAGCCGCCCCGAACCCGCGGGCGAGGCCGGCCCGGCGCCGCGGGTGGCGAGCGGCGCCGACGGTGCCTGCGCGGCGTCCGCCGCTGGTCCCGGCTCGGGCGGCACCTCCGGCAGTCCCGCGGGCTTCGTGGGCGTGTAGAGCCACGTCGCGAAGAACGCGTCGAGCTCACGGCCGGAGAGCCGCTCGGCGAGCGCGACGAGCTCGGGGGTGCTGACCACGTCGCCGCGCTGCGTGCGGGTCCACGTCCGCAGGATCCGGAAGAACGTCTCGTCGCCGACCTCGCTGCGCAGCGCGTGCAGGGTCATCGCGCCGCGCTGGTATACCTGCGGGTAGAAGAGCTGGTCCGGGCCGGGATCCCCGATCGTGAGCTGCCAGAACGGGTCGTCCGCGGGTATCGCCGCCCGGGCGTCGAAGATCTCCTGGGCCGTCGCGTACCCCTCGCGCTCCGCCCACAGCCACTCGGCGTAGCTCGCGAAGCCCTCGTTGAGCCAGATGTCCCGCCACCGCTCGAGCCGGAGGCTGTCGCCCGCCCACTGGTGCGCGAGCTCGTGCACGACGACGCTGTCCGCGCTGATCGGGTCCGTGAAGAAGTACTGCGCGTAGATCGGCCGGGTCTGGGCCTCGAGCGCGAAGCCGAGCAGCGGGGTGTCGGGGACGATTCCGCCGGCTGCCCGGAACGGGTACCGCCCGAACAGCTCCTCGAGGAAGTCGATGACCACGGGCTGCCGGGCCAGCGCTGCGGCTGCGATCTCGCCGCGCGCGTCGGGCACGTCCTGCGCCGTGCCGACCGTCCAGTCGACCTCGTTCGGCGCGGACCCCTCCGGCGCGCCGGGCACCGTCCAGCCGTCCCACGTGTGGCCGTCGTCCTCGAACGACGTGCTCCCTTCGCCGGTCGAGACCTCGATGTCGTCGACCACGAGCCCCGAGTACGCGACGACCGGGTCGCTCACCAGGGAGATCGCCACCTCGGCGTCCCCGCCGGCGTAGGCCCCGAGGTCGACCTCCCACCGCTCGTACCCGGAGCTCGAGCCGGTCGCGGACCACCAGGCACCGGTCGTGCCGGTCGGCAGGCACGGCTCCTCCTCGCCCGCGGAGGTCTGGTAGTGCAGCAGGAACGGGTGCTGCTCGAGCCACCACGGGCACGCCCAGCGCGTCTCCTGCGTGGCATACCCGCCGGTGTCGGGCAGGGTCGTCCACTCGTCCGTCCCGACGGGGCGCGCCTCGACGACCAGGGCGTCGTAGAGCGGCTCGGTGTCGCGGTCGACCCAGAAAGACAGCGTCGCGCCCTCGGCGGGCACGCTGATCGTCCGCGAGAGCCGCTGGTAGGCGTTCGACGCGCTCCCGGAGATCGCCGCCTGCCGGCCCGTCCGCGGCCCCGCCTTCGCGAGGTCGGGGTCGATCGCGTCCCAGTACCGGATGCCGTCGGCCTCGTACGCGGTCAGGTCGAGCCGCCCGACCGCGAGCACCGCGAGGTACGACGCCATGGGGTCGCGCGCGTCCCACGTCCACGTCGTCCACCCGCCGTACGTCCGCTGCCCGCGCAGGACGCCGTTGCTCACCGCGGTCAGCCCCTCGGGCACCTCGACCGCGATGGTGAAGGCCGCGGCGTCGACGGGGTGGTCGTTCGCAGGGAACCAGGTCGCGGCGACGTGCGGCTCTCCGGTGACGACGGCGCCGTCGTCGGTGTGCAGGAACCCGCCGCCCTCCTCGAGCGGCTCGGGCACGCCGTCGTAGGTCACGACCACCCGGAACCACCGGTGGTCGCGGATGCCGCGGGCCGGGGTCACGGTGAGCTCGCCGCCGTCCCGGGCCCACGTCGCCGGTCGACCGTCGACGGTCACGGAGCGGACGTCGAGCCCGACGAGGTCGAGGTTGAACGCCGACAGGCCCTGCGTGGCCTTCGCGGTGAGGGTCGCGCGCCCGGTCAGCAGGTCGGACCCGGGGTCGTAGCGCAGGTCCAGGTCGTAGTGCCGGACGTCATACCCGCCGTTGCCGTCGAGCGGGAAGTACGGGTCACCGATCCCCGGAGCCCCCGGGGTGAATGCCGGTGGACGCGGCGGGTACGGCGACCCGGCGACCGACGCACCTCCCGTCGGCACCAGGAGCAGGACCGCCCCGACCAGAACCGCTGCTGCCCGTCGCCCCCGTCGCACCGACATCGTCGCCCCCTCGCGCGTGCCCCGATCTCAGGCAAGTGACGCTATTGCGCGCTCCACGCGGCTCACAATCGTCCGTGTCCTGCACGAGGGGGCGGACCTGGCGGGAGGATGCCGAAGGGTGGTCGGTCGACCCAACGACCGGCAGGACCGAGCTCGGCCTCGGCGTCGCTGCAGGTCCGGGTCTCGACGGGCGGCCCGGACGCTCTGAAACGTTTAGACCTTGCGCGACGGGAAAGCGTTCTCCTAGTCTGCGGAAACCGCTTCCCCGGAATCGCGGGCGGAAGGTCCGTCCGGCCTGACTGCGCCGCCCCGGGAGGCCGGCAGTCCCACATGCAACGGGACGACTCCGCACGCCGAACGACAGTCCCACACGCAGCGGGACCACAGCACACGCCGACCCGTCACGGAGCGGCGTCCATGCCGGAGACGGCCACCCGCGGACGCCCCGCGTCACACCGGGAGCACCACGGCACAGCACCACAGCAACGCCCCGAGTTCAAAGACGAAGGAGAGGCCACGATGAGAGCAGCACGAGCACGACGTCCCCTGGCAGCAGGAGCCACCCTCGCCCTGGCGGCGACGATGGGCCTGACCGCCCTGGCGACGTCGGGGGCGCAGGCCGCCGTCACGGGCACCGCCAACGGCTTCGCGGCCGGTACCACCGGCGGAGCGGGCGGGCAGACGGTCCGCGCCACGACGGGCACCGCGATCCACGCCGCTCTGTGCGCCCGCGCGAGCAAGACGACCCCCATCACGATCGAGGTCGAGGGCACGATCAACCACGGCAACACGTCGCAGGTCTCCGGCACCGGCTGCAGCACCGCGGCGGGCGTGATCGAGCTCAAGGGCATCAGCAACGTCTCGATCGTCGGCGTCGGCAGCGGCGCGACGTTCGACCAGCTCGGCATCCACATCCGTGACTCGAGCAACATCATCATCCAGAACGTCACGATCAGGAACGTCAAGAAGTCCGGCTCGCCCACGTCGAACGGCGGCGACGCGATCGGCATGGAGAGCACCGTCCGCAACGTCTGGGTCGACCACGTGACCCTCGAGGCGTCGGGCGGCGAGTCCGCCGGCTACGACGGCCTGTTCGACCTCAAGAACGACGTCGAGAACGTCACGCTCTCCTACGCGATCCTGCGGAACTCGGGCCGCGGCGGCCTCATCGGCTCGAGCGAGACCGACACGGGCAGCGGCAACATCACGTTCCACCACAACCTGTACTCGAACATCGACTCGCGCACCCCGCTGCTGCGTGGCGGCGTCGCGCACATCTACAACAACCACTACCTCAACCTGCACGAGTCGGGCATCAACTCCCGCGCCGGCGCCAAGGCCAAGGTCGAGAACAACTACTTCGAGGACTCGAAGGACGTGCTCGGCACGTTCTACACGGACCAGGCCGGCACGTGGCAGACCGCCGGCAACATCCTCGACAACGTCACGTGGTCGGCCAAGAGCAGCGACGCGAACCCGGCCGGCCCGAGCATGGCGTCGACCACCACGGTCAGCGTCCCCTACTCCTACCGCCTCGACGGGGCCAGCTGCGTCCCGGCGATCGTGAGCCAGACCGCCGGCGCCAACAAGGGCCTGCGCGTGTCGGACGGCTCGTGCACCCCGACGACGCCGTCGCCGAACCCGACGACCCCCGTCCCGACGCCGACCACCACCACCCCGGCGCCGAACCCGACCACCCCGGTCCCGACCCCGACGTCGGGCACGCCGACCGGCACGAACCTGAGCATCGGCGCCGGCGCGGACGGCTCGAGCAAGGCCGACGGCACGAGCTACGGCAACGTCATCGACGGCAGCCTGAGCACCTACTGGTCGCCCAGCGGGTCGACCGGCAAGGTCTCGGTCAAGTGGGGCTCCGCGAAGACGGTGTCGAAGATCAACATCCGCACCGCCTCGGGCAGCGGCACGATCGGCTCGTGGCGCGTCCTGAACGGTGACAGCGGCGCCGTCCTGGCCACCGGCAGCGGTGCCGGGGTCATCTCGTTCGCCTCGACGTCGCTCAAGAAGGTGACGTTCGAGATCACGTCCGCCTCGGGCACCCCGCGCATCGCGGAGTTCGAGACGTACGCGGGCTAGTCCCGCCGAGGTCCGGCTGTGGGTGGTGCCCTTCCCCCGGGGCGCCACCCACAGCCGCGCCCGGGCCCGGGTGCCGCGCCGTGGCCGGCCCGCCGGGCCGGGCTGCCGGGCCGGGCCGCCGGGCCCGGGCCGGGCTGCCGGGCCGACGGGCGCGACATAGCCTCGAGGCATGACCGGACCCCCGCTGACCACGCCGGACGGCCGCTACCTCGTGGTCCGCGGGCGCCTGTGGCGGTGCTCCGACCCCGCCCTCACGCCGGAGCGCCGCGACGAGCTGACCCGCGAGCTCATGCAGGCCCGGCGCGACAAGCAGGCGGCGATGCGGCGCGAGGACCGCGAGCAGCGCGAGGACGCACGGGCCCGGGTCGACGCCGCGAAGCGGGCCCTCGGTGAGCGCGGGCCGGTGTGGTGGTCGGACGGCGCCCCGGACCTGACCCGGCACCTCGCCCGGACCACGCCGTACGCCGACTGGTACGCGTCGCTCGCCGACGCCCCGGCGCCGGCCGACGCGTCGCCGTCCGCCTCCCGCGCATAGTCCCGAGCCCCGCACCGGGGGGCCGCCCGCGCCGCCCCGCTGCGCACGACGGCCCCGCCGCCCGCCCGCGCGGGCGGCGCGCCGCCGCTCACAGCAGTCCCGCGAGCCGGTACAGCACGAGCGAGCCCGCGACGGCGACGTTGAGGCTCGCGCCCGTGCCGACCATCGGGATCTCGACGACCTGGTCGAGGAGCCCGAGCGCCTCGGGCGGGATGCCGGTCTGCTCGTGGCCCAGCACCACGACGGTCCGGCGCCGCGCCGCGGGCAGGTCGCCGAGCCGGACCGCCTCCTCGGCGAGCTCGACCCCGACCACCGCCGACCCGGCCTCCCGCTGCGCCGCGAGCCACCGGACGCGGTTGCCGGTCCAGTGCACGCAGGCCGGGCGCCGCAGCGTGTTGCCGCGCTCGAGCGCCTCGGGGACCCACGGCAGCCGCGGCACGGCGAGGCACGCGCCGACGGCGTCGCACGTGCGCAGGAGCGTGCCGAGGTTGACCCCGTGCAGCGGCCACAGCGGGGCGACGACGAGGTGGTCCCAGCAGCCGTGGGCGGTGCGGCGGCGCTGGCGGCGCAGGTCCGTGCGGCTGCGGACCCGGACGGGGCTCACGGGCGGGACGCCGTCGCGTGCGCGTGCGCCGCTCATCGGCGGTGGGGGGTCGACCCTCCCGGACAGGTGGTGCTCGTGCGTGCTGCAGGTGTCATCCTGGTCGGCGCTTCGCGGCGCGCCGGGGCCATCACCGAAGGGGCGGACAGCATGCCACGACGGGAGCCGCGGGCGACAGGGGGAGCGCGCCCGGCACCGGCGTGGACCGGCGGCCGAACGCGGCATGGCGTGTCCCTGACCAGCGCTAGGGTGCGGGCACAGCAGTCGTCCCCGGGTCCCCGGGTGGACGAGCAGGGGCCATGCCGGTGCACCCTCCGACCGGCGGACAGGGGTGTCGACGGTGTTTCTGATCTGGGGCATGCGCGTGCTGAACGCGGTGCTGGGGACGGGGCAGTTCCACTGCCCGCGGTGCGGGGTCGACGCGGAGTACCGCCGGGTCCAGCCCCGGCAGTGGTTCACGTTCTTCTTCCTCCCGGTGGTCCCGCTGCGCCGGCTCGAGCCGCACGTCGAGTGCACGCAGTGCGGCACCGCGTTCCGCGACGCGGTGCTCGCCGAGCCGACGACGCAGCTGTTCGAGTACCAGGTCGGGCTCGCGAACCGGGCCGCCGTCGCGCACCTCGTCGCGTCGTCGGGCGCACCGGGCCCCGTGCTCCGCGAGCCGGCCGTGGCGCTGCTCGCGTCGTCGGCCGGGGTCGCGCCCACGTACGACGCGGCCGCGCTCGCGCAGGACGTGGCCGCGTTCGCCGACCCCGACGTCGCGCTCGCGTACCTCCGGCCGCTCGCGCAGACGATGACGACCGAGGGTCGCGAGGAGTTCCTGCGCCGGGTCCTGACGTTCGCCGACCGGCACGACCGGACCGCCGACCGCTCCGCGCTCCTCGCCGGGTACGCCGCCGCCCTCGGGCTCAGCGCCGCGCACGCCGCGGGGATCGCCGCCACGGTGCGCCGCGCCGACGGCTCGCACCCGGGCGGCGCCGCGTGAGCGTCCCGACGATCCCGTTCGCGCCCGGGGTCGACGCCCGGTTCACCGCGCCGCCGGGCTGGGCCGTCCCCGCCGGCTTCGACCCGCGGCGCGGGCACTTGCCCGACCCGGCCTGGCCCGCCGCCCCCGACGGGTGGGAGTTCTGGGCCGCACCGCCCGCGCCGGGCCGTGCGGCGGGGTTCGTCGCGAGCGCCGGCCCGACCCGGCTGGCCCTCGGCGGGATCCTCGCGGTCGTCGCCGTCGCCCTCGTGCTGGGCCAGGTGCGGGGTGACGACGGGGCGACGGACGGCGTGGGCTCGTGCTGGTCGGCCGGCACGACCGACGTCCGCGCCGTCGGCTGCGACGACAGCGCCGCCGCGTATCGCGTGACCAGCGTCGTCGACTCGGCCGTCTCCTGCACCGGCCCCGCCGGCTACCTCGAGGACGGATCCCGCCTCCTGTGCCTCGAGGCGATCGGCTGAGGACTGCACCACCTCGGGTCCGCCGCGGCGGCCGCACCGGACCCGAGCCGCGCGACGCCCGCGCGGCACCGAGCACGCGTCGAGCCCGACCCGAAGGAGCCCCCATGACCGCCCGCTTCACCCCGCCGCCGAGCTGGCCGCCGGTCCCCGACGGCTGGACGCCGCCCCCGGGCTGGCAGCCCGACCCGTCCTGGCCGCCCGCGCCGCCCGGCTGGAACTTCTGGTCCGACGCCGCCCCGGGTGCGCCGGCGCCGGCGGCCTCCGTCGGCGGGTCGTGGATCACGCTCGGCCACCCGTCGCAGGCCTTCATCTACGAGGCATGCACCCCGCAGGTCTCGCTCGACGGGAGCCTCGTCGCCCGGGGGTGGGGCACGCACCCGCTCCCCGTCACGCCCGTCGACGCGACGCTGCAGGTCCACGTGCCGTACCTCGGCGCGAAGGCCGGACGCGCGTCGGTGGTCCTGCCCGCCGGGCAGGGCGTCGAGCTGCGGTACGAGGCGCCGTCCGTGGTGTTCCTGCGCGGCGCCATCGCCGGTGGCGGCGAGAAGCCGCGCAGCCCCGGCTACCGCGGGGTCATGACGCTCAACTGGATCGCGATCGGCGTCGCCGCGATCGCGGTCGCGGTCGTCGTCACGATGCTGCTGACGGGCTGACCGGTTAAGACGTGTCGCCCGGCTCCCTGCGTCCCCTAGGTTGGCGCGCAGCCGGCGGCACGGGCGCTGCCGCGGTGACGTGGCGCGCCACGTGACCGGGTCGTCGACCGTCGGCCCGGAACCACGCGAAGGGGGCCCTCCGCCATGCTCGTGCAGGCCGCACCGTGACCGGGACGACGTCGGCGACGGGCCCCGCACCGGGCCGCGTGCGGACCTGGTACGCCGCGGCGGTCGCACCCCGCGTCGCGACCGCGCGCCTGCTGCCGACGGGCGGGGCCGGGCTGGTCGCCGGGCTCGTGCTGCTCAACCTCGTGCTCGGGCTGCTCCCGGTGCTGTTCGTCGTCGCGACGAGCCGCGTCGTCGGCCAGGTCCCGGTCGCCGTCGGCGGCGGGGTCGGCTCGGCGGCGTGGGACGTGCTCGTGCGGGACTTCGTGCTCGCGGCAGCGGCGTTCTGCGGCCAGCAGGTCCTCGCGCCCGCGCAGACCGCGCTCGGGGTGCGCCTCAAGCGCCGGGTCGACGGCCGGCTGCGCGACCGGATGCTCGCGAGCACCCTGCGCTCGACGGGCATCGCGCCCATGGAGGACCAGGCGACGCTCGACGCGCTGAGCGAGGCGACGCGTCAGGTGGACTCCGAGTTCCACACCCCGGGCGACGCGTGCGCGGGCCTCCTCGCGCTCGTCGCGCGGTACGTGCGCCTCGCCGGGTTCGCGGTGCTCGTCGGGCTGGTCTCGACGTGGTGGGCGGGCGCGGCGCTCGTCGTCGCGACGATGGTGTTCCGGTACGGGCAGCGCGGCGGGCTGCGGAAGTACTCGACGGCGTGGCGCGGGGTCGTCGGCGTCCGCCGCCGGGCCGAGTACCTGCGGGACGTCGCGATGGGCGCGGGCGCCGCGAAGGAGCTGCGGGTCTTCGGGCTCGCGGGCTGGTTCGCGGACCGCTACGAGGACGCGACGCGCGAGATGCTCGCCCCGGTGACCGCGCGCCGGCGCCTCATCTACCTCAAGCCGTACCTGCTGTACACGGCGGTCGGGCTCGCGATCGGGTCGGGCGTGCTCGTCGTGCTCGCGCGCGGTGCCGCGGCGGGCGACCTCACGCTGACCGGGCTCACGCTGGGGCTGCAGTCGGTCGTCGCGGCGCTGCTGCTGGGCGAGTACTACCCGGAGTCCGACGTCCCGACGCAGTACGGGATGCAGTCGATGGCGGCGCTCGAGGAGTTCGAGGAGCGCATCGGCGCCGCGCAGGACGCCGGCCGCACCGCCGGCACCGGCCCCGTCCCGCCCGCGAGCCCCACGGTGTCGCTGCGGTTCGAGGGCGTCGCGTTCCGGTACCCGGGGGCGAGCCGCACGGTGCTCGACGGCCTCGACCTCGAGCTGCCCGCGGGGCTCAGCACCGCGGTCGTCGGGATCAACGGCGCCGGCAAGACGACGCTCGTCAAGCTCCTCACGCGCCTGCACGAGCCGACGGCGGGCCGGATCACGTCCGACGGCACCGACCTCGCCGACCTCGACGTCGCCGCGTGGCGCCGGCAGGTCTCGGTGATCTTCCAGGACTTCGTGCGCTACGAGCTCTCGGCGGCGGACAACATCGCCCTCGGCGCGACGCACGTGCCGCGCGACGACGCCGCGGTGCGGGACGCGGCCCGCGACGCCGACGTGCTCGACGTGCTCGAGGCCCTGCCGCTCGGCCTGGACACCCCGCTGTCCCGCGCGTACGAGGACGGCGCCGACCTCTCGGGCGGCCAGTGGCAACGCGTCGCGATCGCCCGGTCGCTGTACGCGCTGCGCGCGGGGGCGCGCGTGCTGGTGCTCGACGAGCCGACGTCCGCGCTCGACGTGCGGGCCGAGGCGGCGTTCTTCGACCGCTTCGTCGAGCTCACGCGCGGGGTCACGTCGGTGCTCGTCTCGCACCGGTTCTCGAGCGTGCGGCGCGCCGACCGGATCGTCGTGGTCGACGCCGGCCGCGTCGTCGAGCAGGGCACGCACGCTGAGCTGCTCGCGCTCGACGGCCACTACGCGCGGCTGTTCCGGCTGCAGGCCGAACGGTTCGAGGCGGGGTTCGACGGGGACGAGCACGACCACGGTGGCGCGGACGGCCCGGTGGGCGACGCGGTAACGACGGGGGAGCGGTCATGAGCCGGAGCGTGCTGGGAGCGTTCGAGCTGCTGCGGATCGCGGACCGGATCGACCGCGGCAAGCTCGTGCTGGCGCTCGTGCTCATGCTGCTGCAGGCCCTCGCGCTGCCGCTGTCCGCGCCGGCGCTCGCGGCCCTCACCGACTCCGCGGTCGAGGGCGACGCTCGGGGCGCGGCCCTCGCGGCCGTCGCCGTCGCGGCGCTCGTCATCGCGTCGCTCACCGCGGGGCACTTCGCGCACATCTTCTACTTCGAGCTCGGCGACCTGGCCGTGATGCGCCTCGAGCGCGAGCTCATCGAGCTCGCGAACGGCTCGCCGCGCCTCGAGCACCACGAGCGACCCGACTACGCCGACAAGCTGCAGGTCCTGCGCACCGAGCTGCACCGCTCGGGCTGGGGGTCGATGCAGGCGCTGCTGTCGAGCCTCGGCCTCGCCGTCGCGATCGTGCTCACCGGGGTCCTGCTCGCGGGGCTCAACCCGTGGCTGCTCGCCCTCCCGCTCGCCGCGCTCCCGCCGCTCGTCCTGGGCCGTCGCGCCGAGGCGGTCGTCGGCCGGGCACGCGAGCGGGCGGCGCTCGACAACCGGCGCGCACGTCACCTCTTCCTGCTCGCGACCGACGCGGGGCCGGCCAAGGAGCTCCGCGTGTGCGGGCTCACCGACGAGGTACGCGCCCGGCACGCGTCCGCGTGGGAGCACGCGTCCGCGACGCTCTGGAGCGGCGAGCTGCGGGCCGGGGTGCTCCGGGTCTCCGGCCAGCTCGTGTTCGCGGTCGCGTACGTCGCGGCGACGCTGCTCGTGGTGCGCGACGCGGTCGCCGGGCGCCGGACGGTCGGTGACGTCGTCCTCGTGATCACGCTCGCGGCGCAGGTCAACGCACAGGTCACGTCCGCGGTGACGATCCTGCAGCAGCTCCAGCGCACCGCCCGGACGATGAGCGACCTCGCGTGGGTCCGTGCCGTCGTCCGGCCCGCGCGCACCGCCGTGACGGCGCCGGCGCCCGAGCGGGTCCGCGACGGCATCACGTTCGAGGGCGTCGCGTTCGCCTACCCGGGCACCGAGCGCCCGGTGCTCGCCGACGTGGACCTGACGCTGCCCGCGGGCTCGACCGTCGCGATCGTCGGGGAGAACGGCGCCGGCAAGACGACGCTCGTCAAGCTCCTGTGCCGGTTCTACGACGCGACGGAGGGCACGGTCCGCGTCGACGGCGTGGACCTCGCGACCGTCGACGCGGCGGCGTGGCGCGAGCGCGTGGCCGCCGGGTTCCAGGACTTCTCCCGCTTCGAGCTGCTCGCGCGGGAGAACGTCGGCGTCGGCGACCTCCCGGACATCGGGTCGGACGACGCGGTGCTCGCGGCCCTCCGGCGGGCGCACGCCGAGGGGGTCCTCGACCGGCTCGACGACGGGCTCGACACCCAGCTCGGGACGTCCCACACCGACGGCGCGCAGCTCTCGGGCGGGCAGTGGCAGAAGCTCGCGCTCGGCCGCGCGATGATGCGCGAGGCGCCGCTCCTGCTGGTGCTCGACGAGCCGACGTCGGCCCTCGACGCCCAGGCGGAGCACGAGCTCTTCGAGCGGTACGCGGTCCACGCGCGCCGCGTCGGCGAGCGTACCGGCGCCATCACGCTGCTCGTCTCGCACCGGTTCTCGACGGTCCGCATGGCCGACCTGATCCTCGTCGTCGCCGGGGGACGCGTCGCGGAGGCCGGGTCGCACGCCGAGCTCGTCGCCCGCGGGGGCCTGTACGCCGAGCTGTTCGAGCTCCAGGCCGCCGCGTACCGGTGACGCGTTCGCCGGGCGTGGCGCGGCCCGGTCGGGCTACGGTCGTCGCCTCGGGAACCGAGACTCCACGGGGGCTGCTGCGGAAGCGTGGGTGACTGATGGGCGGCGTGATCTTCCTCCCCGACGGGCGTGACTGGTCGGTGTCCTCGTCGGTGTTCGCGTGGGTCGTCGAGGCGCTGGCCGACCGCGCGCAGGACCCCGGGCTCGCCGGGCACCTGCGGACGATCGCGGACCACAACCTCGGGAGCCTCGCGCTCGACGACGTCCCCCCGTGGCAGCGCGCCGAGCTCGCCGCGCTGATCCGCCAGCTCCCGTGGGTCGCGCGGGCGGCGCTGCCCGTGACGTCGGCGCGCGACACGGTCGTCGCGCAGATCACCGAGCTCGCGGAGCTGGTCGAGCAGCAGGGCTGACGGCGGCCTCGCCCGGCGCTCGCCGTCCGTGCCAGGGTCGGTGCGACGGTCACCACCCGGCGCTGGAAGGAACCGCATGGACCTCACGGAGCTGCAGGCGCGGGCACGCGCCGTCCGGGCGCGCTACGCGGACGTCGAGCGGGCGGCCTACGGGCGGAGCTGGACCACCGAGGAGCTCATGCTCGGCTTCCTCGGGGATGTCGGCGACCTCGCGAAGCTCGTGCAGGGCAAGGCCGGCGTGCGCCCGCGGGCGGACCTCGACGAGGCCCTCGCGCACGAGCTCGCCGACTGCCTGTGGTCGGTCCTCTCCCTCGCCGACGCGTACGGGGTCGACCTCGAGGCGGCGTTCACGTCGACGATGGACGGGCTCGACGCGCACCTCGCGGCGCGGCAGGCGGAGGGGTCATGACGCGGTTCGTGGTGGACGCCGGTGCCGTGCTGCGGATCGCGGCGGACGGCGTCGCGGTCGGGGACGGGCACGAGCTGCTCGCGCCGACCCTGCTGCGCTCCCAGACGCTGTCCGTCCTGCACGAGGCGGTGCACCGCGGCGACCTCGCGGCCGACGTCGCACGCGAGCGGCTGCGGCTCGTCGGGCGGCTCCGGATCCGGCTGCTCGGGGACGCCGTGCTGCGGCGCGCGGCGTGGGACGTCGCGACGGAGCTCGGCTGGGCGTCGACGTACGACGCCGAGTACGTGGCGCTGACCCGGCTGCAGGGTGACGCGCTCCTGACGACGGACGCGGGGTTCGCCCGCCGGGTCGAGGGCGTCGTCCGCGTCGCGTCGCTCGACGAGCTAAGCGCGCGGGACTGACAGCTCGGGCCGTCAGGTCGCGTGCCGTGCGCCCGGAGACGGCTGGCCGCGCGGTCGTGCGTCAGGCGCTCGCCGACCGCTCCTCCGCGGCCGCGAGGTCCGGGAACAGCCGCGCGAGGGCGGCCCGCGCGTGCTGCACGGCGAGGTCCTTGGCCTTCGCCTCGAGCATGATGTCGAGGGGGCCGGGCGCGCTGCGGAGCAGGTCGACGAGGTCGAAGGGCGAGATGAAGTCGGCGTGCGGCGTGAGCTTCGGGGCCACCGGGACGTGCTCGGTCCGCCGCGTCCCGGGCACCTTGCGGTCGACGAGCTCGAGGTCGACGCGCGGGCTCGACAGGTGCACCTTGGGCCGCACGTCGGGCGCCCACGTCCGGTAGGTCGCGGCCAGCGCGTCGGCGGGCGGCAGGTCGACCGAGCCGGCCGTCGCGCGGTGATGGTGGTGGTCGTACGCGATGCGGACTCCCGTGCGGCGGTGCAGCTCGAGCACGTCGGCGACGCCGAACGGCCCGTCGTCGTTCTCGAGCGCGAGCCGGGCCTGGGCGCTCGGCGACAGGGTCTCGAAGGCGCGCGCCCAGCGGTCGAGAGCGGAGGGCCGGTCCCCGTAGAGGCCGCCCACGTGGACGACGACGGCGGCCTCGGGGCCCTGCCCGAGCGCGTCGAGCAGCGCGGTGTCCTGCTCGAGGTCCGCGACCGACCGTGCCGTGAGCCCGGGGTCCGCGGAGTTGATCACCGTGTACTGACCGGGGTGCGTGGACAGGCGCAGCCCCTGCGCGCGGGCCCGGGCGCCGAGCGCGTCGAGCCGCTCACGGCACTCGTCGAGCTGGCGCCGGTAGTGCAGCTGCGGGAGGTCCGGGTGGGTGCCGTAGGGGATCGTCTGGCTCGACAGCCGGAACACCGTGACGTCGATCGCCCGCAGGTGGTCGAGCACCGCGTCGAGCAGCTCGAGCGAGCGGGACAGGTGCGGTCCGCTCTGCCAGCGCCGGGCGTCGGCGGAGGCGAGGCCGCCCGCGCCGAGCACCTTCACGGGGAAGCCGAGGCGGTAGGGGAAGGTCACCGGTCCATCGTCGGTGCGGCGCCCGGGGTGCGCGCGCCGGCGGGCCGGACCCCGAGGAGCCCGGCCCGCCGTGCCGACGTCCGTCGGACGACCGCGCGGTGCGGCCGGTCAGCCCTCGGCGAGGATCGTGTCGATCTGGCCCATCGCGCCGGTGAGGCCCTCGACCATGCCCATCTCGACGAGCTGCTGCATCTGCTCGGCCGACTGGAAGCTCGACGTCACCGTCATGCGCGTGCCCTCGGGGATCTCCTCGAGCACGACCTGCGCGCGCGTCGTCGGCATCGAGTCGTTCGGGGTGCCGTCGTCGTCGGCGAAGCCGTCCTCGAACGCGAGCGACCACGGCTCGTCGACCGAGTCGAACCGCCACCAGCCGTGCGCCTTCTCGCCCTCGGGGCCGGTCATGTAGTACGTCGCACGCCCGCCGGTGGTGAGGTCGTGGTCGACGAACGTCGCCGGCCACGTCGGCGGTCCCCACCAGCGCTCGAGCTGGCGCGGGTCGGACCAGAGCTGCCACACGCGCGCGGGCGGGGCGGCGAGGTCGGCGACGATGCTGAGGCTCAGCGCCTCGTCGTCCTTCGTGGTGCTGACGACCGTCATCGGACGTCTCCTTCGGGTGGGAGGGCGAGGAGGTCGTCGATGCGCCCGATGCGGCCGCGCCAGAGCTCCTCGTAGACGTCGAGCAGCCGCACGGCTGCCCGGATGGTGCCGATGTCGCCGCGCACGATCTGCTCGCGTCCGCGACGCTCCTTGCTGACGAGGCCCGCCCGTTCGAGGACGGCGACGTGCTTCTGCACCGCCGCGAAGCTCATCGCGTAGCTGCGGGCGAGCGTCGAGACCGAGGCCTCGGAGCCCATCACCCGCTGCACGATGTCGCGGCGCGTCGCGTCGGCGAGGGCCCCGAAGAGGCGGTCCACGTCGTCGTCGTCCGGCCGACCTACAACCATAAAGTTGTACGTTAGCCGCCGACGGGGGCGAGCACAAGGGTCGGGGAGCAGCCTGCGGACGCGCAGGTCACATGTTCATCAGGCTGCCGGGGTCGTCGTCGCTGCCGACCTGCGGGAACGACCGCGCGTCCTCCTCGGTCGTCTCCTCCTCGGCCAGGATCTCGTCGACCGTGTCGTCCGCCTCGGGCGTGCGGTCGGTGCTCTCGCTCATCGTGACCTCCTCGTCGACGGGGCCGCGGGACGCGGTCCCCTCCCAGGCTAGGCACGCGCCCGGGGCTGCGCCGGTCGGGCTGCCGGCGGGCCCGGCGGTCGGGCTCCCGGTCGAGGCCCCCGGTTCGCAGAGCGGGCCCGCGGGCCGAAACGCATACTGGCGCCATGGCGACGGAGCGGGAGACCTACCGCTACCTGCGGCTCGCCACGATCGTGCTCCTCGTGATGCTCGCGGCGGCCGTGGTGGGCCAGGCGGTCGCGGCCGGCTGCTGGCAGACGTCGATCAGCGCCTACTACTGGACGGCCGCGCACGGGGCCGTCGTCGGGGCGCTCTGCGCGCTCGGCGCCTGCCTCGTCGTGTACCGCGGGAGCTCCGACACCGAGGACGTCGTGCTCGGGATCTCCGGGTACCTCGCGTTCGTCGTCGCGATGGTCCCGGTGCGGCCCGAGCCGCTGTGCGGGGGCCCTGGGCTGCCGGTGTGGGACGTCAGCGCGAGCGTGCGCAACAACGTCGGCGCCGTGCTCGTCGCCGCGGCGCTCACCGAGCTGCTGACCTACCTGATCGGGCGCCGCGCGCGCCCGCGGCGCGACCTCGACGGGCCCGGGCGGTTCTGGCGGTGGGTCAAGTGGGCGGTCCTCGTGGCCGTCGCCGCGGCGTACGTGCTCGCACCCGAGCAGCTCGAGCAGCACGGGCACTACGGGGCGGCGCTGCTGATGTTCGCGGGCATCGTCGTCGTGGTGGTCGCCAACGCGTTCTCGTCGCGGCGCGAGGAGCCGTCGTCGCGGTTCTCGACGGCGTACTGGGTCGTGGCGGCGTCGATGGTGCTGACGCTCGTCGTCGAGCTCGCGCTGCGGCAGGGCGAGGCCGGCGCCGAGCGGGGCGTGATCGTCGTCGAGGCGCTGCTCGTGCTGGAGTTCGCGGCCTTCTGGGCGGTCCAGACCGTCGAGCTGTGGGGCTACCCGACGCGGACCGCGCGGGTGCAGAGCCGCCGCGCCCAGGCGCTCGCCCCGGGCGCCCCCGCCGCGGACCGCGCCGGTCACCTCACGCCGGCGCCGCACGGCGGCTGAGCCCGCCGGCTGGTCCCGGCGGCTGTCGACGGCCACCGCGCCGCGCCGCACGGCCGCCGCGCCGCGCCGCACGGCCGCCGCGCCGCGCCGCATCGGTCGCGCTCGCGCCCCTCGTCGGGCATCGTGCAACGTGTGACGACTCACCCGAACGGGTCAACGGAGACCACGTCCGCGCCCGGCTGCCCGGTCCGCAAGCTCACCCGTCCGGACGACGCCGCGCTGCCCGCCCTCGAGCTGAGCGCCGCGGGCGCCGAGCCGCGCTGGGTCGTGCGGACGTTCGACGTCGCGCGCGAGGTGCTGCGTGCCTCGGAGGGCGTCCGGCAGGCGGGGTTCGGCGGCGACCGGATCCACCGGGCCGGCCCGAGGATGCGGCCGCCGATCCTCTACCTCGAGGGCCAGGACCACCACACGCAGCGCCGCGCGGCCGCCCGGCTCTTCGCGCCCAAGGTCACCGAGGACTACCGCGACATGATGGACGAGGTCAGCGAGCGGCTGGTCACGACCATCGGGACGCGCCGCCCCGTCGACCTGAGCCGGCTGTCCCTGCTCATGGCGGTGCACGTCGCCGGGCGGGTCATCGGGCTCACGAGCTCGTCGGTGCGCGGCATGAGCCGACGCCTCGACGCGTTCTTCGCGGGCGACTCGACCGAGAAGGTCACGGACCTGGGCTCGCTCGTGCGGTCGCTGCGCCGCAACTCGGCGCTCGCGCGGTTCCACTGGTTCGACGTCCGGCCCGCGATCCGCGCGCACCGCCGCCGCGCCGCCGCCGGGGCACCCGGACCGGACGACGTGATCTCCCAGCTCGTCGAGCAGGGCTTCAGCGACCTCGACATCCTCACCGAGTGCGTGACGTACGGCGCCGCGGGCATGGCCACGACGCGCGAGTTCATCACCGTCGCCGTCTGGCACCTGCTCGACGACCCGGCGCTGCTCGCCCGCTACCGCGCGGCCGGGCGGGACGAGCGCCTCGCAATCCTCGACGAGACCCTCCGGCTCGAGCCCGTCGTCGGGCACCTGTACCGCCGGACCACGGCGCCGCTGACGCTTGCGGGTCCGGACGGGCCGGTCGACCTCCCCGAGGGCACGCTGATCGACGTCGACATCCGCGCGGTCAACGCCGAGCACGCCGTCGTCGGCGACGACCCGCTCGGGCTGTGCCCCGGCCGCGACCTGCCGCGGGGCGTGCCCGCGACCCTGATGAGCTTCGGCGACGGCCACCACCGCTGCCCGGGAGCGCCGCTCGCGATCATGGAGACCGAGGTCTTCGTGACCGCGCTGCTGCGCCGCGACGTCGTCGCCGACGGGCCGCCGAACGTCCGGTGGAACGAGGTCACGCAGGGCTACGACCTCGACCGCTTCCTGGTGCGCGTCCGGGGCTGAGCCCTCGGACGGCTCCCCGGCGGGCGCGCGCACCGCGCACCGGGGGCCGCCGCTCCTCAGCCCGCGTCGAGCACCTCGCGCAGCCGCCGCGCGAACGCCTCCGGCTCCTCGACGAACCCGAGGTGGTCGCCCGGGAAGAGCACGGGCTCGGTCCCCAGCCGCTGCGCGAGCGCCGTCGACGTCAGGTCGCACACCTGCCCGGTCGAGCCCTCGCCGAGGCCCACGACGACGCGCGGCCCGCCGGTGCGCAGCGCCTCGACGTCCGGCTCCCACAGCGCCGTCCCGCGCAGCTCGTGCAGGAAGAACCGCCGCTCGTCGGCGACCTCCTGCGGGTCGCGCTCGGGGAACCCGTCCTCGGGCTCGGGCTGCGCGCCCGACGGGCCGTGCTCCCCGGCCTCGTCGATGTTCGCCTCGGCGAGGAACAGCGCCCACGCCGCCCCGGGCCCCTCGGCGAGGTAGGTCGCGACCATGTGGTCGAGTGCCTCGCGGCGGCGCTCGCGGTCGTCGAGGAGCTGCTCGAGCGGCGGCTCGTGCGCGACGACGGTGCGCACCTGCTCCGGGTGCGCCTGCGCGAGCGCGAGCACCGTCACGGCCCCGCCGCTCGAACCGAGGACCGCCGCGGGCCCGGCGCCGAGGTGGGCGAGGATCCGGGAGAGGTCGTCGGCGCGCAGCTCGGGCGTCGAGTCCTGCTCGGGGTCGTCGAGCGGGCTGCGGCCGATGCCGCGCGGGTCGGTCGTGACGACGGTGTGGTCGACCGCGAGGAGCTCGGCGATGGGCACGAACGCGTCCGCGCCCATCGGCGCACCGACGAGCGCGACGACCGGCCCGGCGCCGCGGACCTCGTAGTGCAGCCGCACGCCGGGGGCGTCGAGGGTCCCGGTCGTCACGGTGCCCGCCGGGGCGTCGGCGGGGTTGGGGGTCGGGGTGTCGGTCGGGGTCGTGGTCACGGGGTCCTCCGGGGCGTCGACGGTGCGGGTCGGAGGGTGGACCGGCGTGCGGCGCGTAACTGAGCGACGGTGCGCCGCTGGCCCGGCCACCTCGCGCCCCGGGCGTGCGCCGTCGAGGTCGTCCGGGTCCGGCGCTCCGCGGGTGCCTCCGCCGCGGGGCCACCGCGCGCCTCTCCGCCCCGGCACCCCCGCGCGCCTCTCCGCCCCGCCCGACCGGTTCAGTACGGTATGTCCGCTCGGGACACCACGGGGGATCGACGGAAGACGGCGGATCATGCGGATCGCGGGGAGCTCGAGGTTCGACGCACGACCGGTGGTGACGCGATGAGCGTCGTGACGGTCGCCGTGCTGCTGGGCATCATCGTCCTGCTGCTGCTGAGGTCGCGGCAGGTCCGCGGCGAGATCGCGGTGGTGTGCATCCTGTTCGGGCTCGTGCTGGGGGCGACGCCCGCCGGGCCTGCGGTGCGCCAGTTCCTGGAGTTCATCGGGAACTGGATCTGGAACCTGCTGCAGTCGTGGTGACGGCGGCCTGACCCGGCGCACGCGCCCGCGGGCCGAGCGCACCGTCTCGGCGCACGGTGCCGGCGCGCGGTCAGGTCGGGGGCAGGCCCCGGTCGTCCGGGAACAGGTCGCGGTCGACGTCCGCGCGCGGTCCGCGCTCGCGCCGCCGGGAGACGTGCCCCTCGTCGGCGGGCCACCGCTCGCGGACCCGTCGACCCTCCTCGGCGGGGAGCCGCTCCCCGGTGCGCCGTCCCTCCTCGGCGGGCCGGTGGGCGTCGCGGGCCCGGCCCTCGTCCGCGGGCCACCGCTCGTCGCGCCGGTCGTGCGCGGGCGGGCCGTCGTAGCCCGCCTCGCCGTCGCGGTCGTCGTCCCACACCGACCCGCGCTGCCCGTCCCACGGCGCGTCGGCCTCGGGGTCCCACGCCTCCGCGCCGTCGCGGCGGTGCGCCCGCCCGCTCGTGCGGCGCACTCGACCGCCGGCCCGCCAGCTCGCGCGCGGGAGGCGCTGCACGATCCCGCTGCCGGTCGCCTCCGAGCCGACGTGCAGCAGGTGCAGGTCGGACGTGTGCGCCGGGTTGGCCGGCTGGGCGCGCACGAGCAGCACCGCACCGCGCCGGGGCCGGTCGTGCCAGAACCACGCGTCGCGCGAGGCGCCGTCGGCCGTCTCGACGAGGCACCGCGAGCCGTGCGTCGCGGTCTGCTGCACGCGCCGGACGCGCACGAGCTCGATCCCGGGCGCCTCGCTCGCGGCGACGGCGTCGTCGTGGATCCGGGCGAGCTCCGCGCGGCGCTCCTCGCCGCCGAGGACCCACCACCGCCGCGGCCCGAGCCGCCACCACGTCCACACCCACGCGGTGACGAGCACGAGGACGGCGAGCACGGTCACGACGGTGAGCACGCCGTGCAGCGGCCCGGTCGACAGGAGCGTGAGGACGAGGGCGACCGCGGCGACGCGGGGCGCCCAGCGCCGCGCGAGCCACAGGTGGTCGTCGGTCAGCAGGTCGTCCGTCGCGGCGACGGCGACGCGGACGCGCGCGCCCTGCTGGCGGAGCGCCGCGGCGCCGGGCCCGACGACCGCCCGCACGCGTGACGTCGACGACGGCCCGGCCGGCGTGCCGGGCCCGCCCGGGCCGGCCCCGTCCGCCCGCGCGTTCCCGGCCCCGCGCGACGCGCCCGGCCGGATCGACAGCCGGGGGACGCCCGGACGGCTGCGGGTGCGCGGCGTGCCGGCGCCGCGCGGGGTGATCAGCCGGTCCTGTCGGCGCGGTCCCCACCCCGGCACGTGCGGGGTCGGGAACTGCTCGGGTGCGGGGTCCGCCTCGGGCGTCGCGGGGCGGCCGATGCGCGCGTCGCCGTTGAGGTGCGGCTCGGCGGTCTGGAGCGTCGGCCCGGGCAGCGGAGCCCAGGGGGGCGCCCCGTCGGCCTGCGGGTCCGGGGTCGGGACGTCGCGCGTCGCGCACACCGGGCAGTCCTCACCGGTCCCGGGCGGCGCGAGCAGGACGTGGTGACCGCAGCGCGGGCACGGGTAGGCCATGCGCGCACGGTAGTGCGCGCGGGGCGGTTCGTCCCGGTTTCGACACCGCGAGCCCGGCGCGCGCGCCGTCCGGCCGCCCCAACGATCCGGGGGCGGGGTGCGTTCTTGAGGGTGAGAGTGCTGCGCGCGGACAGCGCACGGTGCGGGGCCGAGCCGGCTCCCGGCTGGGCTCGGAGTCGGCAGCGAGCAGAGCGGGCGCGAGCCGTCGCGTCCCGCACCCGGACCGAGCACGGAGGTCCGCACATGACCCGCACACCCGTCCGTCGCCTGGTGCGACGTGCCGCCGTCGCCGCGGCCGGGGCGGTGGTCGTCCTGCTCGTCGGCGTGCCCGCGACGCACTGGGCGCTGGCGGCGTCGCCGGTCCCGACCAGGACGGGCCCGAGCCCGGTCGCGGTGTCGTCGCCGAGGCCGTCGACGTCCGGACGGCGGACGGTCTCCGCGTCGGTGACCCGCTCTCCGCGGTCCACGCGGCGCACCCGGACCTCCGCGGCCCGGGCAGCCGCACCCCGCCGGCCCCGTCGGCGCCCTACTTCTCCTCGGTGGGGGAGTTCCCGGTCTCGTACGCGTTCGTGACCGAGGGGACCGACCCCGGGTCGCCCGTGACCACCGTCCTGTCCGGGTGGGACTGCGGGGAGTGACCTCGCCGGCACGTGGCCCTCGTGCGGGGCGTGCGCCGGGCCGACCCGGCCGCGACCCGCGCGAGCTCCACGGCGCCCAACGGTTCGAGGACCTGGCGTTGTCGGTGGTGACAGGGTCGCGCGACGAGAGGACGTCCGGTGGCGGGGTGGAAGCCGGACCTTCGACGACGTGCACGCGGCCGAGGCGTCCCGCACCCGCGTGCGCGCTCAGGAGCTCAGCGCGGCGGTCGGCGGGATCCTCGCCGCTCGGACGGCGGGGTACAGGCCCGCCCCCGCCCCGACGAGCACCGTGGCGGCGACCGCCGCCCCCAGGACCGACGGCGGCAGCGCGAGCACCCACCCGTGGGCGAGCGTGAAGACCACGGTGACCCCGAGGCCCAGCAGCGCACCGCCGACGCCCCCCACGAGGGTCAGCAGGACCGCCTCGGCGAGGAACTGCGCCCGCACGTGCGCACGCGTCGCTCCCAGGGCGCGTCGCAGCCCGATCTCGCGCCGTCGCTCGAGGACGGACACGATCATCGTGTTGGCGACCCCCACGCCCCCCACCAGCAGGGCCACCGAGCCCAGGCCGAGGAGGAGCCCCGAGAACGTGCTGTCGGCCGCGTACCGCGCGGCGAGCGCGTCGGAGGGCCTGCTGACCGTGACCTCCTCGGGCGCGGCAGGGCTCACGGTCGCGGGGAGCAGCGCCCGCACGTCCGCGACGGACTCGTCGGTCGAGCGCTCGAACACGGTCGACGGGCTGCCGGAGTACCCGAACCGTTCGGTCGCGACGTGCTCCGAGACGAGCGCCGACGGGTCGAGCTCCGGTGCGAGCGCGACAGGGGCGAGGACGCCGACGACCGTGAACGGCTGCCCGGCGAGGACGACCTGGCTCCCGACCCGAGTGACGCCGAGCCGGCGGGCGGCGTCGTGGCCGAGGACCACCGTCGGGAAGGCGTCGGTCGCGGGACCGTGCCACCGGCCCGCGGCGAGCTGTCCTCCCGTGACGTCCAGGAGGGCCTGGTCGGCGGCGAGCACGCTGATCCCGTTCGTGTTGCGGGGGTCCACGTGCTCGCTCCGGTACACGGTGAGGTCGTCGAGCCGAGCGACCGAGCTCGCGTCGAGCACCCCGGGGAGCCGGCGGACCTGGGGCACCGTCTCGGGCGGCAGGACCGCGTCCCGCCCCGCGAGGGTCTGACCGGGGGTGATGGTGAGCAGGTTCGTGCCGAGCGTCGCGAGCTGCTGGGCGAACCTCGCCTCGCTCGACGTCGAGATGCCGACGACGGCGACCATCGCGCCGATGCCGATGGCGATCCCCAGCGCAGACAGCACCGCCCGGGCGGGCCGTGACCGCAGTCCGGCGACGCCCAGGCGGAGCACGTCGCGGGTGAGCAGACGGGACGGACGCCGGTCCTTCATGCGGGGGCTCCTTCGGTGGTCGACACGTCGGCGAGCAGTCGCCCGTCCTGGAGCGTGACCTGGCGGGGCAGGCGTGCGGCGAGCGCCGGGTCGTGGGTGATGACCACGAGCGCGGTCCCCGCGCGGTGAAGGTCGAGCAGCAGCTCCAGGATGGCCGCCCCGTTGGCGCTGTCGAGGTTCCCCGTCGGCTCGTCGGCGAGCAGCAGCGCGGGGCTGCCGACGACGGCGCGGGCGATCGCGACGCGCTGCCGTTCGCCGCCGGACAGCTGGTTCGGCCGGTGCCGGGCCCGGCCCGCGAGCCCGACGAGCTCGAGCGCGTCGAGGGCCCGCTGCCGCCGGGCACGGAGCGGGGTCCCCGTGTACAGCAGGCCGTCCGCGACGGCGTCGACCGCGCCGATCCCCTCCGTGAGGTGGAACTGCTGGAAGACGAAGCCGATCCGGTGCGCACGGAGCGCGGAGAGGTCGTCGTCGTCGAGCGAGGCGACGTCGGCGCCGTCGACGACCACCTGGCCGTGGCTGGGACGGTCCAGCGTCCCGAGGAGGTTCAGCAGCGTGGACTTGCCCGACCCCGACGGGCCGACGACGGCGACCGCCGCGCCGGCGCCGATGCTCAGGGTCACGTCGTCGAGGGCGCGGACCGGCGGGTGCCCGTGGTCCCGGGTCACCCCACGCAGCTCGACGAGGGGCGGGAGCGGCGTTCCGGACGTCGCGGTCATGCGGGGACCACCACGTCGTCACCCTCGTGGAGGTCACCCGCGGTGATCTCCACGAAGCCCTGGACGAACGACCCGGTCTCGACGGGCACCGGGACGATGCCGGCCGCCGTCCTCTTCTCGACGCCGAACCCGCCGCCGGGCAGGGCGAGGAGCGCGGTCACGGGAACCGCGAGCACCCCCTCGTGCACGCCTCGCTGGAACACCACGGTCACGGAGATGCGTTGCAGGTCGCCTGCCGCACCGGGGTCGTCGAGCGTCAGCCCGACCAGGATCACGTGCGTGGTGTCGCTGCCGCTGGTGACCTCGGTGGGGGAACCCACGGAGGCGATCGCGCCGGGGACGTCCGTACCGCCGGGCAGGCGCACGGTGACCCGAGCCCCCTGCTGCGCCACGCGCTGGTCGGCGACCGGGAGCTCCACCGTGACGACGCGGCCCGGGCTGGTGAGCGTGAGCACGTCCGCTCCCGGCCCCACCTGGTCACCGAGGGCCGCGGTCACGGCGCCGACGCGGCGCGGCGACGGCACAAAGACGACGCGCCCGAGCTCGACCTGCCCGGTGCGGGGCAGACCGAGCGACTCCTGCCAGTCACGGACCGCCTCGCGTGTCCGCCGGTCGAACCGGGAGTCGGGCTCGCCGCCGAAGAACCCCAGCGCGCGCAGGTTGTCCTCGAGCTGCGTGACGTCCGGCCCCTCGCTCATCGAGACGTCGAAGGCGCGCCAGGCCGGGAGGGTCCCGAGCAGGAGCACCACCGGGGTGTCGTCGACCCGGAACAGCGAGCCCCCGCGATCGACGACCGTCCCGATCGCCGGCAGGCCCGTGAGCACGCCGCCGATCCCGCTGCTCGTGGGCTGCGGCTCGCCGAAGTCGAGGACGCCCGGCACGGTGACGGCGTCCACGAGGTCCTGCCGCGTGACCGTGTGGGAGCCGGTCGTGACCGTCTCGGGCGCCGCGTCGTCCCGCCCGTCGGTCCCCGAGGCCACGGCGAGCCCGGTCGCCGTACCGCCGAGCGCCGCGACGGCGACCAGGGCCAGCGCGATCCGTGTCCTGCGTCGCGCGCTCACTCGGCGGGAACCGAGTCCGGGGCGTGCGTGCCGCACGCGTCGATGGCTTCCTCGGTCACGTCCGCGGGCATGCCGAGGCCGGTGCCCGGCTCCGGGTCGGCGACGTCGAACCCGTGCTCGCGCAGGCACGCGGCCAGGGCGAGGAGCTGCTCGTGCTGCTCGTCCCCGGCGTCACCGCCCGGCGACTGCGCGCGGACGGGGGACGGGCCGAGCTCCTCGACGCAGGCCGCCTCGGCCGCCTGCCGTTCGGGCGTCTCGTCCTGCGGGGCGCTCGCCACCGTGCCGCCGTTCGCGCTGGGGTCCTCCATGTCGATGCCGTGGCCCCGCATGCACTCGGCGAAGTCGAACGCCCACTGCATGGGGTCGGACGTCGAGGAGCCGGCGCCCGTCTCGCTGCTGCGCTCCGGGGTCGGGTCGGTGGACGCGCACGCCCCGAGCGCGAGAGCCAGCAGCGGGACGGCGAGCAGCGCGCTCAGCCGGTCAGGGGTCCGGTGTCCGATGATCATGTGACGGGTCCTCTCCTCCGGCGCCCCGCTCGTCGGGCCGCTCGCCGACCATTCGCAGGCACCGCGTGTCATGAGGACGTGAGCGAAAACGCTGACGTTCTCGTAATCCCCGGTCTGCTTCACTCGGGGTGCTGCACGGTCGGTGCGGGTGCCGGGGGAAGGAGGACGGATGCGGGTGCTCGTCGTCGAGGACCAGGTGTTCCTCGCCGAGGCGGTGCAGACGGCGCTCCGCAGGGAGGCGATCACGGCGGACGTCGCCCACGACGGTGACGACGCGCTGGCGGCGCTCGAGGTCGTCGACTACGACGTCGTCGTCCTCGACCGGGACATCCCGGGGACGCACGGCGACGACGTCTGCCGCGTCCTCGCCGGCCGCGAGGGGAGCCCGCGCGTGCTCATGCTCACCGCGGCGACGCGGCTCCACGAGAAGGTGTCGGGGTTCGAGCTGGGGGCGGACGACTACCTCGCGAAGCCGTTCGAGATGGCGGAGCTCGTCGTGCGCCTGCGCGCGCTGCACCGCAGGAACGGCCCCGCCCTGCCCCCGGTCCTGGACATCGACGGGCTCGCCCTCGACGCCTTCCGCCGGGAGGTGTACCGGGACGGGCGTCTCGTCCGGCTGTCGCGCAAGGAGTTCGCCGTCCTCGAGGTCCTGATGCGCGCGCGCGGCGGTGTGGTCAGCGCGGAGTCGCTGCTGGAGAAGGCCTGGGACGCGAACGCCGACCCGTTCACGAACGCCCCGCGCGTGGTCATCAGCGTGCTCCGCCGCAAGCTCGGGGAACCGTCGGTCATCACCACCGTCGCGGGGACCGGGTACCGCATCGAGACGGGCGCCCGGTCGTGAGCGGGCGGCCCGCCTGGCGGCGGCTCGGGACGGTGCGGGTCCGCTTCGCGCTCGTCTACGCCGCACTCCTGGCCAGCACGGGGGGCGCGCTCGTCGGCCTGTTCCTCGCCTACATCCGCCTCGCAGGGCTCGTGCAGGTCGGCACCCGGCCCCGCGAGGCGACGGGAGCGGTCACCGCCCCGGTCGAGCCCCCGGTCGTCGAGGCGGAGCCTGCCGACCCGCTGATCAGCCTCGTCGTCTTCGTCGCGCTCGCGGTGCTCGTGATCGTGACGGCGATGTGGATCGGGTGGCTCGTCGCCGGCCGGCTGCTCCGTCCGCTCGACACGATCAACGCCACCGCCGTGCTGATCGGGCAGGGCGACCTCTCGCGCCGGGTGCAGCTGACCGGACCGGACGACGAGTTCGCCAACCTCGCTCGTGCCCTCAACGCGATGCTCGACCGCCTGCACCGGTCGCTCGACGCGCACCGCCGCTTCGCCGCGAACGCGTCGCACGAGCTCCGCACGCCCCTCGCGACGAACAAGGCGATGCTCTCCGTCGCGCTCGACGACCCGGCCGACACCGACTTCCTCGAGCTCGCGCGCCGCCTGCGGCTGACGAACCAGGAGAGCATCGACACGGTCGAGGCGCTCCTCGACCTCGCCGAGACGGAGGACAGCACCGTCGGGACCGACGCGCTCGACCTCGCTCCGCTCGTCCGGCGTGAGCTCGACGCCGCCCGGCAGGAGATCGAGCACCGGGGGGTCACCGTCACCTCGGACCTCTCCCGGGCGCCGACGACCGGGAGCCGGGTCCTCTGGGCGCGGTTGATCGCCAACCTCGTGCAGAACGCCGTCAAGCACAACCATCCGGGCGGCGAGATCTGGCTGGCGACGGGGACGGCCGAGGGTGGCGCCTACCTCGACGTCGAGAACACCGGGAGCACCATCCCGGCGGACCTCGTGCCCACGCTCACCGAACCGTTCGTGCGGACGCGAGGGCGGACGCAGACGAGGGCGGACGACAGCCGCGGCCTCGGCCTCGCGATCGTCGCCTCCATCGCCGCCGCGCACCGGGCCCGTGTCGAGGTCACCGGGCGGGACGGCGGCGGGCTCCGGGTCACCGTCCGGGCGGAGCGGCACGGCAGGCATGCCGCGACCGCGCAGGTGCTGACCTAGTCGAGGGGGCAGCACGTCTCGACTCGGACGAGCATCTCCGCAGGTCAGGTCGCTGCCGGCGGTCTACAGCCACAGCCGTCCTGCTGGAAGGGGAGGCACGCCCTTCGGAACCGAGCCGTACGCGAGGTGCGGCACGCGACGGCCGCGACCCCAGCGCGGTGAGGGACTCGAGCACGGGGGCCGCTCCGGTCGCGCCTCACGGGCACGGCTCACCGGCGCACCGGGCGGCGACCCGCTCGAACGCCGCGACCATCGGGCGCGCCTCGCCCTCGCGGTGCACGAGCGCGACGTCGCTTCGGACCCGCGCCTCGGGCAGCGCCAGGCAGCGGACGTCCGGGCCGGCGATCGTGCGCACGCACTCGGGCGCGATCGTGACGCCGAGGCCCGCGCCGACGAGCCGCAGGATGGTCAGCCAGTGGCTCGCCTCGTGCGCGACGGCGGGCCGGAAGCCGCGCTCCTCGCACAGGCTCAGCGGCTTCTCGAACGCCCGCGCGCCGGCGCTGCGGGGCGGTCCGACGAACGGGTCGTCGCGCAGCGCGAGCACCGACGCCTCGGCGGCGGTCGCCGCGGGGTGCGTGGCGGGGACGACGGCGACGTAGGCCTCGGTCAGCAGCGGCGTGGTCACGAGGCCCGGCACGGGGTCGGGGTCGCGGACGACGCCCGCGTCGATGCTGCCGTCGAGCAGGCCGTCGACGACCCGGGCGGTGAACGACTCGTGCAGCCGCAGCTCGACGCCCGGGAGCTCGTCGAGGTGGCGCCGCAGGACCTGGGGCAGCACGGTCATCATCACCGAGCCGACGTAGCCGAGGTGGAGCACGCCGGCCTCGCCGCGCCCGATGCTCCGCGCCTCGCCCACGTCGCGGTCGACGTTGCGCAGCGTGCGCCGGGCGCGGTCGAGGAACGCGTCGCCGGCAGGGGTCGTGCGGACCGAGCGGGACGTGCGGGTCAGCAGCGGGCAGCCCACGGCGGCCTCCAGCTGACGGATCGCCTGCGAGAGCGGCGGCTGCGCCATGTGCAGGCGCTGCGCGGCCCGGCCGAAGTGGAGCTCCTCAGCGACGGCGACGAAGTAGCGCAGGTGGCGGAGCTCGATGTCCATACGCCCAGCATCTCAGTCGAGACGAACAAGATCCTGGACGTGTCGCCGGGTGCCCGCTGTGATGGACCCATGGACCTCACGATCCGTCCGCTCGCCACCGCGGACGACGCCACGGCCTTCCGCACGCTCAACGAGGAGTGGATCACCCGCCACTTCACGCTCGAGGACGAGGACCGGCGCCAGCTCGACGACCCGTTCGGCGTCATCGTCGAGCCCGGCGGCGAGGTGCTCGTCGCCGAGCTCGACGGCCGCGTCGTCGGCTGCGTGGCCCTGCGCCCGGCGGCCGACGGGGTCTACGAGCTGTCGAAGATGGCCGTCGACCCGGCGCTGCGCGGCCGCGGCGTCGGCCGGCGGGTCATCACCGCGGCCGTCGAGCGCGCCCGATCGCTCGGCGCCACGTCGCTGTTCCTCGGCAGCTCGACGCGGCTCGCGCCCGCCGTGCACCTCTACGAGTCCGTCGGCTTCACGCACGTCCCGCGCAACGAGATCGACATGCCCTACGAGCGCGCGGACGTGTTCATGGTGCTGCGGCTCGACCGGGCGGCGTGAGCCCCCGCGTCACAGGCTCGTCGCCGTCCGCACGAGGCCCGCGACGCCGCGCGAGCGGCTGTGCGGCGGCCACGCGATCACCGTCGTGACGGCGGGCGCGTCGAGCACCGGGACCGCCGCGACGTCGCCCCGCACGAGCGTCACCGCGGACTCGGGCACGATCGCGCACGCACGGCCGAGCGCGATGAGCTGGAGGAGCTGCGCGTGGTCGTGCGCGGGCGGGCCCGGGCCGTCGGCGTAGGTGCCGTCCGCGGCGGGCCAGCGCGGCAGCGGCAGCCCGGGCAGGTCGCTGACCTCGGCCGTGAGCACGTGCGGGCGGGTGGTCAGCGGGTGCCCGGCGGGCAGCAGCACGACCTGGCCCTCGGTGCGCAGCTCCTCGACGTCGAGCCCGGCGACGTCGTCGAACGGCAGGTGCAGCAGCGCGACGTCGGCCCGGCCGTCGCGCAGCACGCGGGACTGCTCGCCGATGCCGCTCAGCAGGACCTCGACGGGCACGGCGTCGGGCTCCGCGGCGTAGGCGTCGAGCAGCTTCGCGAGCAGCTCGGTCGACGCGCCCGCCTTGGTCGCGAGCACCACGCCGGGCGTCCCGGTCGTCGCGTGGGCGGCGCGGCGGGTGCGGCGCTCGGCGGCCTCGACCGCGTCGAGCACCGCGCGGCCCTCGTGCAGCAGCGCCTCGCCGGCCTCGGTCATCGCGACCGCGCGGCTCGTGCGCTCCAGCAGGGTGACGCCGAGGCGGCGCTCGAGCTGGCGGATCGCGCGCGACAGCGGCGGCTGGGCCATGCCGAGGCGCTCGGCCGCACGCCCGAAGTGCAGCTCCTCGGCGACGGCGACGTAGTACCGGAGCTCGCGGGTCTCCATGCGGCCAGCGTAACCGGGCGCGGCGGCATCGATACCTCCGGGGTATCGGTCGTACCCAAGCGGTATTGGACCGTGCTGAGGCCCGACGCCCAGGCTGACTGCCATGAGCGAGAAGACGACAGCGCTGGTCACCGGCGCGAACAAGGGCATCGGGTACGAGATCGCCGCGGGCCTCGGGGCCCTCGGCTGGCGCGTCGGGGTCGGCGCGCGCGACGACCGCCGGCGCACGGACGCCGTCGAGAAGCTGAGGGCCGCGGGGGTCGACGCGTTCGGCGTCCCGCTCGACGTGACCGACGACGCGAGCGTGGCGGCCGCCGCCGCGCTGGTCGAGGAGCACGAGGGACGGCTCGACGTGCTCGTCAACAACGCCGGCATCACCGGCGGCGGGCCGCAGGAGCCGACGCAGGTCGAGCCCGCGACGATCCGCGCGGTCGTCGAGACCAACGTCATCGGCGTCGTCCGCGTGACGAACGCGTTCCTGCCGCTCCTGCACCGCTCGGCGTCGCCGCGCGTCGTCGTCATGTCGAGCAGCGTCGGCTCCCTCACGCTGCAGAGCACTCCCGGCGCGGACACCGGCCCGATCTCCGCGGCGTACTCGGCGTCGAAGACGTTCCTCAACGCCGTCGTCGTGCAGTACGCCAAGGAGCTTGCGGGGACGAGCATCCTGATCAACGCGGCGTGCCCGGGTTTCGTCGCGACCGACCTCAACGGCTTCCGCGGCACGCGCACGCCCGAGCAGGGGGCGCAGGTCGCGCTGCAGCTCGCGACCCTGCCCGACGACGGGCCGACCGGCGGGTACTTCAGCGACGCGGGGCCGATCCCCTGGTGAGGCGGGCGCCGGCCGCCATGGCCGATCGGGTCCGCCCGGACCCAGACCTGGGGGACACGTCCTACCGGCTGACCGAGTCCAGCACCTCGGCGAGCTCCGCCGGTCGGCTCACCATCGGCCAGTGCCACGTCGGGAGCTCGACGTAGGTCCAGTCGCCGTCGACCATGTGCGCGAACACCGGTGCGTGCGGCGCCATGTGCTGCAGCTGCTCGAGGCTGAAGCTGCACAGCACGCCCGTCCGTGGCAGCCGTTCCCAGGCGCCGGTGAGCGCGACCGGTTGGGTCGCGGTGAGCCACGGCTGCGGCTGCGAGCCCTCGACCAGCGCGGCGACGGCAGCGTCGTCGACCTCGGGCACCTCGGCGGCGAGCAGGGCCCAGGGCGGCGGCGGGAGCTTCCAGCCCTCGCCGTGCGTCCTGACCAGATCGTCGTTGGCCGCGCGCGCGTCGGGTCCCTCGAAGTCGGCCTGTGCCATGCCGTCCGGCAGGGGCCCCGTGTCGACGTAGACCAGACGCGCCACGCGCTCGGGCACGCGGTCCGCCGCACCGGTCGTCACCAGGGCGCCGTAGCTGTGGCCGACGAGCACGACGTCGTGCAGGTCCTGCTGCTCGAGCAGGTGCACGACGTCGTCGATGTGGGCCGTCAGGTCGGTCTCGGGCGAGGCGAGGTGGGCGCGCTCTCCCATGCCGGGAAGGTCGACGGCGTGGACGACGTGGCCGCGCGCACGCAGCGAGTCGGCGACCGGCTTCCAGACCCGGGCGCCGAGCCAGAAGCCGGGGACGAGGACGTAGGTGGTGGTGTTCATGACGGCCACGCTAGGTTGGAATGTGGACAGGAACCGCCCGGTATGCCGAGCCTGCGCCACGGCTCTTCTCCAGGAGCGCCGAGGGCGGCCGTGACCCGCCCGACCGCTCGCGTGCTGGCCATGCTGGAGCTGCTCCAGACGGGCGGGCAGCGCACCGTCGGCGATCTCGCTGCCCGGCTCGGGGTCGACGAGCGCACGGTCCGGCGCTACGCCGAGCACCTCGCCGACCTCGGCATCCCCGTCCAGGCGCAGCGGGGCAGGTACGGCGGCTACCGGCTCTCACCGGGCTACAAGCTGCCGCCCCTGATGCTCACCGATGACGAGGCCGTCGCCGTCGTGCTCGGCCTCAGGGCCGCAGAACGCGCAGGGCTCGCCACCACCGATCACGCAGCGGCGGCGAGCGCGCTCGCCAAGGTGTCGCGTGTGCTGCCGCGGGCCCTGGGCCAGCGGCTCGACAGCCTGCTGTCCACCGCACAGTTCACGAGCCCGGTGCGGGCCACCGCTCCCGCCGGCGCCGACACGCTGCTCGGTCTCGCCTCGGCTGCACGAGCGCGGCGCACCGTTCTGGTCGAGTACACCGCCTGGGACGGGCGGGAGTCGCAGCGTGCGCTCGATGTCTACGGCTTGGTCTTCCACTCCGGTCGGTGGTACGTCACCGGACGTGACCATGGCCGCGACGACCTGCGGACCTTCCGACTGGACCGCATCGCCTCGGTCACGCAGGGCGACGGCTCCTACGACGTGCCGGCTGACTTCGACGCCACGACGCAGGTCGTCTCGGGCATCGCCGCGGTCAGGTGGTCGCACGAGGTGTCCGTCGTGCTGCGGACCACCCTCGCGGACGCGGGCGCTCGACTGCCCCCGAGCGTGGGACGGCTGAGTGAGCACGCCGACGGTGTGCTCCTGGAGACGCGCGCCGAGCACCTCGACGGCATGGCCCGCATGCTGGCCGGGCTCGGCTGGGACTTCGAGGTGATCACCCCGAGCGCTCTGCGCGACGAGGTCCTCGCCCTGTCCGACCGCCTCCGAGCCAGTGCGGCGCGCGGCGCCTCCGCTCTCGCAGCCGCCCGTGACCCGCAGGGGAGAGACACGCCCTAGGAGGTGTCTCCCCTCTCTCGGCGCAGATGTCAGCGGCGACCGCGCGCAGGGAGTAGCCGGAGCCCGGTCCCACGAGGTGACGGACGAGGCAGAATCCGAACCTGCCGGACGGAACTGCCGGACGGAACTGCCGGGCGGAACTGCCGGTACCGGTCGTCGGCTGGCGGTGACACGACGTCTGCGCAGGTCAGGGCGATTTCGAGTGGCCGAGCCCATGGCCGCCTCCGGGGCAGAGGACACATCATCGCGCTGCCCTAGGTTGTCGCTGACATCACATCCGCGCATCAACGACGACAATCGGGGAACGATGAAACGACGGCTCGTATTGGCCGCAACTCTGGCCGTATCTCTCTTCGGATTGACGACCGGCCTCGGCGCACCGGTGCAGGCGGTGCAGCCGGCGCAGTGCAGCTCACCGTCCGGAGCTGCCGAGACCGACCCGGGCGCCAGCACCGGCTCGTTGCCGGAGACGGTTCCGGGGCCGGACACCAGCGGCGACCTGTCACTGGAGACGGACGAGGGCACGGACCCGAGCACCGAGCCGGCGCCCGCGACGGAGGAGGGCACGGACCCCACCACCGAGCCGGCGCCGGCGACGGAGGAGGGCACGGACCCGAGCACCGAGCCGGCGCCGGCGACGGAGGAGGGCACGGACTTCGCCG
>NZ_BJLR01000012.1 GCF_006538745.1 Cellulomonas cellasea | reverse complement strand
TCCCGGCGCCCTCGGCCGACTGCGACTCGGCGTCCGGGGCAGACCTGGGCAGCGCCGCAGCGGCGCCGGGTCGCAGCAACGGGTACAAGACGCTGATCCTGCTGCACGGCTTCAACAAGAATGCTTCCGTCAACTGCAACGACTACTGGGGCGACGGCAAGGTCGAGAGGTATCTCAACAACACGCGAGGGTGGGGCGGCAAGGTCAGGAAGCTGACCTACTACTGGTCCGGCGGGAGCGGCTGCACCCGGATCCCAGGGGCGGGTGGCGCGGGCCATGCGATCGAGGACCTGGGCTCGGCCTTCGCCTGGTACATCTACAACACGTACTCGCGCAACGGGGTGCCGGTCGACGTGATCGCCCACTCCATGGGCGGGCTCGTCACCCGGACGGCGATCACCGGGACGCAGAAGCAGTGGAGGACCGCCTCAGGCCGCACCTTCCCGCCGTACCTCTACATCGAGGACGTCGCGACCCTGTCCAGCCCGCACGAAGGGGCCCGGGCCTCCGTGTGGGGAGGCTGCTCCACGTCCCGCTTCCAGGTGTGCGAGATGATCCCGGGCAGCAGCTTCATGCGCTCCTGGATCGCCCCCTACGGCAACCCCCAGTCCAAGATGGGCACCGACTGGTCCGCCGTCGGCTCGGGGGCGGACTGGGTGGTGAACACCGGCAGCGCGCTCAACACCAAGGCGTCGAGGCATCCGGGGCACAAGTACCTCTTCCTCAGCGGCTCCGGGCTGGACCACGCCAAGATGTCCAGCATCACCGAGGACGGTCGCGGCTTCAACTACCCGATCAAGTACTGCCACTACAACGCGTCGTGCAACAAGGCCAACTGGGACGGCTGGCCTCAGATCGCCAGGGGGGCGGGGCCGCTGTGGGTGGCGGCGAACGCGGTGTACTACTCCAGCTGGTGACCTGACGACGGGACGGCGACCGGGCTGGCCAACGGGGTCGCCGTCCCCCTGGTGAGCAGATCCCTGACCTGGTTCGCGGCCTCCTCGTCGCTGAGGGTCGTGAACAGGTCGGCTGCTTCCGTCCAGCACCTCTGCGCGGCCTCGGGGTCGCCCACCTCGCGGTGGGCGGCCCCGCAGGCGGTCAGCGCCTCGGCCAGGTACCGGGGCCAGCCGCGGGTGCGCCACAGGTCGACCGCCTCGCCCAGGCACGCCACCGCCTCCGGGGCGTCGCCGGAGGCGAGCGCCTGCTGTCCGAGCAAGGTCAGTGCGCCGGCGACATGGTGCGGCATGGCGAAGCGGCGCCCCAGGGCGAGTGCGGTCTCGATCTCGGACCGGGCCCGAGGATCGGCCGTGGTCAGGTGCAGGCGGGCGAGGGCGAGCATCGTCAAGGCCTCGGTGAACCGGTCCGAGTACCGGCGCGAGATGGCGAGCGACTCGTCCAGGCAGGCGCCGCTGCGGGCGGCATCCCCCATCGCCCCGTACGTCATCCCCAGGAACTGGAGCACGCTCGCCTCGTAGCGGGCGTTGCCGAGCGCGCGGGCCGCCACCAGGGCCTTCTCCAGATGATGCAGGGCGCGGGCGCCGCCGCCGGGCGTGACGTGCCCGGCCAGCGCCAACGCGACCTGGGCTCGGGCGACCCCGCCCACATGGCCTGCGCCCGCGGCCAGGTCGAGGGCACGTCCCGCGTGGCGGAGACCCTCGTCCACCTCGCCGGCGGCGCAGTACCCCCACGCGACGGCGACCTCGGCGTCGCTGCGACCACGAGGCTCCTCCAGGCGTTCGAACATCTCGGCCAGCCGCAGGGCGTCGGTCAGCATGCGGCCCATCGCCGTGCCGCTGCCGTCGCGTCCGTCGTCGCCGTGGTGGGAGGTGTTCCAGGTCCGGACGTCGATCAGACCGCGCAGCATGACCGCCTCGCCACGCACGTTGCCCCTCGCGTGACACAGGCGCAGGACCTGCTCGTTGGTCGCCCGCCACTCCTCGTACATCCCTCGCAGGTCGAAGTACTTCTCCAGGCTGCCGGCGAGCTCGTAGGCGAGCTCGTCCAGGCCGCCGCGGCAGGCCTGGAGGACGCCGGCCCGCAACGCGGCTTGCTCAGCGTCGAACCACCGCAGCGGGTCGACGTGCGCGAAGTCCGTGAGGTCCGCGAGATCGGGTCGCTCGGCGCATCCGGCGAGTGCGGCGTAGCACGGACCGGGCACGTCACGGGCGAACCGTTCCGCCAGGGTCAGCCATGCCCCCAGAGCGCGCCGGACGGCCGTCTGAGTGACCTCGGCACCGTCTTCGGCCTCGGCGCGCTCTCGGGCGTAGAGGCGTACCAGGTCGTGGAACCGGTAGCGCAGCTGCCCGGCCTCGTCCGGGTCGGTCTCGGCGACCAGGTTGGCGTCGACGAGCTCGGTGAGGGGAACGAGGGCTTCTGCGGCAGGCGTTCCGAGCACGGCCCCGGCGACGCGGGCCGGGAAGTCCGGGGAGTCGAGCAGACTCACCAGCCGGAAGAGCTGGCGCGCCCGGGGCCGGAGGTCCCGGTAGCTGATCTCCACCGACGCGCGGACGGCGAGGTCCCCGACGGTGAGCTGATCCAACCGCTGGCGCTCCTGCCGCAGCGGGGCTGCGAGCCGGCTCATCGGCCATCTCGGGTGCTCGGCCAGCCGGGCTCCGGCGATGCGCACCGCCAGGGGCAGATTGCCGCACAGGTGGATGATCTCCTCCGCGCCGGCCCGGTCCGTGTGCACCCGGTCGTGCCCGGCGACCCGTTCCAGCAGGGCGAGGGACTGCTCGGACGGCAGGACGTCGAGGGCGATCCAGCGTGCGCCCTCCAGTGCGGAGAGCCGCGTGCGCGCGCTGACCAGGACCGAGCAGCCCGTGCCGCCGGGAAGGAGGGGACGCAGCTGTGCCGCCGACGAGGCGTTGTCCAGCACGACCAGCAGGCGTCGCTGCGCGGTGCGGCTGCGGTACATGTCCTCGCGGCTGGCGGCGTCCTGGGGGATGGCGGGACCGTTGACGCCGGTGGCGCGCAGGAAGCGGGCCAGGACGTCGGCCGGCCGGAGCGGGGCGTCGTCCGCACCCCGGAGGTTGACGTAGAGGAGGCCGTCCGGATGCGCCGGCGCCAGCCGGTGCGCTGCGCGCACGATCAGTGCCGTCTTGCCGACCCCCGCCATGCCGGCGACCGCCACCACGGGCCGGCGGGCCGGTGGAGCGGCGCCGTCCCCGGTGCAGGTCAGCAGGTCCGTGATCAGGCTCAGCTCGTGGTCGCGCCCGGTGTAGTCGGGCAGGTCGACGGGCAGCATGCGAGGTGCGGTCCAGTCGTCCTGGACCGGTTCCGGCCCGCGGTACGCCTCCGTGCTCGAGTCAGCGAACCGCGGGTCGAGCGATCGCGTGTGCTCGCCGTCCAGGACCAGGGTCTGGGCGTAGCGCAGCTGCGGACCTGGCTCGATCCCGAGATCGGTGACCAGCTGCCTCCTGACAGCGGCGAAGCTCTCCAGCGCGGCTGCTTGCTCGCCACGCGCGGCAAGGGCGAGGATGAGCCGAGCCTGCAGCCCCTCGTGGTACGGCTCAGCGCGGGCGAGCGGCCCCAGGTGCTCGATCGCGAGGTCGGCCCGCCGCAGGCGAAGGGCGAGATCCGCGAGCAGGAGCACGGCCTCCAGGCGCTGGCCGGCCGCGGCGAGAGCCACCGGCTGGTCGCGCACGCCGACGGGCTCGCCGCTCAGCACCGGGCCTCGCCAGTCCCTCAGCGCCACGTCGAGCGTGACCAGCGCAGCCTCCATGGCGACCTCCGATGGCGGCTCGTCGCGCGCACCACCGTCCACCCCGGCGCGGGCCCCCTGGAAGCGACGGCTGAACCGGTGCAGGTCGACGGCATCCGCCTCCAGGTCCAGCACGTAGCCGGTGCGGGCGAGGGCCAACCTCCCGGTACGGCTGCCGCGGGCATGCTGGGGATCGAGCAGCCTGCGGAGCTGACCCACGGCCGTGTGCACCTGGCTGACCCAGGTGGCGGGCGGGCGATCCCCCCACAGCGCATCGACGATCTCCTCCCGCGACACGGGCCGGCCGAGACGCAGGGCGGCAAGCCCCAGCACAGCCCGGGGGACGGACCCGGAGACGGGCACCTCGGCGCCGTCCCGGCACAGCGTCAAGGCGCCGAGGACGTCGACCGTGACCGACGGAAGAGGCGACGTCTGCTCCGCCAGAGCTGGCCGCGGATGCTGGGCGACGCTCGCCAGGATCCGCTCCCGGTCCGAGCCGTGGATCCCGAGGACGGCGAAGAGGCGCCGAAGGGACTCCTCACGCGGCTTGCGGACCCGCCCACGCTCGAGGTCGCGCAACCCTCGCACGCTCAGTCCGCTGACTCGGGCGACCTCGTCCTGGCTCAACCCGGCCTGGACGCGGGCCTTGCGCAGAAGTGTGGCGAGCTGCTCGACGGGCTCGGTCACGACCAGCGGTCCCGAGAGAACCACTCGCCGGCGGTGTGACGCCTGCCGTGCGCCTGCGTCTCCTCCTTCGTCGCCGGCGCCTCGTGCGCCGCCTCGTCGAAGTCCTCGAACGTCGTGTCCATCGACACCTGTGCCCCCGCCGCTTGTGCTCGTCCTGGAACGCTGCCCCGACCGTAGGGCCGGACACGGTTCGGTGTCGCGTGGCTGTCGCGCGCTGGGCCGCCTCGCGCCGGACGGGCTGTGTCCGGTTGCCCTAGTCGTCGGCGACCGGAGCCGCGGCGGCCACCGGTGCCTCGTCGGCGTGCGCGATGTGCGCGAGCTGGCGCCACAGCAGCACGACGAACACGGCCGATCCCGCGAACGCGAACCAGAACGGCGCCGTCACGCCCCAGCGCTCGGCGAGCAGCCCGCCGATCCCCGAGCCGACGACCAGCCCGCCGAAGACCCCGACGAGGTGGACGCTCCCGACCCGGCCCTGGAGCGCCGTCGGGACCGCGCGCTGGCGCACCGTGACCGACGTCGTGCCCCAGATGAACGCGTGCGCCCCGAAGACGAAGAAGATCGCGAGCGCGACCCACGCCGTCCGGGTCAGCGCGAGCGCGAGGTGCGTGAGCGTCTCGATGACGAGCCCGATCCGCATGAGGTCACCGAGGCTCACGCGCCGCGTGATCCAGCCGTACGACGCGGTCCCGGCGAGCCCGCCGACCGCGCCCACGGTCGTGAGCAGCCCGAAGCCGACCTCGCCGAGCCCGAGCCGCTCGGTCGCGTAGAGCACGAGCACCGACCACGCGGCGCCGAACGTCACGTTGAAGATGAGGATCGTCAGGACGAGGGTGCGGACCGCCGCGTGGTGCGTGACCCACCGGAAGCCCTCCGTGATGTCGTGGCGCAGGTGCGTGCGGGGCGCCTCGTCGGCGGGGTCCCGCGCGGGCAGGACGACGCGCGAGACGAGCACCGCGCCGAGCAGCACGGCGACCGCCTGGGTGCCGAACGGCAGCACCGTCCCGGCCGCGAACAGCGCCGCGCCGATCGGCGGCCCGGCGAGCTGGTTCATCGTGAGGAACGCCGTCTGGATGCGGGAGTTCGCGACCGCGAGGTCGTCGCGGTGCACGAGCGTCGGCACGAGCGTCCCCGACGCGTTGTCCGCGAAGACCTCGGCGGTGCCGAGCAGGAACAGCGAGCCCAGCACGATCGCGATCGACACGTGCCCGGTCGCGATCACCGCGGCGAGCACCCCGAGCACGACGGCGCGCGCGCCGTCGACCGACACGACGATGAGCCGACGGTCGAGCCGGTCGGTGATCGCACCCGCGAACAGCCCGAACAGCAGCGGCGGCAGCCACTGCAGCGTCGCGGCGAGGGCGACGAGCCGGGCGTCGTCCGTGAGCGACGCGACGAGCAGCGGCCCGGCGGCGAGCGCGAGCCCGTCACCGAGGTTCGTGACGAACGCGGAGGTCACGAGCCACCGGAAGGACACGCCGAGGCGCCCGGGGACGACGGTCTCGACGAGGCGGCTCACAAGAGCCAGATGGTAGGCGTCGCCACCGGCCCGGGTCGTGCTGATTGCTGCACCCCGTCGCCCCGGCCCGCCGACCGGGCAGCCGCAGGGTGCGACCGGGACGCCGGACTGCGCCGCAGACCCCTCACGACACCTCCGCGAGCCGCCGCCGCAGGTACCGCCGCTCGGCGTCGTTCGTCACGCGGGTGAGCGCCGCGCGGTACGCCTCGGCCGACTCGGGGTGCCGCCCGGCCCGCCGCAGGAGGTCCGCGCGCGCCGCCGGGAGGTAGTGGTTGCCGTCGAGCCCCCCGGACGCCCCGAGCTGGTCGAGCAGCGCGAGCCCGGCGTCGACCCCGTGGGCCATCGCGACCGCGACCGCGCGGCTGAGCTCGACGTACGGGGACGGCGCCCGGCGCGCGAGCCGGGCGTAGACCGCCGCGATCGCCGCCCAGTCCGTCGCCTCCGGGGTCGCCGCCGTCGCGTGCCGCACCGCGACCTCCGCCTGCAGCAGGTACGGCCCGGGCTCCGCGGTGAGCGTCCGCGCGCGGTGCAGCACCGCGGCGGCGTCCGCGGCCTGGCCGGCGTCCCAGCGCGCGCGGTCCTGCTCCTCGAGCGGGACGAGCTCGCCCGCGGCGTCGGTCCGGGCGGCGCGCCGGGCGTCGTGCGCGAGCTCGAGCGCGAGCAGGCCGTGCACCTCGGCGTCGTCGGGCACGAGCTCGGCGAGCACGCGCGTGAGCCGGATCGCCTCCGCGGACAGGTCCTCCCGCACGACCCCGGGCCCCGCGGTCGCCGAGTAGCCCTCGGTGAACAGCAGGTAGAGCACCGCGAGCACCCCGTCGAGCCGCTCGGGCAGCACGTCGTCGGCCGGGACGCGGTACGGGATCCCGGCCTGCGCGATCTTCTGCCGGGCCCGCACGAGCCGCTTGGTCATCGCCGCCTCGCCGACGCCGAACGCCCGCGCGATCTCCGGGACCGTGAGCCCGCACAGGGTCCGCAGCGTCAGCGCGACCCGGGACTCGAGCGGGAGCGCCGGGTGGCAGCACGTGAAGATGAGCCGCAGCCGGTCGTCGGTCACGGCGCTCCCGGTGCCGTCGGCAGGGTCCTCCGCGACGTGGCCGTGCAGCTCGAGCGCCTCCATCGCCGCCACCTCCCGGAGCTTGCGTGCCTCTGTGGTCGCGCGCCGGAGACGGTCCAGCGCGCCGTTGCGTGCCGTGGTCGTGAGCCACGCGCCCGGCCGGTCGGGCACGCCGTCGACCGGCCACCGCTTGGCGGCCGCGACGAAGGCGTCCTGCGCGGCGTCCTCGGCGAGCGCGAAGTCGCCCGTGAGCCGGATCAGGGTCGCGACGACGCGCCCCCACTCGGCGCTGAACGCCGAGGTGAGGGCCGCGTCGACGTCGGTCACTCCGCCCACAGCGGCCGGATCTCGATCGCGCCCTGGCCGGCCGACGGGTGCTTCGCGGCGATCTCGATCGCCTCGTCCAGGTCGGCGGCCTCGATGATCCCGATGCCGGCGACCTGCTCGGCGGCCTCGGCGTAGGGGCCGTGCACGACGAGGGTCTCGCCGCGCTGGACCCGCACCGTGCAGGCCTCGTCGGGCAGCCGGAGCCGGTAGCCGCCGCGGTCGACGCCGCGCTGCTGCATCTCCTCGACCCACGCGGTCGGGGGCGTCCGGTCGGGCTCGTGCGCGGGGGCGTCGGGGACGGCGGCGATCAGAAGCATGTACTGCATGGTTCCTCCTGGGGAGTGCGACGGGAAGGGTGCCGGGCCGGTGCCGGTGCGGTGCGGAGCGTCCGGCTCAGAACGGCCAGACCTCGCGCACCTCGATCGACCCGAAGCGGGCCACCGGGTGCAGCGCGGCGATCTCGACGGCGCGGTCGATGCTCTCGGCCTCGATGAGGTCGTAGCCCGCGACGATCTCCTTGTACTCGGCGAACGGGCCGTCGGCGACGACCGTGCGCCCGTCGCGGACCCGGACCGTCGTGGCGGTCTCGACGTCGCGCAGGCCGTTGCCCTCGAGGCGCTTGCCCAGGCGCGGGACGTGCACGTCGACCCAGGCGTTCGGGTCGCTCTCGTCGGGCGTGGGGGTCGCGGTCGGGTCGACACGGACGAGCATCACGAACTGCATGGGGACCTCCTGGATCGTGCACCCCGGGTCGGGGCGGCTCCGTACTGGCACGACGAACGGGATCCCGCGAGGAGGACACCTCGGGCGAAGGGATCTCGGACGAGTTCTCCCCGACCGCTCGCGCGGCGTGTCGCACGTCGAGATCGACCCTCTCCGGCGCTGTCCCGCACCCGTCCCCCCTCGCCCCGCGACTAGGGTCGCCCCATGACCGGCACCCCCCGGCACCCCTACCTCGACGACCCCAGCGGGTTCGTCGCGCTCGCGCACCGCGGCTTCGCGCCCGACGGCGGGGAGAACTCCCTCGCGGCGTTCGCGGCGGCCCGCGACCTCGGGTTCCGGTACGTCGAGACGGACGCGCACGCGACCGCCGACGGCGTGGCCGTCGCCCTGCACGACGCGACGCTCGACCGGACGACGGACGCGCGCGGCCGCGTCGGGGACCTCCCGTGGGCGACGGTGCGGCGCGCGCTCATCGGGGGTCGCGAGCCGGTCCCGCTGCTCGAGGACGTGCTCGGCACGTGGCCCGGGCTGCGGGTCAACGTCGACGTCAAGGACGCGCGCGCTGCCGCCCCGGTCGCGGCGGCGATCGAGCGCACGCGGGCGCACGACCGGGTCTGCGTCGCGTCGTTCTCGGCGGCCCGGCGCCGGGCGACCCTCGCCGCGCTGACCCGCCCCGTCGCGACGTCGGCGGCGACGGGGGAGGTGGCACGGTTCGTCGCGGGCCGCCGCACCGGGCTGACCCGAGCGGCGGCCCGGGCGCTGCGCGCCGTCGACTGCCTCCAGGTCCCGGTCGCGCAGGGGCGGCTGCGGGTCGTCGACGCCGGCACGGTCGCGGCGGCGCACGCGGCGGGCCGCCAGGTGCACGTGTGGACGGTGAACGACCCGGCGCAGATGCGCGCGCTGCTGGACCTCGGCGTCGACGGACTGGTCACCGACCGCGCGGACCTCCTGCGCGACGTGCTGCGCGAGCGCGGTACCTGGCGCTGACCGCCGCCGCGTGGCCGGACCCCCGGACCGGCGCCGGCCCGCCCGTCGCGGCCGGTTGACCCGACCGCCGCCACGTGGCCGGACCCCGGGACGTCGTTGTCCCGGGGCCGGGCCGGCGGCGCCGTCCGCACCCGCGCGGCACCCCCGGGGACCGGGAGCGCCGTGGGGTGCCGACGAGGTCAGACGCGCGCGTACCGGGCGCGCGCGAAGGAGTAGACGCCGAACGCCGCGAAGCCGAGCGCGACGAGGGTCAGCAGGAGCTTGCCGAACGGCGCGTCGAGCAGCGCGCGCAGGGCGCCGTCGAGCCCCTGGGACTGCGCCGGGTCGTGCGTCAGCGCGGCGGACACGAGCAGCACGCCGACGATCCCGAGCGCGATGCCGCGGGCGACGTACCCGGCCTGCCCCGCGCGCACGACGAACGTGCCGGGGTGCCCGGTGAGGTCGCGCAGGAACGTCTTCTTCCAGCCCTTGTGCAGGTGGTAGACGGCGACGGCGACGATGCCGAGGCCCACGGCGCCGACCAGCACGAGGCCGAACGGCTTCTCCATGAGGGACGCGGTGACGCTCATCGACTGGTCGGAGCCGCCGCCCGAGCCCGAGCCGCGCGCGACGCCGAACGCCGTCCACGCGAGCACGAGGTAGACGACGCCCTTGCCGGCGGCCTTGAGCCGGTCGCCCGTCTCCTGGAGCACGGCGGCCTCGGTGAGCTGCCAGAGGCCGAGCAGCGCGAGCCCGACGACCATGACCCACAGCGCGACGGAGCCCGGGCCGGTGCTCGCGAGCGTCTGGAGCGCGCCGGCCTGGCTGGCCTCCTGCGCGCCGGTCGACCACGCGAGCTGGAGCGCGACGAACGCGATGAGCAGGTGCAGGAGCCCGCTCGCGGCGTAGCCGAGGCGTGCCCCCGTCTCGAGGAGGCGGTGGTTGCCCGCTCCGGCTGCCGCGGAGCGCACTGACGTGTTCATGGCGCACACCTTGGCACTCCCGGGCCGATCCCGCCTGGGCAGGCGTCCAGCAGCGGGTGAGAGTCCTCTCCTCGGAGGTCAGGCACCCACGCAGGCGCCCGCCCGGCAGCGCGAGGGCGTGCCGGGCGGGCGGGTGGTCGTGCGGTTCGCGGGCGCCGCGTGGGGGGCCCGGCCGGGGTCAGGCGGCGGCGTCCCGCGTGGCCGCGGCGAGGGCGGCGCGCAGCCCGTCGGCGTCGAGGTCGGGCCCGTAGCCGGGCGTCCCGGGCTCGATGCGCCAGCTGTCCGCGAGCGTGCCGGCGTCGACGGGGTCGAAGCCGAGCTCGTCGAGCAGCGCGCTGACCCGGGCCTTGGCGTCGTCGTGGTCGGACGCCACGGCGAGCGCGCGCCGACCGGGCGTCCCGGCGGGCGTGCTGCGCGAGCCGAGGTCGGCGGCGGTGATGTGGTTGAACGCCTTGACGACGTGCGACTGCGGCAGGTGCTCCTGGAGCAGCGCCGCGCTCGTCGTCTCCTGGGCGTCGAGCTCGGGGATCCGGCCGTCGCGCTGCCAGTAGTAGTTGTTCGTGTCGATCACGACCTTGCCCGCGAGCGGCTCGACGGGGACGCTCCGGTAGGCCTTGAGCGGGATCGTCACGACGACGACGTCCCCCGCCTCGGCGGCCTCCTGGGCCGTCCCGGCGCGCGCCCGGTCGCCCAGCTCGGCGACGAGGTCCGTGAGGGTCTCCGGCCCGCGCGAGTTGCTCACCACCACGTCGTACCCGTGCTCGACGGCGAGGCGCGCGAGCGTCCCGCCGATGTGTCCGCTGCCGATCAGTCCGAGGGTCGTCATGACGGCGTGAACCGCGGGCGGCCCCGACATGTTCCCGACCGCTCCGGGCGCACCTCCGACACCCGCGGCGACGGTATCCGGAAGCGCTTCGACGACGTGTCTCGTTCATCCCTTTGTCGCTGGTTTGGGCCGGGAGGCCTCTGCTACTGTCCGAACGGTTCACAGAGCACTGATAGGTGTCAGCAGACGCACGTCGGCACGTGCTCCGTGCGCCGGGAGGACGGCCCGGCTTCGGCTCCGCTCATGCTTCAGGGGGAAGTACATGGTCACCGAGTCCCTCGAACGACCGCGGACCACGCTCGGCGGTGCGGGGCTCAGCGACCGGACGACCGCGGACCGCCGGCTCGTCCACCGGTCGGCGCCCAGCTCCCCCCGCAGCACGGCTACTTCGGCGACCACACCGGCCGGGTCCCGCGCGTCGACCCGCTGCTGCTGCTCGAGTGCTGCCGGCAGGCGGAGACGCTCGTCGCGCACGCGTACCTCGGCGTCCCGCTCGGCCAGCACTTCGTCCTGCGCTCGTGGGACATGGCGTTCCCCGGGATCGGCGAGATCCCGGTCGGCTACGCGCCCCCGACGCTGCGCCTGCTCGTCGAGATCGAGCAGCCCCGCACGGTGCACGGGGTGCTGCGCTCGCTGACCTACCGGGTCACGCTCTTCGTCGAGCAGCCCGTGGGGGAGTCCGAGGTCGGGCACCTGTCGACCGAGGTCATGTTCGCCTCGCCGATGGCCTACCGGGCGCTGCGCGACACGCGCCGCCGCACCACGCTCGTCACGAGCGCCGGCCTGCGCGACACCCCGGTCCCGCCGCCCGTCGAGCCCGCGCTGGTCGCGCGCACGAACGAGCGCAACGTCGTGCTGACCTCGGTCGAGGCCGACGAGCGCGAGGTCCGTGGCGTCCTGCGCCTGCCGTTCGCGAACCCGAGCCTGTTCGACCACGCGCAGGACCACGTGCCCGCGATGGTGCTCACCGAGGCGGCCCGCCAGCTCGCCCTCGTCGCGCTCGCGGACACCCACGGGCTCTCGACGCAGCACACGCACGTCAGCGCGATCACGGGCCGGTTCCTGCAGTACGTCGAGCTCGACGAGCCGACGGTGCTGCACCTGGAGCTCCCCTCGCCGCCGGTGCGGGCCGCTCCCGACCACCCGCCGCGCTCGACCGCCGCGGTACGCGTCGTCCAGGGCGACCGCGCCGCCGCGACGATCGAGCTCGCGCTCGACACGCTGCCCGGCCCGCTCGCGGTCCGCAGGGCGATCGCGTGAGCCCCGCGCCGCTGTCCCCGGAGCGCGCTCGTGCCTGAGCCCCGCGTCCTGGTCGTGGGCGCCGGGCCCGTCGGTCTCGTCCTGGCGTGCGAGCTGCTGCGGCGCGGGATCGGCGTGCGCGTCGTCGACAAGCGCACGCAGGCCCCGGCGCACTCCCGGGCGGCGATCCTCTGGCCGCGCCAGCTCGAGCTCCTGCGCCGCACCGGCGTGACGCCGCGGCTGGTCGAGCGCGGGCACCGGGTCGACGCCGTCGCGTTCTGGTCCGAGGGGAAGCGCAAGGGCACCGTGCGGATCGGCACGATCCCCGACGCGCTCTACCCGTTCGCGGTGACGATCCCGCAGACCGCGACCGAGGAGATCCTCGCGCAGCGGGTCGTCGAGCTCGGCGGGACCGTCGAGACCGGCACCGAGCTGCTCGTGCTGTCGCACCCCGACCCGCGCGACGGGGGCCCGCACGTGTCCCTGCGCGGTGCGGCGGGCGAGGTGACCTACGAGCGGTTCGACTGGGTGATCGGCGCGGACGGCGCGCACAGCACGGTGCGCCGCCTCCTCGACGTGCCGTTCGCGGCCGCCCCCGTCAACGTCGCGTTCGGCATCTGCGACGCCCCCGTCGAGGGCGGGCCGTCCGACCGCACGGTGCACTACTTCTGGTCCGGCGCCGGGATGATCGGCCTCGCCCCGCTGCGCGAGGGCGTCTACCGGGTCGCGATGAGCCTGCCCACGGCCGAGGGCCCGCCGCCGCCGCGCGAGCTGTTCCAGCGCCTGCTCGACGAGCGGGCACCGGGCTCGGGCACGGTCGGCGAGCCCGAGTGGACCGCGGCCTTCGCGGTGCGCTTCGGGACGGCCGGGGCGTTCCGGACGGGCTCGTGCTTCCTCGTGGGCGACGCCGCGCACATCATGAGCCCGGCCAACGGTCAGGGCATGAACACCGGCATCCAGGACGCGGTGAACCTCGGCTGGAAGCTCGCGGCCGTGATCCGCGGCGAGGCCCCTGACGCGCTGCTCGACACCTACGAGACCGAGCGCCGCGCGGCGGCCGTGCGGGTCACCGCCGCGACCGGCGTGCAGACGCGGCTGGGTCTCCTGGGCAGCCCGTGGCGCCGGCGGCTGCGTGACGCCGGCGTGGTCGTCGCGGACCGGACGCGGCTGCTCCGGCGCGCCGCGCCGATGTTCGCCCAGCTCGACACGAGCTACGCGCCCGGGCGTACGCCGCTCCTGCGGACCCGCGGGCTGCGGGTGGGGGACCGGGTCCCGGCGTTCGTGGACGACGGCGCCGGCTGGCCGGCGGCGCGCGCGTGGCCGGTGCTCGACGCCGACGCGTGGACGCTGCTGCTGTGGCCGGGACGCTCGGGCCGTGCGGCGGACCCGGGGCGCGCCGGGACGCTCGCCGCCGAGCTCCCCGACGTCCATGTGACCGACCTCGCGCCGCTCGTCTCGCCGGCGCTGCAGCGCGTGCTGGGCAGGGCGCCGCGGTTCCTGCTCGTGCGGCCGGACGGGCACCTCGCGGCGCACGGCGCCCTCGGCGGGACCGCGACGACCGTCGACGCGGTCCTTGCGGTGCTCCCGGCGGCGGCGACGGCGGCGACGGGTGCGGGTGCCGCGACGGCGGGTACGGCGGCGGTGGCGGCGCGTCCTCCGGCGTGAGCGGGTCGGGTGCGCGAACGTGCGCTGAACACTATGTGTCAGGGTTCTGCTACACATACGCGTTCTGATAGTGTCGGGACCGACGGAGGCCGCGGCCGTCGCTCGCCAGCTCTGCACCGTGCTCACCTGGAGGCTGACATGACCGCCACCATCCCCCGTCTCCCCGACGGCCCGGCGTCCGCCCAGGGCGGTGACGAGCCGGCCGGCATCGCCTTCTTCGACGTCGACGGCACGCTCCTGCGGCTCACGAGCCTCGTGTCGTTCTACGAGTACTACGTCCGCGGCTTCGCCCCGGTCGAGCGGGCCCGCAGCCTCGACGCGCTCGCGGACCTGCTGCGCGCGGACCTCCCGCGCGAGGAGGCCAACGCGGCCTACTACCGGCTCATCGCCGGCGAGCCGGTCGCCGAGATGGCCGCCGCCGGGCGCCGCTGGTTCGCGCAGGTGCTCGTGCAGGGCTTCGTCGACGCCGCGGTCCACGCGCAGCTCGACGTGCACCGCGCCGCGGGCCGCACGGTCGTGCTCGTCTCCGGCTCCTTCCCGGCGTGCCTCGAGCCCGTCGCCGCGCACCTCGGCGTCGACCGCGTGCTGTGCTCGCGCCCCGAGATCGCGCACGGGCGGTACACCGGCTGGCTCGGCACCCCGATGATCGGCGACGCGAAGGCGGCCGCGGTCGCCGCGGTGCTCGACGAGCTGCCGCCCGGCACGCCCTCGTGGGCGTACGGGGACCACGAGTCCGACCTGCCGATGCTCGAGCAGGTCCGCACGCCGGTCGTCGTCGGCGCCGACGCGACGCTCACCCGCCTCGCACGCGAGCGCGGCTGGGACGTCCTCGTCGGCGACGGTCCGCTCGCGGCGCCCGCCGACCCGGTCCGTGCGGGGGCCGGGGCCCGCTGACAGCCCCGGCCTCGGCGGCACCGGGACGCGCGCCGCTCGCGCGGCCGCTCCGGTGCGAGGGGCGTCGAGGTCGGGGCCTCACGAGGGCGGGTGCGGCGGGCCGCGCCGGTGAGCGGGTGCGCGCTACCGCCGCTCCCGCCCGTCCCGTCCGCCCCGACCGACCCTCAGGAGGAGCCGCCGTGCGCGCCGTCCAGTTCTCCGAGCACGGCCCGCCGGAGGTCCTCCGCGTCGCCGAGGTCCCGGAGCCCGTGCCGGGGCGCGCGGACGTGCTGCTCGAGGTGGTGTGCGCGGGCGTCACGTTCGCCGAGGTGATGCTCCGCCGGGGTCAGCTCCCGGTGAGCCTCCCGCACGTCCCGGGGCTCGCGGTCAGCGGCCGGGTCGTCGAGGTCGGCGACGCGGTGACGACCCTGCGCCCCGGTCAGCGGGTCGCGGCACTGACTCTGGCCGGCGGTGGGGGAGCGGAGCTCGTAATCGCGCCGGAGTCGACGGTCGTCGCGCTCGAGGGCGAGCTCGACCGGCTCTCGGACGCCGTCGCGGCCGCGGTCCCGTGCAGCGTGACCACCGCCTGGGGGCTCCTCGAGGCGGCGCACGTCCAGCCGGGCGAGACGGTCCTCGTCCTCGCCGCGGCCGGTGGTGTCGGCTCGGCGGCGGTCCAGCTCGCGGTCGCGCAGGGGGCGACCGTGCTGGCCGCCGTCGGGCACGGCGCCAAGCGGGCCGCGGCCCGCAGCTGGGGTGCCCGGCACGTCGTGACGTACGACGAGCTCGGCGACCTGGACGACCTGCTCGGCGGGCGACGGGTCGACGTCGTGCTCGACGCGGTCGGCGGTCCGGTCCGGCGGGCCGCGGCGGCGACCCTCGGGTTCGGCGGGCGGCACGTGGTCTACGGCGACGCGTCCGCGACCGACGTCGTCACCTCCACGAACGCCGTGTGGCTCACGGGGACGAGCCTCGTCGGCCACAACCTCGGCGCTCTGGCGGCCGCCGAACCCGAGCGGCTGCGGACGTACCTCACCGAGGCGCTGCACGCGGTCGCGGACGGGACCGTCGGGCTCGACGTGACCGAGCACCCGCTCGCGGACGTCGCCCTGGCCCACGCGGCGCTCGAGTCACGGGCCTCGACGGGCACGCACGTGCTGCGCGTCGAGGGCCCCGGCGCACGCTCCCGGCCCCGCCCGGCAGTCGGGTGACGGGTCGCGCGCCGATTGGTGACCGGAGGGAAACCGTGGTCCGGTGGGGACCAGTAGGCTGATCAGCACGTCAATCAGAGCCCTGACACGACGCGACGAAGGGGTCCCATGAGCAGCAAGGCGGAGTCGGCCAGGATCGAGGCGGAGATCGCCGCGCGCCTGGGGCAGTCGATCAAGCGGGCCGAGCAGGCGCTCATCGCGCGCAAGAGCCAGGCGCTGCGGCCGTTCGACCTGACGGTGCCGCAGTACGCCGCGCTCATGGTCCTGTCCTACTCCCCGGGACTCTCCGGCGCCCAGCTCGCGCGGGCGTGCATGGTCACGCCGCAGACCATGGCGACCGTGCTCGGCAACCTCAAGACGAAGGGGCTCATCCGGCGCGACCCGTCCTCCGTGCACAAGAAGGTGCTCGTGACGGAGCTGACGCGCACCGGTCGGGCCGTGCTCAGCGAGGCGGACGCCGCGGCGCGGGCCGTCGAGGACCGGCTCTCCGCGGAGTTCGACCGCGAGGACCAGGAGCAGCTGCGCTCCCTGCTCGAGCGCGCGATCAAGGTGCTCTCGAGCGAGGGCTGAACCCGGCCCCGGGGGGTCGGGCCGGGCTCAGGCGGTGCGGGCGACCGCTCGTGCTGCGGGTCGCGCTGCCCGGCGGTGCCGGCGTGCAGTCGGCCGGTCCGGCGTGCCGTCAGACGGTGCGGGCGACCTCGGCGAAGTCGAGGCGCGTCTGGCGCGGGTACGTCGAGGGCGTCTGGAGGTCGTCGTGCTCGGCGGGAGCCTGGCCGACGTTGATGACGAGGACCGAGCGCCACGACGTGCCGGCGAGCAGGTCGGCGTCGAGCGCGGCGGCGTCGAAGCCGCCCATGGGCCCGGCGTGCAGCCCGGCGGCGCGCAGCCCCACGATCAGGTAGCCCACCTGCAGGAACGCGTTGTCGCGGGCCATCGCGGCGCGCGCCTCGGGGGCGCCGGCGAGTCCCTCGGCGACCGCGCCCATGTGCGGGGCCAGGCGGCCCATGTGCTCGTGGAAGTCGACGTCCGTCGCGACGACGAGGCTCAGCGGCGCGCGCTCGGTCTTGGCGCGGTTGCCGTCGGCCATGTGCGCGGCGAGGCGCTCGCGGCCCTCGGGCGTGCGGACGACGAGCACACGCAACGGGCTGATGTTCATCGCCGTCGGTCCCCAGCGGACGAGGTCGTAGACGGCGGCGAGCTGCTCGTCGGTGATCTCGTCGGGGGAGAACGTGTTGACCGTGCGGGCCTCCCGGAAGAGGAGGTCGGCGGTCTGCGCGTCGAGGAGGAGCGGGGTCTCGGACGGGCTCAGGGTGTCGGTCGTCATGATTACTTGAAGCGTCAATGCCGGTGCGCGATTCCGACGGCGGCGGTGGCGTCCGTCACAGCACCACCGCGCGCGGAGGGCGCCGATGAGCGTCGCCGGACCTTCGCCTCGTGTTCACCGAATGTCGACAGAAACCGATTGACTGTCGATAGGTGCGCCGGGAGGATCGGGGCATGACGGCGGACGGCGCGCACCCACGGCACGAGTTGGGCGCCGTGCCGGGCCCGCGCGGGGGCGTCGCATGACGGCCGACTGGGTCGCGCAGCTCGCGGACACCCCGTGGGCCGTGCTGCTGCTCGGCGTCGTCACGACCGTCGACGGGTTCTTCCCGCCGGTCCCGAGCGAGTCGGCCGTCGTGGCCCTCGCCGCGCTGTCGACCGCGGGCCGGGGACCCGGGCTGTGGGCCGTCGGGTCCGTCGCGGCGCTCGGGGCGTTCGCGGGCGACCAGGTCGCGTACACCCTCGGACGCCGGCTGCCCCGGGGCGGCCGCAGCCTCGTGCGCTCGCGGCGCGCGCAGCACGTGCTCGCGTGGGCCGAGGGCGCGCTCGCCCGGCGCGGCGGCGTGCTCATCCTCGCCGCACGGTTCACGCCGGGGGGCCGGGTGCTCGTCAACATGGCCGCGGGCGCCGTCGGGTTCCCGCGCGGACGGTTCAGCGCGATCGCCGCGCTGGCCGCGGTGCTGTGGGCGGGGTACTCGGTGCTGCTCGGGGTCGGGGCCGGGCACCTGCTCGCCGGGCAGCACCCGGCGGTCGTCGCGGGCGTCGGGGTCGTCGGGGGGTTGCTGCTCGGGCTCGTCCTCGACCGTGTCGTGCGGCTGCGGCTGCGGTCGCGCCTCCGACCGCGCCGCGGTGCGCGGGACCCGGGCGAAGTGGACGACGCCGTGCGCGCCGACGCACCGGCGGTCCCCCGCTGCGGGGAACCACCGGTGCTCAGCGTCGCCGGGGGCTGACGGCCGTCGCCGGCGCCGGCGTCACCCGACCAGGCGGTACTGCTCGTCGAGCACCGTGCCGCGGTGCGGCTTGTACAGGTCGTACCCGCGCGGGTTGCACTGCAGGCCGCCGTTGATGCAGTGCTCGACGAGCCGCTCGAGCACCTCGGGCTCCCAGGCGTTGACGAAGTCGTAGTGCCAGGACTGGTCGCTCCCGCTCGCGAGGCGCACGTCCGCCATGTCGCCGCTCACGGGCCACGCGATCTTGAACTCGAGCATCGGGACGGCGACCGGGTGGGTCAGCGGGCACTGGCCGTCGACGGGATAGGCCATGTGCGTGCCGTGCCCCATGTGCGACGCGGCGTCGGGCGAGAGGTGCACGCCGTCCCAGCAGCTCGGGGCCTGGTAGCGGATGTTGAGCTGCGTGCCCGCGGGGCAGTGCGCCGGGATCTCCCAGCTCTTCGCGAGGTCGCCGCACTCCCAGCCCTCGACCGCACCCGGCGCGGTCCGGAACGTCTCGGGCGTGGCCATCATGTCGCCGGCCACGAAGCGCAGGCCCGCGGGGAACGGCACGACCTCGGTGTGGTCGTCGATCCCGGACTTGTAGTAGATCGTCATGGGGATGTCCGGGCGGACCGGGGTGTCGCCCTCGTAGAGCGCCGGGAACCAGTACGACGAGCGGTCCTGCGGCACGGTGCACGTCGAGGCCGGGCTGGCGCGCAGCGACGCCGGGGTCGAGAAGGCGTCGGTCGAGCGGTTGCCGACGAACGTGTGCAGGTGCGACGCGCCGGGCCGCCCGGGGAAGACGATCGGGTCGTCGCGCAGCAGGTGCGAGAACGAGCAGTTCGCCTGGAACTCGTGGTGCGTGACCTCGTCGCCGTGCGCGGGCGGGTCGACGGGCGTCACGGGCTCGCCGTCGCCGAACACCTCGAGCTCGTGCAGCGAGTACCCGTACCCGGTGCCGCGCGCGGTCCCGACCAGCTGCACGTACCGGCCCGACGCGTCGACGGCGAACGACTGGACGCCGCCCCGGCCGCCGGTGACGGTCGCGACCGTGCGCCAGGTGCGCGCGTCGTCGGACACCTGCAGCGTGAAGTCCCTGCCGAACGCCGCCTCCCAGTCGAGGACGACGCGGTCGAGCGGGTGCGGCTCGCCGAGGTCGACGCGCAGCCACTGGTCGTCGCTCGGGGCGCTCGCCCAGCGGGTCGTGCGGTCGCCGTCGACCGCGAAGCGCGGCCCGAGGCCGCCGGACTCCGAGCTCGACGCCGCGGTCAGCGCGCCGCGGGACAACAGGGTGCCCGGGGCGGCGGCGGCGTCGTCCGCGGTGGCGACCGAGGTGGCGAAGGCGGACGCGGCGACGAGCCCGGCCGCGAGCAGGACGCCCTGAGCGCGGGCGCGGGCGCGGGCGCGTGCCGAGGTCCGGTGCGGGTGCGGCAGTCGGCCCGTGCGTGAGCCGGGCGAGGGCCGGGGCCCGGGAGAGGCGGACCGCGGGCCGGGGGGCCGGGCGGTGGCGAGCTCGTGGCTGGTGCGCATGCGTGCTCCTTCGACGTCGTCGTCGCCGCGCGGCTGCGCGGAGGCAGCACCCGTCCGGGGACCGGGCGGGCGGGGTGCGGGCGGGAGCGGCCGGGGGAGCCGCTCCCGCCCAGCAGTCAGCGCCGGTAGACGCCGAGCTCGTAGAGCGAGAAGCCCCAGTCGGTGCCCCGCTCGGTCAGGTCCAGCCGGACGTAGCGCCCGCGGCCGGCGACGTCGAGGCCGTCGATCCCGCCGTCGCCGCCCGTGACGGTCCGCAGCGTCCGCCACGTCGTGCCGTCGTCCGACGTCTGCACGGTGTACGACCGGGCGAACGCCGCCTCCCAGACGAGCTGCAGGTGGTCGAACGACTGCACCGACCCGAGGTCGAGCTGGTACCAGGCGGTGGGCCCCCACTGGCTCGCCCACCGGGTCGCCGGGTCGCCGTCGACGGCACGCGCCGGGGAGAAGTCCCCGTTCCACGGGTCGAACGACGACGCGCTCGCGGCCGCGCCCAGGGCCACGTTCGTACCGGGCACCGCGGGCGCGACGACGCGGAACGACCGGGTCTCGACGCCGACGTTGCCCCGGCCGTCCTCCGCGAAGACGTACACCTTCCAGACCCCGAGCAGCTGGGGTGCCGTGACCTCGAAGCGCCCCGGGCCGGTCCGGGTGAACCGGGCCTCCGCGATGCCGCCGGCGTCGTTGACGTACTTGCTGTTGAGCATCACGTGGTGCTCGACGGGGTCGCCGTCCGGGTCGGTGACGTCGACCTCGACGGTGAACGTCCGGCCGGCGGCCACGCTCGTCGCACCCAGGACCCGCATCGCCGTGATCCGCGGCGGGGTGTTCATGGCGGAGGTGTCGACGCCCCAGGCCCGCGCGATCGCGTAGTAGCCGAGCCGCTTGTTGTCGCCCGGCAGGACGTTGAACCACACGCCGCCGAAGTCGCCCTCGGTGCCGAAGTGGAAGAACGTGGCGCCGAGACCGACGCCCTCGTGCTCCCGGATGCAGCGCCACGAGCTGACGTACGCGGCGCCCTTCTCGAGGTCGCTCGGCTCGTCGGGCACGCCGTTCTCGTCGTCCGGCACCTCCCACTCCCCGGCCGCGCCGCCCTCGGTGAGGACGTACGGCTTGCCGTAGCCGCCGGCCTCCCAGCTCTCCCGGATGTTGCAGACGTCGCCGTAGGCGTTGATCGACAGCAGGTCCAGGTCGGGGGCGCTCGCCTTGAGGTACGGCCACGCGCCGGCCCACGCGTCGGTGTTCGTGGTCGGGTGGTTCGGGTCGACGGCGTGGATCGCGACGCTGACCTCGTTCACGAACGCGGCGTAGGCGTGGCGGACCTGCTCGAGGTCGGTGCCCGAGAAGCAGTTCTGCAGCCCGAGGATCGCCTCGTTGCCGATGTTCCACATCAGCACGCCCGGGTGGCCCTTGTACTGCTCGACCCAGCGCAGGATGTCGGCCTTCGTCGTCGACCGGTACGCGGCGTCGGTGCGGTAGTCGATGCACCCGCCGCTGCCGGGGCCGCCGCCGGGGAGCAGCCAGAAGCCCATGACGACGCGGACGTCGCGGGCGGCGGCCGCGTCGAGCAGCTGCAGCGTGTCCGCGCCGGTGCCCCACGTGCGGATCGTGTTGGCCCCGGTCGCGGCGAGCGGGCCCATGTAGTGCTCGGCGGCGCTGAACGACGGGCCCCACGTGAAGCCCCGGACCGTGAACGGGCGGCCGTCGACCTGCAGGTCCCAGCTGCCCTCGGTGCCGACGACCTCGACCCGGCTCGGCGCGGAGTCGCGCACGGGGACGTTCGGGTGGCCGGGGTCGACGTACGCCGGGTCCGGGTCGGTCGGGTCGGTGGGGTCGGTCGGGTCGGTGCCCGCCGGTGTGCCGAGGACGCGCATCTCCCACAGGGAGTTGCCGTAGCCGCCTGAGCGCGCGGTCGACAGCAGGCGGACGTACCGGCCGGTCCCGTCGACGTCGAGCACGTCGGTGCCGCCGTCGCCCGAGGTCGTCGAGTGCACGGTGGTCCAGGAGGACGCGTCGTCGGACACCTGGACCTGGTAGGCGGTCGCGTAGGCGCCCTCCCAGACGAGCTCGACGCGGTCGAGCGCGGCCCGCTGCTCCAGGTCGACCTGGAGCCACTGCGGGTCGCGGAACGCGCTGGACCAGCGGGTCGTCAGGTCGCCGTCGAACGCGGCGCGGGCCGGGGTGTAGTCGGCGCTCTCGACGGACGACGCCGTCGCGGGGCGGCCCTGGGACAGCAGGACCGGGGCGGCGTGGGCTGCGGTGGCGCCGGCGACGACCAGGGTCGAGCCGAGCAGGCCGGCGACGGTGGCGGCGGCGAGGGCGGCTCGGCGGCGGGGCCGTGACCTGCGGGCGGACGCGGCGCGACCGGGCGTGGGGCGGTGCGCGACAGAGCTCGGCGCTCCGGGGCTCGGCGCGGGCGTCGGTGCGGGCGGGGGAGGGATGCGCATCGTCGGTCCTCTCTGCGGGACGGCTCTGTCCCGGGTGGCTCACCGGCTCGTCGTCGGGCCGGTCGTGCGGCGCTGGTGGTGCGGGTGCGGGTGCGGGTGGCGTCGGGTCCGGCGGCCGGCCTGTCGCTGCGAGCCGCGGGCTCGTTCGGAGAGCGCTCTCAATTCGGCGAGTCTGAGCCGGTCGGTCGTGGGTGTCAAGGGCGCGATTTCGGTTATCCGACTGGATCTGGACCGTCGTGCTGGGCCGATCGCGCTAGGGAGCGGCGCCTCAGGCGCTCGGATCGGAAGAAAACTGAGAGCGCTCTCCGTTGCGGTATCGTCGGCACGTGGACCTGACCCGCACGCCCGTCGCGGCCCCGACGCTCGAGGACGTCGCCCGCGTCGCCGGCGTCTCGCGCGCGACCGTCTCCCGCGTGATCAACGGCCAGCGCCACGTGAAGCCCAGCCTCCAGGCCACGGTCATGGAGGCCGTCGCGACCACCGGCTACGTGCCGAACCGTGCCGCGCGCTCGCTCGTCACGCGGCGCACCGGCACGGTCGCCGTGATCATCTCGGGCACGGAGCAGGAGCCCGACGACGAGCTCTACCTGCCCGGCGTCCTCGCGGACCCGTTCTTCGGCCGGACCGTCGGCTCGTTCATCCGCGCCCTGCGCCCGCACGACGTCCACCCGGTGCTCCTCGTCGCCGACAGCGACGCCGCGCGCGACCAGGCCCTCGCCTACCTGCGCTTCGGCAACGCCGACGGTGCGCTGCTCGTCTCGACGCACGGGTCCGACCCGCTGCCGCGCCTCGTCATGGGCACGGGGCGCCCGGTCGTCGTGTTCGCGCACCCGCCCGAGCCCATGCCCGTGAGCTACGTCGACGTCGCGAACGCGGACGGCGGCCGGCTCGCGGCGCACCACCTGCTCGACCGCGGGTGCCGCTCGCTCGGCGCCGTCGCCGGTCCCGAGGACGTCCGCGCTGCACGCGAGCGGCTCAGCGGCTTCCGCGACGCGGCCGCCCGCCGCGGGCACGCGTTCGTGCCGAGCGTCGAGGGCGGCTTCACGTTCGACAGCGGCGAGGCCGCGGCCACGGTGCTCCTCGAGCAGAACCCCGGGCTCGACGGGATCTTCGCGGCGAACGACCTCATGGCGCAGGGTGCGCTGCGCGCGCTGGACGCCGCGGGCCGGCGCGTGCCCGACGACGTCGCGGTGGTCGGGTTCGACGACAGCGCCGCGGCCGAGCAGGCGCGCCCGCGGCTGACCACGGTGCGGCAGCCCGTCGAGCAGATGGCCGCCGAGATGGCCCGGCTGCTGCTCGCGCAGATCGACGCCGGGGAGCCGCTCGTGCAGTCGTCGATCTTCGAGCCGACCCTCGTGGTGCGCGAGTCCGCCTGACGCCCGGCGCGCCGCCGGTCGTGGCAGCCCACCAGGTGCCGGGACGCCGTCGACGCGTCGCGCCGACGAGCCGGGTCAGACGAGCGCGAGCACGCCCAGCACGCCGACCGCGACGCCGAGCACGAGCGAGACCCCGATCAGCACCGCGTGCACCGTCAGGAACCGGGTCGCGCGCCCGGACGCATCACGCGAGCGCGGGTCGGCGGCGATGCGCTGCCAGAAGCGCGGCCAGATCAGCAGGTTCCACAGCCCGGTCACCACGAGGAGGATCGCCCACGGGGCCGGCAGCAGGATCGCGTCGGAGGTCACGGGAGAAGTATCCCGCGACGGACCTCGCGCCTGCCTGCGCCGGGCTCACGGCGCCTGCCTGCCGGGGCTCACGGCGCGTGGCGGTCCAGGAACTCGTACACCTCGGTCGCGTCGACCCCCGGGAACGCCCCGGTCGGCAGCGCCGCGAGCGTGCTGGCGTGGGGCCGGGCGCTGGGCCACGACCGCCCGGCCCACCGCGCCGAGAGCTCCGCGGGCGCCTCGCGGCAGCACGCGGCGTCGGGGCAGCGGGACGCCGCCCGCTCGGACGTCTCGCGCCCACGGAACCACCGCACGTGCGCGAACGGCACGCCGACGGACACGGAGAACTCGCCCTCGGGCGACCCTTGCACGCGGGAGGTGCACCAGTACGTGCCCGACGAGGTGTCGGTGTACTGGTAGTACGGGCTGAACCGGTCGGGGATCGAGAACACGACGCGCGCGGTCCACTGCTTGCACACCGGCTGCCCCTCGATCGCGCCGAGCGGGTCCGACGGGAAGCGCACGCCGTCGTTCTCGTACGCCTTGTGCAGGGTGCCGCTCTCGTGGACCTTCATGAAGTGCACCGGGATGCCCAGGTGCCGGGTCGCGAGGTTCGTGAACCGGTGCGCGGCGGTCTCGTAGGTCACGGCGAACGCGTCACGCAGGTCCTCGACGGAGAGCCGGCGCTCGGCCTTGGCCTCGCGCAGCAGCGCCACGGTGCCGTCCTCGGGCAGCAGGAGCGCGGCCGTCAGGTAGTTCGTCTCGACGCGCTGGCGCAGGAAGTCCCCGTAGTCGCGCGGCTCGGTGTGCCCGAGGACGTGGCTCGCGACGGCCTGGAGCAGCGCCGAGCGGGGGTCCGCCGAGGACGTGAGACCGTGCGGCAGGTAGATGCGGCCGTGCTCGAGGTCGGTGACCGAGCGGGTCGAGTGCGGCAGGTCGTGCACGTAGTGCAGGGAGAAGCCGAGGTGCGCGGCGATGTCGGCGGTGCCGCGCTGCGACAGGGGTCCGCCCGGGTGCCCGACGGCGGCGAGCAGGCCGCGCGCGTGCTCCTCGAGGTCGGGGAAGTAGTTGTCCTGCGCGCGCATCGTCGCCCGCAGCTCGGCGTTGGCGCGGCGGGCCTCCTCCGGGGTCGCGGCCTTCTCGGTGAGCAGCCGCTGGACCTCGGCCTGGAGCCGGACGAGCGCCTCGAGCGCGTCGCTCGGCAGCGACCGCCCCACCTTGACCAGCGGGACCTGCAGCGACGCGAACAGCGGGCCGCGCTGGGCCCGCTCGAGCTCGACCTCGAGGGCCGCGCGCCGGCTCGGGGCCTCGTCGCGCAGCAGCTCGGCGAGCGGGACGTCGAGCGCGTGCGCGACCTGCTGGAGCAGCGACAGCTTGGGCTCGCGGTGGCCGTTCTCGAGCATCGACACCTGGGAGGCCGCGCGCCCGATCGCCGCGCCGAGGTCGTCGAGCGTCATGCCGCGGGCGGTGCGCAGGTGCCGGACGCGGCGCCCGAGCACGAGCGTGTCCACGCCCTGCTGCGCGTCGTCGTCGGGCACGGTCCGGGCTCGCGCGGGGGGCTCGGCGGACCGGGTCCGCGGCCGCGCGGGGGGCTCGGCAGCCGTGGTCCGGGGCACGAGGGTCCGCTCGTCGGCCGCGGCCCTCGCTCCGGGCCCGCGCCGGTCCGCGGTGGTCCGGGCGCCCGGACCGCCCGACCTCGTCGGGTCGGGGGACTGCCCGGGCCTCGTCGCCTCGGTGGAGATCGCCATGCTCGACGGTCGCAGACGGGCTCTGCTTCTGTCGAGGAGAAGGATCCTCGATCTTCTGCTCGATGGGAGGGCTCCCGCACGGTGATGCGGCGCCAGAGTGAGTTGCACGAGGGAACCATCGAGAAGAACCGGAGGACATCGTGAACGAGACGACCGCGACGACGGGGCCGACGAGCACGAGCACGGCACGGGAGCGGTCCGCCGGCACGTCCCGCCCCGGCGGCACGACCCGGCCCGGTGACCAGCTGCAGACGCCCGAGGAGCTGGCTCACGAGTGGGCCACCGACCCGCGCTGGGCCGGCGTCCGCCGCGACCACAGCGCCGAGGACGTCGTGGCGCTGCGCGGCTCGGTCCGTGAGGAGCACACGCTCGCCCGCCGCGGGGCGGAGCGGCTCTGGGAGCTGCTGCACACCCGCGAGTGGGTCCCGGCGCTCGGCGCGCTGACCGGCAACCAGGCCGTGCAGCAGGTCAAAGCCGGCCTCGAGGCCATCTACCTCTCCGGCTGGCAGGTCGCCGCCGACGCGAACCTCTCCGGCCAGACCTACCCGGACCAGAGCCTCTACCCGGCGAACAGCGTCCCCGCGGTCGTGCGCCGCATCAACAACGCGCTGCTGCGGGCCGACCAGATCGAGGCGTCGGAGAACGGCGGGCGCCGGACGCGCGAGTGGCTCGCGCCGATCGTGGCCGACGCCGAGGCCGGCTTCGGGGGACCGCTCAACGCCTACGAGCTCATGGCCGCGATGATCGCGGCCGGCGCCGCCGGGGTGCACTGGGAGGACCAGCTCGCGGCCGAGAAGAAGTGCGGCCACCTGGGCGGCAAGGTCCTGGTCCCGACGAGCCAGCACGTCCGCACGCTGAGCGCCGCGCGCCTCGCCGCCGACGTCGCGGGCGTCCCCACCGTCGTCGTCGCCCGGACCGACGCGCTCGGCGCGGACCTGCTCACGTCCGACGTCGACGAGCGCGACCAGCCGTTCCTCACCGGGGAGCGCACGCCCGAGGGCTACTTCCGGGTCCGCTCGGGGCTCGACGCGGTCGCCTCCCGGGCGACCGCCTACGCCGAGTACGCCGACCTGCTGTGGGTCGAGACGTCGACGCCGGACCTCGGGCTCGCGCGGGAGTTCGCCGAGCGGATCCACGAGAGGTTCCCCGGCAAGCTCCTCGCCTACAACTGCTCGCCGTCGTTCAACTGGCGCTCGCACCTCGACGACGCCACGATCGCGCGCTTCCAGAAGGAGCTCGCGGCCAGCGGGTACGCGTTCCAGTTCATCACCCTGGCCGGCTTCCACGCGCTCAACCACTCGATGTTCTCGCTCGCCCGCGGCTACGCCGAGCGCGGCATGAGCGCCTACGTCGAGCTGCAGGAGGCCGAGTTCGCGTCGGAGCCCGACGGCTACACCGCCACGCGCCACCAGCGCGAGGTCGGCACCGGCTACTTCGACAAGGTCGCCACCGCGATCGACCCCCGGAGCGCCACGCTCGCGCTCGCCGGGTCCACGGAGGCGTCGCAGTTCGCCCACTGAGCGGACGCACGCCCGCGGGCGGTGCGGGGCCCCCGCGACCCGGGGCCCGTTGCCCCGCACCGTCCGCCCTCCGGCCCCGGCCGTCCCGCACCACCTGCGCGACCGCGGCCGTCCGGCACCACCCGCGCGACTGCGGCCGTCCCGCACCACCGGCCACCGCAGTCGTCGCGCACCGCCGTCACCACGGCCGCCGCGCCGCACGCCACCACGCACGCCCCCGCACGCCCCGAGAGGAGCACGCCATGTCCACGCTGACCGAGCCGACGACCACCCCGTCGACCCCCCTGCCGAGCACCACCACCCCGACGATCGAGGTCCTGGGCGCCGTCGTGCCCGGGAGCGACACCGTCCTGACCCCCGACGCGCTGGCGTTCGTCGCCGAGCTGCACGCCCGGTTCGCGGGTCCCCGCCACGACCTGCTGCTCGCCCGCCAGCGCCGCCGCGAGCGCTTCGCCAACGGCCTCGACCCCGACTTCCGCCCGGAGACGCGCCACATCCGTGAGGACCCGACGTGGCGCGTCGCCGGTCCCGGCCCGGGGCTGGAGGACCGCCGCGTCGAGATCACCGGCCCGACCGACCGGAAGATGACGGTCAATGCGCTCAACTCGGGCGCGAAGGTGTGGCTCGCGGACCTCGAGGACGCGACGTCGCCGACGTGGGAGAACGTCGTCGGCGGGCAGGCGAACCTCGCGCTCGCGATCAGGGGCCGCGTCGACTTCACGTCCGACGAGGGCAAGGAGTACCGCGTGGGCCCGACCACGCCGACCATCGTCATGCGCCCGCGCGGCTGGCACCTCGCCGAGAAGCACCTGCGGTTCACCGACCGCGCCGGCCAGCGCACGCCGGCGTCCGCCAGCCTCGTCGACGCCGGGCTCTACCTGTTCCACAACGCGCACGCGCTCATCGCCCACGGGCGGGGCCCGTACCTGTACCTGCCCAAGATCGAGGGCTATCTCGAGGCGCGGCTGTGGAACGACGTGTTCGTGTTCGTCGAGCAGGAGCTGCGTCTCCCGCGCGGGTCGATTCGCGCGACCGTCCTCATCGAGACGATCACGGCGGCGTTCGAGATGGAGGAGATCCTCTACGAGCTCCGCGAGCACTGCGCGGGCCTCAACGCGGGCCGGTGGGACTACATCTTCAGCATCATCAAGAGCTTCCGGTCGCGCGGTCCGCGGTTCGTGCTGCCCGACCGGGCGCGCGTCACCATGACGGTCCCGTTCATGCGCGCCTACACCGAGCTGCTCGTCGCGACGTGCCACCGGCGCGGGGCGCACGCGATCGGCGGCATGTCGGCGTTCATCCCCAACCGCCGCGACCCGGAGGTCACCGAGCGCGCGCTGGAGCAGGTCCGAGCGGACAAGGAGCGCGAGGCCGGGCAGGGGTACGACGGCACGTGGGTCGCGCACCCGGACCTCGTCCCGGTGGCCCGCGCGGTGTTCGACGAGGCGCTGGGGGACCGCCCGGACCAGCGCGACCGGCTCCGCGACGACGTCCGGGTCACCGCGGCCGAGCTGCTCGACATCCCGTCGGCCGGCGGGGGCGAGCCCGGCGCGGTCACCGACGCGGGCGTCCGCAGCAACGTCTCCGTCGCGCTGCGCTACCTCGAGGCGTGGCTGCGGGGGAGCGGCGCCGTCGCGATCGACAACCTCATGGAGGACGCCGCGACCGCCGAGATCTCCCGCTCGCAGCTGTGGCAGTGGGTGCACCACGGGATCGTCACGGCGGAGGGCACGACCATCACTGCCGAGCACGTCGAGCGCGTGCTGGGCTCGGTCCTCGGTGAGCTGCCGCGCTCGGGCGGCGACCGGTTCGACGATGCAGCCCGGCTGCTGCGCGAGGTCGCCCTCGACGAGCACTACCCGACGTTCCTGACCGTGCCTGCGTACACGCAGCACCTCGTGGAGCGGTCCGCGCCCTGACGGCGGCCGGTCGCCGGTCGTGTCCCGACGCGTCGGCGGCCGGCTCCTGGGTGCCGCAGGAGGCCCGGCGTCTGTCCGCCGTCAGCGAAGAAAAAACCTCTGGCGGATCTCCGGAGCCGGACGTAGCGTCGTGGGCACATGGGAAAGGAGGTGGTCCTGAAGTGATTTCTCTTCGGACGCGTGAGGTGACTGTCCGCTAGTCGCCCGAGTACTCGGACGGATTGCTTCGATCCACCCGGTGCCCGCTGGTCCTCGAGGACCGCCGGGCGGCGAGCGAGATCCAGGCAGCCACCGCAGCCCGTGGGAGCCGCGCACTCGTCCAGCGCGGCAGGGCCCCGTCAAGGGGTTCCGGCCCACGGGCTGTTCCCTGCCCGGACCCGGGCGGGACAGCGCCGGCCCTCAGCCCTCGCCGCTCCCCGCAGCGGCCTTGCGGCGTCGTGGTGCCGCCGACCGCGGCGGCGTCCGGCGCATGTGGTCCCTCGCCCGGCCCAGGATGTCGGCGAGCGTCTCGACGTCCTCCCGCGACAGCGGTGCGAGCAGCAGGTCGTCGACCACCGCGACGTGGCCCGGCAGCACGCCGCCGAGGACCGCGCGACCCTCGTCGGTGAGGGTCACGGTCACGCTGCGCTCGTCCTCGAGGGACGGCGTGCGGACCACGAGCCCGCGCTTCTCGAGCATCTGCGCCTGGTACGTCAGGCCGCTGCGGCTGTAGACGACGCCGTCGGCTAGGTCGGTCATCCGCCGGCTGCCCCCGGGCGCGTCGCCGAGCGTCGCGAGCAGCTGGAACTGGACGTAGCTGAGGCCGCCCGCGTCCTGCAGCTGCTGCTCGACGGCGTGCTTGAGCAGGCTGCTCGCCTCGATGAGCGCGAAGTACGCGCCGAGCTGCACGGCATCCAGGGATCGCGGGGGCGAGGACATGTCCCGAGTCTACCCATGCTTCGAACCCGTAGCACTTGCTTCTGATTCGAAGCAGCGGTAGCGTCGTCCGCAGTTGCTTCGAACCCGAAGCACATGACGGACGGAGAGCATCATGAAGGCAGTGCGTTTCCACCAGACCGGCGGTCCCGAGGTCCTGCGCTACGAGGACGTCCCCCAGCCCGTGCCCGGCGCCGGCGAGGTGCGGGTCCGGGTCGCCGGCTCGGCGTTCAACCCCGCGGACGGCGGGATGCGCGGCGGGTTCCTGCCGATCCCGATCACGCTGCCCCACATCCCGGGCTACGACGTCGCGGGGACGGTGGACGCCCTCGGTGACGGGGTCTCCGGCCTCGCGGTGGGCGACGCCGTCGTCGGGTTCCTCCCGATGACCGCGGACGGCTCCGCCGCCGAGTACGTCGTCGCACCCGCCGACGCCCTGGTCCCGGCGCCGACCCGCATCTCCCTCCCCGACGCCGCCGGGCTGCCGTCCGTCGGGCTCACCGCCTGGCAGGCGCTGTTCGAGGCGGGCGGGCTCGTGGCGGGCCAGCGCGTCCTGGTCAACGGCGCGGGCGGCCCCGTCGGCGGGTACGCCGTGCAGCTCGCGAAGCGTGCAGGCGCCCACGTCGTCGCCACCGCGAGCCCCCGCAGCCGGGACAGCGTGCGGGCGTCGGGGGCCGACGAGATCGTCGACCACACGACGACCTCGCTCCTGGACGCGGTCGTCGAACCGGTCGACGTGCTGCTCAACCTCGCGCCGATCACCGCGGAGCGGTTCGCCGCCCTGGCGGCGCGGGTGCGCGACGGCGGCGTCGTCGTCTCCACCACCCCGAGGGTCGGGACGCCCGACGACCCGGAGCGCGGGGTGCGCGCGGCGACGGTCTACCTCCACCCCGACGCCGACGTGCTCTCCCGGCTGGTCGCGCTCGTCGACAGCGGCGAGCTCCGGGTGGAGATCGCCGCTCGCGTGCCGCTCAGCGAGCTGCCCGCGCTCCACGAGCAGGCCGAGGCGGGGCACGTCCACGGCAAGGTCGTGATCGTCCCGTCCGGCGACTGACCGGCGCGGCTCGTGAGCAGGCGACACCGACGGCCGGCCGGGCGCCCAGGTGCTGACGCGGTGCGAAGGTCGCTTCTCGTCGTCGGCCAGGGGCTTCCGCGCGGTCACCATGCGCGCCTAGGCTCACACACGCTCGAGGGAGAGCCCTCCGGCACGTCCACGCGAGAGGTGCTCCGCATGACGGTCCGGAAGCTGACGAGGATGCTGGCGACGACGACCATGGCGACGGCCATGGTCGTGGTCGGCGCGGTGACGGCGACCAGCGCGCCGGCCGTCACCGCTGCGGCTGCGGCCGTACCCCCCAACGACACCCTGGCCTGGGACGGCTACGAGTGGGAGCGCCTGGGTTCGGGCGGCGGTCACCAGGGGGTGTACCGCACGGAGAACGTGCGCGTGAAGGACAACGGCGATCTCGTCATCACCGCGATGCGCCACTGCACCCCAGGGAGCCTGACCGGCAGCGACGACCCGCACCCGGAGCCGTGCGCCGACCTCTCGGACACGAAGTACTCGATCGGTCGGCTCAACCTGTTCGGCGTCGTCCCCCAGGGCCAGGACTTCACCCTGAAGTTCGTCGCGACGATGCCGCAGCGGCACAGCGCCGGTGCACGCAGCGCCCTCTGGGCCAACAACGTCGACCAGGGGCCCGGGGTCGGCTACTGCGGAGCGCAGAGCACGAGCCCGCTCGGTGAGATCGACGTCATCGAGTGGTACTCCGCGAAGCCGAACCAGACGACCCAGTCGACCCACGCGGGGTGCATCACCACCGGTGACGGCCAGCACGAGCTCAGCACCACCACCACCAAGGGGACGGAGGCCTTCGACCCCGCCGAGCGCACCACCTTCACGGCCACCAAGCGCGGGTCCACGGTCACGTACCGGGTCAACGGGGTCCGTGTCGCCAGGCACGTGTGCGGCACCAACCCCAAGCCGAACAACGACTTCACCTGCGCCGAGATCATGAGCCGTCCGTGGAACGTCATCATGCAGACCGAGGTGTTCAAGGGCCCCGCCGGGGACGGCAAGTTCGACGGTCCGAGCCGGCGGGAGCGTTTCCCGACCCAGCGGCTCGTGGTGCATGACGTCTCGATCACCACCATGGCCGCGGGCGCCGCCTCGGCCGACGACTAGACCAGCGGGCCGCGCACCGGACGCTGCCGGAAGGCGCCGACGAACGGAAGCTCGCCGCACGCGAAGCGGTCCCCAGAGACAAGTGAAGGTCGCTGCACTCACACGATCAACGAGGTCCATGTCGCGACCGGCGCGGGAATCACCCGCGTGCGGCGCCACCGTGGGGCAGGGTGGTCCGGCACCCCGCACCGCACCCCCGGAAGGCCCCTCATGGCGATCTCGTTCGAGAAGCTCCAGACCCGCGCGCCCGAGCTGGTCAACCTCGCCAAGAAGGCGCAGTTCAACCTCAGCAAGCACGACCTCGACGGTCACGCGGCGAAGGTCGCGCTGTGCCTCGACCACTCGGGCTCGATGCGCGCGTCGTACGCGAGCGGGCAGATGCAGGCGCTCGCGGAGCGGGTGCTCGCGCTCGGGACCCAGCTCGACGACGACGGCTCGATCGACGTGTTCTTCTTCGGCACCGAGGCGTGGCACGCCGGGGAGCTCACGCTCGACGACTACCGCGGCGGCGTCGACCGGCTGCGCGCCGGGCGCCACCTCGGGCTGACCGACTACGCCGGCGCGATCCGCGCGGTGCGCGAGCACTACGGGCTGGCCGGCCCTGGTGCGACGGCGGACGTCCCCGTGTACGTGCTGTTCCTGACCGACGGCGCCCCGACCCACCGGACCGCGGCGACGAACGAGCTGCGCGACGCGTCGGGCAGCCCGGTGTTCTGGAAGTTCCTCAGCATCGGCGACGAGGACATCCCGTTCCTGCAGAAGCTCGACGACCTGTCGGACCGGGTCGTCGACAACGCGGACTACCAGCCCGTCGGCGACCTGACGCTGGTCCAGGACCAGGCGCTGTTCGACCTGCTGCTCGTCGAGTACCCGGAGTGGCTCGCCGAGGTGCGGGGACGCGGCATCCTGCGCTGACCGCGCTGGCGGCGCAGGCCGGGACGCCCCGGGCGACGCTGCGGTGGAGACGTGCAGGTGAAGGATCGTCCCGTGCACCTGCGCGTGGGACAACGGCACGGGTACGGCTACGGGCCGTCGAGGGCAGGGCGTGGGGAGGAGCGAGGGGCGGGGTCGAACACCTCGATGCGGCCGGGTCCCTGGTCCTTCGCACGGTACATGGCGACGTCGGCCTCGCGCAGGACCGCGCCGAGCTCGTGGGCGCGGTTGCGGGCGAAGGCCACGCCGATGCTCGCGCTGGACCGGATCTGCAGGTCCTCGATGCCGAAGGGGCGGATCAGGGCGTCACGCAGGTGGCGGGCGACGTCGAGGGCGTCGCTCGGGGCGGTGATGTCGTCGACGATGACGAGGAACTCGTCGCCGCCGAAGCGGGCGACGGTGTCTCCGGCGCGCACGGATGCGCGCAGTCGTGCGGCGACCGCGACGAGGAGGGCGTCACCGGTGGCGTGGCCGTGCGTGTCGTTGACGTCCTTGAACCGGTCGAGGTCGAGCAGGAGGACAGCGACGTCGTGGCCGGTGCGCAGGGTGTGGGCGACGGCGTTCTCGAGGCGGTCGGCGTACAGGGCGCGGTTGGGCAGCCCGGTGAGGGGGTCGTGCAGCGCAGCGTGCTCGAGCTGGGCGGCGAGCTCGCGTGCGCCGCGGGCGCTGGCGGCGAGCGAGGAGGTCAGGGCGCGCACGGTGTACCCGGTGACGAGCACGACCGTGGTGAACAGCAGCGCCAGCCCGGCCGGGAACGGGTTGCCCTGGCTCACCTGCCACAGGAGGATCCCGTCGCAGCCGAGCAGGACGAGGCCGGTCAGGAACTGGATCTGCCGGAGCGGGAGCACCGCGACGATGAAGGGGACGCGGCTGATCAGCGCCAGGGGGACCCCGGCGTTCCCGGCCTGCCCGAGGAGCGCGTAGCTGGCGAGGAACAGCAGCACGTCGAGGGTGAGGATGACGGCGAACGTCCGCGGGCCGCGGTCGAGCCTCCGGGTGGTGAGCAGCCAGAGCGCGGCGCCGACGCGGAAGAGGATCGACAGGGCTTCCGCGGCGTCGAAGGCTGCGGACGCGGGCAGAGCCATCACCATGAGCTGGACCGCTGCCGTCACCAGCAGCAGGACCACCAGGAGCAGGTCGGCCTGCTCGCGGCGCACCGCGACGTCCGGACCCATCGCCACCCCCCGGCCGTCAGCATCCCGAGACCGACCGTCACCGCGCAACTGCCGAGCGTCGACGCCCACCAGCCACAGTAGGCCGCATCGCCGTCGTGACGGGCGCGGTGGGCGCGCCGGCCGGGGCCCGACGAGGCGGTGCCCGGCTGGCGGAGCGCGCCACGGACCGGCGTGCGGCGGTGAGAGGCTAGTGCGATGGCCCAGCTGAAGACTCCTGCCGAGATCGACGAGATGCGACCCGCGGGCGCGTTCATCGCGCACGTCCTGACGTCGCTGCGGTCGGTCGCGGCCGTGGGCGTGAGCCTGCGCGACCTCGACGCGCACGCGCACGGCCTCATCCGGGAGGCCGGCGCGCACTCGGTGTACCTCGGGTACCACCCGTCGTTCGGCGCGATCCCGTACCCGGGCGTGCTGTGCACGTCGGTCAACGACGCCGCGCTGCACGGGCTGCCGTCCGACTACGTGCTGCGCGACGGCGACGTGCTGAGCATCGACTTCGCCGCGCAGGTCGAGGGCTGGGTCGCCGACTCCGCGCTCACGTTCCAGGTCGGCACGCCGAGCCCCGAGGCCGCGCGGCTCATCGAGACCACCGAGCGCGCGCTCGCCGCGGGCATCGCCGCCGCGCAGCCCGGGGGCCGCATGGGCGACATCTCCGCGGCGATCGGCGAGGTCGGCCGCAGCGCGGGGTACGGGATCAACGCCGACTTCGGCGGGCACGGCGTCGGGCGCACGATGCACGAGGAGCCGCACGTGCCGAACCTCGGCCGCAAGGGCTCGGGCCAGCGGCTCAAGCCGGGCCTCGTCATCGCGATCGAGCCGTGGTTCATGGCCGGCGGCGACGGCTACGTGATGGACCCCGACGGCTGGACGATCCGCTCCGCCGACGGCTCGCTCGCCGCGCACGCCGAGCACACCGTCGCGATCACGCCCGACGGCCCGGTCGTGCTCACGGAGCGCAGCGCCTGACGGCGCGCTGATGCGCTCGGGCCCACGGGTCGCGGACGGCCGGCACGGGAGCGTGCCGGCCGTCGTCGTTCCCGGCCGTCGCCCGGCCGGCCCACCCCGCCCGGCGGATGCTCCCGGTATGCCCAGGTCCGTCGGGTGAATGCTCACCCGGGTGAAGCCCGGGACGGGCGTGCCCGCGGTGCGCGCGCTAGCGTCGCCAACGGGGGCAGGGATGACGTGCGAGCGTCCGACCGGGGTGCTGTCCCCGCGTGACCCGGCGCAGGTGCCCGCCACCCCCGTGGGCATCGTTGGTCGAGCAGGGCACGGAGCGCACAATGACCCACACCCCGGACGGCGACGTGGTCGCACGCGTCGACGCGGGCGCGATGCTGTCGCTGCTCGACGAGCTCTCGGCGACCGTCACGGGCGACTTCTCGGTCCAGGACATCCTGCAGGAGCTCGCCGAGGGCATCGTCGACCTGCTGGGCCTCGCCGGAGCGGGCGTCTCGACGCCGAGCCCGCGGGGCGAGCTCCTCGTCGTCGCCTACGCGACGCAGCGCCGCGTCGAGCAGCTCGACCGCGTCCAGGAGGCGCTCCAGGCGGGCCCGGCGCCGGACGCGCACGCCTCGGGGCGGGTCGTCGCGTCGCCGGACCTGGCCGTCGTCGGCGAGTGGCCACACTTCCAGGAGCGCGCGACCGAGCTCGGACTGGCCAGCGTCACGGCCGTCCCGCTGCGGGCGCGCGGCGAGGCGCTCGGCGTCCTGACGCTGTACCGCGCCGAGCCGGTGCCGCTCGGGCGGGCCGAGCTCGCCGCCGCGCGGACCCTCGCGAACCTCGCGGCGTCGTACCTCGTCGTCGCGATCGACCGGGAGGCCGCCGCCCAGACGCAGGGCGAGCTCGCGCACCAGGCCGCGCACGACCCGCTCACGGGGCTGCCGACGCGGCGGGTCTTCTTCGAGCAGCTCGACGAGGCGCTCACGCTCGTGCGCCGCGACCTGTCGACCGTCGGGGTGCTGTTCATCGACGTCGACGGGCTCAAGCGCGTCAACGACACGTACGGCCACGCGCTCGGCGACCAGCTCCTGCTCACGTGCGCCGAGCGGATCCGGGCGGCGCTGCGGCCCGACGACCTGCTCGCGCGCCTCGCCGGCGACGAGTTCGTGGTCGTGCTCGAGCACCTCGCGTCCGCCGACGTCGCGTGCGCGGTCGCGCAGCGCATCTGCGACAGCCTCGCGCTGCCGATGCTCACCGAGGGTCACGTCCTGCAGCCGTCCGCGAGCATCGGCATCGCGGTGAGCGACGAGCCCGGGGTCACGTCCGACCTGCTCGTCTCGCAGGCCGACGCCGCGATGTACCGGGCCAAGCGCCGGCGCAAGGGCAGCTTCCAGCTGTTCGACCCGGTCGTGCACGCGTCCGAGCAGGCCGAGGCGATCTCGTACGAGCAGCTCTCGAGCGAGCTCGAGACGGCGATCCGCGAGGAGCAGCTCGAGGTCCACTACCAGCCGATCCTCGAGATCGTGGACCCGCGCATCGGCTCCGCCCGCCCCGACCCGCTCACGGTCCCCGGTTCGCTGTACGCGGTCGAGGCGCTCGTGCGGTGGCGGCACCCGCGCCACGGCCTGCTCTCCGCGGGCGCGTTCATCGGCGCGGCGGTGCGCAGCGGCTTCATCGTCGAGCTCGGCGCGTGGGTGCTGCGGACCGCGTGCCGCCAGCTCGTGACGTGGGACGCGGTGCTGGGCCGGCGCGCGCCGCGGCGGCTGTTCGTCAACGTCTCGCCGGCCGAGCTGAGCGACCCGGGCCTGCTCGAGCGGATCACGCGCGACCTGACCGCGGCGGGCCTCGCGGGTGACCGGCTGACCCTGGAGATCACCGAGAACGGCCCGCTCGACTCCTCGTCGTTCCCCGCCGAGGTCGTCGACGGCCTGCGCCGGCTCGGCTGCCACCTCGCGATCGACGACTTCGGCACGGGGCACTCGACGCTCGGCCGGGTCGTCGAGATCCCCGCGTCGGTGCTCAAGATCGACCGGTCGTTCAGCAGCGCGCTCCCCGGCAGCCTCGAGTCGGCCGCCGTCATCTCCTCGGCGCTCCTGCTCGGGCACAACCTGCGGCGCACCGTCGTCGTGGAGGGCGTCGAGACCGAGGAGGCGCTGCGCGCGCTGCAGGAGCTCGGCACGACGCACTTCCAGGGCTTCCACCTTGCGCTGCCCCAGCACCCCGACGCGCTCACGGACGCGATCCTGGAGTCGGCAGGGGTGGGGGAGCGGCGCGCGGCGGGCCGGCTCGGCGCGTAGGACGGGCCTCCTCCCGTCGCTGCACCGGGCGGCGACGCTCGTCGGGCACGTCCCGCGCGCCACGGCCACGGCCACGGCAGGACGGGACCGGCGTGCCTCGGCTCCGGTCCCTGCGCGGACCCGACCCCGTGCGGTGCACGAGCGGTCGTCGCGGGCAGCCCGGTCCGGGGTGCGTCGCCCGCACGTTCGGGCGGTCCGGCCGGCGCCGTCGGCCCGATCCCGCACGTGGGCCGTCCGCCGACGTGCCGATGTCCGTTTTCACCCTGGTGGTCCGGTCCCGGTGGGCGTAAGCCGTGAGGTGCGCACGGGGGCGTCAGGCTGCCGGGTGCACGAGCCGGGGGGCGGTGGGCGCGATGCGTGCACGGTGGTCGGGGGCGTGGGCGGTCGGGGTGGCGCTGGTGGCGGGGGTCGGGCTCGGGCCGGCGGCGGCGGGTGCCGGTCCGTCGCCCGGGGACGGGACGCCGACGCCCGCGGTCACCGCGTCACCGCCGCCCGTCGACGAGGTCCGGTGCGGCGACACGCTCACGGGCGAGCACCGGCTGACGGGGGACCTCGTGTGCGACGGCGTGGGGCTCACCCTCGCGGGGAGCGTCACGCTCGACCTGGCCGGCCACACCCTCGACGGGGGAGGCTCGGGAGTCGCCTTCCTCCGGGTCGAGGACGACAGCGAGGACGACGAGGCTGCCGCGACGGTCCTGGACGGCGTCGTCCGCGGGTGGGACTACGGCTTCCGCGAGCGGGCGGGGGGCATCGGACCGCCCGGGAACCACGCCGACGGGGTGACGTTCGAGGACGTCGGGGTCGTCTTCCGCGACGAGAACGCCACCATCCTCGGGATGGACGTCTCCCTGCGGGACAGCGTGGTGACCGGGGCCGACGTGGTCTTCTCCCTGGGCTACCCCGCGCGCGCCCTGTCCGAGGGGACCCGGTTCGAGCGCAACGAGCTCCTGATCGGCGGGGCCGACGGGGGCTTCGAGTTCCGGGACTGCGTGATGGTCGACAACCGGCTGTTCGCCACCATCTCCGACATCGGCTTCCTGACCCTGCTGGACAGCGAGGTGCGGGGCAGCGACGAGGTCGTCTCCCCGTACTGGTCGGGCGCGACGCTCATCGGGAACACGTTCGTCGACAACGACGTGGTCGTCGCTGCGAGCGGGGCCGGCCGGCAGGTGCACGGCAACACGTTCGCGGGCAACGGGCTCGCGGTCGGCGCGGGGATGCGGTGGTGGATCGGCTGGGGGGACGGCCCGAACGTGGTCGTGGACAACGTGTTCCGCGGCAACCACGACGCGATCGTGAGCGAGCCCGGCGCGGACCTCCACCTCGGGGACAACGTCGTGACCGGCAGCACCGGCTGGGGCATCTACGCCCCCGGTGCCGTGGACCTCGGCGGCAACCGGGCCTGGGGCAACGCACGCGAGCCGCAGTGCACGGGCGTGGTGTGCCTCGGACGACGCAGCTGACAGGGCCGTCCGGCTCCGGGGGGACCGGACGGAGGACCACCGCGGCGGACGGGCTGCCGCGTGCTCGACGGGGGTGGCGACGGTGAACGGTGCACGACGTGCGACGGCGTGGCTGGCGGTTCTGCTCGTGGTGCCCGTGGCGGGCGCAGCAC